>JALGZK010000015.1 GCA_025774935.1 bacterium | reverse complement strand
CCATCTCCGTCTCGATCACCGCGTACGATGACCTCTCCGGTTACACCGGCGGCTGCTACCAGCACGCCGGGAGCGACCCCACGAATCACGCCGTGGTGATCATCGGCTGGGACGACTCGCTGTGCGGCGGCAGCGGGGCGTGGCTCATCAAGAACAGCTGGGGTCCGGGGTGGGGATTCGCGGGGTTCGGCTGGGTCAAGTACGGCACCTGCCGCATCGGCACGGGCGCGCTGAGACCGATCAACGCGCACGCCCCCACGGATCGCTACGTTCCTGACGAGTTCTCGACGATCCAGGACGCGATCGACAATTCGAACCGAGGCGACGTGATCCGCGTCGCGGGCGGGACCTACACTGGGGCGCTCACCCTCGAGGACTACCGTACGATCCTCGGTGGCTACGATCCCACGTTCACCGTCCGCGATCCCTCGCTCTATCCGACCATCATCGACGGCGGTGGCGTGGGGCACGTCATCAGCGCACTGAACCACGACAACATGCGTATCGACGGGTTCGAGATCAGGAACTCCGGTCCTATCGGCTACGGCATCTACCTCAGGAACACCGAGGCGAAGGTCCAGAACTGCTACATCCACGACTGCTGGCGGGGCATCGGCGTGGTGCCGGGGACGACGGGCGCGACGGACGGCGACGTGATGATCGAGTTCACGAAGGTCGCGAACAACACCAGCCACGGGATCTTCATGAACGACGCCACGAACCCGGTGGTGAAGGTGTACTACACGGCGATCTATGGGAACGGCGGTGACGGGATCCACTCCGAGATCACGGTCAACGCCATCGAGAACAATACCATCGCAATGAACGGCGGGGACGGCATCCGGGTCGTTTCGAGCCTCGACACCACGATCAAGAACAACATCGTCGCGTCGAACACGGGCTACGGCATCGGCTGCATGACGACTACCCCGACCATTACCTACAACGACGTCTGGGACAACACCGCCGGGATGTACAGCGGGTGCTCGGGCGGCGAGGGTTCGATCTCGATCGACCCGATCTTCTGCGACGCACCTGGCGGCGACGTCTCGGTTCACGCGACGTCCCAGACGCTCGGGGCGGGCGAGTTCGGTACCGACATGGGCGCCCTCGGCATCGGGTGTCCCATCGGTCCGCAGGAGCTCGAAGTGGCCCAGCTGGGGGCCTCGCTCGAGCTGTCGTGGAGCCCGCCGCCACCCGAGGAGAGGGCGGAGGTCGACTACTACATCGTGTACCGTGACACCACGCAGGTTCCTACCACCGAGATCGGCACCGTCGCCGCTCCGGACACGATCTTCAACGACATCACGATTCCGGCGTGCATTCCGCACAACTACTGGGTCTCCGCTGTGGACACCGGTGGGCTCGAGGGAGCGCCGTCGAACAAGGTGCCCAGCGAGCTCTGCTACCTCGGCCCGACTGACCTCGACGTTACGTTCGTCGAGGGAGCCAACGAGATGACGTGGACCGTCGGCGATGGCCCGATCGACTACTACGTCATCGAGCGCTCGACGATCGTCGATCCGCCGGACTCAATTGGCTCGGTTCCGGCTGGCGTGACGGAGTTCATCGACATGTCGACGACCGAGTGCCCTCGCGACAACTACTCCTATGAGATTCTGCCCGTCTACGACTCCGGCTGGCGGGGCGCTAGGTCGGAGAAGGTGACGGTCGACCCCGCGCCGTCGCCGCCGTCGGGCATCACGGCCGAGTGGGTCGGGAACGACGTGCACCTCGCGTGGGATCCGAACTGCGAGAGCGACTTCCGCCGGTACTGGATCTACCGCGACACGGTTCCGATTGCGCCCCCTCTGAGCTCCGTGCTCCTCGTCGGCTTCGGGCCCGACACCATGTTCGTCGACGAGGGTCTCGATCCCGAGGTGACGTACTTCTATCGCCTCGCCGCGAGCGACGCGGAGGCGCAGAGGAGCGGATACTCGGAACAGATCTACCTCGGTTCGGGCGACGTTCTCACCGTTCCCTCGCCGTACGGGACGATCCAGGAAGCGATCGACGCCTCGGCCGCGCTCGATACCGTGCTCGTCGACCCAGGCACCTACAACGAGGCGATCACTCTCAAGGACGGCGTCTTCGTGATGAGCACCGATGGCTCCGCAACCACCACGATCGCGTGGCCCGGCGGGACGGTCGTCACGGGAGGCGGCCTGAGCGACCTCTCGCTGTTCGAGGGGTTTACGATCGACGGCGGCGGTCTCGCCACGAGCGGCATCGCCGCGTGGGGGACATACGTCCGGATCTCCGACTGCGTGGTTCAGAACGCCCAGACCGGAATCAGCTGCCAGTTCGGCGGAGCGCCGCTCCTCTTCGGGAACACGCTGACGGGGAACCAGAACGGCGTGTCTGTGGCTGACACGTGCATGCCATTCCTGTCGGGCAACACGTTCAGCGCGAACACGTTCAGCGGCCTCTACAACTCAGGGGATCCCGGGCCGGAGGTCGGAAGGACGCTCGCGGATGCGAACGACTTCGTCGACATAGGGCTGTATCACGTCTTCAACCTGAGCACGGCCGAGGTCGACGCGGACTACAACTACTGGGGCGACGTCTGCGTCGACGAAGCGTGGTTCTTCGGGCCGGTCGACTACCTGCCCTGGACCGACGCGGACCACACCGGGACGTACACGGATTGCGGGAATTCGGTGCCCGAGGACGGCCAGGACAAGTCCTTCGCGAGCTACAACTTCCCGAATCCGTTCAATCCTTCGACGGCGATCAGGTACACCGTGCCGGCGTCGGGAGGTCACGTGCGTCTGACGATCTACGACCTCGCCGGCCGCAAGGTGAAGACGCTGGTCGACGGGCAGCAGGCACCCGGGGCTCACGTGACGGTCTGGTACGGCCGCGACGACGAGGGGAGAGCGCTCGGGTCGGGCGTCTACTTCTATCGCCTCACGATCGGCGAGTATCAGATTCAGCGGAAGATGGTCATGCTCAAGTAGGACACCGGCCTGGCACCATCAGGAACTCACGGACGCCCTCGCGGCCCATGCCGCGGGGGCGCTCTACGTTTACGCCCGGCGACACGGGGCGCGTCTCTCGCTTCCCTTCTCACCTCGCGCAGACCTCCCCGTCGACTCCACCTGAGTGAAGATCATTGACAAGCAGGGCAAAGTTGCGTACCATTGTGTTGTGTGAACGTCATAGTGCGAGAAGAGAGTCCGGCCTCGGGCCGCGTCGACGGTGTGGTGTGCGTCGACACCGTCCGAGGTGCCGGAGGATGCTGTCCGCGGGCCTTCGTCTACCCGGCGGAGGTCGGAAGGAGAGGAGACCTATGCGAGTCTGCTATCGAGCGCTGTTCCTGATTGCGATCATTCTCTCCGCGCCGGCACTCTGCTCGGCGCAGGTCTACGTGAGCGACTACTACAGCGGATACATCTGGAGCTACGCGGACACGGTCGGGACGATCGTCAATCCCCAGCACCAGTACTGGTCCCTCAATGGAATGGCTCTGAACGAGGACGGGAACCTCCTCCTCGCGAACGGCGGGGACGTCATCCTGTTCGATGTGGTGGAGCAGTTCGAGACGGTTCTCGAGGACACGACCTGGTACTGGCAGGCGAGCGACGTCTACCCCGACGCGCTGAGCGAGGACATCTACGTACTCCGGAGGTACATCGGCGAGCGGGAGGATGCCCAGGCGAGGCAGGAGCCCGAACTTCAGTATCTGCCGGGGGGGACCGGGCCGGGACAGACCGCCTACTACTTCGGCGCCGCCGAGATCCCCAGAGAGGTGATGGTCTGGCCGTTCGGCAGCAGCGAGGGGAACATCCTTGTTCTCGGCTTCAACACAGGGAGTGGGTATTTCCTCGCGAACTTCGAGCGCACTGGTCCGACCACCTTCGACCGCCTCGACGACCTCTTCAGCGGCGAGGAGTCGTCCTTCATAAGCTTCGGGATCTCGCCGGACGAGGACATCGTGGTTCTGGAGAGCAGCACAGGCCTCCACGTCCTCGACGACGGTGAATTGGTCCCGTTCGGGCAGCTGCCTTTCCAGGAGGGCGCGTACGAGAAGGTGTCTGTCGGCTCGGACGGAACGATCTACGTCACCGACTCGTATACGAACGTGACGTGGCGACTCGACCCCAGTGGCAACATCATCTATCCGTCGCTCACCGACGGCGTCAACTTCCCGGGGCTCGTCGAGGCCACCGCGTTCACTCCGACGCATGCGGGCGAGAACGTGATGGTCAGTCCGGCCGATGGCGTGGAGATTCTCTTCGAGATTGTCGAGGAAGGCGGCTACACGACCGCCGCGCTCACCCCGAGCGACAGCCACACGAGCCCCAACGGGAACTACCTCCCGGGCTTCGCGTCCCCGGCGAGCGGACGCGAGGACTTCACCTACGTCGACATCTCCACGGGGAGCGTCTACAGCATGCTCATCCAGGTCGACGTGTACTTCCCGGGGAGCCGGTTGTTCTACGCGCACGGGACGCAGGACACTTTCCGGGACAGGACCGTCGTCGGGTCGATCGAGGACGCGCGAGGCGTGATCTCGCGCTTCAGCGAGGTCGTGCTGGCGGAGGACACGCGACCGCTCACGACCGTGATCGCGTACAAGTTCGAGAGGCTTCTCAACCTGCTCACGATTCAGCCTCCCGTCGACAACAGCTACTGCCCCTTCGGATCGATCCTGCATCTCCAGCAGCTCGCGCTGAGGGCGGAGCAGCTCTACGACCTCGGCGAGGTCGACGACGCGCTGGAGCAGTTGGCGCGTCTCAACGGCCTCGTGAGGGACCAGGCGAACTGGTGCATACCGGACACGACGCCCGACAACGTCTCGGGCGAGATCCTGGCTCGCTCCAAGACGCTCATGTTCAGCCTCGGGCTCGTCCCCGGCGCGGCCAGCGGGCAGCGGGACGGTCTGGATGAGGGCATCGCGCGCCTTGCGCTCTCCGCGAAGAGCCCGGCGGTGGGCTCTTCGACGATCGAGTTCTCGGGTCCGGCGGACGCCGGCGTGACAGCGCGCGTCTACAGCGTCTCGGGGAGACTCGTCGCGTCACTCTACGATGGCCGACTGACAGGCGGAGTCGAGAGAATCGTCTGGGACGGCACGGACAGCTCCGGCCGTCGCGTCGCCGCGGGTGTCTACTTCGTTCGCGTGGAGTCGGAGGACGAGAACGTGACGGCGAAGGTCGTGCTTCTGAGGTAGGCCACGAATTGCCCCAGATTGCGCGTTTAGCAAGGGACCGGGCCTGCATCTCAGGCCCGGTCTCCTCATCAGAAGATGAGCAAGCGCTCATGAATGTAGGTCATTGACAACATGAGTAGTTGCACGTATCATAGTGAGGTGTCAGGACAATAGTTGGTCACACACCGCGCCGCGCCAGATCGTCAGGTGGTTGCCGTAGGGCAGTACAGGGCGATTTGGTGACGGGCGGATGTCGCCACGGGTACCGGCGTTGCTCGGCACGGGGATGCCCCGCGGTCGGGCGGTGTCGGAGGCGACATTTCCGCATCTGAGATCGGGCCGCGGCCCGAACATGCGAAACGGCGCCCCCGAGAGGAGAGGACTATGCGACGCCCACGCTTAATGACGGCGACTGCGGTTCTGGTCGCAGCCCTGCTGACGGCATCCGCGGCCACGGCGCAGGTCTACGTCAGCGACCAGTTCCGCCACTACATCTTCCAGTTCAGCCTCGGCGAGACGGTGGGCGAGCTTGTCAATCCCGACATGCCGCAGCCGGGCATCGAGGACATGGAACTCGACGGCGAGGGGAGGCTTCTACTGGCCCGGGGAGGGAACGTCGTCCTCTTCGACCCCGAGGACCAGTCGGTGTCTCTCCTCGACGAAGCCGGATGGTGTTCGCCGACGTACGCGACGTACCCGGACGCCGCTTCGAGCGACATCTACCTCGTCCGGACGGTCGGGGTGGAGGGTGACACCGTCGACTGCGTCTATGGAGATCCCGAGCTCCAGTATCTCCCCGACGGCACGGGACCGGCGGAGACCGCCGTCGTCTTCGAGGACAGCGACAAGCTCCGCGACGTCCAGGTCTGGCCGTTCGGCGACACGGCCGGGAACATCCTTGTGCTGTCGGTGTCACCTCCGTTCATGGCAGAGGTCGAGCGGACGGGACCGACGACCTTCGAGCGGCTCGACAACGTCTTCGACTCCGATCGCATGAACCTCCGTGCGTTCTCGATCACTCCCGGGGGCGAGATTCTGGTCATCGACTTCAATGACGGTGTCTTCCGTGTCGAGGATGGGGAGCTGGTCCCGTACGGAGAGCCGATCGGTCCCGGACTCCAGGACATCTCGGTCGGCGCCGACGGAGCGACCTACGTCACCGATTCCTACGACAACGTGATCCATCGCTTCGACGCGGACGGCAATCTTGTCTTGCCGCCCATGGGCGAGGGGCAGCTCGTGACGCCGCGCGCGGTCGTGGCGGCGGGGTTCACGCCGTCCCCTCCGGGGCAGAACGTACCGACGAGCCCCACCGAGAACGTTGACATCATCTTCGAAGAGATCGTGCAGGGCGGGTACACGACTGCCACGGCCCAGACGAGCACACAGTTCGTGAGCCCGGGCGGGAACTTCGTGCCGGCCTACGTCGAACCGCCAGGAGGGAGAGGCGAGTTCATCTTCTTCGACGTCGACACCGAGTCGATCTACAGCCGCCTCATCCAGGTCGAGATCTGGATGGAAGGGGCGCGGATGTTCTACGCGCACGGAACGCAGGACACCTTCCGGGACGTGACCATCGAGGGGCCGATCGAGGACGCGCGCGGCACGATCGGGCGGTTCAGCGAGGTCGTCCTCGTGGAGGACATGCGCCCGCTCCCGACTGTCGCGGAGTACAAATTCCAGCGCCTCATCGCCAAGGTCACGGCCCCCATTCCGATGGGGACCCAGTTCTGTCCGGACGGAGGGCTCTCCCGGTACCGCAAGTACGCGACGCAGGCGAAGGCGCTCTACGACGAAGGCCGCGTGGGCGAGGCTCACCGGGTCCTCGAGCGTCTTAATCTCACGGTCCGCTCTCTCGCCGGGTGGTGCACCCCGGACACCTATCCGAACAACCTCGCCGGTGAGATCCTCGCGCTGTCGAAGACGCTCATGTTCAGTCTGGAGCGGATCATGTCCCCGATGGGACGCGACCGACCGGTCGTGGCACCGGCGACGCTCGCGCTCTCTGCGACGAGCCCGATGGACGATCGGTCTCTCATCGAGCTCACCGGTCCGGCCGGAGCGGAAGTGGCTGCACGCGTCTACAGCGCGAGCGGCCGCCTCGTCTCGACGCTGTTCGAAGGACGGCTCCACGGAGGCAGCGAGCGGATCATCTGGGACGGGACGGACAGCAACGGGCAGCGGGTCTCGTCCGGCGTCTACTTCGTGCGCCTCGAGTCGGAGGGCGAGTCCAGGTCGTCGAAGGTCGTCCTGATCCGCTAGTCGAGATCCACACTCTGACGACTCTGCACCGGTGCCGGCGGGCTCTCCCGCCGGCACCGTCTTTAGGGGGGAGTGCGGAGCGCTCCCCCCGGGGCCGGGGGTCGCGCCGCGGCCTTCAGGGGGCACCGGGAGGCGGTCGCCGGGAAGGCTGTGGTCTCGAGACCCCTCATCTGCTAGCCTAGGGGTTCAAATCCGCCGCCGGGCGCCGCTCCCGCCGGGACGCTCACCAGGACACGAGCTGGATTCCGTCGACATGGTCGGGCAGACGATCACGCACTACCGCATCATCGAAGAGGTCGGTCGCGGCGGGATGGGGACCGTCTACGCTGCCCAGGACACCAAGCTCGGCCGGAAGGTCGCCCTCAAGGTGCTCTCAGAGGAGGTCGCGTCCGACGAGGAGCGGGTGCAGCGCTTCGTAAGGGAGGCGCAGGCCGCCTCCGCCATCAACCACCCGAACATCGCCACGATCTACGAGATCGACGAATCCGAAGGCACGACGTTCATCGCCATGGAGTTCGTCGAGGGCGGCACCCTCCGCGACAGAATGGCGGTGGGGGCGATGCCGTTCCGGGAGATCGTCGAGATCGCGGCCCAGCTCTCGACCGCCCTCGGCAAGGCGCACGAACTCGGGATCATCCACCGCGACATCAAGCCCGAGAATATCTGCATCCGCCCGGACGGCCTCATCAAGATCCTCGACTTCGGCCTCGCGAAGCTGATGCCGGGCGCGTCGGGCCAGGAGGAGGACGCGACGGTCGTGGCCCTCACGGCCGAGGGTGTCGTGATGGGCACCGCGCGATACATGTCTCCCGAACAGGCGAGGGGGAAGGCGGTCGACGCGGCGACCGACGTCTTCTCCGTCGGTGCGATCCTCTACGAGATGACGACCGGGCGGCCCGCGTTCCCCGGGAGCAATCACTTCGAGATCCTCTACTCGGTCGTGAACTCCCCGCCGCAGCCGATCCCTGACGAGCTGGGCGTCCCGCGCGACTTCCAGGGCGTGGTGGCGCGGGCACTCGCGAAGACGGCCGCCGACCGGTACCCCGACTGCGGGGCGCTCGCTGAGGACCTCTCGCAGTTCGCGGGGGCGGGCACGGGAGCGGGAGCGGTCCCCGGCACCACGAGCATCTCGCCGGTGCCGGACGGAGGCGCTCCGGGCGCGCCCACCGGAGCCGCCACACACGACACCGTGTGGGAGAGCGCGACGGGCGTCGTCTCGGGGCCGGTCGCCGCGAAGCCGGGCGCGGAGCAACCCGTCACGGCGATCGTGGTCCTGCCGTTCAAGAACACGACCAGGAACCCGGACGCCGACTGGATGAGTGCCGGTATCCCCGAGATGCTCACGAGCGACCTCGCGCGCGTCGCCACGCTGCGCGTCGTCCCGTCCGAGCGCCTCGCCGAGCTCATGACCGACCTCAAGCTCGGTCCGGAGTCGACCTTCGACGAGCCGACTCTCAAGACGGTGGGGGAGTTCCTCTCGGTCGACACGATCGTGAGCGGGAGTTTCGTCAAGCTCGGGCCCGCCTCGAGGATCGACGTGTCGATCCGGCGTCCCGCGACGGGCGAGGACGTCGGTGTCAAGGCGGAGGCGAAGGACGAGGCCGACCTCCTCAACGTCATCTCGCACCTCACCGCAGAGGTGCGGCGCGCCGTCGAGGCAGAGGGCGCGCGCGATCTCGTCACGACGATGGTCGGCGAGAGAGGCTCGCAGAGTCCCGGAGCGATCCGGGCGTACATCGACGGGCTCTCGAGGCTGCACGAGGGGAACAACATCGAGGCGATCAACCAGTTCAACGAGGCGATCGGGGAAGACAGCGGGTTCGCCCTCGCCTACACGTACCTCGGGGAGGCGCTCGCGAACTCCGGACGGATTCAGGAAGCGAAGGAGAAGGTCCACACGGCGCTCGAGAGGATCGGGAACCTCTCGCGTCCCGACGCGCTGTTCGTGACGGCGCGGGACGCGATGATGTCGGGCGAGATCTCGCGAGCAATCGAGTCGCTCGAGCAGCTGACCGAGCTCCTTCCGAACAACCTCGGCGCGTTCTACGAGCTCGCGCAGGCGTACGAGCGCGAGGGGCAGTGGGACGAGGCCCTCGAGAACCTCGAGCGCGTGATCGAGCTCGACCCGAAGTTCGTCGGCGCGCTCTTCGCGCTCGGGCGCGTCCACATCAAGCGGGGGAGCTGTCAGGAGGCGCTCGAGTTCCTGTACCGCGCCCTCTCGCTGAACACGCTCCTCGGCAACGAGGAGGGCCGCGCGACCGTCCTGAACGCGATCGGCCTCGCGCACTTCTGGATGGACAAGTACGACGAGGCCGTGAAGTTCTACAACGAGTCCCTGGAGATCAAACGCAAGATCGGCGACCGCCGCGGAGAGAGCGCGACGCTCTCGAACATGGCGGTCGTCTTCCAGGTCAAGGGCGACTACGAGCGCTCGGTTGCCACCTACAAGGAAGCCCTCGAGATCAGCGAGGACCAGGGCGACGACCAGGGCACCGCGGAGAACCTGATCAACATCGGTACGGTCTACGAGGAGCAGGGCCTCCTCGACGACGCGCTCACGAGCTACAAGAGGGCGCTCAAACTCGAACAGGACCTCGGCGACAGAATGGCTGAGATCCTCTGCCTGAACGACATCGGCAACATCTATCTCAAGCAGGCGAAGCTCGACGACGCCGAGGTCTACTTCGACCGCGCCCTCGACGCGCGACGACAGCTCGGCGAGCAGAAGGGGATGGCGGTCACGCTCAACTACCTCGGGAACATCGAGCGGCTGCGCGGCCGATACGAGAAGGCGATGTCCCGGTACCTCGAGGCGCTCAAGATCACACGCGAGAGCGGGTGGAAGAACGGCGAGGCCGAGACTCGGGGGTACATGGCGGCCGTCATGTCTGCGCAGGGACGATACCCGGCTTCGCACGAGTCGTGGAGCGAGGCGCTGCGCATCTACGACGAGCTCGAGGACAAGAACGGGATCGCCACGACGCTGGCCGGCCTCTCGAAGGTCCAGTGCGCTCTCGGTCACTGCCAGAACGCCCTGACGTCGACGGAGCGGGCTCTGGCGCTCGCCCGCGAGATCGGGAACCAGGAGCTCGTTGCGGACGTGCTCCTGGCGATGGGGCGCGTCGAGCTCATGAGGAAGGAAGGGGAGCGCGCGCTCGAGCACCTGGCCGAGGCGCGGGAGTTCGGCGAACGCTGCGGCGGCCGCGTGACGCTCCTCATGGTGCAGTCGGCGCTCGGTCGCGCGCTTGGCGAGAGCGGCGAGCTCGAGCAGGCGCGGACGATGCTCAAGGAGACGGCCGACGAGGCCCGGAAGCTCGACCTAGGGACGATCCTCGCGAGGACCGATCTCCGGAGGGCCGAGGTTCTCCTCAGGATGGGCGAGCACGACGAGGCGCTGGCGGCCGTGACCGAGGCAGCGGAGGCCGCCGAGGCAATGGGCGAGCGCGAGGTGATGCTGCGGGCGCACTGCCTTCGCGCCGAGCTCTCCCACGCGAGCGGGGACGGCGAGGGCTCCCAGGAGCAGGCGCTCGCCTGCCTCGAGCTCGCGGCCGGGCTCTCCGGTGAGATGGGCGACTCCAGTGAGTCGTTCCTCTCGCGCCCGACCATCTCGGGAGCTGTCGCGGCGTCTTGTGACATCCTCGAGGCTTGCGGCCGTGGCGAGGACGTCGAGCGGTTCGGGGTGCTTCGCGGCGGGAGCTGCGGAGGTGGAGGTACGACCGACGGAGAAGCCGGCGACGAGGGGGACGAGACGCCATCAGAGTGAGATCAGGACGACACCGATGGTCATCAGAAGCGCGCCCGCCAGCCGGGCGCGCATGTGTTTCTCGCCGAAGACGAAGTACCCCAGGACCACGCTCAGGACGAGCCCCGAACGCTTGATCGCGATCACGTAGCTCGCGACGGTGAGCTGGATCGCGGTGAACTGCGCGAGAATCATGATCACCGACAGGAGCCCTAGGAGGAAGAGCCTCGGCCAGAGGCGCGGCGTCTCACCCCGCACGTTCCGAGTCTTCCGGAGGCCGATCACGAGCGCCGGAAGATACAGAACCGCAAAGCCGATTCCAAAGAACGTGGTGTAGTACGCTGTGGAGCTCTCGACGCTCGCGACCTTGTCGTAGACGGCCGTGAAGCTCCAGATGAACGCGGTCAGGATCATCAGGATGCTGCCGCGCTCTCTGATGATCGCCTTGATCGGCGCGAGGAACCCACCCCTGATCTTCTCGAGGTTGATCGCGTAGGCGCCGAGGGCGACGAGAATGATCCCGGCGAGCCCCTTCGCGTCCGGGTACTCCCCGAGTATGAGCGCGCTCGTTCCCAGCATGAAGATCGGGGTGAATGCGAGGAACGGCATCGTGAGCGAGAGGGGCGAGAGCCGAACGGCCTGGATGGAGATCGTCGCGGAGACGGTGTTCAGGACGATCGAGATGACGGCGGCCTTCATGAACCCGTCGCCGACCTCCGGAACGCCCTGCGCGGCGAGGACCGCCGCCGAGACCGGGAGCCCCAGGACCATCATCGCCCACGTCAGGACGAAGATGTGCACGCGCTTCGTGAGGGCCTTTGCGTAGCTCGACGAGAGGGCGAAGGTGATCGCCGTGACGATGGAGAGGCTGAGCCACACGGGTTCCGGTTCTCCTGCTGCGGATTCGGGAATCCGGCCATGCTACCCGTCCGCGGGCCTCGAGTCAAAGGCGCCGTCTGGCGTGAGTCCAGCCGGACGTCCGCCGGTTGTCGAGTCCCGTTCCGCGTGCTACCCTTCACGTGTCCCCGCCGGCCGTTCCCAGGACGGGGTGCGCGGCAGCTGTCAGGAGAGCGCACGTGACCGATTCGCGAGAGCCCGGTTCCCCGATGACCGTCCTCGCCCTGTACTCGTGGCCCGCCTTCTGGTCGATGGGCGAGGGGAGCGGCGCGCCCTCCTTCTTCCTGTCGGTCACGGCGTTCCCTAAGCACGGGCACGAGATGCACGTCCTCATGCCCGGCGGACGCGACAGGCCCGCCGAGGAGGACTACCACGGAGTCCGGCTCCACCGCTTCAGGACGAACGTCGACTTCAACCCGGACGTTGGCCCCAGCAAGCTCATACAGCACCTCAAGATCTTCCTCTCGTATCTCTACTGGTACCTGCGTGTGGTGCCGGCGGGCATCGCTCTAGCAAGGAGACTCCGACCGGACGTCGTGTTCGGGATGGGCGCCGTCGCCACGCCCACCGCCCGCATCGTCGCGCGCGCGGTCGGGGTGCCGAACGTGACCCGGCTCTTCGGCCAGGGACTCGGTCAGGTCGTGGGTGACCGCTTCAGGTACTCGCTCCGCTACCCCGAGATCAAGGCGTTCCGCACGCCCACGAGCTACCTCATTCTCCACAACGACGGCTCCGGTGGGGACGGGATCGCGAGAAGCCAGGGCGTTCCCGATGAGAAGCTCCGGTTCTGGCCGAACGGGAACGACAGGTCGGCGTACTCGGCCGATCGTGGAGCCGTTCGGAGCAGCGCGACGGCGCTCGCCGCGGAGCTCGGCGTGCCCGAGGGCCATCGCGTAGTCCTGAACGTCGCCCGTCTGCATCCAGAGAAAGGCCTCGACCGGCTCATCGCCGCTGCGCCCGACGTACTCGCCGAGCGGCAGGACGTCGTCTTCGTCGTGGTCGGGGAGGGTCCTCTCAGGGACGACCTCGTCGCGAGCACCGTGTCGCACGGCGTCGCCGACCGATTTCTGTTCGCGGGGTCGCTCCCTCGCGAGAGGATGCCGCTGGTCTACGCTCTCGCCGACGTCTTCGTCACGGTCTCGGACCGCACGAACATGGGGAACCCGCTCGATGAGGCGATGATGTCAGGGCTCCCGGTCGTGGCGCTGAACACCGGCAAGACGGCGGACGTCGTGAAGAACGAGGAGACGGGCGTCCTCCTCGAGATGGCTGACCTCCCGAACCTCGGGCGCGTCCTCCTGGACCTCCTCCAGGACGACGAACGCCGCGCGAGGCTCGGGGCGGCCGCCCACAGGAACGCCGACGAGAGGCTCCCCACCGTCGAGGAACGGCAGGCGATGGAGGTGGGGATAGTCGAGCAGGCCGTCGCCGAGTTCCTGGCACGAAGAGGGAACTGAACCCCGGCGAGCCGTTCCCACCGTGGCAGCGAGGTATCGATGGAAGAAGAGCTCGAGGGCCGGCCGGTCGAGAGTCCAGGGCGGGCAGTGTTCCGCGGCGGTCTCATGACGTTCGGGACGAGGCTCGCGATCGTCCTCGTGAACATCCCGACTTCGATTCTTGTCGCCCGGCTCCTGGGAGTCGAGGGGCAGGGGCTCTACACTTCCGGCATCATCATGCCGACCCTCTTCGCGTTCGCCGGGCTGCTCAGCATCGATGCCGCGCACACCTACCTCCTTTCGAAGAAGGAGTACCGCCCGTCGCAGATCAACGGCCAGGCTCTCATCCTGGCCTGCGTCCTCTCGCTCGCCGTCGCCGCGGTGTACCTCGTCTTCCTCCGGTTCTACGAGCCGGCGCGCGAGCCGGAGCTCGGCTCGATCCTCACGCTCGCCGTTCTTCTCATCCCGGTGCTTCTTCTGAAGTACATGGGGATCGCGTTCCTTCTCGGCCTCCAGCGCATCAAGCACTTCAACCTCGCGAACTTCGTCCAGGCCGGGACGCTCCTCCTGTTCATGTGCGTGAATCTGTTCGTCGTGAGGGGAGGGGCGAAGGGCGCAGTGGTGGCTTACCTCGCGAGCGAAGTGACGGTCACGTTGATCGCGTTCCTGGTGGCGCGCCGCGAGGCCGGCTCGGGGGCGCTCATCGAGATGCCGCCGCCGGGCCTCTTCAAACGCTCGGCGATCTACGGACTCCAGGGCCACGTCGGGAACATCCTCGTTCTCTTCACGTACCGCTTCGACATGTTCCTCGTGCTCTCGATCGCCGGTCTCAGGGCACAGGGGCTCTACTCCATCGCCGTCATCCTCGCGGAGAAGCTCTCGCACATCCCGGACTCCGTGAAGGTCGTGCTCTTCCCGAAGCTCGCGTCGCTCGAGACCGAGGACGCGAACGCGCTCACGCCGCGGGTCACGCGGAACTCGCTCTTCCTGACGGCCGTCGCCGGGCTCGTCCTCTACCTCCTCTCGCGGCCTCTTCTCATCCTCTTCTACGGGACCGAGTTCATCGAGTCGCTCAGGGCGTTCCAGATCCTCATCCCAGGAGTCGTCTTCCTGGCCGTCGGGAAGATCCTGTCGACCGACTTCTCAGGCCGGGACAAGCGGCTCTACTACACGCTCGGTACCGGAATCGCCTTCGCCGTGAACGTCGTGCTCTGCCTGCTCTGGATCCCCTCGTACGGAATCGTCGGGGCAGCGTGGGCGTCGACCGCGGCCTACGCCCTCCAGGCCGTGATCATGCTCGTCTTCTTCAAGCGGCTCTCCGGCCGGGGCATGGCCGAGACGGTCTTCCTCCGGGGCGAGGACTTCGCCCTCTACGGAGAGCTCATGAGGCGGCTCCTGAGGCGCTGAGGGTGCCCCGGTTTCCACGCACTTGGCCACTGACGGCCCGCCTTCTCCCGGTTGCCGGAACCTCCGCTCCGTGGTAGAATCCCGCGCCCCACGAAAGGCACATCAGGGACCATCCGGGCCGACGCGCGGCCCGGGTAAGAGGAGGAGTGTGCGATGAGACGGACGAAGATCATGCTCACAGCGTTCCTGGGGATCTGTGTGCTGGCGTTCCTCGTCGGCTGCAGCTCGAACGGCGCCGAGACCGACACGGAGCCGGCAGAGGACATGGCGACCGATGCCGCCGAGGAGACCGCGGCGGAGCCGTTCGAGACCGTCGAGCGCTGGCAGACCGTGAGCGCGAGCGGCACCGTCGAGGCCGTCAACAAGGAGACGCGCGAGATCTCCCTGCGCGACGAGGCCGGCAACGTCGTCGTCTTCGAGGTCGACGAGCAGGTTGAGCGCTTCGACGAGATCGAGGTCGGCGACAAGATCGTCGCCGAGTACTTCGTCTCGCTCGCGGCTGAGATCCGCGCCCCGACGCCCGAGGAGGAGGCGACGCCGTTCGCCATCCTCGACGTCGAGGCGAAGGCCCCGCCGGAATCCGCCCCCGCGGGTGGCGCGCTCTCGATGATTCGTGCGGTCGTCACGGTCGAGGGCATCGACCGTCCCACGCAGACGGTGACGGTGAAAGGCCCCCTCGGGAACTACCTCGTCGTCGACGTGGTCGATCCGACAAGGCTCGAGCGTCTCAATATCGGAGACACCGCCGTCATGACGTACACCGAGGCCCTCGCGATCGGTCTCGAGAAGATGCCGGCGGGGGAGTAGGTGACCGGAGCATGCGACACCGATACACGGACCCCCGGGAGTTCGCTCCCGGGGGTTCTGCTTCATTCTCGCCGGTCTGGTCCTCTGACGCCTACATCGCCGGCGCCGCTTCGGGAATCGGAATGCGAATGAAGAACGACGTGCCCTTTTCCTCTTCGCTCTCCACCCAGATCGACCCGTGGTGTCTCTCGACGATGCCGTACGCGATTGAGAGGCCGAGCCCCGTTCCCCGTCCGATCTCCTTCGTGGTGTAGAAGGGCTCGAAGATCTTCTCGACGTGCTCCTGCGGGATGCCGGGCCCGGTGTCCGAGATCACGATCTCGATGTAGTTCTTGTCGGGCGAGAGGCGGGTCACCGTCGTGATCTTCCCCTTGCCCTCCATCGCCTGCGCCGCGTTCAGGATGATGTTCATGAACACCTCTTCCATCTGCGTCACGTCGATGTCGACCAGGGGAATGCTCGGGTTGTGGTCGTTCTCGATCTCGATGTTCCTGAACATCGCCTGCTGAACGACGAGAGCCATGACCTCCTTGAGAACGTGGTTCAGGTTCGACTCGGTGCGCTCGGGCTTCGTCTGCCGCGCGAAGTCGAGGAGGCCCTTCACGATCTTCTTGCACCGATCGGCCTCATTCCCGATCTTCTCCACGTTCTCCCGGCACTCCTCGTTGTCGATGTCCTCGCGCAGCATGTGGCTGTACATGACGATGCCGCCCAGCGGGTTGTTGATCTCGTGGGCGATGCCGGCCGCCAGCTGACCGAGGGTCGCGAGCTTCTTGCTCTCCGTCATCTTGCGCGCGTTCTCCTCGAGCTGCGCGTCCCGCTCGGCGAGCGACCGCGCCATCGTGTTGAACGTCTCGGCGAGCTCCGTGATCTCGTCCGCGGCGCCCGGCCGCACCTCGACGTGCGTGTCGGTCTTGCCCCGGGCGATGTCCTGCGACGCCTTCGCGAGATCCCGGATGTTCCTGACGATCCCGCCCGAGAGGAGGCTCGCGACGATGAGAGCGAGGGCCATTCCCGCTACGCTCACGATGGCGAACGTCCACACGGTCCGGCTCCGCATCGCCTCGAACTGCCCCGCCACGACCCCGAGGGACAGGATGCCGACGACGCTTCCGTCGGGATCGAGGATCGGCTCGTAGGCCGTGATGTACCACTCGTCGACGACGAACGCCCGGGCGATCCATCGGCCGCCCTCGACGACCACTCGCTCGTAGACCTCCGCCGAGACCCTGGTCCCGACACCGCGCACACCGCCGGACGTCAGGACGTTCGTCGCGACCCGGACGTCGTCCTGGAAGATGGTCGCCGCTCCGATGTCCTTCCCGCGCCAAGTCTCGCCCTTGTAGGCGGTCTCCTTCACGCGGTCGACGATGTCCTCGCCGCGGTTCAGAAGGACTCCCCCGTATACGACTCCGGCCAGCTCCCCGCCCAGCACGAGCGGCGCGCCCGCTTTGAGCATGAGGCCGTCCTCGAGAGTCTCAAGGTCGGACGGCCGCGCACGGGGCGTCTCGATGATCCGCATCCTGGCGATCTCGGCAAGCTCCGGCGACTCGAGGGCGAGCTCGGTGACGGGCGCGAGTACGGTCCCCGCGACGACCTCCCCGCGCGCGAGAACCCCGCCGACAATCTGGTCGCCCGACTGGTCGTCGCCGGTCTCAGCGCTCCGGCTGCGCGCCACGACCGTGCCCCGGACGTCGGTCACCGTCAGGACATCGAGGCCCCACGCCTCTCGCTGCGTCTCCAGGAACATCGCAAGGGCTCTCTGCTGACCTGTTCTCATCGCCCGGGCGACGTCGGGCTCCCCGGCGGCGATCGCGACGTAGATCTCGATCTCGTTCAGGCGGCCGTCGTAGACGAGCCTCGCCGTGTTCAGATCCTGTTCGACGCTCCGCTGGACCTGTCTGACGAGGCTGTCACCGAAGAGGCGCGTCCCGACGATGGTCGAGATGACGCCCATGATGAGGACCACGACGATGATGCTCGCAGCGAGCTTCGTTCTGAGGGACAGGAGCATGCGGGTCACCCCACGGGAGAGTTCCCGGGTGGAGGCTCACGGGTGATGCTCACGCGCGAAACGGTGTTCGACGGGATGCTGGGACTACCATTCGCCCGTGCGGAGGTACTCGTCCATGGAGCGGGCGGCCTTCTTGCCCGCTCCCATCGCGAGGATGACGGTAGCGGCGCCCGTGACGATGTCGCCGCCTGCGAAGACGCCCTTCTTGCTCGTCCTGCCCGTCTCCTCGTCCGCGACGATGTTGCCCCACTTGTTGAGCTCGAGGTCGGGGGTCTGGGTCGTGAGGAGCGGATTCGGGCCCTGGCCGATGGATGGGACGACGACGTCGACGTCGATCTTGTACTCGCTGCCTTCCTTCGGGACGGGCCTCCGGCGGCCGGACGCGTCCGGTTCGCCGAGCTCCATCTCGATGACCTCCATCTGCTTCACCCAGCCGTTCTCGTCGCCGATGAGACGAACCGGGTTCCGGAGGGTCATGAGGATGACGCCCTCCTCGACGGCGTTCTCGATCTCCTCGTCGCGGGCCGGCATCTCCTTCTCCGAGCGTCGGTACACGATGTAGACGTTGTCCGCGCCGAGCCTGACCGCGCAACGGGCCGCGTCCATCGCCACGTTGCCGCCGCCCACGACCGCGACGTTCTTCCCGATCCGGATCGGCGTGTCGAACTCCGGGAAGAGGTACGCCTTCATGAGGTTGGTCCGCGTCAGGAACTCGTTCGCGGAGTAGACGCCGTTCAGGTTCTCGCCGGGGATCCCGAGGAAGTAGGGGAGGCCCGCGCCGGTGGCCACGAAGATGGCCTCGTATCCGTCCTCGAAGAGGCTGTCGAGCGTTCCGAGCTGGCCGACGACGTAGCTCGTCTTGAACTCCACACCGAGCTTCATGACGTAGTCGCACTCCGTCTGTACGATCGACTTCGGGAGGCGGAACTCGGGGATGCCGTAGACGAGGACGCCTCCGGGCTTGTGGAGCGCCTCCATGATCGTGACGTCGTGCCCGAGCTTCGCGAGCTCGCCGGCGACCGTGAGCCCGGCGGGACCGGCGCCGACCACGGCGACCCTGTGCCCGGATTTCGGAGGTATCGCCGGGGCGCGGATCTCGCCGTGCTCGAGCTCGTAGTCGGCGGCGAAGCGCTCGAGCCTGCCGACCGCGATCGGCTGGTCCTTCTTGGCGAGAAGGCAGACCTGCTCGCACTGCTCCTCCTGGGGGCAGACCCTTCCGCAGACGCCCGGGAGGCTGTTCTTCTCCTTGATCTTCCTGACGGCGCCGAGGAAGTCGCCGACCTGCATGAGCTTGATGAACCCGGGGATGTCGATCTCGACGGGGCACCCGGCGACGCACGGCTCGTTCTTGCACTGGAGGCAGCGGAGCGCCTCTTTCCGCGCCATCTCGCGCGTGTAGCCTAGGGCGACCTCGTTGAAGTTGAAGCGCCTCGCGCGATGGTCCTGCTTCGGCATCGGCGTGCGCTCCTTCGCCTTCTCGACGTCTTCGGAGTCGGCGGCCAGCATGCACTCGTGGTGCCAGAGCGCGCGGTACTCCTCGCGCCGGTACATCTCCTGTCGACGCAGGAGCTCTTCGAAGTCTACCTGGTGCGCGTCGAACTCCGGACCGTCGACGCACGCGAACTTCGTCTCGCCACCGACGTCGACGCGGCAGCAGCCGCACATGCCGGTGGCGTCGATCATGACTGAGTTCAGGGACGCGATCGTGGGGATGTTCTTCTTCGCCGTCGACTGCGCGACGGCGCGCATCATGACGATCGGGCCGATCCCGATGACGCGGTCGATCTTCTCGCCGCGCTCGTAGAGCGTGTCGAGCGCGTTCGTCACGAACCCGTGCATGCCGTAGGAGCCGTCGTCGGTCGTCACGATGAGCTCGTCGGAGATCGCGCCCATCTCCTCCTCGAGGATGAGAAGGTCCTTCGTGCGCGCGCCGATGATCGAGATGAGCTTGTTCCCGGCCTCGTGGAGGGCCCGGGCGATGGGGTAGACGGGGGCGACGCCGATGCCGCCGCCGATGGCGACCACGGTACCGAAGTTCTCGATCTCGCTCTTGTGCCCGAGCGGCCCCACGACGTCCATGATCGAGTCGCCGAGCTTGAGCATGGCGAGCTTCTTCGTGGAGGCACCGACGGTCTGGAAGATGGTCGTGATGAGACCGGTCTCGCGGTCGAAGTCCGCGACGGTGAGCGGGATGCGCTCGGCGTAGTCGTCGCCGCGGAAGACCACGAACTGGCCGGGTGACACCGCGGCCGCGATCTCGGGGCAGTAGGTCTTGAAGAGCTTGACGTCTGCGGAGAGATCGCGGATCTCCACGATCTCGTTCTGGGTCCAGGTCTTCTGCGTCTTCTTCGTGGTTGCCTTCGTGGCCACGTGTGTCTCCTGGGTGTCTGAGCGAAAGGACGGCCCCGTCTGCGGGGCCGCACGTCCCAATCTGGCCCTGGCTCCCCGGTCCCGCAAGTCGGCGGGGATCAGGACTCGTCCGCGACCTCGGCGGCCCTCTTGAGGAGCGCGGTGACCCTGTTCACGAGGTCGTCCGGCTCCAGGGGCTTGTCGGCGAAGTCGTCCGTCTTCATCCAGTAGCCGTCAGTCTCCATCGAGAAGCTGAACCCGGTGGCCTCGCCGACGGCGGTCAGCATGAGGATGGGGATCGTCCTGTAGGTGGGATGCGTCTTGAGCTTCTTGGCGAGGGTGAAGCCAGAGTCGTGTCGCTCCATCATGAGGTCGAGCACAATCGCGTCCGGCTGGCCGAACTCGACCTTCGTGAAGCCCTCGTCCGCGTTGAAGGCCGCCTCGACCTCGAAGCCCGCCGCCTCGAGCGCTGCCGAGTTCATCTTCACGAAGTGGATGTTGTCGTCGATGATCAGGACTCTCTTCTTGTCACCCAACTCCTGTGCCCCCTTCTTGACTCACCCTGTGAGTCATCCGCTCACGACTGCGAGGCGCGGCCGATCCCTGAGGCCGTCAGCCGAGTATCTGCTGGATCTTCGCGAAGAGGTCGTCGGGACTCGCGGCCTTGTCGAGGAAGGCGTCGGCGTGCATGAGATCGCGCTCCTCGTCGTTCTTCGGTCGGAAGTCCAGCCCGGTCTCCTCGCTGATCGCGGTCATGAGGATGATGGGCAGGTCCGGGTACTTGCTCTTGATGGTCTTGCTCACGTTGAACCCCGAGTCGAAGTGCTCCATCATCACGTCGAGCACGACGAGGTCGGGATTCACGCTCTCGATCGCCTCCACGGCCTCGGTCGCGCCGTACGCGGCTGAGACCTCGAGTCCCTTGTTCCTCAGGAACAGGGAGTAGAGCTTCACGAACTCCATGTCGTCATCGATGATGAGTACGTGCTTCCCTGCCACCGCTTTCTCCTCCTAGTGCTCCACGACGCGCTTCAGGATCTCGATGAGCATCGACTCGTTCTCCACCGGGTCGATGGTGGTCGTGACGCGCTCGCCGTCCTTGTAATAATGGTATTCGATCTTGGTCCCGCACTTGACGTGACAGTTGAAGATCTGCGTGAACACCGCCTCGGCGTCCGAGAGATCCAGCTGGCCACCCTCGAAGTACGGACACATCAGGTATTCCCCCGGCGAGATCATCCTCTGGCACTCCGGGCAGAAGACCTGCACGTGTTTGAACTTCCCGCTCTTCGGCATGTCGCTCGTTCCCTTCTCGTTGCACCGGTCTACGCCGGCTCCTTCTCTGTCTCTCCGTGCTCCGGGGTCGCCCTCGATTCACCCTCGCGCACCTCCACGGTGGGGAGGTAGACGGTGAAGACCGTTCCATCGCCCTCGGTCGACTCGACCTCGACCGAGCCGTGATGACCGTCGACGATCTTCTGAACGATCGAGAGACCGAGCCCCGTTCCCGGGATCTCCGCGGTCTTCCCGCTCTTAACCCTGAAGAAGTCCTCGAAGATGAACGGCATCTCGTCCTTCGGGATTCCGATCCCCGTGTCCCGCACCTCGACCTTGAGGGTCCCTTCGGCGCACAGACTCTCCACTATGACCGACCCGTTCGGCCGGTTGTACTTGATGGCGTTCGACACGAGGTTCTTGAAGACGACCTCGAGGGACTCGGCGTGTCCGTTGATCAGGCACATCTCGTTCAGCCGCTCGATTCTCAACGTGACGCCCTTGTCGTCCGCGAACGGCTGGAGGTCCCGGGCGACCTTGTCGAGAACGGGCATGATCTTAGTGGGTTCCAGGCCGCCGGCGATGTCTCCCGCGTTGGTGCGCGCCAGCTTGAGCCAGTCGGCGATGATGTCCAGGAGGCCGGTGAGCGTGCCGTGCGCCCCGCCAAGCATCTCCTCTGCCGTCTCGTCGATCTGCCCCATCTTCTTGCCGAGGATGAGATCCATGTACTGCTTCACCAGAAGGAGCGGCGACCGAAGCTCGTGCGCCACGATGGTGATGAAGTACTGCTTCATCCGCTCCTTCTCCTCGCGGAGGGCCGCCGTCTCCTTGAGGAGCTCGTGCTGCTCGATGCCCCGGTTGACGATGAGCCTGAGCTCGTCGGGCGTGAACGGCTTCGGGAGGAAGTCGAAGGCGCCGGCCTTCATCGCGTCGACCGCGGATTCGATCGTGGCGTACCCCGTGATGACGACGCAGACGAGGTGGGGGTGGGTCTTCCTGACCTGGCCGAGGACCTCGAGACCGTCCATCCCCGGCATCATGAGGTCGAGCAGGAGCACGTCGGGCTCGATCTGGTGGCACATGTGGAGCCCCTCGACCCCGTCGACCGCCGTGTGGCACTCGTAGCCCGACTTCGTGAGGACCTGGCGGCAGGAGTCCCTGATCGCCTCCTCGTCGTCGACCACCAGAATGGCATGCCGGTCGGTCATTCCTACCCCCGTTCAGCCTCGCGCCGGGACAGGGAAACGGGCCCGCCCGGGGCGGGCCTCAAGCTGTAAATCGTACTATATCGGGACGATGCGGTTCAACAGGAATCGCCCACAAACCCCCCGCAGACGGCGAGTTTCGCTTGCCTTCGGGCCACCTCGAGTGATATCCTCTCTACTTGGTCGCCGGCGCCTGAGCACCGGTCTCGGTGGCCGCCATACGCTCCGCGCGCTGCGGGTCGCTCCCAACGGGAAGGGGACGGGCCTCCGAACCGAAGGTCCATCCCCCGTTCTGTGGAGCGCTGCGTGCCGGTGCGCCCTCCGGCGCAAAGCCGGGGGGTCACGAGACATCGAAACCAACGGGAGTCTCCTGAAGCGGAGGGGTCACGAAGTGGCAAAGCCGAAGGTAGCGATCTACTGGAACGCATCGTGCGGTGGTTGTGAGGAGGCGTGGGTCGACCTCAACGAGGACATCCTCGCGGTCGCGGACGCCGTCGACATCGTGCTGTGGCCGGTGGCACTGGACTTCAAGAAGTCCCACGTGGAGGCGCTCGACGACGGTGAGATCGCGGTCTCGTTCCTGAACGGGGGCGTGCGGACGTCGGAACAGGAGGAGTGGTCGCACCTTCTCCGGAGGAAGTCGGGACTCATCATCGCTTTCGGTGCGTGCGCCCACCTGGGCGGCATCCCCGGACTCGCGAACTTCTACACCAAGGACGACATCTTCGAGGCGGCCTACGGCTACCTGCCGACCGTGGAGAACAAGGAGGGCACGACCCCCCAGCTCACGACGAAGATGCCCGAGGGCGAGCTCGAGCTCCCCGAGATCTACGACACGGTCTATCCGCTCGACCAGATCATCGACGTGGACTACTACATCCCCGGCTGCACTGTGCCCGCGGACCTCATCATGGAAGCGGTCACGGCGGTCCTCAAGGGCGAGCTTCCTCCCAAGGGAAGCGTCCTCGCGCCGTCGAAGTCGCTCTGCGACGAGTGCGACCGGAACGACAGCAAGCCCGACAAGATGGAGATCACGGAGCTGAAGCGCCCGCACCTGACGTTCATGGACCCGGAGAAGTGCTTCCTGGCGGAGGGCGTCATCTGCATGGGACCGGCCACGCGCGCCGGCTGCGGGCAGCGGTGCATCAACGCGAACATGCCCTGCCGCGGCTGCTTCGGCCCGACGGACGACGTCAAGGACCACGGCGCGAAGTTCCTCTCCGCGCTCGCGTCGATCATCGAGATCAACGACCCGGAGGAGATGGACCGACTCGTCGAGTCGATCCCGGATCCGTCCGGACTGTCATACATGTACAGCCTCGCTTCGTCACTGCTCGCTCGGAAGAGGTTCGAGCGGGAGACCGTGAAGGCATAGGTGTCGCGGAGGAACAATGGGACAGAGAATCACGATCGATCCGATCACACGCCTTGAGGGTCACGGGAAGATCGAGATCTTCCTGGACGACAAGGGCGACGTCGCGAACGCGTACTTCCAGGTGCCGGAGCTTCGCGGGTTCGAGAAGTTCGCTGAGGGGCGGATGGCGGAGGAGATGCCGCGGATCACTCCGAAGATCTGCGGGGTGTGCCCGACGACTCATCACCTGGCATCGACGAAGGCCCTGGACGACCTCTTCCACGTCGACCCGCCGAGACCGGCGAAGCTCATTCGCGAGCTCATCAACTCGGCGTTCCTCACGGAGGACCACGCGCTCCACTTCTACTTCCTGGGCGGCCCGGACTTCGTCGTGGGTCCCGACGCCCCCGCGGGGGAGAGGAACATCCTCGGGGTCGTGGCGAAGGTCGGGCTCGAGATCGGCGGTTATGTCATCGAGATGCGGAAGCGCATCAGGAACATCATCACCGTTCTCGGCGGTCGTGTGATCCACCCGGTCTGCGGGCTTCCGGGCGGCGTTTCGAAGGGCCTCACCGCGGAGGACCGCGAGGAGTTCCTGAAGACCGCGGAGGACGCGATCGAGTTCGCGAAGTTCAGCCTCGGGATCTTCGGGGACGTCGTTCTCAAGAACGACACCTACGTGAACCTCATCGTCGGGGACGTCTACAAGCACCAGACGTACTACATGGGCCTCGTCGACGAGAACAACAAGGTGAACCTCTACGACGGCGACGTCCGTGTGGTAACGCCGACCGGCGAGGAGTTCGCGAAGTTCAAGCCGCAGGCGTACACCGAGCACATCGCCGAGCACGTGGAGCCCTGGTCGTACATCAAGTACCCGTATCTCAAGAACGTCGGCTGGAAGGGCTTCGTCGACGGTCCCGACAGCGGGGTCTATCGCGTCGCGCCGCTCGCGCGCCTGAACGCGTCCGACGGCATGGCGACGCCGCTGGCTCAGGTCGAGTACGAGAAAATGTACGAGACGCTCGGCGGGAAGCCGGCGCACAACACGCTCGCGTACCACTGGGCGCGGCTCGTCGAGCTCCTCTACTCGGCCGAGCGCATGAAGGAGCTTCTCGAGGACGACGACATCATGAGCGACAACATCCGGACGATCCCGACGGAGACGCCGACCGAAGGCGTCGGCATCGTCGAGGCGCCCCGGGGCACGCTCATCCATCACTACAAGACCGACGAGCGCGGTGTCATCACGATGGCGAACCTGATCGTCGCGACCGTCGGCAACTCCGCTGCGATCTGCATGTCGATCGAGCGCGCGGCGCGCGGGCTCATCAAGGGCGGAAACGTCAACGAAGGCCTCCTGAACATGGTCGAGATGGCGTTCAGGGCCTACGACCCGTGCTTCGGGTGCGCGACGCACTCGGTGCCCGGCGAGATGCCGCTCGTTGTCGAGGTGAAGAACCAGGACGGCGAGGTAGTCGAGAGGCTCTCGCAGTTCGTGGACGGATAGGACGAGCAGCACGAACGCAGAACCGAGCACCCCGGTGTCGTCCGACGAACGCGCCGGGGTGTTCTCTTGGGACGCCGCAGGGGGGCCGCCATTCGGACGCGGTCCCGACACCGTCCCCGCGGGGGCGCGGGAGGCCATGAAGACACTCATCCTGGGGGTCGGCAGCTCGATACTGACGGACGACTCCGTCGGGCTCGTCGTCGCGCGGAAGATCGGCGAGAGGCTGGCGCATCGGGACGACGTCGACTTCGGCGAGAACGAGGAGGCCGGGTTCACGCTCCTCGAGGAGTCCCTGGGGTACGACCGGCTCGTCGTCGTAGATTCGATCCTGACGGGAGCCGAGCCGGGGACGGTGCTCAGATACGACCTCTCCGACCTCGGCCGGACGATCCACTCGAACTCGCCCCACGGCATGAACCTCGCGACCGTGATGGAGCTCGGCCGGACGCAGGACATGGACGTGCCGGACGAGGTCATGATCTACGCGATCGAGGCCGTCGACGTCCTGACGTTCGGCGAGGAGCTGACGCCCGAACTCGCCGCGAGGGTCGACGCCGTCGTCGAAGAGATCGTCGCGGAGGTCTTCCCGGAGGAAGCCGGGGGTGCGGGCGCATCCGGCGCGGTTCGGACGTCCGGCGCGGAAGGAGGCCCGAGTGGCTGAGGAGCTCTACGCTCTTCCCGAGATCTACGACATCGCGTTCACGTGGGACCTTACCGAGGAGATCGGGTTCTTCGGGCGCGTCTTCGACGAGCAGGTGCCGTTCAAGGTCGAGCGCATCCTGGAGCCCGCCTGCGGCAGCGGGAGGTTCCTGGTCACGCTCCCGAAGCACGGTTACCGAGTGACCGGCTACGACATCTCTCCCGGCATGCTCGCCTACGCGGGGAAGCGCGTCGAGGAGGCGCGAGTCGCGGAGATGGTCGAGACCCTCGAGGCGGACATGGTGACCGCGCGGTTCGAGCGCGAGTTCGACGCGGCGCTCAACTCGATCAACAGCATCGGCTACCTGCGCGAGGACGACGAGATCGTCTCGCACCTCCGGAACACCGGCCTCTCGCTCAGGCCGGGCGGCGTCTACATCGTCCACATCGCCTGCGCCGGGGAGACCGGACGGGACGGCCCCTCCGGCGGGACCTGGGAGATGGAGCGGGGCGGCATCCGTGTCAAGACCACGTGGGACGTCGAGCGTGAGGACTACGAGACGAAGCGCTCGCACCAGATCAACACGATGGAGATCGACGACCACGGCGAGAAGCAGGTGCTCGTCGACCGGCACGTGCTCAGGCTCTGGATCTACGATGAGCTCAAGGGGCTCGTGCGCGCGTCGGGGGCCCTCGAGTACGCGGCCGTGTACAGCGAGTCGTTCGAGCGCCTCCCGCTCGACACCGACATCACGGGGGAGCTCGGGAACTGCTATCACGTCCTGAGGGCGATCTAGAGGGCGTTGGCAAGGGGCCCGCGGGCGGGTATCATTGCGCTGAGGCAACTCGGAGCCACTGACCGACAGGAGGCACAACCTGTGAAGAAGGACCTCGACAGACTGATGCAGGAGCGCGGCATCGACGTCGCGGTGGTGCGGGGAGTGGTGAAGGGCAACTCCACGATGTTCTACATCGTGAACGGGGCGAAGATGTCACACGCCCTCGTGATCAAGAAGCGGGGCGAGGACCCGATCCTCCTCGTGGGCTCGATGGAGCGCGAGGAGGCCGAGGAGAGCGGGCTCAAGACGGTCGACACCGCGAAGTACGACTACAGGAAGATCATGAAGGACGTGGGCGGCGACAAGATCAAGGCGGCCGTCAGGTACTACGAGACGATCTTCACCGAGTTCGGCGTGACGGGGAACGTTGCGTTCTACGGCCAGGCCGGGGTCGGCCCCAACTGGGTGCTCCTGAAGGCTCTCGAAGAGGGCATTCCGGGCCTCAACGTCATGGGCGAGTACGACGACGACATCTTCATCAATGCCCGCATGACGAAGGACACGGACGAGGTCGCGCGGATCAGGGAGGTGGGGAAGCTCACCTGCGAGACCGTGCAGCATCTCGTCGACTTCGTGAAGTCGCACGAGCTCAAGGGCGACACGCTCGTGAAGAGCGACGGTAGCCCTCTCACGATCGGCGACTGCAAGTGCGAGATCCGTCTCGCGCTCGCTGGTCGGAAGCTCATCGAGGAGGTCGACACGATCTTCGCGATCGGGCGCGACGCCGGCATCCCGCACAGCCGCGGGAACGACCCCGATCCGATCCAGGTGGGGAAGACGATCGTCTTCGACATCTTCCCGCAGGAGCAGGGCGGCGGCTACTTCTTCGATTTCACGCGCACGTTCGTCGTCGGCGAGGCGTCGAAGGAGATCCTCGACACCTACGCGCAGCTCGAGGAGTGCTTCGACACGGTCTACGCCGAGCTCAAGGCGAACGAGTGGGGCGGCCGCTACCAGCAGATGACGTGCGACATCTTCGAGAGGTTCGGCCACGAGACGATCCGTCAGAACCCGCAGGTCAGAAACGGCTACGTGCACGGCCTCGGTCACGGCCTCGGGCTCGACGTGCACGAGAAGCCGCGGCTCTCCGACTTCCCGGGCGTCAAGGACGTACTCGAGCCCGGTTCTGTGTTCACGTTCGAGCCGGGGCTCTACTACCCCGACAAGGGCGGGTTCGGGATGCGCATCGAGGACGTCTGCTACGTGACCGAGTCGAACGAGATCGAGAACCTCACGAACTTCCCGCGGGACCTCGTGATCGAGATGTAGCGACGGTCCGCACCGCCTTCGCGGGGCGTCGCCCACGCGCAGCAGGAGCAGACGGACAGTGCCGAACGACATCACCGCGGTCGAGCCCGTGAGGGGCGCGACCGTGCCTGCCACCATCATCGACTCCGCGGAGAGGATCGCGGAGTCGTATGCCGACTACCTCACCGACGAGTCCGGGTACGGTCCTCCCTCCGCGGACCGTCTGGTCCTCGCGGGAGACGAGGCCGAGGTCTCGCACGTGCTCGTCGACGCCGCGTCGCGCGGGGATCCCGTGACGGTCTCGGCCGGGCGCACGGGGATCGCGGGAGGCGCCGTCCCGCTGGGCGGCACGCTCCTCTCGGTCTCGATGATGCAGCGGATTCTGGGTGTCCGGAGGCTCCCGGACGGCCGGTGGGCGCTCCGGGCCGAGCCCGGGATCTCGATCGCGGACCTCGGCGAGCGCATTCGAACGAGAGACCTCAGCATCGACGCGTCGACGCTCTTGGACGACGGGACGCGCGACCTCGAGGCCTTCGGCGCTGACCAGACGTCCTGGTTCTATCCTCCCGACCCCACCGAGGACGCGGCGCACCTGGGCGCAACGGTCGCTACCAACGCGTCCGGCGCCCGCACGTTCCGGTACGGCGCCACCCGGGCGCACGTGAACGGCATCCGCGTCGCGCTCACGACGGGCGGCGTGCTCGCGGTCGAGCGCGGGGCCGTGACGGCCGACGGCCGGGCGTTCACGGTCCGGAGGCTTGACGGGAGCGCCGCGGAGGTTGTGGTCCCCTCGTACGAGATGCCCGCCACGAAGAACGCGGCGGGGCTCTTCGCCGCTCGCGGGATGGACCTCATCGACCTCTTCATCGGCTCGGAGGGCACGCTCGGGGTCGTGACGGAGATCGAGATCGTCCTCTCGCCGAGGCCGGCAGGCATCCTGAGCGCGCTCGCGTTCCTACCCACGGACGCGGATGCGATCGCCCTCGTCCGACACGCCCGCGGCGATCTCGCAGACGCGCCGCGCCCCGGGGCGGTTGATCCCATCGCGCTCGAGCTATTCGACTCGAGGAGCCTCGACTTCCTCAGGACGCGGAAGAACGACGAGGGGGCCGCGTCGCAGATACCCGAACTCCCCGGCGACGCAGGCGCCGGCGTCCTCTTCGAGCAGGACTTCGCCGACGAGGACGCTCTCATGGAGGTCTACGAGGGCTGGGAGGAGCTCCTCGCCGCGCACGGCTCGTCGATGGAGCAGACGTGGGGCGGTATGGAGGAAGCGGACCTCGAGCCGCTCCGGGCGCTCCGCCACAGCCTCCCGGAGCAGGTGAACGGCACCATCGCGCGGACGAAGGCCGCGCACCCCGAAATCCACAAGATCGGGACCGACATCGCCGTTCCCGCCGAGTCGCTCGAGGAGATGCTCGGCGTCTACCGCGAGGGTTTCGACGGAACGGGACTCGAGTACGTCGTCTTCGGCCACGTCGGGGACTCGCACCTACACGTGAACATCCTTCCCAGGAGCCCGGACGAGCTCCGGAGGGGGAAGGAACTCGCCTTGCGTTTCGCGGAGCATGCTGTAGGCTTGGGCGGCACGGTCTCCGGCGAGCACGGTATCGGGAAGCTCAAGCACGACTTCCTCAGGATCCTCTACGGCGACAGCGGGCTCGCGGAGATGGCTGCGGTCAAGAAGGCGCTCGACCCCGCTTGCGTCCTGAACCGCGGCGTGATGTTCCCGGAGGAACTCCTTTGATCGAGCTCCGAGAGTTCGAGGACCTCACGAGCGAAGACCTCGCAACGGCGTGGCGGGGACTCGAGCCCTCGGGCGCCGTTCCCAACCTCTTCATGAGCCATCCTTGGGTCTCGACCTGGGTGCGCCACTTCGCCCGCGGAAAGAGGCCCCTGGTGCTGGTCGGCTACGACTGCGACGCCGCGGTCGGCGTGGCGCCTCTCCTCGCGTTCGAGAGCGGTGAGGTCCGGTTCCCCGTGAACTTCCTCTCGCACCGGGGCGAGTTCTCGGTGCTCCCGGAGCACGCGGAGGGGTTCACGCGGGCCGTTCTGGAGCACCTCAGGGAGCGCGGCCTGACGCCCGTCCTGAAGGGCGTCCCCGTCGGGTCGCTCACGCATCGGCACGTCACAGGGACCGCAGAGGACCTGGGACTCCGCGGTACCGAGGCCACCGCGCGCCTCTCGCCCTACGTCGACATCGGCGAGTCGTGGGACGACTACTACGCCGGCCGGAAGCGGAAGGTCACGCACGAGTGGGAGCGGAAGATGAGGAAGCTCGGGCGGGCCGGCGAGACCGAGGTCCGCTCGGTCGACGCCGAGACCGATCTCAAGTGGCTCGTCGCGGAGTTCGTCCGTGTCGATGAGGTGAGCTGGAAGGAGGACACGGGCACTTCGATCTCCGCTCGCGGGGTCGAGGAGTTCTATCGGGACATCACGCACGCGCTCGCGGGCGAAATGTGGTTCCGACCGTTCTGGCTCAACCTCGACGGGAAGATGATCGGATTCATCTTCGGCGCCGTCTTCGGAGGCACTTACTTCGCGCTCAAGACGTCGTACGACCAGGCCCATACCAAGCTCGCACCCGGCGTCCGGCTCTTCCACGAGGCCGTGAGCGACGCGTTCCGGCTCCGTCTCTCGCGTTTCGACTTCGTCGGACAGACCGCCAGGTGGAAAGAGGAGTGGGCGACCGGGACGCTCGGGCACGTCGACCTCACCTACTACCCTGAGGGCCTCTCCGGACTCACGAAGCACCTCACTGACACGAAGCTCAAGCCGCTCGCACGGAGGCTCCGGAACCGATGAGCGAGACCGGCCGCTCCGAGTACGAAGGCTACCTGTCTCGCGCGACGAAGGAGGCCGGCTTCACGTTCTCGGGCCGCGTCTTCGCGCTCGCGTTCGGGTTCGCCGCCCAGGCGGTGATCGCCCGGCTCCTCGGCGCCGACCTCCTCGGTGTCTACGTCATCGCCTGGACCGTCGTCATGGCCGTCACGATCCTCACGACCTTCGGGTTCGAGGGAGGGTTCGTTCGGTTCATCGCGATGTACGTCGGACAGGGCAAGCGCGGGGAGGCGCGTTCGGTCCTCACGTTCGGGATCCTCTTCGGAACGCTCGCGGCGGTCGTGGCGACCGTGGTCGTGATCCTCCTCCGCCGTCCGATCGCGATCGGGCTTTTCAAAGAGCCGAGGCTCGAGTCAGCGCTCCTGCGCATGAGCTTCGCCATCCTCCCGTACACGCTCACGAGGCTGTACGCGGCGGGGCTCCGCGCGCTCAAGGACATGCGGCGGAGCATTCTGGGCTCCGAGTTCTGGTTTCGCATCCCTCGGCTCGTCGTCTTCCTCGCTCTCTTCTACGCGGGTATGCGCGTGAACGCGATCGTGACGGCGGCGGTCCTCGCGTGCGCGGTATCCGCGGTCGCGACCGCCCGGTACCTGAGAAGGGTCGGACCGTTCCTCTTCGGCCGGCCCGGCCCCGACGGAGAGCCACCGGCAGCGCCCGGCTCGATCTCCCGCCGGGAGGTCTTCTCGTACTCGGGCCAGATGCTCTCCGAAACCGCCACCGCGTTCGCGCTCCTCGAGGGCGGGCGCCTCATACTCGGGTACTTCCTCGAGTCGGCGAGCGTCGGGATCTACAACATCGTCGTCCTCCTCGCGATGCTGGCCACGCTCTTCACGTTCTCGTTCAATGCGATCTTCTCGCCGATCATCGCGGACGTCTACCACCGCGGGAAGACCGAGCTCATGGGGTCCCTCCTGGTCACGATCACGCGGTGGATCCTGCTCCTGACGCTCCCTGTCTACGCGTGGCTCCTGCTCGCGGGCGAGGCGGTGCTCGGGATCTTCGGGGCGGAGTTCGTCGCTGGGTACGTTGCCCTCGCGGTCCTCGCGACCGCGCAGATCGTGGACAGCTCCGCCGCATCCGTCGCGAGCTGCCTCGCGATGACGAAGTACCAGCGCTACAACGTGTGGAACACCATCGCGATGGCGATCGTGGGTGTGACCCTGAACGTCATTCTCATCCCGCGCATGGGAATCGTCGGAGCGGCGGTCGCCACGAGCGTGTCGATCGTCCTCGTGAACGTCGCGCGGCTCGTCGAGGGGAAGGCGCTCCTCGGCGTCGTGCCGTACGACCGCTCGACCCTGAAGTCGGTCGCGACCGGCGCGGTGCTCCTCGTCCTCGTCTGGGTCGTGCGCAGATTCTGGGGCGCGCCGGACCGGTGGTACGAGGCGGCGGTCGCGCTCGTCGCCTGCTACGCGGTCGCCGCGGGTCTGACGTCTCTCATGGGGGTGAGCGACGAGGACCGGACGGTCCTCTCGTCGGTGATGGGGAAGTTCCTCAGGCGGGACGCCGGCGTTTAGGATGTGACGCGCCGAACGCCGTACCAACGCCGTACCTAGGACGTCGGTTCCGCGCTCTCCGGCTTCTGTTCCTCCCTGGCCTGTCCCTCGTCGTCGTAGTAGTCGATCATATGGAGCGGCATCACGACGCTCGACGCGACGTTCGTGAGGTGGAGCGCGATACGCTTCAGGTACCTCGCGAGGAGCGCGTAGAGAACGGCCTCACGGCACGGGCGGTCGTCCTCGAGAAGGTCCATGATGATCTGGTCGGACTCCTTCGCGAGCGCCCTGCCCGTCACGATGGCGTCCTGTCCGACGTCGCAGTCGGACTCGAGGAAAGCCCGGACCGTGGGCTCGAACAGGTCCTCCGTCCGCTTGAGGAGGTCGCGGAACCGTGTCCCGTACGGTCCGTGCCTGAGGGGATGCACGAGCTCCTCCGTCACCTCGAGGATGTTCTTGCAGAGATCTCCCACCCGTTCCGCGTCTTTCGCGATGCTCATGAGGACGAGGCTGATCGGGACGTCGGTTCCCGGCGACACGATCAGGTGCTCGACGAGCTGCTTCCGGATGCGGCGCTGGATCCGGTTGATCTTCCGGTCCATCGCGTAGACCTCGTCGTGCGTCTCCTTCGTGAGTTCCCTCTTCCCCCGCAGCACCTCCGACACCGGCCGGAACATCTCCACGGCCTGCGTCAGCATCTGCTCCATCTCGGCGTACATCTGATCGAGCAGCGGACGCTTCCTCAGTGCTTCGATGAACTCCCTGAACACCTGCATCACCTCCTGATCAGTTTGTCCAAGAATATGAGAAGACCCGGAAGGGCGTAGAAGAGCCCGATGACGAAGAATGCGACGTTCTTCTTCGAGCGGACGGCGGCGTCCCCGAGGCGCGTCGCCAGGTTCATCGGGATCCGCCTCACCGGCTTGTAGGGATAGATAAGGAGGATCCCGCAGATGTTGAACAACAGGTGGACGAGCGCGATCGTGAGCCCATCGACGTTGCCGGCGAGCGACGCAAGGAGCGCGGTCACGGTCGTCCCGATGTTCGCGCCGAGCGCGATCGGGAAGATCTTCTCGAGTCGCATGATGCCCGCGCCCGCGAACGGAACGAGGAGCGACGTCGTCACCGAGCTCGACTGGATGACCGCCGTCACGCCCGCTCCGACCGCGATTCCTGTGATGCCGTTCCTCCCCATGAGCCGGTCGATCGCGACCTCCGCGCGGGAGAGCGCGAGTCTCTTCGTCGCCTTCACGAGGAAGTAGAGCGAGATCAGCAGCAGCGCGAATCCGAAAACAGCGATCACGATCGCCGCGTGGCTCCCCGCGATCGCCTCGATTCCGCGCATGAGCGCGTCGACCGCCGGTGCGACGGCGCGCTTCACGGGACTCGCGAACGTGATCGCCTGGCCGCCCACGAGGAGGCCGGAGAGCGCTCGCGCCGACTTCGAGAGGAACCCGGTCAGCATCTCGAGAGGGAAGAGAAGCAGAACGGCGAACACGTTGAAGAAGTCGTGCACGCTCGCCGCGGCGAACGCGCGCCTGAACTCCTCGCCTCGGCCGATGTGTCCGAGCGAGACGATCGCGCAGGTGACCGTGGTCCCAATGTTCGCACCCATGATGATCGGGACCGCGTTCTCGATCGAGAGGATGCCGGCCGCCACGAACCCGACCGTCATCGACGTCGTCGTCGACGAGCTCTGCACGATGCTCGTCGCGAGGATGCCGATGAAGAGACCGACGAGCGGGTTCGACGTCGTCGCGATGAGGTTCTCGGCGAACCCCGAACCGAACAGCTCGAACCCTTCGCCCATGAGCTTGACGCTCACGAGGAAGGCGTAGAGAGGGATCGCGATTGCGAGTATGCGGAGAATGACTTCGAACGGGTTCGTGCGATCGCCACCCGACGTCGCGGGAGGGTCGGACGTTGGTCCGCTCGGCGCGCACTGGGTGTCCTGAGTCACGGGCTCGGGCACCGGGTCGTCCGTTTCGGGCTCGAGAAGAGCCTGCGTCTGCGGTGGCATTGGTGGTTCCCAGGCCGCGTGCGGCGGTACGCGTGTTCCTGGTTCTCGCGGGCGCATTCTAACACCGACAGGGTCGATGTCAAGCTCGCCGTGGGACTCCGGGCTTTGCCTTTGACCCTCCGGCGCGCGGCCGATAGAATGGAAATCTCGTCACGTTCACATCGCGTTCCGAACGCGGGCGCGGGCCGGGACCGAGCCGCGCTCACCCCGATAGACAGGAGGGTCCATGGGTCACGAGAAGCTGAGCGAGCACTTCCTCGAGCTCATCCGGCGGGCGTCGACGGTGCTCCCGCGGGACGTCGAGGAGGCCATCGAGCGGGGCATCGAGAACGAGGGCGAGGGCTCGGGGGCGGCCTCTACGCTAAGGCTCCTTCTGGAGAACGCCCGGCAGGCGAAGGAGGGCGCGACCCCGATCTGCCAGGACACGGGCGCGCTCCTGTTCTTCGTCGACATCGGCCCCGACTTCCGCCAGAAGGAGGTCGAGGCGGCCGCCCGCACGGCCGCGGCCGAGGCGACCGCGAAGTACTACCTCCGCCCGAACGCCGTCGACGCCGTCACGGGGAAGAACTCCGGCGACAACACCGGGATCGGGATGCCGTACTTCCACTTCGATCAGATGGACGAGGACGGGCTCCGGGTTAGGCTCCTTCTCAAGGGCGGCGGCTCGGAGAACGTGAGCGCCCAGTACAAGCTACCGGACGGTGGTCTCAAGGCCGGCCGCGATCTCGACGGGGTCCGGAAGTGCGTGATCGACGCCGTCTACAACGCCCAGGGCAAGGGCTGCGCGCCGGGCGTCATCGCCATCTGCATCGGCGGGGACCGGGGTTCCGGCTTCGCGAGCTCGAAGATGCAGTTCCTGAGGGACCTCGGCGACACGAACCCCGATTCGACGCTCGCAGAACTCGAGGACAGGCTCATGACCGAGCTCAACGAGCTGGGGGTCGGGCCGAGCGGGTTCGGTGGGAAGACCACGGTGCTCGGCGTCAAGATCGGGAAGCGCCACCGCGTCCCGGCTAGCTTCTTCGTGTCGGTGAGCTACCTCTGCTGGGCGACACGCAAGGCCGCGATGATGGTCAAGGGAGGGGAGGTGTCCTATGACTGAGATCAAGCTCCCCGTCTCCGCTGACGAGATCAGGAAGCTCAAGGCCGGCGACGAGGTCTCCATCACCGGAGTGATGATCACCGCGCGGGACGCCGCCCACAAGTACATGGTCGAGACGGACGCCCCGGAGGTTCAGGAAGTACTCAAGGACAGCATGATCTATCACTGCGGCCCCGTCGTGAAGAAGGACGGTGACACCTACTCGTTCGTGGCCGCGGGTCCGACGACGAGCATCCGCGAGGAGCCGTACGAGGCCACGGTCATCGAAAAGTACGGGGTCCGCGGCATCATCGGGAAGGGCGGCATGCTCGACAAGACCCTGGACGCCTGCGGCAAGTTCGGCTGCGTCTACCTCTCCGCCGTCGGCGGCCTGGCGACGACGCTCGCGCGCTCGGTGGTCGAGGTCCTCGACGTCCACAAGCTCGAGGAGTTCGGCGTACCGGAGGCGATGTGGGTCATCCGGGTCGAGAACTTCCCGGCGGTCGTCACGATGGACAGCCACGGGAAGTCGATCCACGACGACGTGGCGAGGGACTCGAGAGAGAACTACGAGAGGCTGGTGGGGAAGTAGGGAACAGTCTCTCGGCCGTGACACCGACGTCCCCTCCCAGGAGCATGCCCCGGGAGGGGACGTTGTCTTGACCGGGCAGAGTCGAGCTAGCCGGCGGGGTTGCCACCGCCCCTTCCGAGCCCGACCCTCGCGAAGATCTTCCCGAGGATCAGCTTGTCGTCCCGCTCGAACCCCTGCACTGCCGTGAGCCCGAGGAACACCCCGAACTCCGCGAACAGGAGAAGCGTGATCATCCAGAACCGGAGATCCGGCGTGTTCGCGCGAAGCCAGAGGACGCCCGCGAGCGTCACGGCCGACGGGAGGAGGAGCTTCCAGTACGAGCGCGCGTACGGGAGGAGCCCCAGGAGCGCGCGCACCTCGAGGAGAGCGACGATGTTGATCGCGACGAGCGAGATCGCGGTCGCGAACGCCGCGCCCAGGACCCCGTAGCGCGGGATGAAGTAGAGGTTGAGCCCGATGTTCATGCCGGTCACGATCACGATGTTCGCCGCGTTCCATCGCTCGTGTCCCGAGAGGACGAGGAGCGGCCCCACGGTCCCCACGAAGCATCGCGTCATGACGCCGATCCCGAGCACGACGAGCGCCCAGTAGCCGGCCACGAAGTCCCCGCCGAAGTACCTCAGGAGGTCGTCCCCGAAGCCCACGAGCCAGATGAACGCCGGCAGGATGATGAGGAGGACCGCGCGCGTGAGGGACGAGTAGAGCGACCTGAGCTCCTCGCGGCGGTCGTTGTGGTAGAGCTCCGAGATCACTGGCGAGAACGACTCGTTCAGCGCCATGAAGATGAGCGAGAGGATGTTCGAGATCAGGAACGCGATGTTGTAGACGCCGACCGCCTCAGACGTGGAGAGGATCCCGAGCATCACACGGTCGGTGATGCTCATCCCGTAGTTCATGACGCCGACGAAGAGCATCATCCCACTGAACGCGAAGAGCTCTCGCGCTGGCGCGGGCAGCGTCGACCGGCCGCGTAGGAGGAACGGCGCGTTCCGGAGCATGAGGAAGAGCATGACGCCCATTGCGACGGCATACCCGCCGACGAACCCGACCATGAGCCCCCGGAACTTGTACCCGAGGTAGAAGAGTGCGAGGAACGCCGCGAGTTTTACGATCTTGAACACGATCTCCTTCGAGAAGGTCTCCATCGCCGTCCGCTTGAGGGCACGGAGCCCGAACCCGAAGAGGATGTAGAGGGTCGCCGGCACAGCACCGACAGCGACGATCGGCATGACTGCGAGGAGGAGAGGCTCCTTGAAGACGGTGTAAGCGAGGAAGTCGCGGAGGAACCAGACGATGACCCCCGCCACGATGCTCGCGAGGAGCACCGACCGGACGCCCAGCCGGAAGACGCCCGCGGCCCCCTCGCGATCTCCCCGCGAGAGACTGACCGGCACGTACCGGACGAACGTGTTCCCGAATCCGAGCGATGCGATCAGGGTCACCACGAGAAGGACCGTCGAGGCGATGACGACGACACCCAGGAGTTCCGCTCCGAGGAACCGCGCGAAGATGAGGTTCGACCCGAGCCCGACGAGCGTGCCCACGAACCGGAACGTCATCACCCCGGTCGCCTGCTTGGCGACACCGAGGAGGTTCCGGTCCGTCACGTCGTGTGACAGCGTGCCGTTCTCGAGTGGCTGCTCCATCGTCCTTCCCTGCGTGCGCTCCGCCTATCCAACCCCCGCAAGTCTGCGCATCACCGAGTACGTGTCCCTGATGTGCTGAGGCGCCGGGTCGAGCTCCTCGCTCGACATGAGCACCGCGTACGAGTCCTCGTGGTCCGGGCTGAACCCGTGCATGCCGGCGGGCGCCTTCACGCCCATGTAGCTCGGCACGACGATCGTGCCCGGGTTCATGAGGAAGACGAGCTCGCCGAACCGTCCGTCCTCGAAGTAGATTCCCTCTTCCTCCAGGTATCCGTTCTCGAGCATCGTTCCACAGCAGAGCTCTCGCAGGAGCCCCACGATCTCCGTCCGCGCGTCCCCGTGCGTGAACCAGAACCTCGCCATGGTCGAGTCGTAGAAGACGAGGTAGTCGCGCCGCGCCGCGAGCTCGAGAGCCCTGAGCTCCGCCATGAGGTCGTGCTCTCCCGTCGTGGGCGCCATGCCGTGGTCCGAGAAGACGAGGACGTCGACCCGGCCGCTCGTCTCGCGCGCCCGCTCGACAGCGCGGTTGACGAGACGCTCGACGTTCCTGATCGCCGCGTCGACAGCCACCTCGTCCCCGATGTTGTCGTGCAGGAACGCGTCGAGGTAGGCCGTGTAGAGCATCGCGAACCGAAGGTCCGGCTCCGCGGAGAGCGACTCCTCGAGCTCGTGGAACGCCCTTTCGAGCGGCGTGCGCCAGGTCCACACGCGGTATGGGACGTTCCTTCCGGTGAGGTCGTCGAAGATCGACGGCGTCCCGGACTCGAACGCCTTCGGTGCGTAGATGTCATTCTTCTCCACAAGATCGAACTCGCTGAAGAGCTCGAAGGGGATGCGGTAGAGGTTGTAGTAGCCGCAGATGCCGCTCGAGCGCTTGTGGAGCTTGAGGATCTGGCGTCGCACGCGCCAGTGCGAGCTCAGGGCCGGCGGGAGAAGCCTCATGTGCCTGAGCGACGCGAGCTGCGAGTGCTCGGTACGGTAGAACATCCCCCAGTGGCCGTGCGTCGACGGCATCTCCCCGGTCAGGATCGTCGGCTGCGCCGCGCAGCTGTAGCCGAGCACGGTGCGCTGGCGGTACGCGTGGGGGGCGACGTCCTCGAAGCACGGGTGCTTCCGGAAGAGCTCCCACCCGAGCGCGTCCACGAAGAAGCAGAGCGTGACGCGGTCACGCATCATCGGAGCCTCCATCGCCGCGACCGACGGCCCGTCCGAGGAGCACAGACTCGTGGAAGAACGAGAGCCTGTCCACAAGGATTTCCCGTTTCCCGGCGAGGCCGAGCTCGTCGAAGCCCTTCGGGAGCGGGAACGGGCAGTACGCATTGATCGGGGGCCCGACCGTGCACCAGTCGTACGAGTCGCCCATGGCGACGTACGCGAGAATGCCGGTCACGTACGCCAGCAGACGGGGCGACGCGAACGCGCTGCGTCGTATGACGCGACCCGGCGAGAAGAGCCCCGGAGGGGAGGCGCCCGGTCGGAGCCTCTTGAGCGCGCGCACACCGCTGCGGGCGGGCGTCTCGAGCCCGGCGTAACACGCCACGACGTCGTCGAGCGGGGCGTCGAGAAGGTTCGTGCGAACGACCTCGCCGAGCACGAACCGCCAGCAGATCTCGGCGAACTCCGTGTACCGGTACCATTGCTCCCTCGCGATACGCCCGAGTTCGGGAGGTCTCTGCTCCTCGCGGAACCGGTCGGAGATGGGGACGAGGCTGCCGGTCGCTTTGAATGCCGCCCACGCCTGGAGGTCCTCGCGGTAGGCGTGGAGCCGATCCCGCAGGTGGCGTACGTGCGATCGTTCGAGCACGTCGTACAGGAAGACGTCGACTCGCTCGCGGTAACCCATGGGAACGGTCTTCTCGAGGTAGAGTATCGCAGTCACCGAGTCCAGCCCGAGCTTGGCCGTCCCGTAGAGGAGCGACGCCACGGGCCGATAGTCCTCGGGAGCGCTCGCGACGGAGCGGTAGAGGAGGAGCTGCTCAACGATGCGGTTGTGGACGAGCTTCAGGCTCTCGTTCGGGGGGATGTCGTCGATGCGCGGCTCGGGCAACGATGTGGCGACGCGCTCATCGCCCCAGACGACGACGGGCGACGCGAGCATCTCCTGGCTCGAGATGAATGGCTGCACGGTCTCGAGTTCGCGACGCGTTCGGAAGGAAGCGTCGACACCGACGCACACACCGCCGATCTCCTCGTTCAGGCTCAGGATGCGCGGGCCGAGGCGTGCCGCGAGTGCCCTGCGGTCGGCCGACGGAGCGTGGACGCAGATGAGGTCGATGTCGCTCAGGCTGTACGAGCCATCGGGTGTGGAGATGATCGTCGCCTCGCCGCGAGCGGGGGCGCCGATCATGAGGATGGCCTCGAGGCTTCCTGGGCCGAGGGTCTCGACGATGCCGTCGACGACCGTCTCGACGAGCGACGCGTAGAACGCGTCGTTCTCGGCGATGGCGGAGGTGTGGATGCGTCGCTCCATCCGTGGTCCTCGAAGTGCCGTCGCGTGCGGCGCCCTGAGGCGTTCCACTCGCACGGCCGGTTCCGTCGAAACTAAGAGCCGCGCGCTCGGGCTGTCAACGCATTCCGGCGGTTCCCGCCGCCGCCTTACGGCGAACGGGCGCACTCCGCCGAATCCCGCCGCTGACACACGTGTCCGATGCGAGCTCCTCGGTCGCTCTCGGACGCTCTTTCATGCAATAACGGAGCCGATTGGGCGATCTCGGGCCCGATCGGGTTCGTCGGGGCCGACTGCCGCCCTCCCGAGAACCGCGCTGCGCCCCGATTGTTGCCACCTTCTGACCGATGTGATATACTTTATGTGCGAGGCGCATGCCCCGCTACTTGTACGCTTGCGCGAACGAGGGCTGTTACACACCACCCGCGGGGGGGGACAGGTACGCCCCCCTCCAGCGAAGGAGGGACTGGATGAAGTACGCGCGATTGCCGGCTATTTGCGCGCTGTTCGTCCTGGTTGCGCTGTCTGCTTCGGCGCGCCCGGTCGACTTCGGCACGATGGAGCCGTACGGTGACGTCGAGGTGAGGGTCCTGTCGTCCGGACCGTCGGGTGCGACGATTGCCGTCGAGATTCCAGGGGTTCAGGCCGAGGACGTCGAGACCGACCTCGGCCTCTTCACGCGGCTCACGCTCGACGGCCACGCATACACGACCGACATCGGCTGGCCCATGCTGCCGGTGGTCCGCGAGCACCTCGAGATCCCGCAGGGTGCAACTCCAGTGCTCCGCGTCCTGAACGCGACCTACAGCGATGTGTCGCTCGCCGACATCGGCATCGACCATCCGATCCTCCCGGTGCAGCCTCCGATCGAGAAGATCGAGGGGGCGCTGGAGGCCGCAGAGTTCGTGATTCATGGCTCAGCATACTCGGGGTCCGAGTACTGGCCTGAGGAGTCGGCGATCCTCGGGGACGTCGGTGGCGTTCGCGCGCACCGGTTCGTCCAGTTCGAGGTCCGCCCGATCCAGTACAGCCCGGCGGACGGGACCGCGAGGCTCCTCACGAGCATCGAGCTCGAGGTCACGTTCGACGGAGCAGACTGGGCCCGCACGAACGAGGTCCTCGAGCGCTACGCCTCGACGGACTTCGACACGTTCGCCCGGAAGAACTTCCTGAACGCGGGCGACTTCGATTCGAGGGTCCTCCTCGAGCCCCCGATCGGCTACCTCATCATCACGCACGACAGCTTCTATGAGGAGATCCAGATGCTCGCGGGTCTCCGTCACAGGCTCGGCTACGAGGTCACCGTGACGAAGACGTCGGAGATCCCGGGCGGCGTCTCGACGACCGCCATCAAGAACTACATCCAGGACGCGTACGACACGTGGCCCGTCCCACCGACGTTCATCCTGCTCGTCGGCGACAACCCGCAGATCCCGAGCTTCACCGGCGTGTCGTCATCGTCGGCCAGTGACCTTCTCTACACGGCGATGGACGGAGGAGGCGACTGGCTGCCTGACATCTACATCGGCCGCTTCTCATGCCAGACCGAGGGGCAGGTCACGCACCTCGCGAACAAGACCATCGACTACATCCGCTACTCGCTCTCGAGCGGGACCGGCTGGATCAAAGAGGCCACGTTCATGGCCTCTCAGGACAACTACAACGTCTCAGAGGGCACGCACAACTACGTCATCAACACGTGGCTGATTCCGGACGGGTACACGTGCTACAAGCGCTACTCGGTGACGTACAACGCGACGACCCAGCAGTGCATCGACGACATCAACGGCGGCATCTCCCAGCTCACCTACTCGGGCCACGGCTCGACCAACGGGTGGGCGGACGGTCCGCCGATGAACGCGTCGCAGGTGAATGCTCTGACGAACGACGACATGCTGCCGCTCGTCCAGTCGTACGCTTGTATCACCGGCGACTTCGCGCTCGAGTGCTTCGGCGAGACCTGGACGCTGGCACCGTACGGTTCGATGGCGTTCTACGGCTCTTCGGCGAACTCGTACTGGACCGAGGACGACATCCTCGAGAAGGGCGTCTACGACGCGTGGTTCGGCGACGAGTACCGCTGGACCCGAGGATTCCTGAACCAGGGCATGTGGGACGTCTACGTGGCCTACTCCGGCGGCGGAGCCACAAGGCGCTACTACGAGATGTACAACCTGTTCGGCGACCCTGCGCTCGACGTCTGGACCGACCCCTACGGAGAGTTCGACGTGACCTTCGGCGACGCGTTCCCGGTGGGCGGGAGCACGTTCTCGATCGACGTGGGCACGCTCACGCGCGACCCCGTCGAGAGCGCTCTCGTCTGCATCTACATGGACGGCGAGTTCTACGAGACCGCCTACACCGACGCAGCCGGGCACGCCGACATCACGATCTCGACCCCTCCGATGTCGGTCGGGGTGATGGAGGTCTGGGTCAGCAAGCACAACTTCAAGCCGTACTCGGGGGCCGCGCAGGTCATCGTCCCGGTGACCTACGACATCGACCCGCCGAGCGTCCCGATCAGCGTGTCGTCGGACGTGACGGTCACGGTCTGGGACGATGAGGGCTACCCGAAGCCGGACGTCACGATCACGATCGACGGCTGGTCGATCATGCCGGTCGTCGACACGACCGACGGCTCGGGGGAGGCCCACTTCACGGTGCTGCCCCAGTATGGGGAGGACCTGACGGTCGTCGGACGCGAGATCGGCACGAACTACGACGCGTTCAGCGACATCCTCCCGGTAACGGGCGGAACGTCGTTCGCGAGCGCCGACATCGAGGGGAACGTCCCCGCGATCGGCCTCTACGGCATGCTCGCGCCCCACTACGAAGGCACGATCACCGGAGAGGCGTCGACCGCCGGCTTCACGCTGTTCGCGACGGGCTGCGGAGTCGACGCGAGCACGGTCGCCGGAGGCACGAGCGTCGACCTTCTCGTCACGCCGAGCGAGACGGGTACGATCAACGCAGCGATCGGCAAGAAGGGTTTCAACATCTACCTCGAGGACATCACCGTCGCCACGGTCTACGGGCAGATGGCCGGTGCGGTCTACGAGGCGAGCAGGCTGCCGATCGTCGACGCGAAGATCAAGGGATACCCCGCCGGGGCCGACACGACCGGCGCGACGCCGCTCTTCGAGACCGTGAGCGGCGCGTTTGGCCTGTATGAGATCGAGGGCGATCTCGAGGTCGGGTACTACGACGTCTACGTCTCGAAGTTCGGCTATCTCCCGTACTTCGAGGAGGTGTTCATCCAGTACGGCGCGAACGACGTCGACTTCTTCATGGAGTTCGCTCCCGCCGGCGTCGTGTCCGGCACCGTCACGCAAGTCGGGACGGGCACGCCGCTCGACGCGACGATCAAGATCTACCGCTCGGACAATATGGAGCTCTACCACGAGACGACGTCTTCGGCCGCCGCCGGCGGCTACTACGAGGCGACGCTCCCGTACTTCAACTACGAGATGAAGGTGCGGGCATGGCATCACATACCGCAGACGCGAGGGGTCGCGGTCAGCGCTCCCGCGCAGACCGAGGACTTCGTCCTCGAGGAGACGCTCGCGAACATCCTCCTCCTGGACGACACGACCGGCGCGCGGGAGGCGGTCAAGATCGACAAGTCCGGGAACGTCATAGACGTCGCGACAGACGGCGGCACCGACCGCCCGAAGTCCGTCACGGAGCTTCAGACCGACATCGTGGCGCTCGGATACGACGTGGTCGTCGAGAGCGCGGCGTCGTCCGATCCTGGGACGTGGCTCGACTACGACCTCATCATGTCGGCGAGCGGCGACAACACGAGCCCGGTCGCGAACAGCACCTACCGAACCTCTCTCGAGAGCTTCGTGACCGCCGGCGGGAAGATCATCGTCGAGGGCGGTGAGGTCGGCTACGATGCGGCTTCGTACCCCGGCTACCCGACGTTCGCAGCCATCGTGCTCCACATCACCGGCTGGAACCACGACTCGAGCGGAACGCTCCAGGTCGAGGATCCGGCGCACGCGGTCGCGAGCTTCCCGAACACGATCGGGCCGATCACGTTCACGTACTCAGGCTACGGCGATCAGGACGCGAACGACCCGTCGCCCGACGCGCACGTGGTGTGTGACTGGTCGAGCTATCCCGGCGACTCCGGCGTTCAGGTCTACGACGACAACCCGGACCCCGCGAGCGGGCAGATTGTGTTCTTCCAGTTCAATTACGCGGCCGCAGCCGCGGGCCGAATGGACCTCCTCGAGAACGCGATCGTCTACCTGACGACACCGGAGTCGACGCCGACCGGCGGCATCGACGGGCACGTTACGCTCTCGGGCCAGGCGAACCACAGCGGGGTCCTGGTGACGGCCAGCCCTGGCGGAGCATCCGCCTACACGGACGCCTCGGGTCACTACTCGCTCGAAGCTCTGTACGCCGGCTCGTACACGGTGACGGCCACCATGGACGACTGGTCGACCGGCGTCGAAACGCCTGTCGCCGTCGCCGAGGGAGAGATCACCTACGGCGTGAACTTCACGCTCTTCCCGCAGACCTCCAGTGAGATCTGCGAATCGCCGGGGATCTCGATTCCCGATAACAACCCAGGAGGCGTCTACGACACGATGGTGTTCACCGAGGACCTCCCGATGGACGAGGTGGAGGTCTACGTGAACATCACGCACACGTTCATCGGCGATCTCATCGTCGAGCTCACTTCGCCCGAGGGCACGACCGTTCGGCTCCACAACAGAACAGGCGGGACCGCCGAGAACATCATCGGATGGTATCCGTCCGAGCTCGAGGTCGACGGTCCGGGTTCTCTCAGCGACTTCGTCGGAGAGAGCTGTCTCGGAGAGTGGGAGCTCTGGGTGAGCGACAACGCAGGGATCGATCTCGGCGTGGTGAACGACTGGTGCGTTCGCGCGACCGGCGCGGTCCAGACCGGGATCGACGAGGGCGAGCTCGGTGTGCCCTCGCGCTACGTGCTCGGCGGCGTCTCGCCGAACCCGTTCAACCCGGTGACGAAGGTGTCGTACGGTCTTCCGAAGGACGGACCGGTGTCCCTCCGCATCTACAACGTGACCGGCAGGCTGGTTCGGACGCTGGTCGACGGTCCGGAGGAAGCCGGCTACCACGAGGCGACCTGGGACGGCAGGGACGACCGCGGCGTCGAGGCGGCGTCCGGCGTCTACTTCTGCAGGATGGAAGCCGAGGGCTTCGACTCGTCGGCGAAGATGGTGCTCCTCAAGTAGGGGCGGCGCTTCGGCCGTCGCGCTGAGGCCGAGAGAATGAACGGGGCCCGGGCCGGACGGTTCGGGCCCCTTTCTTCGTGCCCAGGCGTTCGCCGGGATCCTCCCACACCCGCGCCCCCGCTTGCCTCTGGATTGCGCGCGGCGTAACTGCTACATTCTCCCATCCGGAGACCCGCTCGCCAGGCTGCCTCCGGGACGAGTCCTCGCTGGGAGAATCCTGTCATGGCGCGAATCCACGACGACATTCTGGGGACCATCGGTGGGACGCCGTTAGTGCGTCTGCGTCGCATCGTCCCCGACGGTTCGACAGTCCTCGCCAAGCTCGAGAGCGCGAACCCTCTCTCGAGCGTCAAGGACCGGATTGCCTATTCGATGGTGAGGGACGCGGAGGAGCGCGGTCTCCTCTCGGGGGGCAAGACGATCGTCGAGCCGACGAGCGGCAACACTGGGGTAGGCCTCGCCTTCGTCGGAGCGGCGAAGGGCTACCGCGTCGTCCTCGTCATGCCTGACACGATGTCGGTGGAGCGCAGGATGCTGCTCGAGGCCTTCGGCACCGAGCTCGTGCTCACGCCCGGAGCCGAGGGGATGAAGGGGGCGTGCGCGAAGGCCGAGGAGCTCGTCGGGTCGATCGACGGCGCCGTCATGCTCGACCAGTTCAGGAACCCGGCGAACCCCGCAATCCACCGTCGCACGACCGCGGAGGAGGTCTGGGCGGACTCTGGCGGAGAGGTCGACATCTTCATCGCGGGGGTGGGGACGGGGGGCACGATCACAGGCGTAGGGGAGGCGCTCAGGAAACGCAAGCCGTCCGTCGTCGTGATCGCGGTCGAGCCCGCCGCGTCGCCGGTGCTCTCCGGCGGCGACCCGGGCCCGCACACGATCCAGGGCATCGGCGCAGGGTTCGTTCCGGACGTCTTGAACCGTGACGTCATCGACGAGATCATCCCCGTCGAGAACGAGGACGCGGCCTCGATGGCCAGAAGGCTCGCGCTCGAGGAGGGCTTCCTCTGCGGCATCTCCTCCGGGGCCGCCGCGTGGGCGGCGGTACGGGTGGCGGAACGCGAGGACACGCGCGGGAAGACGATCGTGGTCGTCCTGCCGGACACGGGCGAGCGGTACCTTTCGACGGACCTATTCTCGGAGTGATCCAGGGTCGTACGTCTTCAATGGGGAGGCAGGCGCATGGCTCATAGAGACAGGTGGGCGAGCAGGCCCGCGTTCATCATGGCGGCCATCGGTAGCGCCATTGGGTTGGGGAACCTCTGGCGGTTCCCGATGGTGGCCTACAGGAACGGCGGCGGCGCGTTTCTCATCCCGTACATCATCGCCCTCGCGACCGCCGGCATTCCGCTCATGATCCTCGAGTACTCGCTCGGTCAGCGCTTCCAGAAGGCGACGCCGGGGGCGCTCAAGGCGGTCAAACCGCCGTTCGAGATGATCGGCTGGTGGGCGCTCGGCGTCGGGACGACCATCTCGTTCTACTACGCGGTCATCATGGCCTGGTGCTGGGACTACCTGGCGTGCTCGTTCGGACAGCCGTGGTGCGACGATCCACAGGCGTTCTTCAACCGCGTCCTCAGGCTCACCGACGGCCCCGGCCAGATCGGGACGATCTCGTGGCCGGTGCTCGTCGGCCTCGTCGTCACGTGGGCGCTCATCTACTGGATCATCAAGAAGGGCGTCCTCAGGGTCGGGAAGGTCGTGATGATCACCGTCCCGCTCCCGGCCGTCCTCCTTCTCCTCATCTTCATCAGAGGAATCACGCTTCCGGGCGCGGTGGAGGGTCTCGCGTACTACCTGACGCCTGACTTCAGCGCTCTCACGAACTCCGAGACCTGGCTCCAGGCGTACGCGCAGGTCTTCTTCTCGCTCTCCCTCGGGTTCGGGATCCTCACCGCGTACGCGAGCTACCTCCCGAAGAGGTCGGACATCACGAACAACGCGTTCATGACGAGCCTGGCGGACGCCGGGTTCGCGTTCTTCGCGGGGTTCGCGGTCTTCAGCGTCCTCGGCTACCTCGCCCAGTCGACCGGCGTCCCGGTCGACAGCGTGGTCAAGGCCGGACCCGGGCTCGCATTCGTGATCTATCCGACGGCGATGAGCCTCATGCCCTTCGCGCCTGTCATCGCGGCGATGTTCTTCATCACGCTTCTCACGCTCGGCATCGACTCGGCGTTCTCGATCGTCGAGGGAGCGGTCGCGGGCATCAGGGACAAGTGGAACATCTCCCAGAGCGCCACGGCGGGCGCGTTCTGCATCTTCGGACTCCTCGTCGGTCTCGTGTTCGCGACGGGCTCCGGGCTCTACTGGCTCGACATCGTCGACCACTGGATGAACAACTACGGCCTCGTCGTCATCGGGTTCCTCGAGTGCGTCGCGATCGGGTGGTTCTACGGGACGAAGAAACTCAGGGACTACATCAACGAGGTCTCGGACTTCAAGATCGGCATCTGGTGGGACATCTTCGTCAAGTGGATCACGCCGCTCGCCCTCGGGTGGGCTCTCGTGACGAACATCATCAACGAGTTCCAGATTCCGTACGAGGGGTACCCGAAGTGGGCCCTCATCGTCGGTGGCTGGGGAGTCGTCGCCACCATCATCGCGGTCGCGGCGTTCATCACCGCGCTTCCGGGAGCCAGGAAGGAGGGCGAGTGATGCCCGTCTCAGCCGTGATCACGATCATCGTGGTGTCGGTCGTTCTCTACGGCGGCTTCGCGCTCTGCATCCGGCAGGCCGTCCGTAAGGGTAGGGAAGAGAAGGCCGCCCATCAAGAGCCGTACGGGCAGTAGGCCCACGGACTCTCGTTCATCGAGGTACGGCCTGTGAAGGCACGACTGACAACCGCGTTCGTCGCGCTCGTGCTCGCGGCGGGAGCCGTGAGCGCAGGCGCGCAGTGGCCCTGGGGCAACAGGGAGCCGGCGCCCGACCCGGTATACCCCGACGTCACGGTCGACGCGGCGTGGCTCGCCGACAATCTCGGCCGCCGGGGGACAGCCGTCGTCGATGCGCGCGGTCCCGATGCGTTCGCAGCCGGTCACATCCAAGGTGCCGTGTCGCTTCCCGCCTCCTCACTCCCCGAACTGCACCGGGCCGCAGAGGTCCTCGGAGCCCTGGGACTCTCCGGCCGACGACGCATCGTCTGCTACGGGGGAGGACCGGACCCCGTTCCGGCCGACGCCGCGCTCCTGTTCTGGTTCCTCGAGGCGGCCGGCGGCAACCCCGCGCTCCTCGAGGGCGGGATCGACGCGTGGGCGGGGGGCGGGCAGGTCCTCTCGACAGAGTCGCTCGAGCCGCGGCCTGCCAGCTGGACTCCGGCCGTCCGTTCCGAACTCGTCGCGACGCAGGAGTACGTGCGGCTCCACTTCGGCGAGAAGGGGCACGAGATCGTCGACGCCCGCGGCTGGGACGCGTGGGAGGCGATGATCGACGAGGCGGAGTGGCGCGAACCTCCGAGGACCGGACACGTGCCGCACAGCCTCCCGTTCGACTTCACGGAGTTCGTGGACGCCGACGGCTCGCTCCGCGCCCCTGAGTCGACCCGGGAGATCTTCTCCGCGCTCGGCCCGAGGCCGACGAGTCCGGTCAACCTGCAGGACGAGTTCATCGTCTACGGCGACGGCGTCTCGGGGAACGGCGCCGTCGGCTACTTCCTCCTTCGCCGCGCGGGCCTCGCGCAGGTCCGTCTCTTCCGCGACGGCTGGCGTCAGTGGCTGGCCGACACGAGCCTCCCCGTCGTCAGGATCATCTCCGCAGAGGAGATCGAGGCCCGACTCTCGGGGCCGCGCCGGTGGTTCCGGCCTGACGCGCGCCCGTCGGAGTTCGTCATCTTCGACGTCCGCCACGACAGCGACTGGTCGCGCGGGCACGTCCCCGGGTCGGTCAGCCTGACCTCCCGGCTCTTCGCCGACTCGCTCGACGTCTACCTCGAGCGACACTGGCCCGGAATCGACCGGTCGACGACGCCGATCGTCACGTACTGCTACGGGTCGAACTGCATCCGGAGCAGGCTCACCTCCAGCGTCGCGGGGAGGAAGGGGTTCCTGCGGATCGAGAGGTTCTACGGCGGTATGGAGGACTGGCGGGGGATCGGGGGCAGGATCGTCAAGTAGCGGGACCCACCGCCGCGGCGAGCGGAGGCGAGTGGACCGGGAATGAAGAACCGCCCGACGCGTGAGCGCCGGGCGGTTCGCCTTCGGTGAGCGCGTTCCTCGCTGTCCGACGGGCTAGTTGAACATGCGGCTGACGGCAGCCTTGATCCTGCCCCACGTCGAGCGCTCGACGGGGCTGCCCGGGGTGACCGTGATGTCGAGACGAATCTCCTCGACGTGCCACGCCGACCCGTCCTCGAAGACGATCGTGTCGCACTGGCTGACCTCGCCGTCGCCGTCCGCGTCTTCCCAGCCGGTGACCTGGTGCTCCGTGCAGAAGTTCGGAGCGACCTCGTGCCAGACCTGGCCGACGGGGTCGCCGCCATGCTCGCCGGTGGGCTCGTAGAACGCCGGGGCGTCGCCGTACAGGTAGTACGTCGGCCCCGTCCACGTGACGTGGTACGGCACGCCGTCGAGCGTGATCATGTCGCACACGCTGACGACACCGTCGCCGTTGTCCCCGTAGGCGTCCTGGTTGTGGATGACGCAGAAGTTGGGGAAGAGTTCATGCCAGGGCGAACCGTCCGGAGGGATGTTCCTCACGGGCGAACCGCCGAGCTCGAGGTAGAGCTGGCCACTGGCGGGAATCGTCAGGGCCAGCATCACGATCACAGCCATAGCGATGCGCATTCTCATGCCACCCTCCCTTCCGTGCTCCATCCGAGCTGCCAAGGGATTCCGCCCTGCGCGCCCTGACCCGAACACGGCCACGCGCCGACGGCGCCCCAGGTAGACGTGAGCAGGATAGCACACGCGTCTGAGGACGTCAACCTAGACTGACTGAATGAACGTTCACGAAGAGCCGCCCGGCGGGGGCGCCGGGCGGCCAGAGGCGTGAGGACGGCCTGTGCCGTCCGTCTCCGGATGTCCTAGAACAGCTCGCGGAAGAAGTGCTTGATCGAGCTCCACGTGCCCTGCTCCACCGGGCTGCTGGGGGTCGCGGTGATGTTCACTCCGACCGCGATGACCTCGTACCACGTGCCATCGATCTCGACCGAGTCGCCCACCCCGAAGATGCCGTCACCCTGGTCGATCCAGTGCTCGACGTGTGACTCGCGGCAGAAGTCGGGATAGACCCAGTGCCACACCTCGCACACGGGGCTTCCGCCGGAGGGAGGCTCCGTCGGTTCGAGCCAACCGGCCTCGCCGCTGCAGTCGGACTCGATGTAGTAGGTGGGGCCCGCCCACTCGACGTGGTACGTCGTGCGCTGGAACATGATGTAGTCGCACGCGCTGATGACGCCGTCGCCGTTGTCTCCGTAGTCCTCCTGGATGAGGACGGCGCAGAACTCCGGCCAGAGCTCGTGCCACGCGGCGCCGTTCTCGGGGATCTCGTCCCTCGTGGGGTCGCCCATCAGCTCGAGGTAGATCGAGGCGTCCTGCGCGTACGCCGGCGCGGCGACCGCGAGCGCGCCGACGAGCGTGAGCGTGAGGAAGCTCTTCATGGTTACCTCCTGGCCGATCGGCCGGGGCGCCTTCTCGTTCATGACGAATCGCAAAACGGTGGGGAGTCCGCCGCGAGCTGACACTCCGCACTTCCCCGCGGAGGTTCTGTGCAAAGAGCGCGCCAACGGCCTGGAGGTTGCCTCGCGGGGGTCTCAGGGCGTGGAGGGGGGCCGACCGGCATCGTTCCGGCGGTTCGGCCGGAATCGCCGTCTGTGCAGTTCGTCAGGAACGAGTCGAAAGGCAGGATGGGTAGCGGGACGCAGCGAGGCCGCCGCTCCGCCCTCGCGGGCAGTGGCAGGCGGCCTCGTGGAACTCATTCGGGAGCGCCGGCGTCTCCGGCGTGCCCGGAGCGAGTCTACTGGATGTACTTCCCGGGATCGCTCGCGAAGCTGTCGCGGCAGTCGCCGGAGCAGAAGTAGTACGTCGCCTCAGCGTGCTGCGTCGAGAACTCGGAGTCCTCTGACGCGGTCATTCCGCACACGAGGTCGACCATCGCATCGGCGTCCGCCGCGCTCGTCTTCAGCTTCGCCGAGCCCGGACAGCCGCCGCACTTCTTCTCAGCCGATGCCTTCTCGGCCGCGGCCTTCTCCGCGTACGGGCATTCTCCGCCCTTGTTCTCCGCGGTCGTCATCTCCGCGCCACCCTCGGCGGCGGTAGCGGAGATGGGCTGCATGCACCCTTCCTCTGACTTCTTGTCGCCGCACGCCTCGGTGCAGCCACTCTGCTCTGCCTTGTCGGCGGTGTTGGACGCCTGGACGACCTCAGTTCCGTCAGTCGTGCTCTCCGCATCGGCCGACGCCTCCGGTGCGTCGCAACCGGCCAGAACCAGCATCGCGCAGGCCGCGATCAGAACGAGGAACGCGATTCCGCTTCTCATCGTCTCTGCCCTCCTCCGGACTCCGTATGGGTCGGCGGCCAGCCCATCGCCCGGACCCGACCGCCGCCGATTTCAGCCTCAACTCTCCACGAATCTAGCAGGTTTCGGGGGGTCGGGCAAGGACGTAGCCCATGACAAGCCCCAAAACAATCGATAATGAAACCCCGTTCGCTGGGTGAAACCTGCCCCTTCCGCGTGCATCGAAAGGCGCGACTTGCCAGCACGACCCGACCCGGGGGAAGGTGGCACTGCTCCCGGAGGGGTCGTCTCTTCACCGGGGGACAGGAATGGCGTTAGCAATACGGGAGCTCGGCGACCGGCGATACGTCGGCGACGCGGCGAAGAAGATCGTCCACGACCGGTGGCATCCGGACTGCGAGGACTGTCTCATGGACGACATCGTCGCCAGCGGGGACGCTGTCGGCTTCGAACCGGACGAGCTCGACCAGGCGTTCTACGAGGGGTACGAGTACTGCGAGGACTGCTTTGACAGGGGCACCCCGGAGAGACCGGCGCTTCCCGGGCAGCCCGCGTAGCGGCGACAGGACCAGGGACAGCCGGGTGTCCTCCGCGTCAGAGCCCTCTGCTCCACAACTGCCTCAGCCCTGTCCCACCCCGAGGAGCCCCTTCGCCTTCGCGATGCTCTCCTCGGTTCTCTTCAGAAACTCCGAACCGGACAGCTGACTCACCGTCTCGCGGTACCCCGTGAAGAGGGCCGACGGGATCTTCTCGATGTCGCACAGGCTGATCGAGAATGTCTTCGGCTTCACGAGAACGACCGACGTTCCCTTCCGGGGCCGGTGGCACCTGAGAAGGCTGTACTGCGTGAGCGCGAGCGACTGGATGCTGTTCGCGTACATGACGAGGTCGGCTGGTGTGCACACCTCCTTCTCGGGCGGGGCCTCGCCGCTGTAACCGAGGTCGACAGCGATCGTGACCTGCTTGCGCTTGAGCGGCCTCCCGACGCGTTGCCAGTCCTCGAGCGCGGTCGTGATCGGCAGGTGCTCGATCGTTGCCCCGTCCAGGTAGAAGCGCTCGCCGATCCTCTTCGGGGTGAGTGCGCCGGGAATCGACATGGACGCGCCGAGCGCCTCCGAGAGCCGGAGATCGGGCGTGGTGTGCTTCGAGAAGACGGTCTTCTGTGCTAGCTCCCGCGGCGACGAGTCCGGTCCTCCGGTCCCGATGTCGAGGGCGACGCACGAGAAGTCCGTCCGGAGGTCCGCGAACGTCGGCACGCCGCCGACGTACTTCTCGAGCACCTCCTCCATGTAGTGCTCCACCCTGCTCAGGTCATAGATGCCGGAGCGCTCAAGTGATGGTCCTGTGAGCGTCCTCACCACGGCGCCCGTGACCATCCGCAGGCCGGGCAGACGCGCGGCGAACCCGAACAGCTGGTCGGGCGACTCGATCGAGAGTACGACGCTCTCGATGTCGACGGCGCTGAGGCCTGCCGCGTGGAGTCCACCCACGACTGCGCCGGCCGAAGTCCCGTAGATCCTCGAGATCGGGACCTCCAGCAGCTCGAGAATCCTCAGCACGCTCACGTGGCAGGGCATGGCCATGCCTCCGCCCGAGAGCGCGAGGACGACCTCCTTGCGCCGGAGGTACTTCAGAAACGGACGGAAGCGGGCCTTCCACTCTGCGAGGGCGTCGCCAGTGAGGGTCTCTCCGTGCGGGGCGAGGGGTTCCTGCGGCTGTCTCGCCAGAGCGAACCAGCTCATGTCCCGCGCCCCCGTCCGGTCCCAGCTCGGTGCTCCCACTCGTTCCTCCTCCGCGCCCTCGACGGTCCGCGCACGTCATCGAGGGCGGAGTCTACCACCTTTGACCCCGGAGTCGGGCCGAGTCTTGCAGGTTCAGACTCCTCTTGAACGCGGGTCACTTCGCCGCTATCCTAGGCAATCTGATGCATCCGCGGCTAACTGACGGGCCCGTGGTCTGCTAGAACCACACGGGACTCGGGCGTCACTCGATTGGGGGACACACGCCATGGCGACTCTCTTCGGGAAGACCAAACACCTGGAAGCCAAGATCGACGAGTTTCTCAGCCACGCGAGCGAGGTGGGCCTCCTCTTCCTCGAGGGGATCAGGAACTACCTGGAAGGCAGGGCGGAGGAGTTCGAGGCGCGGTGCGCGCAGGTGACGGAGCTCGAGAAGCACGCCGACGATCTGAGGCACGAGATCGAGCGGCAGCTCTATCTGGAGACGCTCATCCCGGAGTCTCGTGGCGACGTCCTCGGCATCCTCGAGCACACCGATGAGGTCATCAACAGCGCGAAGGCCACGCTCACGCAGTTCTCGGTCGAGGCGCCGGACATCCCCGACGACCTCGACGCCGACTACCTCGAGCTCGCCGACTTCGGAAGCCGAGCGGTCCAAGAGCTCGTCAGCGGGATCAGGTCGTTCTTCCGGAGCGGGAGCTCCGTCTCCGACTACACGCACAAGGTCTCCTTCTGGGAGAAGGAGGCAGACCAGGTCGGGGAGAAGCTCAGGCGCAGGATCTTCGAGCACGACCTGGATCTCAGCCAGAAGATCCACCTGTCGAACTTCGTTCAGCACATCGATGCGGTGGCCGACGAGGCGGAGGACGTCAGCGAGCGCCTCGCCATCTCGGCGATCAAGCGCTCGATCTAGTCGTTCATTGCAGAAGGTGGTCGGATGCTCGTTCTCTTCCTCTCGAGTGGTCTCTTCCTGGGTTGGTCGCTAGGCGCGAACGACGCGGCGAACGTGTTCGGCACCGCCGTCGCCACGCGCATGGTGCGCTTCCGGACGGCGGCGATCGTCTGCGGGGTCTTCGTGGTCCTCGGCGCAGTCGTCTCGGGCGCAGGCACCACGGGCACGCTCGGCGATCTCGGGGCCGTGAACGCCCTCGGCGGCTCGTTCATGGTCGCGCTCGCAGCGGCGCTCGCCGTCCTGTGGATGACGCGCTCGGGCCTGCCGGTCTCGGTCTCCACGGCGATCGTCGGCGGGATCATCGGGTGG
>JALGZK010000014.1 GCA_025774935.1 bacterium | reverse complement strand
GGCCAGCTCGGCATGTACGGGTTCAGGAACCGGAAGGACTACAGCTACGACGCGCTCTACACGGTGAACGCGAACAACGTGGCCCACAAGACGCTCTGGAACCACCTCTCACGGGCGCGGAAGTCGTCGCTCGTGTTCGGGATTCCGCTGACGTATCCGCCGAAGCCCCTGAACGGGATGATGGTCTGCTCGTTCCTGACCCCAGACAAGAGCGCGCAGTTCACGTTCCCCGACGAGGTCAAGGCCGAGCTCGATTCCGTCGCAGACGGCGACTACATCATCGACGTCAAGAACTTCCGGACCGACGACAAGGACTGGCTCCTGAGCCAGATCTACACGATGACCGAGCGGCGGTGGAAGGCGTTCCGTCACTTCTATAAGAAGGACGACTACGACTTCGCGATGCTCGTCGAGATGGGGATCGACAGGATCCACCACGGGTTCTGGCGGTACATGGATAAGGCGCACCGCCTCTACGAGCCCGGCCACAAGTACGAGCACGCGATCCACGACTACTACGTGTACCTCGACGGCGAGATCGCGAAGACGCTCGAGCTCATCGACGACGACACCGAGGTCATGATCGTCAGCGACCACGGAGCGAAGACGATGGTGGGCGCGATCTGCATCAACGAGTGGCTGCAGAAGGAAGGCTACCTCACGCTCAAGGAGCAGCCCTCCGAGCCCACGAAGCTCACGTCGGACATGATCGACTGGTCGAAGACGAAGGCGTGGGGGGAGGGCGGCTACTACTCCCGCATCTTCATGAACGTCCAGGGGCGGGAGCCGGACGGCATCGTTCCTCAAGACCAGTACCGCGTGGTGCGCGAGGAGCTCGCCGAGAAGCTCCGCCACATCGTGGACGAGAAGGGGAAGGAGATCGGGACGGTCGTCTACCACCCCGAGTTCGTCTACGAGGAGATCGTGAACATTCCGCCCGATCTCATCGTGCACCTGGGCTCGCTCGACTGGCGGTCGGCAGGCTCGGTAGGGACCGGGACGATCCACATGTTCGAGAACGACACGGGGCCGGACGACGCGAACCACGCGCTCGAGGGGATCTTCATCATGTCGATGGAGCTCCGGGAGCCCGTGGCGCACAAGTCGCCGTACTCGATCTTCGACATCGCCCCCACGGTCCTCGACTACTTCGGGATCGACGTCCCGCGCGACATGATCGGGGAGTCGCTTCTCACGGACGGGCAGTGGCTCCTCAGGCAGCCGCGCGAGCTCGCGGAGGGCCTCCGGGAGATAACGGTCGAGAGAGGGAAGAGGGCATACGAGCACGATCTTGATCTTGCGAGGAGGGTCGAATGAAGAAGGGGTTCACGCTCTGGTTCACAGGCATGTCGGGTTCGGGGAAGAGCACGCTCGCGGAGGCGGTCCAGGGCATCCTGCTCGAGCGCGGGATGAACGTCGAGATCCTGGACGGCGACGTCATCCGGACGAACCTGTCGAAGGGGCTCGGGTTCTCGCAGGAGGACCGGGACATCAACATCCGACGGGTGGGGTTCGTCTGTAACCTCCTGACGCGGAACGGCGTGGCCGCGATCGCCGCGTGCATCTCGCCGTACGCCGCGATTCGCCGCGAGAACCGCGAGATGATCGGGCGGTTCGTCGAGGTCTACTGCAAGACCCCGATCGAGAAGCTGGTCGAGCGCGATCCCAAGGGGCTCTACAAGAAGGCCCTGGCGGGGGAGATCAAGGGGTTCACCGGTATCGACGACCCGTACGAGGAGCCCGAGAAGGCCGAGATCGTCGTGAACACCGCCGAGGAGACGATCGAGGAGAGCGTGAACAAGATCATCCACACGCTCGAGCTCATGGGGCACGTCCCCGCGAGCGAGACCGAGCTTGAGTACTCCGAGGAAGAAGAGGAAGAGATCAAGAAGAGGCTCGCGGACCTCGGGTACATCTAGCGAACAAGAGAGTTCCAGACCAACAGCGCCCGACGAGGGCCGCCCGCCTGCGTGGGGGGACATACGTCGCCCTCGCGGCTCAACTCGCAGGCCGGACAGCACCCCGTCGGGCGCCTTCCATTCACGCACAAACTGGTCCGCCGGGCACTCCACCGGCCCCGCCCCGACAGGTCACCGCCGGAGCGAGACAGGGCCGGCGGGACGCCCGCTAGTCTCTGTACATCGACTTGATGCGTCCCCAGGACGCCCCTTCCTCGATCGAGGTGACCAGGGTGTCGACGCGGACCTCGATGTCGTCGATGAACATGCCGCCCGCGCCGCTCGCGTCCGGACCGCAACCGTCGTCGTCGGTGAACATGGTCCATCTGAGCAGCAGGCTGGTCGCGGGCAGATGGCCGCTGAGGTTCTCACCCTCTTCGAGGGTGTCCCAGAAGTCGTCACACTCCCCGGGCGTAGCAGCCCCCCAGCTGAGAAGCCCCCGGACATAGTGCCACGTCATCCCGCCGTCTGTGCTGACCTCGAACCCGAACTTGTCTCCGGGGCCGGCGTCCGCGGGCATGCAGAGGTTGATCTTCGCGAAGACCGTGCACTGCGTAGCCTCCTCCACATGGATGGGAGGCGTCACCGATGAGGCGAACACGTACGGGGGAATGCAGCTCGTGTCCCCCGCCGCGCACCAGCTCGTGGTGGTGGGATCGCTATTCGCACGACAGACAGTCTCCACCGTCTGGAGCGTGACGCCGGTCGGGACGACGTCGATCGGCGTGCAGAGACCGACTCCGTCTTCCACGTCGTCAAAGAAGTACTCCGGTCCCGCGAACTGCCAGACCCTGATCTCGTCCACATGGAACGCCCCCGCGACCGAGTCGTAGCCCGACTCGTCAGAGCCCGGCATGTCGGACAGGAACCGGAACCGGATCTCGAGGAGATTGTCGAACGGCTCCGGGTTCAGGGGCGGCTGCAGCTGCCAGCCGCCGCTATTGCCCGTATAGGTGATGAGCTCCCGGTACTCGCCGAGGTGCTTCACCTCGACCACCGTCGCGTCGAAATCCTGCGCATGCTCCCTGATGTCCTGCCGATAGCGGAACCTGAGTCTCGGGTTGGTGACGCCAGACAGGTCGATGGGCGGCACTTCGAGGTACTCGAGCCAGCCGTCGCCGTAGCCGCCGTCGGCGTCGTAGTCGAACGTGCCGCACCAGTACGAGTAGTTCGGAGGGGTGCCGTCGTCGTACGCGTAGTAGGTCGACACGTGGAACTCCGACGGGCCGCCGGACCTGTCCGTGTGGGTCCAGCCCGGCCAGCCCCCGCCCTCCCAATCCTCGCGAAAGACCGCGAAGGAGCTGCGGCCGCGCATCGGTTCCGCGGGTCCTTCGCCCGTCGTCACCGACACGAGCACCGCAAGGAGGACGAGCAGCACGAGAGAAGCGATGAGCTTTCTCATTGCTACACCTCCTTGTGCTCGGCCCCAGAGCGGCACGGTCAGAGGAGGCGCGGGCCAAAGCCCACCCAGCGCCGTCCGGTGGCCCGCCGCTCCTGGTGCCGTGAGTGGAACTGCAGCATGCAGCGCAGAACGCGCAGCGCACCCCTGCAGTTCCGGTCGACACTCCCTCGCACACGCTGAGGGATGTGCCCGAACGAGCCGTCGTGCGCGGGGTATCTCCGCGCCGTACGACTGCGATCGTCCGTGTCGTCGATCCTGCTATGTTGTCGAGCCGATCGGGGAAGGAAGAGGTCGGGCGCTTCGGAGGGTACTGAACGTCGGGACGAAGCGAGGAGACAGGGTGCATCCGGTCGGCGTACAAGCTTCGGTCACAACGGTAACACATAGGCAGCTGTGCGTCAATCACTCTTTACCGGATTGCTCTGCGTCATGGTATCCACGCCGACACGCGCGTCCGCTCGGTCCCCGCGAGTGGCGTGGCCGGAGAGCAGCGACGATGCGGAGAGGATCAAGGAGACAGGCTCGCAGACCTCGGGTACTCTGGAGGTCGGGAGCATAGACGTTGCCAGGCGAGGGCTGCCCTCCGGAGCGACACACGCCGCATCGCGTTCCGACACGCAGGACGGACACTGCCCCGCCTCGCCTTCAGCCGCGGCCGTCCGCCACGGTCGTGCTCCATGGCTTACCTCGTTTAGGAAATTCCTGACCGACCGCCTTCCAAATGGAGATCTTCCGGTTGCGGCCGCTCCATGAGAGTGGTATACTGGCCCGCATTCACCTTGCACAGTAGGTGCCTCGCGGCACGCGCAAGTCTCGTGAGATCGCGAGGCGGTCGCCGATGACGGCCCGGAACTCGCGTGTGCGTCGCCGCCCTCGCCTGAGGTCGCGTGCCCGGAACGGAGGTGGTGGTCGTGAAGCAACTGCTAGCAGTGATTCTGGTGTCGTGCGTGCTCCCGGCGACGGTCTGTCCAGGACAGGGCTGCCGGTACTACGAGGACTACCTTCACTGGACCGACTCGGTCGACACGCCAGACGCGGCCCACGGCCTCGTGGTCGCGGGCGGCCTCGCCTACGTGGCCGACGGCGACGGCGGCCTCCAGATCGTGGACGTGTCCCCGGGGAGCGACCTCGAGATCATCGGGAGCACAAGCACGGACGGAGACGCTCTCGACGTCGTGGTCTCGGCGTCCTACGCGTTCGTGGCCGACGGCGCGTCCGGTCTCCAGATCGTGGACGTCTCCTCACCCGAGTTCCCTGACGTTCTCTACACGGTCGACACACCGGGCAGGGCCCGCCGCGTCGTGATCTCGGGCTCGTACCTGTACGTGGCGGACGAGAGCGGCGGCCTTCAGGTGATCGACGTGGTCGGTCCCGGACCGCCCGCCGTCGTCGGCTCGGTCGAGACGTCCGATGACGCCTACGGCGTTGCGGCGGCCGGAACGCTCGCCTTCGTCGCAACGGGCGCGGCCGGGGTCCTGGTCGTCGATGTCTCGACTCCCGAGTCCCCCGCCGTCATCGGCTCCTACGATACGCCCGGGTTCGCCTACGACGTCGGACTCCGCGGTTCCCTCGCGTTCGTGGCGGATGGCCCCTCCGGGCTTCTGGTGCTGGACATCACGAGCCCGGACTCGCCGGTGATGGTGGATTCTTTGGACACACCAGGAGAGGCCTACTCCGTGGTCGTGCGGGAGGGCCGCGCCTATGTGGCAGATCGTGGGTCCGGTCTCCTGGTCGCCAGCACCGCCAGTCCCGACACGCTGGTTGTCGTCGGATCGGTGGACACACCCGGGGACGCCCTCGACCTCGCGGTCTCCGGCAGCGCCGTCTACGTTGCGGATGGCGAGGGTGCCCTCCATTCCATCTCTGCGATCGTCCCGGAGTCCGCTGCGTTTGTGGAAGCGGTCGATACACCCGGACGGGCGCGCGGAGTGGCCTTGTGGGACACCCTGGTCTGCGTCGCGGACTTCGACATGGGTCTCCAGGTGATCGACCCGTTCGGGGACGACTCGCCCGGGATCGTGGGGACAGCGGACACGCCCGGGAACGCCTACGACGTTGCCGTCTCAGGGGACTACGCGTACGTTGCCGACTACGGCGCGGGGCTTCAGGTCGTCGATCTCTCGTCTCCCGACAATCCTCTGGTCGTGGCCTCGGCAAGCACGCCGGGCTGGGCACGCTCGATCGAGCTCTCCGGCAGCTATGCCTACATTGCGGCCTACCATGGCGGACTCCAGGTGGCCGACGTCTCATCTCCTGAGTCACCGGAGATCGTTGGGTCGGTGGACACGCCGGGGGCTGCCTACGACGTCGCGGTCTCGGGTGACTACGCCTACGTCGCCGATTACGGCTACGGTCTGACCATCGTCGACATCTCTTCTCCGGAGTCGCCGGTCGTCATCGGGCCCGCGTGGAGATCCGACGGGGCCCGCGGCATCACCCTCTCCGGAGACTACGTCTACCTCGCCAACCGCTACTCCGGGGTCACGGTCGTGGACGTCTCGGTTCCGGAGGCCGCGGTCATCGTGGGGAGGGCGGAGACCCCCGGGGGAGCGTTCGACGTCGCCGTGTCCGGGAACCACGCCTACGTGGCGCACGGTGACTACGGTCTCACCGTCCTCGACGTCTCGACCCCCGTGTCCCCCGCGATCGCCGGCGGCATCGACACGCCGGGGTCGGCGCTCGGTGTGGAGGCGACGGACGAGATGGTCCTCCTGGGCGACCGCACGGGCGGGCTCCTGATCGCCTTGCGCGAGTGCACCGTTCAGGAGGTCGCCTTCCGTGGCGTGGTGACGGACCGGGACACGGACGACCGGCTGGGAGGGACCGTCATCGACGTCTTCCGTGCGGGTGAGATCGTCGCCAGCACGACGTCGACCTCGAACGGCTTCTATCAGATCGAGGCGGACGACCTCCCGGAGCGCCGCGTCGACTGCGTGCTCAGGGCCCGCAAGGGCGGCTACTTCGACCAGAGCACCGACCTCCTCCACGCGGAGGGGTTCACGATCCACGTCGACTTCAGCATGCCTCCCCTCGAGGGAGAACCGGACCGGCCCGGACTCTGGGTCGCCCCCCAGGACATCACCTACACCTACGCCGGGCGCGGCTCGATCGCTCTGACGGCGATGGTGCACAACAAGGGCGCGTTCGCCGAGAACGTCCGAGTGCGGTTCATCGCCGAGGACATCGCCGGCGGCGAGAGCGAGCTCTTCGACATATCCGACCAGCTCATCCCCGAGCTCCCGTACGGTGCCATCGAGCCCGCGACGGTCCCGTGGACTCCGTTCTCGGGTCTGGACCGGTACCACGTGATCGTGGATCCGGAGAACGAGATCGACGAGGACGACGAGCTCGACAACGCCGCCTACCGCAACCTCGGCGAGGCGGGTCGCGAGCCTCCGACGCTCGTGTCGGTGGAGGCCAGGTGGGACGCGGACGACCGCGAGGTCGTGGCCGGTCGCTACATGTCCGGCGTGCCCGGGCAGTGGAACAGGTTCACGGCGATCGTGTTACAGGTTCACGGCGATCGTGTTCGACCCCGATGTCGACGAGACGTCCGTCGAGTTCGTGCTCGGCGACCAGACGATCGTCGACTACGACTCCATGGACGGGTGGAGCGCCGAGTTCGACATGGGCGAACTCCCGCCCGAGGGGGCCACGCTGGCCGTGACCGCGTTCGACGCGGCGGGGCTCTCCTCTGAGACCATCTACATGACCATCGACATGATGGCGATTCCCGAGTGGATGGAGCTCATTCTGATGGTGGCCGGTGGGGGGGACTTCCCCGTCGGCTTCGGGGTCGAGGAAGGCTACTTCCACGTGACGTTCACCTACGTCCCGGGCACCGACCCGAACTCGCCCCCGGCCGACAGCACCGGGCTCTTCAACTTCTCGCACACCCTCTCCCCGGACATGCCTCTCATCGGGGGGAAGGAGACCTCCATCGAGCACAGGTTCGATCTGGATGTGGCGATCCCCCTGAGCGACGCCTTCGGTCCGAAGGCGGAGGTGATGTACCGCATCATCGAGACCCTCCTCGGCCACCAGGTGAGCGAGATCCAGCTCGGGGCCGCGGCCGCCCTGACCCCCGCCTGGGAGCTCGACAGCGTGAGCCTCTGGTACTCGGACGAGATCACGCTCGCGTCCTTCGAGTGCAAGCGGACGATCGTCGTCGGGGGGATCCCTCTGATGCTCGGGATCGGGGCGGACTTCTTCATCGGCTACCTGATCGAGCTCGGAGCGTACGACAACCTCTCCACTTACTACGTCACCTTCGAGCCGACCATTGCGACCCAGATCAACGCAACGGTGGGGATCGACCTCAAGTTCATCAGCATCGCGGTCGTCATCTCGCCTCGCCTCACCCTCGGTGTGAATCTCGGGTTCACGTACCCGCCTCCCGAACTCGACGCCGGCCTCGTGGGCTACTTCCAGGTCGGATGGAGCCTGAGGGGCTGCATCTGGCTGTTCGGGTGCGCGAATCTGGCCTCCGGGACGATCGGACCGTGGCAGATCATCGGCGACGAGGCCTACTTCTCAGGCGCGGCCTTCGAGTTCGCGGTCAGCATGCCCGACCACCTCGTCTATCCCGCGCTCGACTCCGGACCCTCGAACGAGCTTGGGCTTGCGTGGATCCGTGACCTCGATCCGAACCCGGAAAGCGTCGATCCGGAGGTGTTCTTCGCCTTCGCTGACTCCGCCGGGAACTGGTCCCCGGCCATGCCCGTCACGGGAGGGGGCGGCTCGGACGGTCTCCTGCAGACGGAACCGGCGCTGGCCTTCGGGCAGGAGGGCGACGTCATCGCCGTGTGGGTGCAGTGCCCGGATGAGGAACCGCCCGTCCTCGAGAGGCAGCCCACGTTCTCGGAGGGCCTCGACCAGCAGGACATCTGGTGGGCCAGCTGGGACGGCGTGACCTGGACGGAGCCCGCGCCGCTCCATGCCGATCCGGCGGGAGCGAGGAAGGCGGACGGACAACCGTCCGTGGCGCTCTCGCCGTCGGCGGACGAGGGCCTCGCGCTCTGGACCCACTCCGTCGGGGACTCCGCGCTCCAGGTGGGCTCCGCGGAGATCTACTACTCCGTCTATCAGGGCGCGAAGCGCAGAGGATGGGGGGCTGCCGTCCCGCTGACCTCGGACGTTGTGGACGACACTTCGCCCGCGGTCGACTACGGCACGGACGGGAGCGCGCTCGCCGCCTGGGTGAAACGCACCGGACCCGGCGTCGACGGCGAGATCGTGTCGTCGGTCTGGGACGGCGCGGCGTGGTCGCCGCACACCACGGTGAGCACGCCGGGGCGGACCGTGAGCGATCCCTCCGTGGCCCGGCTCCCGAACGGGGATGGCCTGGCGGCGTGGGTGAGCCGCGAGATCGTCGGGGCCGACAGTGTCTTCCACTATGAGGTCAGTGTCTCGCGCTGGGATCTCGCGACGGGGATGTGGGACGTCCCTGAGGAGGTCTACAGCGATACCCTCATCGTCGAGTCGACGATCGTGCGATCGGACCTCCGCAACAACGCGTGCGTGACGTGGAGGGGACACGACGGCTACGACGGGGACCTCTTCGTGTCGCTCAAGGACATGGACGATCCCGCGAGCAGCTGGACCAGCCCGCGGCAGATCACCGACGACGATCTGACGGACTGGATGCTGGCGGTCGACATCGACCGGCAGAACAACCTGCACTTCGTGAACCTCAAGACCGACCTCGCCGACACGACGGGAAGCCCCAACAGGGGGGGCTTCTTCGACGGGCTGTCGCTCTCATCCAAGGGGATCGGAGCGGATCTCGGGGTGGGGGACGAGCTGAACTACGGGTTCCACCCGATCTCCGCCGACCTCAGGTTCGGCGAGGTGACTCGACCCGACTCGTTGCCGGTCCAGGGCGGCGCGCTGCCTGTGACGGCCGTGGTCGAGAACATCGGGGAGGTGGTCTCACCGGCCACGACGGTCCTCTTCACGGACGGGCATCCGGACTCCTCCGGCGTCGCCATCGGAGGGCCGGTGACGGTCGACGCGCTCTATCCGGGCGAGAGGGACACCGTCCAGGCGACGTGGACCGCCGCTCCCGGCCTTCACAGGATCTGGGCCTGGGTCGACCCGGACGGGCTGGTCGAGGAACAGACCGAGTCGAACAACCGCTCGTTCGTGCCGGCCGGGATCTACCCTGATCTCACGGCTCACGACATCTACGCCGTAAGCGGAAACCCCGTGCCCGGCGACTCGCTCACCGTGTTCGGCGTCGTCAGGAACGAAGGCGGCGCGGACTCCGACCCCGCCCTGGTCCGGCTCATCGCGACGGCGGACAGCATCGCCGACACGCTCGCCGTGCCGGTGATCGCGCCGCTGGCGCCGGGGGACTCGACGCTCGTCTCCGGACCCTGGACCGCTCCTGCGGGGACCAGCACCTTCGCGCTCGTCGTGGACCCCGACAGTCTGATCGTCGAGTGGGACGAGGCGGACAACGTGCTCGAGCGGCCGTTCAGGGTCCTGCCGGATCTCCTCGTTCCCGTCGAGTTCCTCGCGATGACCGTCACTCCCGACTCGACGCTGGCGATCTCGGCCTCCGTGGTGAACGCCGGCGGCGTCGCGGCCGATTCGGTGCTCGTGCGCTTCTACGACGGTGATCCGCTCGGTGGGGGCAGCGTCATAGCGGACACGACGCTCGTGTCCATGGCGACGTTCGACACGGCCACGGTGTATCTGGAGACCGGCTATCGCAAGGGCATCGTGCGGCTCCACGCCGTTGTCGACGAGGAAGAGACCGTCGATGAACGCGATGAGAACAACAACAGGTCGCACGCGAGCTTCGTGTTCACGCTCCTATCCGACCTTGCGATCACACCCACTGACATCGCGGTCCACGGGTACCAGGGCCCGGAGATCCCGTTCTCCATCGTGGCGCACGTCCACAACATCGGCCCCGCCGACGCCGCTGCACCCCGCGTCTACTTCTACGATGGGCACCCGGATTCCGCCGGCGTGTACATCGGCGGCGCGATCGTCGCGAGCGTGCGGAGCGACACGTTCGGCGTGGCGGAGATCGAGTACGAGGGCGTGCCGGATGACGGGACCGAACACTCGATGTACGTGTGGGTCGACCGAGAAGAGATGATCGAGGAGCTGGATGAGGAGAACAACCTGGCGGGGAGGGCGCTCAACGATGCGGTCTCGATCCCGGACCAGCCCGTCACATACTCCACGGCGCTGCTCCCGATTACCCCGAACCCGTTCGGTGAGCGTACCGAGATCATCTACACGCTCGCCGCGCCGGCGCATGTCCGCCTCCAGGTGTTCGACGTCACCGGACGGCTGGTAGTGACCCTGGACGACGGCCGTCGCGAGCCGGGGCGCTGGCCGATCCTCTGGAACGGCGCGAACGCGCGAGGTGACATCGTGGCCAGCGGTGTGTACTTCGTGAGGCTCAGGGCGGGAGAGCAGCGGCTGCAGCAGAAGGTCGTTGTCCTGAGGTAGGACTCGCGCTCGGGCGTTTAGGGACCTGAGCGGGCACTGCAGCCTGCACCGGGCGGTCACACTAGGCAGCATGAGAGAAGGGGCCCGGTCGATACCGGGCCCCTCTTCTATGATGCAGAGCTTACCTCGAGGTCGACTACCGATACAGCGCCTTCACAGCACCCCACGTGGTCTCCGCGACGGGCGTGGAGGCCTCGAAGAAGTTCACGTTGTCGTAGAAGACGCCGCAGGGCTCGTAGTTCGTGGCCGTGGTCGAGAACCCGATCTGCAGGATCTGGCCGTCGAGGCCCGTGACGTCGATGTTCAACGCGTACCCCGTCCAAGTCACGGGGGTGGTCGTCGTGTCCTGCGTGATGAAGTTCGTCGTGGCCCAGCCGGCGTTGGGGTCGAGGGTCTTGATGAACGCCAACGCGGTGGAAGCGCCACCGATATTGCCGAGCTTGGCGTCGAACGTGAAGGTCCAGACACCCATGGCGCCGGCAGCGATCGGCCACTCCTGGAACACGTTGCTCTCGATCAGGTTGCCGTTGCCGTGGTCGCCGTTCGCGTAGTCGCTGTAGACCACCAGCTGCTGGAGGCCCTGCGGGGGTCCGCCCTCGCCGCCGACGATGTCCTGCCAGTTGCCGATGTTGTTGACGGCGGGGAACGGGCCGTACCCGTACAGGTAGCCGCCGCCCGGATCAAAGACGTTCCCGAAGTTCAGCCAGCCGTCGGCGGCAAGCGAGCCGTTCATCGGGGCCAGCGCCTCGAAGTCCTGGCTGTACGGCACCTGGGCCAGAGCGACGAGCGGAACCGTCGCAACGAGCAGGGCCGCGGTCAAGAGAGCACAAGCACTCCTCTTCATTTAAAGACCTCCTTGCCTTGGTTGACGCACCGCACTCCCTGAGCTAGCTTCCTCACTCCACCCCGCCCAGAGGCCGCGCCGCGCGGGCGGCCGTCGGGGGAGTGTCAGCATATGGGTATTATAGACTATGTTCGGTAACCGAATCAAGTACTTTTTTGCGTTTCTTTTACTCTCTGTCATGAGTGGCTTCTGGCGGCTTTGGGTGGTGCCGGGGCCGATCCGGGGCGGGAGCGGGGACAAGGCCCTTGACAGTGGAGCGCTCATGGTCCATTCTTTGTAAGGAGCCCGCACAAAGTGAAGGGAGCGCGGGGGGCGGACGTCTCAGAGGGAGAGAAACGAGCGGGCAACTGCCCCAGGGCAGGGGGCAAGCAGGGAGGCTGGCTGTGGAGGCAGGGAAGAGGGTTGGGCTTGGATTCTTGGCCCTCGTGATGGTGCTGGCGGCGGGCGGGTGCGGGCGGGACTACTTCACGAACCCGGCCGAGGCTACGACTGACCCCATCGTCTTCGACGACGAGTTCGGGGACGCCGTCGACTACCAGGCGTTCGAGAACTCGAAGGTGGACGCCGTCCAGACGGACTACGCCGTGGCCTTCAGCGGGCCGGCGTCCCTTCGGGTGACGGTGCCGGGTCCGGGCTCACAGGAGGGCTGGTTCGCCGGGGGAGCCTTCACGACCTTCAACCTGCGTGATCTCACTTCGTATAACGCGGTGACCTTCTACGCGAAGTCGAGCATCAACTCGACGCTGGACGTCGCGGGGCACAGCAATGACAACACTGGGACGTCCCTCTACGAGGCGAGCCGCAGCGCTATCCCGCTCACGAATGAGTGGGTGCGTGTCATCGTCCCGATCCCCAACCCCTCGCGGCTCACGTTCGAGGGCGGGCTCTTCTTCTTCGCGGAGGGGCACGAGAACGACCAGGGGTTCGACTTCTGGATGGACGAGATCAAGTTCGAGTACGTCGAGGGCATCACGAACCCGCGCCCCGTGATAGACACGGAGACGCAGACGACGTTCGTGGGCGGCTCGGTCGAGGTCAGCGGGACGTTCACCACGTTCGACGTCGGCAGAGAGGACGTGGTCGTGAACCACCTCCCGGCGTGTTTCGACTACGTCTCCTCGGACTCGCTGGTCGCGACGGTGATCGACGGGACGATTCAGGCGGTCGGCACCGGCAACGCGACCGTCACGGCGAGGCTGGACACGGTCAGCGCCGAGGGCGCGGTGACGGTCAACGTGCTGGGCGAACCCGAGGGGCCGGCACCATCGCCGACGGTACCCGCGGCCGACGTGATCTCGCTCTTCAGCGACGTCTACGACGACGTGCCGGTCGACACGTGGCACGCGCCGTGGACGGGCTCGACGGGTACGGTGTCGGACTTCGTGCTCTACGGCGACAACACGAAGGTCTACACCGATCTCAACTTCGCGGGCATCGAGTTCCTCGAGGAGAACATGATCGACGCGGCCGGCGCGGGCATGACGCACCTCCACCTGGACGTGTGGGCCCCGAGCGGCGGCCTCTTCAAGGTGAAGCTGGTGGACTTCGGGCCGAACGGAGCGTGGGGTGGCGGGGACGACAGCGAGGACGAGCTCCTGTTCAACGGTGGCACCGTGCCGCCGTTCTTCTCCGGGCAGTGGTCCCAGCTCGAGATACCGCTCTCGGACTTCGATCTCCTGTTCATGAACCACCTGGCGCAGATGGTCATCTCCTCGAGCGACGTCCACACGGTCATCGTGGACAACGTGTACTTCCACAGGTAGACTGTTCCGCCGACGACTTCTTGAGGCAGGGACGGGAGAGTCTTGCATGGAGCGCGTGAGAAAGGGCGAGAGACGGAGCGACCCTGACGGTCCGAGACCGCTGGCGGACGCCGTCTTGAGGCTCATCTGGCGAGAGCGGCGCATCTCTCGCGCGTCCATCGCTGAGAGCGGGGGGCTCTCGCGCTCGACGGTCTCCGAGGTCGTGAACGAGATCCTGCCCACGGGCCTCGTCAACGAGGTCGGTCTCGGGGAGTCCCGCGGGGGGCGCCGTCCCGTTCTCCTCGAGTTCCAGGACGACGCGTGCGTCATTCTCGGCGTCGAGATGGGCGCGGCCCACGTGGCGGTGGCCCTGACCGACCTGCGTGGAGGCGTCCTCGCGTGGGAGACGCGCGAGCACCCGGTCCGTACGGACCCCGAAGGCACCCGGGCGTTGATCGCCGAGCTTGCCGACGCGTGTCTCGAGAACGGCGTTCAGGAGGGGCGTCCGCTTCTCGGGATCGGTGTCGCGCTCCCGTGTCCTTTCGACCCGGCACTACCCGACGAGCTCTCGACCATCGTCCTGCCCGCCTGGGAAGGGCATCTCGGCCTCGAGGGCGTGGGCGACCGCTACGGCGTGCCCCTCATGGCGGACAACGACGCCAACCTGGGCGCGCTCGCCGAGCACTGGTGGGGGGCCGGCAGGGGCGCGGACGACCTGGCGTACATCAAGCTCGCGACCGGTATCGGCTCCGGCCACATCATCGACGGTGAGATCTACCGTGGCGCCACCGGCGTGGCGGGCGAGGTCGGCCACACGGCCATCGACCCCCAGGGGAAGCCCTGCATCTGCGGGCTCAAGGGGTGCCTCGTGACACTGATCGGCACGCCGGCGCTCCTCGAGCGTGCGGGGGAGCTTCTGAGCGAGCACCCCGACAGCGTCCTCGCGGGGCGCGGGTTCGGCATCGCCGAGCTCGAGGAGGCCGCGCTCGCAGGCGACGCGGTCGCGGTCGAGGTCGCGGAGGAGGCGGCGGGTCACCTCGGCATCGTCGTCGCCGGCCTCCTGAACCTCATGAACCCCTCGATGGTCGTGGTCGGAGGAGACCTCGCGGGTCTGGGCGAGCTCCTGCTCGTTCCGCTCCGCGAGACGGCCAGGAGCCGCACGCTCGTGAGCTCGGTCAGGGCGGCCGAGATCCGGGCCAGCGAGCTCGGGCCCAAGTCGGTGGCGATCGGCGCGGCGACGCTCGTGCTCAAGGCCGCGCTCAACGACTCCCGTCTCTTCCGGGCGGCGGAGACGAACGCGACCGGGTCGGTCGGGAGGAGAGAGAAGTGACGAGAGCGCTCTCCTCCGCCGCGGCGCTCGGCGCCGCGGCGGTTATCATCGGCATCGCGGGATCCAGCTGCTCCACGCTGACCGGCGCGGAGGAGCTCGGGCTCGTCTGGTCCGACGAGTTCGAGGGTGAGGCCGGCGAGTCTCCCGACTCCACGCGCTGGACGTTCGACATCGGCGGCCACGGCTGGGGCAACGCCCAGCTCGAGCACAACACGGACCGGTCCGAGAACGTCTCGCTCGATGGTGCTGGGCATCTCGCGATCACCGCGCGCGAGGAGGAGTACCTCGGGAACGCGTACACCTCCGGCCGCATCAACACGAGGGGGCGCTTCGAGCGGACGCGCGGCAGGTTCGAGGCGCGCATCAAGCTCCCGGTGGGACAGGGCATCTGGCCGGCGTTCTGGCTCCTGGGCGCGGACATCGATCCGGTGGGCTGGCCCGACTGCGGCGAGATCGACATCATGGAGTACCGGGGCCAGCTCCCCAGCATCGTGACCGGCGCGCTCCACGGGCCGGGCTACTCGGGCGGCAACTCGATCGGCGGCCAGTACACCCTCGAGGGCGCGGCGTTCAACGACGACTTCCACGTGTTCGCGGTCGACTGGGACTCGGACTCGATCACCTGGTCGGTGGACGGCCACGAGTACATGACGATCGAGCCCTCCGACCTCCCGCAGGGCACGTCGTGGGTCTTCGACCACGACTTCTTCGTCATCCTGAACGTGGCCGTGGGCGGGTACTACGTCGGCTCGCCGGACGAGACCACGACGTTCCCCCAGACGATGCTCGTCGACTACGTGCGGGTCTACGGGACGCTTCCATGATCTCTCGCCGCTTCGGGATGGCAGCCCTGGTCGCCCTGGCGGCGGTTCTCCTTCTGTGGGGATGCACGGGCGAACGGGCGAAGGCCCCCGAGGGCGTCCTCGTCGTCTCGCAGGAACAGCACTCCTCCTGGATCAGGAACTTCAATCCACTCACGACGGCCTCCGCCGTCAGGTGGCCCACCCTCGCCGGGGTCTACGAGCCCCTCTACGTGTTCAACAGCGTGAAGTCGGAGTTCGTGCCGTGGCTCGCCGTCGGGTACGAGTGGCGCGAGGACAACCGCGTGCTCCGGCTCACGACGCGCGAGGGCGTCAGGTGGTCCGACGGTGAGCCGTTCTCCGCGAGGGACGTCTACTTCACGTTCGAGCTCATGCGCGAGCACGCGGCGCTCGACCGTCGCGGCGCGTGGAACTTCCTCGACGACGTGACGCTCGTGAACGATTCCACCGTCGACTTTCGGTTCCAGCGGCTCTACGTGCCCGGGTTCGGGGAGATCGTCGCGCAGCTGATCGTGCCGGAGCACGTCTGGAAGGACATCGAGGACCCGGTCGCGTTCCCGAACGAGGACCCGGTCGCGACTGGGCCGTTCACGGAGGTGCGCGTCTTCCGGAACCAGGTGTACGAGCTCGGCCGGAACCCCCACTACTGGCAGGAGGGGAGACCTGCTGTCGAGGCGCTCCGCTTCCCGGCGCTCCCGTCGAACGACCGCGCGAACCTGGCGCTCGTGTTCGATGAGGTGGACTGGGCCGGGAACTTCGTGCCCGCGATCGACCGTGTCTTCGTCGCGCGCTCGCCCGAGACGCACGAGTACTGGTTTCCGCTGACGGGCAGCACCATCTTCCTGTACGCCAACACGACACGCGCGCCGTTCGATGACGTGAGGGCCCGGAAGGCGTTCAGCCTCGCGGTCGACCGCGAGCTTCTGATCGACGTCGCTCTCTACCGGTACTCCCGACCGGCCGACGCGACCGCGCTCTCCGACGCGTTCCTGTCGTGGAAGGACCCGGAGGCCCTCGCCGCGGGGGACTGGGTGGGCTATGATGTCCAGCGGGCGAACGCGCTTCTCGACGAGGCGGGCTACGACTGGGGCGACGAGGGGTTCCGCGTCGACGCGAATGGCGAACCGCTGACGTTCGAGATCCTGACGGTCTCCGGATGGTCCGACTGGGTGAGGGCCGCGCAGGTCATCTCGCGCGGGTTCGCAGACATAGGCGTGAGGGCGTCCGTACGCACCTACGACTTCGGGGCGTGGTTCCAGCGCGTCCAGGAGGGCGACTTCGATCTGAGTCTCGGCTGGTCCTACGAGGGACCGACGCCTTACACGTTCTACCGGTGGCTCATGGCCTCGGAGACGGTCGAGCCCGTAGGCGAGATCGCGCCGGGGAACTGGCACCGCTTCGGGAGCGCCGCGGCCGACAGCGTCCTCACGGCTTTCGAGGGCGAGCCGGATCCGGAGGCACAGCGGTGGCTCGCCGCCCGGCTCCAGCGGATCTTCGTGGCGGAGGCCCCGGCGATCCCGCTCTATCCGAACCCCTCGTGGGCCGAGTTCAACACGGGACGGTTCGAGGGGTTCCCGACGGCCGAGAACCCGTACGCGGATCCCTCGCCGAACAAGTTCGATCGGGGAGAGGTCCTGCTCGTGCTCACGACGCTCAGACCCCGGGGCGTGACCGAGGCGCGGTAGCCGGGGCGGACGGGGCGCCGCGCACGTGGCGCCGCGGACGGGTGGGACGCACGGAGGATGTGGATGGGCAGGAAGAGCGCGACGTCGCTCGCGGGCAGATGGGCGCTGGTGACGGGCTCGAGCCGCGGCATCGGTCGAGAGATCGCCCAAGGCCTCGCTGAGTTCGACTGCAACGTGGTGCTCCACGCGAGGAAGCGCGAGAACGCGAGGCGAACGCTCGAGCTCCTCTCGGAGTATGACGTCGAGACCACGGTCGTGGCGGGCGACCTCGGCACGGCGGCGGGCGTGCGCGCGGTCGTCGAGGGCGTGACGAGACACCCCGGCCACGTCGACATCCTCTATAACAACGCGGCCGTGCAGAACACGTGGCAGTCCGTCTGGGAGATCGAACGGAGGACGTGGCAGGAGGCGTTCGACGTGAACGTCCACGCGCTCGTCGCGCTCACGAACGCGTTCGCGCCGGGGATGCTGAGCAAGGGCTACGGGCGCATCATCAACGTGAGCTCCGGCATCAGGGACCTGCCGAGCCTCGCGCCGTACAGCGTCAGCAAGGCCGCCGTCGACAAGTACACGCAGGACCTCGCGGCCGGGCTCAGCGGAACGAACGTCCTCGTGAGCACGCTCGATCCGGGGTGGCTCAGGACCGACATGGGCGGCCCGAACGCCGACCACGACGTCACGACGGTGGTCCCGGGCGCGCTCGTCCCGGCGCTCCTCCCGGACTTCGGGCCGAACGGGAAGCGGTTCTTCGCGCAGGAGTACGAGTGGTCTGAGTAGCAGGAGAGGACCGTGCGATACCTCCTCAAGAGACTGGGGTTCTACCTGCTCGCGGCGTGGGTCGCGGTCACGTTGAACTTCTTTCTCCCGCGCCTGATGCCGGGCGACCCGGCGACGGCGCTCTTCGCCAGGTTCCGGGGCATGCTCGGGCCGGAGGCGCTGGACGCGCTCCGGGAGACGTTCGGCCTGACCGACGCGCCGCTCATCGTGCAGTACGGGACATACCTGGGACACGTGCTCAAGGGCGACCTCGGGATCTCGGTCGCGTACTTCCCGGCGCCCGTGCTCGAGGTGATCGGGCAGGGGCTCGTGTGGACCATCTTCCTCGCGGGGACGTCGCTCATCGTGAGCTTCACCATCGGCACGCTCCTCGGTGTCGCCGCGGCGTGGTGGCGGTTCGGCCGCGTCGACACCTTCGTGCCTCCGGCGGCGGCGCTCATCGGGTCGTTCCCGTACTTCTGGCTCGCGATGGTCGCGCTCTACGTCTTCGGGTTCAGGCTGGGCTGGTTCCCGCTCGGCCACGCGTACAGCGACTACGTGACGCCGGGATTCAACGTGGCCTTCATAGCCGACGTGGCGAGGCACGCCGTGCTCCCGGTCGGGACCGTCGTGATCGCCACCCTCGGGGGCTGGCTCCTGACCATGCGGAACACGATGGTGTCGGTGCTCGGGAGGGACTACGTGAACCTCGCCCGGGCCAAGGGGCTCTCCCCGCGGAAGGTCGCCATGAGGTACGCCGCGAGGAACGCCCTTCTCCCTAGCGTGACCGGTTTCGGCATGGCGCTCGGGTTCGTGCTGGGCGGGTCGCTCCTCACGGAGATCGTGTTCTCCTATCCAGGCCAGGGCTACATCCTCGTCCAGGCGGTGAGAAGCCAGGACTACCCGCTCATGCAGGGCATCTTCCTGGTGATCACGCTGGCGGTCCTGGGGGCGAACTTCATCGTCGACATCCTGTCGATGTGGCTCGACCCGCGCATCAGGGACTCGGTGTCGTGAGGGGGGATGGACGGTGAGCCGGAAGAGAGCGGCAGCAGGAACGGGACTCGCGGCGTGGGTCGACGCCGTCAGGCACGACAAGCGCGCCGCGTTCGGCGCCGGCGTGATCGCGTTCTTCGTGCTCCTGGCTGTGTTCGGACCGCTCCTCGTCGGGGACCCGACCGAGCTCGTCGGCATCCCGATGCAGCCGCCCTCCGCCGAGCACTGGCTCGGCACGACGGGGCAGGGCCAGGACGTCCTCGCCCAGCTGGTCGTCGGCACGAGAACGTCACTCCTGATCGGCGTGAGCGTCGGCCTGACCGTCGTGTTCGTGGGGGCACTCATCGGCGTCACCGCGGGCTACTTCGGCGGCCGCGTTGACGCGTTCCTCTCGCTCCTCTTCAACGTCTTTCTCGTCATCCCGGGGTTGCCGCTCGCCATCGTCATCGCTGCCTACCTTCCGTCGGGTCCCCTGACGCTCGCGTTCGTGCTCGTGATTGCGGGGTGGGCGTGGAACGCCCGGGTCCTCAGGGCCCAGACCCTCGCGCACCGGAACCGCGACTTCGTCGCCGCGGCCGTCGTGGCCGGCGAGTCGAACTGGCGGATCATCACGAGCGAGATACTGCCCAACATGACGTCCCTCCTCGTCTCCCAGGTGATCGGCGGGACTGTCTACGCGATCGGCGCGCAGGTCGGGCTCGAGTTCCTGGGGTTGGGCGACGTGTCGGCCGTCACGTGGGGAACGAACCTCTACTGGGCGCAGAACGACTCGGCCCTCCTGACGGGCGCGTGGTGGACGTTCGCGCCGACCGGCATCGCCGTTGCCCTGGTCGGGTTCGGCCTCACGATGCTGAACTCCGGGTTCGACGAGATCACCAACCCGCGCCTGAGGCTCGAGCGCGCGTGGCGGAGCTTCCTCGTGAGGCGCGGCCACACGCCCGGGCGCTCCACTCCGGTGGTGAGAGAGAATGCCTGATCTCCTTCTCGACATACGCGACCTGTGCGTCGACTACGTGACCGACGAGGGGCCGGTGCGCGCCATCGACCACCTCGACCTCACGGTCGCGCCCGGCGAGATCCTCGGCGTGGCCGGCGAGTCGGGGAGCGGCAAGACGACGCTCGCGAAGGCGATCATGCGGATCCTCCCTCCGCCGGCGGTCATCACCGGCGGGGAGATCCTTTTCAAGGGGCGCGACATCCTCGCGATGGACGACGAGGAGCTCAGGAAGATGCGCTGGCGGGAGATCTCGATGGTCTTCCAGAGCGCGATGGACGCCCTGAACCCCGTGATCTCGGTCGGCGAGCAGATCGTCGACACGCTGCTGGCGCACGGCAGCGGACCGATGGAGAGCCACGTCGCTCCAGGCGGGGAACAGATCGCCGGGGCGCTCATGACGCACGGGGCGGGCCCTGCCGAGAGCCCGACGCTCCCTGTGGGGGAGCAGATCGTGGACACCCTGCTCGCGCACGACGCCGCCTCGGCCGAGTGGGCGCGTGGGCGGGCACGGAAGCTCCTGGATCTCGTGGGGATCCCGAGGGACCGGCTCGACTCGTTCGCCCACCAGCTCTCGGGAGGGATGCGGCAGCGCGTCGGCATCGCGCTCGCGCTCGCGATGCGGCCGTCCATCGTCATTCTCGACGAGCCGACGACGGCCCTCGATGTCATCGTGGAGACGGTGATCCTCGAGCGCATCCGCGAGCTTCAGGCGGCGCTCGGGTTCGCCGTCATCTTCATCACCCACGACCTCGCGCGCATGCTCCAGATCTCCGACCGCGTCGCAGTCTTCTACGCGGCCAGGCTGGCCGAGGTCGCGCCCGCACAGGAACTCCGGCAGGCTCCGCGCCATCCCTACACGCAGGGGCTCCTGCGCGCGTTCCCGTCCGTGAAGCCGGGCGGGCCCGAGCCCGTGAGCATCGCGGGCCAGCCCGCGAGCCTCAGGTCCCCGCCCTCGGGCTTAGCTGCTGACGAAGTAGCTGCTGGCGAGGCACCCGCCGGCGAATCAGCTGCGCCGCCCTCCGGCGCGCCGCCTCATCCCGCGGACGGTACTAGAGCGCCACGTGCACGTACGTCCTGAGCTCCCACTCCGAGCCCGCCCGCCCGTCGGCGTTCTCCGCGTCGTAGCGGTTCGAGTTGTCGTCGAGCGAACGCCACGTGTAGCGCACTCCGACGCGCGTCTGGGCGAAGCCGAACCAGCGCGGCGAGCCGAGCGAGTAGGAGAGGTCGCCCATGAGCTGGACCGGGAAGGTCAGGTTGAAATCGCGGTGGTAGTCGTACGGGCCCCAGTCGTTGAACTTGGCGAAGCCCTCGAGCGCGACGCGGCCCTGCGTCAGGCGGGCGTCGAGGCCGAACCGCTCGATCGTCCTGTTGAGGGTGGTGTTCTCGCCCTCGGGATCCCATCCGCTGGGCTGAAACCTCCCGAAGTAGCACCGCGAGACCAGTCTGCTGTCGGGTCCGAGCCTTGACACCAGACGCGCGTTGACCTCCCAGAGGTCCGAGGGCGGGGGAGCCGCGGCGAACGTCCCGACCGTGCTGCCGTCCCCCTCGATGTAGTTGGCGACGTCCTGCGTCGTGGGCATGTGCCGGAACACGAACCCCAGGCTCGCCGCCAGCGGCGCGTTCTCCCGCACGTCGTTGTCCCACTGCCAGAGCCAGGTCGCCGGCGCGGGGTCGTAGGTGATCATGATCTCGCCGCCGATGGTCTCCCGGTTCGAGCGCACCGCGAACGGGTCGCCGCGGGTGCTCACGTTACGCGGTCTTCCGGGCGGCGGTACGCCGTACGGAATCGGGCCGATGATCGGCTCCTGCCAGAGGAAGTTCGGGCTGATCTGGAAGTTCCCCACGTTGATCGCGACGCCGGTCAGGAAGTTCGTCTGGTTCCCGGAGCCCGAGTCCTTGAGGCTCCAGCCCGTATAGGTGATCGTCGGCGTCGGCCCCGCGTCGGCGACGAGCCCCATCCTCGCTGCCTGCGCGTACCAGTGCCACCGTCCCTTCTCGTAGGTGACCTTCCCCTTCACGCCGAAGCAGTCCCCGTCGATGATCTCGTCCTCGAAGATGTCGTACCCGTCCGAGGTCTCGACGGCCACCTGGAACTCGTCGCCGACCCTCTGGCTTCCCGCCCAGAGGCCGCCGACCTCGACCCCCCAGGGCCCGCGCTGCGTCTCGAACTGCAGCGAGAGCCGCCGGTTCTCGGGTATCGGGACCGCGATCGACGTGTTGGCGGAGGTCTGCTGGCCGACGTCCTCGTGGTAGACGACGGTGGCGCCGACTCCCTCGAAGCTCCGCTGGTACTTCAGGAACACCGCAGGGTTGGCTCCCCACCAGAGCTGCGGACCGAACGCGACCTTGAGGCCGTCGAGCTGCCGCTTCATCGCGACCTCGAATCCCGCTGGCGCCTTGCCGTTGTAGATGTCGATGTTCTCGCCGTAATAGGCGTCCTGGTAGAGCCCGAAGAAGTCCCCCTCGTACATCCAGTGCAGGTGGCCGGTGCGGTAGAAGCCGTCCATCAGGAACCACTTGTCGTCCCAGGAGACCGCGGCCTGATAGACGGCGACGCGCTCCGCGTCCTCCACGAGGACCTCGTTCTCGTCCTCGTCGAGGTAGGTCTGCGGGCGCCCGCGGTTCTCGTAGAAGATCTCGTCGATCGGGTTCACCGCGACGTTCCCGAGGATGTTGACCGAGAGCCCTGCCGTCAGACTCTCCACGGGCTTCACCTCGAAGTCGACGAAGAACGACTCCTGGTGATCGAAGCCGAGGTAAGCGGGATAGCTGTCGACGTCCCCCTGCTCGTACGCGTCCCTGGCCGTCGGGGTCGTGATGTTCGAGCCGCCAGTGCTGTACGTCTCGAACTCGAGTCTCAGTCCCGAGACACGCACGCGTTCGGTCGATCCTCCTCCGAGCGCCGCCCTGTCTGCGCGGGCTTCGAGTTCTGCTGCGGCCGGTTGGATCCCCCCGAAGTGCTCCCGGATGGTCTCGAGGTCGGTCGTGGGCGCGTAGGGGTCGAGCTTGAACGCGCGCCTGAGGGCATAGTAGGCCGCCCTCGGGTAGACCTCGTAGAGGCTCCTGTGGTCGGGCGGCCCCTTCGCCGTGATGCCCCACCACTCCTCGTTCATGTTGTTCTCGCCCTCGACGTAGTCCTCGATGTAGCCGCCGTTGGGCCACGAGGCGTTGGTGTCGTGGATGTCGAGCCGGCTCTCCTGCCCGAACTTCCACCACCCGTCGCTCCACTGGAAGATGTAGCCGCCGATGGCGTTCCCCACGCGTCCCTTGCCGTAGGACTGCTCGTAGATCTCCTGCCACTGGCCGATGTGATACTTCGCCTGCATCAGCTGGTCCTCGCGCATCTCCCTGGCGTTGTACGCGTCGGCGCCGAACTCGGTGAAGACGACCGGCAGTCCGAGCTTGTCGCTCACCTCCTGGTAGAGGTCGCGAACCGAGATGCCGCGGTAGACGTTGGTGCCCAGGATGTCGAGGTTGCCGCACTCCTCGGCGATGAGATCGATGTACTGGATGTCGCCGTTCGCGATGGCGACGAGCTTCTCCGGATCGACGCGCTTGATCTCGTCGGTGATGTCCGAGTAGAGCGTGTAGAGGTAGCGGGCGCGCGCCTCGTCGCGCTCACCCTCGGGCAGGGCCTCGATCTCGAACGAGCTCCAGTGGAGCCCGTAGTTGTTCTCGTTGCCGAGGAGCCAGAGGAGGACGCCCGGCGTGTCGCGGTACTGCTCGACCCAGTCGACGATCTCCTCCGTCACGAGCTCGCGGAACTGGGGATCCGAGTAGTCGACCGAGGGGACCCAGGCGCCGTCGATCGTGTAGCCGTAGCGCCCGACCGTGTGGTTCAGCATCGTCGTGATGCCGTACTCCTCGTAGATGTGCTGCACCCATCGGGGAGGGATGCCCACGTACTGCCTGATCGAGTTGACGCCCATGTCCTGAAGGAGCGGCATCTCGCGGGAGAGGGCCGTCAGGATGACATCTTCCGGCTGGCTCCACAGGTCGTACAGGTAGTTCTCACCGATCGGCATGTAGCCCCAGTTCATGCCGAAGACCAGGTAGTCCTCGCCGTCGACCTGGAGCTTCTGGCCGCTCTGGTCGGCGACGACGCGCACGTCCGGTTCGGCCGCCACCGTCGTGGAGGCCACGGCCAGGAGCGTCGCGGCCGCCAGGACGATCATGCACACGGCCGTCCGGCGCTGGCTCTCTCTTCTGGGCATCGCTGTCATCTCCCGGTTTTCTCTTCTACCTCGCGTCACCGCTCGCGTCGTCGACGGCGTTCGCCGCGATCGCCTCGCGGTACCAGCGGGCGCTCTCCTTCGGCCTGCGCTCGCACGTCCCGAAGTCGACCCTGACGAGGCCGAACCGCTTCGTGTATCCGTGTCCCCACTCGAAGTTGTCCATGAGGGACCAGTGGAAGTAGCCCTTGAGCGGCACGTCCGCCTCGAGGGCGCGGTGCGCCGCGATGAGGTGGTCGCGCAGGAACGACACGCGCCGCGGGTCAGCGAGACCCTCCTCGTCGGACTCCTCCGGCAGCGCGATCCCGTTCTCGGTGACGAAGATCGCCTCCGGCCCGTAGTCCGCAGTGACCCGGACCAGGATGTCCGTGAGGCCTTCGGGGTAGATCTCCCAGCCCATCTCGGTGAGCTCTTCCTTCGGGACGAGCGGGGCCCCGACCGGGTCGCCGTCCGGTCCCGCCTTCACGGCCGTGCGGCTGTAGTAGTTCACCCCCAGGAAGTCGATGGGGACCCCGATCGCCGCCATGTCTCCGTCCTCGACGAACGGCATCCGGCCGTTCTCGAGGTGGCCTCTCCTCGCGCGGTCCTCGAGCGCGTCGAACGGGTACTCGCCGCGGAAGACTGGGTCTAAGTACCAGCGGTTGAAGAACCCGTCGAAGCGCCGCGCGGCCTCCCTGTCCTCGTCGGCGCATTTCGCGTCCCTCGCGTTTCCCCTGATGGCGTCCACCGAGAGCCCGTGGGAGAGGAGCAGGTGGTGGGCGGCCCTCAAGGCGGCCGCGGGGTCCGTGTGTCCCGGAGCGTGGCACCCCTCCTCGTACCCGAGGGTCGCCACGCACCAGGGCTCGTTGTGCGTGGCCCAGTGACGCACGCGGTCGCCGAGCCGCTCGCTCACCGCACGGGCGTACTCGACAAACGCACCGACCGTCTCGCGCGAGGCCCAGCCGCCAGGCTCCAGGAGCTCGGCCGGCATGTCCCAGTGGTTCAGCGTGATGTAGGGTTCGATTCCCGCCGCCAGGAGGCCGTCGACGAGGGCGTCGTAGAAGTCGAGCCCGGCGGCGTTCGGGGGACCGGTTCCTCCGGGCATGATCCTCGACCATGACGTGGAGAACCGGTAGGCGCCGACGCCGAGCCACGACATGAGCTCGACGTCGTCCTGCCAGCGGTTGTAGTGGTCGCACGCCCTGAACGGGTTCGACCCGTCCTCGATGCGTCCCTCGAGCGCGTAGGAGTCCCAGACGGAGTCCCCTCGACCGTCTGCGTTCCGGCTGCCCTCGATCTGCTGGGCCGACGTCGCGACGCCCCAGACGAACCCCTCGGGAAAGCGGTGTGTCGCCACGTCGCTCACTCCTCCGAACGCCCGGCGTTCTCGGGGTAGAGGTGGCACCTCACCCGCCGCGAACCCACGGTCCGATACGACGGATCGGTCTTCCGGCAGACGTCCATCGCCTCGGGGCAACGGGGCGCGAACGGGCAGCCGGTGTCCGAGGAGTCAGCGGTGTCCGCGCGGTCGATTCGGTCCACCTTCGCTTCCGCTGGCTCGGGGCCCAGCCTGCCGACGTCCGCGATGGAGGCGAGGAGCGCGCGGGTGTAAGGATGTGCGGGCGACACGACGATCTCGTCGGCCGGGCCTCCCTCGACGATCCTCCCGCGGAAGAGCACGAGGATCCGGTCCGCCAGGTAGCGCGCGGAGGCCAGGTCGTGCGTGATGAGGAGCATCGCCAGGCCGCGCTCGTTCTTGAGGTCGGTGAGGAGCGTCAGGATGTCCATGCGGATCGACACGTCGAGCATCGACGTCGGTTCGTCCGCGATCAGGATGTCGGGGTCGACCGCGAGAGCCCGGGCGATCGCGACGCGCTGGCGCTGACCTCCGGAGAGCTCGTAGGGACGGCGCGAGATGAACTCCTCGGGCGGCTCAAGGCCGACCGCGTGGAGGAGGACGATCGTCTTCTCACGAACGTCCTTCTGGGTCGCGCGCTTGTGGCGGAGGAGCGGCCGGGCCAGATGGTGCGCGACGTCGTGTGTGCGGTTCAGAGAACCGAACGGGTCCTGGAAGACCATCTGCACCCTGCGACGGTAGGAGAGGGAGGCGTGCCGCGGCTCACGGTCGAGGACGTCGTCCCCGTCCAGGACGATGCGTCCGGCATCCGGGCGCTCGAGCCTCAGGAGGATGCGGGCGATGGTGCTCTTGCCGCTCCCGGACTCGCCCACGAGCGCCACGGCCTCGCCGCAGTCGACCGCGAACGAGACGTCCTCGACGGCCACGACGGGCCGCGAGGTGCCGAAGAGCCCCCCGGAGACGAATGTCTTCGAGAGGCCGGCTACCTCGAGGAGAGCCGTATTTCGGGCCCCAGGCTCGCTGGGCACATTCCCTCCGGGCAGAGCAAAAAAGGCTTTGTTCGGTTCCCGAACATAGTGTATAATAACCTACTGTGATGTCAAGCGCTAACGCAGGAGCGCCCATTCTAGCCGAGTGGGCCGCTGAGGTCACGAACGAAGGAGGGGGGGCATGAAGCGAGGACAGAGGGCAGCGTGGCTGGGTCTCATGGTCGTGGCCACGATCGCTTTCTCGGCGCAGGCGTACGGGCAGAACCTGCTCGTCAACCCGGGGTTCGAGGCGGGCGGCGGCTCGTTCGGCGGCTGGGAGGTGTTCGGCGAAGCCCCGACGATCTCGACGCCTGCGAACGACGACATCTACCGGACGGGCGAGGCGTCGGCCAAGATCTACGGCGAGTTCACGAACTGCTCGGGGTATCACGTCGGGAGCGGGTTCTTCCAGGAGTTCACGCCGACGCCGGGCATGGAGTACAAGATGAGCGGCTACTCGTTCGTCTCGGAGGCGGACACGATCCCCGGGTCCGACACGTGCTTCGGCAACCGCTGCATCGCGAAGGTCGTCTTCTTCAACTCCTTCGGGTTCGAGGTGTCGGCGAACGAGGTGATCATCGGCGACTGGAGCACGCCCCGTAACGAGTGGGTCCCGTTCACGGTCACCGCGCCCGTGCCCGAGACGGCGGTCTCCGTCCAGGCGATGATCCTCTTCCTGCAGTGGGAGTGCAACGAGGGGGCGGTCTTCGTGGACGACACGGAGTTCGTCGAGGTTACTCCGACCACGGAGCCGAACGTGCTCGCGAACCCGAGCTTCGACTTCGACCTCTCCGGATGGAACGCGTTCGGGAACGCCTACTACGACGGCCGCGACTGGGCGCTCCGGACGACCACGGGCGCCGCCAAGCTCTACGGGACGTTCGTCGAGGGCAACGACTCCGGCATGTTCCAGCAGTTCCCGGCGGACCCCGGGAGCATCTGGAAGTTCGACGCGTACACTCTGACGACCTGTCGCGAGAGCCCCATCCAGCCGGGGAACGGCTGCATCCTCCTCGCGAAGCTCCTGTTCAAGGACGCGGCCGGGAACGGGACGGGCGCATCCGAAGCCGTAATCGTCGACCAGACATCTCCGCTCGGCAAGTGGACGCGTCACAGCCTGTACGGAACGGCTCCTGCGGGCACGGACTCGGTGGCCGCCTACATCCTCTTCGTCCAGTCGTTCCCGGAAGAGCAGGGGGCGGCGTTCATCGACGACGTCCTGCTCTACGACATCTCGACGGTGGGCATCGATGAGGGTGAGGTCGGAGGACTCACACTTCACCAGAACGTGCCGAACCCGTTCAACCCGACGACCAGGATCGCCTTCGAGCTCCCGCGGACGCAGGAGGTCGAGATCTTCGTCTACAACGTCGCCGGTCGACGGGTGGTGACGCTCCATGACGGCGTTCTCCCGGCCGGACCGCACGCGGTCACGTGGGACGGGAGAACCGCGGACGGCAGCATGGCCGCCTCCGGCACCTACTGGTACCTCGTCAGCACGCCGGACGGACAGAGCTCGAGGAGCATGGTCCTCCTGAAGTAGCCGCGCGTCCCTGGCCGCGAATTCCCGCAGGACCAGGGGCGGGACGGCGACGCGCGGGAGAGAGCAACGGATCGTGCGCTGCGCCCGGGTGAGGCTGGGCGCAGCGCCCGTAGAGGGAGTCTGAGATGGCGTTCGACCGCCTTCGGGACATCATCCACCTTCACCCGCGAGCGGGCAGCGCCGGGCTCGTCCGCGAGGACGCGAGGCCGAGCGCGGAGGACGAGACTCCCCGCACGCGGGAGCCCGTCGGTGAGCTGGTCCGGTTCGAGGGCCGGGACTACTACCGCATCTCGTCGTACGACCGGATGCCTCTCTTCCTCATGACCCTGGCGACACCGACCGACCTCTGGATGTTCGTGACGTCCGGAGGGGGCCTGACGGCAGGGAGGGTGGACGCCGACGGGAGCATCTTCCCCTACGAGACGGTCGACAGGCTGCGCGACGCCCATCACCACACGGGCCCGATCACGCTCCTCCGCGCGCGTCGGGGGGACGGAGCCCCGACGGCGTGGGAGCCGTTCTCCGACCGGCAGGCTCGAGAGGGAGCGATCGCCCGCAGCCTGTACAAGAGCACGACGGGGAACGTCCTCATCTTCGAGGAGATCGACCACGATCTCGGTCTCGTGTTCCGGTACCGCTGGGCCGGGAGCGACGAGTTCGGATGGGTGAGGACGGCCTCGCTCGAGAACCGCGGAACGTCGCCGGTCGAGGTGGAGGTTCTCGACGGTCTCCGCAACGTCCTCCCGCACGGCATTCCCCTGTCCCTGTCGCAGTGCGCGAGCAACCTCTCCGATGCCTACAAGAGGTCGGAGGTGGACGACGCGACTGGGCTCGGGATCTTCTCGTTGACCGCCGGCATCAGTGACCGTCCGGAGGCGGTGGAGGTCCTCCGGGCCAACACCGTCTGGACCGTGGGACTCGGGGGCGCGAGCGTCCACCTCTCCGCCGAGGCGATCGACGCCTTCAGGTCGGGAGATCGACCACCGCCCGAGACGGTTCTCTCCGGGCGCAGGGGCAACTACCTCGTGACCGCGGCGGTCAGGCTCGGTCCCGACGAGTACGCCCGGTGGCACACGGCGGCCGATGCCGGTCGCAGTCACGGGCAGGTCGCAGAGCTCCGGAAGCGTCTTGCCGACGGCGGGGACCTCCCGCGGGACATCGAGAGGAGCCTCGAGCGCGCGGGGGAGAGCCTTGAGCGCATCGTCGGCAGCGCCGACGGCATGCAGGCAGCGGGGCGCGCCGAGACCGCGGTGCACCACTTCGCCAACGTCCTCTTCAACAGCATGCGTGGGGGCGTCTTCGCCGACAACTACGAAGTGCCGACGGCGGACCTCGTCGAGTTCATCGAGGTCCGAAACCGTGCGACCGCCGAGCGACAGAAGGCATTCCTCGAGTCACTCCCCGAGGCGATCGGCGTCCGCGCGCTCCTCTCTGCCGCGCGCGAGACCGGGGATGCCGATCTCGAGCGGCTGTGCCGCGAGTACCTGCCGCTCTACTTCGGAAGGCGACACGGCGACCCCAGCCGCCCGTGGAACCGGTTCTCGATTCACGTGCGGAACGCTGACGGCAGCCGCGCGCTCCACCACGAAGGGAACTGGCGGGACATCTTCCAGAACTGGGAGGCGCTGTGCCTCTCGTTCCCAGCGTTCCTTCCCAACGTCGTCGCCCGGTTCGTGAACGCCTCGACGGTCGACGGGTTCAACCCCTACAGGATCACGCGTGACGGTGTCGACTGGGAGACGCCGGACCCCCACGACCCCTGGAGCCACATTGGCTACTGGGGAGATCACCAGATCGTCTATCTCCTGAAGCTCCTCGAGTGGACGACCCGCTACCTGCCCGGCGAGGTCGAGGACCTGCTGCGCCGCGAGATCTTCAGCTACGCCGACGTGCCCTACCGCCTGAGGCCCTACGGGGAGATCCTCAAGGACCCGACCCGCACCATCGATTTCGATGCCGCTCTCGATGCCGAGATCAGTGCGCGTGTGTCGGACATGGGGACGGACGGGCGGCTGGTGCTCGGACCGGACGGAGCGGTCCACCACGTCAACCTCTTCGAGAAGCTCCTGGTTCCGCTTCTCTCGAAACTCTCGAACCTGGTTCCCGGTGGAGGTATCTGGCTCAACACGCAGCGGCCGGAGTGGAACGACGCCAACAACGCCCTCGTGGGAAACGGCGTCTCGGTCGTGACACTCTGCTACCTCAGGCGCTACGTCGCGTTCCTGGAGGACCTGCTCTCGAGCGCGGCCGGCGAGGATCTCGCGGTGTCGACCGAGGTCGCCGCGTGGTCGCGCCGCGTCCTGTCGTCGCTTGTGTGGGTGGAAGGTGTTGTGGAGATGGGGCCGCTCAGCGACCGCGACCGCAAGCGCGCAATGGACGAGCTGGGCAACGCGTTCTCGAGCTACAGGAGGGAAGTCTACGCGCGCGGGTTCTCGGGCAGGACCGTGCTCGAGGTCAGTGAGGCAATCGGCCTCTGCAGGACCGCCCTGGCCGTCATCGACTACGGCATCAGGGCGAACCGGAGGGACGACTGGCTCTACAACGCGTACGTGCTTCTCGAACTCAGCGACGGCAGGACAGAGGCCGCGCTCCGTCCACTGCCCTTGATGCTCGAAGGGCAGGTGGCCGCATTGAGTTCGGGTCTCGTAGAGCCCGCCGAGGCAGCCGAGATGCTGGACCGTCTCTTCGAGTCCTCCCTGTACCGGGAAGACCAGAAGAGCTTCCTTCTCTATCCCGAGAGGGAGCTCCCCTCGTTCCTGGAGAAGAACGTCGTGCAGCCGGAGCGTGTCTCGGCCGTGCCGCTTCTTCGGGACCTCCTCGAGGAGGGCGAGGGCTCGATCCTCGCGAGGGACGTTTCGGGCACCGTCAGGTTCCACCCCAACTTCAGGAACAGGGACGACCTCGCGGCGGCGCTCGACCGGCTCGGGGAGCGCGCGGAGTGGACAGACCGCGTGGCGCGCGACCGCGATGCCGTGGCGGATCTGTTCGAGGACGTCTTCAACCACAGGGAGTACACCGGCCGCTCGGGCGCGATGTACTCGTACGAGGGTCTGGGCTGCATCTACTGGCACATGGTGGCCAAGCTCCTGGTGGCCGCACAGGAGATCGCGCTCACGACCGGCAGGGACGGGGAGTCGGAGGCGCCGAAGGATGAACTCGTGAGGCTGTACCGCCGTGTCCGATCGGGACTCGGGTTCGAGAAGACCCCGGGCGAGTACGGCGCGTTCCCTACCGACCCGTACTCCCACACCCCGCCGCACGGGGGCGCGAAGCAGCCCGGGATGACCGGGCAGGTCAAGGAGGAGATCCTCACGCGGTTCGGCGAGCTGGGCGTTCGCGTGGAGGACGGCGTCGTCAGTTTCCGGCCGGTGCTCCTGGAGTCCGAGGAGTTCCTCCGGGAACCCGCGGTCTTCCGCTACTACGAGGTCAGAGGGACGCCCGCCTCGATCGAGCTCGATGCCGGCACCATCGCTTTCACGTTCTGCCAGGTGCCGGTCGTCTACGAGCGCGCGGAAGGCAGGGGGGGGATTCGTGTCACGCTCGATGACGGCTCGGAACGCGTCATCGAAGGCGATCGCCTGGACCGTGAGCTGAGCCGTGAGCTCTTCGGACGCTCTGGCCGGATCTCGAGGATCCACGTCGGCATACCGGGGGAGTGCCTGCGCGGCTCCTGACGTCGTCCCCGTTCGCTCCCAGCCTGGCACTAAGACGAAAAGACGCCGTCGCATCGCGCGACGGCGTTGTCACATCATCTCTCTCTGACAGGGGATCCGGGGCACGGCGTCGGTCCCGTCGGAGTCTATTTCACCAGAACCATCCGTCGGGTCTCGACCGCGTCTCCGGCTCGGAGCCGGTAGAAGTAGACGCCCGACGGCACGCGGGCGCCGCGGTCGTCGCGTCCGTCCCACGTGACCTCGTGATCGCCCGCCGGAACGAAGCCGTCCACTAGGGTGCGGACCCTGCGACCCGCCACGTTGAAGACCGCCATCTCGGTCGGACCTTCGTTCCTGAGCGAGTAGCCGATGGTCGTGACGGGATTGAACGGGTTGGGTCTCGCGGCGAGGAGCCGGGCGGGCCGTGCGGACGAGTCGTCCCCTTCCGGCGCGTCGCTCACGCCGGTCGGGTCCGCCGGGAAGAACGTGAAGGCGTCGAGCACGACCTCCAGGTTCGACGACGGTTGATCGCAGCACCGCCAGAGGTTCACGTGCACGCGCGGTATCTCGGGCCTCGGGATGTGGGGACCCGTGTAGGTCCAGGTGTGGATCATGTTGCCGGGGGACTCGTCCTGTGGCCCGCCGCGCCAGCTTCTGCACACGACCCGGTCGGGGAGCCAGCGGAGCGCGTGGCTGGAGAGTTCCTCGGCGCCGAAGGACACGTCGAAGCGGCTGACGTTCCCGTACCAGTCCCAGGGCTGGGCGACGAACTGCGCGTTGTTGCTGCTCGCGGGGTTGCCCCACCGGCTGAACTCGATGTCGAACTCGTTGTACGGGTTCCACCAGAGATACGACTCGTCCCAGCAGGGTCCGTACTGCCAGAGGAAGAGGCCGAACACGGCGGCCGGATCGATGTCGTCGACGCGGCCCACGGTCGTGAAGATGTAGTCCCCGTAGCCCAGCGTCTCAGTGAGCGCCACCTCGGTGCTGTACCAGGAGCCGCCGACGTTCCGGATGGTCAGGTGCAGCCGGTCGTCGCCGTCCACCCAGACGCTCGACTCCGAGTCGGAGAAGAGGTTCGGTCCGGGCCCGTAGTACCCGGGCCCCTTGACGCGCCACGTCCGTCCCGAGAACGAGAGCGCCCTGCCGCCGGGGAAGTCGTTCCACTGCATGTCCTCGATGGTCGGGTAGCTCTGACTCAGGACCGTCGTCTGGTCGTAGTAGACGTCCGGAGGCGGGTCGGAGGGGCTCTGGAGAACAGCGAAGAGGGCGCGCATCGCCACGGTTCCGGATGGCGCAGGATCGCTCAGGACGGAGAAGCTCTGGTACTCGTCCGTGGGGGTGGAGGGGAGAGCCACGTCGTGGGACTCGTAGCTCATCATGCCGCCTGCGTCCCACCACTCGATGTTCACGATGGCCCTGCAGTCGCCGGTCAGCGGATTGGCGGACGAATGCGCCACCTTGCCGGTCACCTCCCACTGCTCGCCCTGGTAGCTGTCCTGCTGCTGCCAGAAGGCGGAGACGTCCCATCCGCCCCAGTCCGGACCCGACACCCGCGCCGCGGCGGAGCCGTGCGTGGCGAAGCTCACCGAGCCCACGTCGCCGAACTGCCCCCAACCGCCGAAGACGTTGCTCCCCGAGGCTCCGATCTCGAAGCTCGGGTTTGCCAGGATGCACTGGGCGGGTGCCTCAGCCGCGTGCATCGCTGCCAGAACCGCGAGGAGGGGGATCGTCCAGAACCGCGTCCGGCGTGCCACAGAGTCTTCCTCCTGACAAGAACTTGCGAGGCAACAAGGGTTCACACGACTTCGTTCGGTTATCGAACATAGTATGCCACGCATCCACTCGAATGTCAAGGAGGCTGCCGTTCCGGCGGGCGCCGTGCGCCGGGCCCGCGCGCAGCGCGCCGGTGGAGCTGCCCGGGGGGGATGATGCCGTCGAAGGGAGGGCGCAAGATCAACGGTTCACGGCGAGGACCGCAGACTGGCGGGGTCAGCCGACACCGCGCCGGGCGCTGTCCGTCCAGGGTCTCCGGGCCTGAGGATCCCCGGGGCCCGCGCCGGCCCCGGCCCCGAACCCTCGCGCCCTGCCTGCCTCCCCGGGATTGCACTTGACACCATCCCCCAGCTCCCGAATGCTTGCATACGGGTGAGGCACGGGAGAGGGTCCCCGGAACCTCTCCCTTCCCGGATGACACACCCTGCCGCGGGTCGAGCAGTATCACCTCGTGGTGGAAGAGGAGGGCGAACGAGCGCCCGGCTGTTCTCGGCCCGTGTGGACCGAAGCCGGGACCGGGTGGTTCTTTGACAGATGCGTTGTGTTGGTATCGGGTTGTCCGTCCTGGCGCGGAGGTGGCGCGACGTGTGGGCGGCAGGGACGTCGGCGGCCCATCCTCCCGTCGGGCAGGGGAGCGGTGCGAAGCTCCGCTCCTGGCGGGGCACTGACGCAATGGCCACGACAATCTACGTAGGCAACCTGCCGTTCGAGTCGAGCGAGGTCGACATCGAGGCCCTGTTCGCGCCGTTCGGCGAGGTGCAGTCGGTCAGGTACGTGATCGACCACACCAGCAGCAATGGTCAGTGTTACGCGTTCGTCGAGATGGAGGAGCGTGAGGCCAGGGAAGCGACGAGGATGCTGAACGGCCTGGAGTTCAGGGGCCAGACGCTCGTGGTGAACCTGGAGAAGAACAGGCGGCGCTCCAAGAGGGACCGCCGGCACGACCGCGACGCACCGAAGGGACGTCGCGAGGGGAGGCCGCGGAAGATCGAGGAGTGGGAGTTCGCCGAGGAACAGGAAGAGGAGACGGAACTGGAAGATGACGGCTGGTGGGGCGACGAGGAGGACACCGGATGGCACGGCCATCGGTCCTGGCTCAGCGAGGGGGACGATGACGAGTCCTGACGCCGACCCGCCATAGTCGCACAAGACACACGCGGCGCCCCTGCCGCCGGGCAGGGGCGCCGTTCACTTGGAGCACGGAGGGATGCTTGGGTCTCTTCACACGCAGGAAGAAACGCACGCTCGTCATCGGCCTGGACGGCGTGCCACACTCGCTCCTCTCGCGGTTCGCGTCAGACGGCACGACGCCCAACATCGGGCGACTCGTCTCGGCCGGGCACCTCTCGGAGATGAACGTGACCCTGCCCGAGATCTCCGCCGTGAGCTGGCCCTCCTTCATGACCGGCACGAACCCGGGCACGCACGGCATCTTCGGATTCGTCGACCCCAAGCCGGACTCCTACGACTACCGGTTCCCGAACTTCCGGGACTTGAAGGCGCCGACGCTCTGGGACCGGCTCGGCCGCAAGAGGAAGCGCTCGATCGTGGTGAACCAGCCCTCGACCTACCCCGCGCGGGAGATCCCTGGCATCCTCGTCTCCGGGTTCGTTGCAATCTCGCTCAAGAAGGCGGTTGCGCCCATGCGGTACGTCTCGGACCTCGAGGGCATCGACTACCGGATCGACATCGACACGGCGCAGGCGAGAGCCGACCACGACTACCTGATCCGCGAGCTCGACGAGACCCTCGAGGGCAGGCGCCGCGCGGTCGACCTCTTCTGGAACGAGGACTGGGACTACTTCCAGATCGTCGTCACCGGGACCGACCGGCTCCAGCACTATCTCTGGGAGGCGGTCGAGGACCCGTCGCACGCCTATCACGGCGCGTTCCTCGACTACTACCGGAAGGTGGATCTGTTCGTGGGCGGGCTCGTCGAGCGGTTCGGGAAGGTCTCCGGCCGCAAGGACGAAGGGGAGGGGCTCTTCCTCCTCTCCGATCACGGGTTCTGCGGGATCACGGCAGAGGTCCGCATCAACCGCTGGCTCGTCGAAAACGGGTTCCTCTCGTTCGAGACCGACGATCCTACGTCGCTCGAGGAGATCGCGGAGGGCTCGCGGGCGTTCGCGTACGACCCCGGGCGGATCTACCTGAACCGCCGGGGGCGGTTTCCGAAGGGGAGCGTCGCGGACTCGGACGCCCGCCCGATCATGAACGAGATCAAGGCCGGGCTCGCGGAGCTGACGCACGAAGGGCACCCGGTCATCGAGCGCGTCTTCGAGCGGGACGAGGTCTACTCGGGGCCGGAGGCGCGGAAGGGGCCAGACCTCCTTCCCGTCGGGCACCACGGGTTCGACTTGAAGGGCACCGTGAAGGAGCGCGAGCTCTTCGCCCGCACGGATCTCACCGGCATGCACACCTGGGACGACGCGTTCTTCTGGTCGAAGGAGAAGGCGCCGAACGATCTCGACATCACGCAGCTCGCTGGGATCATCGAGAAGGCGGCCCTCTGAGCGTTGGACGCCCGCGCGCCCGTAATCCCCCCTTGAATGCTCATCATGAATCGCATATCATTGGCGACACTCAGCTGATGAGTGCCGCTCGGGGGCATGCAGGACAGTGGTCCGGCTTCGGCGGGGGGACGCCCCCAACACCCGCTCGGACACTATCGGAAGCGCGGCCGGCTCGCTCCCGGGGGGAGGTGCGTCTCATGGCGAGACCGCTCTTGTTGACCCTGCTGATCGTGGCGGGGGCCGTCTGGACGGTGCCCGCACTCGCGCAACTGACCATCGTCCAGACCTGGACGGTCGACACCGTCCCAGAGGGTATCTGCTACGATTCCGACCGCGACCATATCTGGCTCGTGAACGGTGCCGGCAACGAGGTTAGGGAGTATGACCGCTCCGGCTACCACGTGGACTGGTACAGCGGCGAGGTGTGGGACCTCACGGAGCCCTGCGGGTTGTGCTTCCACGAGGGCACCGGGAACCTGTGGATCGCTGACTCGTCCGACCCGGAGAAGATCGTCGAGTGCTCGACAGATGGCGTCGTCGTGAGCTGGTTCTCCGTTGACCTCGCCATGGACAATATCGCGGGGCTGGCCGTCAACTCGGCCGCCGGCCTCCTCTACGCCGCCGACGACAGCGCGAGCGAGGTTGTCACGTTCACCCTCGGCGGCGTCGAGGTCGGACGCTGGTCATCGCTGCCGGCCATCGACATCGACTCGATCTGCTACCTGCCGACAGAGGACAGGCTCCTCGTTGGCGACGACGACGCCGGGCTGGTCTACAAGTTCCGGTCGGATGGCGGCTTCGATGAGGTGGTCGACATCCCGGCATCGCTCGGCTTCACAAGTGTCGAGGCGCTCACGTTCGACCCGGATGCCCTGACGGTGTTCTTCGCATGCAGCGACTGCAACACGATCGTCGAGGTCTCCGGGTTCACGTCGGAGACGTCCATCTCGGAGGCCCCGACCACATGGAGCGCCATCAAGGCCATGTGTCGGTAGGCCGATTCGTGGAGACTGGTTTCTTGAGAGGCCGCTGCCGTTCGCAGCGGCCTCTGTCCATATACAGCTCGCCGCCCGGGGAGGGCGAGACACGGAGCTGGAGGCCCTCGCAGACGCCACTCAGTAGGCTCTCGGGCTCGATAGGCCGTTCCCCGCTGGTTTCTGGACGCTCCCCCGGTATCCCGGTACCCCTCCAAACATCCCTTGAATGCTCGTCAAGAACAACGTACCATTGCCCCCGCGTTGCTGTTCTGTGCCGCACGGGGGCATGAGGGACGGCGGCCCGGCACTGCGGGGAGGAGCCCCCGCGCCCCGCTCGGACGCTGTCGGAAGCGTTGTCGGAACGCTCCCGGGAGAGGAGGTGCAGCCTCATGGCGCGACTGCTCATGCTGGCTGTGGTGGTCGTACTGGTCACCGTGTGGACGGTGCCAGCGCTCGCCGACCTGTCGATCGTCCAGTCCTGGCCGATCGATACCTTCCCCGGCGGAGTCGCGTATGACTCCGACCGGGACAACATCTGGGTCGTGAACAACAGCACAGGCGAGGTCAGGGAGTACACCCGCATCGGCGGGTTCGTGAGCATGTTCCCCGCCGCTCAGGTGGGGCTCACCTGGCCGATCGGAATGGACTTCCACGCCGGCACGATGAACCTGTGGATCTGCGACGAGTACAACCCCGAGAAGGTCGCCGAGGTCACGCGCGCCGGGGTGCTGGTGAGCGAGTTCTCCGTCGACGCCGCCATGGACGACGCCTCGGCCCTCGCGATCAACACGAACACCGGCAACCTCTACGTCACCGACGACAACTCGAGCGAGTGCGTCGAGTGGACTCAGGCGGGGGCGGAGGTAGCACGCTGGTCCACCCTGCCGTGCGTCGACAGCGACTCGGCGTGCTTCCTGTCGAACGAGGGGAACCTCCTCATCGGCGACGACAACGCGGGGATGGTCTACAAGTTCAACACCGCCGGTGTCATGCTCGAGGCGTTCGACATGTCGGCGCTCCTCGGGATCACCGGCGTCGAGGGTCTCGCGTTCGACGCCAACACCCTGAACGTGTTCCTCGCGGACAGCGACAGCGACTACGTCTACGAGATCTCCGGGTTCACGGAGATGACGCCCGTCGAACACGCGACGTGGGGCCACATCAAGAACCTGTACCGCTAGGCCGAGCGGTGCGAGGGGATTCACACGGGAGGCCGCTGCCTCGATGCAGCGGCCTCTCGCTTCGTGGTGTCCAACCCTCTGCTGGGCTGGTCGAACGTGGCGAGGTGAAACAGGATGCCTTCGGGAACCTGCGAAGAGGAGCGTTTCCGATGATCCGCATGAGCCCCCCGCTCAGGTCCGCGCTGTTCCTGGTCGTCGTCCTTCTGATCGCCTGCCCGGGCACCGCGGCGTTCTCTCTCGAGGGCGAGTTCGGCCGGGTGACTCCGGATGAGGCGGGCTGGTCCGCCGAGGCCCTCGACGCGGCGGGCGCGTACGCGGACAGCGCGGGCTACGCCGCGGTCGTCCTCGCGCACGCCGGCGACGTCTTCTACGAGTGGGGGGACGTCAACGGGCGCTACAAGCTCCACTCCGTCAGAAAACCCATGATGAGCGCGCTCTACGGCATCCACGTCACGAGCGGGGAGATCGACCTCGACGCGACCCTCGCCGAGCTCGGCGTCACGGACAGCCCGATCGCGCCAACGGAGGAGGAGCTCCGGGCGACCGTGCGCACGCTCCTCCAGGCGCGTTCCGGGGTCTACATCGAGGCCGCCGCGGAGAGCCAGTCGATGAAGGACTCGCGGCCCGAGCGGGGGAGCCACGCTCCCGGCGAGCACTTCTACTACAACAACTGGGGGTTCAACGTCGCGGGGACCATCTTCCGGGAAGAGACCGGGAAGGACATCTTCGAGGCGTTCGCCGAGGAGGTCGCGGGACCCATCGGGATGGAGGACTTCCGGCCCGAGGAGTGCTTCTACTGGCACCAGGAGGATATCTCCTTGCACCCCGCGTACCACTTCCGCATGACCGCGCGCGACCTCGCGCGGTTCGGCGTCCTCTATCTCAACGAGGGCATCTGGGAAGGTCGTGAGGTCGTCCCGCGGGAGTGGGTCATGGAGAGCACGAGCATCCCTGCGGAGTTCGGGGAAGACCCGCTCTACGGGTACGGCTACATGTGGGCGATCATCCCCGAGGGAAGCCCCGCCGCGGGCGCGCTCGGGCCGCGCTGGTACGGACACGCGGGCTCGGGCGGCCACTTCCTCGCGGTCTTCCCGGACCTCGAGTTCGTTCTCGTCTTCCGCGTGGACACGGATGCGGACCCGGCCGGCGTGCCGGACGAGAAGGGAATCGTGCTCCTCAGGATGATCATGGACGCGCGGGTGGAGACGGACACCACAGAGTAGGAAGCGAACTCACGCGCCGGAGCGACGCACGACGGCGCGATGGACGGACTCCCCGGCGGAAGCAGGCCCTCCGGGGAGTCAGAACGTGTAGGTCACGCCGAGCGCAGCGTAGCTCAGGAACGCGAAGTTGTAGACCTCGTCGTTGTCGGCCCCGCCCTCGAGCACGCGGTAGCCTCCCCTCACGGCCCACCGGTCGTTCGCCCGCCAGACGAGCGCGAGGATGACGTCCTCTGCACGGCCCTGTGACGCCGCCGCCGCGTCGCCCTCGAAGAGCACCGCCAGCGCGTCCGAGAACGCCCAGGAGAGCCGGAAGTTCAGGAGCGGCACGAACCCGACGTTCGTCGACTCCGAGTAGAGACCGCCGCCGGCCACGCTGATCTTCGCGTCCCTCACCTTCCCCGTGAGTCCCAGCCCGAACTGGAACTGCTCGCCTGGCCTGAACTCGTAGCGGTAGGTGAACCGGTACGAGTTGAACATGTATTCCGCCGTGAGGTCGGTCCCTGCGGAGAACGTCTCGTCAACGAAGTCGAGGTCCTTGTCGAGCGACCCGGTCGACTCGAGCGTGAGCGGAGCGTAGAGGACCGAGAACACGTGGCGCTCCCCGAGCACGTACTCGACACGCGCGCGCCAATAGGCGGAGGCGTCGGTCGAGAGGTCACCGGTGAGCGAGAACTCCGTCCCCGAGTCGCCCGGGATACGGACGTCGTTCGAGATCGACCAGACGGCGCCACCCTCGAGGTCGAGGCGCCACTGCGCGGCAGAGCCCGTAGGAGAGAGGGCGAGGAGGATGGCGGCGATCGCAGCGGCTCTCAGCACGGTCGGCCTCCTTTGCTCCAATGGGGTTTGTCTGCGAGCCTCCGGCGACAGTATGCCACCGCGGCGAAACGGAGTCCAGAGCGGGTTCGGGGCGGGCTCCGCCCGTTCACCCTGCGCTCGCCGGGCTGGCGCCCTCCTCCGCGCGATTCCCCTGGACACGCGCCCACCTGAGCGCTAGCTTGAGAAGTAGAACGTGCCAGGGAGCGAGCGCTCCCGCCCCACCGAGCGAACTCACCCGCACAGCACAGGCTGCCTCTCAGACGGACACGCCTCCCTAACGCGCGCGGACTCGTCCCCCGTGGCAGGATCACGCATTCCCGGCGAGTCGCCGAGGAGGTGTCCCATGAGACCGACGCCCCTCACCGCGCTCGGCGCCGGCGTCCTTCTTGAGGGCGTGGCCGTCCTCGCGGCCGGCTGCGGCGCCGTGTCGACCAACGTCTCGCTCCCCCTCATTCCCGATCTGCCGGACGGATTCCCCGTCGGAGCGCTCGCCGACACGATCCCGTTCCCGGAGTGGATTTCAGACGGAAGGGCCCACCGCGTCTGCGGCGGCGGGTCGGCTTGGCTCGCGGACGACGGCGGAAGCCGTCTCACGCGCGGCGGCTCGTGGCACGAGAGCACGGGTCCGGGCTCCGGGTTCCCCGGGACCCGCGGCAGCGAGTCGCCCGGCTGCACGGGCTTGGCCCCCGCCGCCCCGAACCCGATGCGGCTCGAGACCGCCGTCCGGTACTCGGTGGGGGAGACCGGCAGCGTCAGGATCCGCGTCTACTCCATCACGGGCAGGCTCGTCCGGACGCTCCTCGACGCCACGCTCAGGGCCGGGGCATCCGGCCACGTCGTCTGGGACGGCACGGACGGCCTCGGGAACCCCTGCGCCCACGGCGTCTACTTCTGCCGGATCGAGGCCGCGGGGCTCGCGGACTCGAGGAAGGTCGTGCTGGTGCAGTAGCGCGCGGACCTGCTGGATGAGTACCCGTCCGACGACGAAGGCCCGGGGCACACGCCCCGGGCTTTCGCAGTCGGTGGAACGAACTGGTCGTGATCCTGCGTTGGTTCCCCGACTCGGGCTTCCCGTGATTGGGACTCTACTTCAAGAGCACCATCTTCTTCGTCTCGAGCTTGCCATTGACAGAGAGCCTGTAGAAGTAGACTCCGGAACCGACGTCGACGCCGCGCTCGTCCTTCCCGTCCCAGGTGACCTCATGGCGCTGCGGCGCCATCAGTGCGTCGACGAGCTTCCGGACGGGACGGCCGCTCGCGTCGTAGACCGCGAGCACGACCTGTCCCGGTTCCGCGACCGTGAACGCGATCCGCGTGGTCGGGTTGAACGGGTTCGGGACGTTCTGCTCGAGCATGGACATGTCCGCCAGCTCGGGCTCATCGACGCCGCTCACCGGCTCGCACGCGTGGCCCTGGTGCTCGACGAAGATCGCGAAGTCCACGATGTCGACGATGCCGTTACAGTCGAAATCGCTCCGGCACGCATCGGTCGCGAAGTCGGAGGAGAAGATCGGCTCGTCGTCCTCGTCCGTGGAGCAGTCCCCGTTCAGGTCGGGAGAGATCCACTGCCGGACGTCCGTGAGATCCATCTCGCCGCAGGTGACGGTCATCGTCATCGTGCAGCAGTTGGTCATGGCCGTTGCGTCGATGCCGGCCTGGAGCGGGAAGTCGACGATCCCGGCGGCGTCTGTGATTCCGGAGATCGGCTCGCAGAGGCACAGCAAGCAGCCGTAGAAGCTCACCGTGACCTGGGCGCCCGGAATGGGGCCGTTAGTATCGTCGCGGATGCTCGCCGAGAACCAGCTCCCGTCGCCGGCGGGGCACACGAACGCCTTGTCCATGCACCCCAGGTCGTGCCACACGATCGACGAGTAGAGCTGGTGCGGACGCTGGACGGTGAGCGTGACCGGCACCGTCACGAGCGGCTCGTCGGGATCGTCGGACGCGATGTCGATGTCGCAGAGGTACACGCCGGTCCCGAGCGTCGGGGCGTGGGCCGTGACGTTGATCGTCTGGCTGCCGCCCGGGTAGACCCCGCCGCTGTCCGGTCCCGCCGTGAGCCAGGTGCACGCCTCGGTGAGCTCCCAGTTCAGCCCCAGCGCACCAACGTTCGCGATCTCGAGCTCGGCCTGCTTCGTCTCGGTCCCGACGATGTGGAACGAGAGCGACGTCGGCGTGACCTCGATGTCAGGCGCGAGTGGGATGACCGTCACGTAGACGGGCACCGTCACGTCCGGGTCGGTCGCGGCGTTGCTCGTGATCAGTACCTCGCAGTAGTAGCTGCCCGGGGTGAGGGTCTGTGCGTCGATGCACACGCTCAGTGTCTGGCTGTCGCCCTGCGGCGAGATGAAGCTCGGTGGAACGACGCTCATGAACCCGCAGCTCGACGCGGCGTCACCGATGAGGTCCGCGTAGCCGGTGTTCGTAACGACGAGCGAGTCGCACTCGATCGAGCCCTCGGTCACCTCGATCCAGAGGGTGTCCGGGTCGACGCCGATCCCGGGAGCGGGGAGGATCGTCATCTCGACGGGGACGATGACCAGGGGATCGATCGGGTCGTTCGACGCGATCTCGATGTCGCACGTGTAGTACCCAGGCGGGTCCGTGGCAGTGACGCAGACCTCGGTCTCCTGGAAGCCGCCGGCGGGAACCGTTCCCGCGTCCGGGGTCATGCCCAGCCACTCGCACGCGTCGGACGCCCCCCAGTTGAGGGGCAGCGTACCGACGTTGTCGATCACAGGCGACGCGCAGTCCAAGTCGGACCACAGGACGGTGAACGAGAGGGCCGGCGGGGTGACCTCGATGTCCGGGGCCGGGAGGACCGTGAGCGTGACCTGGACCGTCGGCGCTCTGTCCCCGTCCTCGTACGGGTCGTTGCTCTCGACGATGATGTCGCAGCCGTACTCGAGCGGAGCGAGTCCCGTCGCGTCGACGTGGACGTTGACCGGGACGGACCCGCCGACACCCGTCGAGCCCGACGTGGGGTTCGTCCAGAGCCACTCACACGCCTCGACGATGTCCCACAGAAGCTCAGCCGTTCCGACGTTGTCGACGAAGAACTCCGAGCTGTCCTGCTGGCCCGGGTAGAGCTCGAACTCGAGCGTCAACGGATGGACGTCGATGCGCGGCGTCGGGAGGACGTCCATCTCGACGTCGATCGTGATCGGCGACTCGTCCGGGTCGTTGCTCGTGAGGGTGATGGCGCAGGTGTGGTTCCCCGGCGGGAGCCCTGTGGAGTCGACGCAGATGTCTACGTCGTCCGAGCCAGCCGGAGGCACGCTGCCCCCCGTCGGGTCGTGCGAGAGCCACGGGCAGGCCTCGGCGAGAGTGTACGTGAGGGTGCCCGAGCCGACGTTCCCGATGGTCAGGACCTGGCACTCCTGGTCGTCCTGGTAGAGCTCGAAGTAGAAGTAGGTCGAGCTGACCGTGATGTCGGGGAGAGGCAGCACCTCGAGCGTGACCGGCACCGTGAGGAACGGCGTGTCGGGGTCGTTGCTCTCGATGATGATGTCGCAGTAGTACGTTCCCGGTGGGAGGGAGGTCGCGTCGACGCAGACGTCGACCGCCTGGCCGTCGCCCGCCGGGATGCTCCCGCTCACCGGGCTCTCCGTGAGCCAATCGCACAGCTCCCCGAGCGACCACTCGAGGGTCGCGTCGCCCACGTTGTCGATCGCGAGCGTCTGGCAGTCCGTCCCGCCCTCGTAGACCTCGAACTCCATGGAGGGAGGGAAGACCACGATGTCGGGCTCCTCCTGGCCGGGCTCGCACAGGTGCCCGACGTGCACCATGAACATCGACAGGTCTACGGCGCTGACCATCCCGTTCCCGTCGAAGTCCGATCTGCACGCGAACGGCCCCATGAAATCGGCCTGCAGGATGACGAGATCGGACGGCCCGACCAGGCAGTCGGCCTCGTAATCGAACGAGAACCAGGGTCTGTCGTCGGTGCCGCCTCCACCGGCCCACGGGATCGTCACCCCGAGGCAGGTGACGGTCGTGACCACGTCACAGCACTCCGGAGCCACGACAGTCGCCAGCCCGCCCGACGGAGTGAGCTGGACCATTCCGCTTGCGTCAGTCGTGAGTGAGAGCGGGGGGCAGAAGCACGCGTCACAGGCGGGGTCGAAGTCGAAGTAGACGGTCTCGCCGACAACGGGCAGTCCGAACGAGTCCAGGACCGTAACATCGATCAAGGACGGTCCGTCGCCACCCGGGCAGATGAGGACGCGGGTGCCCGCGACGAGACCCGACCACTCACACCACGACATGGACGGGTCCGGGATCGGGCGCCCGTCCTGGGCGTGGGCCGGCTCACATCCCGTAAGCGCGACGGCGCAAAGCGCGGTCACGATGGCGAGAACCACAATGATGCTGCGTCTCATGGTTCGACTGCTCCTTTCAGGTTCGTGCCGTACTGGGGCACGAGAAAGGGGCCCTCCACCTCGCGGCGGGGCCCCAGTTCAGAACGTCATCCGTCTTGACTCGTCATGAGCTCCCAGCGTGCCACTCCCGCGCCGCGGGAGCGGCGCACACGTGGTGGGGGAGCATGACTTCCCCGGCTGCGATGCGCCATACTACACCACTATAGACCCCTGGGTCAACCGAATACTGTTCAGAATACTGAACGCCCTCAGTCGTCTGCCAGGCTCTCACCCGACCAAGCGCCTTTCCGCAAACCCGTCCCCTCCCACCGGAGTCCTACCTGTTGCGTGGCACAAGCGCCCGGTCGCCTGACCGGAGCGCCGCGCGACGAAGGAGCACCACCGCCATATGGAGGAACCCATGGAACTCGTCATCGAGAACGTCTCGAAGACCTATGCGAACGGCGTCCGGGCCCTGGACGGCGTCTCGCTCACGATCGGAACGGGGATGTTCGGCCTGGTCGGGCCGAACGGTTCGGGGAAGACGACCCTCATGCGCACGATCGCGACTCTCCAGGAGCCCGACACGGGTTCGATCCGGCTCGGGTCGACCGACGTGCTGAAGGACAAGGAGGCGGTGCGGCGCGTGCTCGGCTACCTCCCGCAGGAGTTCGGGGTCTACCCGAACATCAACGCGGTCACACTCCTCTCGCACCTCGCGACGCTCAAGGGGATCACCAACGGAACGGAGCGGGAGCACGTCGTCGAGGGTCTCCTCAGGCGCGTGGGCCTCTGGGACGACAGGAAGAAGAAGCTCGGCACGTTCTCGGGCGGGATGAAGCAGCGGTTCGGGATCGCGCAGGCGCTCCTCGGGAACCCGGAGCTCATCATCGTCGACGAGCCGACCGCGGGACTCGACCCGGAGGAGCGGAACAAGTTCCTGAACCACCTCTCCGAGATCGGCGAGAGCGTGATCGTCATCCTCTCGACCCACATCGTCGACGACGTCGCGCAGGTCTGCAGCGACATGGCGATCATCCGGGAGGGCTTCGTGCTTCACAAGGGCGAGCCCCAGGCGGCGCTCGACGAGATCCGCGGGAGGACGTGGCGGAAGACGGTCGCGAAGCCGGAGCTCGACGAGTTCTTCGAGAAGCACAAGGTGCTCACGACGAGGCTTCGCGCCGGGAAGACGATCGCCCACGTGCTCGCGGACGAGCGGCCCGGAGAGGGGTTCGACGGCGCCGACCCCGATCTTCAGGACTTCTACTTCATGAAGCTCTGGAGGGTGAACGGGGACGGGAACGGCGGCGGCGGGCGCGAGGGAGGGAACGGGAAGGACCAGTCGATCCTCGAGCGGGACGGCCACGTGACCGCGGTCGACTCCGGGAAGGGGAGGTAGGACGATGTTCGCAGACATCATCAAGTTCGAGGTCCTCTACCGTTTCCGGAAGCCGGCCGTCTACATCTTCGCCGCGCTCTTCTTCACGATGACCTTCTCCGCGATCGCGACCGACACCGTCCAGATGGGCGGCGCCATCGGGAACGCCGCGCGGAACTCTCCGTTCGAGATCGTCCGTCTCCTCGGGATGATGAGTGTGATGGGGCTCCTCGCGCTCACGGGCTTCGTGGCGACCGCGGTGAACCGCGACTACGAGTACCGGACGAGCGAGTTTTTCTTCGCAACGCCAGTCCGGAAGCCCGCGTACCTCCTAGGGAGGTTCACGGGGTCCCTGCTGACGGCGATGGCGGCGGTCTCCGTGGCCGCGCTCGGGATCGTGCTGGCGAGCGTGATGCCGTGGCAGGACCCCGAACGCATCCAGGCGTTCAACTTCGTGCCGTACGCCTACTCGCTTGGGGTGTTCGTCCTCCCGAACCTCTTCCTGGCGGGAGCGATCCTCTTCGCCTTCGCCGCGCTCACGAGGAAGGTCCTCTACACGTACGTGTCGATGATCGGGTTCCTGACGTTCTGGGCGATCTCGAGGACCCTCACGCGCGACCTCGAGAGCGTCTTCGCCGCCTCGCTCTTCGATCCGTTTGGTGTGGAGGCCTTCAACGCCGCCACGCGCTACTGGACGGTGGTCGAACGGAACACAATGCTGCCGCCGATCATGGGCCCGATGCTCCTGAACCGTCTGATCTGGGTCGGCGTCGGAGCGGCGGTGCTCGGGTTCGCGATATGGCGCTTCAGGCTCTCAGTGGCGGAGAAGAAGGGTCGGGCGGGCGCCGCGGTCGCTGAGGCGTCCGCGGAGGAGATGACGCCCGCACGGGCGGCGCCCGCGTTTCCGGCCGGGATGGTCGTCTCGCCGACCCTCTCGTTCACTCCGCGCTCGCGGCTCATTCAGCTCTGGCACCAGACGCGCACCGAGTCGCTCGGGCTCGTTCGGAGCGTGCCCTTCCTCGTGATCCTCGTCTTCGGGGTCTTCAACCTGGTCGGGGGGCTCTTCGCGGACTTCGACCAGCTCGAGAGCTACCCCCTGACGCGCATCATGGTCGACACGATAGAGGGGACCTTCTCGATCTTCCTCTTCATCTTCATGCTGGTCTACGCGGGCGTGCTCGTCTGGCGGGAGAGGGGGGCGGGCCAGCACGAGATTCAGTCGGCGCTGCCGGTGCCGGACTGGTTGCCGCTGGCGTCGAAGCTCTCGGCGCTTCTCCTCGTGAACTTCCTCGCGCTCGTCCTCGCGATGGTGGTGACGATCATCTTCCAGATGTCGAAGGGCTACTTCGACTTCGAGCTCGGCATCTACATACGCGGGCTCTTCCTCATTCAGCTCCCGGGGTGGTTCGCCGTCGCCGCGCTCGCGATCGCTTGCCAGGTGTTCACGAACAACAAGGTGGCCGGGTTCTCGGTCATGATCGTCTACTTCATCCTCCTCGAGGTCGTGGCCTCGATGTCGATCGAGCACAACCTCTACCTCTTCGGGGAGACGCCATCCTACCGGTACTCCGACATGAACGGACTCGGTCACTACGCGAAACCCGTGTCGTGGTTCCTCCTCTACTGGGGGCTCGCGTCGGCCGTCCTCCTCTACCTGAGCGTGCTCTTCTGGGTGCGCGGGACCGACGTCCGGGGACGCTTCCGGTGGAAGGAAGCGCGGCGTCGGCTGACCCGCCCACGGGTCGCGGCGCTCGCAGTGTCGCTGGCGGCGTTCGTCGTGGTCGGAGGGTGGATCTTCTACAACACGAACGTGCTGAACGAGTTCGTCGACGCCAAACGCTCGAGCGAACTCTCGGCGCTGTATGAACAGCGGTACAAGCAGTATGAGGAGGTCCCGCAGCCGCGCGTGACCGACGTCAGGCTCGCGGTCGACATCTTCCCCGAGGAGCGGCGCGTGGAGATCGAGGGCGATCTCGTCCTCAGGAACAAGACCGACGGGCCGATTGGAGAGCTCCACGTCGCGAACGCCCGCATGCTCGAGCTCACGAGCCTGAGTCTGCCGGACGAGGCGATCACGCTCGACGACCGGGAGATCGGGTACCGGATCTACGAGCTCGACGAACCCCTCGGCCCCGGAGAGGAGTTCGACCTCCACTACACAGCCAGGATCACGAACCCGGGGTTCGTGAACTCCCGGTCGAACGTGAGGGTGGTCGAGAACGGGACCTTCCTCGACAACACGCACATCGTTCCTTCGTTCGGCTATTGGTCCGAGCAGGAGCTCGCGAACGCCCACGAGCGGAAGAAGCACGATCTTCCTCCCAAGGACGAGTCGATGCCGGCCCCGGACGAGCCGGGAGCTGGCGACCGCATCTTCATCCACGACGCCGACTGGGTGAACTACGAGGCGACGCTCTCGACGAGCCCGGACCAGGTCGCGATCACGGCGGGGTATCTCGAGAACGAGTGGGAGGAGGGCGGCCGGCGGTACTTCCACTACACGATGGACGTGCCGATCCTCCACTTCTACCCGTTCATCTCGGGGCGATACGAAGTCGCAACGGGGAGCTGGAACGACGTCGAGATCGCGGTCTATCACCATCCGAAGCACGACATGAACGTCGACCGCATGATCGAGTCGATCCAGCACACGCTCGAGTACATGAGCGCGGAGTTTGGGCCGTACCAGCATCGGCAGCTCAGGATTGTCGAGTTCCCGCGGTACCAGACCTTCGCGCAGTCGTTCGCGACGACCATCCCGTACTCGGAGTCGATCCACTTCGTGGAGGACCTCCGACGAGAGGGCGTGATCGACATGGTCTACTACGTCACGGCGCACGAGGTGGCGCACCAGTGGTGGGGGCACCAGGTCGCCGGGGCGTTCGCGCGGGGCGGGACGTTCATCGACGAGAGCTTCGCGCAGTACTCCGCGCTCATGGTGATGGAGAAGGACCAGGGCGGGGAGGCGATGGAGAAGTTCCTCTCGTACGAGCTCGACCGCTACCTCCAGGGGAGGGGGCGGGAGCGCAAGGAAGAGCTTCCGCTCGTGCTCGTTGAGAACACCGGGTACACGCACTACCGGAAGGGCAGCCTCGCGACCTACGCGCTCAGGGACTACATCGGGGAGGAGGCCATGAACGCGGCGCTCCGGCAGTACGTCGAGGAGCACCGGTTCGTTGGCCCGCCGTACCCGCTCTCGACCGATCTCGTCGCGGCGCTCCGCGCGGCGACACCGCCCGAGTACGAGTATCTGATCGAGGACATGTTCGAGACGATCACGCTCTACGACAACCGCGCCGAGGCGGCGACGCTCGAGGAGAACGGCGACGGGACGTACACGGTCACGCTTGAACTCCAGTCGCGGAAGATGCGCGCCGACGGACGCGGTGTCGAGACCGAGATCCCGCACGAGGACTGGATCGAGGTGGGAGTCTACGGCCGTGAGGACGGGGACGGTGAGGAACCGCTCCTCTACCTCGAGAAGCACCGCCTCGAGAGCGGGACGAACGAGATCGAGATCGTGGTGGACGAGGAGCCCTCGCGCGCCGGGATCGACCCGCGCCACCTCCTCGTCGACCGCGTGCCGGACGACAACGTGAAACGAGTGACGGGTTAGACGGAGGGGCCCTTTCCGGGGCGGGTCGCCGCTCGACTCGCCCCGCCTCCTCCGTACATGCCCGCCCGACCCGGGTTGTACCCCGAACGAGCCGCCGGTTCCTCCGGCGGCTCACTTCTTGGCAGGCACCGCGAGCGGTGCTACAATCGTCCTGTCAGCAAACACTTACCGATACTCCCTCCGAAGGGGACCGCCCCGTGTCCAGCCTCGCCGACCGGATCGCCGGATCCAAGCGCCTCGTCCTCGCGAACGAGACCAGAGCCGAGCTCATCGAGGCACACGTCTGCCGCTGCCTGAGGATCGACCCGAACGATCCCGTGGTGGGCAGGCTCGCGCTCGACTTCGCCACGATCGCGGGCGGGCGCCGCAAGGTGGAGGTGGTCACGGTCAGGAAGGCCTCGACCGACCCGCCCTTCTGCATGTACGGCATGAAGCGGCCGCACGGCTCGGAGCCCGAGACCGCCGAGCTCGCCTCCCAGCGGTCGGTTGGGCCGTTCGTCCTGGACGTCTCCGACGACGGGATCATCCTCGAGGAGTTCTTCCCGCCGGGGGCGAACATCCGCGAGCGCCGCCCGACGCTCGAAGAGCTCACCCGCTACGGCCGGGAGCTCGCCGTCCTCATGGGCAGGTTCGTCATCGCAGACAGGCAGCAGCTTCTCGTCCACCGCGACGAACGCGCCGACCACCTGTTCATTCTCGGCAGCGGGAACGACATCGAGGTGCGCATGATCGACTGGGGCTGGGCGACGCTCTGGCCGATCACGCGTCTCACGGAGTGGGCGAGCGAGCAGTTCCGGTGGCTGTTCATCCAGATGAGCTTCCGTGAACCCGAGGTCTGGCGATCGTTCGTGAGCTCGCTCGTCACGTACCTCCCGCCGACCGCGAGCCGGGAAGAAGTGGCGGCGGGCTACGAGACGTTCGCGCTCTCGCAGTCGGACGTGCCGGGAGGCCGCGGCGGTGGCCGGCGTTGGACGTTCCCCGAGTTCCTGGTAGAGTGTGGACCCGTCCGCCTCGACGTGGGGTGGCTCAACGAGTTCGCCGAGAAGGGGATGGACCTCGGCCCGGAGGAGCTCGCGGGGCTGTGGGAAGAGATGTCGGGTTAGCCCGAACGATGTGCCGCGTCGCGACCCAAGGAGTGTCCCATGGACGGTCACAGGACGGTCAGGACGGTCTGCCGCGTCCTCACGAGCGCGTGGATTGCCGCTGCACTTGCCGCGCTCCCGTCGTGCGGGAACGAAAGCGGCGGGGGACCGGAGCCGGAGATGGAGCCGGTGACCGCCGAGGAGCGCGAGATGGTCGTGGAGCGAGTGAGCGAGCTCCTCAGCGAGTACTACGTCTTCGTCGACGTCGCGGAGGAGTGCGTCGAGCGGATCAACGCCGAACTCCGGGAGGGTGCCTACGACGACATCACCCGACCGAACCTGTTCGCGAGCGCGCTCAACGAGGATCTCCAGGGCGTGAGCGGCGACCGGCACCTCAAGGTGGTCGCTCTGTTCGGGGTCACAGAGGGCGACGACCTCTCCGTCGCGCTCGACGAGCTGGACCACCAGCACTTCCTGCAGAGAGGCAACTACGGAGTCATGCGCGTCGAGTGGCTGAGAGGCAACGTCGGGTACGTGGATCTCAGGGCCTTCAGCTCGCTCTACGTTGCGCGCGACAAGTTGGTCGCCGTCATGGAGTTCCTGTCGAACATGGACGCGATCATCTTCGATCTCAGAGACGAGGTCATGGGAGGCCCGCCGGAGACCGTGCAGTTCCTCGCGAGTTACTTCTTCGACGAGCCCACCCTCATCGGCTCAGCGTACTTCCGGGCGGACGACGTGACGGAGGAAGTGTGGACCCTGGACAGCGTGCCGGGGACCCGGATGGCCGACGTACCGCTCTACATCCTGACCGACGACGACGTGTTCTCGGCAGGCGAGGGGTTCTCATACGCTCTCCAGGCTCTCGGGCGCGCGACTGTCGTGGGCGAGACGACGATGGGCGGAGCACACGTCACGCGGCCGTTCCGGATCGGCGGCCGCTTCGAGGCGAAGATTCCCTGGGGTCGTTCGATCAACCCGACGACGGGTACGAACTGGGAGGGGGTCGGTGTCGTGCCCGACGTCCCGGCGGACGCGGACGAAGCGCTCGACGTCGCCCTCGAACTGGCCCGCGAGGCTGCCGAAGAGCGTCGGACGGCCAGGGAGGCCCGGGACGTTGCCGCGATGGAGGAACTCCTCGAGGAAGGCGTGCGGGCTGAGTCGCTCTTCGAGCAGGGCGACGCGCAGGCGGCGACCTCAGTCTCGCGCGACGTCCTGGAACGGGGGCTCGCGGCCGGCATCCTGAACGAGGGGTCAATCGACGACATCGGCTATCACTACCTCGACAGAGGCATGGTCGAGATGGCGCTCGCCGTTCACGCGTTCAACGCCGACATGCACCCGGAGTCCGCCAACGTCTACCACAGTCTGGCCGAGGTCCACGTCCGGAGGGGCGACCGTGAGCGCGCCGTGGCGAACCTGGAGCGCTGTCTCGAACTCGACCCGCGGAACGGCTGGGCGTCGAGCCTCCTCGGGCGCATCGACGAGGAGATCGCGAGGGCGGCCGAGTAGCCGCCGGCTCGAAGTGCGAGGGTAGCGTTGGTGCTTCTCAGGATTCTCCAGGTCGTGATCGTCGCGTGGGCCGTCTCCGAGATCGTGCTCGGAAGGGTCAAGAGGGCGAGCCGGAGCGGCGCTGAGGTTCGGGACCGCGCCTCGCTGAGAGTCCTCTGGATCACGATCGGCGTATGCGTGCCCGCCGGCCTGGTGTTCGGGATCGCGCGGGTGGCTCCGATCGGCGTGAGCGGTCAGGCGCTCCTGGTCATCGCGCTCGTGCTTCTTCTGGCGGGTCTCGCGATCCGTTGGCACGCGATCCTCAAACTGGGGAAGTTCTTCACGGGCGACGTCGCGATCCACCAGGAACACAGGCTCGTCCGGACGGGACTCTATCGGTGGGTGCGGCACCCGTCGTATGTGGGGCTCCTCCTCGCGTTCACGGGGCTGGGGCTTTCGTACGTGAGCTGGCTGAGTCTCGTCGTCGTCCTCGTGCCGGTGACGCTGGCCGTCCTGTACCGGATCCGTGTGGAGGAGCAGGCGCTCGAGGAGGCGTTCGGCGAGGAGTACGCGGAGTACCGCGGGACCACGAAGCGGCTCATCCCCTGGGTCTACTGAGGTCGGCGGGAAGCGCAGGCGTCGCGGAACGAGCCGACCGTTTCCGACGAGCAGGAGGGACGTGGAGATGGCTGACAACGCAGGCAGCCCGATCCGGGCCGAGCTCGAGAGTCGGCGCTCTCTCCTCGGCGACGCACTCGGTGCTTCGCCGGGCGACGGCGAGGTGGCGCGGCTTCTCGAGGAGGTGGACGCGGCGCTCGCGCGGATGGACGCGGGTACGTACGGGATCTGCGAGATGTGCGATGAACCGATCGAACCGGAGCGCCTCATGGCGGATCCTCTCGCACGAATCTGCCTCTCCCACATGACCCCGGCCGAACAGCGAGTGCTCGAGGGCGACCTCGAACTCGCCGCGCAGATCCAGGCGGGCCTCCTGCCGGAGCGTTCCCTCGTGACTGGAGACTGGGAGGCAGTCTATCACTACGAGGGGCTGGGTCCGGTGAGCGGGGACTACTGCGACCTCCTGACCGTGGGGCCCGACCTCTACTTCATCATCGGCGACGTGAGCGGGAAGGGCGTCGCGGCTTCGATGCTGATGGCGCATCTCCACGCGACGTTCCACGCGCTCCTGTCACAGGACCGGCCTCTCGTGGACGTCATGGAGCGCGCGGGCCGCATGTTCTGCGAGAGCACTCTCCCGACGCACTTCGCCACGCTCGTCTGCGGGATGGCAGTACCGGGAGGGGAGGTCCACGTCTGCAGCGCCGGGCACCTTCCCGCGCTGGTCGCGCGGGGCGGCGGCGTCGAGCCTGTCGAGTCGACGGGGCTGCCGCTCGGCTTCGCGCGCGACGCCCGTTTCTCGACGAGCGAGTTCGCACTGGAGCCCGGGGACACGATGTTCCTCTACACAGACGGTCTCTCCGAGGCGGAGAACGCCTCGGGGGAGGAATACGGAACGGCGAGGGTGGCCGAGCTTCTGAAGACGCACAGCTCGCTCCCTCCGGATGAGCTTGTCTCGGAGTGCCTGACCGATCTCGAGGGCTTCCTCTCGGGCAGGCCGAGGACCGACGATCTGACGATCATGGCGATCAGGAGGAGGTAACGCATGCGCGCAGTGCACGCACTGACGGCAGTGGGACTTGCGCTCGTCGTTCTGGTCCTGGGTTCGCTCGGCCCTGCGGGAGCGTGGGGGACCGGCGGCTCGGACGCCCTCGCGGAGACGTTCGACGCGAGGCTCGACGCGCTTCTCGAGGGAGCGGTCGTCGGTGACGGCTCGTCGACGTGCGTCGATTGCCACCGCGCCTTGACGCCCAAGCTCGTCGAGGCGTGGGCGCGCTCGGAGCACGCCGCCACGGGCGTCGACTGCATGGGCTGCCACTCCGCCGAGGAAGGGGAGTGGGACCACATGTCGCACTACCGCTCATCTGTAGCGCGGCAGCCCACTGCCGGCGACTGCGCGGCCTGCCACGAGAGGGAGTACGAGGAGTTCAGCAGGAGCAAGCACTCCGCGCTCTCGATGATCTTCTTCGCCGCGTCGTTCGACAGGAACGTCTTCGAGCCCACGATCGCGACGAAGCACGGCTGCCAGGAGTGCCACGACATCGGCCACATGTGGCCCGACCAGAGCGTCGGTGAGTGCGGTGCGTGCCACCCGGTTCATTCCTCCGACGTCGCCGTCGCGCGGAACCCGTACACGTGCGGGGAGTGCCACCTCGGTCCCGACCACCCGCACATCGAGATATGGGAGGAGTCGAAGCACGGGAACGTCTTCATGAGCCGCTCGCGGAACTGGGACAACCTCGACTACGACGCGGAGTGGGGAGAGCCCCCGCCCCTCGACGGGCCGACCTGCACGACGTGCCACATGGACGCGACGGTCGACCTGCCGTCGACGCACGACGTGGGGGCGCGGACGGCCTGGGAGACGCAGTCGCCGTGGACGATCCGGACGACCGAGGCCTGGGGCGGCGGCCTCTCCTGGCAGGAGAAGCGCGAGGACATGGTCTCAACGTGTCTCCAGTGCCACGCCCGGCCGTTCGTCGACCGGTACTTCCTGGAGGGGGACCTGGCGGCGCTCCAGTACAACGAGATCTACCGCGAGGGGAGGCGGTGGCTCGACGCGATGAACGACGCGGGGATCATCGTGACGCCGGGGTTCGAGGGTCTCGCACCGTTCGGGGTCGCCGGCTACGACGAGGTCCCCGAGGAGCTGAGCTACCACATCTGGCACCACGAGGGCAGGCGCTTCCGCCACGGCGCGCTCATGATGGGCGCAGACTACACGCAGTGGCACGGGATCTGGGACCTCCAGAAGGCCCTCGTCGAGATCATCCGGTACGGAGCCGAGCACGGGCTCCCCGAGGCAGAGGCGTGGATGGCATCGGACGACCCCGACAAGTTCTGGCTCTATCCGTACTACGACGTCCCCGGTTCCGTCTGGGGGATCGACGTGATCGCCTACAGGCTGGGCGACGACTGGACGACGAAGATTCTGAGTAACCGAGGAGGCCCTGAGGGGGTCATAGCCTATTGGGAGGCCGCGTATGCCAACGTGCAGGCGGCCCACCAGGCAGGGCTCGTGTCGGACGACCAATGGGCGCTCTACGAGGAGCTCTACGAGAACAGGGAAGTGGAGAACGGGAACGTCTTTCCGCTGCCCGAGCTCTTCCATGTGCACATGGAGGGCAAGGCGGCGGACGGTAAGGCCGCGGCCGAGTACGGGGCCGGGCTCGAGCTGCCAAGCGCGGGGGGCTGGAGCTACGAACCGGAGGAGTAGGAGATGAGCGTTGGAGTGCTGTGGGGGAAGCCGGCGCGCGTCGTGCTGGTCGTAGTTCTGGTGGTCTGCGCGATGATAGCCACCGGCTGCAGGTGCGGATGTCACGGTCACGACCACGACCACGCGGGCATCAAGGGCTCAGGCACGCTCGACTCGGTCGAGCACGACGTGAGCGGCGTCACGGCCGTCGCCGTCACGAACCAGGGCGACCTCTTCATCGAGTTCGGCGACGACGAAGGCCTCAAGATCGAGGCAGAGGACAACCTGCTCCAGTACATCACCGTCAAGCAGAGCGGCAGCAAGCTCACCATCGGCACGAAGAAGGGTGTGCACAACCTTAAGAACACCAAGCCGATCCGCTACTACCTGACAGTGCGCGACCTCGAGAAGGTCACTGCCACGAGCGCGGGCGACATCATGGTGCCCGAGATCCGCAGGGACAGCTTCGAGGCGACCGCGACGAGCGCGGGCGACATCACGATCGAAGCGTTCCACGGCGACTTCTTCCACGCCCACGTCACGAGCGCGGGGGACCTCTCCGTCAACGGCGGCGAGGTCGCGGTGCTCGATGTCGCCGTTTCGAGCGCGGGTGACTTCGACGGGCGGGACCTGAAGGCCATCCGAGCCGACGTCAGCGTCTCGAGCGCGGGCGACGCCGCTGTCTGGGTCACCGAGCATCTCGACGCCTCTCTCTCGAGCGTGGGCGACCTCCGCTATAGGGGGGACCCGGAGCTCGACGTGAGCAGGAGCTCGCACGGCAACATCATCCGGCTGGGGAGCTGAGCCCGGCCGCCTGACGACAGGCACCTGTCGAAAATCCATCGACCCGGCGGTCACGAGGCCGTCCCCGGGAGTCTGAGGGGGCGTCCGCGTGGCCGCCGGGCCTCTTCGTACGGGTACGCCACGAGGCTCCCGCGCCTCGGGGCGGCCCGAACGCCCCCGCCCGTCACAGCGCGGAACCTCTTGCGGAACCCCTTGAGCCCCGCGTCCCAAATCGGGTACACTGCCCATCTGCCGTACACCGCGCATACGGAGTAACGTCACGCGTGCCCGTCGGACACGAGGGGGAGATTCGGATGAAATTCGACGTGAGGGGAACAGCTGGGAGACTGCGCCGCCTGGCCGGGGGCGCCTCGAGGTTCACGGGCGGCGCCGCGTCCGCCATGCTCGAGCGAGGCTGGGTCATCGCGAACCACAAGCTCGTCTCGTTCCACGCCGCGTTCATCTCGTCGGTCCTGAACCTCCCGGAGACGGTCGAGGGGAAGCTCGGCACGCTCCGATTCATGTTCCTCTCAATGGAGACCGTGATCAGCGCGGTCATCGTCTACCTCTCGTGGCACGTCGCGATTGCGGTGCACGAGCTCGGGCACTACGTCACGGCCGGCAGGCTCGCGGCGCTCAACCGCGACTCGCAGGAGAGGTTCGACACCCTCGCGGCGGGCGGCTTCGGGCAGCGCTTCGGTCACTACGTTGTCGCGTTCTTCACGATCCCGTGGGGCGGGTTCCCGGGCGTCAAGAAGGACGAAGGGAACTACGCTCCCGACGCCCCGTACAACCTCGCGGTCGCCGCGGCAGGCCCGGTGTGGAGCCAGCGGCTCGCGTGGGTCTGTCTCCCGATCGGGATCGTTTGCATCGCGGCGGGGCTCGCGACGCGCGCCGAGGGGATCACCTATGTCGGCCGGCTCTTCCTCGCGCCCGGGCTCGTCGGGCTCCTCGACCGGCTCCTCGCGGACCGCGGCAAGCTCGCGGAGTTCCGGAGGCGCGAGCGTATCGCGCGCGAGAAGGCCGAGGCCGCGGCCGAGGCGATCGCCGCTGAGAGCTGGCTCGCGCAGGTGGGCGCCGTGAAAGAGAAGATGCTGACGACGAGGATCCAGGAGGTCGCGCTCCCGGACGGGACGAAGGTGAAGGCGCCGTGGCAGTTCCGGAACTGCGCGATGGGCGGCCGCCACACCGAGAAGGAGTACCCCGAGAGCAACATCAGCATGCAGGAGTCGATGTTCATCCCGCTCTCCGCGGAGTCGTACGAGGAAGCGCAGGAGATGACCGTGAGGCTCCAGTCGCGCCTGAAGGAGATCCTCGAGTCGGCGCCGGGCGCGAAGGTCATGGGCGTCGGGCTCGAGGGCGGACTCGCTCCGTACATCGACAAGGAGCCCGGCGACCGCGTGCCCGAGCAGCGGATGTGGCGCCTGATGAAGCAGACCATCCTCGACTCGGAGCTCGTGCCGGGAGTCGACGTCGCGATCGCGCTCGACCCCGCCGCGTCGGAACTCGAGAACGCCTACCGAGACGAGATGGGCCAGAAGGACTCGGTCGGGATGTACCGCTTCTGGCGCGACAAGACGAAGGTCGACATGAGCCGCGACGAGATCCTCGAGCTCTACCGGGGCGCGATGGAGGACGGCGTTCCGATCCTATCGGTCGAGGACGGGTTCGGCGAGATCGACCACGAGGGCTGGAAGCTCATCATGAAGGAGCTCGGCGACCGCATCTTCGTCATCGGGGACGACCTCGTCACGACGAAGGACTCGACCATCGAGGAGACGGCCAGGAACGGCGAGATCAACGCGACCCTCATCAAGGCGAACCAGATCGGCACGCTGTCCGAGACGATCCTCGCGATGCTGACGTCGCTCGCGTACGGCGCGGAGCTCGTGGTATCGCACCGGTCGAAGTCGCCGAACGACCCGTTCGAGGCCGAGATCTCGACGGCGATGAACACGCTAGGGATCAAGGCGGGCGGGGGCGCGAACACCGAGCGACTCCAGAAGTACGGGCGCGTGATGGAGATCCTGGCGCTCGCGGAGGCGCGGGGGCGCGAGACGACGCCGGAGGAGCGGCCGGAGATCGAACGCGGCCTGAAGGACCTCGTCGCCGCGCTCACGGGAGGCGGCGACTGTTCGCTCGCTCCGGGCGCCGCGGACATCGACATCACGAGCCTTCTTCTGAGGATGCTCGCGATCGAGGGCGTCTCCGGTACCGAGGAGGCGACGAACGCCGGGATCCCGTCGGCGGCCGCGACGCTCTTCCTCGGGAAGACGGGGACGATCCGGTTCAAGGGCTCGACCCCGCTCGGGACGTCCGCCGGACTCGACGAGGCGATTCACTACGTCGACAGCATCGTACGGCCCGGCGAGGTCACGGGCAGGCACGCAGACCTCTTCGACGACGCTGGGGACGGGACGTTCCGGTTCAAGAAGGGACTCGAGACCTCGGCCATCCGCGCGAAGGGCGACGCGGAGCTCGAAGGCCTCTGGGGCAAGACCTGCCGCTACGGTGGCAAGGGCTGCATGGACGCCGTCGACCATATCGAGACGGTGCTAGCGGGAGCGTTCACCGGCCGCCGCCTCTCGGAGCTAGGGAGCCTGCTCGACGTCGATCGGAAGCTCCTCGGCCTCGAGGTCGAGGCCGCGAAGCAGGCGGGGCGGCTCTCGAACGGGGCGTCGAAGGACGAGATCATCGCAGCCATGCAGCGGAAGGGAAACCTTGGCATGAACGCCATCCTCTCGCTGTCGCTCGCGCTCGGACGGGCGATCGCCGCGCGGGAGGGGAAGGAGCTCTGGCAGCTCATCCGTGAGATGGCTGGTGAAACCATGGCGGGGTTCGTGGTGTCCAAGGGGCGCGATGGCCGGGACGTCGAGAGCGTGAAGGCGATGGACTTCGACGAGCTCCTGGCGGAGTTCCAGCAGGCAGCCAAGGGCACCATCGATGGAGGCGGGACCGTGTACGAAGAGCTGAGACGAGTGCTCCCCGTCTACGAGACATAGAGAGACAGGAGCCACCGGTACTGCGTGAGGCCCCCGCGGGCACCGCGGGGGCCTTCTCTCTACCTGGGGCCTCAAAACAATATATCAAGTTGTATCAGTCGATTTAAGGACTGCAGTTGTTTTTAGGCTTGACAAATGCACTGCCCCCAGACACAATGGTCCGTGTTGGATTCTCAGATGCAATGCGAGGTGTTGTGTCGAAAGCGGGGTAATGGTCATGGCGCGAGAACGGTACGTGCTCATCGGGGACGTTCGTGACTCCAGGGGAATCCGTGACCGGGAGGCGTTCAGAGCCAGGCTGACGGATGCGTGTGAGGCAGTCAACAGGGACCACGAACGGGAGCTGGCGGCGGCGTGTACGGTGCTGAAGGGCGTCGACGAGATCGGAGCGGTTCTGCTGTCGATCGCCAGCGCGTACGACATCATGAGGACGCTGCTGGAGGCGATCGCGCCGGAGGTAATGAGGTTCGTGCTGGTGAGGGGCGAGGTGGACGTCGGGCTGGACAGCGGGGACGTGGCACTGATGGACGGGCAGGCGTTCCACGCGGCTGCGGCAGCGATGGGCGATCTGAAGCGGCGGAAGTTGGCGCTCCGGCTTCGTGCGGGTGACTCCGTGCTGGACGCGGCCATCGAAGCCGAGGTGAACCTCCTCGCGATCGTGCGGGACGTTCGGTCGGAGCGACAGAACGAGGTGATCGGGGTCTACGAGCGGACCGGGGGACAGGCCGAGGCGGCCAGGGAACTCGGTGTCACGCAACAGGCGGTGTCGAGTGTCCTCAGGAGGTCCTGGTACAAACAGACGGAGCGAATCGAACAGGACCTCCCGAGGCAGTTCGAGGAGTACGCACGACGCCTCGCGGAGCGGGAGGACGAGAGATGACGAGCTGGGGGAGCTGGGTCGGACTCGGACTCATGGCTGGAGGCTGTGCCGCTCTCGTTCTGACGAGCGGCTTCGTCGTCCGCGGAGTGCTCCGCGGAATCGCGCACAAGGACGTGGGAGAGGACCTGGACCGTGGGGTGCGGGACACGGGGGTGGTCGTCGGGAAGTGCGAGAACATCCTGATCGTGCTCTTCGTGATGGTCGGGGCCTACACGGCTCTGTCCGTGCTCTTCGCCGGCAAGGCGATCGTCAGAGGTGAGGACATGAAGAAGAACTCGCTCTACTTCCTGGCCGGGACGATGGTCAACGTGACATACTCGCTTCTCTTCGCGCTGGGCCTCAAGCTGCTCCTGAGGTCGACGTGCTGGTAGCGAGTTCGTGCGGCCGCGCGGGCCGCACTCGGAAGGACGCAGACGAACCATGTGGTGGATGGACGACGACGATCTTCTGGAAGACGACGAGGAACAGGTGCGGCATCTGCCCCTGAGGCAGATGCTCACGCGGATCCTCCCGCTCTTCCGGCCACACAAGCGGACGCTCATCGGGGCGTCGGTACTGATGCTCGTGGCCGTCGCCGCCGAGCTCGGCGGGCCGCTCATCATCAGGCACGTCCTCGACGTGGATATCCCCGGGAGCAACCAGCGCGGCGTGCTCCTCCGCGGGCTCGCGTACGCCGGCCTCTACGCCATAGGCATGGCTGCCGCGTACGCGCAGGTCATCATCGTCGCGAGGATCGGACTCACCATCATCACGGAGCTCCGCGAGCAGGCGTTCGCGCACCTCATGAACCTATCGCTCGCGTACTTCGACAAGAACCCGCCGGGACGCCTCATGGCTCGCGTCGAGAGCGACATCGAGCGACTGAGGCTTCTGTTCTCCGACGTGGCGCTCGCGCTCCTCAGGAACGCGGTGCTCCTGGGAGGGACGTTCGCGGTCATGATGTTCGCGGACGCGAGGGTCACGCTCTCGATCCTGCTCCTCATGACCCCGATCGTGGTCGGCACGTACTTCTTCCTCCGGTACATCCGGCGCGCGTTCCGCGTCGTCCGGAGGCTCTACGCGAGGGTGTCCGCGTTCCTCGCGGAGTACGTCACCGGCATCCCGATCCTCCAGATCTTCGGGTACACCGAGAAGGCGCAGATGGACCTGGCGCGTCTCAACCGCGACAAGTACCGGAAGGAGATCGGGGTCTACTTCCGCGAGTACGCGTTCTGGGGAGCGTTCTCCTCGGCGGAGATCGCGGCGGTCATGCTCATCATCTGGCTCGGGGCGCGGCACGTCTTCGGCATCGCGATGACGGTCGGGACGCTCGTTCTCTTCATCGAGTACACGCGCCGCCTCTTCTGGCCGCTCGTGATGTTCTCGGAGCAGCTCGACTTCATCCAGCAGGCGTTCGCGTCCGCCGACCGCGTCTTCGCGGTCCTGGACACAGAGTCGGCGACGCCCGACATGCCGGACGCGCTCCCCGCGGTCCCTTCCGACTGGAAGGAGATCGCGTTCGAGGACGTGATCTTCGAATACGAAGGAGGCGTGCGCGCGCTCAACGGCGTGAGCTTCCGCGTGTCTCGGGGCGAGAAGGTGGCGCTCGTCGGGCTCTCGGGCGGAGGGAAGACGACCGTCACGAACCTCCTCCTCCGGTACTACCACCCGACCGACGGGAGGGTCACGCTCGACGGCGTCGACATCCTGAGCTACCGCCAGCGCGAGTGGCGGAAGAAGATCGGACTGGTCCTGCAGGACATCCACCTTTTCCCGGGGACGCTCCAGGACAACCTGAAGGTGCTCCGGGAGAACATCCCGGCGGAGGCGATGGACCGCGCGCTCGGCGTGGTGCAGGCCGAGGGGATGGTCAGGCGACTGCCGGACGGCTACGACACCGAGCTCACCGAGGGAGGGACGAACCTCTCGATGGGCGAGCGGCAGCTGTTGTGTTTCGCGAGGGCGATCGTCGACGACCCGGACATTCTCGTCCTCGACGAGGCGACCTCTTCGGTCGACCCGGTCACGGAGCAGAGGCTCCAGGACTCGCTCGACCACCTGATGGAGGGGAGGACCTCGCTCATCGTCGCGCACCGACTCGCGACGATCACGAAGGTCGACCGGATCCTCGTCCTCCACGAGGGACAGCTCGTCGAGGAGGGACCGCACGAGGAGCTCTACCACAAGGGCGGCATCTACAGGGACCTCTTCGACCTCCAGTTCGCACAGCAGGCGATCGAGTAGGCCGGGCGATCGAGCAGGCACGGAACGAACGGGCACGGGATCATGAGTACGGAGAAGACGAAAGAGAAGCGCGAGCAGACTCCCGAAGCGCCGAAGCTCAGCTTCCGCGAGCACGTCTCGTGGATCTGGCGCTACTGGAGCCCCCACAAGTACCTGCTCGTCTTCCTTGCCGCGTTCACGCTCGTCTCGACGGCGGTCGCGGTAGCCTACCCGCTCGTCTTCAGGTGGGTCATCGACCGCGTGACCGGCATCCTCGAGTCGGCGGAGGGATCCGCGGACATCCGGAACGTCATGCTGATCCTGTCGGCGATCCTCGTGGGCCACTTCGTCGCCCGGCTCTACCCCGCGACGCGCGCGCTCGTGAACGCGAAGCTCGAGCGCGACATCCGGGACGACGTCTTCGGCCGGCTCATGGAGAAGGACTACCACTTCAACAACACGTTCCGGACGGGCGACGTCGTGACGAGGCTCACCGACGACGTCGGGGAGTGGCCGAAGGTCGCGTGGTTCGCGTGCTCCGGCATCTTCCGGGCGGTCGAGTCGAGCTCGAAGCTGGTGTTCTGTCTGGTGGCGATGATCGTGATGAGCCCGAAGCTCACGGCGCTCTCGGTCATTCCGCTCCCGATCATGATGTGGGTCTTCTACAGCCTCCGCCACCGGATGCGCTACTACATGGAGGAGTCGCAGAAGGCCGTCTCGAAGACGAACAACCTGCTCGAGTCGGCGTTCACCGGGATCCGGATCGTGAAGGCGTTCCGAGCGGAGGACGCCCAGTCGCGGACGCTCGCGGGGATCCTCAAGGACCGCGTCGCCGTGCTGCTCGGGCTCCTCAAACTCCAGATGATCATGTGGTCGCTCGACACGTTCGCGAGCAGGCTCGGCCAGATGATCGTGATCGCGTACGGAGGCTACCTCGTCATCCAGGGCGAGCTCACCATCGGCACGCTCTTCGCGTTCTACGTCTACCTCGACATGCTCACGCACCCGATGATGGACGTGCCGTTCCTGTTCATGACCGGACAGCAGGCGTTCGTCTCGATCGACCGGATCGATCAGATCCGCGAGTTCCCGATCCGCGAAGCGAAGCCCAGCGGCGGCCGTCTCGACGGGATCGAGGAGATCGCGTTCGAGGGCGTGACGTTCAGCTACGACGGGTCGAGGAAGAACCTCGAGGACGTCGCGTTCCGGATCCCGGCGGGACACAGGGTCGCGGTCGTCGGTCCCGTCGCGAGCGGGAAGTCGACTGTCCTCAAGCACATCGCGGGCATCCTGAACCCGACCGAGGGGCGCGTGCTCGTCAACGGGCGGCCGCTCTCCGATTGGGACTGGGACTCATTCCGGACCCAGATCGGGTACGTGCCGCAGGAGGCCGTCCTCTTCTCGAAGTCGATCGGGGAGAACGTGCTCTTCGGACGCGAAGTGCCGGAGGACGCGCTCCCCGAGGGCGTCTTCCGCGAGACGGACCAGCCGCTCGAACTCGAGGCCGGCGGCGCGGAGGACGGCGCGAAGGACGGCGGGAACGGTGACGGCAAGGACGACGGCTCCGGGCTCGTGTCGGACGCGATCCTCCTCGAGGACGACCGCAGGCACGCCGCCGCGTGGGCCCGGTACTGCCTCTCGATGGCGCAGATGGACGACGACCTCGTGCAGCTTCCCCGAGGCGTCGGCACGATCGTCGGGCAGAAGGGCGCGCTCGTCTCAGGCGGCCAGAAGCAGCGGATAGCAATCGCGCGGGCGCTCGCGGGACGACCGAACGTGCTCCTGCTCGACGACTGCACCGCCGCGCTCGACGCCCGGAACGAGGACAGGTTCTGGAAGCGCCTCGACGAGGAGCAGGGCGCGAGCATCTGCTTCGTGGTGTCGCACCGTCTCGCGACGATCCGACGCGCCGACACGATCCTCGTGATGGACGACGGGAAACTCGTCGACCAGGGAACGCACGAGGAGCTCGTCGGCAGGTGCGCGACGTACGAGGAGTTCCTGCAGACCGAGCGGAAGAAGGCGCACCTGGGTCTCGTCGGGGGCGCCGGCGCCGCGTCGCGCGACCGGAGCCGGCCTGGGTTGCCGGGGAAGGACATCGACGCGGAGCCGTAGGCGGGCGCCGGGTTGCCTCCGGCGCGCTGCTTGGGAAGGAGGGCCGGAATGGACAGATCGTTGGAGTTCGTGAGGAGCTGGACGAGGGTAGCGATCGTGACGGGCTTCCTAGCGGTGATCGTATACCCTCTCCTTCTGACCGTGTCGATGCCGCTCGCCCTCACGCTCGTGCTCGCGGGCGCCTTCGGGCCGCTTCTGAGCGTCGCGTGCTTCGGCCTCTATCAGTTCATGGCCGTTCACCGGAAGACCGTGTCGCTTCAGGTCGCGGCGATGTTCACGATCATCGCGGGCACCGTCGTGAACCTCATGCTCGTCGCGCAGATGTCGATTCGCGCGGCGATGACGACACGGATGGCGGCCACGACAGACGAACAGGCACTCGGGTTCCTCCGGCTCGCGTACTCAGCGGCGGACAAGGTGCAGCTCGGGCTCGACGTGTCGTGGGACATCTACATCGGTCTCGGCACGATCCTCTTCGGACTGAACATGCTCCGGAACCCGTGGTTCGGGAAGATCGTGGGGAGTGCCGGCATGCTCGTAGGGGTCCTGCTTCTCGTCTTCAACATCGCGACGTTCCCGGTCCCGCCGGGCGAGGTCGGGAGCATCGACTTCGGACCGTTCGTGGGGCTTTGGTATCTGGTCGTGACGATCCTCATGGTCAGGGGCTACAGAAGGCTGGGCACGGGCGAGGCCGGGGGGCTCGCCGACTAGCGCGCTGGCCACGAGCGAGAGAGGCTCCATGCCGTTCTATCCTGAAGACGCAGAGGTCCCGCGCAGGCTCGACGGGGACGGGTTCGTCCTGAGGCCCTTGCGCGCCACCGACGTAGACATCGACTACGAGGCGCTCATGGACAGCCGCGAGATGCTGCGCGTCTGGGACCAGGGCGATTGGCCGTCCGACGACTTCACGCGTGAGGAGAATCTCGAGGACCTCGAGCGGCACGAGCGGGAGCACGACGAGCGCAGCGCGTTCACGTTCACGATCGTGGACCCGACGGAGTCGGAGTGTCTCGGGTGCGTCTACTTGTATCCCCTGAAGACGATTCTCGGACACATGGGCGCGGACTCGGGGACTCTCGACGGGATCACGGACGGCGAGGCGTACGCGACGTTCTGGGTGCGGCGGTCCCGGCTGGCGGACGGCCTCGACGAACGCGTGCTCACGGCCCTCGTCGACTGGTTCGGGAGGGAGTGGCGGTTCCCTCGGGTCGTGTTCGGCTCGAACAGCGAGGACGCGCGACAGCTGGACCTCTTCGCGGCCGCCGGGTTCGGGAGGTTGTGGGAGTTCCCGGTCCCCGGGCGAGAGTCGCGCTACGTCCTCTTCGGCAGATGAACGACTCCGGCAGGTGAAGATGCGAGTCCGGAAGCACGGAACGGCAGGTCCTCTCGTGATCGTTCTCCACGGCGGTCCGGCTGCGGCAGGGGAGGCCGCGCCCGTCGCGCGGGGACTCGCCGATTCGTTCCGCGTGCTCGAGCCCTGGCAGCGCGGGAGCGGAGAGGAGCCGCTGACGGTCGCCCGGCACGTCGAGGACCTCCACGCGCTCGTCGCGGGGCTCGCCCTGGAGAGCGGCGGGCAGGAGGGCGTCCGCCCGGCACTCGTGGGCGAGTCGTGGGGAGCGATGCTCGCGCTCGCGTACGCGGCGGCCTACCCGGACGAGGTCGGACCGATCGTTCTCGTCGGGTGCGGTACCTTCGACACGACCGCCCGCGAACGCCTCGTCGAGACGCTCGAGGAGCGGACCGACGAGGACCTCAGGGGGCGCCTCGAGCAGCTGCCGAAGCTCTTCCCGGACGAGGAGGAGAGGCTCCGGAAGCGGTACGAGCTCACGAGCCACCTCTACGACTTCGACGTCGAGGAGCCGGCGGGCGGGGGCGAGGATCTCCCGGACGACGAAGTGCCGCCCTTCGATGTCGAAGCGCACCGCGAAACGTGGCATGATATGGTCAGGCTCCAGGAGGAGGGGGTCTATCCTGCCGCCTTCGCCGCCATCGAGTCGCCGGTCCTCATGATCCACGGGGCGTACGACCCGCACCCCGGGAGGATGATCAGGGCCGGACTCGAGCCTCACATCGGGCGGCTCGAGTACCACGAGCTCGAGCGCTGCGGGCACAGCCCGTGGCGCGAGAAGCACGCGCGCGACGAGTTCTTCGCCAGTCTAAGAGATTGGCTCGCGCGCCACACGGAGAGCGAGCACCAGGACCCGGTATAAGGAGCGACGGACATGAAGGACACGGTGGTCGTACTCGCCATGCACGGCACACCGGCTCTCGACTTCCCGCGAAACGAGCTTGGTGAGCTCTTCGGGCTGCACATGCGGCTGGAGCAGGGAGGGGTGGAGGGGCCGCAGAAGGACGCAATGGAGCGCCGCCACGCCGAGCTCGACAGGAAGATCAGGGAGTGGCCCCGCACCGCGGAGAACGACCCGTTTTTTGCGGCCTCGCAGGACCTCGCGAAGCGCATGTCCTCGATCCTCGGGGCGCGCGTCGTCGTCGGTTTCAACGAGTTCTGCGCTCCGAGCGTGGAGCAGGTGCTCGAGGACACGGCGGAGGGAGGCGCCTGGAGGATCGTCGTCGTCACCCCCATGATGACGACCGGAGGCGAGCACTCGGAGCGCGAGATCCCGGAGGCCATCGAGCGCGTGCGGGGCAAGCACCCGCGAACCGAGATCGTCTACGCGTGGCCCTTCGAGCCGAACAAGGTGGCCGAGTTCCTCGCGAAGCACATCATGGAGTCGACGGGACCGGCGTAGCGGACGGGCGGTCCGAGGCGAGGGCACCGGGACGATGGGATACTACGCCGAGAACCTGTCGGGCGAGCGGCTGCGGGAGGTCTACGAGATCGCGCCGGCGCGCGTGCGCCGCTACCTCCGCGCGGAGATCGACCACGTTCTGAGCCGCCTCGGCGGCGACGATGCCGTGCTCGAGCTCGGGTGCGGCTACGGCAGGGTCGCGTTCGAGCTGGCCGAGGCAGCGCGGAGGGTCGTCGGGATCGACACGTCGCCCGAGAACCTGGCGCTCGCGCGACGGCTCGCGCCGCGTCTGGCCGGCGGCTCCGGCGGGTGCGAGTTCCTGGACATGGACGCCGCGGACCTCACGTTTCCGGACGGCGAGTTCGACGCCGTCGTCTGCGTGCAGAACGGCATCTGCGCGTTCGGAGTCGATCAGGCACGTCTCGTCGGTGAGGCGGTTCGGGTGACGCGGCCCGGGGGCAGGGTGCTCTTCTCGAGCTACTCGGATCGATTCTGGCCCGCGCGCCTCGCGTGGTTCGAGCTCCAGGCGGAGCGCGGACTCGTCGGCGAGATCGACCACGATGCGACAGGCGACGGCGTCATCGTCTGCCGCGACGGTTTCCGGGCGTCGACGATGACCCCGGGCGGGTTCGCGGAGTTGTGCGCGTCGCTCGGGCTCTTGGCGAACGTCACGGAGGTCGACGGCTCGAGCGTCTTCTGCGAGATCGCAGCACCTGGCGGGCGGTAGCGGACTGGAGAGCGGGATTGCCGAACGACGGAACCCTCTACGTGTCGGACCTGGACGGCACGCTCCTCAGGGACGACGCGACGCTCTCCGAACGGAGCCGCGGCATCCTGAGCGGCCTCCTCGGCGATGGGCTCCGGTTCACCGTCGCGAGCGCCCGGAGCGTTGTCGCCATGCAGCAGCTCCTCGTGGGCCTCACGCTCGAGCTTCCCGTCATCGAGTTCAACGGGGCGTTCCTCTCCGATCTCACCACCGGACGCCACCTCGTCACCAACAGCCTCGACCGCGCCGTCGTCGAGGACGTCTTCCAGATGATCGTCGACCGCGGATGCGTGCCGCTCGTCTCGACGTTCGACGGCCGTGACGACCGGCTCTACTACACGGGCGTGCGGAACCCGGGGGAGGATTGGTACGTGGGCGACAGGATCGCCGCCTCGGACAGGAGGCTTCGTCAGGAGGACGATCTCCACTCGCACCTGTCGGAAGCGGTCGTGTGTCTCACCACCATCGACCGCGGCGACCTGATGGCGGATCTCAGGGACAGCATCGTCGAGCGGCACGGGGACGCCGTCGCGACGAACTGCTTCGAGAGCATGTACTCGCTCGGGTGGCACTGGCTCACGGTCTACGACAGGAGAGCCACGAAGGACCAGGCGCTCGCGCGTCTCGTCGAGGGCTGGGGGCTCGAGGGCGCGGAGCTTGTGGTCTTCGGGGACGGTCAGAACGACATCCCCATGTTCGAGATGGCCGACCGCGCGGTCGCCGTCGAGAACGCGGCCAACGTCCTCAAGATCCACGCGACCGACGTCATCGGCTCGAACAACGACGACAGCGTGGCCCTCTTCGTGCGAGATGACTGGAGCTCGCGGTAGGGACAGCCGGCGGCGACGACCGGCGGCGACGACCGAACGAGGACTCCCCGGGTGGCTTCCGCCGTCCGGGGAGTTCCTCGTCTCGTGCTCCTGTCCGAAGGGTCAGGGCAGTTCCTGCTCCGTGCGCGAGATGATCTCGTCTTGGAGCGCGCGCGAGATGTCGCAGAAGTAGTCGCTGTACCCGGCGACGCGAACGATGAGGTCGCGGTGCTCCTCGGGGTGCTCCTGCGCCTCGCGGAGCGTGTCGGCCGAGACCACGTTGAACTGGACGTGGTGCCCGCCGAGCTTGAAGTACGTCCTGATGAGCCCGGCGAGGTTCTCGAGGTCCCGTTCGTCGGAGAGCACGTCGGGCGTGAACTTCATGTTGAGGAGCGTTCCCCCGGTCTTGGCGTGCGGCATCTTCGCCGCGGACAGGAAGACCGCCGTGGGCCCGCGCTGGTCCGCGCCCTGGACCGGGGAGATGCCCTCGGAGAGCGGTGCGCCTGACTTCCGCCCGTCAGGCGTCGCGCCCGTCACCGAGCCGAAGTAGACGTGGCACGTCGTCGGCAGCATGTCGACGTGGTACTCGCCGCCGCGGCGGTTCGGCCGGCCGTCGACGGCCTCGAAGTATGCGTCGAAGACGGTCCGCATGAGCTCGTCGGCCTCGTCGTCGTCGTTCCCCCACTTGGGCGAGCGGTTCAGAAGGACGTCCCTGAGACGTTCCGCGCCCGAGAAGTCGTTCGCAAGCGCCTCCAGGTAGTCGCCCATCGAGAACGTGCCCTCGCGGAACACGTGTTTTCGGATCGCGGCCAGGCTGTCTGTGATTGTCCCGATGCCGACGCCCTGGATGTAGGACGTGTTGTACCTGGCGCCGCCCTCGTTGTAGTCCAGCCCTTCGCGGATGCAGTCGTCGGTGATGAGCGACAGAAACGGCGCCGGCATGCTCTCGGCGTAGATCGTCTCGATCGTGTCGTTGCCCGCTGTCTTGATGTCGACGAAGTGGCTCATCTGCGCAACGAACGCGTCGAAGAGGTCCCGGAACTCGACGAACCCGCGCGGGTCGCCGGTCGGCGGTCCGAGGCGCTTCCCCGTCCGGGGATCGACACCGTCGTTCAGCGCGAGTTCGAGGATCTTGGGGAGGTTGAAGTAGCCGGTGAGGATGTACGCCTCCTTGCCGAAGGCGCCCGACTCGACGCAACCGCTCGTGCCGCCCTCGCGCGCGTCCTCGACGCTCTTGCCCTGGCGGACCAGCTCGTCGACGACCGCGTCGGAGTTGAAGACCGAGGGGAACCCGTAGCCCTTCCTGATGACGCGGCACGCTTCCCTCAGGAACCGATCCGGCGTCTTCCTGGATATCTGCACGTTCTGGCTCGGCTGGAGGATGTGCATCTCGTCGATTACCTCGAGGAGGAGGTACGACACCTCGTTCACGCCGTCCTGTCCGTCGCGTGTCTGTCCCGCGAGGTTGATGTTCGCGAAGTCCGTGTAGGTTCCGCTCTCGGCTGCCGTCACGCCGACCTTTGGGGGCGCCGGGTGGTTGTTGAACTTCACGAAGAAGCACTCGAGCAGTTCCTTCGCACGGTCGCGCGTGAGCGTCCCGTCCGCGAGGCCCTCCTCGTAGAACGGCCCGAGGTGCTGGTCGAGGTGGCCCGGGCTGAACGCGTCCCAGCCGTTCAGCTCGGTGACGACCGCCAGGTGGCAGAACCAGTACGTCTGGAGTGCCTGGTGGAAGCTCGTCGGAGCGTGCGCGGGGACCCGCGAGCACGTGTCGCGGATGAGCTCGAGGTCGCGCTTCCGTTCGGGGTCAGTCTCGCTCTCCGCGAGCTTCGCCGCGAGGGCGGCGTGCCGCTCGGCGAAGACGATGACCGCGTCGGCGGCGATGTCCATCGCCTGCAGCTCGTCGCGCTTGTGCTCGGCCCGTTCGTCGTTCAGCGAGTCGAGTTCCTTGAGCGACTCCGCGATCTCGCTCTTGAGATCCAGCATGCCCTTCGCGTAGATCTTCCCGTCGGCCACCGTGTGGCCGGGTGCCCGCTGTTCCATGAACTCCGTGAAGATGCCGGCCTCGTACGCGTTCTTCCACGCACCGGGAAGCCGCTCGAAGATACGGTCGCGGAGGCTCTTGCCGCGCCAGTAGGTGGTGACGTCCCGCTCGTAGACGGCGATGGTCTCCAGGGAGACGTCGTAGCTCGTCTTCTCCCTGCTGTCGAGGATCCTGAGGTCTTCCGCGCTGTGGCACGTGAGCTCGGGGTAGGTCGGGGCCGCCGCCGGCTCCGGGCCGCGCTCGCCGACGATGAGTTCGTCGGCTCCGATCCAGATCGTCTTGTTCCGGCAGAGGTGCCTGAACGCGAGCGCCCTCAGGACCGGCGTCGCGTGCGCGCCGAGGTTCTCCTTATAGAAGCCCGTGAGGAGGACCGCCCGCTCCGGCGAGATCGACGGCCTCGCCGCGATCGAGCGCTCCCTCAATCGTCTGACCCGTTCGGTCATGCCTCTCCGCCCTCCTGCCGGGCTCCGCGAGGGGCCCTTTGGCGTCCTCAGCCCCGCTTCCTCGGTCCCGCGTGTTTCGATGCCGCGACGGCCGTCCGGTCTCGCGGCCGAGGTCCGTGTCCGGCTTATCCTCCGACCGTCACGTCGAGCCCGAACCCCTCGAGGGCGGCCGCGATGACCGCGAGGCTCTCATCCGGGGACGGGCGGAGGTCCGCGTGCGTCCACTCACGCTCGAGCCGGGTGTACTTGTCGGCGGCGGTCCGATGGAAGGGGAGGAGGTGGACGCGCCGCGTGTTCTCGAGTGACGCGACGAACTCGCCGAGCGCCGCGACGTTGTCGGGGGCATCCGTGAGTCCCGGGATCACGGGGAATCGGATCCGGATCTCGACGCCTTCGCTGTCGAGCGCCTGGAGGTTCTCCAGGATCGGAGCCAGGGGCGCGCCCGTCAGGCGCTCGTGGTCGTCGGCGTCGAGGATCTTAAGATCGAACAGCATGAGATCGGCGAGCCGTCCCACCTCGAGGATGAGATCGCGCTCCGCCGCGCCGCTCGTGTCGACGGCCGTCCGGAGCCCGCGATCGCGGCACTCGCGGAGGCACTCGAGCAGGAACTCGCCCTGCGCGAGCGGCTCGCCTCCCGAGAACGTCACGCCGCCTGCGCTCTCGTCGTAGAACGGGCGGTCGCGCTCGACCTCGCCGACGACCCGGTCGACCGTCAGTTCGTGGCCGACGAGTCGCCTCGCGCCTGCGGTGCACGCCTCGACGCAGCGTCCGCATCGCACGCAGAGCGCGCGGTCGGTCGTCTTCGTTCCTTCCGGTCCGACGATCGGGGGGCTCGGGCAGACCTCGACGCACGCCCCGCAGTGCTTGCAGCGGTCGGAGACGAGGAGGATCTCGGAGTCGGGTGAGAGCCCCTCAGGGTTGTGGCACCACGTGCACGAGAGGGGACACCCCTTGAGGAAGACCGTCGTCCGGATGCCCGGGCCGTCGTGGATCGCGTAGCGCTGGATGTTGAAGCAGATGCCCGTTGGACGGTCCATGGAGTGAGCCTACCGGGGGCGCGGCGGCGTGTCAACGGGGCCCGGGGGACCTGCGGGCGCGCCCGGGGCGGTCCCGGGTCTCTCCCCGCGCTTGAAAGCCGGTGGCCATCCGTCTATTATATGGAAGGCACTGAGGAGCCGAGACGGTCGGAGGCGTATGTCCGCATCCAGCAAGAGAGTAGCCTTCATCGGAGCCGCGGTCACCGCGGCCGTGCTGTATCCGGCAGCAGCACACGCGTACGTGGGGCCGGGCGCCGGGTTCGCGGTCGTGGGGTCGCTCGCGGTCGTGTTCATCACGTTCTTCCTCGCCCTCGGCTCGCTCATCTCGTGGCCGTTCCGCGCGCTGACGAGGAAGCTCCGCGTCAGGAAGCTCCGGGGCCCGTCGCAGATCAAGCGCGCCATCGTCCTCGGCCTCGACGGACTCGACCCGGTGCTCGCGAAGCGGTTCATGCAGGAGGGGAAGCTCCCGCACTTCGCGAAGCTCGCGGAAGATGGCTCGTTCCGGATGCTCGAGACCGCGTGTCCTTCGATGTCGCCGGTCGCCTGGTCGACGTTCGCGACGGGCGTCGACGCCTCACGCCACAACATCTTCGACTTTCTCGGGAGGGACGAGAAGAGCTACCTCCCGATCCTCTCGTCGACCCGCATCACGAACCCGGAACGGAGCTTCAGGCTCGGGCGGTACCGCATCCCCATCGGGAAGCCGTCGATCCGCCTGATGCGGAAGAGCCGGACGTTCTGGTCGGTCCTCGACGACTGCTACATCCCGTGCCACATCCTGCGGGTCCCCATCACGTTCCCGCCGGAGAAGCTCAGGAACGGCGTCGTGCTCTCGGCGATGTGCGTTCCCGACCTCCGGGGAACACAGGGGAGCTTCACGTACTTCACGACCGACCGGGAGAAGGCCGGCTCGTACACCGGCGGGACGCTCGTCTTCGTCGAGCGGGAAGGCAACGTCGTCGAGGGCGAGCTGCCCGGACCGCCGTCGCCGTTGACCGAGGAGCACGAGGTCCTGACCGTGCCGTTTGTGGCGGAGATCGACGACTTCAGCGAGACGGTAACGTTCGACTTCGGCGGGAACGAGGTCACGCTTGGCGAGAGCGAGTACTCCGACTGGCTGCCGCTGGAGTTCAACGCCGGACTCGGGGTCAAGGTGAAGGGCCTGGTGCGGATCCGCGTGCAGAAGATCTCGCCCGAGTTCGAGCTCTACGTCACTCCGATCAACATCGACCCGGACAGCCCGGCGATGCCGATCAGCGAGCCCTCGATGTTCTCGCAGTACCTCGCGAAGCTCCAGGGGAGCTACGCGACGCTCGGACTCGCCGAGGACACGTGGGCGCTGAACGAGCGCATGATCGACGAGCTGGCGTTTCTGGAGCAGACCTACGCGATCCACCGCGAGCGCGAGAAGATGTTCATGAACTCGCTCGCGAAGAACCGGAACGGGCTCACCGTCGCCGTCTTCGACGCGACGGACCGCATCCAGCACATGTTCCTGCGCTACCTGGACAAGGATCACCCGTCGAACCGCGACAAGGACACCGAGATCCACAGCGAAGCGATCGAGGACCTCTACGTGCGCATGGACGTGCTTCTCAAGCGGGTGCTCGAGCACGTCGACGACGAGACGCTGCTCCTGGTGATCTCCGACCACGGGTTCAAGCAGTTCAAGCGCGGCGTGAACCTCAACACGTGGGCGCTCGAGAACGGGTACATGGCCGGGAAGACGGACGCGACGGCCGGGGGCGGCGGCGGGGGAGACGGCGAGGCCGCGGCGTGCGACTTCGGTTCGTACTGCGCGCCGGGAGAGGGGACGAGCGCGATCGGGGAGTACCTGAGCGGCGTCGACTGGTCGAAGACGAAGGTCTATCAGCTCGGGCTCTCCGGCATCTACATCAACAGGAAGGGCCGCGAGGCCCAGGGGATCGTGACGTCGGACGAGTACCGGGCGATCAAGAAGGAGCTCAAGGAGAAGCTCGAGGGCCTGCGCGACCCGGACACCGGCGAGGTCGTCATCACTTCGGTCTACGACGCCGAGGAGGTGATGGACGGGCCCTACGCCGGAAACGCGCCCGACCTCATCATCGGGTACAACGTGGGCTACCGCGCGTCGTGGGACGCAGCCGTCGGGAAGTCGAGCGTCTCGGTCGTCGAGGACAACGTGAAGTCCTGGAGCGGCGACCACTGCATTGACTACCGCCTCGTCCCGGGCGTGCTCTTCACGAACCGAAAGGTGGAGGCGGAGCGCCCCGGCCTCATCGACATCGGCCCGTCGATCCTCGACCTCTTCGGCGTGCGGGTCCCGGACTACATGCGCGGACGCCCGATCTACTCCGGGCGAGAGAGTGAAGGGACAGGTGGCGATGAGTAGGAATACTGCAGGCGGGAACCTGTGCGACATCGCCGCGACGATCGCGATGGCGGTCGCCCTGGCGCTCGTCCTCGGGAGCTGCACCTCGGACGCGCCGCCGCCCGAGGAAGCGTACGGTGACACCGAGCGCGAGGCGCTGGAAGCGCTGGCGAGGGAGGCGCGGGACCCCGGCAGCGCGGTCGCGCAGGCGCGCGAGTCGGGCAAGCGCGTCATCGTCATCGGTATCGACGGGATGGACTGGATCATCGCGCGTCGCCTGATGGAGGAAGGGAGGCTCCGGCACTTCAAGGAGCTCGCGGACGCGGGCGGGTTCAGCGCCCTCCTCTCGAGCATGCCGCCGCAGAGCCCGGTCGCCTGGTCGAACTTCATCACTGGAATGGACTCGGGCGGACACGGCATCTACGACTTCGTGCACCGCTACGCGGACTCGTACCTCCCGCACTTCTCGACCTCGGACGTGGCGTCGGCGGCCCAGCGGATCCGCGTGCTGGGGATTCCCATCAGGAACCGGGTCGTCGTGCCGTTCACCGACTACGTCCTCCCGTTCCAGGGAGGACAGCCCCTGAACCTCCGAAAGGGCGTGGCGTTCTGGGAGATCCTCGAGGCGGCGGGCATCGGGACGACGATCTTCAGGCTCCCGGCGAACTTCCCTCCGGTCGAGAGCGCGACCGGGCTCTCGACGGCGATGTCGGGTCTGGGGACGCCGGACATCCTCGGAACGTACGGGACGTTCTCGTTCTTCACGACCGACCCCTGGCCCGGTTCGGACGACGTCAGCGGCGGGAGCGTCCATCCGGTCGAGGTGGTCGACAACGTCGTCCGCGCGTCGATCAAGGGACCGGTCAACGAGTTCCTCGACTACGACCGTATTGCCGACAGGACCGGGTCGCGCGTCGCGTACGACGACAGGAAGGCACGGCTGGATTTCGAGGTCTTCATCGATCCAGTGCACGCCGTCGCGAAGATCGTCATCGGCGGATCGGAGGCGATCCTCACGGAGGGCGAGTTCAGCGACTGGATGGAGATCGACTTCGAGATGGTGCCGCACATGGTCGGCGTGAACGGGGTCGTCCGGTTCTACCTGAAGTCCGTGCGCCCCGAGTTCGAGCTCCACGCGAGCCCGATCCAGATCAACCCCGCCAACCAGGCGCTCCCGATTACGGAGCCCCCGGAGTACGGCCAGGAGCTCGTGGACGAGCTCCGGCACTTCTACACCCAGGGCATGCCCGAGGACACGAAGGCCCTCGAGAGCGCGGTCTTCGGGAACGCCGAGTTCGCGGCCCAGGCGACGCTCGTTCTCGAGGAGAGGAAGCGCGCGCTCGAGTATCACCTTCAGCGGTTTGACGAGGGGCTCCTGTTCTTCTACTTCTCGTCGCTCGATCAGGGGACGCACGCGATGTGGCGGTGCATGGACCCCGACCATCCCGCTCACATTCCGGACGAGGACGAGGCGTACGCTTCGTTCATCGACGAGCTCTACATGCAGTTCGACCAGGTCCTCGCGCGGGTGCTGGAGGACGTCGACGAGAACACGACCCTCATCATTCTCTCGGACCACGGGTTCGCCGCGTGGTACCGGAAGGTCCACCTGAACCGGTGGCTCCTCGACGAGGGCTACCTCGCGCTCAAGCCGGGCGTCAGGCCCGAGGACGTCGAGTGGCTCCTGGGCGTCGACTGGTCGAAGACGCGCGCGTACAGCATCGGGATCAACGGCCTCTACCTGAACGTCAAGGGGCGCGAGGGGCAGGGTATCGTCGAGCCGGGGCCGGAGGCGGACGCGCTCGTCGACGAGATCGCCGAGAAGCTCGAGGGCGTGATCGATCCGGAGAACGGGCAGCGGGCGGTCGTCCGCGCGTACAAGTCGAGGGAGTTCTATCACGGGCCGCTCGTCGAAACGGCGCCGGACATCGTCGTGGGGTACGGATGGGGCTACCGCGGTTCGGAGGAGTCCGCGGGCGGCGCGATCGGGAGCGCCGTGCTCGAGGACAACCTCAACAAATGGAGCGGCGACCACTGCGCCGACTACATGCACGTGCCGGGCGTCCTCTTCTCGAACAAGATCATCGCGGCAGAGGCCCCGGCGCTCTACGACCTCGCGCCGACGATCCTCGCTGAGTTCGGGATCGGGACGATGGACTGGATGATCGGCGCGCCGGTGTTCTGACGAACGCGGCAGGCTACGTCGTCGCGAGAGGGAGGACGACATGTTCGGTGGGAGCAGCATCAAGATCGACAAGGAGCTCCTCGAGAAGGTGAAGAAGTTCGCGAAGCTCGCGGGCTACTCGTCGCCCGAGGAGTTCGTGACGCACGCTCTCGAGAAGGAGATCGCGAAGCTCGAGGAATCGGACTCCGAGGAGGAGATCAAGGAGAAGCTGAAGGGGCTGGGTTACATCTCGTAGCCGGGGCCCTGACTCTTCTTCCGACGAACCATGTGGCCGATCCTGAGAACGATCACAGCGGCGTTTGACGTGTTCTTCGATCTCTTCGGGGGGACGCACCCGGTCGTGCCTCTCCTCGTGGTGTCTGTCGTGACGGGCGTGGTGATGCTCCTGGTGTTCGGGAAGACCTCGAACCAGCAGCGCATCGCCGAGACGAAGGACAAGCTCAAGGCCTACATCATGGAGATGTGGATCTTCCGGAACGACACGCGCGTGATGTTCCTCGCGATCGGCAACGTCATCCGCAACAACCTCAGGTACCTCAGGCACTCCCTGCGACCGCTCGTCTTCATCCTGGTCCCGGTCCTGCTCATCATGGTCCAGCTCGGCATCCGCTACGGCAGCGAGCCCGTCGCTCCTGGCGAGAGCGCGAGAGTGACGGTCACCCTGGACGAGGGCGTGCGTGCCACGGAGCTCGACGTGGGGCTCCAGGCGCCGTTCGCCGCGCGGGTCGCGTCGGCGCCGCTCCGGATCGACTCGTCCGGCGAGGTCGAGTGGAAGGTCCTGGGCCTGTCGCCCGGGACGCATGAGCTCGTCCTGAGCACGCCGGGTGGTCCGCTCACGAAGACCTTCGTCGTGGCCGGGGAGCCCGGCGTCCGGACGGTCGGAGCCGTTCGCGCGCGTGGGCTGACGTGGTCCGCGTTCCTCTACCCGTCGGAGCGCCCCATCCCGAGGGACTCCGTCGTGAAATCCATCGAGGTCCACTACGAGCCCGCCGGTCTCAGTGTCTTCGGGATCGGGCTCCACTGGCTGCTGGTCTTCTTCGTCGTCTCGGTCGCCGCCGGGTTCGCCCTGAAGGGCGTCTTCGGCATCGAGGTGTAGCGCCGGAGGTGAACGTGCCGGACCCGCGGGGCGACGCCCGGATCGATCTCCACCTGCACACGACAGCATCCGACGGAACGCTCACGCCGACCGAACTGGTCGAGCGCGCGAGGTCGCTCGGCGTCGTGGCGATCGCCATCACCGACCACGACTCCATGGGGGGCGTGAGCGAGGGATGCGCCGCGGGCGAGCGGCTCGGCGTCGAGGTCGTTCCAGGAATCGAGATCGGCATCGCCCACGACCCGGCGAGGAATCTCGTCGAGGTGGACATCCTCGGGTACTACATCGATCCCGAGGACGCGGAGATCACGGGGGTCATGCGCGACCTCCAGGACGCGAAGAACGGGAAGCTCCGGAGCCAGATCGAGGTGCTGGCGGACCACGGGCTCCCGATCAGGATCGAGGAAGTCCTCAAGGAGGCCGCGGGCGACACCGTCAGGCGCCCGCACATCTGGAAGATCCTGCACCGCCACCACCCGGACTTCCCCGCGGAGGACTTCTTCGACCGCACCTCGTTCGGCGGCGACTGGCACGTCCCGAAGACGTTCAGCCTCCCTCTCGAGGACTGCGTCGCGCTGATCGAGCGGGTGGGCGGGGTGTCTGTGCTCGCGCATCCGGGGGCGTACAACACGACGTTCGCGAGGGACGGAGTGCTCGTCGACCCGGACGTCGACTCCGCGGTCGAGGTCTGCGCGGGCGCCGGCGTCCGCGGGCTCGAGGTCTTCTACCCGTACCACAAGGGCAGGCCCTACCACGACGGGGCGCCTCTCATCGACTCCGAGGAGCTCGGTGCGCTCGTCGGTCACTTCGAGGCGCTCGCGCGCGAGCACAGTCTCCTCGTGACGGGCGGCACCGACTTCCACGGAGCGAGCAAGCCCCACATCGAGCTGGGGGAGGTGGACGTGCCGTACCGACTCCTCCAGGCTCTCAAGGAGGCGGCCGGGAGGGCGTGACGGCTCCCGGGTCCCCGTACTCCATTGCCAAGCTGGGCATTCTGTGATATAATGAACAGTCGGCCCCTGTGACCGCCCCGATCTGGATGCGGTCCGGGCCGTTCCGCGCGCCGCGCGCCCTCTGTGGGGCGGGCGGAGCGTCCGTTTACGCCCGCATCCTGGGCGGACGCGAAAACAGGAAGGATCGATGCTACCGAACTCTCTTCTCTGGCGGCCGTCGACACCGGCGGGCGTCGAGGGACGTGTACGCGGCAAGGCGACGAGAGGAGGCCTTGACTCATGAGACGGATGCTCGTGCTCTTTGCGGTCTGCGCGCTCGCGGCGGTGAGCGGTCCGGCGCCGGCGCAGCTGCCGCAGACGATCAGCTACCAGGGCGTGCTGAGGGACGCGGAGGGCGTCGCGGTTCCGGACCGCGACTACGACTTCGTGTTCTCGATCTACGACGCCCCGATGGGCGGGGTGGCTCTCTGGACGGAGGAGCAGGAGGTCGCGGTCGAGGACGGCGTCTTCAGCACCGTGCTGGGGAAGATCATCCCGATCGATCTCCCGTTCGATGTTTCGTACTACCTGGGTGTGGCGGTGAGTGGTTACCCCGAGTTGATGCCCCGAGTTGCGTTCGCGTCCGTTCCGTACGCGTACACCGCCGAGACCGCGCTCGAGGTCGTGGGTGGCGCCGAGGACGACGACTGGCTGTTCGCGGGCGACGACATCTACCGCGACGTTGGCTCGGTCGGGATCGGCGCGGTCCCTCTCGCGAGAGGGGACGAGGGCGCCCGCGAGGGCGATGCCGCCGCCGGCCGGGGGGAGAACAAGCTCTACGTGACCGGGGGCAACCAGAAGGTCCTCTACTCCTCGCTCTGGGACACCAACGACGACGGTGACGGACGCTCCGCGATCTACGCCTACCGTTCGCGCAGCGTGCCGAGCCCGGGAATCGGCTACGCACACTGGGCGACGAACAACGCCATCACCGGATACAACGCCTACGGCGACGAGTACACCTTCGGGATCGCCGGATACACCTGGTACGACGAGTCCAGGACGGGAGGCGTGCTCGGGGCGCGCTACGACGGGGGGGTGTGGGGAGCGCTCGGCTACGAGGACGAGTTCCAGGTCGACTGGGGAGTCTACACGCCGGACGACCTGTACGTCGGCGGCGGGCTCCAGATGCCGACCGGGGCGGTCGACGGCCACGTGCTGACGACCGACGCGCAGGGCAACGCGAGCTGGCAGGAAGGTGGGAGCGGAGGC
>JALGZK010000029.1 GCA_025774935.1 bacterium | reverse complement strand
GAGGTGTACCCGCTCCCGCCGTGCGACATCACGCCCGACCCGGCGCCGGCGATGTGCCTGGGGGCCACCGGCTACACGCTCTGCGGTCCCGACGGCGTCGCGTCTTACAGCTGGCTCCCGGGCGGGGAGACGACGCAGTGCATCTCGATGGACGGCTTGGGCGTCGGCACGCATGACTTCGACCTCACCGTCACGAGCGCGGACGGCTGTGTGAGCACGTGTTCGTTCACGTTCGAGGTGTACGAGCTTCCTCCGTGCGACATCACGCCCGATCCGGCCGCGGCGATGTGCCTGGGCGAGACGGGGTACACGCTCTGCGGCCCGGACGGGATGGCCGGATACGACTGGTCGCCGGGCGGGGAGACGACGCAGTGCATCTCCATGGACGGGCTCGGGGTGGGCACGCACGACTTCGACCTGACCGTGACCGATGGCAACGGTTGCCAGAGCACCTGCTCATTCACGTTCGAGGTCTATCCGCTTCCTCCTTGCGACATCACGCCGGATCCGGCTGCGGCGATGTGCCTGGGCGAGACGGGCTACACGCTCTGCGGCCCCGAGGGGATGGCGGCCTACGACTGGTCGCCGGGAGGTGAGACGACCACCTGCATCTCGATGGACGGGCTCGGGGTCGGAACGCACGACTTCGACCTGACCGTCACGGACGCGAACGGCTGCCAGAGCACCTGCTCGTTCACGTTCGAGGTGTACCCGCTCCCGCCGGAGGTGTACCCGCTCCCGCCGTGCGACATCACGCCCGACCCGGCGCCGGCGATGTGCCTGGGGGCCACCGGCTACACGCTCTGCGGTCCCGACGGCGTCGCGTCTTACAGCTGGTCGCCGGGCGGGGAGACGACGCAGTGCATCTCCATGGACGGACTCGGGGTCGGCACGCATGACTTCGACCTCACCGTCACGAGCGCGGACGGCTGTGTGAGCACGTGTTCGTTCACGTTCGAGGTGTACGAGCTTCCTCCGTGCGACATCACTCCCGATCCGGCCGCGGCGATGTGCCTCGGGGCCACGGGCTACACGCTCTGCGGTCCCGACGGGATGGCGGGGTACGACTGGTCGCCGGGCGGGGAGACCACCCAGTGCATCTCGATGGACGGGCTCGGGGTGGGCACGCACGACTTCGACCTGACCGTGACAGATGGCAACGGGTGTCAGAGCACATGTTCGTTCACGTTCGAGGTCTATCCGCTCCCCGACTGCAGCATCACCCCGGACCCGGGAGACGCGATGTGCCTGGGGGCCACCGGCTACGTGCTCTGCGGCCCCGGCGGTATGGCGGGGTACGACTGGTCGCCGGGCGGGGAGACGACGCCGTGCATCTCCATGGACGGGCTCGGGGTCGGAACGCACGACTTCGATCTCACCGTGACCGACGCGAACGGCTGCCAGAGCACCTGTTCGTTCACGTTCGAGGTCTACGCGCTTCCGCCGTGCGAGATCACGGCGGACCCCGGAGACGCTATGTGCTACGGCGCCACCGGCTATACACTCTGCGGACCCGATGGGATGGCGGCCTACGGCTGGTCGCCTGGCGGCGAGACGACACGGTGCATCTCGATGGACGGTCTCGGTGTCGGCACGCACGACTTCGACCTCACCGTTACGAACGCCGAGGGTTGCCAGACCACATGCTCGTTCACTTTCGAGGTCTACGCTCTTCCGGACTGCGACATCACAGCCGAACCGGATGACGCGATGTGCCTCGGCGCCACGGGCTACACGCTATGCGGTCCCGACGGGATGGCGGCCTACGACTGGTCGCCCGGCGGCGAGACGACGCGGTGCATCTCGATGGACGGGCTCGGGGTCGGCACGCACGACTTCGACCTCACCGTCACCGATGGGAACGGATGCCAGAGCACCTGCTCGTTTACGTTCGAGGTGTTCCAGGTCGACCCGTGCATCATCACGGGTCCCGCGGAGATCTGCGAGGGCTCGGTGGGGAGCCAGCTCTGTGGTCCCGAGGGCATGGCGGCGTACTACTGGTCGCCCGGTGGCGACACCACACGCTGCATCTCGCTCGAGGGTCTAACTCCTGGGAGCTACGACTTCGAGCTCACGGTTACGGACCTGAACGGTTGCATCACGACGTGCTTCCACACGGTGGACGTCCACGAGAACGACCCGTGTGAGATCTGCGGGCCGACCAGGCTCTGCGAGGGCACGACCGGCGAGCGTCTCTGTGGTCCGTACGACGTCGCGGCCTACCTCTGGCTGCCAGGCGGGGAGACGACTCGTTGCATGTCGCTCGACGGACTCGAGCCCGGCGTGCACGAGTTCGAGCTCAGGGTGACGGACTACTCCGGTTGCGTCAGCAGGTGCTACTGGATCGTCGAGGTCTACGAGAGACCTCAGGGCGGGATCGAGGGCTGTGAGGAGATCTGCATTGACGACCTCCCGCTCGCGATCTGCGGCCCGCCGACTCCGCCAGGGGCGAACTGGGAGTACGTGTGGACTTACGATCCGCAGGAAGTCACCCGGAAGGCGCCGAACGAGGGCAACCTCGACTCCTCAGCGCTCAAGGGCGGGCGTCCAGCGAACTGCTACGACTTCGATCCCGGCCTGCCAGGCGAGTTCACCGTCACGCTCGTAATCGTCGACCTCGAGAGTGGCTGCCAGAGCGCGCCGTCCTCGATGGAGATCACGGTGAACGGACCGCCTCCGGCCCCCGAGCGCCCGGCGCTCGACCCGGAGTTGGCGTGCTTCGGAGACGACGTGGTCGTGAGCTGGGAGCCTGTCTCTCGCGCGGTGACGTACGGGCTGCTTCTTGACGGCGAGGAGCTCTGGGCGGGCAGCGAGACGTCCACGGTGGTCCCCGCCATCGAGGGTGAGTACTGCGTGTCGGCGACGAACGGCTGCGGCGGCAGCTCGGAGGGTCCGGCCCGGGTCCTGGTCGTCGCGGAGCCGCCGGAGCTCCTGTCCGCGGATCAGTACGCAGGCACCCCCGGCGAGGACGAGATCGAGATCTTCGGTCTCGGCTTCTGGGAAGCTCCTCGCGACTCGTTCGCGGTCGTGTTCGACGGAGGCTTCCAGGTGCTCGCCGGCAACTGCATCAGCTGGTCCGACGAGATCATCTCTCTCCTCGTGCCGGTTGGCGTTCCCACCGGCTCGATGCAGGTCAAGGCGTGCGATTTGAGCAACCCGCTCCAGTGGACGCCGGTCGAGGGTTCGTTCTACGCGGTGCTGGCCGAGGAGGAGGACGTCGTCGTGCTCCGCTGGTCGATAGACGCGCTCGCCGGCATCTTCGGGTTCAACATCTACCGCTCGACGACGCCCGAGGGCCCGTTCGAGAAGCTGAACGAAGGACTGCTCGCGCCGGTGTCGCCTGGGGTCTACGAGGACGAGACGACGTGGCCGGCTACGACGTTCTGGTACGAGCTGCGCGCGGTCTACGGCGACGGCTCCGAGGATACTGTCGGCACAGGGGCCGCGGCCGTCACGACCGCCGGTCAGCTCGGTCTCGCGCTCTCGCGCGGCTGGCCGAACCCGTTCACCGACACGGTCAGGCTCGAGTTCGATCTGCCCGGCTCCTCCGGAGCGGTCGAGCTCGTGATCTACGACCTTCGCGGCCGGGCCGTGAAGCGCCTCGTGAGCGGCACGCTTGGACGCGGGCGGCACCAGGCGGTCTGGGACGGCACGGACGTCTCCGGACAGCCGGTACCCTCCGGCGTCTACTTCGCGAGACTCCGGATGGGAGAGCATGACGTAGCGACAAAGCTGCTTCTGACACGCTAACGGTCGGGGCAACTCCACAAGGGAAGAGGCCGCTGCATCGCAGCGGCCTCTTTCTCAGGGACGTGGTCGGGAAATCAGCGATAGAGCGCCTTGATGGTTCCCCATCCCCATTCCTTCTCCTCGACCTCCGTGAGGCCGGGGAGCTCCTCTGCCTCCGTGACCATGAACGCCGATCTTCCCGGAGCGAAGTCACGGATGGCCAGCGCCATCCACGCGAATCGGGGGGGCAGCAGATCGTTGTGGACCTCGAGAAGCAGTGCGTCGCCGCTCTCGACAACGAAGGCATCGTGATGGAAGTCGTACACCACCTCCAGTGGACTTCCCGACGCGAGCCCCCAGTGGTTCGTGCCCGTCGGGTGGCCGAGGATGTCGTAGGAGGGGAAGTTGAGCTGAAAGTCCAGTACCGTGCCGGTGATGGGCGGCGCTACGGTGTCGAAGGCGATCATCATCTGACCGAACGCGCCGCCTTCCAGGCTGTCGATGACGGTGCCGCCGTCGCCGAACAAGAACTTCATGGCGTCCATGGAGCTCGTGTCTTGGATCGTGAAGACGTTCGTGCTGCCTGGCAGGATCTCAGGGGGATCGACATCGACCATGAACCATCCGGCAGTCGTTATGAAACTCTCTGTGCCCGAGTTGTTCTTGACGCACTTGCAGTCCCGCCAGTCCACGATGCCGGAGGACCCCTTGACGTCCTTGCACGTTCCGACCCCGCCCCCCGGAGGGGTGCAGGTTTGACCGGGGTTGTTACACTGCACGTTCGTGCCTGCATGGTGCGTGTGGTTGCAGCCTCCGGCGGTGTGGCGGCCACCGCCCTCGTGAGCTGGTCCGCTCGCAGCTGCGATGACCAAGCACGCGACCGTCAGCGCGGCTGGTGTCCCTTTCATCATCCCACCTCCGTCTGGCGACGTGCTCCTGGCGCCTCCGGATTACGGAACGCCATTGACGACCGGATCGCCCAGGACTGAACCAGCGCGCAGCACGAACCGGTCGAACTCGACCGACGCGCCGAGACCCGCAGGCTCACCAGCTCCGCTCACGCCTATCTCACTTCCCGCGCGACCGGATGGGCCGTGCTTCGTGGCCACGGCTATGTGTGGTGTTTGGTCGGGGCGAGAGGTCGCCAACCTCTGACTTCCTGCCCTCGGGCAGGCGTGCTCAGCGGACTGCCAGACGCCCCTTGGTGCGGTGATAAGGAGCTTAGCATATGAGAAGTTCGTTGTCAAGAATGAGGAGAGCTCACCCGGCGCGACCGATCTGTGTCGTCCCACCGGAGGCAGAGCCACGGCTCGCTCGATACGCCGGTTCGTCGGGCGACTCCAGTCGGGCGAGCCCGCGCGGTGGAGGCGCACCCGAACCAGGGGGGTGCGGTACGTACGTCCCCTTCCGCCGTCAAGAACGGCGGGAAGCTCGTGCTGAGTGGTCGGGCGGCTGGCCGAGCCCGTTCTCCGACACGGTCACGCTCGAGTTCGATCTCCCGGGCTCGTCCGGAGCGGTCAAGCTCGTGATCTACGACCTCCGCGGTCGGGCCGTGAAGCGCCCCGTGAGCGGAACTCTCGAACGCGGACGGTACCACGCGGTCTGGGAAGGCACGGACATCTCCGGACACCCCGTTCCCTCCGGCGTCTACTTCGCGAGACTCCGGATGGGAGAGCATGACGTAGCGGCGAAGCTGCTTCTGACTCGCTAGCGGTCGGGACAGCTCCACAAGGGACGGGGCCTCCACCCACGGGTGGGGGCCCCGTTCTGCGTCTTGCCTTCTGGAGGCCCTCGGCGCTCCGGAGTGCTGACGAAGGAGCGGAGTCGGAGTACAATGGCGAGACACTCTGAGACCGTCCGGGAGAGGAAGCTATCATGACCGCACGGGGACCGGGCCGTACCATCACCGCCGCCGTCAGTCTTCTCGTCGTTCTCGCAGTGCTGCCACGAATCTCGGCAGCCGCGCCGGGCGACACCCTCGTCGTCCGCACGTTCACCTTCGACGACATCGAGACGCGACGCGACTACTTCGACTTCCCTGACGACGACCGCACGTGGGAGCAGATCCTCATGCGGTACACGCTCAAGTGCGACGAGGCCACCGTTGGGGACGAGTATCCCTGCGGCGAGTGGGACGTCTCTACGCACACGCGCGTGCACGTTCACACCGGGCGCATGGAGTCGACGCTCCACACGCATCCCTCCTTCCGCGTCGAGGGTGAGTCTCCAAAGGAACTCCGGTACTGCGACGAGCCGCGGTTCCACCACTTCACGTACTGGGACGACCCCGACGGTCCGGTCGCGGGGGACCACTACCTCCGGTTCTCCGGCACCGACTACGTGAAGGTACCTCCCGCCGCCGTCGCGGGGATCGACTCGAGCCTGACGATCTCGTTCTGGGCGAGAGGCGACGCGAGCCAGCCGCAGAACGACAACGTCGTGGAGGCGGGGTCGACCGGCGGGCGAGTGGTCAACGTGCACCTGCCGTGGGGGACGGGGACGGTGTACTGGGATGCGGGGGGAAGGCTCTCAGGCAACAATAACCGGCTCTCGAAGCAGGCAGCACCGGGCGAGTACAAGGGACGCTGGAACCACTGGGCGTTCACGAAGGACGCGCGGACCGGCGAGATGGCCGTCTACCTGAACGGGGAGGAGTGGCACGCGGCCGGCAACATGAAGAAGGGGATCCCGACGATAGACAGCTTCGTGATCGGGGCGAACCTCTACAGGAGCGGCGGCTGGTACGCTGGAGATCTCGACGACGTGCGCGTCTGGGACGTCGCGCTCGACCGGGAGACCGTGGGCGCCTGGCGGCACGGCCCGGTCGCACCGGACCACCCTTTCTACGACCACCTCGTGCTCGAGTACCGCTTCGACGACACGTCGGACCCGGAGAGTCCGCGCGTCGTGGACAGCTCCCCGCGGGGCAACCACGGCGCGACCTTCGGTCAGCCCCAGCGCCTGCCGTTCGGGCTCGTGGGGCGGGCGGACGTGAAGCCGGGGCCTGAGGCCACGCTTCGCACCGAGAGCGTTCACGCGCCCCGGCTCTCTGTGGAGCTCTATGAGGACGAACGCGATCCCACGACGGTCACGCGGGTCCTCGACGTCTGGCAGGCGCACGACTCGTGGTTCGACGGCGACGGGGGATGGCTCGAGGACACGCCGTGCGACGACGCGATCGTGCTCGAGCAGGAAGAGAGAAGCTGGTACGGCGAGCCGTTCGAGGTCGTCGAGGTCTTCGAGCTGGCGAGGTTCATCACGCCATACGGCAAGGGACTGGACCTGGGGGACGACGGGTTCACGTGGATCTACGACGTGACCGACTACGCGCCGCTGCTTCGCGGCGAGGTCGACCTCGAGGCCGGGAACACACTCGAGCTCCTCGACCTCGAGTTCGTCTTCGTCGAGGGCATCCCGCCGCGCCCCGTGTTCGACATCCGCAACCTGTGGCCGCTCGCCGATCACCGATACCGGGACATCGTGGACGAGGAAGTGCTCGAGCCCGTGACGCTCAAGCTCGACTGGGAGGGTTCGGGGTTCATGGTGCGCTCGCGCGTCTCCGGCCACGGGCACTCGGGGCCCCACAACTGCTGCGAGTGGGATGCGAAGGAGCACGCGCTCCTCGTGAACGGCGCCGAGCGGTTCCGATGGACCGTGTGGCGGGACTGCGGCATGAACCCCGTGCACCCCCAGGGCGGCACGTGGCAGTTCGACCGGGCCGGGTGGTGTCCCGGAACGTTCGTCGACACGTACGACCACGAGCTGACGCCGTGGGTGAGACCGGGCGAAGAGGTGACGCTCGACTACACCATCGAGCCCTACGATCCCGACAACGGAGAGGCCGACGGACGATTCCTCGTCGCTCATCAGTTCTTCGCGTTCGGCTCTCCCAGCTTCGAGCTCGACGCCGCTGTCGCAGACGTACTCGCTCCCTCCACGAAGGGCGAGCATCGGCGGATGAACCCCGTCTCCGGCGAGGCCGTCGTCCGCATCCGGAACCTGGGTTCGGAGACGCTGGACTCGGTTCTCATCCGCTACGGGCTCGAGGGCGGAACCCTCAGCGAGTACGACTGGGAGGGCGAGCTCGAGTTCCTCGCGGACGAGACGGTGACCCTTCCAGCGCCCGACTGGACGGGGCTCACGGAGGACTCCCGGTTCGTCGTCGAGCTCGAACGTCCGAACGGTCGGGCGGACCAGCACACGACGAACGACCGGCTGGCGGTTTCGGTCCCGGCCCCTCACGTCCTGCCGGCCGAGCTCATCGTCTACGTCGAGACCCCCGGCTTCGGCCGGGCCGCCGACAACAGCTATACCATCACCGACAGGGACGGAGAGGTGGTGACCAGGAGAAGGCACTTCGGCGACGACATCACGTACCGGGACCGTGTCGAGCTCGAGCCGGGGGCCTATACGCTCGAGTTTCTCGACAGCGAGGAGGACGGCATGATCCGCCACTGGTGGCTGCGCGGATCGGCCCCGGACAGCATCGGGACGAACGGTGCCCTCAAGATTCTCGACGTGGAAGGGAACGAGCTTCTGGACCTGGGATACGATTTCGCCGAGAAGCGGACGCTCAGGTTCTTCGTCGGCGAGCCGCGGTGACGACGGGCTGAAACACCCCGCCCCGTCCCCGTGTCCAATCTCTTGAACCTCAACGAGAGACCGGCACGGAACGGGAGGACACGCCCGCATGACCCCGAGAGACGTCTGGATCCGCATCGCGACCTTCGTCGCGGTCACCTACGCGTTCAGTTCCATCTTCATCTCCATGGTCGTCATGAGCGGGGAGATCACGATTCTCGCCGCGTTCGGCGGCATGTGGAGCCCGTTCGTCGGCGTGCTCGTCACGCGGCTCATCTTCCCCGATGGCAGGCGTCGCGGCAGCCTGGCGGGACTGGGCTGGGGGTGGGGGAAGACGCGCTACCAGCTCGCGAGCTATGCCCTTCCGATCCTCTACGTGGGCGCGACGTACGTGGTCGTGTGGCTAACGGGGATCGGGCGCTTCACCGACACCGCTCCCGGCACCGTCGCAGTGTGGGCGCTCAAGAACATCGGCATGGGGCTCGTCACCGCCAACCTCTTCGCCTTCGGGGAGGAAGTGGGGTGGCAGGGGTATCTCGTTCCGCAGCTCTACCGGGTCACCAGCTTCACGAAGACGGCGCTCCTCCGCGGCATCATCTGGTCGGTCTGGCACTACCCGCTCCTGCTCGGCGGCGTCTACGGCGCGCAGGACACCCCGGCGTGGTTCCGGCTCGTCTGCTTCACGATCACGATGACCAGTATCAGTTTCGCTTTCGCGTGGCTTCGACTGAAGTCGGGGAGCCTCTGGACGGGGACTTGGATGCACGCGAGCCACAATAAGTTCATCCAGGGGGTCTTCCCCGGCATGACCATTGCAGCCGGAACGACCGCCTGGTACGTCGACGAGATGGGGGCGCTCACCGCTGTCGCCGCCGTCATCGTCGCGTTCCTCTTCTGGCGGAAGAGGGGCGCACTACCGGCCGCAGAGCGCCTTTAGAAGGGTCTTCTCGGCCGCTGAGTGGACAAGCCAGCCTTGTTGGTTTATGCTATTGATGGTTCGCAATCGGCCACTCTGGCCTTGCCGAGAGCCTCTGGAGAGCCATGAGAGTCGCTGTCATCCTTCTTGCCTGCGTCGGACTGCTCGCGCCGAGCACTCACGGGATCGCCCTGTGCATCGGGTGCGACGGCAGAGTGACTCTGGAGGCTGCGGTCGACGGAGCGTGCGCCGGCGCGCAGCCGGAGGGCTGCTGCCGCCGGACGTCGTGCGAGGGGGAGTCCGAATCCGATTCCCATCAGCACGCCATCGGTTCCAGCGACCAGCACGGGGAGTGCCAGGACGCCCTCCTCGGGCGCGACGCAGCGCCTCCCTCCGAGACGTTCTCGGCGAAGCGCCCGGTCTCCCGATCGGGACAGGACGCCGTCACCGCCGATCCCGCGACCGATTTGGGCGCGAGGCCGGCAACCGACGCGGGAGCCACCTCCTGCGACCGCGGCATGCCGCCGCCTTCCTTCCTGAGGACGGTCGTCCTCAGACTCTGATCCATCCCACAGCTGCATCCAGATTCCGCGGGTAGCGCGCCTTCGAGGGGCGAGTACGCTCACCCGGCTTCCGAGTGGCGCGTCACGCCCCGGACCGTCGGGAAGCCCGCGATCTAGACGGACGGACTCGAGACATTACAGACACCACATCAGAGGCTGGTGATTCGATGAAGAAAGCGGTCATGATAGGACTCCCCGTCGTTGCCGTCATCGTGATTCTCGCGATCGTCGGCGCGAGAGGGCAGAACGAGCCGGTCGATCACGCGCCGGGCTCCCACGCAGAGGAGGCCGGACAGCCATGCGATCACGACCACGCGTCCGAGATTGTCGCCCACGAGGATGACGTCCAGGCCGACCACGGAGCCGTTCACGCTGAGGATGAGGACGGCGAGGCCCACCATGATGGGGAGGACGACGACGCTCTGCACGAAGACGAGGACGATCACACGGGGCACGACCACGCGGACGAGGTCGTCGATGAAGATGATAACGAGGACCACGTCGGTGAGACCGGACTCATCGTTCTGTCCGAGCGGGACATACGGGACGCCGGCATTCGGGTCGCGGTCGCCGGGTCGGGAGAGCTCGAGCTAACGACACGTCTCCTCGGAGAGGTTCGAATCAACGAGGAGCGGCTGGCCCACGTTGTGCCTCCCGCGTCCGGCGTGGTGCGGGCGGTCCACGTCCAGGTCGGCGACGGGGTCTCGGTCGGAGATCTCCTCGCCGTGGTCGCCAGCCGCGAGCTGGCGGAGGCCCGGGCTCAGTACCTGAACGCGCGGGGGCGTCGCGACCTGGCGCTCATCGAATACGAGCGTCAGGAGGAGCTCTGGGAGAGGGACATCATGGCCGAACAGGACCTCCTCGACGCCAGACAGGCGCTGTCGGAGGCGGACATCGAGCTCCAGACCGCCGAGCAGACGCTCCATGCGCTCGGCGTGCTGAACGAGGAGCTCGACGACCTGACCATGACACACGAGAAGGGAGCGCTGACGAACCTCGAACTGCGTGCCCCGATCGACGGCACGATCATCGAGATGCACATGGTGATGGGCGAGGTTGTGGGGGAGGACTCCGACGTGATGGTGATCGCCGACCTCAGCACCGCCTGGATCGATCTCGACGTCCCGCAGGCAGACCTGTCGGCGGTGCGCGAGGGGCAGAGCGTCCTCATCTCCGCGTCGGGCATCGCGACTCCCGACGTAGCGGGCGTCGTGGAGTTCATCTCGCCGATCATCGACGAGGAGACACGCACGGCCCTTGCCAGGATCGAGGTCCCGAACAAGACCGGCGAGTGGCGGCCCGGCCTCTTCGTCACGGCGGACGTCTCGTTCGACCGATGCGAGGTGCCGGTTCTCGTCCCGAAGGACGCGGTGCAGTCGCTCGAGGGCGAGCCGGTGGTGTTCGTCCCTGAGGGCAACGCGTTCGAGTCCCTGCCCGTCACGCTTGGGCGCTCCACGAAGACGCACGTCGAGATCGCGTCGGGTCTCTCCGCGGGACAGGAGTACGTCTTCGCTGGCGCCTACGCGCTCAAGGCGGAGATCGTCACGAGCGGGCTCGACAGTCACGCCGGGCACGGGCACTAGCGCGCCGGCATCAACCGGCCTGACGCCCGGGCGCGCCCGCTTCCGACATCGCGCGAGCCCCGACTGCGAATAGAAGGACGCGCTCTATGATAGACAGAATCGTGAGGTTCTCCCTGCGGACGCGGGCGGTGATGGTGCTCGTCATGCTCGCGGTAATCGTGGTGGGGATCTTCGGATATACGGGGATGCCGGTCGACGCGTTCCCCGACATATCTCCCATCATGGTGCCCGTCTTCGCGGAGGCCCACGGGATGTCGCCCGAGGAGGTCGAGCGGCTGATCTCGTATCCCATCGAGTCAGCGATGAACGGGCTCCCCGGGGTCACGCAGATCAAATCGACGTCGGCGTTCGGTATGGCCGTCATCTACGTCTACTTCGGCGACGACGTCGACATCTACTTCGCTCGGCAGCTCGTGTCTGAGAGGCTCGCCGCCGCGATGCCCGACCTCCCCGACATGCACGAGCCCCCAAGCCTCGGTCCGATCTCCACGGGACTGGGTCAGATCTTCATCTATTACCTGGCCGCCGATCCCGACGTCGACACGGGCGGAATGGACCTCGACCTCTACCTCAGGGACCTGAACGACTGGGTCGTCAAGTACCAGCTCCAGACGGTCCCCGGCGTGACCGACGTGCTCTCCATGGGCGGCAACGTCCTGCAGTACCAGATCAGAACGAACCCGCTCGCGCTCCGCGAGTACGACGTCTCGCTCGAGGACATCGTCGACGCGGTGAACGACAACAACAGAAACGCCGGCGGCCAGTTCCTCGTGCTCGGTTCGGAGGAGCACCTAGTCCGCGGCATCGGACTCGTGCAGAACCTCGACGACATCCGCAGCCTTCCGCTCAAGTCGATCGACGGCGTGCCGGTCACCGTGCGGCACGTCGCGGACGTCGAGTTCGGGCCGGAGATCCGCCGCGGCGTCGTCTCGCACAACGGCGAGAAGGAGGTCGTGTCGGGGATCGTCCTCAAGCTCTTCGGTGAGAACACGTCCGCGGTCATCGAGCGGCTCTACGCGAAGGTGCACGAGGTTCAGGACGCGCTCCCCGAAGGCGTCGAGCTCGTGCCCTACTACGAGCAGGCGGAGCTCGTCAGGAACGCGACGGGCACGGTCAAGACCGCGCTCATGATCGGCGCCCTCCTCGTCCTCGTCACGCTCGCGCTCTTCCTCGGGAACTGGCGGACGTCGGGGATCGTCGCGCTCGCTCTTCCTTTCTCCGCGCTCACGGCGGTGATCCTGATGAGGGTCACGGGCATATCGGCGAACCTGATGTCGCTCGGAGGCATCGCGATCGCGATCGGGATGCTCGGCGACGGGTCGATCGTCATGGTCGAGAACATCTACCGCCACCTGAACATCCCCGAGAAGAGCCAGCTTGAGAAGAACCGCGTGATCCTCGACTCGGCGCACGAGGTCGGGAAGCCGATCGCGTTCTCCGTGGCCATCATCGTTCTCGTCTTCCTGCCGATCCTCACGCTCCAAGGAGTCGAGGGGAAGATGTTCTCGCCGATGGCGAGCACGATCTCGTTCGCGCTCCTCGGGTCGTTGGTGATGGCCATCGTGATCGCGCCTGCGCTGTCCTCGCTCCTTCTCAAGAAGGGGAAGCACGAGGAGTTCGTCGTACTCACGAAGCTCAAGGCGACGTACCGGGTCGCGGTCACGTGGGCGGTGAACCACAAGAAGAGGGTCGTCCTGATCGCGCTCGCCGCGTTCGTCGCGAGCATGATCCTGTTCCTGTTCATCGGGACGGAGTTCGTCCCGACTCTCGAGGAGGGGTCGATCTTCATCGGCGTCGCGATGGCACCGTCGATCGCTCTCGACGAGGCGACGGCGACGATCATGGCGCTCGAGCGTCGGATCCTGGAGTACGACGCCGTCGACGAGACGGTGTCGCGCATCGGGCGTCCCGAAGCCGGGAGCCACCCGCACCCGGTCAACTACGCGGAGATCCACATCGAGCTCAAGCCCCGCGGCGAGTGGGGCGAGTACGGAAGCAAAGACGAGCTGGTCGAGGCGCTCTCAGCGGACCTCTCCGGGTACCCGGGAGTTCAGCTCAACTTCACGCAGCCCATCCAGAACTCGTTCGACGAGCTTCTCTCGGGCACGCGTGCCGAGCTCGCGATCAAGCTCTACGGGGAGGACCTCGACGTGCTCAGGGCCGGAGCCGGCGAGATCGTCGCCGCCATTGAGGACGTCCCGGGACTCGTGGACCTCGCGCCGGAGCAGAGCTTCGGCCAGCCTCAGGTCCAGATCATCGCCGACCGAGCGGCCTGCGCGAGGTACGGTGTGGCGGTGGCCCAGATCCTCGAGCTCGTGGAACTCGCGATCGGGGGAGAGGTCATCGACAACGTCTACCTGAACGTGCGCAGGTACGCGATCCACCTGCGCCTCCAGGAGGAGTACCGTGCGGACCCCGAGGCGCTCCGGTCGCTTCTCGTGCCCACCGAGGACGGGTCGCTCATCCCGCTCTCGCAGGTCGCCGAGGTGAGGAACGTCATCGGCCCCATCCAGATCAACAGGGAGAAGAACCAGCGGCGCTGGATCGTCCAGGGCAACGTGCGGGGAAGGGACCTCGGCGGAGTCGTCAAGGACATCCAGAGGCGCATCTACGACGACGTTGAGCTGCCGGCCGGGTACTTCGTGGAGTACGGCGGGCAGTTCGAGAACCAGCAGCGCGCGATGAGGCGCCTCTCGATCATAGTGCCGATCGTCATCGCCGCGGTGCTCGGGCTCCTGTGGATGTCGTTCGGCGTGATGCGGCACGCGCTCATCATCATACTGAACATCCCGCTCGCGCTGATCGGGGGGATCCTCGGCCTGCTCGTCACCGGGGAGTACCTCTCGGTCCCGGCGTCCGTGGGTTTCATCGCGCTCTTCGGCATAGCCGTCCAGAACGGCATCGTGCTCGTGAGCTACTTCAACCACCACCGAAGCAAGGGCATCGACCTCGACGCCGCGCTCATCGAAGGATCGCTCCTCCGACTGCGGCCCGTTCTGATGACAGCGATGACGACGGTGTTGGGGCTTCTACCGCTCCTCCTGTCCCGCGGCATCGGCTCCGAGGTCCAGCGACCGCTCGCGACGGTCGTCGTGTTCGGACTGACCACGTCGACGCTTCTCACGCTCTTCGTCATCCCCGCTGTCTACGGGTGGGTGGAAGAGAGGCTCGACCCGTCACTCCGGCGGGGGGCCGCGCAGGAGAGGAAGGCCCGGTGGGAGGCGGCGCCGGTCACCGACGCGGAGAGGCACGAGGGGTAGGACGGGAAGAGGCCACCGGCAGACCCGGTGACCTCTTGCTGTCGCAGTGTTGCTGTGGCGATACTACTTCACCAGGACCATCTTCTTCTCGTCCGTCCCCGCTGCCGTCGCGAGTCGACAGAAGTACACACCGCTGGCCACCTGCCGCCCGTCGAGGTCTGTTCCGTCCCACACGAGCTCGTAGTCACCCGGTTCCATCGGGGCGTTCACGAGCGTGCGTACGCACCGGCCACTGAGATCGTGGATTGCGAGCTCGACCCGTCCGTCGACCGGCACGGTGAATCGTACGGTCGTCGTCGGGTTGAACGGGTTGGGGTAGCTGCTCGCGATGAGGGCTCTCCGACTCGACCACCACTCTGGGGTCTCCGGCACGCCGACCCAGTCGATACCCGTGTTCTCGTACGGCTGCCCGTACTTCGTGAGCCAATCGGCGCCGCACATGAAGAAGTCGGGGTCGCAGTCCCCGTCGAGGTCGCAGAAGCAGAGCGCTCCCTCGCGGACCCCTGGGAAGTACAGCCCCGAGTCCTCGAACCCGCTCCCCGTATTCCGATAGAGATGCGTGACGAGGCTGGTGCCGGTGTATCCGCAGAACGCGACGTCGAGGTCGCCGTCCATGTTGTAGTCGCCCCAGGCGCACGAGCTCCTGTAGATGCTCAGGACGTCAGCAACCTGGGTGAAGACCATGCTGCCATCGTTTCTGTAGACGCGCGCCATTCGCTCGGAGCTGCTCGTCTCGCCGGTGAACGCAAGGTCGAGGTCCCCGTCGCGATCGTAGTCCGCCCACTCGGTGTCCGACAGCGCGATCCCGGGAAGCCCCAGGTCTCCGACGGGAGTCAGCACACCCGGTGGATCGTTGAGATAGAAGATGGTCACGCGCGCCGTCCCGTCGTTCCCCGTCGTCACGAGATCGGGAAGCTCGTCGCCGTTGAAGTCGCCCCAGTCCGCCGAACCGCTGTTCAGGCCGACGAGTTCTTCACCCACCTCGAAGGGCACGTACCCGTTGTTGTTGTAGATGATCGCGCGCCTGCTCGTCCCATCGTGCCCCATCGTGAGGAGCTCGGGGTATCCGTCCCCGTCGTAGTCCGCCCACGCGACGCTTGCGTTGCTCAAGCCCGTGAGCACGTCCGCCAGCACGAACGCTCCATCGTCGTTCCTGTAGACGTGGGCGATCCGGCCGCTGCCCATCGTCCCGGCAATCGCCAGATCGGAGTCTCCGTCCAGGTCGTAGTCGGCCCACCCGAGGCAGCCACTTCCCTGGCTCGTGATTCCGTCGAGGTACTGCAGAACCGTGAAGTCCTCCCCGTCCCACTCGTAAATCGCGGTCTGGGCTCCGCCGTCCGTCTCGCCGCAGATGGCGAGGACGATGGTGCCGTCGATGTCGTCGAAGACGGCGTCGCCCTCGAAGTAGCCGTCCTGCAGCGGGGTGATTGCCGGCATGCCGCCGCTCTGCTCCTTCTTGGGGACGTGAACCCTCGTCCCGTACCCGTCCTGGCCGACGGCGTGAGCGCCGGAGGAGTCCGCCACAGAGGCGTACGGCTTCGTGCCGCCGCCCGTCGTCGTCGTCCAGTCGCCCCAGGTCCTGGGGTTGTCATTGACGAAGCCGAAGCGATAGGTGGTGAGCGCCATCAGGGACTCGGCGGAAGTGGGGGCGTACCACGAGACCCAGTTCGCGCAGTTCCCGGCCGAGTGAACTGAGTGCGCCCAGCCCTGCGGCTCGATCCACCCCGAGTAGTCGGATGGATCCGCGTCGTCGTACACGCGGACGTGGAAGTCCTTCCGCGTGGCAGCGGGCGTCACGTCGTACCAGTACGTGTCGGGGTGGGCCGGATGCGTCCCGGATGAGTGCTCGCAGACCACCCCGTCTGCCGCGGAGCCCGGGGAGAGCGCGTGAAGAGAGCTGCTGTACGTGTACAGACCGTCCCAGTAGATGTAGGTCGTCGCTGTGTTCGACGACGAAGTCACGTAGTCGATGACCACCTCGAGCTTCTCGTACTGCGTGTGGTAGTTGCAGATGCCGTAGTCGAAGTGGTGATACATCGGGCCGGAGAGAGGCGGGGGATTGCCGTCGTGCGTCACGTTCACGGTGTCGGTGCCGACGGGGTGCCAGCTGGTCTGGCCGCCCTGCGACACCCAGAGGGTGGAGACGACCGGATAACTCTGGTTCGACGACGTGTTGTGCATGAAAATGAGCCCCTGGAAGGCGTAGCCGAAGTAGTCGTTCACGAGCTCGTCCGTGATGGCGACGTAGTTGGAGTCGGGGTCCATGAAGGCGAAGGTGCCCGAGGACAGACAACCCTCCGACATGCCCTCTACGTGCGAGAACGACTGGTACTGATCCGTCGTTCCCCATATGTTCGCGGGGTGCCCGTCGTCGAAGTACCAGACCTTGGCCAGACAGGGAGCAGCCATCAGGAGCGCGCAGGCAAGCAGCGACCACGCGACCCCTGTCCATGGATTGCGGCTGCGTGACATGAGACTCTCCTTCTCGTACGCGTGACGGCGGCGGGGTAGTGTGGGTGGGTGAGGGGTGCTCACGAAAGGATACCACCTCTTCCAACGTTTGCCAAGCACTTGGTTACGGTCGACGTGTCGCGGGACCCAGGCGAACCGGCGGGATTCTGGAGCCGGCACAGCCGGAACGCGGCCCCACCGACGCCCGGCAGAGGAAGCTGCCCAACAGACGAAGCCGGACCCGTGAGGGTCCGGCCTCGTCTCTGGGGGACTCGGCGAGCTGTCTAGAAGGACCTGGTGTGGTTCCGGTGCTTCCGGTCGTACCAGCCCCTGATCCTGTAGTCGATGAGTTCCTCTGGCGTAGCGTCCTCGATTCCCTGCTCCTTGAGCTCGCGGATGAACTGCGGGCTCACGTTGTGGATCTGGAACTCCACCACGTGATCCGCTCCGATGTCCCCGTACCCGAGCTCCTTCAACCCGCTCACGAACTCGGGCGTGATCCCGTGGATCCTGAACTCGACGAGGCGGCTCGGGGTCAGACCCTCGAACCCGCTGCCCGCCATCTCCTCGACGTACTCGGGCGAGATCCCGTGGATCCTGAACTCGACGAGCCTGCTCGGCGTCAGTCCCTCGAAGCCGATCGCCGCCATCTCCTCGACGTACTCGGGCGAGATTCCGTGGATCCTAAACTCGATCAGCCGATCGAGGGTCAGCCCCTCGTAGCCGATCGCCTCCATTCGCTCGACGTACTCGGCGTCGATCCCGTGGATCGCGAACTCGACTATGCGACCGGGGGTCAGGTCCTCGTAGCCGGTCGCTGCCATCCTTGCCACGTACTCGGGGGAGATCCCGTGGATCCTGAACTCGACCACGCGATCCGGCGTCAGCTCGTCGTAGCCGATCGCCGCCATCTCCGCGACGTACTCGGCGTCGATCCCGTGGATGGCGAACTCGATGATGCGGTCGGGTGTCAGCCCCTCGTATCCGATGGCCGCCAGCTGCTTGACGTACTCGGCGTCGATCCCGTGGATTCTGAACTCGATCAGGCGCGATCGAGAGACGTCGAATCCCGCGTGGGCGATGCCGCGCGCGAAATCGAGGGTGACGTCGTGGATGGCGAGCTCGAGCATGTCCTCCTCGTCCTCGACGTCATACCCCAAGCTCTGCATCTCAGCGGCGTACTCCGGATCGGGCCTGAAGACCGCCTTCCGCCAGCCGCGAGGGCGAGGACGAACGTCCCTGCCTCGCGCTCGAGACGATACCCGCCGTCTCCCGTCTCGGTGAAGTGGTCGTCGTCGAACTGGAGCGTCATCTTTCCTCGGGACGGGCGGTCGAAGTGGAGCTTGATCGAGCCTCCGAAGCCTTCGGCCCGCCACTCGCCCTCGATGTCCTTCCAGACGGACGCGGCCGGAGTTGTCTCCTTCGCGGTCGCCGTCCCGAGCGGCGCGGCGGTGAGCGACGGGATGGCGAGCCCGGCGACGAGCGTGACGACCAGGAGGCCGGCAAGGCCCGCCCGCCGGGGACTCGCTCCGGCAACCGGCGCGCCGACAAGACGCCTGATCCTGTTCCGGAAGACGCCGCCGTCCGCGCCCATCGTGTGTACGAGCGTTCTCTCTCTCATGCGTTCCACCTCCGATAGAGCGCGTGCGTACGCAACGCCGTCGCCGGTCATCGCGACGGCGACATCGTCGCAGCAGTGTTCCCGCTCCACCCGGATCCGGTGGGAGAGCCACCAGATTGCCGGGTGATAGAAAAGCAGCGTCTCCGCCGCGACCTGCAGGTAGTTGATGACGATGTCGTGACGCCGGACGTGCGCGAGCTCGTGGATGATGATCAGCTCGAGGTCGGTCGCTGTGAGCTCCGTGAACGAGGAAGCCGGGACGAGGAGCACCGGGCGCAGCCAGCCGACGACGGTCGGCACCGTCACGCGACTCGACGCCACGGCGTTGACCGGACGCGCCAGCCCAAGCACATCGGCGAGCCTCTCGACGCGACTCCGCCAGGCTGGCGGGATCGCCGACGTTCCGCGTCTCGCGAGCGCCCCGGCCCGCCTCCAGCCGACCACGTGTGCGACGCCGAGAAGCACCACTCCCGCGATCCAGCCGAAGAAGATCCACGGGCCGGCGAACTCCATCTCGATTGAGGGGAGAGACAGGGACGCGACCCCGGGCTCGGGGGGCGCCTCTGTCGCGCTCTCTGCGGGAGCGGCCGGCACGCCGGCCGCGTTTCCCTCGGGCGCGGTCTCCTCCGCGGACGCGACCTTCTTCCAGACGACGCGCGGGTCCGTCGGCGGTTCGGGGTGACTCGCGAACCAGATCGTTGTCCCGACCGCCGCGGTGAGGATCGCGAGCATCCCGATGCACGCGATCGCGTACCGGACCGTCGCGTTCCTCCTCCGGAGCATCACGAGTGCGAGCGCTACGACGCCCGCGATCGCGACCCCCTGCCAGAGTGAGTGGACGAGTCCCAGTACGATCGGACGGCCCACGGTCTCGAGCAGTCGAACGAGAACGGCGTCCATCAAGATTCCTCCAGCTCGTCGAGCAGCCGCCGGACCTCCTCCAGGTCCTCGGGTGAGGGGGTCTTCGACGACAGCGCCTGCATCGCGAGCTTGGCCGCGGACCCCTGGAAGACGCCGTCGATCAGCTCAGCGGTCAGACGTTTCCGTGCCTGACTCTCTCTGAGCCGCGCGCGGTAGACGTGCGCCTTCCCGTCGCGGCGGCGCCCGACGAGACCTTTGTCGAACATGATCTGAAGCAGCTTGAGGACGGTCGTGTAGCCGCGGCGCTCGCCGCGGGGGAGACCGTCCAGCACCTCATTGACAGTGGAGGGTCCCCGGGTCCAGAGCACGCGCAGGATGGTGAGTTCGGCCGCAGTAGGCCTCGGGCGTTCCTTCGATGGCATCTCTCGTTCTCCTTCCGCCTCTCTGACACCGGGGGCGTAGTCGAGGTTGTACGAATTCTACGAAGAGCTTCGTAAGAAGTCAAGACAAAACTACGAAGGTCTTCGTAGAATGCCTGCGAGGCCCGTGGTGTGATCGAGGAGGTGGAGTCGGATGGGGGAGACCGTCGCGCCGGAACAGCGGCGGGATCCGGCAGTTGACTGCCGCCTCAGAAAAGAGCCCCCGATCGCTCGGGGGCTCTTCGGTGCTCCTGTCCGTTCGCGGCGTGGAACTCCGCTCCGTCCTACGGCGTGTACCAGATCGGCGACGTGTAGGCCCGCTCCTGTGTCACCATCGGCACCTCGGGGTCCATCTCTATGCCGAAGCGCAGGGCGTCGTAGGCCGTCCATCTCGGCGTCGGGATCTCGATCACGCGGGCGTAGTAGAACGCCGGCTGCGACGGGTCGAAGTCCGGATCCTCCCACATCGTGATGAGCTCCGGATCTCCGATCGTGTTCGTCCAGATCGCGTTCTCCACGTCCACGGTGTTCCCGACAGGCGGGAGCTTGCCGTCCGCGCCCATCTGTCTGCTGTTGGCGTCGGACCAGACGACGTCGTAGACCTTCTCCTGGGTGTCGCCGTTCCCGTCGAGCCAGCCCTTGATGATCTGGATGCGGTCGAGGTTCCCGCTGTACGGGTCCTTGACCGCGCCGACCAGGAACGTCGGGGCCTTCCCGGCCGGAGCCGAGCGGAGATCGCCGCCCATCGGCACGCCCTTGGCATAGCCTGTCTCCGCGGGGAGGCGGCTCATGGCGTCACCAGCCTCGAACTCCCATCCTCCCCAGAACCGTACGAGGATCCGGGGACCCGTGGTACCGTAGACCTCTCGGCGGTCGAACGCATCCCAGATCGCCTCGCGTGTGTTCTCGGTCGCCCAGGCGGCCGCGAGGCCGGACGAGACCTGCTCCCATCCCATCACCTCTCCTGAGGGAGAAGAGAGTACTGGGACCTCCCCGCGGTGTGCGTTCGGCTCCTTGCCCGTGTGCTTGCCGAAGAAGTTCTCCTCGGCGGCCGTGGCGAGCGACGTGTGCGAGTCGGTGCTCCCGATCACGCCGAGCTTGAACGGGTTCACGCCGAGCTTGGCCTCGAGAGCGAGGCCGTTCTTGAGAGCTTCTCTTGCGTACTCGTACTGGAGCATGTCGTCGGTCTTGGCCTGGCTCAGATCCAGGTTGCCCTTGTCCCAGAGCTCGTATCCCGCGAACTCATCGTTCGGGGAGAGATACGGGTGGGCCTCGCCGTCGCCCTTGATCTGGGTGATCTCGTAGACCGGCTCCCAGCGAGCGCGGGTCTCGGCGTAGTCGCGGTCGAACCTCTTCCCCGAGATTGTCTCAGGCATGAACATCATGCCGTTCGAGAGGTTGCCGTTGTGCGGGATCGCCAGCACGAAGTCGCCGGTTCTGTCCTCGTAGGACTGCATGAACTCCCAGAGGTCCTCGGGGTCGGGGCTGTGGGCGAAGGTGAACGGCTGGATCTGGCCCGCCGTCGACCTGTCGCCACGGAAGATCAGCACGCGGTGCAGGTTGTTGCCCTCGATGAGAGAGGTCCACTCGTAGCCGATGAGGGCGGTGAAGCGGCCCGGATCGTTGAACCGATCGGCGACCTCGATGTAGTCGTTCCACACCGTGCGGGTGATCACAGGGTCGAGAGCTGCCTCGGGGAGGTCACCCTGACTCCCCGCCGAGATGATCTCCATGGCAGCCGCGACTCCCGTCTCAGGACTCTCGTGCATCATCAGATGCCAACGCTTCATCTGTTCATCCTGAAGTAGCGATGGGTTCCCGTTGTAGAGCTCGAGCATGACCCCCATGGCGACACCATGATCCGCCACCACGAGCCAGTCGAGCGGGCGCGAAAGCTGGGCACGCAGCCCCGCGGACGCCGTCACCGCCTCGCCTCGCGCGAACCGGTACGCTTCCTCGGGGCCCAGACGGTTGCCGAACGCGAACGCGTCAGGGGAGTTCGCGGTGTGGAGGTGCGTGTCGCCCCAGAGCGCCTGTGTCGGGAACCCTCTGTCCGCGTACGGGGAGTAGCCCCGTGTCGGGAAGTGCTTCGCCGCCTCCTCGGGATCGAGCGTCACCTCGCCGGCCTGCTCGTCGGCGACGGCAGCCGCCGCGATCGCGACAGCAGCCACGACCGCCAGCAATTGGAAGATGAAGCGCTTCATGTTCTCCACTCCCTTCCGCGAACGGATCGTTCGGAGAGCTTGAGGCGTTCGTTCGATCCGCTCTCAACAAGGACTGACTCATCGGCGTCGGTGCAGCCGAGGCACCTCAGGGGAGGCCTCCCGCGGCTGCGGTCGTTGCTCGGGGCAATGCTACAGGAGGTGGTCGGCTCCGTCAATCAGGTCGCGACCGGCGTGGCGGGAGGTCTCGAGAACACCCGGCCTCGCGCGCCACCATGCGAAGGTGGGGAGGGGCGCTTCTCAGCACGCCGCCGACCCGGTTCCTTGACGTCCGGAGACTTGGGGTGTACCGTCGAGACAGATCCGAAGCGGCGACAGTGCAGGCCAAGTGTCCTGGCCGCTCAGGTGACCGACCACAGGCGAGAGAGGAAGCGATGAGCTCAAGGGAGGTAGCAGCGGACCGCGGCACTCAAGGCGCGCGGCCGGGCTCGGCCCGGATCTGGATCAGCCTCGCCGTCGTTCTGATCGCCGCCGGGGTCCTGTGGCGGGTGAGTGGGTCCCGGCAGGAGTCCATCGAGCAGCCGGCTGGAGAGGCCGTTCGTGCGGCACCGCCAGCTCCGGCCCTCGCCTCGGCGCCAGCCGACGCGCGAGCCCTCGCCGGGCGGTGGGTCCGGGCCGACCACCCCTATGTGCTCGAGATCGTCGTCCCGACCGAGACGGAGGTCCCTGAAGCTGCGTACTTCAATCCTCAGCCGATCAACGTCTCCCACGTGGAGCTGAGGGAAGCCGAAGGGGCCGTCGGGGTGTTCGTGGAGCTTCGGGACGAGAACTACCCAGGGTCGACCTACACTCTCACGTACGACCCTGCGGATGACGTCCTGCGGGGGGTCTACTTCCAGGCCGTCCACAGACAGAGTTTCGATGTGACCTTCGTGCGTTCCCCCGGTTAGGGAAGGTCATGTCAGGGCGCCACCGCGCGCCTACCCACCACATACCTCCCAGAACCAGTCGTAACGCAATGGCAGGTATGACGTTAGTCGAATGTGTCTGTGGCAACGGTTGTGTGTCAGAGTTCTCCGAGAGAATGCGTGCAGAAATCGGGGCGGTTTGGTAGAATGTGCCGCGGTGGTGGGGGCTGTCGTGCAGCGACAACCAGCGCAAAGGAGAACGGAGTCGAGAGGGGAAGGGAGGTCCGGGGTCGGTCTGAAGGCGACCGTCTCGGGCTCGCGACGTGGTGGGGAGGTGAGGGGAAACAGGAGTTGAAACGAAGCAATCGCAAGTGAGGAGGATGCACCAATGAAGCTGATGGCAATCGTGGTTCTGGGACTGATGGTCGCCGGCGCTGCCAGTGCGGCAACGGTCGAGGTCGTGGTGACAGGCTCGGTCGAGTGGAACTCGATCAACTTCGGTCAGTTCGGTTCGGTGGGTTCCGGAGACCCCGTGACGATCGAGTTCACGCTGGACTCCGAGAACTACGCCGACAGCACGACGTACCCGACGCGCGGCTACGTCGTCGATACCTCCACGTTCATGCTCACCATCGGGTCGGTGGTCGTCGGCGCTCAGGATCCGTACCCGGGAGACCCGTACTTCGTGCTCCGCGACAACGACCCCGCGGTCGACGGCTTCTTCCTGTCGACCAACAGCGTCGACTGGCCGATGGGCTTCTTCACCGACGAGCCGGTGATGCTCGATCCGTTTTTCGCGTGCATGTACGAGGTTGGCTACGGCGAGGACGCGCTGTCGTCTCTCGATATCCTCGACGCGTTCGGGACGTACGATTACACGGGTCTCACGAACTTCTACTTCGGGATCACCGACATGTGGATGGACGCGATGGGTCTGGAGTTCATCCACATGACCATCAGCGGCACGACCCCGGTCGAGGACACGAGCTGGGGCAGCATCAAGGCCATGTACCGGTAGCCCGGGACTGGAGCACGTGACTTGCGAGGCCGCTCTCCGGCGTCAGCCGGGAGCGGAGAGTGAGGCGAAGAGGAGGCCCGGGACCCTGGTCCCGGGCCTTCGCACGTCCACGTCGAGCGTGTGCCTAGCTCCTGGAGATGATGATGACCCCCGTAACGATCACGGCGAGTCCCGTCGTCCTGAGCGGTGAGATCTGTTCGCCCAGGAGGAGCCACGAGGCCAGGAAGACGACGACGTAGGCAACGCTCACCATTGGATACGCGAGACTGAGATCGACGTTCGACACGACCGCGATCCAGAGTACGGAGCTCAGGCCGTACAGGAGGAAGCCTATGAGCACCTGCGGCACCTTCAGTATCGGGATGAGCTGCCCCCACACTCCACCCGCCGAGACCTCACCGTAGATCTGCATCCCTCGCTTGAGGACGACCTGGGCGATCGCGCCCAGCAGGACTGCCGAGAGGATGAGCGGCACTCCCTTCATGGTCACGTCCCTCCTGTCGGTTCAGACTCGAGTCACGTTCCAGGATTGCCGTCGATCGTATCACAGCGAAAGACGGTCAGGGCAGCGAAACGAGATCGTCCGGCCCGTCGCGCTGGAGTCGTCTGGGCGGTCGGCGACCCCCGGCCTCCGTCGCATCGTCGGCCCGCGGGCGGGGGGATCCGCCTTGTGGCCCGTGCGGCATTCGTCTACACTCCAGAGGACAGGCACGCGGAGGCGGCGTCGGGCCGTCCTGGTGCCGATGGCGGGACGTCCCGCAGATCCACCCGGGGTCGATCGAGGCTCCGTTGAAGGGGATCCAGCGTATGGCGCGGAGTGCCGACTGCGATGCCATCATTGTGGGGGGCGGGTTCTTCGGTTGCGCCGTCGCCCTCCACCTGAAGCGCGAGCTCGGGCTGCACCCTGTGGTTCTCGAGCGCGAATCGGAGCTCCTCCAGAGGGCCTCGTACGTCAATCAGGCCCGCGTGCACAACGGCTATCACTACCCTCGAAGTCTGCTGACGGCGCTCCGCTGCCGCGTGAACTTCCCTCGGTTCGTTGAGGGCTACCGCGACTGCATCGTGGACGACTTCCAGAAGTACTACGGCATCGGCAGGCTCTTCTCGAAGGTGACCGCCTCGCAGTTCCGGCGGTTCTGCGAGCGGATCGGCGCCCCGATCGAGCCCGCGCCTCAGGAGGTCGCGGAGCTCTTCAATCCCGATCTCGTAGAGGCGGTGTTCGCCGTCCGCGAGTACGCCTTCGACCCCGTGAAGCTCAGAGACATGATGCACGAGCGGCTGCGCGAGGCCGACGTGGAGGTCCGCCTCCGCACCGAGGCGCTCACGGTCTCACCGTCGGAGAACTCGCTCCTGGAGGTGTCGACCGAGTCTCCGAATGGAGCCGAGCGCATCGCCGCACGCTCCGTCCTCAACTGCACATACTCGAGGCTCAACAAGATGCTCGTCGCGTCCGGCCTTCCGAGCATCTACCTGAAGCACGAGCTCACGGAGATGGCGCTCATCGAGATGCCGGCGGAGCTTGCGAACCTCAGCGTGACGATGATGTGCGGCCCGTTCTTCTCGTTCATGCCCTTTCCACCGCTCGGGCTGTACACGCTGTCGCACGTTCGGTACACGCCACACTGCGAGTGGATGGACTCGAGCAAGGACCCGTATCGCGACCCGTACGAGTACTTCGCCAGGGTCCCGAAGGTCTCTCGCGCGGTACACATGATCAAGGACGCGTCGCGCTACATCCCCAGTCTGGAGGAATGCCGGCACGTGGACTCGCTCTGGGAGGTCAAGACGGTGCTTCCGAAGAGCGAGGTCGACGACAGCCGGCCCGTTCTCTACCTGGCCGACTGGGGACTGCCCGGCCTCACCTGCATGATGGGCGGGAAGATCGACAACATCTACGACGTCATCGAGTACGAGGACAAGCGGTACGGTAGGATGGGAGTCATGTGATGCCACGTTCGGACTGCTTCGTCTCGGTTGTCGCGCCGCTCTGGAACGACGCGGACATCGTCGAGGGCTACATCGACGACGTCATCGGCGTACTGAAGCGCGAGTACGTGAACTACGAGCTCGTTCTCGTCGACGACGGTTCCACCGACGACACGGCGGCGAAGGTCACCCAGGCGCTCAAGACACACGAGTGCGCGCGGTTGATCCTGCTGTCGAGATCATTCGGACGGGAGACGGCGCTCTCGGCGGGCCTGGACTCCGTGATAGGCGACTTCATCGTCGTGATGCTCCCGGACAGGGACCCGCCGGAACTGATCCCGCAGATCGTCGAGCAGTGCCGCACCGGGGTGGGGGTGGTCTTCGGAGTCCGCACCAGCAGAGCGGGAGATCCGCTCCTGAGGAGGATCGGCACGCGGATCTTCTACTGGTACTTCAACCGGATGCTCAAGATCGAGCTCCCGCGGAACTCGACCGACTTCCGGGTGTTCAGCCGTCAGGCCTTGAACGCCATGATCCGCATCAAGGACCAGTTCCGCTACCTGAGGACCTTCACGGCCTACGTCGGCTACGGTAGCCAGAGCTTCACGTACTCGTTCGCCCACCGCCGGACGCCGCCGAGGAGGAAGAGCCTGTGGGAGGCGATCCGGACTGCGATCAGCATGACGGTCGCCAACTCGACGCTTCCGCTCCGCTGGGTCAGCCTGCTGGCTCTCGGCCTGAGCATCGTGTCGGGTCTCTACGCGGCGTACGTTCTGCTCGTTCGTCTCTTCGACGCGAACGTCGTCCCGGGATGGGCAACGCTGTCCCTACAGACGTCCGTGATGTTCCTCATCCTCTTCCTCATCCTGTCGATGCTCTGCGAGTACGTCGGACGTCTGCTCGCGGAGGTGACGGATCGTCCGCTCTACTACGTGCTCGAGGAGAGGAACAGCTCGGTGATGATCGCGGACGAGGAACGGAAGAACGTCGTCGAGGATTCACAGGAAGGGTGATCGCGTCTCGCGAGGCAGGGAGCTAGCGAATGGACTACTGCCGGATCACGGATGATGTCGAGCTCGGTCGTGACGTCAAGATCTTCGGGTTCGTCAACCTGTACGGCTGCAAGATCGGCGACGGAACGAAGCTCGGCGCCTTCGTCGAGGTGCAGAAGAACGCCGTCATCGGGAAGCGCTGCAAGATCTCGAGCCACACGTTCATCTGCGAGGGCGTCCACATCGGGGACGCCGTGTTCGTGGGCCACGGTGTCATGTTCACGAACACACTGAACCCGCGTGCCGTCAACGAGGCGGGAGAGCTGCAGACCGAGGAGGACTGGGAGGTCGTGCCGACCTACGTCGAGGACGGAGCGTACATCGGCTCCGGGGCGGTGATCCTCTGTGGCATCACCATCGGGCGGAATGCGGCCATCGGAGCGGGCGCGGTCGTCACGAAGGACGTGCCCGAGGGCGAGCTCTGGATCGGTAATCCGGCGCGCTTCCTCCGCAAGGCGACGGAGTAGAGCGCGCCGTCGAAACGGGGGTGGTTCGATCTCCTCGACGAGTCCGAATAACAGCGGCGACACGATCTACCCGGGTGTCCGCGTGCTCCTGATGTTCCCGTTCTACAATGAGGGACCGAAGTTCGAGGCTTGGGTCGATCAGCTCAGCCTGCCGGTCGCGGACAAGATCCTGGCCGTCAACGACGGGTCCACCGACGACGGGCCCAACATCCTTCGGGCTCGCGGGATCGAGGTGCTGGACCAGCAGCGGAGGGGCATCGGCGCCTGTATCAGGCGCTGCGTCGGGTACGCCCGCGAGCACGGGCACGACATCCTCGTCGTCATGGCCGGGAACGGCAAGGACGACCCGGCCGAGGTGCCCCGCCTGGTCGATGCCATCGTCACCGGCGGTGCGGACTACGTGCAGGGCAGCCGCTTCCTTCCCGGGGGCGCGAGTCCGAACCTCCCGCTCTTCCGGCGGGCATCGATACGGCTACTGAGCTTCCTGTTCAGCGCGTACACGAGGCGTCGCTGCACCGACCTCACGAACGGCTTTCGAGCCTACAGGATCAGCCTCCTCGACGATCCCAGGATCGACATCGAGCAGGACTGGCTGGACACGTATGAGCTCGAGTACTACGTGCACTGGAAGGCCTACACGTTGAGGTACGCCGTGGCCGAGGTGCCGGTGACAAAGCGATACCCCGGGGAGAGGGGCGTCGAGTACACGAAGATCCGCCCCGTCGTCGGCTGGTGGCGGATGCTGCGTCCCTTCGTCCTCCTCGGGCTCCGGATTCGGAAGTAGAGAGGTGCATCGATGGCGAAGAGCGACGGACCCGGTTCTCCGGGCGCGGGCGTCCCGATCATCGATCTGAGAGCGCAGGTCGCGTCGATGGAAGGCGAGATCCACGAGGCGATCGACTCGGTGCTCGACGACGTCGGCTTCTCGAACGGCCCCGCCGTGCGCCGGTTCGAGAGCGAGTTCGCGACCTACTGCGGGGTCGGTGAGTGTGTCGGGGTCAGCAGCGGCACGAGCGCGCTCCATCTGGCGATGAGCGTCCTCGGCGTCGGTCCAGGCGACGAGGTCGTATCGGTGTCGATGAGTTTCGTGGCGACCGCGTGGCCCGTCCTGTATCTCGGCGCGCGGGCGGTGTTCGTCGATGTCGACCCGGACTCGTACACGCTCGATCCCGACAGGCTCGAGGCCGCCCTGACCGATCGCACGAAAGCGATCGTGCTCGTTCACCTGTACGGCCAGTGCGCCGACATGGACCCGATCCTCGAGATCGCGGCGCGGCGCGGCATCCCTGTCGTCGAGGACTGCGCGCACGCGCCGGGCGCCGAGTACAAGGGGCGCCGTGCGGGGTCAATGGGCTCGATCGCCTGCTTCAGCTTCTATCCGACGAAGAACCTCGGAGCCTTCGGCGAGGCCGGGGCCGTCACGACCAACGACCCCGAGCTGTCCGCGCGGGTCCGGATGCTCCGTGACCACGGTCAGGACCGGCGGTACCGTCACGACTTCATCGGCTACAACTACAGGATGGACGGACTCCAGGGAGCCATCCTGAGCGCGAAGCTCAGGCACCTGGACTCATGGAACGACACGCGCCGCGCGCTCGCGGCCGAGTACGACCGGAGGCTCGCCGACACCCGGGTCACGCTTCCACGGGAAGTGACGGACGGGAAGCACGTGTATCATCTCTACGTGATCCGGGACGAGCGCCGCGACGCCTTGGCCGAGGCGCTGAATGAGCGCGGCATTCTGACATCGCAGCACTACCCGGTTCCCATCCACCTCCAGAAGCCGTTCGGCGCGATGGGGTTCGCCGCGGGCGACCTGCCGGTGACCGAGGAGGTGGCGCGGACCTGTCTGAGTCTGCCTCTCTACCCCGAGCTCACCGACGATCAGCTCGGCCGCGTTGTGAGTGCGATCGAGGCCGAGCGGGGGTGAGGCGTCGGCGTCCTGTCGGGCGCAGTGCGACGACAGAGGACGGAGGCATGAGACCCGGGACCGCAGGCCCCGGGTCCGCTCTGTCAGGCTCGCTGGGCCGTTTCCCGCCTCGGGCGGCCGGTTTCAGGCGGCCAACCCGGGGGCGCGAGGCGTTGTCAGATACGGTGAAGGGTCGACCGGTGTACCCCCCACGGCCGGCTGGCGCAGCACCAGCCAACGCGGAGGAACAGATGCGTTCGAAGCTGCTGGCGATCGCCCTCGGAGCACTGGTCATGACTGCCTGCACCACAACCTGTAGCGGTCCCTCCTCGGTCCCGAACGATCCTCCCACACTCGTCCTCACGAACGGGACGCTCATAGACGGCACCGGAGCGGACCCGCTGCCAGACGCCGTCGTCGTAATGAGCGGCGCGAAGATCACCGCCGTTGGCGCCCGAGGCGAGGTCGACGTTCCGTCGGGGGCGCCGACGGTCGACGTCGGGGGAGGGACGATCCTCCCGGGCTTCATCAACGCCCACGTGCACAACGCGTACTCGGCCGGGAACCTGACCACCTGGGCTCAGGCCGGAGTGACAACCGTTCGCGACGAGGGCATCTTCTCCCAGCAGCACACGCTGGCCGAGCTCATCGCCATGCGCGACAGCGATTGGAGCGAGCCCGGGTACGCGCGTCTCGTCTCCGCGGGCTGGATGATCTCGCCGCCGGGTGGCTACGGGTGGCTCCACGTCACGTCGCCGGACGATGCGCGGCAGAAGGCCGAGGACGAGCTCGACCAGGGTGCCGACCTCATCAAGGCCACGATGGAGGACGGCTACGGTCCGGCCACGAACCTGCCGGTCATGACCTTTGAGGAGCTCTCGGCCATCGCCGAGACGGCGCACGCACGGGGCGCGCTCGTCACCGCGCACATCACGGAGGCCGGGTTCATGCAGGTAGTGGTCGACGCCGGCGTGGACGACGTCGCCCACGTGCCGTGGGACTCGATGCCCGACGCGTTGATTCAGCAGATGATAGCCGCCGACATCTATCTGGTCACGACTCTCACCGTGATGGAGGCGTACGGTGTCTTGGCTGGCGCCCAGAGCAACCTCGGCCGTTTCGCCGCGGCGGGCGGCAAGGTGGCGATGGGCAACGACTACACCGACATCCCACAGAACGGATTCCCCCACTTCGAGCTCGGGATGCCGATGCACGAGATCACGCGCATGTCGGAGGCCGGAATGTCCCCCGGGCAGATCGTCGTCGCGTCCACCAGGAACGCGGCGCGCGTGTGCGGGCTGGAGGATGAGCTCGGCACTCTCGAGGTGGGCAAGACCGCCGACGTGTTCGTGGTCGACGGGAACCCGCTCGAGGACCTCAGTGTCCTCACCGACGTCAGGGTTGTGGTTCACGGCGGGACTGTGATCCGCAACGAAGTCCGCTGACTCCTCCTGTCTGCCGCCGCGCACCTATGCGCCTGAACCGAACCAAGTGCCAGAGGACGGAGAGCTGCGCCGACGGTGACCACCTCGCGTCGCTTGACGTGAGTTTCCGTGGGAGCTGGACTGGAGTTCCTCGTAGCTGGAGGCTCCCGCAGTCAGCTGAGCATCCCTGCCCGAGGGCAGGAAGTCAGAGGTTGACCACCTCTCGCCCCGACCAAACGACGCACATAGTCCCATCGTAGGGTTGCACCCAGGGTGGCGGTCACCCGCCGGTCCGCCGGGGCGTACGTCTCTTCGGAGCGCGTTCAGCTCGACGGCGCTCGCGCTGCATCCGTGTGCCCCGTGCGATCGGTGTCCGTGGATGGAGCGGATCGAGCAGCGCGCTCCGTGGACTGCCTGGTGCCCCCGTCTGCGTGAAAGGAGCTCGACGATGGCCCTCACGAAGCGGACGCGGATCGCTGTTCTGGGGGGCTCGTTCGGGGGGCTGACCGTTGCGCACGAGCTCCGCCGCCTGCTCCC
>JALGZK010000028.1 GCA_025774935.1 bacterium | reverse complement strand
GTCGCCGTGCCATGCGAGTCCTGTCCTTCGGGATCGCCGTCCTCGTTCGCCACGTTCTCGTCGTCGTTGATGAAGTCCCACGTCGCGATGACATCGAGGTGTCTGTACGCCTCGTGATCGATGTCGAAACCAGTGTCGAGCATCGCGATGACGATGCCGGTCCCGTCGAATCCGTCGTCGTGAAGATCGGTGACCTGGATCTGCTCCAGCTGTCCGTACGAGTCCCCGTAGTCCATCCGCGTGCCGCCGCCCCGGGCGCTCGAAGCCGCGCCCACGTCTTCGAAGTGCGGCATCTCCTTCACTGCTCGCGCGACGGGGCGCATGTCTCGCACGTACGGGAGCGCCGCTATGGCAGCCGCCTGCTCCTCGTCCGCGAAGACCGAGACCGCGTTCAGCCAGCGGCTCCGAGAGATCACCTCGACGCCGGTCGATTCCACGGCCACCACGTAGTCCTCAGCCACCGGGAGGTCGTTCGCGTTGACCTCCATCCCCACCTTCGCACGTCTCGCGAGAGCCCGCTCCGAGAGGCTCGATTCGAACTCCCGGATCGTCGAGAGCTCCCCGGCACGCGTCAGGCCCTTGTCCTCGAAGAAGACCCAGAGCTTCACTGGCTCACGCGCGGCAGCGAGTGGGCTCACCGCGGCGATCATGATCCCCGCGGACACTGCGAGGCAGAGCGCCCGCCGCAGTCTCACATCCGTGTTCCGCATCCGTCCCTCCACGCCTCGTAGGCGCCCCTTCCCCGGCCACACCACTCCCTGCGGGCTACCTCGGCACAGGGGCTCCCGATTCGTCAACCCACCTAACTTAGCTTAATGCAACCAGTTACCATTATAACACGAATGCGGTGGTACGGCAAGGAATCGCCTCAACACGCAGAAGGGGACCCAAGGGTCCCCTTCACATACGCGAGCACTTGTGGTCGGGCTATCCGCCGGCCTTGTTCTTGAGTGGCTCGAAGTTCGCGAAGTCCGAGTGGTTGATGATGAACGCCTCCGTGGTGTGACGGGCGCCCTCGCCCTCCTTCGCGTGGACGGCGATCATGTGGCAGATCGAGGTCGGCAACCCGTGCTTGAACGCGAGCGCGGTGCCCGAGAACGGATGACGGAGGTCCTTACCCATCTCGCTCTTCACGATCTTCCCGCCCTCGCGCTTGTACTCCACGAGCTTACCGACGTCGTGGAGGATCCCGCCCGAGATGAGCTGGTCGCGGTTGATCGGCATCCGGCCGCCGTAGGTCTCCGTGAGCGAGTCGGCGATCGCCACGGCCGTCCGCGTCACGCCACGCGTGTGCTCGAGCAGCGTGCAGTCGGTATCGATGAGAAGCGTGAACGGGATGTCCTTGAGATCGTCCATGCTCCAGCCACCCTGCTCCATCGCGTCGACCCACACGTCGAGCGTCTTCTCGCGGAGCCCCTCGTCCTTGATGAGCTCGAGCTCCGGCAGCGCTTTCCTGGCATCGTCTCTCAGAGCCATTTGTCTCTCCTTCTTCCGATCGCCCGAATCGCGGTGCGGCTACGCCAGCGCCGGCGGCTCCGGGAACTCGGAGTCCTGCAGCGCGACGCTGCTGATGAAGTTCGTGAACGTAGCCGCCACAGTGACGGCGAGTAGCTCGATGATCTCTTCGTCGGTAGACCCTGCGTCCCTCAGCCGTTTCAGGATGTCATCGCTCACCTTGCCCCGCGTCTCAAGCACTTCACGCACGAACGCGAGCGCGGACAACGTTCGCTCGTCGCTTCCCTCGAGCTTCCGCGCAGCGAGCGCCTGCTCCGCAGTGAGGCTGCCGCTCTTCGTCGCCATCGCGGTGTTCGCGGCGATGCAGTACGCGCAACCGTTCAGCTCCGCGCACGCGAGGTGCACCATGTCGCTGAGCGATGACTCGAGCTTGCCCTGTCCTATGTTCCTGCTGAACGCGAGGTAGCCCCTCAGGACCCAGGGTGAGTTCGCCATCACCCGGTAGATGTTCGGAATCGTGCCGCCCCTGGCCTCCCCGACCTGCCGGAGAAGCTCCGCGGTCCGGTCCTCCGCAGTCTCCGGATTCAGCACGTTGAGTCTCGCCATCGGGCACCCCCTGCTAACCGCGTGCCTCGAGCTTACCCCGCGCGTAGTTCAGAAGTCCGCCCGCGTCCCGGATCGCTAGAATCTCCGGAGGGAGCGGCGGGAACGTGAACTCCTTGCCTCCGACAGAGATCGTTCCGGCCTCGACGTCGAGAGTCACCTCGTCTCCGTCCCCGTAGGCCGCCACCGCGTCCGGAGCCTCTATGAGGACGAGGCCCTGGTTGATCGCGGCGCGGTAGAAGATCCGCGCGAAGCTCCCGGCTACGACGGCCGCGATGCCGACCGCCTTCAAACCCAGCACCGGCTGCTCGCGAGAACTTCCGCACCCGAAGTTCTCCCCCGCCATCACGATGTCACCGGCCTGCACTTTCCCCGCGAACTCGGGATCGAGGTCCTCGAGAAGGTGAGGCTTCACCTCCTCGGCCGTCGAGCAGGTGTAGGTGTACTTCCCGGGGAAGAGCATATCGGTGTTGATGTCGTCTCCGTACTTCCAGACTCGCAACACGTCCTCCTTGCGCGCCGTACGGTCGCGCCGCCGCGTCGTTACGCGACCTTCCTCGGATCTGTCACCTTGCCCTTGAGCGCAGACGCCGCGACCGTCTCCGGGCTCGCGAGGTAGATCTCGGCCTCCTTGCAGCCCATGCGCCCCTTGAAGTTCCGATTCGCCGTCGAGAGGCATCGCTCGCCGGGCGCCAGCACGCCCTGGTGCGCGCCCAGGCACGGCCCGCAGCCCGTCGGGAGGAGCACTCCTCCGGCCGCGACGAGCGTCTTGATCGTCCCGTCCGCGAGCGCTTCCTCGAGCACTTCCCTCGACGCCGGGAGCACGAGGAGCCGAACCGACGAATCGACCGACTTCCCGTCGAGGATCTTCGCCGCAGCGCGGAGATCCGAGAGCCGCCCGTTCGTGCACGTGCCCAGGAGCGCCTGGTTGATCTCGATACCCTCGACCTCCCCCACGGGCTTAACGTTGTCGACCTTGTGCGGGAGCGCCACCACCGGCTCGATCGCGCCCATGTCGTACGTGAGCTCACGCACGTACTGGGCGTCGGAATCGGCCCAGACCGGCTCGTACGCCGAGCGGTCGACGCCGACCGACGTGAGGTACGCCTCGGTCACCTCGTCGAACGGGAAGACCGCGATCTTCGCCCCCATCTCGATCCCCATGTTCGCGATGGTGAACCGGTCCTCGATCGAGAGAGGCGCCACGTTCCCGTGGAACTCGACCGCCTGGTAGGTCGCCCCGCCCGCCGAGATGTCGCCGATGATCGTGAGGATGAGGTCCTTCGCGGAGACGGGCGGTTTGAGCTCGCCCGTGAGCGTGATCTTGATCGTCGGCGGCACCTTGAACCACGTCTCACCGACGAGCATGAGCGCGGCCGCTTCGGTGCGGTCGACGCCCGTCGAGAACGCGTTCACCGCGCCGTACGAGCAGGTGTGCGAGTCGCTTCCCACGAGGACCTTCCCCGGGAGAGCGTGCCCCTTCTCGACGACTACCTGGTGGCAGACGCCGACGCCCACATCGTAGAAGTTGTCGATCTCGTGCTTAGCGACGAACTCCCTCACCTGCGCGTGCCCCGTCGCCGTCTTCTCATTGGCCGCGGGCGCGACGTGGTCCAGGACGATCACCGAGAGGTCCTTCCGAACGACCCCGTGCTTCCCGAGGTCATCGCCGATCTTCCCGATGATGGCCGCGGTGTTGTCGTGCGTGAGAAGGTGGTCGGGCTTGACGGCGACGATCTGCCCGGGCACGACGCTGTCGAGCCCGGCCGCCCGCGCGAGCACCTTCTGCGCGAATGTCATTCCCATGTTCCACTCCGACAGCCGGCGGGGTGCCGCGCCGGCGGCGCCCCGTCCCGGCTCTCATTAGATGTTCGAGATGATCGCGTCCGTGACCTGTGTGGTCGTGGCCGCGCCCTGGCTGATCGCGTCGGGACCGCCGCGTAGCTTCATCATGTCGTACGTCATGACCTTCCCGTCAGCGACGACCTTCGCGATCGCGTCCCGAATCGCCGTCGCCTTCTCCGTCTCGTCGACGTGGTCGAGCATCATGCACGCCGAGAGGATCATCGCGATCGGGTTCACGATCGGCGGGTCGAGCTTTTCGTACTTGGGCGCCGAGCCGTGCGTCGGTTCGAAGACCGCGCAGTCCGGGCCGATGTTCGCGCTGTTGGCAAACCCCAGTCCGCCCACGAGACCCGCGAAGCCGTCCGACACGATGTCCCCGAACATGTTCCCGGCCACGATCACACCGTAGTCCTCCGGGTTCTTCGTGAGCCACATCATCTGCGCGTCGATGTTCGTCGACCAGAGGTCGATGCCCGGGTAGTTCTCCGACACCTTCTTGGCCTCGAACTCCATCATACCCGACGTCTCGCGGATGACGTTCGGCTTCTCGCAGACCGTCACCGACTTGTACCCGAACTTCTTCGCATAGGAGAACGCCGCCTCGCAGATGCGGCGGCAGCCCGTGCGGGTGAAGATTCTCGTCGAGACGGCGAGCTCCTCGCCTGGGACGTCCGCGAACTTCGCGAACTTCTTGTGCGTCCCGAGCGCCTCCCGCACGTTCGGCGGCGGGTCGGTCCACTCGACGCCGGCGTAGAGTCCCTCGGTGTTCTGCCGGAAGATCGCGACGTCGACCATGGGCTCCTCGAAACCACCGCCCGGGGCCTTCCGGATGAAGTTCAAGGGATTACCCTTGAACGACCTGCAGGGCCTGAGACAAACGTCCAGGTTGAAGTGCTGACGCATGCCGACGATCGGGCTGTAGTACACGTAGCCCTTGTCCCTGAGCTCGGGCGCGATCTCGGCCGCCGCCTTGTCCTTCGGCTTCGACGTGATCGCCCCGAAGAGACCGAGTCTGTGCTTCTCGAGGAGCTCGATCGTCCGGTCGGGAAGCGCGTTCCCCTCGGTGATCCAGTACTCCCAGCCGATGTCGGCGTGGACGTAGTCCGCCTCGAACCCCACGGCGTCGAGGACCCTCAAGGCCTCCTCGAGCACCGGCTTGCCGATCCCGTCGCCCGGCATCGTCACGACCGTTCGCTTCGCCATCGATACCTCCCGTGAGACTGCGGTTGCGTTACTTCGTTCTCTCCTTCTCTCTTCGAATCATCTCTCCGAACCGTTTCATCCCCTCCCGGATACCATCGGGAGAGACCATGCTGTAGCTCGCCCGCATGCAGTTCGTTAGGCCGCCGGTCGTCGAGAACGCGTTCCCCGGCACGAGGAGGACCTTCAGGTCCTCGCAGTCCTCGTCGATCATGCGCTTCGCGTCGAACCCGTCCGGCAGAACGAACCAGACGAACATCCCGGCGTCCGGCACGTTGTACGAGACCTCCGGCGGCAGGAACTCGCGCGCGGCGTCGATCATCGCGTCCCGGTTCGCCCGGTAGAACGAGCAGTTCAGCGAGATCTGCTCGCGGAAGCCCTCGTGCCCGGCCGTCGTCATGAACTTGTGGAGGAGCGCCTGGATGAACATGCTCGTGTGAAGGTTCGACGACTGCTTGAAGAGCACGAACTGCCGCATGATCTCCGCGGGCCCCGACGCGTACCCGATTCTGAGGCCCGGCGCGAAGATCTTCGAGAAGCTGTCGAGCCGGACGACCCTCCCCTCACGGTCCATCGACTGGATCGTCGGCGTGGGCGGGGTGCCGTCGAGCCGCACCAGCTGGTACGGGTCGTCCTCGAGAACGAGGAGGTCGTGCTTTGCCGCGATCTGAAGGAGGTGCTTCTTCCTCTTCTGCGAGAGCGCGACGCCGCCGGGGTTGTGACCGGACGGCACAGTGTAGGCGAACTTCGGGAGCTTCTCCCCAGCGGATGCCATCGCGTCGAGCTTCGCCTCGAGCGCGGACGTGTCCATGCCGTCGGCGTCGAGCGGGACCGCGACGAAGCTCCTGGTGAACGACTTGAACGCGGAGAGCGCGCCGGGGTAGGCGGGCTCGGAGAGCGCGATCGAGTCGTCGGCGTCGCAGAAGAGGTAGGGCATCATGAAGAGCCCTTCCTGCGAGCCATTCAGCACGACGAGCTCGGACGGGTCCATGTCGACGCCGTCCTTCGCCTTGTGCCACGCGATGATCTCGTTGGCGAGACCGGGATGCGCGTTCGACGGTCCGTACTGAGATGCCGCGACGAGGTCGGAGCCGTCGAGGCACGTCGTCGCACCGCCCTTGAACCCGATGTCGAGGCGGTCGAACACGAACGTGTCCGGGTTCGGGTAGCCGCCCCCGAGCGAGATCATCCCGTCGATCTTGAGGTAGCCGACGAGCTCGCGGATCGGCGAGGGTTCCTTGCCCGTCGCGCGTCTCGCGAGGCGGTCTTCGAGCGGTCTCACATGAACCTCCTGAACCTGAATGTGCGCCCGGCTCGAGGGCCGCGCGCAGGTGCCCGAATTGAAGATTCTAGCCTATTCGGGCGGTCAGGTCAACGTGCAGGGCGGACGGGGCGGTCTGGGCCGCCGCCTTGAGCGGCGGGGCTTCTTCTGCTAGAATTGCCCCACGACCCGGGAGGGCTCTTCCCGGGTCCCGGATACCATCCCTGACAGAGTTGCAGGTGCGGCCCGCCCGCCCAGGACGGGCTACAGGAGTTCCCGATGAACCGGAATCACATGATCGCCGCGAGCGTCATCCTCTTCGGCTCCCTCTGGGGACTGGCGGAGCTCGGGATCGGCGAGTTCGCCTGGCTGCACGATATCCCGAGGGCACCCATCCTCACGGCCGCGGGCATCTTCTTCCTCGTCCTGGCGCGGCGCCTCTGGAACGTTCCCGGAAGCTCGTTCGCGCTCGGCGCGCTGGCGTCGTCCTTCAAGTTCCTCCAGCACCCGGTCTGGGGCTGCAAGATCGCCGCGGTCCTCATGGTCGGCGCTATCTTCGACATCGGGTTCAGCCTCTTCCAGGCCCGGCAGGCGCACGCGGCCCGCGCGCAGGAGCCCACGCTCAGCCTCCGAGGCGCGCTCGTCCGCGCCCCGATCGTGACGTTCGTCTCGTTCGTCCTCTTCGGGTACTTCGCACGCGACGTCCTCCACAACCCCTACTGGGGCATGCCCGAGAAGATGATCGACTACCAGTTCGTCCAGGGCCCGATCGCCGCGGCGCTCGCGATCCCCGCGGCTCTGGCGGGGTACAAGGCGGCGGAACGTCTTCTCAGGAACTCCGCGGTGTGGGACGCGGGGCGCTGGCTCTCCTATCGCATCATGGCCGCGGTCTCAGGTGTGTCGGGCGTGCTCCTTGCGCTCGCGCTCCGCTACTAGACGGAGGAGACACGTGCCGAGGCCGATGAAGATCAACTTCTGGATCCAGATCGTCGGAACGAAAGACACCGGCAAGACCTCGCTCATCGAGGGGCTCACGCGCGAGCTCGTCCGTCGCGGGCGCTCCGTCTGCTACATCAAGCACACGCACTCGGAGCCCTCGTTCGACGGCGGAGATACCGACACCGCGCGCATGAGCGCCGCCGGCGCCACGACGTCGGTCCTCGCCGGCGCCGCGACGACGACATCCTTCCGCTCGAGCGGAGATGAAGGGCTCGAAGAGGTTTCGTTCAGGGAGGCCATTCCCGGTGCAATCGTACTCGCCGAGGGCTTCAAGAGCGTCCCAGGGAAGAAGATCGCGATCGCGGGCGGAGACCTCGACATCGCGTCGCTCGAGGGAGTGGTCGCGGTCGTGGGCGAAGCACCCGAGGGGTTCGACGGCCGCGCATTCCAGCCCGCGCAGATCGCGGAGATCTGCGACCTCATCGAGGAACTCCTTGCGACCTCGCCGGAGCAGCACTGGTCGACCCGGTTGCTCATCGACGGAAAGGAACTCCCGCTCAACACGTTCGTCCAGGACTCGATGGCGATGACGCTCCGCGGGATGTGCGAACCTCTTCGCGGGGGCAAGGCGAACGCGTCGATCGAGATTCGGTGCACTCTCGTCCGGGAGGACGCGCCCTCGCAGGAACCCGAAGTCGACTGATGACGGAGGCACGATGAGGATCAAGATCAAGAAGGAGAGCTGCACAGGCTGTAGGCTCTGCGAGCAGATCTGCACCATCTGGCACTACAAAGAGATCAACCCGAAGAAGGCCGCGATCGCGATCGAGCCGCACTTCCCGGAGCCCGGGATCTTCGAGCCGAAACTCTGCGTGCAGTGCGGGATCTGCGCCAAGGAGTGCCCGGTCGACGCCATCCACCTCGAGGGCGAGGCCTACGTCCTGCACGCGGACGAGTGCACCAACTGCGGAATCTGCGTGGAGGCATGTCCGATCGACGTGCTGTACACGCACGCCGACGTGCCGACTCCTCTTAAGTGCGACCTCTGCCTCAAGTGCACCGAGGTCTGCAACACCGGCGCCCTGACCGTGGTCAGGCGCAGCGACTGACGCCGTCACAGCGATTGGAAAGGAACAGAGGGCACCATGGACGGATTCGGAGGAACCACGCTTCGCATCAACCTCTCGACCGAGGAGATCGAGCGGACCCCGACCGACCCCGAACTCGCGCGGAACTGGCTGGGCGCGCGGGGCTTCGTCTCGAAGATCCTCTACGATGAGGTTCCGAGGGACGCGGACCCGATGGGCCCCGATAACCGGTTCATCGTGACGACGGGAGTCCTCACGGGGTCGTTCTGCCCGGTGGGGTCGAAGGTCGGATTCGGCTGCATCTCCCCTGCCACGAACGGCCACGCCGACTCGAGCATGGGAGGTCACCTCGGGCCGGAGCTCCGCTACGCGGGCTACGACCTCATCGTCATGGAGGGGATCGCCGCGAGGCCTTCCTACCTCTATATAGATGACGACACGGTCGAGCTCCGCCCGGCGGGCGACTACTGGGGCATGGGGTCGCTCGAGCTCGAGGAGCGGATGAAGAAGGATCTCGGCGAGGACTTCCAGATCGCGACCATCGGGCCATCGGGAGAGAACGGGATCGTCTTTTCCTGCATCACGCACGACTTCGGGCGGCAGGCGGGGCGGTGCGGTGTCGGAGCGGTGATGGGGTCGAAGAAGCTCAAGGCGATCGCGGTCCGCGGGACGAAATCGCTGCCCGCGCACGACCTCGAGTCGCACTGGAATCTCACCTACGACATCCTCCAGCGCACGAAGACGCACCCGAACATGGCGCCGTGGCAGAAGTACGGGACCGCGTTCTTCGTCGGCTGGTCCAACGAGCGCGGGTGCTTCCCGACGAAGAACTTCCAGGAGACTTACCACAAGGACTGGGAGAAGATCGACGGCGAGCGGCTCGTCGAGGACTGCCTCGTGAGCGACAAGGCGTGCTTCGGCTGCTGGATGAACTGCGGCAAGTACACACGCGCGCGCATCCCGGGGAAGCCCGACACCTACCAGGAAGGCCCCGAGTACGAGACCATCGCGCTCGTCGGCGGGAGCTGCGCGTTCACAGACATCAACCACGTCGCTTACGCGAACTACCTCCTCGACAACATCGGCATGGACACGATGAGCGGCGGGAGCACCGTCGCATTTGCGATGGAGTGCTACCAGCGCGGGATCATCACGAAAGACGATCTCGAGGGACACGAGTTGCGGTGGGGCAACATCGACGATTTCGAGCACTTCGTCGGGATGATCGCGGAGCGCCGGGGCGTCGGCGACACGTTCGCGCTGGGCACGAAGGGCGCCGCGGAGATCCTCGGCCAAGGCACGATCGCGTTCGCCTCCCAGGCGAAGGGCATGGAGTTCAGCGGGTACGACACGCGGTGGTATCCCGCCCAGCTCCTCTCCTACTGCACGTGCGACATCGGCGCGCACCACAGCAAGAGCTGGACGATCACGACCGACATCGAGCTCGGCCGCGACACGATCGAGGGGAAGGCGCCGGTTGTCATCTACCTCCAGCACATCCGTCCGCTCTTCGACACGTGGAGCTGCTGCCGTCTCTTCTGGGGTGAGCTCGACGTGACGCCCGAGGAGCACGTCGAGTCGATCCGCTACCTGACCGGATGGGACATCACGCTCGACGAGTGCATGCGGGTCTCGGAGCGGGTGTGGAACCTGAACCGGGCACACTACATCGAAAGGAACGGAGGTCCGGGCCGGAGGTTCGACGTAGCGCCGGCGCGGCACCTCGACGAACCGATCCCCGACGGACCAGCGGAAGGCAAGGTGGTCGGCCGCGAGAACTTCGAGGCGATGCTCGACGACTACTACGCGAACCGCGGATGGGACCGGAACGGGAACCCGACGCGCGAGGTCCTCGAGGACCTCGGCATCGGATACGCGGCGGACAATCTCGAGAAGCTCGGGCACCTCGGGGAACCCATCCCCGGCGGGATCCCGAAGGTCCGCGGTCAGAAGCTCAAGCCGAAGGCGATGTAGAGAGCGGTCGGGCCGCGGTCGAACGCGAGGACGACATGGTCATCTATCTGAGGTCGGGCGGGAAGCTCAGGGACAGGCTCAAGCCCGACGTCGACATCTACACGAGGAAGGTCGAGGTCGAGGGCACCCCGACTCTCAAGGAGATCCTCGAGCAGCTCGGAATCCCCGACGGCCTGGTGGCCTTCGCGTTCGCGGACGGCAAGGTCCGCAGGCTCAACTACCGACCCGCCGAGGGCGATGTCGTGACGCTCCAGCCGCCGGTCTCCGGCGGCTAGCACGGACCACAGAGGAGACGCATGCCGCGATCCAAGATGGAGTTCGGGCGCTACCTGCGTCAGCTCGAATTGAACGGTTGGGGCAAGGAGGGGCAGAAGCGCCTCGGCGCCGCGCACGTGTTCATGGCGGGAGTGGGCGGGCTCGGCAGCTCCGCCGGCATCTACCTGGCCGCGGCCGGCGTCGGGAAGATCACGGTCTGCGACAGCGATCGTGTCGAGCTCTCGAACCTGAACCGTCAGACGCTCTACGGCCTCGCGGACGTCGGGATGCCGAAGGCCTTCCTCGCGGCCAAGAGACTGAAGGAGTTCAATCCCCAGATCGAGGTCGTGCCGAACATGGCGGAGATCGACCATGGGGGCGCGAAGAAGCTCATCGAGGGCGCCGACCTCGTTCTCGACTGCCTGGACAACCTCGAGACTCGCATCGCCGTGAACCGAGCGAGCATTGCGACCGGCATCCCGATGATCTTCGCCGCCTGTTCGGAGCTCACCGGCCACCTGTCGTTCCTGCATCCACCCGAGACGCCGTGTCTCGAGTGCTTCGTCTCCCGCACGCCACCGGCCGTCGAGCCGCCGATCCCTGGCGTGACGCCCGGCACGATGGGCGCTCTCCAGGCGATGGAGGCCATCAAGTACCTCCTAGGCGTCGGCGAGAACCTCACGGGCCGTCTGCTCATCCTCGAGGGGATGGAGCCCCGCATCGACGTGGTCGACATAGAGAGAGACCCCGACTGTCCCGCCTGCCGGGGCCTCCGCTGATCGCTCAGAGTTGAAAGCCTGTCGCCGCGCTCACCATCACCGCGGCTACGTCTCTCCCGCTCCGATCACCCGAGCTGCCGCACGCAGTCGATGACCGTCCCGTCCACCCACTTGATCGCAGCCACGACGCGCTCGCCGAACGCTGGCTTCGCGGGCGGTCCGCCGACGATCGTCTCGACCTCGGCCTTGATGTCCTCGATCGAGCGGATCGGAAGGCCGGAGCCCGCCACCGCGGAGAGCAGGTCCTCCCGCCGCGGGTTGATCGCGATCCCGCGCTCCGTCACGACCACGTCGATGAGCTCGCCCGGGCCGCAGAGCGTGGTGACTTCGTCGACCAGGACGGGGATCCTGTCGCGGAACGACGGGATAGGGAGGATCGTGCACTTCGAGGACAGGCAGTTCTGCCATCCTCCGATCCCGTGGAGGAGCTTCCCGTCGGAGTGCGTGACGACGTTCGCGTTGAAGTTGACGTCTACCTCGGTCGCCCCGAGCACGACGCAGTCGAGCATCGACGCGAAGTTGCCCTTCCCGTGGTAGTTGTAGCTCGTGAACGGGCTCGTGTTCACGTGGTTCGGGTTCTCGCGCATGGAACGCACGCCCTCGAGATCGAACGTCTGCCCGTCGAGGATGTAGTCGGTGAGCCCCTCCTCGAGCATCCGCGTGAGGTACTGCGTGCTTCCGCCGCGCACGAACCTCGCCGTGACCCCCGCCTCCTTCATCATCTCCGTGAGGAAGATCGCGAACGAGAGCGCCGTCCCGCCCGCGCCGGCCTGGAACGAGAAGCCCTGCTCCATGATGCCGGCGGCGCGCACGAACTGCGCCGTCATCTCGGCGATCCGGAGCCTGTCGGGGCTCTTCGTGATCTGCGTCGTGCCGGACACGATCTTGCTGGCGTCTCCGATCGCGTCCATGGTCGTGACGTAGTCGACGTAGTTCCCCTGGATCTGCCACGGGATGCACGGGAACTCGATGAGGTTGTCGGTGACGACGATCACCTTGTCCGCGTACTGCGAGTCGGCGAGCCCGAACCCGAGGAGCCCGCACGCCGTGGGACCGTCGAGTCCGTGCGCGTTCCCGAACGGGTCGGCGGTCGGCGCGGCGAGCACGGCGATGTCGATGTGGACCTCGCCGTCCTGGACGGCCTGGTACCGACCCCCGTGCGAACGGAGGACGCCCATCCCCCGCATGCCGCCCGACGAGCAGAACGCGCCCAGTGGCCCGTTCATGCTTCCCTCGATGTGATGGATCACGCCGTTCTTCATATGGTCGATCATCGGCGCGTGGCACGGGAACGACGCGCTCGGGAACCACATAAGATCTTTGACGCCCAGCTCCGCCGCCGCTTCGAAGACCGCGTTCGCGACGAAGTCGCCGTTTCTGAGATGGTGGTGGGTCGAGACGGTCATCCCGTCGCGGATCCCGGCGGCCTCGAGTGCGGTCTTTATGTCCTCGACCGTCTTGTCGCCGCAGTCCGGGTAGTCCATGACCGTCGGGATCGTCGGGGCCGCCTTGTTGCCGGTCGGCCGGTGCGCCGCGACACCCTTGTACGGGACCGCCTCTTTGCCGTTGACCTCGGTGGGGACCATGCGTCCCGCCGCGTTCTTCACGAGTTCCGCCTTAGGCATCTTCCCCACCTCCTTCCTTCCAGCCTTCGGAAAGGACGCCGGACCTGACCGCGAGGTCGACGGTTCGGAGCGCGCGTTTGACGACCGGGGGATCGATCATCTTGCTCCCGAGCGAGACGACACCCAGCCCTTTCTTCTCCGCCTCGTCGAACGCGAGGACGATCCGCTTAGCCTTCTCGACCTCCGCCTCTCCGGGCGTGAAGCCGCGGTGTATGACGTCGATCTGTCTCGGGTGGATACAACCCTTCCCATCGAATCCGAGCGCCTTCGCCTCGAGGACGCTCGCGGTGAGTCCCTCCATGTCGGTGACGTCGGAGAAGACCGTGTCGATCGGTTGGACGCCCGCCGCCCTCGCGGCGTTCACGACCTGCGACCTTGCCCAGAAGCTCTCCCGGCCCTCGTTCGTCCGCTGCGTGCCGATGTCCGCCGTGTAGTCCTCGAGTCCGATCGTGAGCGCAACGACCGACTCGGCCGCGGCCGCGATCTCGTAGGCGCGCCAGCACCCGAGCGCGCTCTCCACGATCGGCATGAGGTAGACCGGCGCGTCGATGCCCTTCTCCCCCAGGATAGACTTGGCTCGCTCGTCGACCGCGGTGACGTGCTCCGGTGTCTCGCACTTCGGAATGAGGATGACGTGCGGGTTGTGCGGGACGACGTACGGAAGGTCATCGAGGCCGGCCGGGATCTGGTTGATCCTGACCATGCGCTCCGCCCCCTGGAAGTCGACCTGCCTGAGGGCGTTCCTCACGACGAACCTCGCCGCGTCCTTCTCCGCGGCGGCGACGCTGTCCTCGAGATCGAGGATGACGCCGTCCGGACCGTGGAGCCCTGCGTTGATCATGAGCTTCGCCTGGTCCCCCGGGAGGTAGAGCCGCGACCTCCGGAAGCGGTCGCGCGTGGTGCCGTACGTCGACCACGCCGCCATGTCCGGAAGGAACTCCGCCTCGGTCTCCGGGAGCGCGCGCTTCACCGCCGCCTCGAGCCGAGCCATGAGAACGAACGGGAGCGCGCCCGTGTCTTCGACCTGGACGGCCGCGTGTTCGACACCGAGCGCGGCAAGCCCGTTCCCGACCGTCTCGCGGATCGCGGCGCCGTACATCGCCTCGACCCTGCTCTTGAGTTCGATCGAGACGCCGCCGCTGTCGCGGGGCTCGACGGATATCCAGCAATCCGAACGGACCCTGTCACCACGACGGCCCGCCTGACCCTTCTGGCTCACGACGTTCCTCCTTGTGTCGAGCTGTCTCAGTCAACGCTCGGACCCGGCCGGCTGCCGGCCGCGGTTCTGGAGACGGACCGCTACCCGACCGCGAGCAGGCCTCCGCGCTGGTAGATCTGCATCTGGACGTCCGAGAACGGCCGTCCGCCGAAGGTCTTCCCCGAAGCAAGGTGCGTGATCTCGCCGGTCGAGAGGTCGACCTCGATCTCGTCACCGTTCGAGAGTCCGGACTCAGAGAGATCGCCGACCATGATCGGCATCCCAGCGTTGATGGCGTTCCTCTCGTAGATTGCGCCGAACGACTTCGCGATCACGAGCGAGACGCCGAGGCTCGCGAAGCAGTCGACGGCCTGCTGGCGTGAGCTCCCGCAGCCGAAGTTCGAGCCGGTCACCAGGATGTCGCCGGGCTCGACGTTCTTCGGGAAGTCCTCCCAACCGCCCAGATTCCCGAACGTGTACTGCCCCATCTCCGCGATGTCGGTCACAGCGAGGTGACGGTTGTGGTAGATCATGTCGGTGTCGACGTTGTCGTGGTCGACGACCCAGACTCTGCCCCGCACCGTCGTCGGCCGACCGCCCGACGCGACTGAGGCGCCCCCGGCTTCCCCGGCACGCGCTGCATCGGGGTCGGGCATGAAGACGGCGGGCTTGTCCGGGATCGCCTCCGCGGTCACGATCTCGCCTGCGATGGCTGACGCGGCCGCCGTCGCCGGAGAGGCGAGATAGACCTCGCCCTTCCCCTGCTTCCCCGGGTAGTTCCTGTTCCCGGTGCTCACCGTGACCTCGCCCGGACCGTTCTGCCCGAGCTGGCCGGCGGCGCACCCGGCGCAGCCGGCGTTCCCAAGAAGCGCGCCGGCCTTCTTGAACACGTCGACGAGCCCCTCCTCGAGACACAGCTGCCAGATCCTGTCGGTGGCCGGGACGATCTTGAGAACGACGCCTGGAGCGACGGAGCGGCCGCGGAGGATCCCAGCCGCAGCGACCATGTCTTCGTACCTGCCGTTCGTGCACGATCCGATGAACACGGAGTCGATCTTGCGGCCCGCGACCTCCGACACCTCGACGACGTCGTCGGGGTGACCAGGCCGCGCGACGAGCGGGCGAAGCCCGTCGACGTCGATCGTAACCTCGCCGGTGTAGGATGCGTCGCCGTCAGCGTACGCCGGCGTCGAGAGCGCGCCCGCTGCGCGGCAGTGCTCGATGACGTCGTCGCTCGGCGGTAGGAACGTGATGATCCCACCCATCTCAGTCGCCATCGACGCCATCGTCACGCGTCCGTCGAGCGAGAGACCGTCTATGACGTTCCCGTGGTACTCCCCGGCGACGCCGAGGAGTCCGCTCGCTCCGAAGTGACGCAGGCACTGAAGCACGAGGTCCTTCGGAGTCGCCGCCGGTCCGGGCGTTCCCTCCACCACGATCCTCACGGACGGCGGCACCTTGAACCAGACGGCCCCGTTCGCCCACGCCCACGCGATGTCCTGGTCACCCATCCCCTGCCCGAACGCGCCGATCGCGCCGAGGATGTTGGCGTGCGAGTCCGTCGACACCAGCGTTCCGCCTGGACCAACAAGCCCCTCGTCGATGGCGAGATGCGTCCCGATGCCCCTGTCGACGTCGTAGACGCCGATTCCCCGGGCCCGAGCGAACGTCCTGCAGATCTGCTGATTCGCCGCGTACTTCTGGTCGGATCCGCCGGGGTTGCAGTCGAACGTGAAGAAGGTCTTCGCGGGGTCGTCGACGCCGAGACCGTGCTCCTCGATGTTCTTCACGACGTTCGCCCCGCCGAAGTCGCGGGCGATCCTCGCGTCGATCGCGACGTCGACGATGTCGCCCGGGCTCACTTCACGCCCTGAGTGGCCGGCGATAATCTTCTCGATAATGGTCAAACTCAACACCTCTCCTTCCCTGAATGCCGCTTGTCGAACACCGCCCGACCGCCCGCTTCGCACGAATCGGCGTCGGACGCTCAGAAGCCGCTCGAGCTCGTCGCCCCGCGGTCTCGTCTCGATGCCCGGAGCTTCGTGATCAAGCGGCCTTGAGCCAGCCGACGAGATGAGAGACGACCGTGCGACCGGTCGCCCGGCTCGTCTATTTGATTATCATCATCCTTCCCTCGGTCGACCCGAGGCCTTCGACGTCGACGACCCAGACGTAGATTCCGGGCGCGATGTCCTCGCCGTCGCTGTTCATGAGATCCCAGAATGCTTGATCGCTCGTTGGATTGTCATGCCGGATCGTTCTCACGAGGTTGAGCGACGTCGAGTAGATCCGGATCGTCGCCTTGGCGGGGAGACCCACGAAGGTAACCCGCCTCTCGCTCCCAACCTCCCAAGCCGCGCTCGTCCGGTACGGATTCGGGATCACCCGGATCGTCGAGAGCTTGTCTGACACGCCGACCCTGGGGTAGACGATGCCGCTCGCGTTGTTCAAGAGGCACGTCGTGTCGGTCACAGATACGCCGGCCTCGAAGGCCGTGACCGAGAACACGTAGGGGAACGCGTTCTGAAGCCGGTCGTTCACGTAGACTCGGATGCTGTCCTCGTAGAAGGGCCGGAACGGCCAGTAGCCGGCGGCCGAGGTGTCGTCCTCGCCCCAGACGTACTCTGCGGCGAGCTTCAGGTCCGCGTCCTGCCAGACCTCCCGCATCCAGACGCGGTATCCGCCAAAGTCGGGGATGATGGACTCGTCGACTCCCATCGTCCAGCCGACCTCGACGCTCTTGTCGTCGGGGTTGACGAACTTCATCCTCGGGCAGAGGGCGACCGCGTACGAGACCCAGACAGTCAGAAGCGCCACCACCGCGGCGACCGCTATCGCGCGGCAGAAGCGCACGTTCCTTCTTACCGACATGCTCTCCTCCGTGAAGCGCAGGTAGCTTCCGGTACACGAATCCGGCAGTCTGTCTAAGACTTCAAGCTACCATCGCAAAGGGCCCGCGTCAAGCGGATTTGGGGGATTTGAGGGGCCATTCGACGGGGAATTCGGCATCGGCGGCCCAGCGGGGCGCCGGACGCCGCGCGCCTGCAGCCACGAGAAACGGGGGCCGCGCCCGGCGCGACCCCCGCGTCGTCCCTGACATGCCGTCCCGCCTCTCTTGCTACAGCCCGGCGACGTACTCGACGAGATCCGCAAGCTCGTCCCTCGCCAGCCTGGACCCGAACGACGGCATGTTCCCGACCGGGTCGATGAGCTGCCGCATCACGTTCTCGCGGGTGGCCGCCCTTCCGCTCACGGGGAGCGATTCCCCTGCCATGAGGCCCGTCAGGTCCGGCCCGATCCCGCGTTGCCCGGCCGCTGGGTTGTGGCATCCGGCGCAGTTCGTCGCGTACACATCCCCGCCAGCTTCTGCGTCCCCGCGCGGCTCCTGGTCTCCAGTCTCCGCCGGGGGCGCCTCCGTCGTCTCGGTCACGGCGTCGGTCCCGGGCCCGCACCACACCCGCACGAAGTAGTACCCCGCCGACGTCGTACCGACCAGGAAGATGAGAGAGAAGACGATGAGCCCCATCACAGGCGCGAACCGGAGGAACTCCTTGAATCGACGTACAATGAGGATCTTGAGGAAGAGCACAACGATGAGCGCGAGCGCCAGCGCCCCGTGAATCACGGCTCGAACGGAGAGGCCGTCGCCGGCCGCCGCGACGTACTTGATGCAGAAGTAGCTGATCACGACGATGAACGCGACGACGGTCCACCCGGCCGCGCGGTGCGTCCGCCTGAGGCCCTTGGCGCTGAACTTCCGCTCAGAACTTCCCATGAGCGACAGCATCGCCAGGAGAGCGACGAGCGCTGCGACCCCGAGGACGATGCTCAGGATCGACTTCGCGAAGAAGAGCGACATGTGGCGGTCCTCCGGGGATCCCCCACGCTGAGGGGAGCGGGCAACCGCCGCAGATGCAGCCGTTCCGCGTGACGTCGCACGAGGACTTGCCCTTGGCGCAGAAGAGCCCTTCCATCTTGTCCTTCATGCACTGGTCGTACGACGGGCAGCCGCCGCACACGCACTTCATCATGCTTTCCTGTGTGTCCGGTACCTTCGCCATGCTCCCCTCCCCTGAGGACTCGTGCCCGCTGCGACCCTCCAGAACACTCCCCGACGAACGCGGGACGCCAAAGGCCCGTCCGGGCCGCCGGCGTCCCTCCGTTCGCTTGACGTCGCGATCTCGAGCGCGCCGTGCGCGCGGGCGGCTGAACGGGGCCGACCCGACGACGGGCGCACCCGGCTATCAGTCGTTCGTGAAGAGGTAGTCCCCGCCCTGGGCGTTCGCGTGGCACGCGATGCAACCCATGTCCATGCCCTTGGCCACGCGGCCGGCGAGCATCATGCCCTGCGGGTTCTTGTCGACGGTTCCGTCAGCCATGTACTTCGCCCAGAACCAGTCGTTGTTGTCTGCGTCGTAGCCCGCCTCGCGCTGCACCATGATCGTGACAGCCATCAGGTACGTCGCGGGATCGGCGCTGACCATTTCGAGGTCGATCCCCTCGCCACCGAAGTTGTCCTTCACGATGACGTGATAGGGCGTGCCGTCGACGGTGACCATGTTGTAGTACAGCTTGACGAACATCCCGTGCGGCGTACCGCCGGGGTAGACATCGGACTGCATCTTCCACATCTCATAGCCGTCCATCGCCTTCCAGACGGCGTCGGCGAAAGCGACGTCCTCCTCCTCGCCGAAGGGCATGGGCATGCCCGAACTGCACGCCGGGAAGATCACGACACCCGTCGCGATCGCGGCGACGGTCACGAGAGCGCCCAGCACGACCTTGATCCTCATGGGATCCTCCTCCCTGCTGGCCAGCCTTCCGGCACCTCAGGCCCCCCTAGTACCGCATCCACGGGCGTCTGTCAACCGAATTGCAGTCACCCAACCGTGGGGCCCTTCTCGTACTCACTCTCAATCCTATGCGCGGAACACCACGCAGTTGTCCGGCTGGGGGAAGGAACACCATCTCACGCTTCTCCAGTCATCCCGGCCCGGGGCCACCGCATCGCGCCGCGGGAACGGATACGGCCCCCTGAGGGCCGTTTCGGGGCCGGTCTCGGGACTTCCCGCGATTCACGAATCCACCCGCCCGGGCGCCTCTTCGGCACACTCCGTGCATTCAATCGTGCTGTATCACGGGGCTCCCGGACGGGTGCTCCGCGGCTTTGTCGGTGTGTGCCGAGGTACCTTCGCCGGGGGATGCCAGCGTGCAGGACCGGAAGAGACTTAAAGACGGGAGCATTCAGGGACTTCTGGACATCGGGTCCGGAGACTGTGACTCGACCGAGTGCCGGGAGAGACTCCAGAGCCTGTGGCGCGAGGTCGAGGTTCAGGCGCAGGACGCTGATGCTCTGCTCAACGTACCGACCGAGACGTGCGCGATCATCTCCCCCGACGGGACCGTGCTCGCGATGAACGACGCGGGCGCCCGCACTCTCCGGAGTCAGCGTGAGAACCTCATTGGCGCCTCGCTGCGCGACCTCTTCCCGGAGGAGCTGTACCGGTCGCGCGCCGCCATGATCGACGAGGTGACCCGAACTGGCCGCCCGATAGAGTTCGAGGACGAGCGCGCCGGCATGATCTTCCGGAACAGGCTCTTCCCCATTCGCGACAAGGACGGCGCGGTCGCGCGGATCGCCGTCTTCGCTGCAGACGTCACCGAGAAGAGGAAGACGGATGAGGCTCTCCACCTTTCCGAGAGCCGCTACCGCTTCCTCTTCGAGGAGAGCCCGGCGATGACTCTCGTCATCGGCGCAGACGGGACGATCAATGACGTGAACCGGACCGCGCTTGAGGACCTCGGGTACGAGCGGGAGGACGTTATCGGCAAGGACGCGCTCTCCTTCGTCGCCCTCGAGGACCGGCAGCAGGCCGCGGCGGAGCTCGCCAGCAACTTCAGAGACGATCCGGTCCCTTCGAGCACGTTGCGCCTCGTCGCAAAGGACGGCAGCGAGCACGCGATTCTCTTCTCGAGCGGAGCCGGGCTCCTCTACGAGGGCCAGGAGCCAACGGCCGTCGTCATCACAGGCACGGACATCACCGAGCGCGAGCAGACTCAGGTCGCGCTCAGATCGAGCGAGGAGAGATACCGCACCCTCTTTGAGGAATCGGCCGACGTCATCTACATCACCTCACGAGACGGCAGGATCGTCGACATCAGCCCGTCGGCTCAGTCGATCTTCGGACTGACGAGGGACGAGCTCATCGGCTCCGACGTCGAAGACCTGTACGTCGATCCCGACGACCGCGTCGCCTTCCAGTTCGCTATCGAGGAGACCGGAACCGTCAAGGACTTCGAGACGCGCTTCGTCGCGAGAGGCGGCGGCGAGGTGGACTGCCTGCTCACCTCGAGCGTGAAACGAGGGTTCAACGGTGAGGTCGTCGGTTACCAGGGAGTCATTCGCGACATCACCGAGCGCAAACATACGGAGAGGACGCGTGAGCGCGAGCGCGCGGCGTTCAGGGTCGTTGCGGAGGCCGCCATCCACGCGTCGGACATCACCGACCTCTGTCAGCGGGCGCTCAGCGGGCTTCTCGAGACGCTCGGGTTCGACTTCGGCTCGCTACGTCTCTTCGAGGAAGCGTCGCAGAAGCTCGTGCCCGTTGCCGTCCACGTTCTCGGACAGGACGATCTCGAGCGGGTGCTTCCCGTCCAGATCGACGATTCCGAGAACGTCGCGGCCTACGTTGGTCGTACGAGGGAGCCACTCTTCGCCCCGGACGTGTCGGTTCACAGCATCTCCCGATCCCATAGCAAGCGGCTCGCCGAGATGCGTGTGGGCGGCATCGTCACGTGGCCCGTCGAGGGGACGCGCGGGAACCTCCTCGGCGTGCTCCTCCTTGCGGCGACGGAGCCCAGGGAGCTTCAGGAACAGGACAGGCAGTTCTTCGACACGATCGCCGAGATGTTGTCGGCCGTCCTCGAACGCAAGCGCGCGCAGGAGGAGACGGCGGAGATGCAGGAGCAGCTCCTCCAGGCCCAGAAGATGGAGGCCATAGGCACCCTCGCGTCCGGCGTGGCCCACGACTTCAACAACCTGCTGACGGCGATCCAGGGGTTCGCCGACCTCGCCATGATGAAGGTCGACGAATCGGAACGCCTCCACGGCGACCTGAAGAAGATCCGCTCGGCGGCCGACCGCGGGGCTGCGCTCATCCGCCAGCTCATGCTGTTCAGCCGACGCCAGCCGATCCAGAAGGTCCCGCTCAGTCTCAACAAGACGTCTCGGGGCATGCTGAAGATCCTCGCCCCCCTCATCGGCGAGGACGTGGCGATGAACATGGACCTCCGCGAGGAGCTGTGGTCGACGAACGCGGACGAAGGGAGTTTGCAGCAGGTCCTCATGAACCTCGCCGTGAACGCCAGGGACGCGATGCCGGAAGGCGGGTCGCTCACGATCAGGACGAGGAACATCGTCTTCAACGAGGAGCGGGCCGCCGACAGACCGGAAGCGCGCCCCGGCGAGTTCGTCTGCCTCTCGGTCGAGGACACCGGCGTCGGCATGACCGCCGAGACGATACAGAGGATCTTCGAGCCGTTCTTCAGCACGAAGGGGCCGGCCAAGGGCACGGGGCTCGGCCTCTCGGTCGTCTACGGGATCGTGAAGCAACACCACGGATGGGTCGACATCGCGAGCGCTCTCGGAGCGGGGTCGACCTTCGACATCTACCTGCCCGCGACGACGGCCGAGCCGGGCGTGAAGGTCCGTCCGGCGGCGCCCGAGATGCAGTCGGACGGCCGCGGCGAGCGGATCCTGGTGGTCGAGGACGAAGCGACCGTCCGCGAGCTGGCTGCGAAGATCCTGCGGCAGAGCGGGTACGAGGTCATGGAAGCGGGCAGCGTCGCGGAAGCGGTCTCGCTCTTCGAGCAGAGAGAGGGACGGGTCGACCTCGTCTTCAGCGACGTCATCCTTCCAGACAGGACGGGCATCGAACTCGCGGAGACGCTGCGCGAGAGGATGCCGGAACTGCCGATCCTCCTCTCGAGCGGCCACGCCGACGACCGCTCGAGGTTCGGCGACATCGAGGCACGCGGCCTCGCGTTCCTCCAGAAGCCGTACTCCCTCCCCGACCTCCTCCGGACGATCCGCGAGATCGTGCCGAAGGAGTAGCCGACCGAACCATTCCACACCAACGAGCGTGCCGTCGCGCGGCGCCGACATCAGCGGACCCGCGCGAACACCCGCGCGCATCTCACGTCTCTGTCTCTCCCAGGGAAGCTCAACCAGGCGGGCCACCGTCGCACAAAAAGCTGGAGCCCGCCGGCGTCCCGGCGGGCTCCAAGAAGGGGAGAGGTCCAGCTTTAGCTCTGCAACTACACTACCGGTACATGGCCTTGACACGGCCCCAACTGCTGTCCTCAACCGGGACCTCTTCGACCTCTCCCTCGACCCACGTATCATCGAGGAAGATGCCAGCGCCACCACCAGCGGTCCCGCTGATGCCGTTGTCGGTGGTGTAGTGCGTGAGCCTGAAGACGAGCTGGCGCGGAGCCGCCAGAAGCGCGGTCAGATCCTCACCGTTGAGGCCGTTGTTGCTCCAACCGGCACAGATCCCGAAGTCGCCCCACCACGAACCGATCGACGTGAACGTAGCCCCACCGTCCATGCTGACCCGGTAGTTGTAGTAGTCGTTGTCGACCGTCGGAACCTGCGAGTTGAGCGCGAAACGCAGCGTGCACGTCAACGCACTCGACACGTCGATCACCGGCGAGTACAGAGCGTCGGCAAGGTTCGGCGGAACGACCGTAGTGTCGGAATCCTCACCGCACCACCAGCTGTTCGGATCGCTGAACGCCGGGCAGAGCCTGTCGACGATGTGCCAGAAGTCGCCGGAAGCGCCCGGGACGGTCGGTATGCAGAGACCACCCGTCTCCGCATCGTCGAAGAACAGCGGAGTGCCCGGAGCGTAGAAGTCGAAGATGGTGACATCGTCGACATGCAGCGCGCCAGCGTCCGAGTCGTACAGGCCGTCCTCGTCCGACCACGCGCCGTCCGCGAGGAACCTGAAGCGGATGTCCGCGGGGTTGTCATAGACGAGCGGGAAGCCGTAGAGGCCGATGTCCTGCCAACCACCACTCGAGCCGTCGTAGCCCGGGTTGAGGTCGACATAGACACCACCGCTCTTGGCCTGAACGTACGAGTAGTCGTACGCGACCTCGGAGTCGTAGCGGTACTTGAACGTAAGGATCGGATAGCCGGCACCCGACAGGTCGATCGTCGGGATGTTCAGCCTCTGGTCCCAGCTGTTCCCGTAGCCGTCGCCACTGGCCCAGGCAGCATTGATCTGCCCGCACCACCACGAGTTGGTGTCGAATGCATAGTACGTGTCAATGTGCCACTGTGACGGCTGGGCACTCAGGTCGGCAGACCACCAACCCGGCGCACCGCTGTCCATATCATCGAAATAGAACAGCGTGTTCGCGCGGTTCGGCCCGGCCATGTCGGTCGCCGGAGTGGCGACTTCCTTGCCCGCCCAAGCACCCGTCGCGAAGGCCAGAATGGCCAAGACAATAAGCAGCTTCTTCATCGTGCGTCCTCCCTCAAGAGGTCGAACCAACAAACTTCCACTTGCACGCACCGCGTCGTGCACTCAGGCGCAAGACGCGGCCCGTGATCCTGCCGCGCGATCGGTGTCGCTTCCGCATGCCTCGGCGCCCCCTTCAAAAACGCAGAGACTTCGGACGCATCCGACCGCGCCCTCACAAACTACATAGGCACCCCTCCCCCGGGTTGCTCGTTCCTTCGCACCACCGTGAACAGTGACTCTGTCCACGCGCTTCGGCGACGAAGAACAATCTCCGAAGCATGCTGAGTATACTACTGTTCAGGGCTTTTGTCAAGAGTCAGTCAACCCGCAGGCTGCAAGTGCAAGAAGTCTGCCATCGCGCCGGGAACCTGCAATGACCTGCATTCATCTTTCAGGGCCACCATGCTCCTGACCGGCCCGGAACGGCGAAGGGGAGCCGCAAGCGACCCCCCTTCGCTTCCGCAGTTCGAGAACTCCCCTGAGAGAGCCCTCTGAACCCGTTTCTGACCTACTTCATCATGACCATCTTCTTCGACGACGCGAACCCGGGCGCCTCGATGCGGTAGAAGTAGACGCCGCTCGCGCAGCGATCGCCGGAGTCGGTCTTCCCGTCCCACACCAC
>JALGZK010000027.1 GCA_025774935.1 bacterium | reverse complement strand
TCATCGTCCTGGGAACGTCGGCGGCGGCCATCTGGGCGAGCACGACAACAGCAATGAGGAACACGACGAACGTCGGCTTCATCTCGACACCCTCCATGCTGATGGGCTGTGGGAGAAAAGAGAGTCACCGGCAGCTGCCGAGACGATTCGGCGCGATGAAGCGCCAGTAGAGGTTGCGGCGCCACCGGCTTCCGCTGGTGTCAAGTATATCACCGTCCGACAACGAAGTAAACTGGAACAATCGGAGTGGGAGGCGAGTGCGGGGCTTCCGCAGTCAGCGAGGTTGAGAGGAGTTGCTCGGTCTGCCCGGCCCCGTGAGCTGGGGGTTCCCCGAGTGCGGGTAGACCTGTACCAGTCAGCGTCTCAGCATGCAGGCCATAGCCTTCGCGAGGTCGGGCTTCGCTCTGTACCAGAACTCCGAGAGGATCCGGTTCGTCACCGATCGCATCCTCACCACGATCAGGCCTGAGCACACGGCAACGAGCGCGAGACCAATGGCAACGGAAGCGCTCAGGTGCCCGGTCTTGACCGCCTGCCCGAACCCCGCGCCGAGTGTCTGCCAGTCCTCGAGCGATCTGGGAACGAAGACCCCGGCAGCCGCGTTCGCTCCCCGCGCCACGATAACAACAAGCGCGACCGCGGCTCCGAGGAGCACGAGGTGGGACCAGTGCCTCGTCCGGACGCGCCATCGTACCCTGTCGAGGAGGCTCTCCGATTCCTCGAGCGCTCGCTCGATCATGCCCGACAGCTCCTCGCTGCAGCTTCCCGGGGATGTTCCCGGGCGCGTATCCCTCGGTTCCCTGGACGATGCGCTCGAGCGCGCTGACGTGGATCCTCGGAACTACGCCGTTCGTCCTGCAGAGCACTGAGATGTCACGAGGCATGTAGCGGTAGAACGACGCAGGACCTGCCCGCGAGTCGTAGATCTTGTCGTTGACGTTCCGCCGCTGGCGGTATCCATCCGGCGCCCCCGGCGCGAACCTCAACCCGGCGGACCCCCCGTTCGTCATCATCCAATCGAGCGCGACGAGCGACATGCCCTGCTTCGGATAACCTCCCCCGACGTTCGCGTGGACGCCCGCGAACCACACCTGCTCGATCCGCGCACCGTCCTCACCCGACGCGTCCCACAGTATCGGGTGGAACGTCTTCCGCTGATCGTCGATCGAGAGCGCCTGGCACGCGCGGTCAACGATCGCGGTAAGTGTCCTGTTCGGGAACTTGAAGCGGAAGACGAGCGTGTTCAGGAGGTGAGCGGCCCCGGCGACCGGGAGCCCAATGGCATCGACCGTGTCCCACACGCCCACGAAAGGCACCCGGGGCGCACCCGGGTGCGAGGCGGCGCGCACCTCCCACCACGGAGCCGCACGTCGCAACGAGAGGCCGGCCGACATCTTCAGCATCGCATCCACCGCCCGCTGGAGCCAGGCGGCGTACTTCCACCGGTACACTCCGTAGGCCTTCCGGACGAGCTTCCTGAGCTCGCCGTCGCTCCTGACCTTCGACCGGTCCGGAATCCCGCAGAGATCGATCAGGCCGACAAGCGTTCGCACTGTGAACGCGCCCCTGCTGAACCCGAAGAAGTAGAGATGGTCGCCCGGGACGTAGGTCCTCGCCAGTTCGGTGTAGAGCTGTCGGACGTTGCGGGCGAGGCCGAAGCCGAAGGCGCCGCCGAGGAGCTTCCAGAGCCTCCCGCCTCCCGTGCCGACGCCGTCGTCGTAGAACGCTATCTGCGGGGTCACGTTCGGATCGATCTTGTGGCCGTTGACGTCCACGGCCTCGAACAGCTTGAAGACGTTCGTGCCGCGGTTCTTGAAGGCGGTGTTCCAGGTGCCGTCCGAGCAAATGACGATGTTCTTCGCCAAGGATCCTCCCCCGCTCGAGCCGCGACGCGAGCGCCGGCGGGTCAGTGTCCGGTCTCGATGTTCACGCCCTCGCTCGAACTCCAGTAGCCGAAGTGGTCGACGAGCTTCCTGTCGGGATCGAGGAGGTAGATGTGATCGCCGTCGTTGTTGAGACCCATCTGCATGCCGTTTCTCGGGATCGACTTGCTCTCACCCGAGGCGATGGTGCCGGCGGCATCGAGATCCCAGGTGCCTCCGACGATGTCCACGAGCGTCCAGTCCGCGAGCGAGACCGCCGACGTCCCCTCGTTCCGCAGGGTGACGACCTCGCCTTCGGTCTCTGATCCCTCCGCGTCTGGAAGGAGGCTCTCGATGACGACCGTCCGGCTCGCCTGTCGGTCCTTGGTCTGGAACGTGATGCTCGTGTCGCGGTAGCTCACCTCGTAGGTCCCGGCAGCGTCATCCACCGTCACCAGAATGGTGCCCTCGTCACCGCTCGGCTCCAGATCGGCGATGTACGCGTCGGCAACGTTGCCGCCGTCGCCGCCACCGAGGTACTTGTTCGTCTGGAACACCGCCGCCTGCGGAGTGTCGGTCGCGTAGATGTCCAGCACCGACTGCCGTGGGTGTTCGTACCTGCCATCGTTCCCGTTCGAGATGATGATCACCGACGGATCGAGCTCCGTCATGAACTCGCTGCACGAGCTCGTCTCTGACCCGTGGTGGTTCGACTGGTACACATCGACGTCCACGGCGAGATCGTGCGCAATGACCTGCTCTTCCGTGTGGATGAAGAGGTCGCCGCCTGTGAAGTAACGAAAGTCGCCGTACTCGATGAGAAGCACGATGCTCATGTCGTTCTCCTCGTCGCCCGTCACGACGGGATTCACCTCCCCCAGCACGGCGCCGCCGTGGGCGAGGCAGACCACGCTCACGTCCGGGTCGAGCTCGATCGTGTGACGCCTCCTGAGCGGAGTCGCGTCGGCACCGACAGCGTCGTCGTAGTCTTCGTAGGTGTCAGAGCCGAGTGTCGTCGTGGAAACGTAGGGTTTGTCCGCGCGGTCGTACGCGGTCCCCACGGTGACGCCGGCGTTAACGAGGTCGTCGATGCCCCCGTAGTGGTCCGCATGGTAGTGCGTGCAGACGAAATGATCGATGGACGTGACGCCTGCGGAGTCCATGACGGCCTTGATCTCTGGGCCGTCACCGTTGTCCCCGCTGTCGATGAGGAGCGTGTTGCCGGAAGGCGAGACCAGCAGCGTGGCGTCGGCCTGGTTCACGTCGATGTGGTAGATGCGGAGTGTCGTCTGCGAGACGGCCGACGTCGCTGACAGGCCCAGCAGGAGTGGGACGACGGCGATCGTTACTCCGGTCCTGCGGACTCCACCCGGAGGCCGAGGCATGGCACACATCGGCATTCTCCCTTCTCGCTCACCATGGGCCGTACGTATGGAGACGCAGACGGCTCGGCGCCGTCACTTCCGGGGCATCCCTCCAGCCACCCTCCTCCCCTCCTCCACGTCCACCCGCGAGAGCACGGCCATCCCCACGAGGAAGAACACGACGAGAGCGATGATGCTCATCCTGCTCCCGCCCGTGGCCTGGCCGACGATCCCGAAGATCATCGGCCCGAGGATCCCCGCGAACTTGGCGCTCGCGGAGAAGAACCCGAAGAACTCGGCGGTCTTGTGCTTCGGGACCATCGAGCCGAAGAGCGAGCGCGAGAGCGCGGCGCAACCTCCCTGGATGACCCCGAACGAACCGGCGAGGAGATAGAAGTGGAGCGCCGTCTTCATGAAGTACGCGCCGATCGCGATGACGGTGAACACGGCCAGGGTCAGCATGATCGTCGGCTTCGCGCTCACCCGCCTCGCCAGCCGCCCGAACCCGATCGTCGTCGGGATCCCGACGAATTGCGTGATGATGAGCGCCAGCACCATGTCGACGAGGCCGATGCCGATCTCGTCGCCGTAGGCGGTCGCCATCCGCATCATGGTGCCGATGCCGTCGCTGTAGACCCAGAACGCGACGAGGAAGATGATGAGCTGTCTGTACCGTCTGATCTCGCGGAACGTCGAGACCAGGCGAGCGAACCCGACGCCGACCAGCGGGCGTCGCGGACCTTCGGTCCGTGCGACGGGAGGCTCGGGCACGCGGCGGAAGAACGGGATCGAGAAGAGCCCCCACCAGACGGCGACACTCACGAACGAGGCGCGGACCGCGAACGCCTGGTCTGGCATCCCGAACCAGTCGGGGTGCCAGACCCACAGCACGTTCACGACGAGGAGAATCCCTCCGCCCACGTACCCCGTCGCGTAGCCCCGCGCGGAGACCTGGTCGATATCGCCCCTGGTCGCGATGTGCGGGAGGAACGACTCGTAGAAGAGGATCGACCCGGCGAACCCCATCGCCGCCACGGCGCATATGACCGACCCCTTGAGCCACTCACCCTCACCGATCGTGGCCAGGAGAGCGGTCGCAGTGACGCCGACGGCGATGAAGAACGCGACGTAGCGCTTCTTCCCTCCGGTGTAATCCCCGATCGCGCCGAGGAGCGGCGAGAGAACAGCCATGAGGAGGAGCACGACCGCTGTCGTGTAGCCCCAGTATGCGGTGGCGTTCTTCTCGGGGAGCCCTGCGGCCAACACGAGCGAGCGGTAGAACGGAGGGAAGAGCGCGGCAATGACGGTCGTGGCGAACGCTGAGTTCGCCCAGTCGTACATGCACCATGCATTGATGATGCGCTTGTAGGCTCGGTCAGCGTTCGTGATGCGCCCCCGGCCCGTCGGTCAGCGGATCAGAAGCGCACTCCGAGCATCGCGTAGAACCCGTCTCTGCCGGCAAAGATGTACTTCGCCTCGACGAAGGATGGCAACGAACCGAGTTTGAAGTTCGTCCCGGCGCCGAGGTTCACCCCGATGTCGGTGTCCGAGGCCCACGCGATGTTCACGCCGGCGAGGCCGTACCACGTGGTGGTCCAATCAGGATCGAGGGCGAAGACACCGTTCACGTTGGCACTCCAGTAGTCCTTGTCGAAGTAGTAGCCGATGTCCGGCAGCACGTGCCATGTGTCCGAGACATCGAAGGTGGTACCGGCGACCACGCCGAAGCAGCCTCCGTCGAAGTCGTACGACGCTCCCAGGGTGAAAGCCCCCGCGGCAACTCCGGATCCTCCGATGAGCACCAGCAGACAGATCGCTACGACCAGTCCCTTCATACTGCGCCTCCCCGCGTCAGGGTCACCGCGGCTCCAGCTCAGGGGGGACACTATCAGAGCGAGTGCGCTCCCGCAACCTCTATGAAGCCGTCCGGACAGAACTCGTCACACCGATGCGATCGCCGTCCTCTTGCCGGAAGGCCAACCATGTGGTATCATGAACGTGCGTTCATCATCACGACAGTCAGGCTCACGGAAGCCGTGTCCCCCCGAACAGAGGAACGCCACATGACCCGCTCGCGCACGATCCTCTCGGTCGCTGTCACCGCGGCGCTCGTCGTCGCGCTAGTCCCCGCGAACACCTTCGCGGACCCGCCGCCCGCCTACTTCGACCTCCGCGATGTCATGGGGCAGAACTACGTCACGTCGGTGAAGAGCCAGTCCGGCGGCACGTGCTGGACGCACGGCGCGATGGCCGCGATGGAGGGGAACCTCCTCATGACGGGCGTGTGGGAGGCCGCCGGCGAGATCGGCGAGCCCAACCTCGCCGAGTACCACCTCGACTGGTGGAACGGGTTCAACCAGCACAACAACGACGACATCGATCCGCCGTCAGGTGCGGGCCTGGAGGTACACCAGGGCGGTGACTACCGCGTGACGTCCGCCTACCTCGCGCGCGCCGAGGGCGCCGTCCGCGACATAGACGGGCAGTCGTACAGCATTCCCCCGCCCCGGGCCGATGACTCGTGGCACTACTACTACCCGAGGGACATCGAGTGGTTCGTGGCAGGCGAGAGCCTCGAGAACATCGACACCATCAAGAACATGATCATGACCTACGGGGTCCTCGGGACGTGTCTCTGCTCGGACAACGCGTTCATCGAGAACTACATCCACTACCAGCCGCCCTCGAACAGCCTCCTCCCGAACCACGCGGTCGCGATCGTGGGGTGGGACGACAGCAAGGTCACGCAGGCGCCGCTCCCGGGGGCTTGGATCGTCAAGAACAGCTGGGGCGACTGGTGGGGGTACGAGGGCTACTTCTTCATCTCGTATTACGACAAGTGGGCCTGCCAGGAACCAGAGATGGGTGCGATCTCGTTTCAGAACGTCGAACCGTTCCGGTACGACCGCGTCTACTACCACGACTACCACGGCTGGCGCGACACGAAGACCGAGACGAACGAGGGGTTCAACAGGTTCGTGGCGGTTGGCGACGACGCGATCAAGGCAGTGAGCTTCTTCACGGCGGTCGACAACGTCGCGTACACGATCGGGATCTACGACGACTTCGTCGGCGGCGAGCTGGCGGTTCCGCTCGCGACCCAGGCGGGCGTGCTCGACTACACCGGGTTCCACACGATCGACCTCACCACGCCTCCGACCGTCACGACCGGCGACGACTTCTACGTCTACCTCCACCTCTCGGACGGAGGGCACCCGTACGACAGGTCGTCGGACGTCCCGGTGCTCCTCGGCGCGTCGTACCGCACGATCGTCGAGTCGGCGGCGAGTCCGGACGAGAGCTACTACAGGGACGGCGGCGTCTGGGTCGACCTCCAGAACTTCGTCGACCCGCCGTGGACCGGGACCGCGAACTTCTGCATGAAGGCGCTGACGGTCCCCGCGGGCCTGCGCGTGACGCCCGAGGGCGACGCGCAGTGCGAGGGCCCCGTCGGCGGACCGTTCGATCCGCCGAGTGCGACGTACCTGGTCGAGTACAACGGGACGGACCCGATCGACTACGAGGTCAGGCTCAGCTCGGGGGTCGACTGGGCGACGCTCTCGGGCAGCACGACGGGAACGCTCGCCTCAGGCGAGTCGACCTCGATCGACGTCGTCCTGACGTCGAACGCCGACCTACTCCCGACGGGCATGCACACCGTGACGGTCTACTTCGCGAACCTCACGAACCAGCTGGGCGACACGACGCGCGACCTCCGGCTCGCCGTCGGCGAGGCGTCCGTCCACTACGCGTGGAACATGGACGAAGACCCCGGCTGGGACACGGAGGGGCTGTGGGCGTACGGCGTGCCGACCGCGCAGGGCGGGCAGCATGGCGGGCCCGACCCGTGGAGCGGGTTCAACGGCATGAACGTCTACGGATACAACCTGAACGGCGACTACGAGAACAACCTGCCGCAGCGCCACCTCACGAGCGGGGCGATCGACTGCTCGGAACTCGCGGGCACGCGCCTCAAGTTCCGCCGGTGGCTCGGCGTCGAGCAGCCGATCTACGACCACGCGTACGTGCGCGTGACGAACGACGGAGTGAACTGGGTCACGGTGTGGGAGAACGACGCCGAGATCACGGACTTCCAGTACCACCTCATGGACCTCGACATCTCGGCGGTCGCGGACGGCGAGGAGACCGTCGTGCTCCGCTGGACGATGGGCCCGACCGACCAGGGCTGGCAGTACTGCGGCTGGAACCTCGATGAGATCGAGATCTGGGCGCTGCCGAACGTGTCGACGGGGGTCGAAGAGGGTGACCCGGTCGTTGCCGAGCCCAGGCTCGCGCCGGTCAGACCTAACCCGTTCAACCCGACCACGACGATCTCGTTCACGCTCCCGTCGGACGGCCCGGTCCACCTCGCGGTCTACGACGTGCGGGGACGGCTCGTCGCCACGCTCGCCGAGGGCGAGCACGAGGCGGGCGAGCACGGGCTCACGTGGCACGGGCGCGACGCGCGCGGGATCGAGGTCGGTTCGGGCGTCTACTTCCTGAGGCTCGAGGCCGGCGGGACGACGGCGACGCGGAAGATGGTGCTGGTGAAATAGACCGCGGCGTCCGACGAGCGTCGCGGAAGACGGAACGACGAGAGACCCCCGCCTTACGGTGGGGGTCTCTGTGTTCAGCCAGCCCGCGTGGCCGGCGCGGCCGCTCAGGTCCTTCTCAACCCTCCAGCTTCAGCGTCCGCAGGACTTCCCCGTACCGAGGATCGGACCTGATGCTGTCGAACGCCCGGTCGGTCTTGATGGTCAGGACGCTGCTGTCGCGCGCCTCGATCGCCTTCTCGATGTGCTCGAAGGCCAGATCGACCTCACCGAGGGCGGACGCCACCGCCGCGATCATGCCGGGCTCCACGTACGTCTCGCGCTCGCGCTCGAGCATCTCGGTCAGAATCGCACGGGCTTCATCCTTCATGCCGAGCTGGACGTACGTCCGCGCTATCATCGAGCGGTGCAGACTCACCCACGCCGTCACGAGCTCCAGTCCCAACCGGATCTCCTCCAGGGCCTCCTCACGCCTCGACATCATCGCGTAGGTCCATCCGAGTATGAGGTGGGAGATGGCGCTCGTTGGGTCCAGCTCGATCGTGCGCTGGGACTGCCTCGCCGCCTCTTCGTAGCGCCGACCGATCGCGAGGACCATGGAGTGCCACCTGTTGGCGGGAACGGAGAGCGGGTTGAGATCACGAGCCAGCTCGATCTCCGATACCGCCTCTTCTACCCGTCCGAGGTACATGAGGAGGTTCGAGTACGAGAAGTGGGCGGTCGCGTACGACGGGTTCAGGTCTATCGCGCGCCGGAACCCGCGCTCCGCGCCTACCCAGTCCCACTCATACTCGGTCTTCACGTGGGCAAGGAGCATGTGCGCTTCGGCCAACGAGTCGTCCAACTCCAGCGCCTTCGTTGCCAGCTCTCTCGCCTTGGGGAAGACCTCCGACGGCAGAACGGCCCCGATGAACGGGCGGATCGCCCAGCAGCCGGCCAGCCCCGCGTACACGAGCGCGTTCTCGGGATCTCTCCGCCGGGCCTCCTCGAGGAGCTCGGTCGCCCTGGACAGGTCCTTGCTGCCCCTTCGTCGGTTGAGGAAGAAACTGGCCTGCAGGATGAGGTTGTGAACCTCCGGGTCCTCGGTGTGGCGTCTGGCGAGACGGGCCTCTCCCCCGTCGAGGAGCTTGAGCCTGAGTTTGTCGACGATCGCCAAGGTGATCTCATCCTGAATCGCGAACACGTCATCGAGCTGCCGGTCGTAGCGCTCCGACCAGAGGTGGGAGCCGTCGGCCGCGGCGACGAGCTGGGCGGTCACGCGCAGCCGGTCCCCCGCCTTGCGCACGCTCCCCTCGAGGAGATTCGCGACACCGAGCTTCCTGCCGATCTCCCGGACGTCCTCCTGCTTCCCCTTGAACGCGAACGCGGAGGTCCGGGCGATCACCCTCAGGCCGTCGACCTGCGTGAGCGCATTGATGATCTCCTCGGCTATGCCGTCGCAGAAGTACTCCTGCTCGGGGTCGGCGCTCATGTTCACGAACGGCATCACGGCGATCGAGGGCTGGACGTCGGAGGGGGCCTGCCGAACCGTCAGCGTGACCGACCGCGGATCCCGGCGGAACGCGGTGAGGTCGGCCGCGAGCGCGGACGCCTGCTGGTAGCGCCGTCCGGGGTCCCGCTCGAGCGCGCCGAGTATGATTCCCCCGAGCGCCGGTGGCACCGATGGCATCGGCGGAGGATCGTCGTTCAGAATCGAGTGGATGATCGCCTGCGGGTGGTCTCCTCGGAACGGCCTGCGCCCGCTGACCATCTCGTAGAGCGCAACGCCGAGCGACCAGATGTCCGTCCGGTGGTCGACGGCCCCCCCGCGGGCCTGCTCCGGGGACATGTAGGCCACGGTCCCGAGGAGGGTCCCTGCCTCGGTCACGAGCGTCGACCCGGAGAGTCTCGCGAGACCGAAGTCGGTGATCTTCGCCCGGCCCTTCGGCGTGATCATGATGTTCCCCGGCTTGATGTCGCGGTGGACCACCCCCCGGTCGTGCGCCTCCTCCAATGCCTCCGCCACCTGGATGGTGATGTCGAGCGCCCGGTCGAGTCTGAGCGAACCCGATTCGAGTTCGGCACGGAGGCTCTTCCCCTCGACGCACTCCATCGCGATGAAGATTCCCTCGTTCGTCTCGGCGATCTCGTGGACGACGCAGATGCCCGGGTGGTTGAGAGCCGCCGCGGCCTGCGCCTCCCGGATGAACCGCTCCCTCGCCCGCGAGTCGCGCGTCAGCTCCGGCGGGAGGAACTTGAGCGCCACGATGCGTCGGAGCGCCGTGTCCTCCGCCCTGTAGACGGCGCCCATGCCGCCTTCACCGAGCTTCTCGATGGTCCTGTAGTGGGAGATCGTCTTGCCGAGCATGGACAACCCCTGGGAAGGAACGGACCTGTAGCGTTCACATGATACCACGCTACCGAGTGGCGTTCAAGAATGGCGCGCGCGGCCCGAACGCACCGAGGGGCGAGACCTGCGCAGCGGTCCCGCCCCTCTTTGGGTCACCGGGTGACGCCCTAAGACCTCACCGGAAACCCCCCACTTGAGTTGCGATGCCCTACTTCCACTCGGGCTGCACGCCCATGCCGCTTCTGTTGGTGTAAGGCGGAGGCGGCGCGGGCACGTAGGGATTTGCCTCGATCTCCTCGAGCATGAGGTCGATCGCCGCGTCGAGCTGCGGGTCGCCCCCGTCCCACATGAGCGCCGGGTCGTCGATGACCTCGATGTCCGGGTCGACGCCGTGGCCCTCGATGCCCCACGTCCCGTCGGCCTCGTAGAACGCGCCGGCGGGATAGGTCACCGTGCCGCCGTCCACGAGGAGCGGCGGCCGCCCCATCCCGATCGTCCCGCCCCACGTCCGCGTGCCGACGAGCTTCCCGAGCCCCGCGTACCGGAACCCGTACGGGAAGAGGTCTCCACCCGACCCTGCCGACTCGTTGATGAGCATGCACTTCGGGCCGTAGTGCGACGGGCTCGGTGCCGGGAACCCGGCCCTGCCGTCGCGCCGCACCCAGTAGTTCACGATGGGACGGTTCAGGAGCTCGATGAACCGGTGCGTGTCCTGCCCTCCCCCGTTCCACCGCTCGTCGACGATGAGGGCGTCGAGTCCGTGCTGCCCGTTGAACTGCCGGACGAGCTCGGTCTGCCCGTTGATGCCCGTGTCGGGAACGTGGACGTACCCGACGCGGCCGTCCGACCGCTCGGCCACGTACGCGCGGTTCGCCTCGACCCACGCCCGGTATCGCAGGCTCGAGTCGCTCGAGAGGAGCTCGATCACGACGTGGCGCGCTTCGTCGTCGATCTCGGAGTTCTCGCTCACGGTGATCGTGACCGTCCGGCCCGCGAGCCCCTGGAACGCGGCCCACACGTCCTTGTCCGTCTCGACGGGCACGCCGTTGACCGCGAGGAGGTAGTCGCCGACCTCGACGTCGACGCCGGGGTGGCTCAGCGGACCGCGTGCGTCCGCATCCCACGCGCCGCCCTCGTAGATCCTCGAGATCTTGTACGCGCCGCCATCGAGCTCGAAGTCGCACGCGAGCAGCCCTACCGACGTGCTCGGAGCCTGCTCCGTGTCGCCGCCCCAGTAGTAGGCGTGTCCAACGCTGAGCTCGCCGATCATCTCGCGGATGATGAACGAGAGGTCGTCGCGCGACGCGCAGTCCTCGAGCATGGCCTCGTACTGGACCTTCACGGCCGGCCAGTCGACGCCGTGCAGACCCGGATCGTAGAAGTAGTCGCGCTCGAACCGCCACGCGTCGTTGAAGATCTGCCGCCACTCCTCGCGCGGGTCGATCACGGCGGTCATGCCAGAGGTCGGGACCATGTCGTCCCAGCTCTGGTCCGCGGCGGCTTCGATGATCGCGATGCCACCTGACTGGTTGAGCGCGGAGATCTTCTTCCCGTCGGCCGACATCGCGTAGCCTTGCACGCCCGAGAGGACGGTCTTCTCCATCTCCTCGTCGTCCTCGATGTCGAGGACGTTGAGCTTGTGGCCGTCGTCGCCGTGGCGGAGGTAGAAGAGCAGCCCCTCGTCGGAGACCGCGAGCTCGGTGAACGAGCCGCGCTCTATCGGAAGCAGGATCGCGCGCCGCTCGAAGCCCTCGAGGTCGATCTCGAGCGGCTCGGGCTCTTCGTCCTCGGCGTCCTCGTCTTCGTCCTCGTCTTCACCATCCTCGTCCTCGCCCTCTTCGTCCTCACCTTCCTCGTCATCGCCGTCCTCCTCCCACTCCTCCTCGTCGATCTCGGGAAGGAGCGGGGAGGCGGTCTCTGCCGAGAGCGGGATCGCGAGGAGGCGGTCGGTCTCGTCGTAGACCCAGGTCGAGCCCTCCCAGTCGTACGTCGGGTCCGAGAAGTCCCGGTTGCACGCGAAGTAGAGGTACGTCCCGTCCCGGTCGAACGTCGGCCACGTGTAGGAGAACATGCTGCTCGTGACGCGGTGCGTCTCGCCGTTCGCGAGATCGAGGAGGTAGATCGCCCAGTGCGAGGAAGGAGTGGGAGCGTCCGCCAGTGCGATCCAGTTCCCGTCGTGGGACCAGCTGACGTGGCTCCTGTACCCGAACTGGATCTCGTAGACAGCGTCGGTCGAGCCGCTTTCGATGTCGTGGATGTAGAGCGTCCGGACCTGGTCCCAGAACGCGATCTTCTTCGAGTCGGGCGACCAGGTGGCGCTCGAGTAGAACCCGCCCTTCATGTTCGTGAGCTTCTTCGTCTCGCCGCGCCCGTCGGACTGCTTGATGTAGAGCTCGTACTCGCCGGTCTCGTCCCCGAAGTACGCGATCCACTTCCCGTCGGGGCTCCAGCTCGGACCGCGCTCGGCGAACCCGCTCGTGCGGGTGAGGTTCACGGGCGAGCCGTTCTCCGCCGGGAGCGTCCAGATGTCCCCCCGCGCCTCGACCACGACGCGCTTCCCGGTCTTCGAGATGTGGCCGTCCCGAATGTAGTCGGAGGCGTCCTCGCGCTGCGGGCGGAGCCTCGGGCGGTCGCCCGGAATCGTCACGCTCACGGCCTCGGAGCGCTCGCTCTCGAGGTCGAGGAGCCTGAGCTCGGGACCGAGCTGGTAGACGATCTCGCCCTGGCCGTCGGGGCCGGGGCCGATCGACGGCCAGCGGACGTCGTAGTCCCTGTGGTGCGTGACCTGGCGGTTCGTGCCGTCGTCGACGTCGTGGACCCAGACGTTCAGGTGGTGGTTCTCCCCGGCGTCGGAGACGTAGTAGACCTTCGACCCGTGCCACATCGGGATCGAGTCGTTGCCGTCCCAGTCGGTGACGCGGCGCGATGTGTGGTTCTCGAGGTGGAAGAGCCAGATGTCCGCGGCGGCGCCGCCCATGTAGCGCTTCCAGCTCGCGTGGTCGCGCGCGAACGGCGAGTAGGCCATCCACTTGCCGTCGTCGGCGATGTCGGCGTTCGTGCCGTACGGAACGGGGAGCTGCTCGGGCATGCCGCCGTCGACCGACACCGTAAGGAGCTTCGTCCCGTACGCGTGGGGACCGACGTTCCAGGCGGCGTAGACGATGCGGTCGTCGGTCGTCCAGTCGGAGAGTCGCCGGAGCGACGGCTGGTGCGTCACGCGGAACGGGACGCCGCCCGTGACGGGCAGCGTGTAGATGCTCCACAGGCCGTCGTAGTTCCCCATGTAGGCGATGGAGCTGCCGTCGGGGCTGAACTTCGCGTAGCTCTCGGCTCCCGTCGGGCTCGACAGGCGCGTCGCCTCCCCGCCCTCGCGCGAGACGAGCCAGAGGTCGTTCGCGTAGCGGAAGACGATCTGCGTCTGCGACACGTCCGGATAACGAAGCATCCCCGCGTGCGGCTCGACTGCCTGCGACGGGGATGCGAATGTCACGAGCACCACGGCGAGTACGATCGCCGTTCCCAGCCTCGCTAAGACCATCAGGGTCCTCCTCGGTCTGTTGCAGGCGGTCCCACACCGCCATAGGGTCTCCGCGCGGAGCTGTCCCCAGGCTCGCCCCCGGAGAGCGCCCCGCGCGAATCGGTCAATGCGAAGATTCGCCTATCATCATACTCTGACCGGAGGCCCGGCCGATAGGTTGAATGGAGCAGGCGGGTGGCGAGCGCGGGCGGACGGGCGCGATTTCGGGGCTAGAACCGGCGTATCACGGACAGACCCGCCGCGTACGTCGAGGGCTTGATGACGAGCTCGAGGCCGTCCTTGCCCTCGTGGAAGTCCTCGAACGTGCTGTAGCGGAACTCACCCCGGAGGGACCAGCCCCCCCCGAGCTCCCCCTCGAGCCCGAGCCCCAGGACGACCGCCTGGACGTCGCCCCAGGGCTCGTCGTCGATGTTCCCGATGTTGCTCCTGATGGTGGCCGTGTACGACGTCGTGCCGTAGCCCACGCGCCCGAACAGGAGTCCCGTCTCCGAGATCTCGAGGCCGACGAGGGCAGATAGGCTCGCCGACCATCCGAGGGTGAGGTCACCCTCCGCCCAGTACCCCCCGAAGCCGCCGTCGAGCGTGCTCTCGACACCGAGGAGCGCGCCGTCGAGCTCGAGCGCGAACCGCATGACGCCCGTGTCCCGCTCGAGCCCCGCGAGCGCGGTCGCGACCGGCCCGTTCCCCCCCAGACCGTCGAAGGTGATGACCTCAGTGCCCGAAGGCAGGTGAGCGGAGAACGCGGCCTGCATGTGTCCGTAGCCGAGGCCGGCGCCGGCGTAGAAGCTCGTCTGGCTCGCGAGGGCGGGGCCGCACGAGACGCACGCGATCGTGAGGGCGGCCACCGCGGCGACGAGCGACAGCGCGCGCGTCGATCCTCCGGGGGTTCGGCGCTCGGGAGTCGACACTACCGGGGCGGGATCAGTCAGACGGTCCGCCTTCCTTGGGCTTGAGCATCCGCCGCAGCCACCACCAGGCCGGCATGGGTTTGTAGCCGAGGGCGATGTTCAGGTCGTACATAGGGTTCCCCTCGGCGTTGATGGTCTGGATGGCGGTGTAGCCGTGGTCGCGCGCGTAGCGGATGCCGGTGGTCTTGAGCGCAGTCGCGATGCCGCGCCGGCGGTACTCGCGGACGACGCCCGTCATGCCGGTCATGAGCTTGTGTGGCTGGCCCCCCCGCTGCCATAGCTCGCTCATGCCGATGACCTTTCCCTCGTGCATCGCGACGAAGTACGCGTCCGGGCGGAACATCGGCGCGTCGAACCACTTGGAGTACGCCTCGAACGGACGCTGGCGGGCCTCGTCGGGAAGCGGAGAGTCCTTCATGAACTCGAACTCGAGGTTCCACATGACGCGCTTCCAGTCGGGGATGCGGCGCTCGAGCTCGGGTGCGGCGATGATCTCGATGCCCTGCTGCTCGGCGCGCGCGATTGCGGGCTCGAAGCGGTCGAAGTCGAACTCCTCGATGAGGAGCTTCGAGTCCTGCTCCTGCTGGATCTTCTTGTGGCCGCGTTTCGTGAGGAAGCGGATGTGCTCGGGGAACGCGGGCGAGGCGAACGCTGAGAACGAGACGGGGTCGCGCTCGGCGAGGGCGCCCTCGATATGGTCGTAGACGAACGTCCCGATCCCCTGCCGCTGCTTGTCCTTGCGGACCTGGACGTAGACCTGGTAGTCGCCGGGAGCGTCCAGCTCCTCCTGCTCGCCGTAGAACCCGTGGCCGACGGGCTCGCCATCCTGCTCAACGATGACGCGCTGCCAGAGCCGGTTCGGACTGCGGGCTCCGTCCATTGCCCGCTGCTCGTCGACCGTGAACGCGTACTCCGGGAAGTACGTGTCCCAGACCTGGGTGATGAAGAGGTAGTCGGACTCGGTTGAATTGAAGGGGCGGATGTGGAGCATGGGGTCTCCGGGATGGAGCCATGTGTATGGGGAGGCTACCGTGAATCGTCGGCGCACGCCCGAGAGTCGTCACAGGCATGAGTCGATGGCATTGAGGATCGCGGAGGAACGCAAGCCAATCGGAGAAGACGAGGAGGGATCGGCATGAACTGCCGCTTCCCTCCGAGATCGTCGCTACGTGCGTCATCCACAGCCTGTTGGTCGGCTGCTACAGACCGTACGTCTCGCGCAGCTCGTGCCTCGTCGGACACGTGCATGTGCTGATTTCATCCGACGACCGAACGTACTTGCAGTGGGGTCGAAGGCGTTCCAGCGTGACGACTCCACCTGACTCCGAGGCCTGGTCACCGGCCGGGCACAGCTGCCAGCCACAGCCTCCAAGACAGAAGAAGCTGTGCTGGCACTTCGTCGTGCGACGCAGCGTCTCGCCGTCCACCTGTCGCATCGTGCTCTCCTTGAGCGTGGTCTCCATGACCAGCGCAGAACCAGGAGCCCCTCCTGAGTTAACGCGGATCAGGAGACCGCTGACGGCACTACACTCATAGGTTGTTGGGTTATGTGCAACTATACCACCACGAACGCGGCGAATCAACCCGTGATGGTTGGCAGTTCGCTGACTCGGAGAGAGCGGGAGCCCGGGAGTCTACGCAGCACGGCTGTCGGAGACGCAGTCTACAAGAGCGCGTTGGATGTCCCCGAAATCGAACTCGTGACCGGCCCGACTGAGCTTCACGGGCACTACCCGTTGACTGGAGAGGATCACGGAAGCCGTCTTCCCCAGAGCGACCCGGAGAAGCGAGGCCGGAACCCACATGATCGCGGGACGCCGCAGGGCCTTTCCCAGGGCCTTCGCGAACTCGACGTTCCGCACGGGATGCGGCGCGGTCGCGTTCACAGGCCCTTCTATTCCGTCGTCATCAAGAGCGCGCAGGATGACGCGCACCATATCCGAGATGTGGATCCACGAGAACCACTGCCGTCCGGATCCCAGCCGCCCGCCCAGGCCGGCTCTGAACAGAGGCAGAATCTGCTCGAGCGCCCCGCCCGACGGTGCCATCACGATGCCGGTGCGAAGCCTGACGACCCGTACGCCCGCCCGTGTGGCCGCCTGAGCCTCCTCCTCGAGATCGCGACAGACACCAGCCAGGAAGTCTGAGCCAGGAGGCGCCTCTTCCACGAGCTCCTCCTCACCCCGAGATCCGTAGTAGCCCACGGCGGACCCGACAACCGAGGTCCTGGGCGGCCTGTCGAGTTCTGCGATGGCCTCCGCCAGATTGCGGTTCCCGGCGACGCGCGACTCGCGGATCGTGCGCATGCGGGATTCGGTCCAGCGGCCCGGAAAGATAGGGGCCCCGGCGAGGTTCACCACTGCGTCGACGCCCTCCAGAGCCTCTGCCGGGGGTCTCTCGAGAACCGGGCGCCACCCGAGCACGGTGACACCCGACATCCACTCCGGCACCCGCCCGGGATCCCGCGAGAGGACGATGAGTTCGTCGCCGCGGTTCCGAAGCGCCGTGATCAGCGCGCGCCCTATGAGACCTGTGGCGCCTGCGACGGTGATCTGCATGTGATGACATCCCGGTTGGAGTCAATCAGAACGCCGTCCGAAACTACGAAGGTGATTCCCGGAGCCGTTGAGCTGCCAACGCCACCCGCTCCGCCGTCACCGGCATCTCGGTGATGCGGAGCCCGAGCGCGTCCTCGACGGCGTTGGCGACCATGGGCGCGGCGGGGATCATGGTGTGCTCCCCCACGCCCCGCGCGCCGAACGGGCCGTCGGGCTGGGGGACCTCGACGATAATCGGGACGATCTCGTCGGGGACGTCCATCGCGGTGGGGATCTTGTAGTCGGTGAAGTTCGGGTTCAGCATGCGGCCCTTGTCGTCGAACCGCATGTCCTCGTAGAGCACGGTCGCGAGGCCCTGGACCATGCCGCCCACGATCTGAGCGTTCACGAGGTCGGGGTTGATCGCCTTCCCGACATCGACGGCAAGGGCCGTCTTCCGGACGCGCATCTTCCCCGTCGCAGGGTCGATCTCGAGGACGATGCCCGCGGCGCCCACCGTGTAGTGCACGTTCGGGTGCCCGCCCTGGCTCGTCTCGGGGTCGGAGAGCGCGGAGGTGAACTCCGGCATGAACATGCCGGTCCCCATGATCGGCCCGCCCCGGAACGTCCCATCCTCCATCTGGATGCCCGAGATTACGAAGTCACGTAGCGGCAACTCGAACTCGAGGTTGTCCCGGCACTTCACCTTCTCGTCCTCGAGGTAGAGCATGTCCTCCTTCTCGCAGGCGTTGTGGGCGCGGCGGACGAGCGCGAAGATCTTCTCCCGCGCCTCCTCGGCCGCGAGCTTGACCGCGTTCCCGCAGCCCCACGTCACATGCGACCCCACGTTCTGCCACTCGTACGGGTTCCGGTCGGTGTCGGGCGTCTCCACGCGGATCTTCTCGACGGGGACCGTCAGGACCTCCGCCGCGATCTGCGCCATGGCCGTTAGATAGCCCTGCCCGATCTCCATTCCGGAGACCGCGATGTTCAGGCTCCCGTCCTCGTTGAACTTGAGGAACGCGGCCGACGCTGCGTTCGGCGGCATAGCGGGCGCCTTCCACATGAGCGCGAACCCCTTGCCGACAACGTTCCCGGGGACGAGCGGCTCCTCGGGCCTCCCCCACTCGATGGCCGCGGCCGCCTTGTCGATGGCCTCGACGAGCCCGCTCGGGTTCATCTCGGCCCCGTACGCGAGCGTGTCGCCCTCCCGGATCGCGTTCTTCTTCCGGAACTCGACCGCGTCCATCCCGAGCATGCCCGCGAGCCGGGTCATGTGCGACTCGAGCCCGAAGTGGAACTCCGAGTAACCGAACCCGCGGTAGGGCCCCCCGGGCGGGAGGTTCGTGTAGATGCAGTACGAGTCGATCTTGACGTTCGGAATCCGGTACGGCCCCGTCGCCGAGAGCCCGACCGCGTTCACGACGTTCGCGCCGTACTCGACGTAGGCGCCCGCGTCCCAGTAGAGCGCGTGCTCGATCGCGGTAATCGTCCCGTCGCTCTTCGCGCCGATCTTGAGGTTCGCGACGAGTCCCTGCCGCTGGTAGGTGTTGTAGAACTCCTGCTCGCGCGTCCAGCGGAGCTTGACCGGGTGTCCCCTGACCGCGGTCGCAAGCGCGGCGCCGATGATCTCCATCGTGACGCCGGCCTTCCCGCCGAACCCGCCGCCCACGTACGGCGTAATCACGCGGATGTCCTTGTGCGTGAGCCCCAAGGGCGCCAGCGACTCCGCGAAGAGGTTTCTCTGGGTGTGCGGGGACTGGGACGCCGACCAGAGCGTGAGCCTGCCCGAGTGGTCCTGCTGCCCGACGATGACGTGCGGCTCGATCGCGCAGTGGGCGTAGCGCGGGACACGGTAGGTGTCCTCGAGGACGACGTCGGCCTCGGTGAACCCGGCTTCTACGTCTCCCTTCCGGGTCTTCCGGCAGTGCGCGATGTTCGTGTCGGCCTCGGGGAAGAACCACGGGACGCGCTCGCACTCGGGATGGATGAGGCACGAAGCGCCTTCGATCGCCTCCATCGGGTCGAAGATCGGGGGAAGCTCCTCGTACTCGACGTGTACGAGCTTCGCCGCGCGCTTCGCGACCTTGGGATCACGCGCGACGACGGCCGCGACCTGCTCCCCCACGAACCGCACGCGGTCCTGCGCGAAGATGTATCGGTCCTTCATGTAGAGGCCGAACCGGTACGGGAAGTCCTTCCCCGTCACGACCCGGACGACGCCGGGAACGTCCTCTGCCGCAGACGTGTCGATCGAGACGATCCGCGCGTGCGCGTGCGGGCTCTCGACGATCTCCGCGCGGAGGAGGTTCGGGCCGAAGTCGATGTCGTCGACGAAAGTCGCGGCGCCCGTGATCTTCTCGAGGCCATCGATGCGCGTCGAGTCTGTGCCAACGTACTTGAGGTCAGACATGTGGTGTCCAGTCCGAGTGATCGTCGTGCGAACGAGCGAGAGTAGTCTCCTCTACGACTCGAATTCCCAGTTGTTCAACAGCAGCTGCCCGTCGACTGGATAGAACACGAACACGTTCTTCTTGTACCGTATCGCGTACTTGTACACCCAGTCGCGCTCGATGAAGTAGATCCAGACTCGACCGGTCCACTCGTCACCGACATCCGCCCCGAATCTCGCATCGAGTTCCTCATCAGGTTGGCCGAAGATCTCGAACACATCGGCGGAGTCCATCCCGACGTGCAACTGCGACACATTCTCATCCCCGAAGCTGTTGTGCCCGGGGCACGAGTAGGTGTACGTAGTAGCGCAGCCGGAGAGAATGCACGCAAGGGAGACGACGGCCGCAAGCACGAGGGGCTTCCTCTGGGCAGAGGTAAGATCGCGGCGCAACGGCATGTCAGCGCTCCTCTCTTCCTACGACGAGTTCGGTCTTCCTCGCGTCCAGCATCATGCGGTACGGCTCGAAGTCGACCGCGATCTGCTCGAGGCACTTGCGCGGAATCTTCACGTCGATTTCCGTCGTCGGGTTCTTCAGATCGACGATCCGGAAATGCAGCTGCTCCGAGTCCGGGGCGCCGAAGACCTCGGGGAGATACTGGAAGACGCCGTGGTGAACGATGTCGTCCTTATAGTCTGACCAAGTCTCGACGGGCACCGGCATCGTCCCCATGATTCGGTAAACCCCCTGCACGGGTCGGTCGTCTTCGAGCAGTTTGAAGTCCTGGAGGTCACCCTGGAACTCGTACGCATCGTAGCCGAAGGAGACGGAGACAGGCCCGCTGACGGCGGTGGCAACTCCGGCCGCGGTACCGAGGAGATTGAGGAAGCTGCTTGCATCGGTCTCACCAATCTTCGGAGTCACGGCGATGCCGACCAGTGGAGCGAAATCGCCGACGTACTCGCGCCACTCCCTGAGATCGTCGCCGAGCGGATCGTACAGCTCATCCTCATCCGTGCCGACTTCGGTCTCGTGATCCTGCTGTTCCTCGGCAAGCGCTCCTTGGATGTACGTCTCAAGGAAGTGCCGTCGCGGTGGCGTGACGATGTTCACCTCGAAGCCCGGGACGCCATGCACCACGTAGTTGTCCTCTATGTGACTCCTCTTCCCCGCCCATTCGAGGCCCTTCGCTGGATACGGGTGCGGAGGAACCACGGGTAGTCGTGTGGCTGGAGGAGCAACGCCCTGAGCCCACCCTCTCCCCATCTCGAGGAACGGAATGGCGAGACTGATTGGCAGACTCCCGGAGACTCCTGCCCCCCCGAGCAAGGGATCTCGGAAGGTGTTGATACCGATGACCTCCGAATCCGTGTTGATGAGAGGTCCCCCGGAGTTGCCTGGGCTGATGTCGACATCCGATATTATCGCCCGGTCCTCTACCTTGCTTACGGTCCCCGAGGTGAGAATCCTCATTGGGTTGAGTGGACCGCCTATGGCAATGACTTCCTCACCCTCGAACGCCAAATCACCGGCCTCTCTTGTCGCCAGCGTCAAGATCGGTCGCCCCCTCACGACTTGGGGCGACACGGCAAGAACGGCGATGTCGAGCAACGTGTCTTCAGCCACCAACTCCGCCGACACTCGCGTGGTGTCATCGAGTTGAACGGAAATCTGGCTCGAGGACGCGATCACGTGGGAATTCGTCAGCAGAAGACCTGACTCGTCGACAAGGAACGCGCTGCCGTGGCCTCGGTCAGTGAAGACCGTGAACACGCCATCTCTGAGTGCGCGGAAGATCACAGTTTCTTCCGCAACTTCGGGCTCGGCAACGGCGATCGAGACGATTGAGACCAACAGACCAACCAGCAGAGCGAGCCGGAGTGACGATTGAGCGTTAATCATCTCACCTCCTGTCCGGATGCTGAATCCCCAGCATCCATGGCTGGTCGTCCGGGCGGCCAGCCGAGCGACACGTGCTCACCCAGGACCACCCTACTGCTGCTTCCCCGCGATCCGCGGGTAGACGAACCCGGCGATGATCGCGCCCACGATCGGCGCGAGCCAGAAGAGCCAGAGCTGCTGGATCGCCCAGCCGCCGACGAAGATGGCGGGCCCCGTACTCCGCGCCGGGTTCACCGACGTGTTCGTCACCGGAATCGAGATCAGATGAATGAGCGTGAGCGCGAGCCCGATCGCGATCGGTGCGAACCCGGCCGGCGCCCGCTTGTCGGTCGCACCGAGGATGATCATGAGGAACATGAACGTGAGCACGATCTCAGCAACCAAGCACGCCACGAGCGAGTACCCGCCCGGCGAGTGCGCGCCGTAGCCGTTCGCCGCGAGTCCGTTGACGGCGATGTCGTAGGTCGGCGACCCGCTCGCGATGAGGTAGAGGAGCCCGCCGGCGACGATGCCGCCCAGGACCTGCGCCACGATGTACGGCAGGAGGTCCTTCGCGGGGAACCGTCCGCCCGCCCAGAGGCCGAGCGAGACGGCGGGGTTCAGGTGGCAGCCGGAGACGTGCCCGATCGCGTAGGCCATCGTGAGGACGGTGAGGCCGAACGCGAGCGACACGCCGAGGAGCCCGATGCCGACGTTCGGGAACCCCGCGGCCAGGACCGCGCTCCCGCACCCGCCGAACACGAGCCAGAACGTCCCGAAGAACTCCGCGCCCAACCGCTTCGAGAGATGCATCGTGCCCCCCTTTGCTCCGGCGCCCTCCGTCGACACCCGTCCGAACGGCCGCGCTCGGCCAGTCCTACTTCGTGCCCTTTCCGGTCAGCGTGAGCACCGCCTCCACGATCGGCTCGTAGCCCGTGCACCGGCAGAGGTTCCCGGAGATCGACTCCTTGATCTCCTCCACGGTCGGGCTCGGGTTCTTCGCGAGGAGCTCGGACACGGAGAGGACGGTCCCCGGCGCGCAGAACCCGCACTGGAACGCGTTCGTCTCGACGAAGGCCTCCTGGAGCTCGTTCGCCCCGTCCCTCGCGAGACCCTCGACCGTGATGACGCCCTGGCCGTCCGCCTCGATCGCGAGGACGAGGCAGCTCCGGACGCTCTTCCCGTCGAGGAGGACGGTGCAGCTCCCGCAGTCCCCGCGCTCGCAGCCGACCTTCGGGCTCTTGACCCCGATCTTCGCGCGGAGGACGTCGAGGAGCGTGTCGCTCGGCTCGACGTCGACCTCCCGCTCCTCGCCGTTCACATTCAGGGTGATGGTCGTCTTCATGGCGTGTCCTAGATGAACCGGGTGCCGTACTCGGGGCCTTCTCCGTCGCGTCTCGCGACGGCGGCCCTGAGTCCCCGCTCGAGCATGATCGGGAGCATGAGCTCCCGGTACTCCTGCGACGCCCGGACGTCTGTGATGGGCGAGGTCTCTTCCGGGACGAGTCCCTTCGCCGCGTCGACCGCGGACTGATCGAGCTCCCTGCCCTCAAGCACCGCCTCGATCCTCTGGGCGCGCACTGGCGTGGCCGCCACCGCCCCGAACGCGATGCGGTACGCGTTCCCGGGAAGCGACACGACGGCTACGCTCGCCTGCGCGAGGTCCTCGCCCCGGTAGCGTCCGAGCTTGACGTAGGCGGCGCCGTGCCCACACATCGGGAGACGGATCGTCACACCGGTCACGATCTCGTCCGGCGGGAGCACCGTCCGCTTGTTGCCGACAAACCACTCCCGTATGGGGATGGTCCTTGCGCCCGCGATCCCGGTCGCGTGGACGATCGCATCGTACACCAGGAGCACCGGCCCCGCGTCGCAGCACGGCACGGCAGAGCAGATGTTCCCGACCACGGTGGCGCGGTTCCGGATGCCCGTCGACGCGACCGTGCGCCCCATCTCGTAGAGGAGCGGCGCGTGAGACCTAACGGTCTCCGATTCGATGAGCTCGGTGAACGTGGTGAGGGAACCGATGGAGAGGATGCCGTCGGCGAACTCGATGCCGTGAAGCCCATCTAGGCCCTTGATGTCAACGAGAACCGACGGCTCGACGAACTCGTCCCTGAGCCAGCCGACGAGGTCGGTGCCGCCCGCCAGGACCTGCGCGCCCGGACGCTCCGCGAGGATCGCGACCGCCTCCTCGAGGCTCGCGGGTTTCACGTAGTCGAACTCGTGCGCGATGGGCATACCTGTCCCCTACTTCGGAGGGAGCATCGCGATGATTCTACACATCGAGGACTCGAGTTCAATCCCCCTCAAGGGGAAGCATCCGATCCAGCAGCGCTGGTTCGAGACCTTGTCGATTTCCCCGCCCAGGTTCTCGGCGTGCACGAGCTTCTTCGGGAAGAGCTTGAGATGCATCACCTGGTAGTAGGTCTCCGGCGGGAACATCTCGTCCCAGCTCTTGCCGTAGTCCTTCCTGAGCTTCGCCTCGGCCTTCGCGAAGAGCCCGGGGTGCCAGTCCTTGATGATCGTGTTCATCGGGTGGTCGGCGCTCCCGCAGTCGACGCCGATCCACTTGAGCTTCATCCTGAGCGCCCACTTGTGGAAGTCGGGGTCGGGCCCGGGGTGCTTGACGAAGTAGCGGATCTCGTCCGAGCCCCGCTGGTCCCAGGCGTACCTGTGGTAGCCGGTGTTGATGATGAGGATGTCGCCCTTCTGCACGTCGACGCGGCTCGTGATCATGTCGGGCGAGTAGAGGCTGTAGTCCTCGACGTCGTCCGAGATGTCGACGACCACGCCCGGGCCGATCCACTCCTCGAGGGGCACCTGCCCGATCGCGCGGCCGCTCGCGTGGAAGTGGATCTCGCCGTCCATGTGGGTTCCGACGTGGTTGCTCGTCGTCATGATCTGCCCGTTCGCGCCCTGCCCCATGTGCGCCCCGGCGATCCGCTTGAAGTACTGGAGCCCCATCGGCATGTAGCTCGGCCACGGCGGCGTGTGGATGCTCAAGGGTTGGGTGAGGTCGTAGATGCGGGCGGACTGCATGAGTTGTAGGAACTTGGTGGTGGTCATTCGTGGCCTCCGTGGGTAGGTCTCGTCAGCTGCGCTCAGCCGTCCGTGAGAGTCCTTCGTACGCCTTGGGGAACGGGGAGGGCGACGCGGAAAGAACGCCTGCTCCCACCTGCCCGATTCCCGGCTCCCTGTGCGCCACCCCAGTGTCGATGAACGGCAGGATGCCGGTCTCAACCACCTTGATCACGTCAATCCCGGTCGGCGTCCCCCGGAAGTCGAGGTACGGGATCTGATAGACGTTGTTCTCCGCCGCGGTGATCTCGTACATCTGCCTCGTATAGGAGATCGCGTCCGACGTGCTCCCGCCAACGAACTGCACGATCGCAGGCGAAGCCGCAATGGCGAACCCGCCGAGCCCGTTCGTCTCGGTGATCGAGCTATCGCCGATGTCGGGGTTTGCGTCCTCCTTCGTGTAGCCCGGGAAGAAGAGCGCGTCCGGGACGTCGGCGGGTCCAGTGAACCACTCGTCGCCCGTCCCTGCAAGTTGGATCCCGAAGTCGGTGCCGTTCCGCGTCATCGCCACGACGACGCTGCTCAGCGGGATGTTCCGCGCCGCGTCGAGCGTTGCCTTGCACGCGGGCATCGAAAGGTTCAGGAAGAAGTGGTCGTTCCCGTTGATGAACTCAAGGACCGATGCCGCTGTGGAGCTGTCCGGGGCTGTCTCGACGACTGCCGGAGCGATCGCCCTGTAGAATAGCGACGTGGCAGCCCGATTCCGGTTGTGGACCTCGTCGCCCATGTGGAGCGCCTGGGCGATGATGTTCTTGAGGTCGATCGGGCCGGTCTTCTCGAGGGCGGCCTTGAGCGCCGGATAGAGAACGTCCGCCATCCACCGGAGCTTCTCGATGACCTCGTCGCTGAACGCTCCGTACCGGAGGACCTTCCCGAGCCCCTCGTTCATCGTGCAGTAGGCGTGGTTCCCGAACTCCTCGTTCCTGAGGACGAAGACCGGCATGGACGGCGTCACGATACCCGCCATCGGCCCGACGGTCTCGTGTTCGTGGCACGACGCAAACTCGATCTCGCCCGACGCCGCGAGCCTCTCTGCTTCCTCGGGCGTCGAAGCCCTCCCCTCGTAGATGAGCCCGCCGATGATGGCGCCGCGCATCGGCCCACACATCCTGTCCCACGTGATGGGCGGTCCAGCGTGAAGGAAGAGGTTCTGCTCGATCCCTGGGATGACGTCGACCGCCCTGTCGAGCGTGATGAGGTGAGGCATCCCGCGGAGGATGATATCGACGACCTTCGCGTTCGCTTGCCTGATCTCGGCGCGCTTCTCGGCGATGAGCCCTTCCGCTTCGGGATCGACGTCGAGCGGCGGCCGCCAATTGACCTGTACCGCCTCGACCCCGACCTCGTCGAGGCTCTCCTTGAACGAGGAGAGCCCGACGTTCACGACCTTGAGTTCTTTCCCGAAGAGGTCACGAATCGGCATCATGTCTTCTCAAGTCCCTGCGCGATGAACCCGGCCGCGCGAGAAGCAGAGGCATTCGTCGGCATGACCACGGCACCTGCGGCTTCGAGGTCGCTCTCGACCGACCGCCGGCACTGCGGATCCTGATCGGTCCCCGTGACCGAACAGACGACGGTGACTCTCTGCGCAGCCTCCGTGAGCACGTCGACGAGCTCGCCAGCCGGATCGGGGTTCGACCCGTAGCCGATGACGACGTCGAGGAGGATGACCGCGACATCCGGGTTCTCGGACTCCTCGACGATCCGACGCTTGCGAATCGAGTAGTCGATCATGGGATGTGGACGCCCGACCGTGAACTCGTCCGAGCCGAGATCAATGATGGAGTGACCCTGGCTCGCGAGCACATCCTCAAGCCTTGTCGATCTGCCCGTCGGAACGTTCGAGGAGACGCCTTGCACCATGCCCTCGAGGACCACCTGGGCTTCGGTGGCGAACGTCCCGCCGCTCATGAGTCCACGAATGTACCGCGGAGAACACGGACCCCGGAGGGATCTCGGCCCCCGGAGATAGCAAGAGCCGCAAAGGCAGCCTCGTCGAGGGTCGCAGCCGACCAGCGAGCGACCCCGTCGGGGCCCGGGAGTTCGTCCATCTGCGCGCCCAGCAAGACGGCGACAACGGGCTTCGTGATGCTCGCGACCTCATTCCGGACGCGCCCAAGCACTTCCTCATCGGGCGACTTGGAAACAAGGACGATCACCTTCGTCTCGGGATCGTCAGTGAGGGCGCCCAACGCATCGATGAACGTGATTCCGCCCACCTCCTTCTTCACGTCGCGCCCGCCGGTCCCGAGCGCCTGCGAGATCCCGGCACCTTCACTCGAGATGATCGAGCTCACCTCCTGAAGACCCGTACCAGACGCCGCCACGACTCCGATTTCGCCGCGATCGACGACGTTCGCGAAAGCGAGCGGGACACCGTTCACGATGGCCGTCCCGCAGTCGGGTCCCATCACGAGAAGGCCGCGCTCGTGCGCGAGGCGCTTGAGTGCGACCTCGTCCTCGACCGAGACGTTGTCGGAGAAGAGCATCACGTGGAGCCCGGCGTCGAGGGCCTTCCTGGCCTCGCGCGCGGCGTAGCGCCCCGTGACGGAG
>JALGZK010000037.1 GCA_025774935.1 bacterium | reverse complement strand
CACCACGACCGCCGCCGCCACCGCGACCGCCGCCACCGGCACCGCCGCGACCGCGCGGGCCGCGTCTGAGCGCATCGCCGCGCTCGAACTGGTCCTCACCGCGGCTTCGGAGCGTGCCTCGGTCGCCTCTGGGCACGAACTTCGGCCCCTCGTCGACCTCTTCCTCTTCACGCCTGCCGAGCTTCTCGCCCTTGAAGATCCACACCTTCACGCCGACCGTGCCGTGCGTCGTCTTCGCCGTCGCGCGGGCGAAGTCGATGTCGGCCCTGAGCGTATGGAGCGGGACCCGGCCCTCGTGCGTCTCCTGGACCCTCGCCATCTCCGCCCCGCCGAGCCTGCCGGCGGTCCGGATCCGGATGCCCTGGGCTCCCATGCGCATCGCGGACTCGGCGGCCTTCTTCATCGCGCGCCTGAAGCCGACGCGCTGCTCGAGCTGCTTCGCGATGTGCTCCGCCACGAGCTGGGCGTCGAGCTCCACCTTCTTGACTTCCTCGATGTTGATCCGTACTTCCTTGCCGGTCAGGTGCTCGAGCTCCTTGTTGAGCCTCTCGACCTCGATCCCCTTCCTCCCGATCACGATCCCCGGCCTTGCCGTCCGGACGTTCACGACGACCTTGTCAGCCTTCCTCTCGATGATGACCTCGGAGATGCCGGCCCGAGAGAGCTTCGTCGTCACGTACTTCCGGATGGTGAGGTCTTCCTTCAGTAGCTCAGCGTAGTTCCTCTTCGCGAACCAACGGGACTTCCAGGTCCTGTTGATGCCGAGCCTCATGCCGACAGGATGCGTCTTCTGACCCAAGACATTCCTCCTGCGCGCTTACGCCCGCGTACCGGTTCGTTCGCCCACCACGATCGTGATGTGGCTCGTTCTCTTCCTGATCTGAGTCGCGCGTCCCATTGCTCTCGGACGGAACCTCTTCATCGTCGGCCCCTCGTCCACGAACGCTTCCTTGACGTAGAGGTCCGACGCCTCGAGCTGGGCGCCTTCCTTCGTGTTGAAGAAGTTCGCGACGGCCGACCTGAGCGTCTTCTCGACCGGCACCTTCGCGCGACGCTTCAGGAACTGAAGCGTCTGGATCGACTCCTCAACACCCTTCCCGCGGATGAGGTCCACGACCAGGCGGACCTTGCGCGGGGACATCCTGATGAACTTCGCCTTCGCTTTCGCTTCCATCGTCACAATTCTCCGAAGTCGCACCCCTCGGCGGCACTGGAGGTGCCGACGATGAGGTGCTCGCGGTGACGGCCCCTAGCGACCCTTCCTGGCCGTCGTCGCTTCCCTGCTCCGGTGAGACCTGAACGTCCTCGTGAACGCGAACTCACCGAGCTTGTGTCCGACCATGTTCTCCGTAATGTACACGGGGATGAACTTGTGGCCGTTGTGCACCGCGATCGTGTGACCAACGAACTCCGGCGGAATCACCGAGGCCCGCGCCCAGGTCTGGACGACACGCTTCTCGCCGGTCCGGTCGAGCGACCGGATTTTCTTGAGAAGCTTCTGGTCGATGTGCGGTCCCTTCTTCGTCGAACGACCCATAGGGAATCCAGCCTCTCCTCTACCTCTTCTTGCGCTTTCTCTTCGTCACGATGAGCTTGTCGCTCGCCTGCTTCCTGCGGGTCTTCCCGCCCTTCGCCGGCTGTCCCCACGGCGAGCACGGGTGACGTCCACCCGACGACTTCGCCTCGCCGCCGCCCATCGGGTGGTCGACGGGGTTCATCGCGACGCCGCGCGTGTGCGGACGTCTGCCGAGCCAGCGGGCCCTGCCCGCCTTGCCGAGCACGATGCCTTCGTGCTCGAGATTGCCGACCTGCCCGAGCGTCGCGTAGCACTCGGAGTCGACGAGCCTGACCTCGCCGGACGGGAGCCTCAGGTGCGCGTGCCTGCCCTCGCGCGCCATGAGCTGCGCGGCGGTGCCTGCGCTCCGGACGAGCCTTCCGCCCGCTCCCCTCTTGAGCTCGATGTTGTGGACCATCATGCCGAGCGGGATCCTCCTGAGAGGAAGCGCGTTCCCCGCCTTCACCTCCGCGTCCTCACCGGCCATGATCATCCCGCCCACCCCGAGCTTGTCGGGAGCCAGGATGTACCGCTTCTCGCCGTCCGTGTAGTGCAGGAGGGCAATCCGCGCGGACCTGTTGGGGTCGTACTCGATCGCGGCGACCTTCGCCGGGATCCCGCGCTTGTCGCGCCGGAAGTCGATGACCCTGTACATCCGCTTGTGCCCGCCGCCCCGGTGCCTGATCGTCATCCTGCCCTGGTTGTTCCGTCCGCCCGACTTCTTGAGCGGCCTGAGCAGAGACTTCTCGGGCTTCTTCTTCGTGATCTCCTTGAACGAGGAGACCGTCTTGTACCGGAGGGTGGGCGTCTTCGGCTTGAACCTCTTGACTGCCATGTTCGCGCACTCCCTGCTCGTGCTGCCGCCGGCGCGCTTCGCCGGCCGCTCTTACCCTCGTCGCCTACTGGTGCTCGAAGAACTCGATCGTCTCGCCTTCCTTCAGCGTCACGATCGCCTTCTTCCACCCTGCCCTCTTCCCCTGGTAGCGCCCGAGTCTCTTCACCTTGCCGGGAACGGAGATGGTTCTCACGCTCGCGACCTTCACGTCAAAGAGCTTCTCGACCGCGTTCCTAATCTCGATCTTGTTGGAGTCCCGTGCCACGACGAAGGCGATCTCGTTCGACACCTCGCGGCGGCGCGTGCTCTTCTCCGTTACGACGGGCTCCAGGATGATGTCCCTAGGATTCCGGCTCATTCCCCGAAGACCTCCTCCACCGTCGAGAGGGCGCCCTGGGTCATGACGACCGTTTCGGCCCGCAGGAGGTGATACGTCGTGATTTCCGAGGCCCTCATCAGCTTGACGTTCGGGATGTTCCTCGCCGAGAGAGCGATTTTCTTGTCGGGATCCGGGACGACCAGGAGCGTCTTTTCCCCCCCGACGCCGATCGCGGCGAGGATCGTCGCCATCTCCTTAGTGCTGACCTTCTCGAGCTCGAAGTTCTCGAGGATCTTGATCTGGTCCGACGCGGCCTTCGTCGAGAGGGCCGACCGGAGCGCCAGACGCTTGAGCTTCTTCGGGAGCTTCATGCCCATGTCGCGCGGCTTCGGGCCGAACGCGAGGCCTCCCCCGACCCAGTGGGACACCCTGCTCGAGCCGATCCTGGCACGGCCGGTCCCCTTCTGGCGCCACGGCTTCCTGCCGCCGCCCCTCACGTCGCTCCGCCCCTTCGTGCTCGCCGTGCCGGTGCGCTTGTTCGCCATGTAGGTCCTGACCGCCTCGTACATCACGTGCTCGTTCGGCTCGACGCCGAAGAGCGCCGCGGGAAGCGTCACCTCGCCGCTCTTCTGTCCGCCCCTGGTCAGTACCGGTACTGAGTTCGCCATCTTCTCTTCCGCCTCACTCGATTGTGGTTCGAACGACGGAGCGCTCGCCCTCGACGCTGCCTGAGCGCCCGGGGCCGCCCGTCCGCTACTGCCCGCCGGTGCTCGAGAGGTTCACGAGCACGAAGCCGTTCGTGGAGCCCGGGACCGCGCCCCTGATCAGAAGGAGGTTCTTGTCGCCATCGACCTCGACGACCGAGAGCCTCTTCAGGGTGACGCGTTCGTTGCCCATCTGCCCCGGGAGCTTCCTTCCCTTCCACACCCTCGCGGGCGTCGCGCTCTGACCGATCGAGCCTGGTACCCGGTGCGAGCGCGAACCGTGTGTCTTCCTTCCGCCCGAGAAGCCGTGCCTCTTGATGACGCCCTGGAACCCCCGCCCCTTCGACCACCCGGTCACGTCCACGACGTCGCCGGGCTCGAAGACGTCGGCCCCGAGCTCCTGACCGACTTCGTACTCACCCGGATCGTCCACGCGGAACTCGCTGAGCTTCCGCCTGGGAGTGACGCCTGCCTTCTTGTACTGCCCGAGGACGGGCTTCGTGAGGGACTTCCTCCGCACCTCCCCGAAGCCGAGCTGGACGGCCGAGTAGCCGTCGCTCTCGCTCGTCTTGACACGGGTGACGACACACGGTCCCGCCTCGATCACGGTGACGGGCACCGCCGTGCCGTCCTCCTGGAAGACCCTCGTCATCCCCAGCTTTCTTCCGATGATTCCCTTCATCCTGTTCTCCCTCAGAGCCCGGCGGCTTCGTCCGAAGAGACGGCCCCGCCGTACGAAGGACCTTCGAGCCTCCCCCCCGCCCCGCTCTGCCTCGCTGGTCCGGACTACTCGACCTTGATCGAGATGTCCACGCCGCCCGGAAGGTCGAGGTCCATGAGCGCGTCGAGCGTCTTCTGGGTCGAGCCCGTGATGTCGATCAGACGCTTGTGCGTGCGGATCTCGAACTGCTCGCGCGACTTCTTGTCGATGTGCGGCGACCTGAGAACCGTGTAGATCCTCCGCTTCGTCGGAAGCGGGATGGGACCCGAGATCGTGCCGCCCGTCTCCCTCACGACCCGGACGATCTCCGCCGCGGACTGGTCCAGAGTGGCGTGCTCGTAGGCCATCAGACGTATCCGAATTCTCTGGCCTGCCACGTGCTCTCCTCCTTACTCGAGTCTGGTGCTCGACTTCTCCTACTCGATGATCTTGGTGATGGTGCCGGCGCCCACGGTGCGTCCGCCCTCGCGGATGGCGAACCGGAGGCCCTCCTCCATCGCGATCGGCGTGATCAGCTCCACCTTGAGCTC
>JALGZK010000036.1 GCA_025774935.1 bacterium | reverse complement strand
CGAGGAAACGCGAATACAGAACATCGAGATGCTCATGGAGGCTGCCGTCGTGCCGTTGAACGCCATCGACGGCCCTGAGGAGCTCAAGATCCTGGCGGAGGCCTACTCGAACTACGACTGGGACCTCAGGAGGGCGATCGCGGCGACGACCGTGGGGCAGGAGCTCTACCCGGACGATCCCGAGTTTGGCGAGTTGCTCGAGGAGTACACGAAAGACGCTGACTAGTCTGAAGGCTCAGCGGCGTCGCGGATGGGCCGGCTTCCCAGGAGCCTCCGGCCGGTTCTCGTTACGAGCCTCTTCGTTCTCTCGCCGAAGGGACCCTCCACGCCTTCGACGACCGTCGCGACGGAGATCCGGAACCACCGGGTGTGGCGGGAGTACGCGTAGATCACAGCGGCGAGAGCATCGGGTACGGCGTGCTGCAACCGAACGGCGGGTCCCCCGGGGAGCCGCCGTCTGTTCTTCGTGAGCGTGAGGTTGAACCTCTCGTCGAAGTGACCGGTCCACGTCTCGACCAGCCGGATGTTCGTTCCGTCCCAGTCGTAGACGGCGACCGTCGAGCGCCTGAGGCGGTCGATCATCCGGTCGTTGTACGACGGGAAGACCCGGAACAGGAGGTTCCCCAGGGAATAGAGCACCGTCGCTTCGCCGATGTCCTCGCCGCCCCCCGTGACGTGGGTGTGGAGGCCAATCACCTGGGCGGCGCCCTCGCGGACGAGGGTGCGGGCGCGCCTCCTGACCACGGGCGACGTCGCCATGACGACCTCCCACCCCCAGTGCGCGTAGACGACGAGCTTCTCGTCGGGCCTCACGAACCGCGGGACGACGCCTTCGTCCTCCTCGCCGACAAAGGCGTCCCACTCGCCCTCGACGCGCCTCGGCATCGTCTCCGGATAGACGATCCCCACGACCCTGAGTCCCGGGACGAGTTCAATGCTCGGTTGGGCGACCCACCCGAACACCCGATCCTCCCCGAACGCGGCCTGGAGGGTCTCGATCGTGTGGCGCGCCGCCTCTGCCTCGAAGTCGGTCACGTGGTTGTTTGCGACCGACACGACGTCGACGCCGCATCGCCTGAGCTTGTCTATGACGCGGGGATCGACCGAGATCTGGACCATCTTGTCGGTGCGGCCGCGTGGTTCGAACTTCTCGCCGTCGATTGTCGACTCGAAGTTCCCGACGACGAGGTCGACGCCGAGCGCCTCGTGGAAGTCGGGGACGTCCGCGGCCTCCCACGTGGCGAGGTCGGTCTCGAGGTTGATGTCGCCGAGGAAGGCGATTCTCATGGAGTTCTCCCCTGGTTGAGCCGGCCAACGGGCCGCGTCCGGTGAGCCGCCTGCTACTTCGCCTGCGGCCCTCCGTAGATGCCGAGATCCGAGGGTCCCCCGTCGGGGTCCGTGAAGAGGGGGTTCCCGGCGTCGATGCCAGGCGATCCCTCGAGAAGGTGGAAGTCGAGCGTGTCCGCGAAGACGGGGTCGAGCGAGATGTTCCCGTCGACTCCCGTCAGCTCGTCCATGTCGTGGTAGTCGCCTGCCGCGTTCCCCCAGACGTCGTTGAACGAGATGCCGACGTTCTCGGGGTTCCCGTTCATCCAGATCCCGACCTGCGGGCAGACCCACTCCTCCCGCCAGCCGTTCCCGACGACGATGTTGTTCGTGAAGAGTCCCGTGGCGACGTCGCTCCAGAGCGCGAATCCGCAGTTCCCGTTCCTGACGACGACGTTGTTCGCCGCCTCCATGAACGACTCTCCTGTGATGACGATCCCCCAGCCGAGGTTGTCGAAGATCGCGTTGTTCCGGACCGTCGCTCGCGAGCTCCCGAACGTGCCGACGCCTTTCCAGTAGCCGGAGATGCGGTTCCGGAGGACGACGGCTGACGCGTCCCAGGTTATCCCGATGCCTGCGCCGCGGCCGACGGAGATGTCGTTGTCCGCGATGAACGCGACAGCGCCCCTGTAGAGCGCGATCCCGTCCCAGCCGTTGTTCCTGATGACGCAGTTCGTGATCGTCATCTCCGCGCCCTCGCGCCCCATGACGCCGCCGATCCCCACGACCACGCCTTCGAGCCGGTGGTCGTTGTCGACGATCTCGAGGACGTCCAGGGTGACGTTGCTCCTTCTCACGACGACGCCCGCGTCGGTCGCCATGCCGTCGGCGTCCCGCCTGCCCCCGGTGATCCTGAGGTTCGCCACGTGCGAGCCCCGGCTGTCCTCGAAGAGGACACCGTAGCCGGCGTTCGTGACGAGCACGGTTTCGTCCGGACCGCTCCCCACGAGGTGAACGCCCTTGCCCTCGACGACGAACCCGTGCGTCGCCTCGACGTCCGTCAGGTGCTCCTCGCAGTTGCCGCACAGAGGCTCGACGAACTCGGACGGTGTCGCCTCGTACGTTCCGGGCCGGATGAGGATCACGTCGCCGTCGGAGGCCGAGTCGATCGCGAGCTGGAGGTCGCGGAACGGGTCGTCGTCCGTCCCGGTGCCGGCGGCTCCGTCGCCGAGGTCGTCGACGTAAACGGTCGTCGCCCGCGCAACGGGAGGCACGAACGCCAAGAGTGCGGCAGTGGCCACGGCGGCGACGGCGGTGGCGAACCAGGCCGATAGACGAGCCGCTCGGCAAACTGGCGGTCTCGAGCTCATCGCTTCCCTCCCGACGTGGCCCTCGCGAGCTCTGCCTTCTGGCGCTCGACCTGCCCGAGCCAGGAATCGAACCTCGAGGGGGTCTCCGGGTAGTCCAGGTACAGGGACTGCGTCGTGCTGATGAACCTCGCGGTCCTCAGGAGCGCGAGCACCAGCGACGGGCGCTTCCCAATCGTGGCGAGCAAGCGGATGTGGGCGGCAAGACGGGACCTCGGTCCACGGGCGCCCATGACTTTCTCCATGGCCCCGCGCTTCGCGAGCTCGTGGACGATGAAGTGGACGTCGCTGTCCCGCAGCGCGTCGAGGCACCGGCGCAGCACCTCGTGCGTGGCGTGCTGCGCTCCCAGTTCCCGCATGAAGCGTACGCCGTATTCCCACAGGCCCGCGGTCGAAGTGTCGCCGTTGCCGAGCGCACCGACCGCGACATCGGCGGCTATCCCGCCCGCCAGCACGGACGGCGCGATCCCGCCGCCGTGGAGCGGGTTCGCCTGACGGGCGGCATCCCCGAGGGCCATGAAACGGTCGCCCACGAGCGAGGGGAGAGGCCTGCGGAGGGGCAGGAGCCCGGCCCCCGCGTCGATCGGGTCGGCGATCCTCATCCCCGGGAGGGAGGCCGTGAACTTGCGGTAGCAGTCCTTGAAGTTCGATCCGGCCTCGAGGAGAGTCGTGCCGACGCCGACGTTGACGAGACGGTCTCCCATCGGGAAGACCCACCCGTAGCCGCCACGCGCGCCCTCCGGTCCCACGACGACGAAGACCTGCTTCGGGTCTCCGAGGTCCTCATGCGTCGGGGCGATCTCTCGATACGCGATCCCGACGTCGCTGCGGCCGAGCGGCGGCGCCTGATGAGACGGGCCCCCGTGCTGCGTGAGGACGGCGCCGTATCCCGAGGCGTCGACGACGATTCCCGCGGAGACGTCGATCTCCTCCTCGTCGCTCCAACGGAGCCTGACCGTTGCCGACTCCCGGTCGGTCCAACCGACACACGAGCAGCCGTCGACGAGTTCCGCGCCCGCGGCGACCGCGTCGGCTAGGAGCCTCTGGCCGAACGTGAGGCGGTTGAGGATGATCCCAGACTTGTGAGCGTCCATTCGGACGTTCCCGCCACCGAGGATGAGCGTCCCGCCCCAGACCTGGGCCGCCGCCTCTGCTTCGGTCGGTGCGGCGCCGTACTCGCGCATGGTCTCGATGCCGTCCTCGGTGACGGCGTTGCCGCACACCTTGCGCCCGACGTCGCGGGCAGACGACCTCTCGACGAGGGCGACCCTGATGCCCGCCTCCGAGGCAAGCCGTGCGAGGGTGCAGCCTCCGGGGCCGGCCCCGATCACGAGCAGATCTATCCTGTCAGGGAGTGTTCGACGCATGACCGTTGAGCCTACCAGCGCGCGGGCCCCGTGGTCAATCGGGGCTCCGGCCGTCCGGAAGGGTCCGCTGCCTTCCGCGTCGGTGTCCCGCCGGAACCCGGCCTCCCACGAGGCATCTGAATGAGTGCGACAGGAGTCGCGTGAGCGTACCGTGCCCATCACGGGTCTTGTAACCGGGCATGGAGTATGCTATTATGCTATTAGTCAAGAATGTTAAGACCGGTCGTCCCCCCGAGCGGCGCAGGGGTAGTCTGCCCTTGAGCAGCCGGGACGGTATTTAGCGAAGGAGAGGAACAGAATGCGCGCACGAGGAGGCTGGCTCGCCGTACTGACGACGGGAGCCCTGGTGGCATTCCTCATCGCACTCCCGCTTGCGACGGCAGGAGCACAGGTCGACCGCGAGGTCACTCCGGAGGAGGCCGCGCGGCTCGACGAGTGGCGGGAGCAGGTAGAGCTGAACGGCTACGACTGGGAGGTAGGCCCCACGTCGGTCTCGCATCTCTCGCCGGAGGAGTTCCAGAACCTCCTGGGCGACAGGATTCCGCCTCACATCCAGGCGATCTACGACACGCTGAGACCCGACCCCGTCATCGAGCAGATGCGCTTCCGCTCCTCGTTCGACTGGCGCGACTACGGCATGGTCACGCCCGCGAAGGACCAGGGCTCTTGCGGGTCCTGTTGGTCGTTCGCCGCGGTCGGGGCCGTAGAGTCCGGCGTCCTCATCAACAGCGGCGTCTTCCTCGACCTCTCAGAGCAGCAGCTCATCGACTGTAACGACGTGGGTTCGGACTGTGACGGCGGGCACTGCAGCGTGGGGTACAGCATCCACGAGAACCCGGGCGGGGTCACCGAGGAGTGCATCCCGTACATCGCCGACGACAACCAGTCCTGCCGCGAGCGGCTCTGCGACAAGGTCGCGATCGTCGACGGCGACGCCAACGTCGCGAACACGGTCTCGCAGATCAAGTACGCGGTCGAGAACTACGGTCCCATCTCCGTCTCGATCACCGCGTACGATGACCTCTCCGGTTACACCGGCGGCTGCTA
>JALGZK010000013.1 GCA_025774935.1 bacterium | reverse complement strand
TCATACGCGCGCGACTTCGGCTTCGGGAGCCCCACGGGCATCGACTTCCCGGGCGAGGCGCGTGGGACGCTCAGGGAGCCCGACTCCTGGAGCAGGCGGTCGGTCCAGACGATCGGGATCGGTCAGGAGATCGCCGTCACGGCCCTGCAGCTCGTTGGCGCCTACAGCGCCATCGCGAACGGCGGGCACCTGATGGAGCCGCAGATAGTGAAGGCCGTCCTCTCGGAGGACGGCAGGATCGTCGACGAGCCCCGGCTGACAGCGGTGCGGCGGGTGATCCATCCTGACGTGGCTGCCGTGCTCCGCGAGCTCCTCGCGATGACCGCCGAGCGCGGAACGGGGACGAAGGCGCAGGTCGCCGAGGTCGCCGTCGGCGGCAAGACCGGAACGGCGCAGAAGGTCGTGCCCGGCATCCGCGGGTTCGCTCCGGGCAAGCACGTCTCGTCGTTCGCAGGAATGGTCCCGGCGCACGACCCCCGGTTCGTCTGTCTCGTCGTCATCGACGAGCCGAAGGGAAGGGGGCTCGGCGGGGACGTCGCCGCGCCCGCGTTCTCCCGGATCGTCGAGCGCGTGGTCCGCGGGCCGGGCCACGAGTACGTGATGGCGGGTGACGGGCACGGGACCGACTTCGTGACCACCGGCATAGCACCTGGCGGGCCCGGAGTCGCGCTCGCCTCGACACGCGCCGGCGGCTTCGACGCGACGGAGGTGGTCTTCGCGAGCGAGGTCGAAGCCGCGCGCTCCGTGGAGATCGCTCCGAGCGAGTGCGCGGAAGACGGAGCGGCCGCGCTCCTCGCGGACGGCGGGACCTTCCCGGTCTCCGGGGAGTCCTGGTCCGACGGGGTGCCGGTCGAGCTCCTCCTTCCGCCCGAGCCTGAGACCGAGGTCGTCGAAGTGCCCGACCTCGACGGGATGAGCGCCAGGCTCGCGCGCAGGACGGCCGCGAAGCTCGGGCTCAGAATCACGCTCGAGGGAAGCGGCGTCGTCGAGCGCCAGTCGCCGAGGGCGGGCGCCAGCGTTCGACCGGGGGAGAGGGTGGTCGTGACGTGTTCGATAAGATGACCCGAATCGAGGGGACGATGTCCGGGACCGGAACAGGTTCCAGCGACAATGCCGGCGGGAGCGATCCGCGGGGCGACGGGCTGGGCAGCGCCCTGACCGGGGCGCACGACCCGGCGCCGGTCACGCTCGGCGACCTCCTCGAGCACTGCTGCGGGATCGACGTCGACGCCGATGCCGCCGGCATCGTCGTGCGCGCGGTCGAGTACGACTCGAGGCGCGTCCGCCCGGGCAGCCTCTTCGTCGCGGTCCGCGGGTTCGTCACCGACGGGCACCGCTACCTCGCCGAAGCCGCTGAACGGGGAGCGGCCGCCGCGCTCGTGGAAGAGGCGACGGGGACGCCGGGCATCTGCGAGATCGTCGTCCAGAACACGAGGACCATCCTCGGCCACGTCGCGCACGAGCTCCACGGCCGCCCCTCGGAGCACCTCAAGACGCACGCGATCACCGGAACGAACGGCAAGACCACGACCTCCTACCTCGTCGACGCGATCATGCGCGAGGCGGGGCTCACGACCGGGGTCGTCGGAACGCTCGGATACCGAGTCGGCGACCACCTGCAGCCCGGCGACATGACGAGTCCGGAGTCGCTCGACCTCGCGAGGCTTCTCTCCTCGATGCTCGAGGGCGGCGTTCGGGCGGTGACCATGGAGGTCTCGTCTCACGCGCTCTCGCTCGGGCGCGCGATCGGGCTCAAGCTCGACACGGCGACGTTCACGAACCTCTCGCGCGACCACCTTGACTTCCACGGGTCTTTCGAGGAGTACGGCGCCGCGAAACGGAAGCTCTTCGAGCTCATCGAGGGCGACGCGTGGAAGCCGGGCGCCGCGGCGATCGTGAACGTCGACGACCCGTTCGGGAGGGAGCTGGCGGCGTCGGTTAGGGGCTCGTCGCGCGTGCATCTGGTGACGTACGGCACGGACGGGGACGTCAGGGCGAGCGACGTCGTGAGCACGCCGACGGGCACGATCGCGCGGTTCGAGACGCCCGGCGGCTCGTTCGACGCGAACCTGAGGCTCATCTCCGCGTTCAACGTGATGAACGCCCTGGCGGCGACCGCAGTGGCGGTCTCCCAGGGCGCCACGCTCGAGGTCATCCAGGCAGGCCTGGGGCGGGTGTCTCGCGTGGACGGGAGGCTCGAGCTGGTCGACGCCGGGCAGGAGTTCACCATCGTCGTCGACTACGCGCACACGCCGGACGCGCTCGAGAAGGTCCTCGCGGCTCTCCGGGAGCTCGGGCCTTCGCGGATCATCACCGTCTTCGGGTGCGGCGGCGACCGCGACCGCGGGAAGCGGCCGATGATGGGCGAGGTCGTCGCCCGAAGCTCGGACGTGGCGGTCGTGACGTCGGACAACCCGCGCACCGAGGATCCGCGGGCGATCATCGACGAGATCGTGCCGGGAGTGGAGCGCGGCATCGCCGAGGGCGGGGGAGGGTTCGAGGTCATCGAGGACCGGCGGGCCGCGATACAGAGAGCGATCGAGCTGGCGGGGGCGGGCGACATCGTCCTCGTCGCCGGCAAGGGACACGAGGACTACCAGATCCTGGGCGAGACGAAGGTCCACTTCGACGACCGGGAGGAGGCCCGCGCGGCGGTCAGGACGCTCCGCGGGGACGCGGGATCGAATGGAGAGGGTTCGAATCACTGAAATGGCGGCGGCACTCGGAATACCCAGCGACAACCTGCCCGACGATCCGATCGGCGGCGTCTCGACCGACTCGCGAACGATCGCGGCGGGTGAGCTCTTCGTAGCGATCCGGGGCGAGCGCTTCGACGGCCACGACTACGTCGACGACGCGTTCCTCCAGGGTGCGGCCGCGGCGCTCGTCGCCCGCGACGCCAGGATCGACGCTGGAGGCCGCGCGCTCCTGGAGGTCGGCGACACGCTCGACGCCTTCCAGGAGCTCGCCGGGTGGTACCGGCGCCAGTTCGACCTCAAGGTAGTCGGAGTGACGGGAACGAACGGGAAGACCACGACGAAGGACATGGCCGCCGCCGTGCTCGAGACGAGCATGCGGACCGCGAAGACCGCGGGGAACTACAACAACCACATCGGGGTTCCCCTGACGCTCTTCCGTCTCACGCGCGAGCACGGCGCGGCGGTCGTGGAGATCGGCATGAACCACCCCGGCGAGATCACCCGTCTCGCGGGGATCGCGAGGCCTCAGACGGCGGTCATCACGAACGTCGCCGAGGCGCACATGGAGACGATGGGGACCCTCGAGGCGATCGCCGAGGCGAAGGGCGAGATCCTCGACGCCCTCCCCTCCGACGGAGTCGCCATCCTGAACGCGGACGACACGATGGTGATGTCGCAGGAGCACCGGGCGCCCTTCAGGGTCGTGACGTTCGGGACCGCCGCGTCGGCGGACGTGAGGGCGACCGGCATCGAGGAGGCCGACGGCCGGGTGCGGTTCGAGGTCGTCGTGGCCGGCGGGAAGCCGGTCCGGGTCGAGCTCCCGGTGCCCGGCGCGCACAACGTCTCGAACGCCCTCGCGGCGATCGCGGTCGGCCGGGCGCTCGGCGTGACGGTGGGGGAGGCCGCACGCGGGCTCTCGTCGTTCGAGCCCTCGCCGATGAGGATGAAGGTCCTCACGGTCGGCTCGTGGACCGTTCTCAACGACGCATACAACTGCAATCCCGGATCGCTCGGCGCCGCGCTCCGGACCCTGATCGACATCGGTCGGGGCCGGACGACGGCGGCGGCGCTCGGGGACATGCTCGAGCTTGGAAGCCGGAGCGAGACAGCGCACCGCGAGGTGGGAGCCGCGGCGGCATCGCTCGGCGTGGACTACCTGTTCCTCTTCGGCCGGGAGGTCGAGGCGCTCCGCGACGGCGCGCTCGACGCCGGGATGGACCCGGAGAGGGCCAGCGTGTTCGAAGACAAGGCCGCGCTCGCACGGGCGCTCGGAGAGCGTCTCGGTGACGACGCGGTCCTTCTAGTGAAGGGGTCGCGCGGAATGCGTATGGAGGAAGTGGTTGAGTTGCTGACGTAGGAGGCGCCCGCCTCCGAGTCGGCGGGAGCTCGTTCTCCCCTTCGGAAGGGCTGTTAACCATGTTGTATCATCTCTTATACCCCTTAAGGGACCTCGTTTCTGCCTTCAATGTCTTCCGGTATATCACCTTCCGATCGGCGTACGCGGCGGTAACAGCCCTGCTCATAAGCTTCCTCCTCGGCCCCATCTTTCTGCGGATGCTCAGAAGGCGCCAGATCACGAACGGCGTGAGGGAGTTCGCGCCGGACTCGCACGCGGTGAAGGCCGGCACGCCCACGATGGGCGGCCTCCTTATAGTCGTGGCGACGCTCGTGCCGACGCTCCTCTGGGCCCGCCTGGACAACGATTTCGTGTGGATCATGATCATCGCGACGGTCTGGCTCGCGCTCGTCGGGTTCACCGACGACTTCCTCAAGGTCGTGAAGAAGCGGCGGAAGGGGCTCGTCGCCCGGTACAAGCTCACCGGGCAGCTGGCCCTCGGGCTTCTCATCGGCCTGTTCATCTACCTGACGCAGCTCATCCCGAGCCCGACCAACGTGGAGGTCCCGTTCCTCAAGGACGCGATCCTCTCGCTCGGGGCGGCGTACGTCGTGTTCGTTATGATCGTCATCACGGCCAGCTCGAACGCCGTGAACCTGACCGACGGACTCGACGGTCTCGCGATCGGGCTCACGATCTTCTGCGGGATCGCCTTCGCCGCCATGAGCTACATGGTCGGGCACGTGAAGCTCTCGGACTACCTGAACATCCCCTACATCGCGGGGGTGGGAGAGCTCACCGTGTACTGCTCGGCGCTCGTAGGCGCCGGGCTCGGGTTCCTGTGGTTCAACGCGCATCCCGCGGAGATGTTCATGGGCGACACCGGGGCTCTCGCCGTCGGCGGAGCGCTCGGCACGCTCGCGGTGCTCATCAAGAAGGAGGTCTGGCTCGTGATCGCCGGCGGCGTCTTCGTCGTCGTGGCCGCGTCGGTCATCATCCAGATCGCCTCGGTGAAACTCCGGGGGAGGCGCGTGTTCCTGATGTCACCTCTCCACCACCACTTCCAACAGAAGGGGTGGGAGGAGAGCAAGGTCGTCGTACGCTTCTGGATCGTGGGCGCGCTCTTCGCGCTCATCGCTCTCTCGACGCTCAAGATGCAGTAGGAGACGCACCATGAAGGCAGGTTGGGCGGACGAGAGGTCGTTCAGAAGAGGACGCTCGAAACGGAGAGGATGGCTGAAGCTCCTTGACGGCGAGGACGGTTACATCAGTACGGGGAAGAAGGGTTCTCGTGGTCGGTCTCGCAAGAAGCGGGCTGGCGGCGATCGAGCTCCTTCTGGATTCTGGAGCTTCTGTCGTGGCCGCGGATCTCAGAGCCGAAAGCGCTCTCGGTCCCGAAGCGGCCGCGCTCAGGCAGCGAGGAGTGGAGCTCGTGCTGGGTGAGCAGCACCCGTCGATCCTCGAGGGCGTCGACCTCGTCGTCCTCTCGCCGGGCGTGCCGCTCGACACCCCGATACCCGCTGCGGCAAGGGAGCGCGGGGTGCCGATGATCGGCGAGCTGGAACTCGCGTACCGGGCCTCCGAAGGGACGTGGCTGGCGGTGACCGGAACGAACGGCAAGACGACGACGACGGCCCTCCTGGGCGAGCTCGTGGCTGCGACCGGGAGGCCGGTCACGGTCACGGGGAACATCGGCCTCGCGGCGAGCTCCGAGGTGCGCGACGTGCCTAAAGACGGGCTCGTCGTGGCGGAGGTCAGCAGCTTCCAGCTCGATACGGCCGACGAGTTCCGGCCCCACGTGGCGGTGCTTCTGAACATCACCGAGGACCATCTCGACCGCTACGACTCGTTCGACCACTACGCGGAATCCAAGCGGCGGATCTTCATGAACCAGACGGCGGACGACTACGCGGTCCTGAACGTCGACGACCCGAGGGTCGCGTCGTTCGCCGACGGGATCGGAGCGAGGGTGATCCCGGTGAGCACCGAGCGGGAGGTCCCAGATGGCGTCTTCGTGCGCGACGGCACGATCGTGTCCGGGGTGGGCGGGGTCGAAGAGGAGATCCTCGAGGCGAAGGATCTCGGCGTTCCCGGTCCGCACAACCTGGCGAACGCTCTGGCGGCCGTGGCGGCCGCTTCCGCGGTCGGCGTTGCAGCCCCGGAAGCGGCGGAGGTACTGAGAGCGTTCGCGCCGCTCGAGCACAGGCTCGAGCCGGTGGCTGAGGTGGACGGCGTCCTCTACGTCAACGACTCGAAGGCGACGAACGTCGACGCCGTCGGGTTCGCGCTCCGGAGCTACGACGCGCCGATCGTGCTCGTCGCGGGAGGACGCGAGAAGGACACAGACTTCAGCCCGCTCGCCGGGCCGGTCGCGGAACGCGTAAGGCGTCTCGTCCTGATCGGCGAGGCGGCCGACAAGATGGAGCGCGCGCTCGAGGGGCTCGCGCCGATCTCGCGGGCCGGTTCGCTCCGCGAGGCGGTGGTCATGGCCAGGAACGCGGCCGCGCCGGGGGACGTTGTGCTCCTGTCGCCCGCGTGCGCCAGCTTCGACATGTTCGACGACTTCGAGGACCGCGGAAGGAAGTTCAAGGAGGAGGTGGCGCGGCTCGGTCCGCGCTCCTGAAGGACGGGGACCGGCTCCCGGGAGGGCGGACTGCGCACCGTCTTCCCGGCGCCTCCCCGGCATCGTTGGAGATCGCAGGAGGAAGCGTGAGGCAGGTCGTACGGTGTGACAGGGCGCTCATCTGGACGACGCTTCTGCTCGTGCTGGTCGGGCTCGTCACAATCTACACGGCGAGCGCCGACATTGCGGCCCGGCAGTTCGGCGGGAGCCAGGTTTTCCTCAAGCGGACCGCGTGGCGGGCCACGCTCGGGCTCGTCGCGATGGCGTTCGGCTACCTCATCGACTACCGCTCCTACCGGAAGCACGCGAAAAGGGCGATCCTTGTCGCGATCGGGCTGCTCATCCTCACGCTCATCTTCGGCGAGGACAACCGGGGCATGAGGGCGTCGTTCATGATGATCCAGCCGGGGGAGATCGCGAAGCTCGCGCTCGTGGTTTACCTGGCCGACGTGCTCGCGAGGAGGCAGGACGAGCTGGGGGACCTCCGGCGCGGGCTCCTGCCCAGGCTGGGGCTCGTTGGGGCGGTCGTCCTCCTCATCCTCTTCCAGCCGGACTTCGGCAACGCGCTCGCGGTCGTGATGCTCTCGTTCGTGATGCTCTTCCTCGGGGGCGCGAGGCTCCACCACATCGCGGGACTCGCGGCGATCGCGGCCCCCGCGGCGTGGCTCGCCGTCCAGAAGGTCCCGCACATCGCAGAGCGGTGGGCGGTCTGGCGCGCGGCGTACGACCTCTCGCTCGAGGGCCTCGACACGCGCGGAGCGGCCTACCAGATCTACCAGTCACTCGTCGCGCTCGGATCAGGTGGTCTCGTGGGACGCGGGATCGGCGGCAGCCTCCAGCGCTCGTTCATCCCGGACCCGTACACCGACTTCGCGTTCTCGATCTGGGGGGAGGAGCTCGGGTTCCTCGGGGCGATCGGTCTCGTCGCGCTCTTCGCGTTCCTCATGGTGCGGGGACTCAGGATCGCGATGCGCGCGAACGACCTCTACGGCACGATCCTCGCGGCCGGACTGACGGCGATGGTGACGACGTACGCGTTCATCAACATCGCCGTGGCGACCGCGACCATCCCGACGACGGGGCTTCCGCTCCCGTTCGTGAGCTACGGGGGGTCGTCGCTCATCGTCAACATGGGAGCCATGGGCATCCTCCTGAATATGTCGAAGCGAGCCGTGCTCGACGGCACCAAGTCGAGTCCGGAGGAGCTCGCGCGTCGCTGGGGACGGACCCCCGGCGGACGCGGATCGGGCTCGAGAAGGAAGAGGTCGTGAGAATCATGATTGCCGGCGGTGGAACCGGTGGACACATCTTCCCAGGCCTCGCGATCGCAGAGGCGCTCGAGCGCTCACGCCCCGACACCGAGGTGTTCTTCGCGGGGCGAAGAGGCTCGATCGAGGAGAGGGTCGTCTCAAGGACCGGGCGGCCCTTCCTCGCGGTTCCGTCGATGGGTCTCAGGCGGAAGGCCGACGTGCGCAATCTGGCGATGCCGTTCGTCGTCGCCGGAGGCTACGCGAAGGCCCTCGCCGTGCTCTCCCGAAGGAAGCCCGACGCTGCGGTCGGGACCGGAGGGTTCATCAGCGTGCCGCCGATCGCGGCGGCCGTGACGCTCAGGGTGCCGGTGCTCCTCCAGGAGCAGAACTCGTACCCGGGGCTCGCGACGCGGATCCTGTCTCGCTGGGCAGGTGCCGTCCACGTGACGTTCGAGGAGACTCGTGAGCACCTTCCGAACGCGCGGGCGATCGAGGTCTCGGGGAACCCGGTCAGAAGCGGGCTCGCCCTGACCGACCGCGCCGAGGCGCGGGAGAGCTTCGGGCTCTCACCCGAGGCCCCGGTCATCCTCGCGTTCGGGGGAAGCAAGGGAGCAGTGAGGATCAACGAGGCGATAAAGGCGGCGCTCCCGCGGCTCAGGGAACTCGGCGCGGAGTTCATCCTCCAGACCGGGAGCGGGGGCGCCGCCGACATGGAGAGCGCCGCCGACGCCGCGGGGGTCCGCGCCGTCGTGAAGGCCTTCTTCGACGACATGGGCCAGGCCTACGCGGCGTGCGACCTCGTCGTGTCGCGCGCCGGTGCGACGACGATCGCCGAGCTGACGCTCCTCGGGAAGGCGTCGATCCTCGTCCCGTACCCGTACGCAACGGAGGACCATCAGATGAAGAACGCGCGCGCGATGGAACGCGCGGGGGCGGCGGTCGTCATCCCCGACGGTGAGCTCACCGGGGAGAGGCTGGCCGGCCTCATAGAGGGACTTCTTTCGAACCGTCACCAGCTCGCGGCTGCGGCGGACGCTGCCGGAACGCTTGCGCGGCCCGATGCGGCTGACCGGGTCGCGCAGGCCGTTCTGGTCCTCGCGGGCGCAGCGGGGCAGGCGGCCGGGCACGCGACGGGCGGTGGCGCGACGGAAGGTGGAGCCGCGGGCGGTCCCCATGGCACCGGGACCGCCGGCGGAGCGGGGGAGTCGACCAGGGAGGGACGGTCGTCGTGACGATGTTCGGACGCGTCAAGCACGTGCACCTCGTGGGGATCGGCGGCGCCGGCATGAGCGGGATCGCCGAGGTCCTCGTCAATCTCGGGTTCGTGATCTCCGGCTCGGACCTTCGCCGGTCCGAGACAACCGAGCGCCTGGAGCAGCTCGGAGGCCGGATAGCGCACGGTCACGATCCCGCGAACATCGAGGGCGCCGACGTCGTCGTCGTGTCGACGGCCGTCTCGGCCGACAACCCCGAGGTCGTCGCGGCCCGGGAGCGCATGGTCCCGGTGATCCCGAGGGTCGAGATGCTCGCGGAGCTCATGCGCATGAAGTACTCGGTCGCGGTCGGGGGCACGCACGGGAAGACGACAACCACGTCGCTCATCTCGGCGGTGCTCTCCGCGGGCGGGCTGGATCCCACGGTGGTCGTCGGCGGGAAGATCCAGTCGTTCGGCACCGGGGCGCGCCTCGGCGCGAGCGAGTACATGGTCGCCGAGGCGGACGAGAGCGACGGTTCGTTCCTGAAGCTCTCGCCGACGATCGCGGTCGTGACGACCGTGGACGAGGAACACCTCGATTACTGGTCGGGCCTCGACGAGATCAAGGGTGCGTTCGTCCACTTCGCGAACAGCGTCCCGTTCTACGGGTGCTCGGTCGTCTGTCTCGATCAGAGGAACATCCAGTCGATCATCGGCGACATCGATCGGCGGGTCGTGAGCTACGGCCTCGCGAGTCAGGCCGACGTCCAGGCTCACGGGATCGAGTCGAGGGGCGACACGACCGCCTTCACCGTGGAGGCGGCGGGGTTCGAGCTCGGCGGCATGGAGATCAAGATGCCGGGCCTGCACAACGTGTACAACTCTCTTGCCGCGGTCGCGGTCGGCCTCGAGCTGGGCGTCAGCTTCAAGGAGATCGCCGGCGCGCTGTGGAAGTTCGAGGGGATCGCGAGGCGGTTCGAGATCAAGGGGGAGGTCAACGATGTGCTTATTCTGGATGACTACGGACACCACCCGGCCGAAATCAAAACGACGCTCTCCGCGGCGGCGGCGCGCTGGAACAGGCGTCTCGTCGTCCTGTTCCAGCCTCACCGGTACACGCGCACTCAGAAGCTCGCCGAGGAGTTCGGGCGGAGTTTCTATGACGCTACCGTCCTACTCGTCACGGGCATCTACGCGGCGAGCGAAGAGCCGATCGAAGGGGTAACCGGCGACAACATCGTTGAAGCCGCGAGGCGGCACGGACACAGGAACGCCGAGTACGTCGAGGACATGGACGCGCTGTACGAGCGAGCCATGGGCATCGTCGAGCCCGGAGACGTCGTGCTGACCCTGGGCGCCGGCGACATCTACAAGGTCGGCGAGAGGATCCTCGCGAGCCTCCAGCGCCGTGAGGACGCGGCCCGCGACTGAGTGACCGCGGGGTCCCGGGCGGGGCCGTGACGCCGGCCGCTCCGGAAGGACGGACCGGACGGACCGGGCGGGGCGACCGAAGCCGGCGGAGTCAACCACGGGGAGTTCGATGCAGATCGACCAGAGGATCATAGACGAGCTGTCGGGCCTGGCGCCCGAGGCGGTCCGCGAAGACGAGCCGATGGCGAAGCACACGTCCTTCGGCCTCGGCGGACCCGTCGACGTCTTCGTCGAGCCCGCGGACGCGGGCGCGTTCAGGGACGTGGCGGCGTTCCTGGCCGACGAGGGGGTCCCGACGATGATCCTCGGCAGGGGCACGAACGTCCTCGTCCGGAGCGGCGGAGTGGAGGGCGCGGTCCTGTGCTCGACGAACGCGTTCACCGAGATCGCCCGCACGGAGGAGGGACTCGAGGCGGGGAGCGGAGTCGCTCTCTCGAAGGTCCTCACGCTCTGCTCGGAGGAAGGTCTCACCGGCCTCGAGGGGCTCGCCGGGATTCCCGGGAGCGTCGGCGGGGCCGTGAAGACGAACGCGGGGAGCTTCGGCGACACCATCGGCGACCGGCTGGCCGAGGTCGTCACCTTCCAGCCCGGGAAGAACTCGGTCGTGATCCCCGCCGAGGAGATTCCGGTCGAGTACCGGCGCACGATCCTTCCCGAGGGCGCCGTGGTCTCGCTGGTGCGGCTCAGGCTCGACGAGGCGCCGCCGGAGGACGTGGAGAGGCGCAGGCAGGAGACGCTTGAGAAGAAGTGGCGGTCTCAGCCGACCGGCATGAGGAGCGCCGGCTGCATCTTCAGGAACCCGCCCGGAGGGTCGGCGGGGAGGATGATCGACGAGCTCGGTCTCAAGGGAACGAGGGTCGGAGGGGCCGTGGTCTCGGACCTTCACGCAGGTTTCATCCTGAACGACCGAGGGGGCACCGCCGACGAGGTCGAGGAGCTGATCTCCATCGTGCGCTCGCGGGTGCTCGAGGAGACGGGCATCGAGCTCGTTCTCGAGATAGAGGTCGTGGGAAGACGCGCGCACTGACGCGCTGCGACACGCACGACGCCGGAGGAGGAGCGGTGAGGAAGAGGCGCGGAACGACACGGGGACGGAAGCGCGGGGCCCGGCGGAAGCCGGGGAAGAACCGTCGCGTCGGCCGCCGCGCGTGGACGACGCGGCACGCGGCCGTCGTCGCGTCCGCCGTCGTGCTCGTCGCCGGGATGGGCTACGCGATCTCGAGGGCCTCGATGTGGGGGCGCCGCGAGGAACCGTTCGTCCTCTCCGAGGTCGAGGTCGTCGGGAACGAGGTGCTGACGGAGGGCGAGGTCGTGGCGCTCTCCGGTCTGGAGGTCGGTTCGAACCTACTCTCCGTGAGCATCTCCGACGTCGAGGAGTCGGTCGCGTCCTCTCCGCGCGTCGAGCGCGCGCAGGCGCTCCGGCTCCTGCCGGACCGCATCGTCGTGCGCCTGGACGAGACGCCGCCCGCGGCGTTCGTGGTCGCGGCGGCGGGGGAGTGTATCGAGGTCACCGACGCGGGGCTCGTCCTCCCCACCGCCGAGCGGAGCACGCTCATCGATCTACCGCTCATCACGGGCGCGGTGGGGGAGATGGCGCCCGCTGGCGGGGGAACCGCGGAGGACGGGACGGCGATCGAAGGGGCGACGGACGCCCCCGGGATGCGCGCGACGGAAGAGGTTCTGGAAGTGCTCGAACTCCTGAGGGTGGCGAGGGAGATCTCGCCGCTCCTCTGGATGGAGATATCGGAGGTCAGGATTGCGCCGGGGTCGGGTCTGGTCATCTATACGGTAGCCGACGGGGCAGAGATCAGGGTTGGCTCCGGCGCTCTGAATTCGCAGGGACTGAATCGCCTCTGGATGGTCCTCCGGGACGTTCGCGAGAGGGGCGAGGCGGTCCAGTCGATAGATCTCAGGTACAGAGATCAGGCCGTCGTCCGGCTCCGTCCGGGAAGCGGCCGTCGGGCCCTCGCAGGAGGCACCACGTGAGAAAGAACGAGATCGTGGTCGGTCTGGATCTCGGGTCGAGCAGGATCAAGGCGGTCGTCGCCGACGTGAGGGACCCGGAGCTTCCGGAGATCCTCGGTCTCGGCGAGTCCGCCTCCGAGGGGATCGAGGCCGGGGTCGTCGTGAACATGGAGAAGGCCTCGAACTCGATCCGCGAGGCGGTCGCCGCCGCCGAGGAAGGCGCCGACGTGGAGATCGGGCGTGTCTCGGTCTCACTCGATGGCGAGCACGTCAAGGGGATCGACAGCCGCGGCGTGATCGCGGTCTCGCGCTCGGGAGGAGAGATCACGCGGTCGGAGATCGCGACGGTCCTCGACGCGGCGAAGACGCTCGCGCTCCCGGTCGGGAGGGCGATCATCGACGTCTTTCCGCAGGAGTTCTTCGTCGACGGCCAGCGCGGCGTCCGCGACCCGGTCGGGATGTGCGCCGTGCGGCTCGGGTCGAACGTCCACATCGTGACGGCATCCCAGCAGGCAGTCGAGAACGTGAAGAGGGCGGTGAAGCGCGCCGGGCTCCGAGTCAGCGGCGTGGCGTTCAAGGCGCTCGCCGCCGGGAGGGCGGCCCTCTCCGAGGACGAGAGGGAGCTCGGAGTGCTCCTCGTGAACGTGGGAGGCGGGACGACGGGACTTGCGCTCTACCACTCGGGCGCCGTGAGGCACACCGGGTCGATCGGCTGGGGCGCCGCGAGCGTGACGAGCGACATCGCTGTGGGACTGAGGGTCCCCCTCTCGAAGGCCGAGCAGCTCAAGCTCGAGAGCGGATCCGCGAAGGCCGCCGCCACCGACGACACGCCCGTAGTGATCCCGAGCGTCGGCGGCCGGCCGCCCCGGGAGACGTCGCGCCACATGCTCGGGGCGATCATCGAGCCCAGGATCCGAGAGATATTCGAACTGGTGATGAACGAGGTGAGAAGCACCGACTACTGGGGGAGAATCCCCGCCGGCGTCGTACTGACGGGCGGCGGGGCGAGGCTCGAGGGGGTCTCCGAGGTCGCGGAGGACGTCTTCGGAGTGCCGACCAGGATCGGCCTGCCCGGGAGGGTGTCCGGCAGGTTCGACGCCATCGCGGATCCGGGACACGCGGCCGCGGTCGGCGTGATCCTCTCATCGGTGGACAGTGCGGCAGGGGGACGCGCGAGGGTCGAGACGCCCCTCGTGGAGACGGTGCAGAAGGTCCGCCAGTGGGTGGACAGCCTTCTGTGATGGGGGCGGAGACCATGAGCGCGAAGAAGACGAAGGTCAAGGCGAAGGCGAAGAAGAAGAAGAGTCACGCAGGGACACCCCGTTCCCGGCAGATGGCGCTGGGGACCGAGGAGGAGAGAAGGATGACGCTGAAGCTCGAGTTCGAGCCGGAGCTGAGTGCGAAGATCAAGGTCGTGGGGGTAGGCGGCGCCGGCGGGAACGCCGCCAACAGGATGGTCGAGTCGGGCTTCACCGGCGTCGACTTCGTCGCGATCAACACCGACGCGCAGTCGCTCGACTGCTCGCTCGCCCAGAAGCGTGTGCAGATCGGCAAACAGCTGACGCACGGACTGGGATCGGGCGGCAACCCCGACGTCGGCCGGCAGGCGGCCGAGGAGGACGTCGCCGCGGTCGAGGCCGTCCTCAAGGGCGCCGACATGGTCTTCGTCGCCGCGGGCATGGGTGGCGGCACCGGGACGGGCGCGAGTCCTCTCATCGCGAAGATCGCGAAGAAGATGGGCGCGCTCGTCGTTGCGGTAGTGACGAAGCCCTTCCTGTTCGAGGGGCAGTACCGCATGCGCCAGGCCGTCGAGGGGCTCAAGCTGCTCAAGGACGAGGTCGACACCGCCATCGTCATCCCGAACCAGAGGCTCCTCGCGGTCGCGAGCAAGAACACGCCGATCAGAGAGGCCTTCCGCATCGCCGACGACGTTCTCCTGAGGGCGACGCGGGGCGTGTCCGACCTCATCACAGTGCCCGGCCTCGTGAACCTCGACTTCGCGGACGTGAAGTCCGTCATGACCGAGATGGGCGACGCCGTCATGGGTACCGGCGTCTCCGGGGGGAAGAACCGGGCGGTCGAGGCGGCGCAGCAGGCGATCCAGAGCCCGCTTCTCGAGGACACGAGCATCGCCGGAGCCGACGGCGTGCTCGTGAACGTGACGGGCGGGGCGGACCTCACGCTTCACGAGATCAACGAGGCGGCGATGATCATCAACGAGGCCATCGGCGTAGAGACGAACATGATCTTCGGCGCGGTGCTCGACGACGCGCTCAAGGACAAGATCATGATCACGGTCATCGCGACGGGGATCCACGGCGAGAAGAAGAGGCCCAAGCCCGAGGCACGACCGGAGCGCAAGGCCGACACGGTGAAGCTCACGCCGCGGAGGAACGTCGGACAGATCTCAGAGCCTGCGGTCCCCGCCCAGCCGCTCGTCGCGGCCGAGAGCCGGCCGGCGGAGAGCCGGACCGCCGGGAGCCGCAGGGAGCGCGCCGTGCTCCGCGAGCGCACGGGATCGAAAGGGTCGCGCAAGAACTCGCGGCGCGAGCTCGAGATCCCCGCGTTCCTGAGGAGGCAGATGGACTAGCGGACGCGGATCCGCGGCAGGACCCGCGGGAGATGATCCGCCGTCCGGAAGGAGGTGCCAGTGTCCCTTTTCACGAAGCTGTTCGGTCTGGGAGACAGCGACCACTACAACAGGGGGATCGAGTACTACAACCGCGGCGAGTACGACAAGGCCGTCGTCGAGTTCGAGGAGGCCATCTCCTCGAACACGAACAAGTCGGACCCGTACTACCAGCTGGGCATGTTCTATGCCGCGGAGACGCACGCGCATCTCGGGTTCGCCTTCTACCAGCAGGGGGATCTGGAACGGGCGGAGGAGCAGTTCAAGAAGGCCGTCGAGGAGAACGTGCGTTACCCCGACCTCCACTACCACCTCGGGGTGATCTACGAGAAACGCGGCGAGCACGCGAACGCCGTAGCGTCGTTCCGGAAGGCCATCGAGATCAACCCCGAGTACATGGAGGCCTACTGCTATCTGGCCATCGCACTGGCGGAGTCCGGCGAGCAGGACCAGGCGGCCCTGGCGTTCGAGAAGGCGACGAAGTACGGGCTGGCCGTACCCCTGCCCGAGAAGCTGGCGCTCAGGGACATCACGGCGCAGTTCCTGAAGCCGCCGTACGAGGAGCTCCGGGAGGCGATGAGCGCGAAGGAGGACTTCCGGACCCTCGTCAACGAGGCGGTGACGGCCTACAACGACGGGAACTGCACGGACGCGGTCGCGAAGCTCGAGGAGGCGGTCGAGCTCAGGCCCCAGTATCCTGACATCCGGTGCCGCCTCGCGATCACGTTCGGCGAGCTCGGGAGGTACGACGAGGCGATCGCCCAGCTCGACGAGGCGCTCGAGACGAACCCGAGCTACGTCGACGCGCTCTTCTTCAAGGGCGTCTACAGCCTGAAGCTCTCCAAGTTCCGCGAGGCCTGCGAGGGCCTGAAGCGGGCGGTCGAGCTCAGGCCCGACTACTGGGACCTCAGGTGCTATCTAGGGATCGGGTACTTCAAGCGGGGGATGTTCGACGAGTCGCGCGAGGAGCTCCTCCGCGTGACGAAGGAGAGCCCCAGGTACTCGCTCGCGCACTACTACCTCGGGATGACGAGCCTCTCGTCCGGGCAGACGGACGAGGCGATCCAGGCGTTCAAGGTCGCGTTCGACGACCCGAGGTTCAGGAAGGAGATGCCGGGCGAGTCGGCCGACATCCTGCTCGAGAGCGGCGACTACGACGCGGCGATCGAGCGGTACTCGGCGGCGATCACGATGAACCCGGACTACGCCGACCTGCACTGCGGCCTCGGCGTCGCGTATCTCGCTCGGTCCAAGTTCGAGGACGCGGAGCGGGCGTTCGAGGAGGCGATCCGGATCAACGACGGGTACGCCGAGGCGCACGCGTGTCTCGGTCGCGTCAAGGCGCTCCTGGACAAGGAGGAGGAGGCGATCGCGCATCTGGAGAGGGCGCGCTCACTGCAGCCCGGGTACGCCGACCTTCATCGAGAGCTCGCCGACCGCTACATAGCGAGCGAGCGATACACCGAGGCGATCACCGAGCTCGAGAAGGCCGTCGCGATCAATGCCAACTATGTCGAGGCGAGGCTGACGCTCGGTCTCACCTACAGGAGGGTCGACAGGAGCGAGGAGGCCGACAGCCAGTTCCGCGACGTTCTGGACCTCGACCCGAGGAACCCCATCGCGCGGGCGCAGCTCAGCGACTGGACCCCGAGCCACCGCGAGCTCAGGAAGATGCGAATGTAGTCGTGAAATGAGGAGGTGACGGCAAGCCCAGAGCGCGGGAGGGAGGTGCTCTGATGAGGGTCAGTGCGATCGCCGGGGCACTGGCTGTGGTTCTGGCCGTGCTCGTCCCTGCCGCTCAGGCGGTCACGATTCACGTTCCTGACGATCAGCCCACCATCGAGTCCGGCCTCGAGGCGGCGTCCGCCGGCGACACCGTGCTCGTTGCCTGCGGCACCTACTACGAACACGCCATCAACCTGAAGTCGGGCGTCGCCCTCATGAGCGAGACGGGCGAAGCCGACTGCGTCACGGTCGACGCCGAGTACGCCGACCGTGTCTTCAGATGCGAAGGCGCCGACGACTCCACCAGCCTCTCGGGGTTCACGGCGATCCACGGTGATCCTCAGGCCGACAACCTAGGCGGCGGCGGCATGTACTGCGTCGACTCCGATCTCTCGATCGAGAACTGCGTGTTCGCCTGGAACAAGGCGAGCAGAGGCGCCGGGATGCGGTGCGACTCGGGCTCGAGCCCCAAGATCGCCGGGTGTGTCTTCCTGGAGAACAACGAACCGCCTGGAGCGGGCTATGGAGGAGGGATGGAGTGCTCTCCCGGTTCGTCGCCCACGTTGACCGACGTGGACTTCGTAGGGAACTTCGTTCAGGACAGCGGCGGGGGCATGTGGTGCGAGACCTCATCCCCCTTGCTCATCCGGGTCAGGTTCGTGGACAACTGGGCGTACCAGGAGGACGGTGGAGGCATGTACTGCGGGGAGTACGCAACTCCCACGCTCATCGACGTGGAGTTCACGGGGAACCGCGGCTTCGACGGGGGAGGTCTGTACGCGGCAGGGTGCCCCTTCTTCGAGATCAGCGGATGCACGTTCTTTAACAACACCGCGGACTCCCGCGGGGGAGCCATCAGGTTGGACGGCGGGTCGTCTCCGCTCCTCATGGGGACGACGATCGTCGGAAACAAGGCGAATCACGGAAGCGGCATCTTCTGCCAGACCGACTCCCACCCGCAGCTCTCGAACTGCATCGTCGCCTTCGGCGAAACGGGGGACGCGGCCCACTGCTTCCCCGATGCCGGGTGCTCGATCACGCTCACGTGCTGCGACGTCTACGGCAACGAGGGCGGGGACTGGATCGGCTGCATCGCCGACCAATCGGGCGGCAGCGGGAACCTCTCGGAGGACCCGCTCTTCTGCGATCTGCCCGGGAGGGACCTCGCGCTGCGCGGGGATTCCCCGTGCGCGCCGGCGCAGAGCGGTGCATGCGGGCTCATCGGCGCACTGGACGTGGGATGCGACGCGGCGCCCGTGCAGTTCATCAGCTGGGGGGTAATCAAGGCGCGCTTCCGGTAGGCTCCACGCTCGAGCGGCTCGAACTCCAAACCGACGCGCCCCGCCTCGCGACTCGCGGGACGGGGCGCTCCTCGTTCGCGCTTCGAACCTGGGCTACTTCGCTTCGGGGTCGTCCTGCATGATGCTGAAGGCGTTGCCCTCGGTGTCCTCGCAGTAGACGATCCAGCCGATGCCGGGGATGGCCGACTTCGGGCGGACGATCTTCCCGCCGGCCTCCACGACCTTGGCCGCGAACTCGTCGGCAGAGGGGACCTCCATCGAGAACATGGTCACCGAACCGGGCCGGCGCCGTGCGATGCCGCCGTCGATGCCCTCGGCGTCCTCGCCCGTCTTGACCAGCCAGTAGTCGACCGGTCCGTCCCACTTGCTCGTCTTCCAGCCGAACACGTCGTCGTAGAACTTGACCGCCCGCTCCGGCTCGTCGGCCGCGATCTCGAAGTGCACCGGTCTCAGCATCTTCCCGCTCCTTCGTCTGTCCGGGCGTCCGGCCCGGGACGTTGTCGGCACCGCCGGGGGCGCTTGCCGCCGCGCCTGGCGGTGGCTAAGATGCACGTCGCGCGTCCCGGTGGCCGGACGTCCCCGGGTGTCCTCACGCAACTTGTTGACGCGTAGGAAGTTATGTGATAGTATCATAGTGATCCGCGCGGGGCAAGCGAGCTCCGCGCCGTCGTCACTCTGAATGAACGGGGGGAACGATGAGGAACGGCTTGCTGGTTCTCGCTCTCTGCGCGCTCGTGCTCGTCTCGGGCGCCGCTTCCGCCTCGGAGCGCTGGGTGTCCTTCGGGACCGATCACGTCCGCGAGGTCGAGGTCGACGTCATCTCGTCGGACATGTCCGGCGTGACTCTCGCGTTCACGATCCCGGGCGCCGTTGCCGAGGACGTGACGACGAAGGGTGGGGAGTACGTGCGCCTCACGCTCCCGGGGCACGGTCACACGACCGTTCCGGGCGAGGCGGGGCTCCCGATGCTCCGGGAGCTCGTGCAGATCCCCGAGGGCGCCGTTCCCCGCCTCCAGGTGGTCTCGCGTGACTCGCGCGTGGTGACGCTCCGGTCGCTGGGCGTCGCTCGGCCGCTCCTCCCGGTGCAGCCGCCGGTCGAGAAGCTGCCGGGGGCGATCGAGGATGCGGCGTTCGTCCTCTCCGGTGAGTACTACGGCCGTGACCAGCTCCAGCCCCGCGAGATTGCGACGGTCGGGGGGGCGAGGACGCTGCGCGAACGCAGGTACGTCCAGCTCGAGATCGCGCCGGTCAGGTACAACCCCTCGGAGGGCACGGTCGAAGTGACGACGGAGCTCGTCGTCGAGATCGGGTTCGACCGCGCCGACCACGCGGCGACGAGGCGCGCGATGGAGCGGTACTCGAACGCGCGGTTCGACCGGCTCGCGGGCGACCTCTTCGTGAACGCCGACGCGTTCGCGACCAGGTACGACATCCCGCTCCCGATCGAGTACGTCATCGTCGTTCACGACGACTTCTATGACGCGATCCTCCCGCTCGCCGACTGGCGCCACCTGAAGGGGCACCACACCACAGTCGTGAAGACGAGCGAGATCCCCGGCGGAAACACGAAGCAGAACATCAAGGCCTACATCCAGGACGCCTACGACAACTGGCCCGCGCCGCCGACGTACGTGCTCCTCGTTGGCGACACGCAGTACATCGACTACTGGGTTGGCGTCGGGAGCAACAGCCCCGCGACCGACCTCTACTACGTCACCATGGACGGACCGGACGACTGGGACCCGGACATCTGGATCGGGCGGTTCTCCTGCACGTCGGCCTCGCAGGTCACGAACCTCGTGAACAAGACGGTCGACTACGAGCGGTACGATCTCGCGAGCGGGACCGACTGGGTCAAGAAGGCCGTCTTCATGGCCTCGTGTGACAACTCGAGCATCACCGAGGGGACTCACGAGTACGTCATCAACGAGTACCTCGACCCCCGCGGCTACTACTCGCAGCGGCTCTACTGCACGCAGGGGGCGACGGCGAACGACGTCTCCGCTGCCCTGAACGAGGGACGGTCGCTCTGCATCTACTCGGGTCACGGTTCGGTCACCTCGTGGTCCGACGGGCCGCCGTACAACGGGGGGCACGTCAACGCGCTCCAAAACACCGACAAGCTCCCGCTCGTTCACAGCTACGCGTGCGACACGGGGAGGTACAGTGCCGCGTGCTTCGGCGAGAACTGGATCAACGCGCCCGGCCGCGGCGCGCTCGTGTTCTGGGGCTCCTCTGTGACGTCGTACTGGGGCGAGGATGACATCCTCGAGAAGGGGGCCTTCGAGGCCTTCTTCGGCGAGGGCTACACGTGGGCCTGCGGCGTCACGCACCGGGCCATGTACCACCTCCTCGATCACTACGGTCCTGGAGGAAGCACCCGACGCTACTTCGAGATGTACAACATCCTGGGCGACCCGGCGGTCGACTTCTGGACCGAGCCGCCGACAGAGCTCAGCGTGAGCCACCCCGCGGCGATCCCGATCGGGCTCCCGACCGTGAGCGTCTCCGTGTCGGAGAGCCGCGACCCCGTCGAGGATGCGCTCGTGAGCGTCGTCAAGGCCGACGAGGGGCTTCACGTGACGGGACGGACCGACGCCGCCGGGCAGGCCATGATCTCCCTCGACCCGGTCCCCATGCTGACGGGGTCGCTCGACGTGACAGTCACGAAGCACGACTGCTACGCCTACGAGGGCGTGGCCGCCGTGACGAACGCAGACGTTCCGTTCTGCATCTACGACAGCTACACGATCGACGATGATGGGAGCGGCGGAAGCTCCGGGAACGGTGACGGGCAGGTGGCCGCCGGTGAGGCGGTCGAGCTCACCCTCACGCTCCGGAACGTCGGGCTCGTGGACGGGGAGGGTGTGGTGGCGACGATCTCGACCGACGACCCGTACGTGACCGTCACCGACAACACCGAGGACTTCGGGACCATCCCCGCCGGCGGCACGGCCCAGAGCCTCGAGGACTATGACTTCGCGGTCGCCGGGAACTGCGGCGACGGACACGAGGCCCAGTTCGAGGTCACCGCGTCCGACGGCGACAGCACGTGGGTGAGCTACTTCAGCGTCGGCGTGGGCGCGCCGGACCTCGTCCTCGCGGACTGGTCGGTCGACGACCCGCCGCCCGGCGGGGACGGCGACGGCTGCCCGAACCCCGGCGAGACGATCGTCCTCATCGTGACGCTTGAGAACGTGGGGAGCGAGCCCGCGTACGACATCACGGCCGGCCTCTCGAGCGTCGATCCATACGTCGTTGTCGGCGGCGGGAGCGCGGGCGCCGCGGTCATCGAGCCCGGCGGCACAGGCGAGCTCGGCCCGGGGTTCACCGTGACCCTGTCGCCCGACACGCCTCCGCTCCACCTCGTAAACTACGAGGTCGCGGTCGGGACCGCCATCGGGTACGAGGGGACCGTTCCCCTCACCGCCGCTGTCGCGGGCGGCCTCGACGAGGACTTCGAGGTGACCGGCCAGGACTGGGGCAACTACGTCGTCACGGACGGTTCCCTGAACCAGTGGCACGTCTCGGACTACCGCTCGCACTCGGGCAGCTACTCGTGGAAGTACGGGGGTCCCGGCGGCGGCTACTACATGCCGTACGCGGACGCGGCTGTCGAGACGCCTGAGCTGTGTCTCGGCAGCGGCTGCGAGATGATCATGTGGCACCGCCTGGACGCGCTCGAGGACGGCACCGGCGCCGCCGAGGACTGCGCGATCGTCGAGATCTCGTCGGACGGCGGAGCGACGTGGAGCCTCCTCGTGCCGGACGGCGGGTACAGCCACTTGAAGAACGACGACCCCACGAACCCCCTGCCGGAGGGCACGCCCTGCTGGTCGGGTTCGTTCGACTGGAGGCAGGACACGTTCGATCTGTCCGCCTACGTCGGCACCGGGTATCTGGTGCGGTTCAGGTTCGCGGCCGACAGCTACGCGGGGCAGGAAGGGTGGTACGTCGACGACCTCGCCATCTCGTGCTCGCCGGCCGGAATCGACGAGGGCGAGGTCGGCGCCACGCCCTCCGAGTTCGCGCTCTTCCAGAACGCGCCGAACCCGTTCAACCCGGTGACGACCATCGGATACGCTCTCCCCGAGCGGGCCCACGTGACGATCTCGGTCTACAACGTGGCCGGCGCCCTCGTGCGGACGCTCGTCGACGGCGAGCAGGATGCGGGCTCGCGCTCGGTCGTGTGGGACGGGCGGAACGAAGCGGGAGGGAAGGTCGGGAGCGGCGTCTACTTCTGCCGCATGAGCGCCGGGAGCTTCACCGACCGGAGGCTCATGGTCCTCCTCAAGTAGCGCTCGCCGCGCGGGTGCGTCTGGGCGCGCCCGGACGGGCTGAGAATACGGAACGGCTCCCTCACCGAGGGAGCCGTCTCCGTTGGGGGGGCATTCGAGTGCCGCGTCGTCCGGGGCGCGGCACCCTCAAGTTCCGGCCTAGTGCGCCCGCATCGCGAGCCGGATCGATCGCACGAGCTCGTAGGGCTCGTAGGGCTTCTGCAGGAGACGGAGGCCCTTCTCGCGGACCAGAGTCCCCTGGTAGTCCTCGTCGAGCCTCCCGGTGCTCAGGAGGACCCGGATCTCCGGGCTCTTCGCTCTGAGCTCGTCGGCGAGCTGCGTCCCGCTCATGGCGGGAAGCACGATGTTGCTGAAGACGAGGTCGATCTGACCGCCCTGCTCGGCGAAGACCGTGAGGGCCTCCTCCGCGCTCGCTGCCTCGAGGACCCTGTAGCCCTGGTCGGCCAGGGCCTCGACGGCCGTCTGGCGGACGTCCATCTCGTCCTCGACGACGAGGATCCGCTCCTCGGGCACGCGCACGATGCGCCTGCCCGACTTCTCCTCGGCGAGCGGCTCTTCGGCCGGGAGGTAGATCATGAAGACCGTGCCGCGGCCACTACCGGTCTGCACGTCGATCCACCCGTCGCGCTTCTGCACGATGTCGTGGACCGCCGACAGCCCGGGAGCGCTGCGTCCGTCACGGCGCCTCGGGCTGAACGACGGATCGAAGATCCTCTCCAGGGACTCTGCGTCGAGGCCCTCACCGGTGTCCTCGACCGACAGGCGCACGAACCGTCCGGGCCGCCCGTCTGATCCGGCCGCGAGCTGCTTGGCGTCGAGCGAGAGGTTCTCCGTCCTCACGGTGAGCGTGCCGCCGTGCGCCATCGCGTCACGGGCGCTCACGGCGAGGTCCGCGATCACGCGCTCGAGCTCCTCTTTCTCGATGATCGCGCTGTCCAACCTGGGGCGGAGGACGGTGACGACCTGCACCTCGCTGCCGACCAGGCGGCGGAGCGTCTCCTCCATGGCCTTGATGACGACGTTCGCGTCGAGCCTCTCGGTGTCCTCAGGTGCGGAGCCCGAGCTGACGGTCACGAGCTGCGTCATGAGCGTCTTCGCGCCCTCGATGGCCTTCTTGATCTGGCCGATGTCCTCGCGCGTCGGGTCGTCCGAACCGTGGCGGCTGGCGAGCAGGTCGGCGTAGCCGACGATCGCCTCGAGCTTCCCCTCGATCTGCTGGACGACGCCGGTCGCGACCTCCATCACGTCGGCCTTCTCGCCGTTGTGAGCGAGCTGCGCCTGCGCCACCTCCATCTCGGCGAGGGCGCTCTCGAGCTCCTCGAGAAGCGTCGCCCTGTTCCACTCCGCCGCTAGGATGTTCGCGAACGAGGTGGCGAACGCGACGTGCTCCTCCGCGAACTCCGGAGACCGCACGATCACGACGCCGAACGCGTCGTCGTCGACGGCGAGAGGGGAGAGGGCGGCACGTCCGCCCTGGAACAGCTTCTGGGTTCGTTCTGCGGTCTCGACGGTCTCCTTCTTGAGCATGCGCATCGCCAGACTTCCCGGGTCCTCCAAAAAGACCGTCTGGCGGTCCTCGAAGGCTCCCGCGAGCTCCGGCGTCTCGGCCATCGAGGCGCGGACGACGGTGGTGTCGACGGCCGACGGGCCTCCGTCACCGGTCGCGCGCTTGATCGCGATCGAGCCTTCCTCCTCGTCCACGAGCATCATGATGCATGAGAAGCCGAGCTTCCTGAGCTCGCGCTCCGCAGCGTCGAGCACTCCCGATGGCGTCCGGGCGCGGGACATCGCGAGAGCGGCGTCGCTCGAGGCCGCCACGAATCGCTCACGGCGGCGGAGAGCGGTGACGTCGCGCTGCGCGAACAGGTAGCCCGTCGTCTCGCCCGAGTCGTCGACGATCGGGGAGATGCGCGTGTGACACGTCACGACCGTTCCGTCCGCGCCTGTCAGCGAGTGCGTCCCGGACCAGATCCCGTCCTGCTCTATCGAGTCCCGGATCTCGTTCCGCATGTCGCTGGCGCGGTCGCCGTTCGAGACGAGCTTCGGGGTCTGCCCGACGAGGTCGTCGCTCGCGCATCCGTGGAGCCTTCCCGCCGCCGGGTTCGCGTCGGCGATCGCGAAGTCGATCCCCGTCACGAGGATCGCATCGGGCATCTGCTCCGGCAGCCCGCGCGCCATCCCGGCTTCCTCCTGCTCCGTGCTCGGGACATCTGCGCCCGAGCAGAGCGCGGCGGTCGGGTGTCCTTCTTCGTCCGTCACGAGCGAGCAGTTCCAGACGACGCTTCGCTCGCTGCCGTCGGCCGCGAGAACGACGCTCCTGAACTCCTTGATCTCCCTGGCCTTCCCGGAGAGGAGCCGGTCGAACTCGGACTTCACCTCGGCTCTCGCGCTCTCGGGCACGAACGTATCGCTCCACTTCCTTCCGAGGACGCCGTCCCTTCCGGTCCCGAGGATCTCGCACCCGCTCCCGTTGATGTCGACAACCGTCTGGTCGACCGAGAGGGTCATGAAGATCACGCTCGCCAGGTCGAGGTAGCTCCTTGTCCGGTCACGGTCTCTCGAGAGCTCGGTCTGCATGCTCCGGCTCTCCGCCAGGTAGCTTTCGGCCTTCTTCCTCTCCGCAAGAAGGGCGTCCTCCATCCTCTCGAGATTCGCACGGTGCGAGTCGCGCTCCTCCCGCGCCCTCGAGAGCTCCTCCTCGAGACGTTTCTCGACGTCGGGACGCCTGGATGCGCCACCGGGAGACACCTCGGCCGCGCGCGCCGCGTCCTTCCTGGCCTTCTCGAGCTCCGCCTGGAGCTCGCCCGTTCGTTCGGTCTGCCAGGCGAGCTGCTCCCCGATGCGCTTCGCCTCCGCCTCGAGGGTCTCGGTCCTGCTCGTCTCGATGGAGAGGCTCTGTCTCGCGTCGTCGAGGTGCGCCTGCATCTCGGCCATCCGGTCGCGCTCGCGCGTGATCGCCTCGCGCGCCTTCTCCTGACCGAGGAAGAGCTTCTCGGCCCGGGCCCTCTCGTGGGAGAGAACCTCCTCCGCCTCGCTCCAGGCCACGCGGATCTTCGCCGACTCCTCGCGCTCCCGGGTGAGCTCCTCGCGGATCCTCTGCCGTTCCTCGGCCAGCTGCTCGGCCTTCTTGCGTTCTCTCGCGACCTCTTCCGAGGCCCGAACCTGTTCCGTCCTGAGTTCGGTGATCTTCTCGCGCTCGCCGCGGAGCTCCTCCTGCAGCTTCGCGAGCTCGGCCTGCGTACGCTCCGTCTTGAGTCTCTCGAGGTCGAGCGTCTCCTGCAGACCCATCTGAGAGGCGAGGAGGTCTTCCGCCTCCTGCCTCGTCCGGTCGAGCTCGTCCGAGGCGTCGTCGTGCTCTGCGAGGTACTGCTCGACGGTCACGCGCTCGATTGCGAGTTCCTCCATCGCCTTGCGCTGCTCGGCCAGAGCCGCCTCGGCTCTCTCACGCTCGCGGCTGAGCTCTGCCTCCGAGCGCTCCCTGGCACGACCGAGCTCCTCCTCGGCTCTCTTCTGCGCGGCCGCCAGCTGCTCGCTCTTCTCGCGCTCGCGCGCGATCTCTTCCTCGAGCTCACGCCGGCCGCTGGCGTCTTCGATGATGCAGACGGTCTGGCCGGGGCGCCCGGCCGCCGCTGCGTCGACGAACCTGATCGACGCGTCGAGCGTCGTTCCGTCGGCGCGGCTGAGCGGGAACTCGCGGGTCCTCGGCGACTCGCCGGCGAGCGCGGCGGTCAGGGACTCCGGCTGCTGTCCGCCGGACTCCCACCTGACGAGCGCGTCCAGGGGGTGGTCGGCGAGCTCGCTCGGCCGATATCCGAGGAGCTCCTCGGTCGCGGCGGTCGCGCGGACGATGGCTCCGGTACCGTCGACACAGACGGCAGGCGTTCCCGCGGCCTCCAGGAACGTCCAGGACGCGTCCCAGCCGCTCACGGTAGGCGGTGCCGCGTCAGGCACGACGTCCGCGACGCCGGGCGTGGTCTCCGGAGCATCCTGTGTTCTGCCGCCGGACAACGAACGGTCGCCCGGTTCCGGCGGCCCCGTCCCGCCTTCGGGGGCATCGGGTCCGACCCCCGCTCCGTCCGCGTCCATCGGGGCGCCGGACTGCGTCTCGACTCCGTCCGTCTCGCCCTTCCCGCCGGCCGCGGCCTCCGTGGCCGTCCATGTGGTGTCGTCCGATGCCGGCGATGCGCCCACGGACGCGAGTGCCTTCTCGCCCGAGGACTCGTCGTCCGACCCGGCTCCCGCGACGAGCCTGCATGAATAGGCGACGCCGAGCGGCTCGCCGCCCTCGCTCGTCACTATCCGCGCCGACGCCTCGACCTCGACCAGACTGAGGTCCTTTCGCTTCGCGGCGAGGGTGCCCGTCCAGCGGCCCTGTTCCTCGAGCGTGCTCTGGACGAGTGCGTGGATCTCCTCCGAGTCCCAGAGGGTCGCAGCGGCCCGGCCGACGACCTCCTCCCGGTCCTCGTACCCCCAGAGCTCCAGGCAGGACGCGTTAACGTGTCTCACGATCCCGCCCGGGTCCGTCACGAACCCGGCGCCCGGCGAAGTGGCCGCGGCGCTCGCGAGTATCATCAGGGCGTCGTCGACAGGAGCGCAGCGCTGGTCGGTGATCGAGCAGCCGAGCTCGGCGCCGAGCGAAGATGCGAATTCCTGGAAGCGCCTGTGCTCGCGCGAGTCGCGGGCGCGCTTCTTGGAGATAGATACGGAGAGCATACCGACAAGCTGCCCGTCATTCTCAAGTCGGGCGGTCATGGCCCAGCGTCCGCGGTAGGCGCCGCGGATCGGGCAGTCGGCACACTTCACGGGGCTGGGTCCTCGGCGAGGCCGCTGCCGAGGGCCGCCGCGTACCGTCCGCCGGCGTCCATGTACGCGCCCCACGCAGTGTGGTACCTTTTGTCCTGCGCGAGTTCGTCGACAGCGCTCTGCAGGATCTCCTCGGGGGTGTTCCCGGCCGGGTGATCGTCGTCGGCCATCTCGTCGTCGTCGGCCATCTCGTCGCCGTCGGCCACGTCGTCGCCGTCTGACATGGCGTCGGTGTCGGCCACGACGTCGGTATCTGCCTCGCCGTCGGTATCACCTGCGTAGTGAGTCTCCTCCGAGCCGTCGGCCTCCGTCTCGTCGGCCTGGGTCTCGTCGGTCCCGATCTCCTCGATGCGCGATTCCTCGTCCTCGGAAGTGTGGACGATCTCCTCGAACTCGGGCTCGTCGATCGGCCCGTCCTCGGACGCGAACGTCTCGTCCTCGGCCCCTTCCGCGGTCTCGAGTCCCTGATCCGGCTCGGGGCCGTCGAGGAATCCGTCCGTGTGGATCTCCCAGACCTGCCTGTCGGGGACGTCGGGGGAGTCGCCGTCCGCGCTCGCGATTCCGTCGGCGTTCCACGCCATGACCGCAGGTCTTTCGCCCTCAGCCCCATCCTGCGCAACGTCCACCTCGACCGCGGCCCTCCGCGACCGGGCGATGCGCCCGCCGATCCAGACGGCGATGATGCCGGCGCCGAGGATTCCGGCCACGACACCGAACCTCACGAACAGCGCCAGGAACGGCGCCTCGCTCCAGAGGAGGTCCACGAAGCTGGCTCCCGTCGCGCTTCTTGAGGCGACGTACGCATCGGCCGCCCAGAAGGCGGCGCCCGCGCAGAGCGAGATGCTTATGGTCGTTATCTTTCGCTTCACGGTAACCTCGAGTGGACGCCGTCCCCCTGAGGGGGAGGCAGTCCGTGCCGGCGGGGGGCCAGGCCCGGCCCGCCTAGATGGGTTCGATCGTCTCCCGGATCGTGCGGAGGAGCTCGCTGATGTCGTAGGGCTTCGGAAGGAACGCGAGTCCCCTTTCATCGATCACGGACCACTGCGATTTCTGATCTGTGTACCCGCTCGAGAGGAGAACATGGAGCTCCGGGCTCACCGATAGGAGCTCCTCGACCAGCTGAAGTCCGCTCTTGGCCGGCAGGACGACGTCGCTGAAGATGAGGTCGACCTTCCTCTCCTCGTTCTCGAAGATGTCCAACGCCTCCTCGGCGCTCGTTGCCTCGAGGACCTCGTAGCCGCCCTCGCAGAGCGCTCTCCTGGCGAAGTCACGGACGTTGTCCTCGTCCTCGACGAGCAGGATACGCTCGCCGTGTCCGAGGATCTTCTCCATCGCGACCTCCGCGACCGGTTCCTCCTCGGTCACGTCGTTCGTGACGGGCATGTACACCTCGAACGTCGTCCCCTCGCCGATCTCGCTCGACACCCCGATCCAGCCGCCGTGCTGCGCGACGATGCCGTAGACGACCGACAGGCCGAGCCCCGTGCCCTTGCCGGCCTCCTTGGTGCTGAAGAACGGCTCGAAGATGCGGTCGACGACCGCCTGGTCGATGCCCTCGCCCGTGTCCCGAACGATGATCCGCGCGTACTCGCCCGGGGTGGCCTCACCGACGTCCTGGCAGTCCTCCTCACCGAGCGCGACGTTCTCGGTGCGGATCGTAAGCGTTCCACCGCCCGGCATCGCGTCGCGGCTGTTGATGGCGAGGTTCATAATGACCTGCTCGATCTGGGACGAGTCGGCCTTCACCTCCCTGAGCGCTCCGTCCAGGTTGACGACGAGCTCGACGTCCTCGCCGATGAGCCTGCGGAGCATCTTGTCGGTGTTCGAGATGACGTCGTTCAGGCAGAGCACCTTCTTCTGGAGGGGCTGCCTCCTGCTGAACGCGAGGAGCTGACCCGTGAGGGCCGCCGCCTGCTCGCCGACCTTCTTGATCTGTGACACGTCCGAGTGCGTCGGGTCACCCTCCTCGACCCTGCGGAGCACGAGCTCCGCGTAGCCGGTGATCGCGGTCAGGAGGTTGTTGAAGTCGTGCGCGACTCCTCCGGCGAGGTTCCCGATCGCCTCCATCTTCTGCGCGTGCAGGAGGATGTCCTGCGTTCTCTTGAGCTCCTGAAGGCTGTTCTCGAGCTCCTGCATGAGGTTCGCCTTGCGGAGCGCGGCAGCGAGCTGGTTGGCGAACGCCGTGATGGCCGGTGAGTCCTTCCTCGTGAGCTCACCCGAGCGCACGGCCAGAACGCCGATGACGTCCTCGCCGGCGATGAGCGGAGCGAGGATCGAGCGTTCGGCGTAGAGCATGTCGGCGAGGCCGTCGCCCTCCTCCCACGTGGACGCCGCCGACTTGCCGCCCACGGCTCCCCGCTGACCTTCGATGAAGATCGCCTGCCGCTCGCGCGTGACCCTCCGGATCGGGTCCGCGGGGTTCGCCGAGACCGGAACGCCCGCGACGGCGAGCGTGTCGATGTACTCGTCAGCCTCCGGGAAGACGACGCTCTTGCTCACGTAGCTCAGCGTGACCTCGCTCCTGCCTGGGTACGCCATGAGCACCGCGCACGAGAGCCCGACTCTCTCGAGCTCGTCGGCGACCGCCTCGAGGATCTGATCGGCCGTGAGGTGGCGCTCCATGCCGAGGGCCGCGGCGTTCAGCGTCTGGAGCAGCTGCTCCGCCCGCTTGCGCTCGGTCATGTCGTGGAAGATCGAGATGTACGAGGAGAGACGCCCCTGCCTGTCCCTGAGAGGGGAGACGCGGAACTCGACGAGGAACGTGCTTCCGTCCTTCCGTCGGTTCATGCGCCCGCCGCTCCACACGCGCCCTGACGAGACCGTCCGGTGGATCTCGTCCTGGAAGTCGTCACCCCAGGGCTCGGCGGAGAGGACGTCGAGCGTCTTTCCGACGAGCTCGCCGCCGGGATACCCGTAGAGATACTCGGCGGCCTTGTTGACGTAGGTCACGCGGAAGTTGAGGTCGGTCACGATCAGCGCGTCCGACACCTGGAGGGGGATCGAGCCCAAAAACTGGAGCTCTTCCTCCGCCTGCTTCCTCGAGGTGATGTCGCGGATGACGGCCGTGAAGAAGGTGTCGTTGTTCGACTTCCAGGCGCCGATGGAGAGCTCCATCGGGAACTCGCTCTCGTCCTTGCGAAGACCGATGCCCTCGACGTTGGCCCGGACGTAGCCCTGACCGTCGGCCGAGACCGCGCGCATGAGACCGTCGACGTGCGCCTGCAGGAAGCCCTCGGGCACCACGAGCGAGAACGACTGACCGACGGCTTCGTCTGGCGTGTACCCGAACATGTTCTCCGCCGACTTGTTCCAGAAGATGATCTTCCCGCGGCTGTCGACGTTGATCAGCGCGTCGTTCGACGTCTCCGCGATCGCGTTGAAGCGCCCGTCACCGTGCCTCTTGGCGCCCTCCGCCTCGTTCCGGGACACCGCGGTCGCTACGACCGCGGCGATGTCGCACATCAGATCCACGGAGTCCTCGCCGAATGCGCGCGCGTCGGTGTAGCTCTGGACCGCGATGGCACCGATCGCTCCTTCGGGAGAGAGGAGGGGAACGCCCAGCCACGACTTGCACGGCGTGCCCACGACCTCGATCTCGCCGGTCGTGACCATGCGGGCCACGTCCTCCTCAGTTGCCAGGAGCGGCGCACGGGTTCTCACGACGTGGCCGGTCAGGGTCTTCCCCGGTGGGAGCGTCTCGAACTGGTTCTGGTCCTTCTCGTCGAGGAAGAGCGGAAGATCGATCCTCTCGGTCTCCTCGTCGTAGAGAGCGACGAAGAAGTTCCGCGTGTCGATGAGCTTGCCGAGCTGCTGTCGCACCGTCCGGTAGAGCTCGTGCATGTCCTCGCTCGAACCCGCCTTCGCCGAGACGGCGCGTACGATCTCGCGCTCGAGCGTAGACGTCCTGCGCTCTGTCTCGTCGACGAACGAGAACGCCAGCGCGAGGGTCTTCCCGGACTGGTCGGTCGCGACGGTGGCGGAGGCTGAGACGGGGAACGAGGAACCGTCTGAGTGCTTGGCCTCGAGGTCGCCGGCCCACCGGCCGTCGGCCTTGAGCTCGTTGAGCATCTCCGAGACGGCCTGCTGGTTCACGAGGAAGCGGCCGACCGGGACGCCCAGAACCTGTGGGACTTCGCTGTAGTTCCACGTCTTCAGGAAGGCGTCGTTGACGCGAACGACCGCGCCCGTGTCGTCGGCGATCACGGCGGGGTCGAGCGAGTTGTCGACGGCCCGCTCCGCCACGCTGATCTCCTGTTCCGCCAGCCGGCGCTGGGCCGCGGCGGCGTAGATGTCGGCGAGGCGCTCGAGCGCCTGCTCGTCCTCCGGCGTGTAGCCGCGGCTCGAGTTCGCCACGGCGATCACGCCGAGGAGGTGGCCCGCCGCGACGGCGGGCACACCGAGGAAGCTCGAAATAGGGGACGCCGTGCCGGTCACGCCATCCCACTCGTCGCTCAGCTGTGGCTCGTTCGTCCGGAGCGTCTTTGAGGTCTCGAGGACGCACGTCCAGAGCCCGGGGTACCGCCCCGAGGGGGACGTGTCAGCGGGCGGGGGCCCGGCCTCGCCGGTCTCCGCCTCGCCGGTCTCATTGCCGGACTGCGCGAACGCGGCGCTCGATGACGAGGGGAGGCCATTTGACGACTGGACGATGGGCTCGCCGGTCCTGGGGTCCAACATCCAGACGACACCCTCGCTGCTACCGGTCGTGGCCATGGCGTGAGCGAGAACGCTCTCGGCAATCTCGTGGACGGGGGCGTCGCACGCTACGACCGCGTCGGTCAGCCGGGCGAGCGCCTCCGCCGACTTCCTCTCGCTCTCGAGTTCGTCCGCTGTTCGCGAGCGCATCCTCTCGAGCTCGATCGCCCGGAGGGTCATTCCGAGGTCCCATGCCACCTTCAGGAGGAGCGACTTCTCCTCGTCGTCGCCCACGGTGTGAGGCGGCGCGGACACGCACAGGACGCCGTACGTCTTGTCGCCGGCGGCGATGCGCACGATGAGATTCCCGCGGCCGTAGTGCTTCGGCTTGAGCGGGCAGTCGCCGCACTCGGCGACCGGGTCCTGGAACACGACCGGGTCGGGCTGCGTGATCGCGGAACGCGCGCACGTCGGTCGCTTCCCGTTCCTCATAGCGTCCCGCAGCGCGTCGAACTCCTCGCCCCATCCCGCCTCGGCGGCGGCCGCCAGGCCACCGTTCCCGTCGAAGATACCGATCCACACCTTCTCGTAGTTCCGCGTCGAGATCAGCTGCTCGCACGCTTCGGCGACGAGCGGCTCGACGTCGGTCTCGCGGATCGTGAACCCGATGATGCTCCGGACCGTCTCGAGCTTCCCGTTCAGGTGCTTCGCCTCTTCCTCGGCGAGCTTGACGCGCGACATGAACATGCCGGGCGCGAGGTAGACTCCCGCGACGACCAGGAGGATGACCGCGCGGTAGATGACCTCGTGGAAGAGGTCCCCGGCGAGCCTCATGTTCAGGAAGGGGACGCTCCGACCGATGACGTGGCCCAGGATGGGGTCGACCGTCATCGCGAAGAGAGCCAGAATGATGATCAGGGATACCGTCTTTGGCAGTCTGCTCATGGTCCGCTCCATCCGCCCCGGCGACCGGTGGCGGAACGGGTGTGATCGGGTCCCTACCCACGTGGACCCGGCCGCGCTCCCGGCCCCCGGAGGGCGCGCGCTCGCCCCGGCAGGATCTCCCCGCCGCAGGCAGGTAATGCGTTTTGCGACCCGACGCCTCCCTCCCTCCCGGGAGGAGGAGGTGGGTGAGGGGCCTTCTGTCGTCTCCAGGGGCTGAACGGCCCCGTCGGCGGGGCGCCGCACGGCCGCCCATGGCAGGCCGCACGGCCCCCGCGGTCGATCCACCGCAGGAGAGCCCTGCACGCGGGTCAAAAGCAAGTTCTACGCCAGAATCGGCTCAGGAACGGGCCGAAAGTGGGGCGTTCGAGCCGGTCCCGAGGTCCCGAGGCGGGCCGCTACGGAGGGCGTTCCTCCGACCCTCTTGGACGCTCGGGGGCCGGGTGGGGTCGGGTCGGACCCAGGCGCAAGGATGCGGTGCGGCGTCTTCGCGGACGGTGTCGCTGCCGCGCAGGACCGGTCGCCGTCCCGCCTCCGGCGTCGCGTTTCCGCTTTGATTCGCCGGCTCGCATGTGTTAGAGTCGCGCCATCGTATCCGGTCCCCGTGGTACACGGGGGCCGCGTTGGGCATGTCATGGTCGCCTCGCCCGTTCCGGCGACCGAGTCGCAAGACGATGGAGGTGGATTTTGAAGGTAAAGACCCAGATGGAAGGTGATGTCGCCATCGTTCACGTCTCGGGGAAGCTCATGGGAGGACCCGAGAGTGAGAACCTGAGGAACGAGATCAAGCAGCTCCTCGACAAGGGCACGACGAAGTTCGTGGTCAATCTCAAGGGCGTGCCGTGGATCAACAGCACGGGGCTCGGGGCGCTCATGGCCGTCTACACGAGCGTCCAGAGGGGCGAGGGCGCGCTCAAGCTCGCGCACGTCTCCGACCGGATCCAGAGCCTGTTCATGATCACGAAGCTGTTGACGATCTTTGACACGTACGCAACGGAGAAGGAAGCGATCGAGAGCTTCTAGCGACCCGACCGAGAGAGCGACCATGTCTGATGCGGGGTCTGGGAGCCAGAGACTCGTGCTTCCTAGCGAGTACGAGACGCTTGAGCGTGTCGACGAGATTCTCCTCGGCTGCGAGCACTTCAAGACACTCGACGGGAAGACCCAGAACGAAGTGGCGCTGGCTATGATCGAGGCGGTGACGAACGCCGTAGTCCACGGCAACCGGCTCGACAAGGACAAGAAGGTGACCGTCAACTGCGAGTGGGACCCTGACGAGATCCGGATCAGCGTTCACGACGAGGGCGAGGGCTTCGACGAGAGCTGCGTGTGGGATCCGACCGACGAAGAGCACTGCATGAAGTGCTCGGGGCGGGGGGTCTTCATCATGCGGGCGACGATGGACGAGGTCGAATTCGAGATGTCGGAGGAGACGGGCACGACCGTCAGGATGCGCAAGATCACGAAGGGAGCGGGGGACGGGACCGGGGGAGAGGTGTAGCTCCCGGGGACGCTCGCGCCCTGTCCGGCGACGCCACCAAAGAGACGAGGGGCCCTCTTCCGAGGGCCCCTCTCGTTCTTCCACACCCGCTTCCCCGTCTACGATGCCGTCTTCTTGAGCTTGTCCACCGCGCCCGAGCGGATGCAGGACGTGCAGACGAGGATCTTCTTCGGCGTGCCGTTCACGACGACGCGCACGCGCTGGAGGTTCGGCGACCACCGGCGCTTCGTCACGTTGTGAGCGTGGCTGACGTTGTGTCCCACGCGCGGGTGTTTCCCGCAGATATCGCAGCGTCTCGACATGGTGTCCTCCGTAGTTCGGTCACGAATTCATGAATCTAGCACGGGTCCCACGGCCTTGCAAGGTCTTTCGGGGGCCGTCTCGGCCGTCTTGACCCCGTTTCGGCGCTGGTCTAGAATCCTTGGCGACTCCGCCGCGACGAGTGACCCGACGGTGGCCACGCCCGGCCGCCCGCGGTCGCCCCGCACGTCCCGGCGCGTCCCGAGAACGGAGGACCGGAATCGCCACCGAGACGACTCTCCACTCCGACGTCCGATACCTGAAGGGCGTCGGCCCCAAGATGGCCGCGCTCTTCGAGAAGGGCGGCGTCGAGACCATCGAGGACCTCCTCTACTACGTGCCCCGCGCGTACACCGACTGGTCCCGCATCGCCGACGTCGACACGCTCAAGGTCGGGGACCGCGTGACGGTCGTTGTCCGCGTGCTCTCGTGCGACGTGGCAAGGCGCGGCCGGCGGTCGACGTTCGTGGCGGCCCTCGAGGACGACACCGGAGCGATCTTCGCCCGGTGGTTCAACCAGCCCTACCTCCAGAACGTGCTCGAGAAGGGGACGAAGGCGGTCGTGTCCGGCGAGGTGCGCTTCGACAAGCACGCGAGGCGGACGGAGTTCGTGAACCCCGCGTTCGAGGTCATCCGGGAGGACGAGGCCGCGGAGCTCGTCCACGCCGGCAGGATCGTCCCCGAGTACTCGCAGATCGGGGAGCTCTCCGGCAGGCGCATTCGCCGCATCATGAAGACGGCCATCGACCGGTTTATCGACGGGCTCGTCGATCCGCTACCGGCCGGCGTCCGGAGGAAGCATTCTCTGCCCGGACTCCGCGACGCGATGGGGGACGTCCACTTCCCGCCGTCGCTCGAGCGGGCGGAGCGGGCGCGGTCGCGTCTGGCGTACGAGGAGTTCTTCCTCTTTCAGGTCATCGTCGCGCTCAGGAAACTCCGCGGCGCGACCGGCGGCCCGGCGGTCCGGTTCGACTGGAGCGATGAGGAGCACGGGCGGCTCCTCGCGTCGCTGCCGTTCGAGCTGACCGGGGCGCAGGAGCGGGTCATCGGCGAGATCCGCAGGGACATGGCCGGCGCCCGGGCGATGAACCGGCTCCTACAGGGCGACGTCGGCTCCGGGAAGACGGTAGTGGCGGCGGCGGCGATGCACCAGGCGGTCGCCGACGGATACCAGGCAGCGATCATGGCTCCGACCGAGATCCTCGCGGAGCAGCACTACGAGAACATCACGGCGCTCCTGGAGCCGCTCGGCGACAGGGTCGTGCTCCTCCGCGGAGGCATGAAGGCGGCCGACCGGGAGGAGGCGCTCCGTCTCATCGAGAGCGGCGAGGCGGAGGTCGTCGTCGGGACTCACGCGCTCATCCAGGAGGGAACTAAGTTCGGGAACCTCGCGCTCGCGGTCGTCGACGAGCAGCACCGGTTCGGCGTCGTTCAACGCGCGGCGCTCCGGGCGAAGGGGAAGACGCCGGACATCCTGGTCATGACGGCTACCCCCATCCCGAGGACGCTCGCACTCACCGTCTACGGTGACCTCGACGTGTCCGTCCTGGACGAGCTGCCGCCGGGAAGGACTCCGGTCGCGACCGCCGTCCGCGACGAGGCGGCGCGCACCCGCGTCTACGAGTTCCTGAGGAAGGAGATCGGGGAGGGGCGGCAGGTCTTCGTCGTCTACCCGCTCGTCGAGGAGTCAGAGAAGGTGGAGCTCTCGGCCGCGACGAAGATGTATGAGGAACTCAAGGGGAAGGTCTTCGAGGACGCGACCGTCGGTCTCATCCACGGTCGGATGAAGCCGGAGGAGAAGGACGCGGTGATGGACGGGTTCAAGAAGGGCGCGACCGACCTCCTCGTGTCGACGACCGTCGTCGAGGTAGGGGTCGACGTGCCGAACGCGACCGTGATGGTCATCGAGCACGCCGAGCGGTTCGGACTGGCGCAGCTCCACCAGCTGCGCGGGAGGGTCGGGAGAGGAGCGCACAGGTCGTACTGCGTCCTCATGGTCGGGCCCGGCGCGTCCGACGAGGCGAGGGAGAGGATCAGCGTCCTCGCCGATACGAACGACGGGTTCGAGATAGCCGAGCGCGACCTCGAGATCAGGGGGCCGGGCGAGTTCCTCGGTGTCAGGCAGCACGGGCTCCCGCGGTTCTCTGTGGCCGACCTCGCCCGCGACTCGCGGCTCCTCGTTCGCGCGCGCGACGACGCGTTCGCGTTCGTCGACGACGATCCGGGGATGAAAGGGGCCGAGGCGGCGCTCGTGAGGGCGGCGATCGAGCGGAGGTTCAGGGACAGGGAGACGTTCATCGACGTGGGGTAGCACGCGGCCGGCGCTTCGGTGATCGGACCGACGGCGGCAGGCGGCAGTGGGGGGAGGGCGCATGACGAGAGACGAGAACATCAAGGTCCTCAAGGAGAACTGCAAGAACAAGAACCTCTTCAAGCACATGCTGGCGACCGAGGCCGTCATGGCAGGGCTCGCGGAGAGGCTCGGTGAGGACACGGAATCGTGGGCGATGGCGGGGCTCATGCACGACCTGGACTACGACGAGACCTTCGACGAGCCGGACCGCCACGGGCTCCTTTCGGCCGAAATGCTGGCCGGAATGGGCTTTTCGGACGAGATCATCCACGCGGTGAAGGCGCACAACGACCACGTCCCGCGGGAGAGCCAGATGGACAGGGCGCTCTACGCGAGCGACCCGGTTACGGGCCTCATCGTGGCCTCGGCGCTCATGCACCCCGACAAGAAGCTGGCGGGCCTCGACGTCGACTTCGTGATGCGGCGGTTCGGCGAGAAGCGGTTCGCGGCCGGCGCTTCGCGCGAGCAGATCCAGGCGTGCAGCGAGATGGGACTCACGCTCGAGGACTTCATCGGGGTCGCGCTCGCGTCGATGCAGGGGATCAGCGACGACCTCGGGCTCTAGCACGAGCGTCCGCCCGACGCCGGTGCGGGAGAACGGACCGTCTGGTTTGGCACAACTGAAGAGCGCCCCGCGACTGCGGGGCGCTCGTGCGTTCACGTTCGTGTCTGGGCAGGCTAGTACAGCACGCGCTCCGGGTTGATGCGCTTCCGGCTCTGCCGCACCTCGAAGTGGAGATGGGGGCCGTTGGAGACGCCGGTCGTTCCGACCTTCGCGATCTGCTCGCCCCTCTTCACGGTCTGCCCCTTCTTCACGAGGATCTTCGAGCAGTGCCCGTACGTCGTCTGGTACCCGTTCGGGTGCTCGATGACGACGGCCCGCCCGAGACCTCCCTTCCATCCCGCGGAGACGACGCGTCCCGCGAGTGCGGCGCGGATCGGGGTCCCCGAAGGGGCCGCGATATCGAGGCCGGTATGCATCATCCGCCGATGGAAGATGGGGTGGTAGCGGTTCCCGTACCGGCTCGAGATCCTGCCGTGCACCGGCCAGCCGAACCTGAAGATCTCGCTGAGGGCTTCCGTTCCCGGAACGAACAGCTTCTGCCCGACGTGGAGCGCGTGGACGTCGACGCCGGGATTCGCGTTCACGAGCTCCGTGACCTCGAGGCTGTACTTCTTGCAGACGCCGTCGATCGTGTCGCCCTTCTTGATGCTGACGTACGTCCCGTCGGTGTCGGGAATCTCGAGGATCTGTCCCGGCCTGAGATAGCGGGCGCTCGGGAGATCGTTCATCGCGACGATCGTCTCCATCTTGACGTGGTACTTCCTCGCGATGTTCCAGAGACACTCGCCCCGCGCGACCGCGTGGCGGACTATGACGGGGGCGCCCCGCTTGGCCTTGCCGTTGCCGCCGATAGGGGCGTACGTCGAGACCGGGTAAAGGAACTCGAGCGAGCGGTCCCAGGACCGGTCCCTCGAGTAGAGGAGCGGCAGCCGTACTTCTTTCTCCCTGCGCGGAACCTGTGCGTAGCTCGCGCCGTTGGCGCTCGCGAGAAGGTCGAGGTCGATCCCGTGGCTGGCGGCGATCGACTCGAGCCCTTCTCCGGCCGAAGCAGTGTACTGGAAGCTCTGGGCGTCGCCTGGGATGGGCGTCACGACGCCGAGGACGTCGAAGCTGGACTTCAAGTAGTCGGATGCGGCCTCGTTCGTCACGCGGCCCCACGGCGAGAGCCCGCCGAAGATGGGGGTCCGCGGGTTCAGGCCGACCGGGTCGCCGCTCACGACCTTGTGAAGCGTGAGCCCGGACGTCACGCCGAGGACGATCACGAGAACGGAGAGCACGGAGTAGAACCGCGCAGTTGTCGGGAGTCGGCCGAACTGCGCGAGGAGTGTGCTCGTTCGATAGGTTTCTGTCTGCTGTCTGGTTACCATAGGTCAGGGGCGAATATACCGTTCCCCCCCGGGGCTGTCAAGCCGGGGAAGACGTTACGGACAGCTTGCCAACATGCAAAGATAAGGCCAGTTGGCTATGCAATGTCAGCCCCGAGAGCTTGTCGGAACGCGAATCACAGGAATCGCGCTCTGGCCCGAGCGGCGGTGCAGTGGCGGCGACCAGCAGCGCGCGGGAGTCGCCGGTGCCCGCAGTGGCCTGGCTAGACCCGCCAGGTGAACGCGACCCCCAGCGTCTGCTTGACCCGCCAGTCGTCGACGATCTTCTTGTCGTACTTGAACTGCAGGTAGAAGTTGAGCGCGAAGAGCTCAGAGAGCTTGAGACCGAGGCTGTGTTCCCAGTCGACCTCGACGGCCTCCCAGTAGTCCTCTTCCGGAGTCCCCTTCCACTCGTCGGCGTCGGAGTTCTGGAGGGCCTTGTACGTCCAGAGCCTCGTGCCGTAGATGAGCAGGTCGCCGGAGAACGGGTAGCGGAGCTCCGTGATGAACTCGACGCCGGCGTCGTTTATCCAGTCGTTGCTCCGCGTGCCGGTCATCGTATCGAGGACCGAGGCGTTCAGGTACTGTCTGGATGCAAGGCCGAGTCGTATCGAGAACTCCTTCGTCTTGATGTTCGCGAAGAAGTCGCGGAAGAACCCCGCTGATTCCGTGAACGTCGTCGGGTTGAAGTAACGCGTCTTCGTCGGGTCGCTGTCGTCGTAGAAATCGCTCTCGATCCGGACGGCTCCATACGGACCGACCGGCCACCCGACGTTGAACCCGAACAGTGACTCGAGGTCGATGACGTCGGTCGAGATCTTCACGTCCTCCCACTCGCGCGTGTCGTTGTCCTGCGTTCGGGTCTGGCCGAAGGCGAGCCGCAGGGTGCTCTTGTTCGTGACGACGTTCGGCGTGATCCTCTTCTGGGCGAGCGAGCGCGAGTCGAACGCCCAGCTGTACGCGCTCACCTCGCTCCCGTCCCAGTTATCGCTGTAGCTGGACTGGTTGACGGTGAAGCCGATGTTCGTGGCGATGTACCACTCGCTGGCGCTGAGCGTGTCCGGGGCGTCGGGGTCGTCCGCCGCGAAGACGGCCGACGCGACCAGCCCAACGAGGAGGAGCGCGATGCAGGGTGCCTTCATGGGGTCTCCTGTTCCGTGTACCGGGCGCCCGGCAGGGCGGTGTCCCGTGAAAACGCCCACTACGTGGGCGGTAGCGGGGGAGGAGCGACCGGCGGCCGCTCCCCCCGTGCATCTGTCGTTCCCTACGCTGCCGCCGCGTCGAGCTGCGACGTGCAGAACCCGCAGCGCGTGGCATTGATCGGGATCTCGTTCAGGCAGAACGGGCACTCCTTCGTCGTCGGCTCTTCCGGCGGAGCCTCCTCTTCGCGCTTCAGTCTGTTGACCTGCTTGATCATCATGAAGATCGCGAACGCGACGATGAGGAACGAGATGATCGTCATGATGAAGACGCCCCAGTTCATCGTGACGGCTCCTGCCTCCTGCGCCATCGCGAGCGTCTCGTAGGGCCCGGCGGGCGTGCCCTGCTTGAGCGTGACGAAGATGTTTGAGAAGTCGATGTTGCCGAGGAAGAGGCCGATCGGTGGCATGATGACGTCGGCGACGAGCGACTTCACAATCGTCCCGAACGCGGCGCCGATGACGATGCCGACCGCCATGTCCATGACGTTGCCGCGCATGACGAACTCTTTGAACTCCTTGAACATCCCTGCCTCCTTTCGAGGCCGCCCCGGGAACCGTCGCCGCGGCGCCCTACTGACCCTTCATGTGAACGTCTACCTGCGGGAACGGGATCTCGATGCCCGCGGCCCCGAGGGCCTCGTAGATCCCCTTCGTCATGTCGTTCTTCACGGCCCAGTAATCGTCCCCCGCTGACCATGGCCTGAGCGAGAGGTTGATCGACGAGTTCGCGAGCTCCTTGACGAAGACCGACGGCTCCGGGTCGCTGAGCACCCGACCGTCGTTCTTCATGAACTCGGTCGCGACCTGGACGGCCTTCCCGATGTCCTCCCCGTAGGCTATGCCGACGTCGACGTCTACCCTTCTGATCGGCTCCCTCGAGTAGTTCACGATCGAGGTCCCCCATACCTCGCCGTTCGGGATCGTGATGAGGACGTTGTCCGGTGTCAGGAGCTCGGTCGCCATGATGCCCACGGCCCTCACCTTTCCCCTCTTCCCGTTGATCTCCACGGCCTCTCCGATGTCGATCGGTCCGAGGGCGGCGATCCAGGTCCCGGACGCGATGTTGTTGACCGTGTCCTGCATGCCGAAACCGAGGACGAGGCCGATCACGGCCGAGATGCTCACGAGGAGCGAGCCGACCGTCACGCCCAGGGAGACCAGCACCAGGAGAAGGACGAGGATGTAGAGGAGGATCGAGAGGAACCTCGCGAGGAACTCCACGAGGACGTCATGGAGCCTGGTGCGGCGCATCTGCCTCTTGAAGACCCCGACGACGATCCTGACGGCGAAGAGGCCGGCGACGAGCACCACCAGCGCCGTGACGACCTGGAGGACGGTGACGTTGACGTAGGGGATGACGTAGTCCCAGTTCATTCGCGTCTCCTTCGGTGGTGGCTGCGGCCAGGACCCGCAGTCCGGACGCCCGGAGCGCACGGCGGGGAGCGCGCTCGGAGGGAGGTCGTGTTGTCTCGGATGCCCGGAATCTAGGCGCTCGGCGCTCCGGTTGTCAAGGGGGTTTCGGGTCGCGCGCAGACTCGCCGCGCGGCCGGAAGTGCAGTTCTCACGGTCAATTGACCTTGACACCCGGCAGTCTTCTCCATACTATGACCGCGTCCGGGTGGGGTCCGATGCCCTGGGCGCCGCCGGACGGGCCGGAGACGTGCGTCGCTAACGGGGGGATTCGCGGGATGATCGCCGAAGGCCCGGTCGGAACGCTGGGCCCGCTCCTCTGGCTCGTGGTCGGCGCCGCCGCCGGGGCCGTCGTGGCCACGTTCGTGTGCGCCGCGAGGCTCAGACGGGTGCGCCGCGAAGAGAGCGAGATCTACCGCAGCAAGCGACAGCTCCAGGCCATCTTCGACGGGATCACCGACGGCCTCATCATCGTCGACCGCGACTTCAAGGTCGTCGCGGTGAACAAGGCCGAGGCCGCGTTTCTGGGGAAGAAGCCCCAGGAAGTGGTCGGCCGGGACTGCTACGAGGTGTACTGCCGGGGCGACCACGCCTGCGAGGCCTGCCCCGCGCACAACACCTTCGCCACGGGCAAGCCGACCCTCATCACGCGGCTCGAGACGACGTCCGGCTACCACCGCAGGGGAGTCGACGTCTATACCTTCCCGGTCAGGGACGACCAGGGCGAGACGGTCCAGGCGATCCAGTACATCAAGGACGTCACGGACCGGGTGAAGCTCCAGAAGCAGCTTCAGGAGGTCGAGCAGCTCACCGGCATCGGGCGGATGGCGGCGAACGTCGCGCACGAGATCCGGAACCCGCTGATCGCGGTCGGCGGCTTCGCGCGGCAGCTCCACGAGGCGCTCGAAGCGGAGGACCCCCGCCGTGAGTACACCGGCATCATCCTCGAAGAGGTGACGAGACTCGAACAGATCCTCCGCGAGCAGCTCACGCTCGAGCGGCACCTTCAGCCGAACCTCCGGCCAGTCGAGGTCAACGAGATCGTGAAGGACGTGAGGAAGCTCCTGTCGCACGGCATCCTTTCGTCGCGCATCAGGCTCACTGGCAACCTGGCGGACGGGCTTCCCGTGACGATGGGGGACGCCAACCAGCTCAAGCAGGCGTTCCTCAACATCATGACGAACGCCATCCAGTCGATGCCAGACGGAGGCGAGCTTCGCATCGCGACGGGTCAGCGCGGACAGGACATCATCGTCCGTGTCGATGACACCGGGCCCGGCATCGCGAGCGAAGTGATGGGGAAGCTGTTCATGCCGTTCTTCACGACCCGGAAGGCCGGCTCGGGGCTCGGCCTCGCCGTGACGAGGAGGATCATCGAGAACCACGGCGGCGAGATCGAGGTGATGAGCGAGGTCGGCGTGGGGACGACGTTCGAGATATCGATTCCAATCGTGCGGACCTCAGGAGAGATCGAGCACGAGAAGCGCTTCGGCGCGGCCGAGGCGGGAACCTCACAGAACACGAGCGAAGGAACCGGAGGCGCATCATGACGAAGCTCCTGGTGGTGGACGACGAGAAGAACGTCCGGAAGCTGTACGAGACGGAACTCCAGCGCGAGGGCTACGACGTGGCGAGTGCGGAGAGCGCGGAGGAGGCCCTGGAGCAGATCGCGGAGGACCCGCCGGATCTCGTGGTGCTCGACATCCGGCTGGACGGGATGGACGGGATCGACTGCCTGAGGACGATCATGGCGAAGCGGCGGGATCTGCCGGTCATCCTCAACTCGGCCTACTCGACATACAAGCAGGACTTCGCCTCGTGGATGGCGGACGCGTACGTCGTGAAGTCCGCCGATCTCACGGAGCTCAAGGACAAGATCAAGGAGGTCCTCTCGGCACGCGGCAAGGTCTAGGTCCGGAAGGGCTCAGGGGGGCACTCGAGCGGAGCCATGGCCAGAAGAACCGTGATGCAGAACGAGCTCCTCGACTTCAGGAGGAAGCTCAAGTCGGCGCCGGATGAGGTCGGGACGCTGTGGGACCTGGCGTCGACCTACATGGGGTCCTCGCGGTACGCGGACGCGGTCGTCGTCCTTCAGCAGCTTCTCGGGAGGCGGCCGACCGACGTCAACGCGATGCTCGCATGCGGGACCTGCTACCGGAAGCTCGGGCTCCTCGAGCCCGCGGTGACCGAGTTCGAGCGGGCCGCGAAGGCCTCGCCGACGAGCGCGGCGGCGCGGTACAACCTGGGACGCGTCTACGACCTGCTGGGTCGGCACGACGCCGCCATCGAGCAGCACTCGGCCGCGATCGACCTCGCGCCCGACGATCCCGAGCCGTACTACCGCCTGGGCGTCACGTACGCGCGCCGGAGCGAGTTCGAGGAGGCCGAACGCTGGTACCAGTCCGCCATCGAGGCCGACTACGCCTGCGCGAAGGCCCACACCAACCTCGGCTACGCCCTCGACCGCATGGGCAGGACCGACGAGGCCATCCTCGCGTTCAAGCGCGCGATCGAGATCGACCCCGACAACGCCGAGCGGCACCTGAACCTCGGCGCGATCTACGGTGAGAAGGGGATGCTCGAGGACGCGATCGACGAGTTCCGGAAGGCAGTCGAGATCGAGCCCGGGAGCGCGGAGGCGCACTTCAACCTCGGGGCGGCGCTCCTCGGCGCCGAACGGGAGGACGAGGCGCAGGCCGAGCTGGAGTTCGCGGTCCGGTACTCGATCGACAACCCCGTAGCCCACTTCCAGCTCGGACTCGTCTACGCGCGGAAGGGGAAGTTCGGGCGGGCCGTCGCGGAGCTCCAGCGCGTCGTGGCGCTCGAGGGCGAGACGTCCGAGACGTGCTACCACCTGGCCCTCGCGCTCGCCGCGCAGGACCGGCTCGACGACGCGGAGACGTACCTCCGGAAGGCCGCCGCGGCCGAGCCGGAAGACCCGAAGATCCACTACCAGATCGGGGTCCTGATGGACCGCATGGGACGCAGCGTCGACGCCGTCGAGGCGTACCGTCGCGCGGACGAGCTGCACGGCCGCCCGTAGAACCGCGCCGCCGTCGTCCCGGGATCCCGTCTCGCTCTCCACTCCACGGACATCCATGGACGATACGAAGCTCACACGTCTCCCGACCCTCGCCGCGTGCGCGGCGGCGCTCTGTCTCGCGTTCGCCCTTGCGTGCCCGGGCCTCGCCGCGGCCGACGCCGGTGCGGCCGACGCCCCGACCACCGCCGCGGCGCGCGAGGACGACGCGCGCTCGGCCGAGTGGACGAACCCGAGGACGCCGCAGGACGTGCCGGTCGGGCACTGGTCGTACCCGCTCCTCGCGAGGCTCGTCGCCCGCGGCGCGATCTACGTCGACCTCTCGACCCTGCCGGTCTCGCGCGCGGCGGTGGCGCAGGCGCTCGTCGACGCCATGGGGAAGAAGAAGCCGAGCGCGTCCGTGACCGACGGAATGAGCGAACGAGAGGTCTGGACGTTCAAGCGCCTGGTCGCCGAGTTCCTCCACGGGGAGGTCGACGTGCCGGCGCTCTTCGCCGAGAGCGACGAAGCGATGGTCGGGCTCGGGTTCCAGGCCATGAGCCAGCTCCGGTACGGCCCCGAAGTCGAGGTCTTCGATCTCTGGCCCGGCACGATCCCCGGAGGCCCGACGTCGATGCGGGACGGCGACGATGGCGAGGGACACGGGGATGGGGACGAGGACGGACGTGGCGACGAGGACGACGAGACGCTCGACGTGGCGGTCGAGGTCCGGTACGACCTCTGGGGAGGCGTGCGCGACCTCGTCGGGTTCTACTCCGACGCGTGGTTCCTCTTCGGCGGCCAGGAGGGCGCGAGGACGGTCCGCCTCACGCCGAGGGTCCGGACGTGGCGGGGCGTGGCCACGAGCGTCGAGCGGGCGTACTTCATCCTCGAGCGGCCGTGGTTCGCCGTGGCCGCGGGACGGCGCGACCCGGCCTGGGGACGCGCCAGGTGGGGGAGGCTCGCGATCTCCGGCGCGGCGCCCACGTTCGACCAGATCGACGGCCGGTTCCTCGTCGGGGCGCTCTCGTTCCACGCGCTGCACGCGTTCGTCGAGTACGACGCGCTCCCGGGGGAGGACTTCCCCGAGTGGGAGCAGATGTACCTCGCGGCGCACCGGCTGTCGTTCGACGGCGCGTGGGGGAGCGTCGGGTTCTCGGAGACCGTCATCTACTCCGGGACGACGCCGGACCCCGTCTACGTGATTCCGATCTTCCCCTACTACCTCATGCAGCACAACGAGCGCGAGAACGACAACATCCTGTGGTCGCTCGACCTCCTCTACCGACCCGTGCGGGGGCTCGACCTCTACGGCGAGTTCCTCATCGACGATCTCCAGTACGACAGGAACACCGACCACCCCGACAAGTACGGCGTCACGCTCGGTGCCGCCTGGTTCGGCGAGGCCGCGGGCAGGGACTACGCGCTCACGGCCGAGTACACGAGCGTTCGGAAGTACACCTACACCGCCACCCGTCTCGGGTACCGGTTCGAGCACGCCGGGATGCCGACAGGGTTCGCGCTCGGTCCCGACTCCGATCTCCTGACGCTCGAGGGCGTCTGGCACGCGACGCACGAGTGGTCGGCGGGCGTCACGTACCGACATTCGCGGAAGGGCGAGGGGCGGGTCACCGACCGGTTCGTCGCCGGCATGGACCCTGCACCTTCGTTTCCGTCGGGGGTCGTGTGGACGACCGACCGTCTGTCGCTCGAGGTCGGGTACGAGGACCTCCGGGGAGTCTTCGCGGGGTTCGGGTTAGCCTGGCAGAGCGTGGAGAACCGGGAGAACGTACTCGGCGAGGACCGCGATGGCTGGGAGCTCTGGGCAGGGGTCCAGGTCCGCATTTGACGGCGCGGCAGTCGTGTCGCTCGTCCGGCCGCTGAACGGCGCGATCGCCGCGGCGGCCGTGTTCGTGGGGGCGTTCGTGGCGGCGCGGCCCACCGCGTGGGGGCCGGCGGCGCTCGGGGCCGCGGCCGCGTTCTTCGCCACGTCGGGCGCGAACGCGCTGAACGACGTGTCCGATCTCGCGACCGACCGCGTGAACCGTCCTGAGCGGCCCGTGGCGGCCGGCCGGATCAGACCACAGAGAGCCCGCGAGATCGGTCTCGGCGGGTACGCCGCCGCGCTCGCGTGTGCGGTCGTGCTGTCGCGCCCCGGCGGCCCGGGGATTCAGGCGTTCACGCTCGTCGCTGCGTGGGTCGCCCTCACGATCCTCTACTCGAGCGCGGCCAAGGGCGCGCCGGTAGCCGGGAACGTCGTCGTGGCCGCGGTCGCGGCGTCGCCCCTCCTCATGGGAGGGATCACGCAGCGGAACGTCGGTGCGACCTTCCTCCCGTTCTGGCTCGCGTTTCTGATCCACCTCACGCGGGAGATCGTGAAGGACGGGGAGGACGTCGAGGGCGACCGGGCGACGGACGTCCGCACGCTCGCGGTGGCGGCCGGTCCCGCGGCCTCGCTCGCTGCGGCCAGGCTCGTCGCGATCGTGGCGATGGCGCTCGCGATCGTCCCGTACGCTCTCGGGAACTTCGGCCCGGGGTACCTCGCTGTGGTCGTGCTCCTCGAGGGCATCCTCGGGTGGCGCTTCGTGCTCTCGCGGCCCGAGCCGTCGCGCGAGACGTTTCGCGCGCTCTCGCGGGCGCTCAAGATCGTGATGGTGCTCGGGCTCGTGGCGTTCGTCGCGGGAGTGTTCTGATCCCGGCGCTGCTTCTGCCGTCACTCGCGGACCAACCGGGGAGTTCATCCACATGACGATCCTCCAGGCGATCCTGCTCGGCGTGCTCCAGGGGCTCACCGAGTTCCTGCCCGTCTCGAGCTCGGGGCATCTCGCGCTCGCCGAGTCGTTCTTCGGCGTCGAGAGCCCGGGCGTCACGTTCGAGGTGTTCGTCCACTTCGGGACGGCGCTCGCGGTGGTCATCTTCTTCTGGAAGCGTGTCATCGCGGTCGTCGCGTCGGTCGTCCGGTGGGTCTTCCGCCTCCCGCACGAGGCGGACAACGCGCGGCTCGGATTCCACCTCCTCCTCGGCACGATCCCCGCGGGCGTCGTGGGGTTCCTCCTCGAGGACCGCGTCGAAGCCGCCTTCGGGAGCCCGGCACTCGTGTCGGTCCTCCTGATCGCGACGGGGGTGATTCTGATGGCGACGCGGAGGTTCCCCGAGGGGACGAAGACCGCGACGACCCGGAAGGACGCGATCGTGATCGGGTGCGCCCAGGCGCTCGCGATACTGCCCGGGATCTCCCGGTCGGGGTCGACGATCGCCGCGGGCTTCGGGGCGGGGCTCGAGAGGCGGGCCGCGGCCGAGTTCGCGTTCCTCCTCTCGATCCCGGTCATCCTGGGGGCCACCGCCGCGAGCCTCGGGGACGCCCTCGACGCGGGGGCGGCGCACGGGGCCGCCATCGCCGCGGGGACCGTCGCGGCGTTCCTGTCGGCCATTCCGGCCATCATGATCCTCCTCCGGGCCGTCACGGCCGGCAAGTTCTCCCGGTTCGCCTGGTACTGCTGGGCCGTCGGGATCATTGGACTGATCCTCAGTTTTGTGAGAAGCTAGCTGGCCGCTTTCGAAAGGGGGGAAACCCATGAGAAGGTGTCTGTTCATCATCCTGCCCATCCTCGTCGCCGTCTCGGCAGCCGCGCAGGCGCCCGAGCCAGGGCCGGGGGTGGCGATCACGGTCTACAACACCGACCTCGCGCTCGTGAAGGACGTCCGGTCGATCGAGATCCCGGAAGGCGTGAGCGAGGTCCCGTTCCGGAACGTCGCGCAGCGCATCGACCCGACGAGCGTCCACTTCAAGGTGCTCGACGGGGACGACGCGTCGGTCTGGGAACAGAACTACAGGTTCGACCTCGCCAGCTCGTCGAAGATCCTCGAGCGCTACCTCGAGAAGGACATCGACGTCGTGACGGAGGACGCCGACCTCTTCAGCGGGAGGCTCGTCTCCGTCGACTCCGCGGCGATCGTCCTCGACCAGGGGAGGGGTGCGGGTCCGGTGGCGGTGATCAGCCGCGAGAAGGTCATGTACATCAGGTTCCCGATGCTCCCCGAGGGGCTCATCTCGAAGCCGACCCTCGTGTGGAAGATCGGCGCCGAGAAGGCCGGCGACCGGCTGGTCGAGGTCACCTACATGACCTCGAGCATCAACTGGCACGCCGAGTACGTCGGTGTCATCAACGACGACGACACGGAGATCGATCTCGCCGCGTGGGTGTCGATCGACAACCGCTCGGGAGCGAGCTACAAGGACGCGCGGCTCGACCTCGTGGCCGGCGACGTGCACCGCGTGCGCGAGCCGATGCCGATGGCGCGCGGGCTCAAGGCCGACGTGGCTCTCGAGATGATGGCCGAGGCCCCTGCGTTTGCCGAGGAGCAGCTCTTCGAGTACTACCTCTACAAGCTCGATACCCCGGCCACCGTAGCCGACCGCGAGATCAAGCAGCTCTCGTTCTTCCCAAGCACAGGCGTGGTGGTCGACAAGGTGCTCGAGTTCGACTCGTACCGCGGCAGCGACGTCAGGGTGCTCCTCGAGTTCGTGAACTCGGAGGAGGCGGGGCTCGGCCGCGCGCTTCCCGCGGGCAAGGTCCGGATGTACAAGGAGGACTCGATCGGCGACCTCCAGTTCATCGGCGAGGACAGGCTCGACCACACGCCGAAGGACGAGGACGTCGCGCTCCTCATGGGGAACGCGTTCGACGTGAAGGCCGAGAGGACGGTGCTGGCCTCGCGGAAGATCACGAACCGCGTCCACGAGGAGGACTACGAGATCAGCGTCCGGAACCACAAGGAAGAGGACGTGGTCGTCAGGGTCGTCGAGCACCCGCACGGGTTCTGGACGGTCACGGAGACGTCGCTCGAGTACGAGAAGGTCGAGGCGCACACGATCGAGTTCCAGGTGCCCGTCGAGGCCGACGGCGAGACGATAGTCCAGTACACCGTTCGATACGAGTACTAGGGTCAGTTGCCAGGCGCGGCGGCGCGGGGCCGTGCCCGGGAGGCAGCCATGGAGTCCGTGGGCGAGCTCCTCAGAACGACACGCGAGTCCCAGGGCCGGACGGTAGACGACGTGGTGAAGGCCACGCGGATGAGCCGCTCGATCGTCGAGTCGCTCGAAGACGATCGCTTCAGCGCGCTCCCGGCGGCCGTCTACGTCAAGGGACACCTCCGCACTTACGCGCACTTCCTCGGGCTCGACGAGGAAGACGTTGTCCAGATGTACCTCCGGTTCACGCAGCAGCAGGAGTCCGACGAGCTGGACGAGTGGGACGCGGTGGAGGTCGAGATCCACGAGCGGCGGAAGAGCTTCGAGCGGCGCTGGGCGCTGATCGCGGCCGGTGTCGTCGTCGCGATCGTGGTGATCGTCCTCGTCGTGAAGTGGGTGTCACAGCCTGCGCCGCCCCTCGAGTACGACCCCGCCGCCGCCGGTCAGACGGAAGCCGGGAACGCGGGCAACTCAGGGGACGCCGAAGATCCTGAGGGTCAGGAGCAGGTCCTCGAGGCCCCGATCGTCGTGGAAGGGCAGAACGAAGCGGCGCCCGAGGACACGATGATCGTCTGGAACAAGCTCGAGCTCATGGCGGTCGCGCGCGAGCGCACGTGGGTGAAGGTCGCGGTCGACGGCGAGGTCGTCACCGACATCACGATGCTCCCCGGCCAGCGGCGCCTCTGGGAGGCGGAGGAGGAGTTCACGCTCGACGTCGGGAACGGCGGCGGGCTCGATCTCTTCCTGAACGGAGAGCCGCTCGGAACCGCGGGCTCGGACCGGCGGCTCGTCGAGGGCCTGGTGGTGACAGAAGACGGCATCAGGGAGTAGACTCGACTCAGGAACAGGCGGGGGAGCGGTCGTGGCCCCGTCCAGAACACGGCGTCCCGCGGCCTGGCCCGGGACGCCTCGTTCTCGGGGGACGGGCCGGGTGCGGCCGGACGGAGTGAGGGGCTGCCGGGAGCGCCGGGCGGAAGCGACGAACGGAAGCGACGAACGGACGCAGAGAACGGAGCGGGTGAGCGCGTGGAGAAGCAGTTCGAACTCGTGTCGGGATTCGAGCCCCAGGGCGACCAGGGGAACGCGATCAAGGAGCTCGTCCAGGGGATCGAGCGCGCCGACCACCACCAGACGCTCCTCGGCGTGACGGGGTCGGGGAAGACGTTCACGATCGCGAACGTGATCGCGACGTTCAACCGTCCCGCTCTCATCATCTCTCACAACAAGACGCTTGCCGCCCAGCTCTTCGCGGAGTTCCGGTCGTTCTTCCCGGAGAACGCGGTCGAGTACTTCGTGAGCTACTACGACTACTACCAGCCCGAGGCCTACGTCCCGGTCACCGACACCTACATCGAGAAGGACGCCGACATCAACGACGAGATCGACCGGCTTCGGCTCCGGGCGACGGCGTCGCTCCTCGAGCGGCGCGACGTGATCATCGTGGCGTCCGTCTCGTGCATCTACGGGCTCGGTTCGCCCGAGGTCTACCGTGAGCTCCTCCTGGCGCTCGAGGTCGGCCAGCACCGCGATCGCGACGCGATGCTCCGGGAGCTCGTCGACATGCAGTACGACCGGAACGACGTCGAGTTCGCGCGGGGTACCTTCCGCGTCCGCGGCGACGTTATCGAGGTCCGGCCGTCGTACGAGGAGCGGGCGATCCGGATCGAGTTCTTCGGCGACGAGGTCGAGAAGATCTCGATCGTCGACCTCGTGACGAGGAAGCCGGTGGAGGATCTCGAGAGGATCTCCATCTACCCGGCGAAGCACTGGGTGACGACCCCGGAGAACGTCGAGTTCGCCATCAAGGGAATCGAGGCTGAGCTTACGGAGCAGCTCGGGAAGTTCAAGGCGGAGGGCAAGCTCCTCGAGGCGCAGCGGATCGAGCAGCGCACGCGGTTCGACATCGAGATGATGCGCGAGATGGGCTACTGCTCCGGGATCGAGAACTACTCCCGCCACCTCTCCGGACGCGCCCCGGGGGAGCGGCCGGCGGTTCTCCTGGACTACTTCCCGGACGACTTCCTCCTGTTCATCGACGAGTCTCACGTCGCCGTGCCGCAGCTCCGCGGGATGTTCCGCGGCGACCGGTCGCGGAAGGAGACGCTCGTCAAGTACGGGTTCCGGCTGCCGTCGGCGCTCGACAACCGCCCGCTCGTCTTCGAGGAGTTCGAGGGATTCATGCACCAGGTCGTGTTCGTCTCGGCGACGCCCGGCCCCTATGAGCTCGAAAAGAGCGAGGGCGTCGTGGTGGAGCAGATCATCCGCCCGACGGGTCTGGTGGACCCCGAGATCGTCGTCCGGCCCGTCGAGGGCCAGGTCGACGACCTGCTCGAGGAGATCCGCGGACAGGTGGAGGGCGGAGGGCGCGTGCTCGTGACGACGCTCACGAAGCGGATGTCGGAGGACCTGACCGACTACCTGCACGGGTTCGGGGTCCGCGTCCGGTACCTCCACTCTGACATCGACGCGCTCGAGCGGGTGGAGATCATCCGGGGGCTCCGGCTCGGCGAGTTCGACGTGCTCGTCGGGATCAACCTCCTCCGGGAGGGGCTCGATCTCCCCGAGGTCTCGCTCGTCGCCGTGCTCGACGCCGACAAGGAGGGGTTCCTCCGATCCGACACGTCGCTCATCCAGACGTCCGGGCGCGCCGCGCGGAATCTGGGCGGGAAGGTCATCCTCTACGCCGACAGGGTGACAGGATCGATGGAGCGCGCGCTCACGGAGATGTCGCGCCGGCGCAACCTGCAGATGGCGTACAACGAGAAGCACGGGATCGAGCCCAGGAGCATCGTCAAGTCGGTCGACGAGATCATGCGCGCGACGGCGGTCGCGGACGCCAAGGCGGACTACGAGCACGACGCGGAGATGCTGGAGCTCGACCCGGCTCTCGACCGCGAACAGATGATGGCTATCCTCGAGGAGCAGATGATCGGAGCCGCGGCCCGGCTCGAGTTCGAGAAGGCCGCTTCCCTCCGGGACAGGATCGACGAGCTCAGGATGGCGGGCGAGCTCGACGCCCGGACGTCGAAGGCGACGGGGGCGAGCGCCCCAGAGTCCGGCCCGGACGGGAAGCGATGGGGCGGCGGCCAGGGCCGGCCGCAGACGCTCCCGAGGTCGCGACGCTCGAATGGCGCGCAGAAGCCGAAGAAGAAGCACGACGGGGTCCTGCACGGGCCAGACAGCCCTGACCGGAAGCGGGGGAAGAAGCGATGACGTTCGAGGAGGCCGTGAGCATTATCGTCAGGCTGGCGCTCGAGGAGGACATCGGGACGGGCGACGTCACGACGGTCGCCACGATCCCCGAGGAGCACGTGTCCTTCGGGAGGATCGTCGCGAAGGAGGAAGGCGTCCTCGCGGGCATGCCGGTCGTCGAGGTGGTCCTGAGCGCGCTCGGGCCCGCCGTCGAGGTGACGCCCCTCATCGAGGAGGGCTCACCCGTCACGCCGGGGCTCGTCGTCGCGACGGTCGAGGGTCCAACGCGCACGATCCTGACCGGCGAGCGGACGGCGTTGAACTTCCTCCAGCGCCTCTCCGGCGTCGCGACCGCGGCGTCCCGCTACGCGGCCGAGATCGAAGGGACCGGCGCCACGGTCACGGACACGAGGAAGACGACCCCCGGCATGCGGCACCTCGAGAAGTACGCGGTCGCCGTCGGGGGCGGTGCGAACCACCGCATGGGGCTCTGGGACATGGCCCTCATCAAGGACAACCACATCGTCGCGGCGGGAGGCATCCGTCCGGCGGTCGAGGGGGTCCGGGCCGCGGAGCCCGCTCTCAAGGTAGAGGTCGAGGTTACCGATCTCGCGGGTCTCGAGGAGGCGATCGAGGCCGGCGCCGACCGCATCATGCTCGACAACATGACGCTCGACGGGATGCGCGAGGCGATCGCGGCGGCGCGCGCGCACGACCCGGCGCCGGAGGTGGAAGTCTCGGGCGGCGTCACGCTCGAAGGACTCCGCGCGATCGCGGAGCTCGGCCCCGACTTCATCTCCGTGGGCGCTCTCACCCACTCGGCCCCCGCGCTCGATCTCTCGCTCGATCTAGAGGAACGGTCGTGACGAACGGAAGCGATCAGGAAGAAGGCCGCAGCCGGCGGATCGCCTGGCGGATCCACTCGTTCGGGAAGGTCGGTTCGACGAACGACGTCGCCAGGCGCATCGCGCAGGGCGGCGCGCCGGAGGGAACGATCGTCCTGGCGGAGACCCAGGCGTCCGGGCGGGGGAGGCGCGGGAGCGCGTGGCACTCTCCCGAGGGCGGTCTCTGGTTCTCCGTCGTGCTGAGGCCCCACCTCACTGCGGAGCGGGCGGGTGGTCTCTCGATCGTGGGCGCGCTCGCGGTGGCGCGGGCCGCCGGCGACGCGGCCGGGATCGCCACGAGCATCAAGTGGCCGAACGACGTCGTCGTCGACGGCAGGAAGCTCGCGGGCATCATGGTCGAGACGGGAGGGAACGGGGCGCTCGTCGTGGGCGTCGGGCTGAACGTGAACGTCGCGCCCGAGGACCTGCCGGACCTCGAGTGGTACGAGGCGACCTCCCTCCTCCGGGAGACCGGGCGTACGTTCGTGCGTGGAGCGCTCCTCGCGCGGATCGCGCGCGAGTTCGAGACGCGGTACTTCCTATATAAGAGCCCGGACCACCACGAGCTCGTGGAGGAGTGGCGGGAGCTCTCGGTCGTCTTCGGGCAGCAGGTGCGTGTGACGGCCAGGGGGAAGATCCTCGAGGGGACGGTGCACGCGCTCGACGACGACGGCGGGATCATCGTGAGGCTTCCCGCCGGGGCTCAGGAGAAGGTACTCCCGATCGGGGACGTGACGCTGACGGTGATCTCGTCGTAACATCGGGGAGTCGTCTGGTGCGCGGCGAGGCGCCGCCCGGAGCAGACGGGGAGAGGGGAGACGAATGACGTACCGATTGGGCTTCGCGCTCGGAGACAGGTCCGAGACGCTCCTCATCCTCCTCGTGGTCGGACACGTTCTCGCGGACTTCCTCGTGCAGACGCAGGGCGTCGCCAAGCGTAAGGAGACGAGCGCCGGGGCTCTCCTCGAGCACGGGTTCTGGACGTTCGCCACTCACCTGGCGGTGCTTGCTCCCTTCATGAGCTGGACCATCGCGGCGGCCGTCGCCGCGATCGCGTTGATCCACACTGCTGTCGATGCGGTGAGGATCCATCTCGGGGGCGAGTGGGGCAAGTCGCTCGCCGCCTTCTTCCTCGATCAGGGACTTCACGTGGCGACGGTCCTGGCCGCGTTCGTGATCCTCCGAGGGCACGGCGCGCAGAGAGGCATACTGATCCCGTATCCGGGCGTCTGGCTCGGGTGGCTCCGGACCGGCGCCGTGCTCTTCGCGGGCTACGTCCTGAACGCGCGGGGCGGCTCAATGGTCGTTCTGAAACTGCAGCAGCGCTTCCCCGGCGTCGTTCCCGAGCGGAAGGCCGGGGAGCCGGACACGTACGAGATGGAGCGCGTGATCGGCTACCTCGAGCGCTTCCTCATGTTCACGCTCGTCATCCTCAACCAGTGGATAGCGCTCGGGATCGTGGTCGCCGTGAGGGGTCTGAGACTCGGCACGGGCTCCGAGAAGGAGACCGTGAACTGCTACCGCATCATCGGTACACTCGCGAGCATCCTGGTCGCGATTGCGACCGGAATTCTCGTCAGGTCAGTCATCTTCTAGCCGCGCCGGACGGCGCGGGAGGAGCCTCCGATGCTTCTCGCAGTCGACATCGGCAACACGAACATCGTCATAGGGCTTCTCGAGAAGAAGGAACTCCTCTTCCGCTGGCGCGTGACGAGCGACCCGCGGCGCACGTCCGACGAGTTCGGGATCCTCGTGAAGGAGCTCTGCGGGCAGTGCAGCGTCGACCTCAGGGAGATCTCCGGCGTGGCGGTCTGCTCCGTAGTGCCGGCGCTCACCGAGGCGTTCGTCAGGATGTGTGAGGAGGTGCTGAAGGTCCGGCCCGTGGTCGTGGGTCCCGACATCGACCTCGGGATCACGATCGACTACCGGGATCCGCGCGAGGTCGGGCCCGACAGGCTCGCGAACGCGGTCGGGGTCCGGGAGCTCGTGAACGGCCCGGCCATCGTCGTCGACTTCGGGACGGCGACGACCTTCGACGTCGTGACCGCGGACGGGCACTACCTGGGCGGCGCGATCGCGCCCGGCGTGGTGACTTCCGCCGAGAACCTCTTCCGGCGCGCGGCGCTCCTCCACGGCGTGCCGTTCGACCCGCCTGCGACCGTGATCGGGAAGTCGACCGAGGAGTCGCTCCGGTCCGGGATCATCTTCGGGGTGGTCGGACAGGTCGACGAGATCGTCCGGAGGCTCGCAGACGAGTGGGGGGAGAAGCCGACCGTCGTCGCGACGGGAGGACTTGCGGAGAAGCTCTCGATCTTCACGAAGGCGATCAACATCGTGGAGCCGGACCTCACGCTTCTGGGGCTCGCGCTCATCCACGAGAAGGCCGCGAGCGAGTAGCCGGCGCACCTCCGGGCGACCCTCCCCTGGGCCCCGCATCCTACCCCATAGAGCGCCGAAAAACCCCTTGCGCCCCAGGGCCCTTTCGCCTACATTAGCAGTCTGAAGATTAGAGTGCTAGACACGTTCAGTTGGCTGTCAACGAGGAGGAGGTATGCCGATGGCCGCGAAGAAGCTCAACATCAAGCCCCTGTCGAACCGGATTCTCGTGAAGAGGCTCGAAGAAGATCTCCAGAAGACCGCGGGCGGGATCATCGTTCCCGACACGGCCAAGGAGAAGCCCCAGCGCGGGAAGGTCATGGCGACCGGTCCGGGCAGGATGAACGAGGAAGGCAAGAGGGTCGACGTCGAGGTCAGCGTGGGGGACGAGATCCTCTTCGGAAAGTGGTCCGGCAGCGAGATCACGATCGACGGCGAGGAGTACCTCTTCATGAAGGACGAGGACGTCCTGGCGGTCCTCTAGTCACACCACCACACGAGGAGAAGCAGCATGGCCAAGCAGGTTGAGTTCGACTCCGCAGCGAGAGAGCACCTCCGCAGGGGAGTCGACAAGCTCGCGGACGCCGTGAGGGTGACGCTGGGACCGAGAGGCAGGAACGTCGTACTCGACAAGAAGTACGGTTCCCCCGTCATCACGAACGACGGCGTGACCATCGCCAAGGAGATCGACCTCGAGGAGCCCTACGAGAACATGGGCGCCCAGATGCTCAAGGAGGTCGCGACGAAGACCGCCGACATCGCGGGCGACGGCACGACGACGGCGATCGTCCTCGCGCAGTCGATGGTCGCGCAGGGACTCCGCAACGTCACGGCCGGCGCGAACCCGATGCACGTGAAGCGCGGCATCGAGCGCGCGGTCGAGCTGACGATCGAGGAGCTCAAGAGGCTCAGCCACGAGCTCAAGGGCAAGACCGAGATCGCGCAGGTCGCGACCGTGTCCGCCAACAACGACTCCGAGATCGGCGAGCTCCTCGCCGACGCGATGGAGAAGGTCGGCAAGGACGGCGTCATCACGGTCGAGGAAGCGAAGAGCATCGAGACCTCGCTCGACGTCGTCGAGGGCATGCAGTTCGACCGTGGCTATCTCTCGCCCTACTTCGTCACGGACCCCGAGCGCATGGAGACGATCCTCGAGGACGTCTACGTCCTCATGCACGACAAGAAGATCTCGTCGATGAAGGACCTGGTCCCGATCCTCGAGCGCATCGCTCAGATGGGGAAGCCGTTCCTGATCGTCGCCGAGGACGTCGACGGCGAGGCGCTGGCGACGCTCGTGGTGAACAAGCTCCGCGGGACGATCCAGGGCGCCGCGGTCAAGGCGCCGGGCTTCGGCGACCGCCGGAAGGCGATGCTCGAGGACATGGCGGTCCTGACGGGCGGGCAGGTCATCTCGGAGGAGAAGGGCCTCAAGCTCGAGGGCGCGGCTCTCGAGGATCTCGGCCGCGCGAAGCGCATCGTGATCGACAAGGACGCGACCACGATCGTGTCGGGTTCGGGCACGAAGGACGCGATCAAGGGCAGGATCGAACAGATCCGTGCCGAGATCGACCGCTCGAGTTCGGACTACGACCGGGAGAAGCTGCAGGAGCGTCTCGCGCGTCTCGCCGGTGGCGTTGCGGTGGTGAACGTCGGCGCCGCGACCGAGATCGCGATGAAGGAGAAGAAGGCGCGCGTCGAGGACGCTCTCCACGCGACCAGAGCGGCCGTGGAAGAGGGAATCGTTGTCGGCGGGGGCGTCGCGCTTCTCCGGACGAGCCAGGCGCTGAAGGGGCTGAAGGAGAAGGACGCCGACGCGAAGGTCGGAATCGAGATCGTCGCGAAGGCGCTCGAGGCTCCCATCCGTCAGATCGCGGCGAACGCGGGCGCGGAAGGCTCGATCGTGGTCGAGGAGGTGCGCGAGAACCCGAAGGCATCGTACGGGTACAACGCGGCCACCCAGGAGTACGAGGACCTCATCAAGGCCGGCATCATCGACCCGACGAAGGTCGTCCGCACGGCGCTCCAGAACGCCTCCAGCGTCGCGAGCCTCCTGCTCACGACCGAGGCTATCCTGACGGACAAGGAAGAGGACGAGAACGCGCCGCCGGCCATGTCGGGCGGCGGGATGTACTAGCGAACGGAAGGACCGCCGGCTCCGGCCGGCTGCCCAGCCGAGAAGTGCGAACCGGGCCGCTTCCTTACGGGGAAGCGGCCCGGTGTCGTTGCAGGCGGCTCGCTCGGAGCGAAGTGCCGCGAGCCGGGGGCGACGGCTACGGTCTGTACAGCGACTTGACCGCCCCCCAGGTCGCGGTCTCGACGGGGGTGGCGCCGCACTCGCAGAAGGGGAGTACGCCCACCAGGTCGCCGGTCACGACGTTCGTCGCGAACTTGATGCAGAGGACGTCGGGGACCAGCATGACGCCGGTCGGCGGGAAGAGCGAGTAGAAGCACCCGGTCATGGTCCCCGTGACGTCGAGCTCGCAGTCATCGTCCATCGGCTCGAACTTCATCGTCGGGCCGTCCCCCGGGTAGTGGGGATCGCCCTGGCAGTTGAACTCGCAGGAGTAGTAGACGGTGCACCCTCCGACGCCCTGGCTGCTTCCTGCCGGCTCTTCGGCAGCGAAGTACTCCTCGTCGCAGGCGCAGAAGCAGTCCTCGAGTCCGAGCACCATGAAGACATTACTCATCGCGTGTCCGAATTCGGAGACGTCCCAGCCGATCTCGAAGCAGTACTGCCAGTACCCTTCGAACGCGGGGTCGGTCGCCGGCTCGGCCGTGCTGGTCCCCCAGACGTAGTCACCGTGAGCCGCGGGGGAGGACCCGAGCACAAGGACGGCGGTGAGAAGAAGCACACACCTCAGCGTTCTTGGACGCGTCATCGCTTGCACCTCCTTTGACGGGTGTTGCGCGAATGGGCATACCTGCCCCGTTCTGGAATGTCGGTAGGGTCGGGGCACGTATACAGGCTGGTGCTCACTCAGTCAAGGGATTTCTCGCCAACCTGCGGGCGGCGAGCAACGATCGGTGATTGGAGTGCCGGGCGGTTCGATGTCGCCCGGGCGGGGGCGCAGTTGCGCCCGGGAGCGCCAGACGCAAGTCCCAACGAATGGCATGATTCATGCATTATGGTCGCCAGACTGGAAACCCGCGAGGGCTCGCAGCCACGACGGTGTGCGCCGCCCCGACACGGAGCGTGCGACAGGGAGTGTGCGACCATGGCGAAGACTGACATCTGCCAGACCGTGCTCGATCAGCTTCCGGAAGGCGTCTGCTACATCGGCCGGGACCTGACGATCAGCTACTGGAATCGGACCGCCGAGCAGCTCACCGGGTTCGCGAGAGCGGACGTGGTCGGCCGTCGGTGCGCCGATAACCTCCTCGCGTGCACGGGCCGCGAAGACGAGAGCCTCTGCGAGGGCGACTGCCCGCTCATGGCGACGCTCGAGGACGGGCGCTCCCGCGAGGCGACGACGTTCGTCCGCTGCAAGGACGGACACCGCGTCCCCGTCATGATCCACGTGGCGGCCGTCCGCGACGGCTCGAACGGCGGTGACATCACCGGCGTCATCCAGACGTTCACCGAGAACTCGAGGCGCGCCGCGATCGGCGACCGCTTCGACGCAGCGGGCGACTCCATGCTCCTCGATCCCGTGACGTGTCTCCCGAACAGGCGGTATCTCGAGGACGAGCTGTCGGTGCGGCTCGCCGAGTTCGACAAGTTCGGTCGTCCGTTCGGCGTCCTCTTCCTGGGGCTGGACGGTCTCAAGCGGGTGAGGACGGAGCACGGCGCCGAGGTCGGCGACGAGATCGTCCGGGCCGTGGCCGGGACGATCGTCCACAGTTCGCGTCCTATGGACGCGCTCGGGCGGTGGAGCTCGACCGAGCTCTTCGGGATCGTGAGGAACGTGGGGCGGTCGGGGCTCAAGAAGGCGGCCGAGCGGCTCCGCATCCTCGTGAAGAAGACTGAGCTCTCCGGACAGGGTACGACGATCAAGATCGGCGCGTCGATCGGCGGAGCGGTCGCCCGGCGCGGCGACACCGTCGAGTCGCTCCTCCAGAGGGCGGACCGTATGCTCTCCGAGTGCCACGCGGGCGGAACGAACCGCGTGAGGATCGAGGGAAGGTAGGGATCCGCCGGGGGAGTGAGGGCGCGGGAGTTCGAACGACAGATCGCGATCGCATCGAGAGCGCCGGCGTCCTGCCGGCGCTCATCGTTTGCCTCCCAGAATCCGCCGGCACGGTGGGGCTCCGGGTTCGTCCGTGATGCGGGGATATTCGCGGGTCACGCCGCCATTCAACTCGCCTGAGGAGCCCAAACGTACGGAGGCCGCGGGCACGGACCCGCGGCCTCCTTCTCCAGCATCGCGGTGCGAGCGATGCGCGGAAACACTCCTTTGTGTACTGCCCTCCGACTACTCCTTGCTGGGACGCTCGTTCGAGAGCGACGGCTCGTACCCGGGGATCTCCTTCCGGATGGCGCGCCCGGTGAAGTAGGAGATGATCCTGGGCAGGAGCTCGTCCATGTCGGGCTTCCCGTAGACGTAGTCGAACTGATGCTCGAGCGGCTGGCCGGACATGACGACCCAGCCTCCGCCCACGCTGTACTCCACGAGCGTCGGGTTCCAGCTCTCGTCCCTGCAGTAGACGGTCGCGCCGTCCGGCAGGTCCGTGAAGCTCTCGTGGCTCGCGTAGTTGTGGTCGAGCGTCTCCGGGAGCCCCGAGACGAGCGGGAGCACCGGGTCGTCGACGTAGTTCAGCCAGTCGTAGTCGAAGATGAGACCGACGTCGCCAGGCAGCACCACGCCGGCGTTGGCCATCGACCCCAGGTTCCAGCCCTGGTCGCACGCCTCCCACAAGAGCGACCCGCCCTGGTGGACGAAGTTGTTGAACCGGATCTGGTTCGCCGCGTAGCTGTCGTAGAAGCCCTGAGGCTGGTCGTTGCAGATGATGACCAGGTCCTCGCCCGGCACGAGCTCGGCCCAGGACATCGACGTCGAGCTCAGGACCTCGTACGTGTCGGGACCCGTGCCCTCGGTGAACCCGAGACTCTCGAGCACCGTGAGGGTCGCCGTGCTGTACCACGGGTACATGTCGAGGAAGAGCTTCACGTGGTTCGCCGAACCGGCGCCGCCGCCGACGTTCACGTTGTGCGTGACGGTGCCGATGAGGTCGTCCGTGTCCTTCGCCTGCATGGTCACCGTGTACGCGCCACCCTGCGTGTAGGTGTGCGTCCTCTGCTGGCTGCTCGACCAGTCGGCGTCCCACGTGCCGTCGCTCTCCCAGTCCCAGCGGAACTGGAGGCTCCCGATCGGGTCCTCGTCGTCGACCGTCAGCGTCGCGTCGAACTCGAACTCGGTCCCGACCACCCCGGCCGGCGGGGCGATCGTGAACTCGGCATCGGGCCCGTAGAAGGTGCCCATAGACGAGACGATGCCATCGACGATCTCGACCTCGTAGCAGGGGCTCTCGTCGACGAGACACCAGTCCCACCAGAACGGCCCGGAGTCCGTGTTGTACGAGAGGAGGTCGATGGCGAAGCAGACGTCGCCCGCGATCCAGCCGACCGCCTCGAGGTAGTCCTCGGCGGCGCCGGGCGCGTCACCGTCCCACATCCAGTCGGACCAGTCGTCGGAGTACTGCGCCATCAGGTGCCAGAACGACGAGACGAACCGTTCGGGCTGCCGCTGCACGAGCGCCTGGGACAGTTCGTTGGCGTAGATCGACGGGATGTTGACGTGGTCGCCGAGGAACATCGGGTTCGGCGAGCACCTGTAACCTGTCACCAGCTCGAGGAGGTGGTCGGCGGAGTCGGTCGTGTTGAGGGCCGTCGCCCGGCCGACCGCGTCGCTCCACTGGTCGATCATCGTGAAGTCGTCGCCCTTCTCGAAGCAGTAGAAGTAGGTGCCGTCGTTGACGTTCAAGTGAATGGTCCGCGGTGCCGCCGTCACGACCGTCGGCCAGCCCCACTCGAAGTCGGGCTCGTCGTCGCGGTCGGCGACCCAGGTGCCGCTCGGGGTCCAGTCCCACTCGAACTGCTGAAGGGTGTACCAGATGTGTCGAGGGTTCACGATGTCGATCTCGCCCACGCCACCGTTGTACTCGAGGTGCGGCGGATCGACGCCGTCGCGGCCTCCGGAGCCCAGGGTCTCCATCGCGTTGCGGGCGATCTCGACGACCTGCTGGTAGATGACGGGGTTCGTCTCGTAGTCGAGCGCCGTCTCGGCGTCGGTCTCCCACGCCGCGACGAGCGCCGCCTCGAGCGTGGTCCAGCCCCCGTCCAGCTGGACCTGCTGGACGTAGCTCTGTCGGTCGCTGTCCCCGCTCCACACGAGGTGGGGGAGGGACATAGTGAGCGCGAGCGCGGTCGACGTGGTGTTCGCCATCACGCTCCGCGCGCCCGGATCGTAGAGGCCGAGCATGACCGGATTGCCGGACGTCCTCGATGTGAAGACGAGCCACTGGTAGGTGTCGGAGTCGATCGCGTCGACCGTGAACGAGCCGTTCGAGCCGACGTCGGACCAGCCAGCGAATGTCATGACCCTCAGGTCCCCTGCATCGAGGGTCGAGCCGGTCGCGACGTCGACCGTTCCTGAGATCGTCCTTGTGGGGAGCGCGCCGCTCCCGCCGCCATCGTCTCCGCCGCCGTCCGACGGGCCGGTCGACGACGAACATGACGCGAGCACGAGCGCAACGGCAGCAAGGGCCGTGAAGAGAACAGAGAGACGCCTCATCGAAGCCTCCTTGTCGGGCCTTCTGTCTTCCTGATACCTGTCCTGGTGTACGCCTCGGTGTCTGCGAACTCATCCCGAGGATGCAGGAATCATGCCCGTGTCAAGGAATGCTCGGGAGCGTCCGGCTGGGCGCCCGCGGGGCTCGACGAGCGGTGGGAATCGGGGTCTCTTGCGTCGGTAATGGGCCTTCCGGGGATGAAGCGAATCGGGGGCGACCGCGATCGGCCGCCCCCGAATGTAACAGAATGGCATTGGGAGCTCGGGCCGGCACCCGCTGATGGGAGGCCCGGCTCGGTGAACCGGGTACGGGCGCCGGCACCTTCGCTCCCACAAAGACGAACGCTGCCGCAGAGTGGGCAGCGCTCATCCCAGGCGTCTATCCTGAAGTGTGGGTGTCTCCTGCCTAGTTCGGTGAAGTCACCCGGTCGTGCTCCCTTCCGGTCGGAAGACCGTCCTCTCGCCCAGGACGGTGTTTCCTCTCTTCCGGGGCCCTGTCGAGGAGCTCGAAGCATCCTCGCTCAGGTAGACAACATCTTCGACGCCGCTGCCCTCGGTGTATTCAGACTGGGTCCGGGTTTTTCTTCTCGATCCTGGCGAGGCGCCCGGTGCGGTGCGGGTCCTCGTCGAGACCTCCTGCAGGGGCTCCGTCGAGGCCCGCCTCCCGTGTGCGGGTTCGGTACTGCTGAGCCCTGCGTCGTACTCGAGGAGTTCCTGACAGGAGATCTCGATTCGGGCCGTGCCGCGCATCGTGGCCCTTCATACCCTTAGAGCGATACCGGGCGGAGGAAGTTGACTGGAGATTCGCTCTCGGGGGTGCGGGCCCCGCGGGCCGCGAGCCGCCCCTCCATTAGAGGGGGGCGGATTCGTCGCTTCGAAGCCGCCGGCAACGCGCTATACTCTCTGTGTGGGGAAGTCGCCCGTGGCGACCACTCACGTACTGCAGCATCATAACGGAGGACGCGCCGACCGAAGGACGCCCCGGCGGAGACAGGGGCGAGGGCAGGGAGACACCACCGTGAAGGCAGTCGGGCTCCTCTCCGGAGGACTGGACAGCACGCTCGCACTCAAGCTCGTGCTCGAGCAGGGCATCGAGGTGGTGGCCTTCAACATGGTGACCGCCTTCTGCAACTGCACGCCCAGGGACGCCTCCTGCTCGGCCGCGCGGACGGCCGTCCGCCAGCTCGGCATCGACCTCAAGGTCGTGAACGCCACCGAGGAGTACCTCCCCATCGTCGAGAACCCGAAGCACGGCCACGGGAGCGGGATGAACCCCTGCCTCGATTGCCGGATCCTCATGTTCGGTAAGGCGAAGGAGTACATGGAGGAGATCGGGGCCTCGTTCATCGTGACGGGGGAGGTACTGGGGCAGCGGCCGATGTCCCAGCGCCGCGACGCGATGCGCGTCATCGAGCGGGAGTCGGGGCTCGACGGGTACATCGTGCGCCCCCTCTGCGCGGGCGTGATGAAGCCGACCGTCCCCGAGAGGGAGGGCTGGATCGACCGCGAGAAGCTCCTCTCGATCACCGGGCGCGGCCGGAAGGAGCAGATCTCCCTCGCTGAGGAGCTCGAGGTCTACGACTACCCGTGTCCCGCGGGCGGGTGCCTGCTGACCGACAAGGTCTTCTCCGAGCGCGTGCGCGATCTGATCAGGCACAAGGGAGGGCTCGAGATCGAGGACGTCCGGCTCTTGAAGGCCGGCCGCCACTTCCGCCTGAGCCCGAGGGCGAAGGCCGCGGTCGGGAGGACTGAGGCCGAGAACGCGCTCCTCGAGCAGAGGATCCTGCCGACGGACCGCGTCCTCAAGCTCGTCGACATCGAGGGGCCGCTCACGGTCGTGAGGGGAGACCCTTCGACAGCCGACCTCGAGCTCGCGGCGTCGATCGCGGTCAGGTACAGCAAGGCGCGCACGGAGTCCTTGGCGGGTGTCGTCTGCAGGGACGGAACCGGGAACGTGCTGCACGAGCTTACCGTCGCTGCCATCGACGACGAGGTGCTCGCGCCGATGAGGATTGGCGGGGTGACGTAGGCCGGAGCGGCGGGCGCGCCGCACGCGCCACGAGCGACGAGGGACAAAGAGAGCGGGCCGCCCCGGTGACGGAGCGGCCCGATTGCATTCAAGCAGGGGAGAGGCTACATGCCTTCCATCGTCTCGCCGGCTTCCTTCGCAGCCCCCTCGCCCTCTTCCTGCATCGCCTTGGCCTTCGCCTTCATGTCCCTCATCTTCTGAACGTACTTCTCGGGCTCGGCCTCGAACATCTCCTTGCACGGCTCGCTGCAGAAGTAGAACGTGTGGCCCTGGTACTCGGCGGTCACCGCGCCTTCCTTGTCGATGATCATCCCGCACGTGATGTCGTAGGCCTTGTCCTCGGGCATGTCGGCCATCATGGCGGCGTCCGGCTCCATATCGCCTTCCCGCGCCATGTGTCCGACCTCTTCCGTTGCGGCCTCGCCGGCGGTCTCCGCCTGCTCGGCCTGCTGCTGGCATCCGGAGAAGACGAAGAGCCCGATGCCGAGGAGTCCCACCACCAACACTGCCGTCGAGAGCTTCACCGCGTGCACCTCCTCATAGTTCGCCGGACGCCCGCGCGTCCCGCGTGTCAATTCCACCCGTCGCCGCGCTTCCACGGTGGCTGGCCATGATGTCTGTCGGGAAGCTTTGGGGCACTCTAGAGCGAGTGGCCCTCAGCATGCAAGCGTTTTTTCTGCGGATTTCGGTGACGGTTCGGACGCCTCCCGGAGGGCGTCCCGGCGTCACGCGGGGGGAGGAGCCCCGGGCGCCCAGGCCTTCCTGAAGATCACGAACCGGACGAAGAGCCAGACGGCGATCGCGCCGATAGTTATCCACCAGATGGGCCACGGGTTGTCCCGGAAGATGTAGAGAAGCGGCACCACGGTGCTCGTCCACAGGCCCCCGCCCATGAACGGCTCGTGGAGGAGCTGCTTGTAGCCGAAGGCGTCGACCGCGGTCGTCTCGAGATCGGGGTCTGCGACCCGGAGAAGGAGAAGGCCCGTCGCCGTGACGCCCGTCGACTGCCCGAACTCCGCAACGCTCCGCTCGAACCAGAAGTCGGGGAGCATCCGGCGGGCGAGGAAGACGACGCAGAAGACGTTCCAGGCGATGCCGACCACCATCAGGATGAGGAACGGGGCCAGGTTCGCGACGATGACCTCGATCTTGAGCGTCGCGAGCGCGGCCACGATGAGGAAGTCGAGCGACATCCCCTGAAGCCGCTGCATGAGCCCGTGGTCGAGGACCTCCTTCCGGTCGAACCTGTCGAAGAGCTTCTGGACGATGACGCCGCCGATCATGGCGAGGGGGAAGAGGGGGAAGCTCCCGAGGATCGAGTGGTCGGGGTTCGTGAGCCAGATGCGCTCCAGTCCGGCGAGGCCGAGCTTGAGCCCATAGCCGATCGCGATCGCGACGGCGACGACCCCGACGTGGACCGAGAGCGTCTCGACGGAGTCGATGCTGAACGTCAGGAGCCCCGCCCGCTTCCGCTCGCTCTTCGGGACGATGCCGCTCCCGCGCGTCTCGGTCTCGGCGAGCTCGTCCGCGGCGCCCTTCGAGTAGTTCTTCCGCGCGGCAAAGTTAACGCGCGCCATGCCGATCGAGACGCCCGCGACGACTCCGATGGTGGCGGAGGCGAGCGCGAGGTGCACGCCCTCCGGCCAGCCCTTGTCGAGGAAGACGGGTGCCAGTCCCGCGGCCGTCCCGTGGCCGCCCTCGAACCCGACCGGGATGAGTGCCCCGAACATGGGAGGGATGCCGAACACCTTCACGAGGATCGCGAGCGTGATCCCGAGGCCGACGGCGTACTGCCCCCACGCGACGATCTGCCCGTACGCGAGCTGCGGGCCAGACCAACGCCACACGGTCTTGAGCGAGGGAATCGCCGTCCCGAGGAAGAGCGTCGCGAAGACGATGTTGATGAGAAAACCCGGGAGCCTCGTCCAGCCGGCGGTCGCGGCGTCCAGGAACGGGGCCGCCCCGGGGGCGTTCCTCTTCAGGATCTGGATGACGATGAGGCCGACGAGCCCGCCCAGGACGGACGCCGGCAGGAGCAGGCGCTGCGACCAGCGGACCTTCGATCTGATGAGCTGTCCTAGGAGCAGAAGGACGCAGAGGAAGCAGAACGAGAGAACGATGCGGTCGATCGCGGGACCTCCCTTCGGCCGGGGTCCGGGGGTGTCCGGGGCGCGGGTGCCGTCGGGGGTCGGTGCGCGCGCCGATCAGGGCGCGGAACGCGGTCGACCCCACGACTCACGGGCGTCTCGCGGGACACCTTCGCATGAATCGCGGGGTCGACTCTACCACGTATTCGGTTGTCGGGCGCGTCCTATCTCAGGACCATCGCCTTCTGGGTCACGACGGCGTCGCCGACCTGGAGCGAGCAGAAGTAGATGCCGGCGGGGACCTTCACGCCCCTCGAGTCGATGCCCTGCCACGACGCCGTGTGCCTGCCCTTGCCGCGGACGTCGTCGACGACGGTCGCGACGACGCGGCCCCTCACGTCGTAGACGGTGAGCGTCGCGCGCGCGGAGTCGAACGGGACGGTGAACTCGAAGACGGTGCCGTCCCTGAACGGGTTCGGCATCGGGGGCCTGAGCGAAACGCCCAGGGAGCCGTCGATCGTGATCTGCGCGGCGTTCGCGACGATGTCCTCGGAACCGTCCCACATGGTGGCCATGAGGCGGTACCAGAGCGAGTCGCCGGGCTCGACTTCGCCATCGACGTACGCGCCGGGTGAGACCGGGGCGATCGGCGTGTCGTTCATGAGCTCGTACGGGCCGTCGCTGCTGGTTGCGCGGTAGACGTCCAGGTGCTCGACCGTGGCGGGCTCGGCAAGCGTCCACCTGAGCGTCACGTCGTCCTCGCCCTCAACCACGACGGCGTAGAACGAACCGCCCACGGGCGTCGCGCGGTCGGCGTCGACCGTGTAGCTCATGTCGTTCGAGCTCGTGCTAACGTTCACCGCCACGAGGGCGACCTGCTGGAGGCCGTCCCACGCGCCGACCGAGCTGTTCCCGTTCCCCCAGCCGTTCAGGTTGATCTCACCGAACTCGTCGGTGACGCCTGCGTTGGTCTTCGTGTTCAGGCACGCGAAGTTCGGGAACCCGCCGGTGCTCGGGCCGTCGTACGTGACGTCGAGCACGTCCTCGCTGCCGCCCGGGTTGCTCATGTGAATGTAGTTCCACGCGAGGTGATCGGGCCGGTGCGCGCTGATCGGGCCGCCGGCGATGACGGGGTACGTCGTGTAGGTGCGCTCGGCTGCGACGAGCGGCCAGAACGCGCCTTCCTCGAAGTGGGTCCCGTCGTTCCTGGAGCCGGTGAACCAGCTCCAGATCGCGAACTCCTTGAACTCCTCCTCGAGCGAGGTGCCGTGGGAGCCGAGGACAGAGTTCATCTTCGACCAGAGGTCACCCGCCGTCTCGCACGCGTACCAGATGTCCGGGATGACATCGATCGAGACGTGCTCCATCAGGAAGAAGTTCCAGACGCACGAGCCGTACATGCGGAGGCCGGTGCCGTCGTTCCAGTCGAGCGACGCGTAGGGGTAGTTGTAGAAGTAGAAGACGTAGCCGCGGTAGTCGTCGATCGAGTCGTAGATGACGTCCTCGACCCACGTCGACGTGCACTCGAGGTACCACGTCGGCTCGGTGTAGTCGTGCGAGTACTGGCACGAGTGACAGAACTCGTGCGCGACCGTCACCTTCATCGGGTCGACGGGGTCGGGGTAGCCGAAGCCCGCGTAGTCGTTGTCGATGACGACGTAGCTCGTGCAGTCGATCCGCGCCGTCGCGGGGACGGTGTAGCTTCCCTGGCAGTAGCCGTAGACGCCGGTGAGGTCCTGGAGGTAGACGTCGTACAGGCCGTTCCCTCCGCCGCCGTCCGGGTCGGTGCCGTCCGATGGCGGCTCGCGGAACCCGATCGTCACGGTCTCCTCGGTCCAGCAGTTCTCAAGCGCCGTCGCGATGGCGTCGCGGTACGTCGTCGACGGCCAGCCGTAGATCATGTGCGGCCCCGACGTGTCGTAGTGGATCCGGAAGTGCGCCGTGTCGTACGAGGTGTCGCAGACCGGCCGGGCCCTCATGCCGCGGATCTCGGTTGCGATCTCGGCCTCGACGAGCGTGAGCGCCTCCTCGATCTCCCGGGCGGTCGCCGTCCCGCACTTGTCGGGATCGTGGCCGCGGAACTCGAGAGGCAGCTCCTCCGGGGCGTAGATCGTGTAGGCCTTGAGGAGGATCATGCGATCGAAGTCGATCGCGCCTTCCTCGTAGGCCGCGTCGATCGCCGCGCGGGAGGTGTTCGGGAGCGCGCGGGCGTCCAGCTGGTCGCACGACGCGATGATCATCGCCGCGGTGATGACAACGAGCGCTATCAGTCTGACCTTCATGGCGAGACCTCCGTCCATGGGTTGCGGGCGCGGTCCGTCGAGCCCCGCGCTGGTGCGTGCTTCTGTCGTTCTCACTGCCGGAATCAAGCAATGAACGTGCCAGCGGGTGGGGATTTCCGGGGGTGGCGGGCGGGCGAGAGGGCGGAGTTCGCAGAGTGTGAAGCGTGTCCAGAAATCGTCCCGGTACGGCATGCCGCGATGCGTGGGAACGGCCCACGTACCGGCCTTTTTTCTTTGCCCCTGACCGGCTGTTCATGTATCATCGGGAATTCGGAACGTTCGACACTGAAGTCACCATTGGGCCTGAGAAGGAGGAGTCATGAGTCTGCAGGAGAGACTGAGCGCCCTCGTCCAGAAGAGGGGAGACGTGAACGTCAACGTCCCGCGAGAGCAGCTCATCAAGGACGCCATCAAGTACCGCGAGGCCATCCCCGCGGCCAACGGCGCCCTCGCGACCTGGACGCCGACCGACTCGAACGGCCGGAGCCCGAAGGACACCTACCTGGTCAAGGACGACGAGACCACGACCACGGTCGACTGGGACAGCCCGAACAACATCCCGATGGACCCCGAGACGTTCGACATGATCCTCGAGGACGCGCTCGATATGCTCGGGAAGGTCGAGCACCTCTACCTCACCGAGCGGGTCGTCGGTGCCGATCCCAAGTACGGGCTTCCGGTTCACACGTACTGCGACCGCGCGCTCCACTCGCTGTTCATCATGAACATGTTCCGCCCGTGGAACGAGGAGACCCTGCAGAAGAGCGTCTTCAAGGATCGCCACTTCACGCTCATCTCGCTCCCGTACAGGAAGCTCGATCCCTCGCGCTACGAGGGGCGGCTCCGCGTCGATCCCAGGATCGGTGGTACGTCGACCATGGCCGTCGTCGTCAACCCGAGCAGGAACATCGGCATCGTCTACGGCTCGGGCTACTGCGGCAGCATGAAGAAGCTCATCTTCACGGTCATGAACTACCTGCTGCCCGCCGAGGGGATCCTCCCGATCCACTGCAGCGCGAACGAAGGTACGAAGAACGACAGCGCGCTTCTCCTCGGACTCTCCGGCACGGGGAAGACGACGCTCTCGGCCGACGCCTCGCGCGCGCTCCTCGGCGACGACGAGCACGGCTGGAGCGACGACGGCATCGCGAACTTCGAGAACGGCTGCTACGCGAAGCTGATCGATCTCGATCCCGAGAACGAGCCCGAGATCTACAAGGCGTGCTTCCACGAGGACGAGGTCGAGAAGCACGGGGCGATCATCGAGAACGCGATGATGTACCCGTGGGGGACGTTCGACCTGTACGACGACCGCTACACGCCGAACTCGCGCGGTTCGTACCCGCTGACGTACCTCACGAACATCAAGGACTCGTCGATGGCCGGGCACCCGAAGACGATCCTGTTCCTGACGGCCGACGCGAACGGCGTGCTTCCTCCCATCTCGAAGCTCACGCGCGAGCAGGCGATGTTCTGGTTCCTGATGGGCTACACGAGCAAGCTCGCGGGGACGGAGACGGGAATCGTCGACCCGGTGAGCACGTTCTCGAGGTTCTTCGGCCAGCCGTTCATGCCGAGGAACCCGGACGTCTACGCCAGGATGCTCGGCGAGAAGATGGACGAGCACGGATCCACGGTCTACCTCGTGAACACCGGCTGGACCGGCGGCCCGTTCGGCACCGGCCACAGGATGGACCTCCCGTCGACGCGCCGGATGGTGAACGCGGCCCTTGGCGGCGAGCTGGACGACGCCGAGTACACGCAGGACCCGATCTTCAAGGTCTGGATCCCGAAGGAGGTTCCGGGTCTGAAGGACCAGTCGATCCTGCAGCCCGTGAACACGTGGGACGACCCGAAGGCGTATGAGGAGCGTGCGAAGAAGCTCGCGTGCGACTTCATGGACAGCTACGAGAAGCAGTACGGCGACAAGGGCATCGACCCGTCCGTGGCAGCGGAGTGCCCGGGCCGGGCGACGGCCGACGTCGACGCGTAGGAGAGCACCTGCCCGGCCATAGGTCGGGATCTCGTGCGAGCGAGCCGCCTTCCTCAGGGAGGGCGGCTCGTTTCGTGTGGGCGGGAGGTGCCAGGAACGGGTGATTGCCTGCGGGCTTCTGCCCGCTCCTCTTCGGCCGTTGTGGGTGCCGACAGGATGGTGTTTGCGCTGGATTGCCATAGTGGAATCACATATGATTGATGCCATCGCAGCCAGATTATGAGCTTCCGGTCATTGCTCGAACGCCACTTGAGCCCTCGCGGGGGGGCGATGTCGAGACGGTGCTTGGCACTAGTCCTGTGCGTCTCCGTCCTGGCGGGGTGCGCCCAGGTTCACCACATCGATGCCACACGGCAGGACAGCGCTGCTCTCTCTCGTCTGGTTGATGAGAGCCACGCCCACAAGACGACCCTCGAGTTCAAGGACGGCTCGTCCCACGTCAGCGCTGATCTGCGACTCGTGGATGGCGTGTTCTCGAGTGGAGCGAGAGTCAGCGCAGCGGGGCTGCGATGGAGCGCCCAGCTGCTGAGCTGACCTCGATGACGCTTCTGAGGCGGGGCCGGGGCGCGTGGCAGGGCGCGGCGTTCGGTCTCCCTATCGGAGTCCTCCTGGGACTCGTCGTCGGTGGACTGGCGGACCTGTGGGAGATCTCGCACACGCACATCGCGGCGCCCATCGCGGTCGGCGCCGTCACGGGTACTGCGGTCGGAGCCACCTTCGGCGCGATCAAGGGCAGTCCTGATATCTACATCGTGGATGACTAGGCTCGGCTCGATTCGGTGGAGGTGCATCATGAAGCGGACGTGGTCCTTTGCCGCTCTCATCGTTCTGGTTCAGTTCTTCGGCTGGGTTGCGCCGGCCGACTCGGCGAACACGCTCGTCCTCGAGGACGCCTTCCTTCCCGACTGGTCGCCGGACGACACCGAGTTCGTCTGCAGCCGTCCGATCGGCGACGACTGGTACACCACCAGGATCTGGCGGGTCTCCGCGTCGGGACAGGACGCGACGGTCGTCAACGCCGACACTCTCGGGGCCTACTACCCCCTCTGGCTCCCCGACGGGGACCACATCGTGTACTACCGCCCCGGTCCGGAGTTCGTGGTCTTCGACCTTCTTGGAGGACCGTCCACCGTCTGGCCGGTGAGCGACATCTGGGACGATCCAGGGATGTGCCTCACACCCGACGGCACGGAGGTTCTGTACACGGTGCTGAACTCCAGGGGAAGGGAGACTTGGGCTCTCGACCTCTCGGACGGGAACACTCGGTTCGTCTGGCCGGGGTACGGCGGGACGATCTCACCGGACGGGGAGTGGATCGCGTTCTTCACGGACGGCGACTCGCTGGCGGTGGCGCCGTTCGCAGGCGGCCCCGTGCACAGGTTCGAAGTCGGCGGATTCGCCCGCTGGACTCCGGATGGCGAGCACATCGTCTTCACAGGGATGGGGGCGTCGGAATCCGGGGACATCGTCGTCGTGAGCAGAGACGGCTCAGGTCGGCTGGAGCTCACGGGAGACGCTCTCTTTGACTGGAACAGTGCCGTGAGCCCCGACGGCGATGTCGTCATATACTCCAGGAGCGTGAGCCACAACTTCATGCCGCCCTACGATGTATGGGTCGTGGATCTGGAGACGCCGTCTCCGGTGGAACGAGAGACATGGGGACGGATGAAGTCGCGATACCGGTGACGGGCACTCGCGTCGCTTCCGGTCTCCACGTCACGTGGGCAGAGGTGGCCGGTGCTGTGTCAACAGAGAGGATGGTGCTGCTGCGGTGTGAGAAGTGATTGCCCTGTCCTCGTGACAGAGGCTCTGTGGGAGTTCACACAGTGAGCGGACTCGTCGGTGAATCCGCTCGAGGCTGAAGAGGAGGAGTGGCATGACTGCTCGAACTCGCGCGAGTAGTTGGCTTGTGCTGACCCTGGCCCTGCTGGTCGTTGCGGCCGGTGCGTCCTGGGCGGGTGACCGGGACCACGAGGACGGCTTCTTCTTGCGGCTCTCCGGTGGGGGAGGCACAGGTAATTCAGAGCTCAGCTCAGGCGGAGAGACACTCAAGCTGTCCGGCACGACGGCAGACTTGAACTTCGCCATCGGTGCGATCGTGACGCCGAACCTCGCCCTGCACGGGACGATCTTCGGCTGGCTCATCAGTGATCCGACCGTCGAGATGAACGGCGACAGCGGGACGGCCACGGGAACCGACCTCGATCTCTCGGCCTACGGCGCGGGGGTGACGTACTACCTCATGCCTGCGAACGTCTACTTCTCAGGGTCGCTCGGGTTCGGGTCGCTGTCGACGAGTGGAGTAGTCTCCGGAAACACGGACGCGGGACCCGTTCTGGACCTGACCATTGGCAAAGAGTGGTGGGTCAGCAACGGCTGGGCTCTCGGGATCGCGGGGGGCTTCTCGTATCACTCTCTCCCGGAGCCGGGGGTCGACGACAACTGGAGCGGGACGAGCTTCGCGCTTCGGTTCACGGCGACGATGAACTAGGTTGGCTTGCCGCGCGCGCGCGAGCCGCCTTCCTCAGGGAGGGCGGCTCGTTTCGTGTGGGAGCGGTGCGAGGAGCGGGCGGCTGTGGGCGGGCGGTGCGCCGTTTCGATGCCGGGGGCGGTCCGACAGCTGCTGGAATCGCTTACATGCAGCACCCAGGTAGTGTATGCTCCGTGCCGGCCTGATCGTGGTGGGACGCGTGCGCGGCCGGAAATCCGGGCGCGGTTCGGCCGGTGCGGCTCGTGGTTCCTCGTCGCAGCGAGTTCCTGTGCAGTTGTCCGGAAGGGGGAAGGACCATGCGGGTGGTCGGAATCCTCGTGAAGTGGGCTGGCGCGCTGTTCCTGATCTCGCTTCTGGTTCTGACGGGCTGCGCCACCGTCGAAGGCATCTGGTGCGCGGAGGGATTCTCCTCACAGGACATGAGGGAGGACGGTCTCGTCGTCGGCAGCGTGGTCGACGCCGTGGACGAGACGGACCCGCAGTCTGAGAGACTGTGGGGCACCTTCCTGCGTGAGGAACTCGAGGACGGAGACGATGCGATTCCAGCCCGCGACCCAGAGGAGCTGTATCAGGCGCTTGGCTCGGAGCAGTACGACGCGCTCATGGATGAGTACAGGTCCACCGGCGCCCTGAGTCCTGAGTCCCTGCACGGGATCGCAGACAGCGGGGTCGACGACCGCTACATGGTGCTCGTGCGCGTCCTCCGCAGTGATGTCGAGGAGTCGGAGGACTCCGAGAGCGAAGGGGACGACGTCACGTACACCAAGAAGTCCAATCGCACCGTCGAGGTGGTCGCGCAGGTGTTCGATCTCGAGGCGGGCGCAGTCGTCTGGAGGGCAGCCGGCAGCAACGAGATGGAGAGGGAGACCACCTACGACAAGGCGGACTGGGTCGAGCGCGCCCTCTCCGAGCTCATCGGCATGGAGCCGGAATCCGAGCCGGATTACCCGGAGGCCCCGACGACCAGGGACGTTCTGACGCGGCTGCACGAGAGGCTCGCGAGCGAACTCAAGGAAGCCTAGAGAGAGGGTCGTCAGCCGGACGCGGCAAGCGGGACGGGTCGAATACCGCGCGAGAACGGGTGTATATAGACCGAGGCGTGCTGCACGAGAACAGGAGTCAGGCGCACGGCGATGGAAGGAGTTCGAGCATCGTGGAATACGTCCTGAGGCTTGGAGAAGCTACCGTAGTTCGCCGAGGTTGGCTCTCCCGGTGGCGGATCATTTACGCGGGAGCCGTCTCGGACAACGTGTTCTCGATGGTCGTCGAGTGGACGCAGATGCACAATTCGGCGTCCTACAACGTCTACTTCGCCAAGTCCCAACGTGAGTTCGCGCTGATTGGCGGTCGCGTGACGATCGTCGCCGTGTCGCGCGATGAGGTCCGGTTTCGGTTCGCGTGAGGGACTGCCGGCGTCTGACTGGCGAATGCAGCTGCCGCCGCTCCGCCGCCCGGACCCCCGTGACAGCGCCGCAGCCGTGCCGCGGGCGGCGTCGCTTCGGCCCTGTCACGTCAACTGCGAGGGGGCCTCGCTGCGCTCGGCCGGCACTTGCCGCGCCAGTGCCTGGTGCAGCTGACTCGCGGTCCGATCGGAAGGAGCAGACATGAACAGACCGGCAGTGGTCATCGGGATTATCATCATCGTGAACGCGTGCCTCTGGGGCTTGGCCATGATCATGAGCTCGCGCGCACTGAGCGGCACGGGCGCGTACGAAGAGATCCAGCACATCCTCGCCGGGTGCAGCGCCGCGTCGCTCATCGTCGTGGGCGGCGGGCTGGCTGGCCTGGCGGCGATAGCGAGGAAGCAGAGCTAGGCCTCCTCCTGCTCGCGGGCGGACCTGGGCTCGCGAGCAGGCCATCGTGAGGGAGCAATGGAGAAGTCGACGGTCTCGGCGCTCATCGCAGCTGGGGCAGCGGTCGTGGCCACTGTCGCGCAGGTCCTGGTTCTCAAGTGCGCGAAGCGGAAGCGTGCCGAACGCGAGGAAGCGGCTCGCGAGGAGGCGAGACAGCCGGCTGCGGGTGCTCCCGAGCGCCGCGACGACGTGTGAAGCTCGGGGATTCGAAGATCGAGCCGCCTTCCTCACGGAGGGCGGCTCGTCTTGTATGTGGCTTCCGGGTCGTCCGCCGACGCGGACGCCTGAGGCTACTTCACCGGCAGGAGCGGGCAGGAGAAGAACGGTGGGGGCGGCGGGCCGGGCGTGCCGGCCGTGATGTCGAGGTGTCCGAGGCCGGCGTGGAGCATGACGTCGTCGTACGACATCAGGATCGGCACGGTTCCGTGCGCGGCGAACCCCGCGGCGGTCCACACGGCGGTGTGCGTGTACCAGCGGCCGCCGTTGTAGTCCGGGTTGCCGGGCGCCGCTTCACCTACCGGCATCTGAGGGTCGGGGTTGTTGCTGTTGGTGATGACGAAGAGCTTGTCGTACGACTGCATGTTGTGAGCGTTCGGCTCCGGGAGTTCGGTCGTCGCCTTGGTCCCCCAGGCTGCGCCGTCGGCGTAGATCTGCGGCGTGAAGCTCGGCTTGCCGGCTCCTGCCGTTGCCGCTGCGAGCGCGATCGTGAGCGTCACGAGCACTGCTGCCACGAGTGTGCGTCTCATCTGTCGGACTCCATTCCTGTGCCGTGAGTGTGCTGCAAGCTTGACTGCGCGGTCTGTTGCTGACCGGGCTCTCGGTAATCGCGGCCTCGGACCCGCCGTCGTCCCCGGGGACCGCTCCCTCGTCCATCCCGGGTGTCCGTGGCGACGGTCCACGTGCCGCTCCTTCGTAGTATAGGCCTCCTTCTCGGATTCCGAATCCCGCGGACGAGGGTCCGCTGGTGATGGGTCAGCTGCAGGGGGGATCTCTTGCCGGTGCTTCACGTGCTTCAATGCCCGGGACTCGGCAGGGGTTCAGGGTCGAGGACCGCGGAGAGGCCTCATGGCAGGGAGCGGGGTAGCGCTCGGGTCCGCGGACATTGTCGTGTATACTGGCCGGACGCGAAGCGAGCGGGTCATGATCTCTCCCGGAGGAGCGAACTATGTGGCGCAGGATGCGGGAGTCGCACTGGACGAAGATGCTCGGCGGGGCTGCGATCCTCGGCGTGGGCTTCGGGTTCATCGGCGACGCGTTCGACGACTACTTCACGGTCTCGGGCGGAGTGGCCGCCCGCGACTTCGACGAGGGGCTCATCCTGGTCGGCGTCTTCCTGATCACGATGGGGCTCATCTTCGTGCTCAAGGGTGCGCGCTCGTATCTCAGGGACTAGCCGGAGGCCCTCCCGCCGGAATCGAGGACAGCGATGACGGTCTTCTCAGCAGCGATGCTCCTCTTCCTCGTGATGGACCCGTTCGGGAACATCCCGCTCTTCATGACGGCGCTCGGGAACGTCGACCGCAGGAGGCACACTCGCATCATCGTGCGCGAGATGATCATCGCGCTCCTGGTGCTGTGCGCGTTCCTCTTCACGGGGCAGTACCTCCTCCGGCTGCTCCAGATCTCCGGGCCCGCGCTGACCGCGGCCGGCGGCGTGGTCCTCCTCCTCATTGCGATCAGGATGGTCTTCCCTCAGACGGGCGGCCTGGGAGAGCCGGTGTCGTCGGGCGAGCCGTTCGTCGTGCCTCTGGCGATCCCCTACGTGGCCGGGCCGTCCGCGATGGCCGCGGTCCTCCTCATCATGAACCGGGAGCCGGGCAGATGGCCGGAGTGGCTTGCGGCTCTCGGGCTCGCGTGGCTCGTGTCGGGCATCATCATCTCGATGTCCGGGCCGCTCGTGCGACTGCTCGGGACGAAGGTCCTGATCGCGATCGAGAGGCTCATGGGAATGCTCCTCGTCGCGGTCGCGATCCAGATGCTCATGACGGGCGTCGCGCAGTTCATGGGCCGAGCGGGGTAGAGGGCGAACGACCCGGAGGGAACCCACCATCGACGTTCTCAAGCACAACTCCGAGGCGTGGGACCAACTTGTCGCGCGCGGGAACAGGTGGACCGTTCCCGTCGACGCCGAGACCGTGGCCGAGGCGCGGCGGGGGAACTGGAGCATCTTCCTCACGCCCACGACACCGGTCCCCGCGTCGTGGTTCCCGCCGCTCGAAGGGACCGACGTCCTCTGCCTCGCGTCGGGCGGCGGACAGCAGGGCCCCAAGCTCGCCGCGGCGGGAGCCCGCGTCACGGTCCTCGACGCGTCCCCCCGGCAGCTCGAGCAGGACCGCGCGGTCGCCTCGCGCGAGGCGCTCGAGATCGCGACGGTCCAGGGCGACATGGCCGACCTCTCGATGTTCGAGGACGGGGTCTTCGACCTCATCGTGCACCCGGTATCGAACTCGTTCGTCCCGGACGTCCGACCGGTCTGGCGTGAGGCGTATCGGGTGCTCAGGCCGGGTGGCTCGCTTCTCTCCGGGTTCTCGAACGGCGTCGTCTACATCTTCGACGAGGACGCGATGGACCGGGGAGAGCTCGTGGTCACGGACTCGCTCCCGTACGCGGACGTCGAGGCTCTGGGGGAGGAGCGGGTGCGGGAGCTCGTTGCGGAGAAGCGCGCGTTCGAGTTCGGCCACACGCTGACCGATCAGATCGGCGGGCAGCTCGACGCGGGGTTCGTACTCCACGGGTTCTACGAGAGCCGGACGGAAGGCGAGCTCCTGGATGAGCACATGGCGACGTTCGCGGCGACGCGGGCAGTGAAACCGGGGGAGACCGGGTAGCGACGGCTTGTACGCGCGGGGGTATCACGTGGGCTGGTTCCGCGAGGAAGGGGTGGCGAAGCGCTACGCGCGGGCGCGCCCGTGCGTCCATCCGAAGGCGCTCGCGAAGTTCCGGGAGTTCGCGGACGTCACGGACCCGTTCCCGCTGGCGCTCGACGTCGCGTGCGGGACCGGCCAGTCGACCATCCCTCTCACAGAGCTCGCCGAGCGCGTGATCGGTGTCGACGCATCCGAGGAGATGCTCGCGCAGGCGACCGCGCATCCGAGGGTCACGTACCGCGTGGCGCTCGCCGAGGAGCTCCCGTTCGGAGGTGGCGAGTTCGATCTCGTCACGGTCGCGCAGGCGCTGCACTGGCTCGAGACGCACCAGTTCCGGGCGGAGGTGAACCGCGTCCTAAGGGCCTCCGGGTGGTTCGTGATCTACACGAGCTGGTTCACCGAGGAGATGAAGGGCGACCCGAGGTTCGCTGGTTGGTTCGACGGCGTGTATCTCGTCCGGTATCCGAGCCCGGACCGCGGCCCGACCGACGTCAACCCGAAGTTCGCCGGCATGTACGGGTTCGAGCTCTGCGGCGAGGATGAGTTCTCGAACGAGATCGCGATGAGCAGGCGACGGTTCACCGACTACCAGCTCTCGACGTCGAACATCATCGCGGCCGTCCGGAGGAGGGGGGAGTCGTTCGAGGAAGCGGGTGAGTGGCTCCTCGATGCGCTCGAGCCGTTCTTCCCGGAAGGCGGTGACAGGACGTTTCTGTTCTCGGGGAAGATCTGGTATCTGAGGAAGACCACCGGGGGGTGAGCCGGGCGAGCGGACAACGCACGAGCTGCGTGAAGGTGATGTCACACGAGAGACGCCCCGCGAGAGAACTCGCAGGGCGTCTCGTCACTTCGGTGCAGGGGCTCAAGCCCTGAGCACGGGACTACTGATACAGGGCCTTGATGCCACCCCAGGTTGACTGCTCGACCGGCGTGGGCATCGAACCCTCGATGATGAAGGGGAAGCCCTTCGCGCCCAGATCGCCGCTGTCGAACACGGGGCTGAAGACTCCCGAGCTGTTCGTGTACTGGTAGCCGTCACCGGTCGTCGGCACGCCGAGCATCACGATCGGCGGAGCCCACGGGCCAGAGCTCAGGCTGCCGTCGAACTGGAACACGAACCAGTACGTACCAGCGCCGAGCGAGACGACGACGTCACAGGTGTTCGCCATGATCGGCCGGTTCGTCGCGCCAGGGTTGCTCTCGAGCTGGCGGTAGACACCGGACCACACGGTCGTGTTCAGCCTGTTCGTGGCGAGGTCGCCCCAGATGACGTTCGAGGTTCCGAGATCCGGAGGTCCGTCGTAGATCTGGACGTAGACCTGAGTGATCGTCGAGATGGTCGTGCTGCCGGTCTGGTAGCAGAAGAAGGTCGCGGCAGAGATGTTCCAGGTCTCGCCCGCAGGGATCGTGAAGTCGTCGGACATACGGTTGTCGTTCAGGATCTGAGCACCCCATCCATAGGTACCCGAGCCGAGCGTCAAATCCTCGAGCATTGACACACCCGGGAACGACTCGAGCGGACCGTTATCGAACAGGACGTCGCGACCGCCGTCCCACACCGGACCCGGAATCGGCGGGTCGTGTGTCGGGATCTCGTTCGCGTTGATCTTGTCGATCTCGTTCGCAAGAGCCGGCGCTGCGATCACGAGGATCGCGAGGACAATAGCCAACTTACGCATGTCTGCCTCCCGCATTGCGCGCTACGCGCATTTCAGGCTGCACGCGACGGAGCCCGCTGACCGAGCAGTCATCGATCTCTGGAATTCAGGCGTTGGCCGCCCCTGCACCATGCTGGCTGGTCGTGCCCGGATGCCGGAGGCCGAATGGCTGGGTCTGCGAACCCCAAGGACACTCAAGTACGGACTATACCACAAGGGGTGTGAATGAGGCAAGGGTTTGATGCGATTGCGTGAGGGGATTCATGAGTGAACACTCAGTGCCGAAGCTGATTGCCGGGTCAGGCGGCGGCGGGTACCATGTCGCTTGAGGAGGAGCGCGTGACTGGCGACCGGGAGAAGCTCTTCGACGATTGGGCAGCGAGCTACGACGACTCGGTCAGAGACGACCGCGGGTTCCCGTTCGAGGGCTACGAGGAGGTCCTGAACACGATCGTGCGTCTGGCGGCGCCCGAGTCGGGCATGACGGTCCTGGACGTCGGGATCGGGACGGGGGCCCTGGCCGAGCGGGTCGTCCGGGCCGGGGCAGCTGTCTGCGGGATGGACTTCTCGGTCAAGATGCTCGCGAAGGCGCGGGAGCGGCTGCCCGAGGTCGAGCTCGTCAAGGCCGACCTCCGGGGCGAGTGGCCTCTCGCCACCGGCCGCCGGTTCGACCGGATCGTCTCGGCCTACGTCTTCCACGAGTTCGACCCCGACTCCAAGGTGCGGCTCGTGGGGCGGCTCGCGGAGAGGCACCTGGCTCCCCGCGGCCGGATCGTTGTCGGCGACGTCTCGTTTCCGACGGCGAAGCTTCTGGAAGCGGAGCGGGAGTCGTCGGAGGTGTGGGACGATGACGAGTGGTACTGGGTGGGAGAGTCCGCCGTGCCTGCGCTCGAGTCGGCGGGACTGCGCGTCGAGTACACGCAGATCTCGTTCTGCGGTGGTGTGTACTCGATCGAGCGTGTGACGGAGGGGGCGTGATGGGGGAATCCGAACGAAGGCGTCTGGGTCCCAGGTTCATCATGGGCGACGGGGTGACGCTCCGGCAGATCGAGCGGGAGGACCTTCCGCACGTCCGGCGGTGGCTCGACGATCCCGAGCTTCGCGGGATGATCGGTGCGACGAAGCCCCTGAGCGAGGCCGAGGCTGAGGAGTGGTTCGAGGGCGTCGTCGCCGACGAGTCGCGCGCATGGTATGTGATCATCAGGGACGAGGACGATGGTGTCATCGGCGAGTGTGGGCTCCTGCGCATGTTCCCCGAGTGGCGCACGACGGACATGTCGATCGTGATCGGCGAGCGCGACGCGTGGGGGAAGGGGTACGGGACGGAAGTCGGGCGGCTTCTCCTCGACTTCGCGTTCGAGTACATGGGGATGCACCGCGTGGCGGTCGGCGTGGTCGGGTTCCACGAGGACGCGATCCAGTTCTGGGAGAAGCTCGGGTTCGTGCGCGAGGGCGTGCAGCGTGACGGGTACTTCCACGAAGGGGAGTTCAGCGACTTCGTGATGATGAGTCTGTTGGAGAGGGAGTGGCGGGGGAGGCGGGGGGGGGTAGGGTTCACGGAGCTGGCACACATCGGTGTCGCGCGTTCCGCACTCGCGCAACGCGCGCGACTTACTCGCGATTCGTCGCCCGCCATGCTGCGGGCATTCAGCAAAGGAGAGGAACCTATGTCCAGAGGACCGACAGCAACCCTCATTCTCGTCTTCCTCCTGGCTGGAATCTCATCCACCTCTGCAGTGCTCGCAGATGAGAGCCAGCCCGAAGGTTGTCTCCTGTGCCATCAGGGCATCGAGTCCATTGGAGAGAAGCACGATGCCCTCTCCTGCGTGGACTGCCACCAAGGTAACGCCGACGCTCGCGCCAGGGGCGCTGCCCACGAGGGACTCTACCCCAATCCCGGCGACCTCAACATCGTGGAAGAGACCTGCGGTCTCTGTCACGGCGCCATCGTGAGCACGGTGAAGAAGTCCCTCCATGCAACCTCCGCGGGGGTCATCAGCGGGGCGCGATACCTTTGGGCCGCGCAGGAGGACAAGAACGCCCTCTATGGAGTCAGGCAGGTCAGGGACGAGGACGGCGACGTTCCGTGGGATCTGGGCGCCCTGGAGGAACTCGAGGCACTACCTCACTACGGCGAGTCGGAACAGCCCGTTGATGACTACCTACGGAACCAGTGCTTGAGGTGTCATGTCTGGACAGAGGGCGCGAAGAGGCATGGGGATTATCGCGCCTCGGGTTGCTCGGCCTGTCACGTCCTGTACGCGGATGACGGTCTGAGCCACTCGGCCGACCTCACCATCCCCAGGGATGAGCCCGGCCATCCCATCAGGCATGAGATCACGACGAAGATACCCGCGGAGCAATGCGTTCACTGCCACAACCGCGGCGGCAGGACAGGAGTGAGCTTCCTCGGGATGATGGAATCCGACGGTTACGGGACTCCTTTCGCTGCGGACGGAGGCAAGCAGCCGAAGCTGCACGGGAAGCACTACAACCACCTGCAGAAGGACCTGCACTTCGAGGCGGGCATGGACTGCATCGACTGCCACACGTTGGACGACATTCATGGGGACGGGAACATCTACAGCAAACGCGAGCAGGCCGTCGAGGTGGAGTGTACGGATTGTCACGGGAATCTCGGCGAGTACAGTGATCTGACAACGTCTCGCGGCAACCGCATGACGAACACGGAGAAGCAGAATGACGGGGCGGTGCTCAGGGGCAAGACCAGCGGGAGGACCCACCGGATTCCCCAGGTCCGCTCGTTGAACGAGAGGAACGCCCTGCCCGTTGCCATGCAGATCGAGGGGCACATGGACGGACTCGAGTGCTACGCATGCCACTCGAGGTGGGCGCCTCAGTGCTACGGTTGCCATACCAGGATGGACATGGGGAAGAGAGGCTATGACTGGGTGGACGCGGCCGAGGACGGCACCTACAAGTGGCAGGAATCGCGAAGCTATCTGAGATGGGAGACGCCGACCCTGGGCATCAACTCCGAAGGCAAGGTCAGCCCCTTCATTCCGGGCTGCCAGGCCATCTTCACGCGGATCGGTGAGGACGGCGAGGCGGTGGAGCTGAACAAGGTGTTCACGACCGCGGACGGACACTCCGGAATCGCCCATAATCCGATACAGCCTCACACCGTCTCCAGAGAGACTCGCACCTGTGAAGACTGCCACAGCGAACCCAAGGCACTGGGACTCGGTTCCGGTCACTACGTAACTGCCTGGAACGGAGTGGACGTCCCGTTTGAATTGGAGCGCATCGTGGACGAAGACGGGCGCCAGATTCAGGCGACAAGCCACGTCGGAGCCAGACCGTTCAACAGAGAGGAAATGGAGAAGATAGGGCGAAGCAACGTGTGCCTGGGTTGTCATCAGGAGACCCCCTCCATGTTCTGGCGAACCGTGGAGGAGCGATGGGGAGAGGCGAAGACCAGCAAGGTCCATCAGGAGGTTCTGAGAGAGTTACTCAGAGGCGCCACCGACGTCGATGATGAGGAGAGGGAGTAGAGCCGCATGTGGCTTCCAGCAGGGTAATGCACCTGACGGGCTGCCGCGGCACCCGCGAGCGATCACATGCACGCCCGGGCAGAACGCGACGAGTGCCTGAGCCGGCGTCGATGGGAATCCCCAGGGAAGAACGGAGGACACGTGACACCAGTTCTGAGCCTCGTGGCCGCGATTGTCTTCTCGACGACTGCTGCCGACAGCCTCGACATCGAGCTGGTCATTGAGGACGACGTCCCCACGTACTACGCAAGCGAAGTCGTCGTCACCTCGGACCGCCCGGTCCGCTTCGAGGCGTTCAGCGCTGAAGTCCGCCAGATCGAGGGCGAGCCCATTCGGGAGCTCGAGTGGACGCCCCACGTCCCGGTCAGCAACTACGGTACGACGGCGTACCCGTCGGTGCGGGGGTTGCCCGTCGAGCACGTCGCAATGGAGTACGACGGCGTTCCCCTGAACAGCGTGCAGAACGGGACGTTCGATCTTCCGCTCCTCGGGATCCTCGGGACGAGGGGGACGGTCATGCGTGGTCCGTTCTCGCGGCTCGAGGTGGGGACTCCTGCACAGGCGGCGGTCTCCCTCCGGACGCCGATCCGCTTCGGCCTCGCCATCTCGGGTGCGGTCGGGACGTACGAGAACGCCTACCGGATCGGGTACGGGGGCAAGGACTACAGCTGGAAGTTCGGCGTTCTCTCGCGGGATCCGTACATGGAGTCGACCTCCTCCATCGGGTGGGGTGGGGAGTTCCGGTACGCGAACCCGTTCGTGAACGCCTCGCTGACCGCGGTCGACATGGACCGCGGCGTCCCCGGGCCGCAGTACAACGCGGCGTTCGCGGGGTCGATGGAGGACAGGCTCAGGATCCTCAGGTTCGGGCTCCCGAACCTCGGGTCGGCCGAGGCGACGTTCTACTGGACCTACTGGCGACAGCACTTCGAGGACTCCTTCCAGTCTCCGACCCACCGCACGTACTCCACGGGTGCGATTGCGAAGTACGACTTCGCCGAGGCGGGACTGCCCGGCGCCGACATCACCGCCTCGTTCGACTATTCGCAGCTCGACAGCAGCGACCCGGAGAACGCGGACCTCGGCGTCCACTCGCGAGGGAGCGGGACGGCCGTCGCGAGCTGGGTAGGGGAGGCCGGGCTCTTCAAGCTCGCAGCCGAGGCGGCGGGCGAGCACACGTCGGACTTCGGTGGCGCTCTCTCCGGCGCGCTCGGTGCCGCGTACGAGCAGGAGATCTGGAGCGCATGGCTCTCGATCGGATCGAGCTACCGCGCCCCGACCATGAACGAGCTCTACTGGCCTGAGGATCCGTGGACCGCGGGGAACCCCGAGCTGGATCCCGAACGCGTCGTGATCGCCGAGACCGGCGCAAGGATGAGCTCCGGTCCGTGGTCGGCCGCCATCACGTACTACTCGTCGAAGGCCACGGACCTCATCGTGTGGGAGTCGGGCGACGACTTCATCTGGCGTCCCAGCAACCAGGACGAGGTCGACCTCTCGGGATGGGAGATCGATCTGAGTGCGGACTTCGGCGTGTTCGCCGTCGGCTACTCGGGTGACTTCGCGACGGCAGAGAACGTGAACACGGGACTCACGCCGCCGTACCGGCCGGAAGAGCAGAGCTATCTCTGGTGGAGGTGCCGGTGGGGTCGCGTCCGGGTGGAGGCAGGCGTGCGCAGCGTCAGCGCAGTCTGGATCGATGGGGCGAACACGGAGACGCTGCCGTCGTACACGGTTGCGGCCGCGATGGTCTCGGCGCCGCTCCCCTGGCAGGGCATGAGCCTTGACGTCGGTGTGAGGAACCTGCTCAACGCGCACTACGAGACGAGGGCCGGGTACCCTCTGCCCGGGCAGGAGTGGGTGGTGGGGGTGAGGTTTGAGGCGGTGAGCGTGGCTCCGCGTCAGTAACGCTGTCGTACGTCGCTCTATTGTCGGTCTCGCCACCGTCCGTGGTCAATCACCCCTGCCGCGCGAGTCTGAGTCTCGCTCGCCCCGACCCGAAACAAGACACCCGGCCCGGCGGCCGGGTGTCCCTGTGTTGTGCGCGATCCTGTCTCGAGCCTAGTCGAACATGGCCTTGATCATGGCCCAGCTCGTCCTCATCTCCTCGACGGCCGTGTCGGGGGAGTAGTCGATCTGCAGATACGGACGATCACCGGGCTGAGGGTCGTCATTGCTGTTGAAGAGAACGTAGTTGCCGTCCGCTCCCTCATCGGCAGCAGGCTCCTTCATCACCACGCTGTAGACCCCGTCGCCGGCCCACTCCGCCTGGACGTCCGGCGTTACGTCCCAGGAGGTCCACACGGCCATGCTGATAGTCTTCGAATCGGTGGGGGAGGCGTTGTATACGGTAGGTGCGTTGTTCCACGTGATGCTCCCCTCTGTCCAGCTGTCGTTCGAGAGGAAGTGCGCCCCGACGGTGACCGCCGGGTAGTAGATCACGGTGTTGTACAAGTAGAGCGTCCCGGCATTGACCACGGCCCCTGCGGGAATCGATGAGAGGTCGAACTTGATGTAGGTACGAGCGATGCTGTTCGGAGCACCTGGGACCTTGTCTCCGACATAGAGTCCCCCCAGGAACCCGAAGTTCACGGTGGGCTCGGAATCCTCAACGAACGAATCCTCGGGCGAACTGATCTGGATCACGTCAGCATTCGCCCCGAGGGCGATTCCTCCGATGAGGAGCGCCGAGACAAGCAGAAGCTGGAGACATCTCAGGTAGGGCTCCGCATGCCGGGCGCGGGAGTTCGGTACACGGACCCGCTTCACGGCGTCTTCCCTCCTGTTGAGGCGGCCTCCACGGTCGCCGAGTGGCGGGGACATTCGACTACCCCCAGTGCACGGGTCGCCCGGGCGCTGCAACGGCGGCGCTGGCAGCGAACCCAGTCGAAGCAGTCCGCAGCGGTGATCACCCCCTTCGGTTCTGGGCGTTCGCCGAGGTTCTCTCCGGAGGAGCGTCGAACGCCCCGTGGCTGCTTCCCAGGATCCCGGTACTGTGAAGGCGCTGCTCCTCCGGGATGCGTCCGGTGGGGCAGAGTAGAGGCGGCAGAAGCGAGGAACAGCCCCGTGGACAGGGAGGGGCGGAGAGTGCCGCAACCATGATACCACATGACTGACCCACAGTCACGCAAAAGACGAGGGCATCGCTGCCTGGGGGAGAGGGCAGAACTGAGGAGCTGTACCGCCTATCGGATCAGGACGACCTTCCCGGTCTCGCTCCACTCGCCGATCTGGGCCCGGCAGAAGTAGACCCCCGATGCGACGGGGAGGCCCCGGTTGTCGCGGCCGTCCCAGACCGCCCGGTAGTCACCTCCTGCCTGACGCCGGTCGACCAGCGTTCTCACAGAGCGGCCGGCAACGTCGTGAATCCTCAGGACCACCGCAGCTCCCGGCGACGGAACCGTGTACGCCATCGTGACGTCGGACGTGAAGGGGTTCGGTCCCGCGAGCGCGAACGACGCCGGGAGCCCCTCGGCCACTCCGACGATGCCACCGAACGTCCCGTCCCCGTTCCCGATGAGGACGGAGACGCTGTTGCCCTGGGAGTTCGCCGCGACGAGGTCGGCGTCCCCGTCCCCGTCCAGGTCGTCGATGGCGACGCAGTACGGGCTCGGGCCCGTGATGTACTCCACCGACGGCTCGAACGTCCCGTCTCCTTCTCCCAGAAGCACCGAGACGTCGCTGCTCAGGCAGTTGGCAACGACGAGGTCCTCGTCGCCGCCTTCGTCGAGCTGTCCGATGGCGACGGAGTAGGGAGCAGCACCGACCTCGTAGCCTACGCGTTCCTGGAACGACCCGTCGCCGTTCCCCAAGAGCACGGAGACCCAGTAGCTCCAGGTGACGGTGTCCGGGTAGGCGTTGACCACAGCCAGGTCGTTGCTTCCGTCTCCGTCCAGGTCACCGATCGAAACGGCGCTGGGCCTCATTCCCACGTCGTACTCCACGCTGTCATCGAACGTCCCGTCCCCGTTCCCGAGGAGAACCGATACGGTCGAGGTCCCGACGTTGGCGACCGCAATATCCGCGTGGGCGTCTCCGTCCAGGCGGCCGACGGCCGCGAAGAACGCGTTCTCGCCGGCTTCGTACTCCACGCTGTTCCCGAACGTCCCGTCCCCGTTCCCGAGGAGCACGGAGACCTGCGTGGTGCCGCAGGCCGCCACCACAAGGTCGAGGTGGGAGTCTCCTCCGAGGCTCGCGATCGCCACGGACGACGGTCTCTTCCCCGCGGCGTAGCTCGTCCGGGGCGCGAAGGTCCCGTCGCCCTCTCCCAGAAGCACCGAGACCCAGTAGCACATGAAGATGGTGTCCTTCCGGGAGTTCGCCACCGCGATGTCGGCGTTCCCGTCTCCGTCCAGATCGCCGACGGCGACGGAACGCGGGTTCTGTTCGACCTCGTACAGGACGTGAGTCTGAAACGACCCGTCACCGTTCCCGAGAAGGACCGAGACGTTCGAGGTCCCGCTGTTCGCGACCACGAGGTCGAGATGGCCGTCGCCGTCGAGCAGGCCGGTCGCGACGGAGCAGGGGTTCTTGCCCGTCCCGTACTGCGCTCGCCCGGCGGGCCGCCCGTCGCCCCGGACGAGGGTGGGCGCGGCAAGCACCGCAACGAGCGCCAGGATCAAGAGCACACCCAGTCTCTTCATGATCGCTCCCTTCGTGATGCAGAGAACCAGGCATCCACGCTGAGTGGTCGCCCGGGCGGGCCCGAGCGACGGGCGGCTACTCCTCCGCCCACTCGTATGGATAGCCCGGCTGGTCCGCGCAGGGGAGCGCATCGGAGCTCCGCTGTCCCGACGGCGTGTTCAGGAGACGGATGATGTCGCAGTTGGTCTCCCTGAGTCCCTCCACCAGCTCGGTCAGGATGTCCACCTTCGCGTTCAGGATGTCGATCTTCTCGTCGAGGCCGTAGACCATGCCCGCGATGCTGTCCGACGTGGCCTGGACGAACTCGATGTCGCCGTGGATGTGGCCGGCCCGCTCGTAGGAGCCCTCGATCTCCGCGCTGTCGATGTCGTTGTCCTTCTCCCCGAACTGGTCGTACGTCTCCTCAGCGGCGAAGAGGACGATGTCCACCGGTATGCACGCGAGCGCGAGGTTGAAGCCGGCGATGGTCTCATCGCAGCCCCTGCTGGCTCCCGCCCAGACGCCCTGCGCGATCTTGAGCGTCAGGCGCGCGGCGAACATCGCGGTCGAGTTGTTCCTCGTGCTCCCGTACAGCGAGTACTCGGCGTCCGGGAACCCCGGGGTCAGCGGCGAGCCCGAGCCGTCTCCGCCCCGCCCCGCCTGCGAGAGGAGGAGTGCGTAGAAGTCATTCAGCGCGGTGCGCAGCTCGCTCGCCGGTTCCCGCACTTCCCCGAAGATAGAGAGTTCCTCCCAGCTCAGGTTCTCGAACTTGCCGCGGGCGTCGATCGAGAGCACGTGGAGGTTCTCGTTCCCCATGAGCGAACCCAGATCGTAGTAGAGGTCGCAGATGTCCAGGAAGTCTGTGCGGAGCATCTCGGACTCCTGGTGGGACATGAGCTCCCGCGCGGCCCGCGCCGGAGGGCTCGGGAGCAGCTCCCGTCCGCGCACGCTGCCCGAGTCGTCCGCGATGGCGTCCGCGACGGCCGCCCGCATCGCCCACGGGACCGCCGTCATCTGCATGCGCGGCTCGATCTCCGCGTCGTTGTCGACGGTGATGCCGATCCAGAGCTCGCCCGACGCGAAGGTCCTGTCGGGGATCGGACTGACGCTGCCGAGAATGACGTGAAACAGCCCATCGGTCACGTCGACGTTCCGGTGCACCTCGCTCCAGACTGCGGGCGCTCCGGCGTCCGTGCTCGAGTAGAACGAGAACGTGAGCGTGTGGGTGCCCTCGACGGCGACGCCCCTGGAGTCGCTCAGCGCGCCCTGGTAGTTGATCAGGCGCGGCACGGCGGCTACGGCCGCGGACGTCAGAGCGGCGAGCACGATCAGAACCGAGAGCCAGACTGAGAAGTGTTTCATGTCGGTTCCCTCCTCACTTGAGCAGGACCATCTTCCGCGTGTTCCGGAAGTCGCCCGCCCGAAGCAGATAGAAGTACAGCCCGGAGCCTACATCCTGGCCGTGGTTGTCCCTGCCGTCCCACACTGCCTCGTGCGGTCCCGCCTGTTCCGTTCCGCGAACGAGCGTCCTGACCTCGCGGCCGTGGACGTTGAAAACGGTGAGCGTGACGGCGGTCTCCTCGCCGAGCGTGTATCGGATCGTCGTCGAGGGATTGAACGGGTTCGGGAAGTTCGGGAGAAGCGCCGTCGGCGGCGCGGGGGAGGCGCTCTCGGAGAACTCCAGCGGGACGTCCGTGCGGAGCTTGGGCGCGGTCCAGAAGCCCGAGCTGACGGCGATCCCCGCGGAGGTGCCCCCGGTCACCGTCACCGGCTGGCCGAGCGTCCCCCAACAGCGGAGTCCGGAACTCGACCCCGGGGCGCCGGCCGCGCCGATGACTGCAGACTGGAGCCTGTGTGTTGAGCGTGCCGCGGTCGCGTGCTCCTCGGTCGACGCTTCCCCGCCGGCGCGAGCAGCCGGCACGAGCAGCAGGAGACACAGGGCCACGGACACGAGACTCAGTACGGTCCCGTTCCGCATACCCACCCTCCTTTCGTGAGAACGAGTTGCCGCAGAGGGCGAGCGCTCAGGGCGGAGCTTGCTCCGGCGACAACGGCCGCGCGCCTCGGTGGGCGAGGCGCTGTCAGGCCAATCTGTGGGTTGAAGCGCATGGAGGATAGCACACCGGCAAGGCGGGGTCAATCACGGTTCTGTGGGCATGGCGAGGGTGGGATTGGGAGGCTTGTGCCTGCGACGCGCTCCGGGCACCGACATCACGGTGTCGTATGACTGCTCGAGGCAGGACAGCAGGGATCCGGAGAACGAGGATCTCGGCGTCCACTCGCGAGGGAGCGGGGCG
>JALGZK010000035.1 GCA_025774935.1 bacterium | reverse complement strand
GCGGTGACCATGATCGGGGTCATCATGCTCGTGCTCGCGCTGACCGTGTTCAGATTCGGGTCGATGGACGCCGCGCTGGTCGTCAGGGACATCGATGCGGCGAACGCGTTCTGGCTTGCGGAGTCCGGCCTGGAGCGCGGGGAGAGCTGGCTCCGCGCGCAGGAGAACCTGCCGGAGGAACTGACGTATCCGTTCGGCGATGTGCCCGACACACTCGGATGCGGGTACTACGACGTGGAGATCACGCCGGACATGACCCCCGCGAGACCGGTCTATACGGTGAACTCGAACGGCACGTCCGGGACGCGCTCTCGAGTGCTCGAGGTCGACGTATCGCAGGTTGCGTTCTCCGACTACCTGTACTACGTGAACAGGAACGTCGGGACGGGCCCGGCCTGGTTCTACACCGGGGAGACGATCGACGGCCCCATCCACTCGAACGGCGAGATCGGTATCGCGGGCGATCCGATCTTCACCGACGTGATCGAGAGCGCGGCCTCAACGTTCCTCTACTACAACGACGGCACGCCGATCAGCCTGTCGACCGACAACAACGCACCTCACGACGAGCCCGTCTTCCAGGAAGGGTACGTCCTAAACGGGACTTCGATGGACTGGATCGCTCAGGCCGACTTCCACGTCGTCGAGGACCGTGCCGACCTCGTCTTGACCGGAGGGCACGAGCTCGTCTTCGGCAGGGAAGTGGACGAGGGACCCGGGCCCGGATGGGTGAGCTACTCGAAGATCAACAAGGACGAGTGGACGCACGTCGAGCTTGCGACCCTCACGAACGGCGTGATCTACCTGAACGGCGACTGCGAGGTGTCGGGCGTCGTCGACGGGCAGGTGAGCATCCTCTCGAACGGCCAGATAGACATCGTTGACGACCTCGTCGTCTTCGACGCCGGCGAGAACGGACCCAACGAGGGGTGTGACGACATCATCGGGTTGATGGCGGGGACCAAGGTCATGGTCAAGGAGACGGAACCGAACAGCAACGACTGCGAGATCCACGCTTACCTTATCGCGGTGAACAACCAGGCCAGCCTGGTCGACCGGTACAGCCACGGGAGTCCGCGCGGCACCCTCACCCTCTACGGCGGGATCGCCTCCGATAAGTGGGGTCCCGTCGGCACCGGCTATTTCGACGGCGACCAGCTCGTCGTCCTCACCGGATATCAGAGGGACTTCCACTACGACTGGAGGCTCCGGGAGTTCCTGCCGCCGGGGTTCGACGACGTCGTCTTCGAGAGCTCGGCGGTCCTCAGGCTGGCGTGGCGCGACGTTACTCCGCGGTAGGAGCACTGGGGCGTGACGAGAACGCAGGCGCCACTACTCGATGCCAGAAATGAAGACCCACCCGAGAGGGTGGGTCTTCTCTTGTGGGGGGCGTCCTTGGTCGTGCCGGTGAGCGCTACCCGACCGGCACCTCCCGCCATCTGAGCTTCGTGTAGTTTCCGGTTCTCAGGAACCGATAGAACCCGGGCGGGTAGATGTCCTGCAGCCGCCAGTCGTACTGGTAGTTCTTGGCGTACCCGGTCAGGATATGGATCTCGTCGCCCAGGAGTGTCCCCGTCCCAACGGAGCCCCGGAACGCCTGGATGATGCTCCCGATCACGGTGAGGGTCCCGCGTGGCGAGCCGGTGTTCCAGTTCTCGGCCGCGAACGAGTTGTCGAGCGCGACCATCGAAGCGTGGATGACCACGTCGCTCAGGTTCGGATCCGTGTCGGACACAAGGACGTCGGTTCCAGCTATGAGACCGAGAAGATCGCTGCAGTGAGGGAGGAGTCCCTGCTGGTTGCTGTCACGGTATGTCAGGTCGTCCACGATTCGGATGGTGCCGTTACTCGCGATGGTCAGGTGTCCGTCGAGGACGCCATGCACCGTAACTCCGCCGTTCACGAAGATGACGCCGTTCATGTCCGCGATGCAGACGTCCACCCATCCGCTCCCGTCTTCATAGCTCACATACCCATACATCGGGTTCCCCGTCGCCTCATCCGTGCGGCCGATGACGAAGTCGTAGTTGCCGGTGAGACTGATTCCGCCGTTCTGCGCGAGCGTCCGCATCTCGAACACGTCATTGAGAGCCGGGTAGTCGACCCACTGGTCCCCGAGGGTGTACCCGTCGTCGAAGATTGGTTCATCGTACGGGGAATTGCTGTCCTCGGTGCTCTCCACGTGGTTCGTCGGAGAGCCGTTGAAGTAGAGGAACTTGGGCTCGTGCTGCGGGTTGCTGTCGCCGGGACCGCCGTACGCGCTGTGGACGGCGCTCTTGAAGTGGGGATTCCCGAAGATGCTGATCTGGTCGTTCGTGAAGAGAGGGCCGTCGACGACGTCGGCAGACGTGAACCAGAGCGGCCCGCCCTGCCCGGGCATGTGCTCGGTCTCCGTGAAGTAGAGGAAGTCCGAAAAGATCTCCGTGTGGACGTCCTGCTCCAGGCGTCGTGTGTACCCTCTCACGGTCCCCTCGGCGATGATCGTGTATGAATGCCGGTAGGACGTGGCGTTTGCGGGGTCCGGGACGATCCACACGCGGTGCGTCCCTTCGCCGCACTGAGCGGCTTCCATCCCGAACGGGTGGATGGTCTCGGTGTCTTCGGGAGCGACGGTCTGCGCCTGCAGCCAGCCGTGCCCCTTGGCGAGACCCGCTTCGGCGAGGTAGAAGGCCCTCGCCCCGGCCGCGTGGCTCGACACCAGGCTCGCGTCCTGCACGCCGAACTCGAAGACGGCGAGCGCCAGAATGAGCATGATGATCGCGACGAGAAGGGTCGGCTCGAAAGCGGTTCCTCGCTGGTCCGCGAGGCGGTGCCGGGAGCTGCGTATGGGGCGGGCTCCTCTCGGGGTTCTGGGCGCCATAGGTGTCACCCCCGATCGGTTGGCTGTCATAGATGACACTTCCGCCTCGTTAGAATGCACAGATTGTGCCGTTTAGATGTGTATTTCCAATGTAACAGGCGTTATAGGGGAGGGTCCGATCGGCGGTCTAGCCGGTGAGAATGATGCTCATGCAGGTCACGCCGGCCTCGGCCTTCGCGAGCTCCGAGACGTCCACCGTAGTTACCCTGATGCGGTGCTCGAGGAGCTTCTCGACCGTACGCGGGTTGTGGGCGGGGCAGATGACGTCGCCGCCTATCCTGAGCGCGGTCGCCGCGCGGGGCTCGGCGGGGTCCACGGTGATGAAGCTGAGTCCCGAGAACGCGTCGACGTCGACGCAATCGGGGTTCACGAGAAGGATGCATGCCGTGACGAGCGCAGCCGACGACTTGAGGTGCAGGCAGTCCTGGACCTCGACGGGGGTCACCGCGTACCCTTTGGGCAGCAAGAGCCTGCGGAGCTGCTCGGCGCCGGCCCGGTTCGTCCTCTCGCTCAGTCCCACGTAGACCCTGGCGCCCACGTGAAGGACGTCTCCACCGTCGAGCGTCCCGGGCTCCTCGATGTAGGCAAGCTCTCGGTACGTTCGAAGGACCTCTGCTACAGACTCCGTCTCAGCCCTTCTCGACTCCGCACCCGGCCGCGTGATGATCGCGAGGTCGCCGAGGACGACTGCCGTGTCCTCGACGAAGACGGCGTCGGGGAGATCGGGTTCCTCAGGGAGACGCACGATCTCGCACCCGAAGCGAGCCAGCGTGTCCTCGTAGGCACGGTGCTGCTGCCTTGCCAGGTCGAGGCTGATCGGCTCGCGCGGGCTGTGCGTCAGCTCGCAGCGGTTGATGGAGGAACTGACCTCTCGTGTGATCGCGGTGAGCATGTGACAGGACCTTATGACGCGCGGCGGGGCCCGTCAAGGTCCCGCGCTGTTCGCTCGTGAATGTACCGGGGCCGGGGAGGCGCCCCCCGGCCCCACGTATGTATGATGCGTTCATCGCCCGATGGGAGCGGCAGCATGTGCTGCTCAGCGCAACCTGACGAGCTTGCCGCCGAGGCTGCGGCCGTCCGCCTCCAGCCTGTAGAGATAGACGCCGGAGGAGAGGGACCGACCGGCGTCGTCCCGCCCGTCCCACGTGAACTCGTGGCCGCCGCCAGGGAGCACGCCGTCGACGAGCGTCGCGACCCTGCGTCCCGCGACGTCGTAGACCGTGAACCTGGCACGGCCCGTACGGGCGAGGGTGAACCTGAACGTCGTCTCGTGGACGAAGGGGTTCGACGTGGGGCGGTCGAGCGACGCGGTCGCGTCGCCACCGGGGACTCCGGATGGCTGCCCCACCTGGATCACCGCGTGGGCGAGGTCGTTCGAGGCGTTCTGGTCTCCCGTCATCTCGGTCCACGCGACGAACGTGTAGAAGCCTTCTGTCGGCGGGACCCAGCTCGTCCGGAAGGTCAGGGTGTCGAGCGCGGCGAAGGGAAGGTCGATGGTCCACGCGGTGTCCCCGGCGGCGCACTCGAGATGGACGTCGACGCCCGTTTCGTCCGAGAGCCCGAAGTTGGTGATGAAGACGTCGATGGCAACGGGTTCCCCCCAGCCGAACTGCTGTCCGTCCTCGAACCCAGCGAATCGGAGCGCGCCCGCGTCGTGGTCGGGAGGATCACCCATGAGCCGGTCGACCCCGAACTTCACCAGATAGCACGACACCCAGCTCATGTCCTCCGTGACCGGGTCGGTCGAGTCCGCGACGATCCCTCCGTCGTCGTCGGTGTCGTACGAGAGGAGATTGTCCGCCACGTACTTCCCGTTCTGCCAGTAGTCCGGGTCGCCGGTCGCGTCCCAGACCGCGAAGTGTGCGTTGCAGTAGGCGACGTTCCACGCGCTGTCCCAGTCGTAGCCCGGAGCGTTGAACCAGCCCTGCCAGACGTCCATGTAGTCAGCGTTGATCGCGAGCCACGCCTGCCCGGCGGCCGGGTCCTCGCGGAACGACGAGTTGCACACGCCCCACAGCGCCGTGCCGCTGCTCATCGCCCAGTACTCGTAGCCGAGGTAGATGAGCGGGTAGGTGTTGAGCCACGCGAGGACATCGTCTCCCTGCCTGTCGGCCGCAGTGCGGAGAGCCGCGTCGTCCCGGGCCTCGCCGTAAAGGTAGAGGTTCCCGGCCGCCCACCCCTTGCAGAACGCGTTCAGCCTCTGCTGGTACGACGTTCCGGCGATCTCTGCGTACCACGTGTACGACGAATCGCCCGTGGCCGCCTCGTACTGGAGGACTGCGGTGAGGCCCCACGCGCAGTTGTGGACCCGGTAGTAATCGTCGCCGGGAGCGCCCTCCTCCAGCCACGCGGGGTAGTTGAGGCAGTAGACCCACGCGGCGGCGACGTTCTCGTCGTAGGTGTCGCGCCCGGAGAACTGGCGGTAGCGCGACCAGCACCAGACCGCCTCGAGCGTGTTGTCGGTCTGGATGACGCCTCCGAGCGGGCCGTCCTCCGCCTCGATCATCCCGCCGTAGTTCGCGCCGGGCTCCGAGACCTGCCACTCGGCGAAGAAACCGACCATCTGATCGAACTCGCGGACGTAGTTGAAGGGACCGAGGGGGTCGGGGACGACGCGAGAGCCTGCTGGACCTCCGTCGAGCCAGAGGTCGTACTCGCCCGAGTCGAGTTCCTCAGCGGAGGGAGCCGGCGCCGGGGTCGTGGCGGCTGCCGTGAGGTGGAGGAGGAACAGGATGAGGCATGCGAGAAGCGGCACCAGTCCGTGCCGGAGCGGCGGCAGTATCGGGCGCATCATCCGTACCTCCTGTGTCTGGGAGCTCAGACCCGCTTGCCTGCCATCATATCATGTGCGTGGCCGCGGGAGAAGAGGGCTCCGGGACGTGAAAGACCCGGCCTCAGGGGCCGCGGGACGGCCGGCTCGCGCAGGCGCGAGTTGGAGCGGTCGAGCTACCGATACAGGCCCTTGATGGAGCCCCAGGTCGTCGGCTCAACGGGCGTCGAGCCGGTGACGGTGACGTTGTCGACCTGCCAGTACCAATCCCAGCCCGTGCCGTTGTTGTCCCAGTAGTGGAACCGAAGCGTCGCGGTCTCACCGGCGAATGCCGCGAGATCGATCACGACGTGCTCTCCGGGAAGCGCGTAGAACGCCCCGTGGTCCTCGTTCCAGCTGAGGAGGTTCACCCAGCCGCCACCGATGTCGATGTCGACGTCGGCGAGGTCGCCGCTCGTGGAGCTGAGGTCCTGGTAGTTCGTGTCGTACTCGAGCGAGGCGCTGCCGGGAACGACGAACGTGTGCGTGATGAGCTCGGTGTCGAGGTAGGTGCCGCTGCCGCAGAAGTCCGAGTCCTGCATCGCGCAGATGCCGGTGCCGCCGGTGAAGTTGTCGAAGACGCGGCTGAAGTCGAGGTTCGTCGCCCAGTCGCAGCCGACGCCGGCGTTGTCGGTCACGGTCCAACCAGCGGGAGCTCTCATGACTGCCTCCTGAACATACAGGTGTGCCGCACGCGGGCGGCGGGGATGAAGCTGGCCTAGGTCCAGCAATCACAACTTGCTGCCATCGCACCTCCCGAGCATGACGTTCCCGAGAGAATGCAGGGGATCCCTGCACTCTACACACAGTACGGTGAGTTTATCACGAGCCAAAGGAGATTGGCAAGAGTTTGTTTCGGTGAGCGGGGGGTTCTGGCCGTCGAAGGTGAACGTACGCTCAGGTGCCGCCAGTGTCTGCGTTCATGCGGTCCGCCCGATGCCCGGCAGAGACTCGCGGCTCCGGAACGTGAAAGGCCCGGCTCTGGAGCCGGGCCTTTGCACACTGTGTTTCTGCGGGACCTGCCGTGCGCGAAGGCGCGCGTCGACGTGGTGCGAGCTACCGGTACAGGCTCTTGATCGAGCCCCACGTCGTCCTCTCGACGGGCGTCGTTCCCGTGAGCTCTACCTGGTCGACCTGGATGTACCAGTCCCAACCGGTCCCGTTGGGATCGTAGTAATGGAATCGGATGGCAGCCGTCTCCCCCGCGAAGCCCGCCAGATCCAGAACCACGTGCTCTCCGGGGGGAGCCCCGAATCCGCCGTGGTCCTCGTTCCAGCTGAGGAGATTCACCCAGCCTGCTCCGACGTCGATGTCGACGTCAAAGTAGTCCGACCCCGCCAAGTTCTGGTAGTTCGCGTCGAACTCGAGCGTGGCGGCCCCGGGAACCGTGAATGTGTGGGTGATGAGCTCGGTGTCGAGGTAGATGCCGCTGCCGGCAGCATCGGAGTCGCACATCGCGCAATCGCCCGAGCCACCCGTGTAGTTCCCTTCACCATAGGACGAGGCCGTCGTCCAGACAACCCCATCGCCCGCGTTGTCCGTGACTATCCAGCCCGCGGGCGGCACGCCCGCCTCGAAGTCCTCGGTAAACGCCTGGCCCCAAGCGACCGACGCCACGAGGACGAGAAGTGTGGCAATAGCGAGAGCTCTCATGATTTCCTCCTGATACTCCGAAGTGCCGCAAGGAGGACGGCTCGGATGGTGCTGGCCTAGGTCCAGCGTTCACAGTCTGCTGCCATCGCACCTCCGGAATGGGCAAGCCCGTCGCGAGGCGAGATCGCCCCCGCCTCTGTACACAGTACGAGTAGTTTAGCACGAGCCACACGAAGTTGACAAGGAGCGGTTTCGGTGAGCGACTAGTCCTCATCGAAGCTAATCAGCACCTGCTCACTTTGCCTGACGACAGGGCCACGGTCCTTGGAGCCGGGCCTCGGTCGTGCTAAGTTCGCGATGAAGGCCCCGCCAGCGCACCCCCCAACGGAGAGGAACGACCATGCAGCCTGATCCGAAGGAACTCCTTTCGGCGATCGGCATGACCACGCCGCCCATCGGATTCTACGACGCCCCGGACGAGGCTCCCTTCGGACCCCTGGTCGCGCCGAGGCCGGGGGGACACACGTGCATCTTCGCCTTCTACCGGAAGTGGCTTGACGGCGCAACGCTTCGGATCACACCTGAGAACCCCGGCTGCGGCGGCACGGGCTACTGGCTGTGGGGCGTCGAAGGCAGAGCTCGCGAGGAGTTCGTCGAGTTCCTGGTCGACGAGGAGGGCCTCAAGGCCTCGCACGAGCTCATGAACGAATGGCTCGACCACGAGCGGCCGTACTGCCCCGAGCACTCGAGCATC
>JALGZK010000003.1 GCA_025774935.1 bacterium | reverse complement strand
CTGATTACCCTCGGCATCCAGGCGAGTCTGGCGTGGTTCCTCGGACCCGCAGGACGAGGGTCGTACGCGGTCTGCCTTCTCTACGGGAATCTCCTCGGGCTCGGGCTCCACTTCGCGATGGACCTCGCCGGCCGCTACGCCGTGGCCTCTGGTCGCCTGTCGAAGCCGGAGGCTGTCTGGAGCACGGCGTCGGCGCTGCTCTTCTCGTCAGCTGTGGCGATAGTGGTCGGGAGACTCCTGATGGAGACGGGCCTCCCGATCTTCGAGAAGGCATCGCACTCCGCGTTCGTGGTCGCTCTCGCCGTGATCCCGTTCACGCTGTTCGGTCGTGGATGCGTCTCGCTTCTGGTCGGTCTGGGTCGCATCGCATGGATGGCCGTCATGGTGGTCGCCGGGTTCCTGGCACAGCTCATAGCGGTGCTCATCTTCGTGAGGGTGCTCCACATGGGCGTCGAGGGCGCGCTCCTCGCACTCGCCGCGGGCGGCGCCACCAGAGTCGTGTTTGCCGCGGTAGCGCTTCGCCAGGAGGGCGCGTATCGGCGCGTGCGTCTGAGACTCGAGCACTACCGGCTGCTCCTGTCGTACGGTCTCCGGTCCTACATCGAGAGAGTCGGCAACACCGTCAACGTGCGCGTTGGGACAATGGTCCTTGCCTTCTTCGTGACGGCAGGCGAGATCGGCATCTTCGCTGCGGCCTCGGGACTCATGTCGCAACTCCTGCTGCTTCCGAACTCCGTCGCGAACGCGCTCTTCCATCGTGTTGCTTCTGACGCCGCCGGCCGACCGGACGTCGTGAGTCAGTCCGCGAGGATCACGGCCGTGGTCGCGGCGGCGGGTCTAGCCGTTCTCTGCGCGCTCGCCTGGCCCATCGTTGCGGTGCTCCTCTCCCCTCGGTTCCTGGATGCGGTACCGCTCATCTGGATCATGGCTCCGGGCGTGCTCATGCGCGCGACGTCGAAGGTGCTCGTTCCGTTCTTCATGGGAACGGACCGCCCCGGCATCTGTTCGTGGGCCGTCGGTTCCAGCATCGTCGTCAACATCACCGCGCTTCTCGTTCTGCTTCCCGTCATGGGTCTCGCCGGCGCGGCGCTCGCAATGACGCTCGGGTTCCTCACGAGCAGCGTCATTCTCGTGGCGGCGTTCCGGCGCGTGACGGGGATGAGTCTGTCCGAGGCGTGGCGGCCGAGGATGGATGACGTGCGAAGGGTCAGAGAGGCGCTCCGGGATCTTCGGGAGCGCGGGTTCGGGCATCGTTCGGGCGGAGAGAGGGTGGGGGGCGGTAACCCCTGAACCGGCTGGCCGGTTCGGGGGCCAGCTCGACATGCGCTCAGCGCCCTGCGAGCTCCTTGTGAAGTGCGGCGAACCGGCGTCCGACCGCTCCTGCCTCGTAGTGCTCCCGGATCCTCGCTCTTCCGGCTTTGCCCAGCCTCGCCCTTCCGGCAGCTCCCATCGAGATCATCTTGGACCACGCGTCCGCGAGCGCTCCGGCGTTCCGCGGGGGCACGATGATTCCCGTGTCCTCGACGATGATCGCCGAATCGCCCACGTCGGTCGCGACGCACGGCACGCCGCAAGCCATGGCCTCTCCAAGGACTCGCGGGAACGCCTCGCCGTAGGAGGAGGAGGATGTCGCGACGTCGAGCGCCGCGAGGATACGCGGCATGTCGTCGCGTCGTCCCAGGAGACTGACCCGACCCTGGAGGGCGTCGCGTTCGAAGAGGCCCGCGAGCTGGGGATTCCCCTCTTCGATTCCCTCACCGCAGAGCGCGAATCGGACGCCGGGGTCCCGCTCCGCTAGGATCGCGGCCGCGGCCGCGAGCGTCGCGTGGTCCTTCTGCGGGTGGAACCGACCTGCCGCCCCGATGAGGACGGCATCGTCAGGTACTCCGATCTCTTCGCGCACCTCCCGTCGCGCGCGGGGATCGGGCCGGAAGGCCACGAGATCGAACCCGTTCGGAATCACGACGATCTTGGAGGCGTCGTAGCCGATCGAGCCGTGGAACTCCCTCGCGACGTGCGAGTTCGACACGATCTTCGTGGGAAGGACTCTCGATAGCCGGGCGCACGCTCTGACCACGTAGCGTGTTCGCGCGCTCGTCGCCTTCCAGTCGAAGTCGGAGTGCCGGATTCCCCATGCGACGGGAACACCGCCTGCGAGCCACGCCGCGACTCCGCCGAGGAGATCCGCGTGGTACATCCACGTTTGGATCACTTCGGGCCGGCCCCGACGGATCTCACCGGCCAGCGACAGAATCCCCCACGGGTTCGGGAGCGAACGAGAGAGGCCGAGCGCGCGGACCTCGACACCGAGCCGCTCGATACGCGCGGCCACCCGACCGGCCGTGGTGAGTGAGACGACGACGGGATCGAACTCGTTCCTGTCGGTGACGCTCAGGAGCTGGTGGAGAGACTGCTCGGCCCCGCCGATCTCGAGTCCCGTGATGACGTGCATGATTCGAACCGGAGAGCTCACTTCGACCCCTCCGCGAGCGCGCTCTCGTAGACCTCGATGGTGCGGTCGACGACCGCGTCGCTCGAGAACTCGGCTCGGACCAGCTCCTGCGCACGGCGTCCGAGCTCCTGTCGGAGTTCCGGATCCCGGATGAGCTTCTCCATGGCTTCCGCGAGCGCCGTTCCGTCCTTCGGGGGTACGAGCAGCCCGGTCTCGGTGTCGATCACGACGTCACGGGAACCCGGGGCGTCGGCGGCGACGAGAGCCCTACCCGCTGCTCCTCCTTCGAGGAGCGACTTCGGCACCCCTTCTCCATAGTAGGAAGGGAGGATCACGACATCCGCCTCCGCGAGTTCCCCCGTGACGTCGTCCTGGAACCCGCGCCACTCGACGTCGCCGGATAGACGGAGGTTCTCGAGCCAGTCACGCGGGACGGCGTCCGGATTGCCCTCGTCCGGGTCGCCCAGAAGCACGAACCGCGCGTTCATCCCACGATTGTGCAGCGCCGCTGCGGCCTCGGCGTACTCGCGGACGCCCTTCGCCCACAGCATCCTGCATGCCATCAGGAACGTGATCGGCCGCGCCGGCGAGGCGGCTCCCGAGTCGGCCGGGTGCGATACCGCGCCGAGGCGCTCCACATCGACCCCCGAACTCCGGATCAGGACGCTCCGTTCCCGCGCGGCGACTCCGCTAGCGATCAGGCGCTCCATGTCGTCGGCGTTCTGGAAGATGGTCCTGGCCCGTCCCCCGAGCGCGAGGCGGTACCCGAGGAGCGCCGGGACGTGGAGAACGTTCGACTCGGCGAACGCGAGCCCGAGCCCGGGCACGGACTGGACGATTCCGGGGACGCGTTCGAGCCTCGCGGCGATGCCGCCGAGGATGACCGGCTTGATCGTGAAGTGGTGGACGACGTCGGGGGACAGCCTCCGGTAGAGGCCGCGCAGGCGGCGGAGGGGACCGAGGCTCGTCCACGGAGCCACGCTCCTTCGGTCGAACCGCCAGACGACGTGCGCGGCGCCGAGTCCCTCGAGGCGCTCGCGGTACGCGTCCTCCGGCGCGACCGTGGTCACTTCGGCTCCGAGCCGGATGAGCGCGCGTATGGTGTCGCCCCTGAAGTTCCAGAGATACCACGACGTGTTCGACACGAGGACGATGCGGCGGTCGCGCAGTGAGTGGTCTCCGGTCATTCCCCGAGGTTCTTTCCTTGGTGCGTCGGGTGGGCACGCGAAGTGCAATGAGTCGAGGGTATGGGGCCGTCCCGGACGTGTCAACCCGAACGGGCGGCCGGGAATGCCGTTGAAACGGCCTCGTAAAGCTGATATGAGATGGGGGACGTGCCCGTGACGGCGGAGCGCGTCATCGCGTCGCGGGATTGCGGGACTCTGAATGCACGGACGAAAGGCGGACATCGATGAAGGTCCCTCTGCTCGATTTGGTCAGGCAGTACCGCATCATCAAAGGCGAGATCGACCCGGCGATCGCCGGAGTCGTCGAGACCCAGTACTTCAAGCTCGGACCGAAGGTCGCGGCGTTCGAGGAGCGCGTGGCCGAGTACTGCGGGACGAAGCGGGCCGTGGGATGCGCCTCGGGCACCGATGCACTCCTCCTCGCGCTCATGGCCTGGGGAGTGGGCGAGGGCGACGAGGTCATCACGACGCCGTACACGTTCTTCGCGACCGGGGGATCGATCTGGCGGGCCGGCGCGGTTCCGGTCTACGTCGACATCGACGCTGCGACGTACAACATCGACCCTGCGAAGATCGAAGCCGCGATCACCGAGAAGACGAAGGCGATCATGCCGGTTCATCTGTTCGGGCAGTGCGCCGACATGGACCCGATCAACGAGATCGCAAAGAGGCACGGCCTTGTCGTGATCGAGGACGCCGCGCAGGCAATCGGTTCCGAGTACAAGGGAAGACGGGCGGGGTCGCTCGCGGACGTCGGGTGCTTCAGTTTCTTCCCGAGCAAGAACCTCGGTGGCTACGGCGACGGCGGCATGCTTACGACGGATGACGAGAAGCTCGCGGACCTCCTCATCAGTCTTCGCGAACACGGTCAGTCGGAACTCTATCACCACTGGACGATCGGCATGAACAGCCGCCTCGACGCACTGCAGGCGGCGGTCCTCGATGTCAAGATGAACCACCTCGACGAGTGGAGCGACGGCCGTTCGCGCAACGCCGACTACTACAACGAACGGTTCAAGGACACGGAGATCGTGACGCCATTCAAGATGGACGGGGCGCGTCACATCTACAACCAGTACGTGATCCGCGTTCCCGACCGCGACGGACTAAAGGAGCACCTCAAGGCGAACGACGTCGGCTGCGCGATCTACTACCCGCTGTCGCTGCACCTCCAGAAGTGCTTCGCGAAGCTCGGATACAAGGAGGGCGACCTTCCCGAGTCCGAGCGCGCGTCGAAGGAGACGCTCTCGCTCCCGATCTTCTCGCTCCTGACCGAGGAGGAGAGGGACTACGTGGCATCGACGGTTCTCGCGTACGTCGCCGGGAACGTGCGGTAGCGTTGCCGGGCTGTAGGGAGGCGCTGCCGGGGAGCGCGCCGGGAGAGACAACCGGAGGGACCGCCCGTGAAGCGTGGGGTGATGCGGGGGAAGCACATCGACCTCGAGTCCCCCCGCGGCTACTACCTGGACTACTCAAAGTGGAGCGACCCTCGCCGCGACGTGGACGACGCGGGTCTGCCCCTCGCAAGATCGAACGACGGCGCCCTGGTGGAATCACCGAGGCGCGTCGCGCGTTATGCGCTCGGGAACCTCGAGATCTACCTTGAGGGCGGGAGCTCTGGCCGCCGCGAGCGCTTCGAGAGGGCGTGCCGGTGGCTCGTCGGAAGCCAGGAGAGCGTCCCCGGGAGCTTCGCCAGCTGGTCGGTCCCGGACCCGCCGCGAGCGCTGAGGCGAGAACTGGGCCACGGGTGGTTCGGGGGCGCCGTGCACGCGGAGTGCGTCAGTGCCCTCGTCCGGGCGGCCTCGCTGGTAAGGCTCGACGGGGCAGACGAGGCCGTGCGTGTCGCATTCCCGGGCTTCTGCACGACCGTCGAGGACGGCGGATTCCTCCGGGAGATCGGAGACACGGGCGACGAGGCCGGACTCGCCACGCTCGCCTTCATCGAGGAACACCCGATGCCGCGGCGGCCGTCGCTGGCGCTCGGCGGGCACCTGCGAGCCCTCTGGGCGATCTTCGACGTCGCGCGCGCGATGTCCGAGGAGGGGGCGCCCGACCTGTTCGAGCGCTGCGTCCGCGGGCTCGTCTTCTCGCTGGACCGCTACGACACCGGGTACTGGTCGCGGCACGACCTCGACGAGACCTGGAGCGGCGAGCGGCTCGCCGACCAGGAGACGCACCGCGAACACATCCTCGGTCTCGAGACCGTCCACGAGATGTCCGGGACGAAGGCCCTCCGCGACACGGCCCGCCGCTGGCGCGGCTACGAGGCCCGTCTCCGCGGTCGTTTCACGGCATCTGCCCGGCGCCTGGCGTTCGGCCTCAGGAACCCCCTCGTACGGTGAGACACCCACGCTCCCCGCGAAGACCCCACCTACTCAAACTGTCATGCACCAGCCTTCCCAACGCCGCGTGCGTGTGGTAGCTTCGCTGGACGTGGTTTCACTCTGGCCCCGCGCGATGGGGCCCCGCCCGTGAGGTGATGTCTGAATCCGTTCGCGTGCTCGCTCCTGATCTTCGTCTTCGCGCTCGGCGCCTCGTGGCTCCTGGTGCGGCCAGCGGCGTGGCTCGGTCTCAAGCTCCGCCTCGCCGATCATCCCAGCTCGCGGCGGACGCGGGCGCGGCCGGTCCCGACGACCGGCGGTCTCGTGATCTTCGGGACGGTCGCCGTCTCCTTGCTCCTGACCCAGCGGCTGTGCCCCGGCGTGTCGCCGGAGGTGGCGAGGGAGCTCGTCGTTCTCCTGGCGGGAGGATCGGCGGTCCTCGTGCTCGGCATGATCGACGACCGGGTCAACCTGAGGCCGTGGGTGAAGCTCATAGCACAAACGGTCGTCGCGGTCGGAGTGACGGCGGGCGGGGTGGGCATCGAGCGCTTTCGGTTCATCGACAGCCCGTCGGTCTGGCTCGGCTGGATCCGATACCCGATCACCGCGTTCTGGCTGGTGGGGTTCATGAACGCCGTGAACCTGATCGACGGCCTGGACGGACTGGCCGGCGGAATCTCCGCGATCGCCGCGATCGGCCTCTTCGCAGCGGGCGTCCTCTCCGGGCAGCCCCTCCTCTATATAGTGGCAGCCGGGCTCCTCGGCAGCTCGCTCGGGTTCCTCCTCCACAACTTCCGGAAGGGCAACATCTACCTGGGGGACGGCGGGAGCATGGTCCTCGGGTTCTTCCTGGGTGGCGGCGCGATCATCGGGGCCCGCCACGACGCCGCCAGCACCGCGCTCCTCGTCGTCGCCGCCTGTATGGTCGTTCCGGCCTTCGACGTCGTCACGACGATGCTGCGGCGCGCCCGGGCCCGGCGCGGCATGATGACGGCCGACAGGTCGCACGTGCACCACCGCCTCATCCGGTTCGGGCTCCATCCGAAGATGACCGTTCTCGTCCTCTGGGGAGTCACCGTCTTCTTCGGAGGCCAGATGCTCGGGCTCGTCGCTCCCCACGGACTCGTCTACATCCTCGGGAGCTACGCCGTGGCGGCCCTCGTCGCGCGGGTCATCTTCGAGCAGCAGCGCAAGAACGCCGTCACGACAGAGCGTCCACCCGGGCAGGAGTTCGCCTACCTCCTGGGGGCACGTGACGCGGACGACGGCGAGGACGAGGAGCCGACCCTTCGTCAGATCATCACCGCGCAGCTCCGCCGGGAGGTCGAGTACCGCCGGATCGCAAGGGACTCCGCGGACGAGACCGCAGTCGAGGCGGCCTCCGACGGTCCGGGGCAGGACGCTCCCGCGCCCGAGGCCGCTCCGGAACGCGAGAGTGAGAAGGAGACGGTGCCAACCCGGTAGCGTCGCCTGCTTTCTGAGTGCCGCCCACCCACGACCGACCCTCCGAACGCCCCACCGTTTCCCCGTAACCTCATTCGAACGAGCCGTCACGGGCAATCACGTTTGCCTGACTCGCTGAGGGGTGGTATACTCTCTGATTCTGGATGGGATTGATTCCCGAGAGCCGCCTCGGAGGCGGACCACACGGGGAACACAGAGCAGAAGCACAGTTGAAAGGAGTTTCGGATGCCTAACAGGCGCGTCTACTTCTTCGGAGAGGGGAAAGCCGACGGTCGCGGGGAGATGAAGAACATCCTCGGCGGCAAGGGCGCCAATCTCGCCGAGATGACGAACCTCGGGATCCCGGTTCCGGCGGGATTCTCGATCTCGACGAAGGTCTGCACGTACTTCATGGAGCGTGACGGGGTGTTTCCGGATGGGCTCGAGGACGAGGTTACGGCGGCCATCAGGAAGGTCGAAGCGGCCATGGGCACGGGATTCGGCGACCCAGAGAATCCGCTCCTCTTCTCCGTTCGCTCCGGTGCGCGGGTATCAATGCCCGGCATGATGGACACCGTACTGAACATCGGGCTCAACGAGAAGACGGCCGCGGGTCTCATCAAGAAGACGAGCGACGAGCGCTTCGTCTACGACAGCTACAGGCGTCTCATCCAGATGTACGCCGACGTCGTGATGGGGCTCGACATCGAGGCGTTCCACGCGATCCTCGATGCCCGGAAGAAGGAGAAGGGCGCCTGGCACGACCTCGACCTCGACGCGGATGACCTCAAGAGCATCACGGCCGACTACAAGACGAAGGTGAAGGAGCTCTCCGGCAGGGACTTCCCCGACGACCCCATGGAGCAGCTCTGGGGTGCGATCCGGGCGGTCTTCGATTCGTGGAACATCCCGCGCGCGATCTCGTACCGGAGACTGAACGAGATACCCGACGATTGGGGCACCGCGGTCAACGTGCAGGCGATGGTCTTCGGGAACATGGGCACCGACAGCGCGACCGGGGTCGCATTCACGAGGGACCCCGCGACGGGCGAGCGAGTCTTCTACGGCGAGTACCTTCCGAACGCGCAGGGCGAGGACGTCGTGGCCGGCGTGAGAACTCCGCGTCCGATCAACCTCGCGCAGAAGAAGAAGGGAGCGGAGGAGTCGCTCGAAGAGACGATGCCGCCGATCTACCGGGAGCTCGAGACAATTCGACAGAAGCTCGAGCGCCACTACACCGACACCCAGGACATCGAGTTCACGATCCAGGACGGCAAGCTCTGGATGCTCCAGACCCGGACGGGCAAGCGCACGGCCGAGGCTGCCGTCAGGATCGCCGTCGAGATGGAGGCCGAGGGCCTGATCGACCGGAAGACCGCAGTCCTCAGGGTCGAGCCCGATCAGATCGAGCAGCTTCTCCACAAGCGCCTCGACCCCGCGGCGGACTACGACGTCCTGACGAAAGGACTCCCCGCTTCTCCAGGTGCGGGCGTAGGGCGAGTCGTGTTCACGGCCGAGGACGCCATGGGCTGGGCGGAGAGTGGCGATCCGGAGAAGAGCAAGACGGTCCTCGTGCGCGAGGAGACCTCGCCGGAGGACATCGACGGAATGAACGTAGCGCAGGGCGTACTGACTGCGAGGGGCGGCATGACGTCTCACGCCGCGGTCGTCGCGCGCGGGATGGGGAAGTGCTGCATCGCGGGCGCGGGCGACATCAAGATCGACTACGCCGCCAGGACTTTCACCGTCGACGGGACGGTCGTCAAGGAAGGTGACTGGGTCACTCTGAACGGCGCGACCGGCGAGGTCATTCTCGGCCAGGTGGCGACCGTGGATCCGGAACTCTCCGGCAACTTCGCGACGCTCCTCGAGTGGGCGGACGAGTTCAGGCAGCTCGGCGTCCGCACGAATGCCGACAATCCTCAGGACGCGGCGCGGGCCCGGAGCTTCGGCGCCGAGGGAATCGGTCTCTGCAGGACGGAGCACATGTTCTTCGGCGAGGAGCGGATCAAACACATCCGAGCCATGATCATGGCGAGCGACGAGGGGGAACGGCGCGAGGCGCTCGGCAATCTCCTCCCGTTCCAGCGGGAAGACTTCGAGGGGATCCTGGAAGCCATGGAGGGTCTCCCGGTCACGATCAGGCTCCTCGATCCTCCACTCCACGAGTTCATCCCGCCGGACGAGGAGATCGGTCAGCTCGCGGCGGACCTCGGCAAGGACGCCGAGATGATGAAGGCCCGCGCGGAGGAGCTGCGCGAGTCGAACCCGATGCTCGGACACCGCGGGTGCAGGCTCGGGATCACGTACCCGGAGGTCTACGAGATGCAGGCGAGGGCGATCTACGAGGCGGCTTGCGCGCTGTCGAAGCGAGGCGTGAACGTCAAGCCCGAGGTGATGATCCCGCTCGTCGGCGAGGCGAAGGAGCTCTCGATCCTCCGGGAGCTGGTCGACCGCGTGGCACGCGAGGTTATCGCGCGTGAGAAGGCGAGCGTCGACATCCGAATCGGCACCATGATCGAGATTCCGCGCGCGGCGCTCACGGCGGATGAGGTCGCGGTGCACGCGGACTTCTTCTCGTTCGGAACGAACGACCTGACCCAGATGGCGTACGGCTACAGCCGGGACGACGCGGGTCCGTTCATCAAGGAGTACGTGAAGCAGGGCATCCTCCGGAGAGACCCCTTCCAGTCGCTCGACCAGCGGGGCGTCGGCCAGCTCGTCAAGATGGCGGCCGAGAAGGGCAGCCAGGCCAACCCGGATCTCCACATCGGCATCTGCGGAGAGCACGGGGGCGACCCGGACTCGATCAACTTCTGCCACCATGCCGGCCTCGCGTACGTCAGCTGCTCGCCGTTCCGGGTGCCAGTAGCCCGCCTCGCTGCGTCCCACGCGGTTCTGAAGGCACGGATGAGGGGATTCCACTAGACACCGAGTGACAGATTCGCCACGGCGGCGGAGCTGAAAGGAAAGCGGGAACAGCCCGAAGGCTGTTCCCGCTTTGCGTTTCAGGCGACACGAGCAGGCGAAACGGGCGGTTAAGGGGCCAAGAGCGCAAGGGGGAAGCGTTCAAGCGGCAGAACATTGGGAATGTGGGTGAGCGCACGGTCAATATGTGGGATCATGAGCGTTTACTCAGTGAACAGACCGTCATTTCTGGCTCTATCCGGTTAGCAAAATATTCTTGACGGCATCCTGCGCTCGTTATATAATGACACATCCTTTCAACATCGTCATGGTAGCGTGACCCGGGGCATCTCACATCGCGGATGGACAAGCACGATGGAATGCACCTTGGTCGAATGGCGGAATCGTCCGCTGCATAACTCCGTGCGCGCGTGTCATGAGAGGCGCGGAAGGAGCGGGATGTCGTGAACCCCGAGAGCTTTCACAAGAGCGGGAGATCGCCACCGCGTGCGAGTTCGCCGCGCGGCGGGGAATCCACTGAGAAGGGAGGGACCGGCGTGCGGAGTGGAGGGCAGCAAGCACGAAACGCGTCACTAGCGAGAAGGCGGATGACAATGTGTTGGCGACTGGTTGTGTGCGGGCTTGTTCCTCTGGTGCTGATGCTCCAGCCGACGACGATGGCTTCCGGGCGCGTGCAGGTCGAGACGGACTCCGGAAGTCTGGGCACGCCTCTGACGATCACCATGCAGATTACCCCTGATGCAGATCAGCTGATCCTCGATGAGGTGGTGCCTCTCTCTCCAGAGGAAGGAATCCCGATGGTGCCGGCTTCCCAGGGGCTCCTCACCTTCGCCGTAGCATCGCCCCTGCCGGAGTGGGCCGTCGCCATCGAGGTCGGTGGGATGGAAGGAGAGGGGGGCGTCCTCGATCCTCACGCGGTGCTCGTGAGTTCACCTGAGACGGGCGGGCAGTTCGTTCCTGCGGTGGACAGGCCGATCATCGCGCGGGGCACAGGGCCCCAGCCCGCAGAGGGACTCACGGTGCTCCTTCAGGTGAGGCCGTCCTGGGAGGACGCGCCGGGACCCCGAGAGGGAGTTCTTCGGCTCGTGCCCGTCAGGCCGCCCGGGACGTCGGAACCGTCCTCGGAGTTCGCGCCTCCGGCACGGCTCGTCGCTCCCGGCACGGACGAAGGGCTCGGGACCACGTCACCTGAGGAGATCGTCGCGGGGAGTGGTGGCGGGGTGTCCATTCCCGTGGAGATGTCAGTCGGGAGCTTCAGCCTCGTGGTGGCGTCGCAGTCCGAGTTCGCGATCCAGGGGGGGCCGGGCCCGGGGCGGTACGTCCTCGAGCCCGACGTGGAGGTGCTCCTTGCCAGCAACGAGATGCAGTGGGCGCTCAGGCTATCCGGAACGCCCTTCGTATCCGAGAACGGCGAGATTCCCCTGGAGAGGGTGGAGTGGACGAGGCTCGGCGCGGACGGAGAACCCGGTGACTGGATGGCGGTAGGTGAGAGCGACGTCCTCATGTCGGGGTACGGGGAGCGCGGCGTGTTCATGGCGCGCTTCCGACTGGAGCTCGACGTGACACTGGGAGACCGTCCCGGTGCGTACGCCAGTCAGGTTCTGTTGGTCGGGTCGCCGGGCTAGCCCGGCGATGAAACTCAGTAGGTTGATCCTGGGATCATGGAGACCGGCGAGCGAGGGGGATGCGAATCGCCGCTGGCCCGGGATCGGTGCTTCAGGAAGGAGGTGCCATGGGGGAATCCGCGGCCCTATGCCGCGCTGAAGTGAGCGGCTCCCCGAGGAACGAAGGCCGGGCAAGGGAGCCGCGGTGATCCGCCAACCCCGGCGAGGGGAGGACGCATGAGACGACACTCCCTCTCCCTGTTTGGGCACTGCGGCGGACCGACCACCCACGGTCAGCGAGAGTAGGAGGAAACCTTATCATGTTGCGGGTATTCGTGGCAATCATGACGATGGCCGCGCTCGCACTGCCGGCCATGGCCTACAACACCACGTGGGACGGAGATCCGGAGGGCGACATCACGATCGAACTCCAGATCGACTGCTGGATCCAGGTTCTGCGTCAGGACGCCGAGATCCACTTCACCGACCAGTCGCCGTTCGATTGGTACAACACGTCGCCGACTGGCGCGTACACGAAGTGCCCGGACACTGACAACCAGCACCCGATGTACCCGTGGGCAGGTGACCACTGGTACGCTCCCACGGGGATGTACTACGAGTCCGACGACGGAGCGGTGATCTACGTCCAGTCGAACAACGCGTTGACGATGAACGTGCACACGAACGGAGATCTGACGGGGACGCTCAACTCGCCCTTCGGCACGATCCCGACGTGGTTCACCATCGCGATGTGTCCGTTCACGATTGGCGGCGTTCCGGTCGCGGGCCACACGGTCCCGTTCTGCGGGAACCCCGGCTGCTATCTGAGCGGGCCGGCGGGCGGTGGCCTGATGACGATCTGCGGCGCGGGGGACTTCCCCAACCAGCATATGTTCCCCTGCGCGCCGGCGAGCCAGGTCTACACGACTGGGTCCATGGCACCGCAGGTCTTTGGGACCATCAAGTTCCTCTGTCGTATCCATCGTAATGGCATGATGGACGGCGGGGACCTCTACACCACGTGGCTCGACGTCGACTTCACGTCACCGTGATGTAGCACGGACTGGCACTGGAGGCTCTTCGGAGCCTCCAGTGCCGCCGAGTTGCTGTGCAGACTGCCGGGGAGAACATCATGAAAGCCCTACTTCTTGTCTTGTGGTTCATCGCGGCGATCGCCCTGCTCGCTCCTTACGCTTGCGCCCAGGAGCCTGGGCCGGACATGGGCGGGGTCGCAGTGGGTCCGACGTTCATAGAGATCGACATCGCTCCCGGGGGGACGTGGCAGGGCGAGTTCGCTGTCATCGCCACTGGTCAAGGTAGAGTCGTCATCGACCTCGAGCTCAAGGACCTCTTCCAGAAGACGAGCGGCGCGAAGATCCCGACCGATTCCGGCGCTGGCGTGAGGTCAGCGACGGGGTGGATCGAGACCCTCCCGGAGATCACGATGAGCGGAGGTGAGAGACAGACTGTTCCTTTGGTCGTGAAGTGCCCGGAGGGGGCGTTCGGCTCGTACTCTGCGTTCGTTCTCGTCAAGCTACGTCCGGAGGAACCAGCGGCCGCGATGGTGACCCAGCTCATTGCGGCCATCAACGTAGAGCTTCTCATCAGAGTCCGTTCCAGCGGATCGCTTCAGCTCGACGTAGAGGGTGTGGAGCTCCACGGGAACGCAAGGAGCCCGACGCTGACCATCGACGTTCGGAACACGGGCGTCTGGGTGACCGACGTGAAGGGAGACGTGCTCCTGTACCCGGAAGCCGGTGGATTTCCGGAGAGAGCGGAGATACCCGTCAGGACTACAGGACACCCCATGGCGATCTATCCCGGGCAGCTCGTGCGGATGGACTGCACGTTCGCGCGACAGCTCCCCCCGGGGGCGTACACGGCACTCGTGAGGCTCGATCTCGGCAGAGGACGCGAATCCCGGGCGCAGTTCCTGGTGAGCCTGGGGGATCGCATCGCCGGGAGCGACCGGGACCTCCGGGGCGAGCTGGGCACCGACCTCTGGCTGGAGGAGTCGATGTTCGAGCTGACTCTCCCTTCCGGGGCGGCGAGATCGGTACCGGTCCGCGTGCGGAACACCGGGGACACGTCCATCGTGCTCAAGGCGACGGTCGAGGACGTGCGAATGGAGAGCGACGGCGCCTGGACCTTCGGGCAGTCGGGCGATTCCGTTCCTGGTCTCAGCGTCGAGGTCTCGCCGGACAGCCTCGAGGTGGGGCCGAAGAGGACGGCGCTCTTCAGGGCGATGGTGAAGATGGAGCGGGTCGAGACCCTCGAGTCCACAGTAGTCAAGGGAGTGCGTCTCGTCGGGAGCGCGGACGGTGATCCGTCCCAGGAAGGATGGGAGACCCTGTACGACATGGGCGCGCTGCTCGTAATCGCGCCGCCCACCCGAGGCGAGGCGAACGTGGACATCGTCAGCCTCAAGCTCATCAGGTCGGACCCCGAGCTGAACCCCGGAGGTGCGGTCCTCACGGTCGGCAACACCGGAGGGGCGGCGGGGCATGTGAAGGGGACCATCGTCCTCAAGAGAACGACCGGACAGGCCATCGCGACCATGACGATCGGAAAGGACAACTGGGTACCCGTAGCGCCGGGCGGGAAACGAGAGTTCCGGATGCCCCTCCCGGTGGTGGACGAAGGAGACTTCATCGTCGAGGCAGAGATCGTTCAGAAGGACTCGTCTGTCGGACCTCGCTACGCAGATGCCCTCTTCACGAGCGCGACGGTCACGCCTGAGGGGCTTCGATGAAGGGAGTACGGCCGGGATGAGACATCGCTTCTACGTTGTGTTCCTGATGGGCTGCCTGCTGTCTGTCGTCGGGTGCGCCTCGGAGACGGAGGATGCGCTACCGGAGCCCATCGAGGGAGGAGCCCCGTCCTCCGAGGCATACCTCGAGGACGCGGCAGCCCGATACGAGGCGGGCGAGTACGCGGAGGCCGCGGCTCTCGCTCGTGCGGGCCTCATGGGCGCGACCGCATTCCGTGTCACGCCCGAACTTCTGTACCTCATTGGCGCGTCAGAGCTGGCGCTGGGGAATGAAGAGGAGGCCGCTCTCAGTCTCGATCTTCTGATGTACTACTACCCGAGACGCTGGGCGGTGCTTCCGGAGAGAGAAAGGTTCACAGCAGTCGTGGAAGACTGGCGGACACGAACGAGCCACGGGCTGGCCGGCCGCGGATCCGGTCCTGGGACCCCCTTCGGCATCGAAGGCTCCGAGGAGCCGGGAGCGAGCGCCGCGACGCAGTACGTCTCAGGCAATCCGCACCCCAATCCTCTCGTCACGAACGTGTTCTACGAGACGGACATCTACCAGACCTTGGCTGACATCTCGAGCCAGGTGGGAATCCCGATCATCGGAGCGGAGGGCCTCCGGGGCTACATCACAATGGAGTTCATCGATCTGCCGCTCGAGGAGTGTCTGCGCCGACTCGCTGTTCCGCTCGGCCTCGGCTACCGCTGGATGGACGGGTACTACCTCGTCGGGGTTGCGGATCCGGGCGACCCCGGGTCGGTGCTCCTGAGCGAGGTCGTGGAGATCCGCCCCAGGCACCTTCTCGCCAAGGACGCCCTCAAGATGCTGCCGGAGGGGTACGGGCAGTACGTCAGATTCGACGCTACCGGGGGCAACACCCTGTCGGTGGCAGGACCGCCCGAGGTCCTGAGGGCCTTCCTCAGGGACCTCGCGATCATAGACCGGCCGCCCCAGCAGGTGATGATCGAGGCCCTTGTCGTCGAGGTAGACAGCGACATGGCGAGGGAGTGGGGAATCGACTGGGGCGTTCTCGGAACTACGAACGGCGACATCTTCAGGATCGCCAAGCTGACGCCGGCACTCATCGACTCCGCTTTCATCGGGCAGCTGCTCCAGACCGGCGTCGATCTCTTCGGAGGGGTGGCGAGCGTGAGGGTCGCGGTACGGGCGCTCGAAGCGTCGGGCGGGGCGAGCGTGAAGGCGAATCCGCACGTCGCCACGCTCGACGGGCAGGAAGCGCGGATACGGGTGGGTACTGAGGCGTACTACTCGCTCCTGAGCGGGTCGGTCACGTACGCCTACTACACACTCGAGAAGATCGCCACGGGGACGACACTGAGGATAACACCCTACATCATGGACTCCTCCGAGATCGTGACGGACATCTCGGTCGAGGTCAGCGACGTCCGCTCGTTCGGCGTCGACGATCTGCCGGTCACAAGTGTGCGAGAAGTGGAGACAACCGCAAGGGTTGACAACGGGGAATCAGTCATCATTGGAGGCCTATTGGCTGAAAGGGAGAGAACGGAGGAGAATCGCATCCCCATCCTCGGTCGGATTCCGATCATTGGGGGACTCTTCGGATACACCAGCATTGAGAAAGAGGAGAGCGAGATGTTCGTGCTCGTGACTCCTCACATCATGATTCACCCCACCGAACTCGCCAGTCTCATTCAGTAGCAGGGGGCTATCGGGTCCGGGAGGGGTGAGGTCAGGCGCGAAGGAGAGCAGGGGGAGTGAGTAGATGCTTGAGCTTCGCAGAAAGATGAGAGGACGGACGGAGCGAGTGGGCGCCCGCCGCCTTCGGAGGGGAATCCGGTTCTGCCTGTTCGCCGGCATCCTCGTCGCTGTTCTGCTCGGCGGCGCGATGATCGTCGAAGGCGACCCGGAGCCGCCCAACGAGGGACAGGCTGGCATGAGCCTCTTCATCCCGCGCAAGATCAGGGTCATCGTCGTGGAGAGCCCCGTGGAGCCGCCCCTCCGTCGAGGTGGCAACGACGGAGAGGTGCTCGGGGACGTCGTTCAGCTGACGGTCTCTTCGAACGCTACCGACTGGGGGCTGAACGTGCGACTCGGTCTGCCGGGAGGAGGCAAGCCGTCGCTCGTGTCGGGAGCGGTGGTGTGCCGTCTCCGCGACGAAGGTGGTGCGATCGTCCATGAGTCGCCCGTCGTCGCGGACGAGACGTTCCTACAGGGCAACGGGCAGCGCGGCACGCACACGCTCTATCTCGAGGTTGCAGACGTATCGGCCCGTGCGGCCGGTTCTCGCACGGTGCAGCCCGATGGGCTGGCTACCGAGGATCCGTCCGAGGCGGACGCGGGCGCGATTCCCAAGTTGACCATCGAGCTCGAGGGCTGGGTCGACGAGACGGCTCGATAGTCGATCGGGGGAGCGAACGCCGCGCGCCATCGCCGTCGTCGTCAAGTCGGCTGGGTCTCGACGGCGGACGGCGAGGTCGCGGGGCGATCGAGCGTTCTTACGAGCAATGAACTGACAGGATGTGGTGGACCTCTCCCGTACCGCTCTCCGGGAAGGTCCTAAGGGAGGCCCGGATTGTCTCTGCTCTGTCTCCCCGGCCGGCATTGACATCCGGGCCTACCCCAAAGACGCCGAGTGCGCGTTCAGCGTGCGGAGGGGCCCGGCTCGGTGCCGGGCCTTGTCGCGCGGGGCCGCCCACACCGGCTGTCCGCATGACGAGTCTCAAGCGGCGACACCTGAAGGCGGAACATCATGCGACTGACGCTCGTTCTGGCTGTGTTGCTCGTGATTCCGTGCTGGACGTGCCGGGCGGAGAACGTGGGCTACGTCGAGGTCGACGGCCTGACGCTCACCGTGGCAGGGCAGCCGCACTACTTCGTGGGAGTCAACTTCTGGTACGGGCTCAATCTGGCCTCGAACGGTCCCGGTGGAGACCGGGCCCGTCTCGAGCGCGAGCTCGACTCCCTGAGTTCCCTCGGGGTCACGAACCTCAGGATCATGGCCGGATCGGAAGGGCCCGACACCGAACCGTGGCGGATGATCCCTTCACTGCAGACGAGCCCCGGCGTCTACGACGCCGACGTCCTCGACGGGCTCGACTACCTCCTGAAGGCGATGGACGATCGCGAGCTCCGCGCGGTGATGTGCCTCACGAACTTCTGGCAGTGGTCCGGCGGGATGGCGCAGTACGTGAGCTGGAACGGTGGTGGACCGATCCCGTATCCGCCGCCGGAGCCGGGCGGCGACTGGAACGTCTATCAGGATTACGCGTCCGACTTCTACTCGAACGCGGGAGCGAAGCAGGACTTCCGCGATCACATCACCTTCATCGTCAACCGCGTCAATCCCCACACAGGCGTCGCGTACCGGGACGATCCCACGATCATGTCGTGGGAGCTCGGCAACGAGCCGCGCGGGTACAACAACAACGCGGTCGCCTTCAACCAGTGGGTCGACGACACCGCGGCGTACATCAAGTCACTCGACTCGAACCACCTCGTGACAACGGGGTGCGAGGGGGACACCCCGTGGCCGTCGTGGAACGGGCTCGACTTCATTGCGAACCACGACGGACCGGACATCGACTACGCGACGGTACACATCTGGCCGCAGAACTGGGGGTGGTACGACCCGGCGAACCCGGGCGGCACCTACGCGACGTCGGAGGCGAACGCTCGCGCCTACTTCAACGCGCACGAGGCGGAGGCGTCCGGTGTTCTCGGCAAGCCGTTCGTTCTGGAGGAGTTCGGACTCGCGAGAGACGGGGGGAGCTACGATCCCGCGTCGTCGACCGTCTGGAAGGACACGTTCTACGGGGCCATGTACGACGAGGTGCACGCCTCGGCGGCGGCAGGCGGCGGAGCGGTGGGGGACAACATCTGGGCGTGGGGCGGAGAGGGGCGGCCGTCGGTCCCGTACGGTAGCCTGTGGGCGGCCGGCGACGACTGGATCGGCGACCCGCCCCACGAGCACCAGGGCTGGTACAGCGTCTACGACAGCGACAGCTCCACCCTCGCGGTCATGTCGTCACACGTCGACGAACTCGCGGACCTCGTACCGCCCGAAGGGTTCGTGACCGTCTCGGGGAACCACTTCGTCCTCGACGGCGAGCCCTACCTCTACGCCGGCTTCAACAACTACTACCAGATGGTCTACGCGGCCGACCTCGGCCTGAGGCACTACGTCGAGGAGGTGCAGACGGAGGGCGCGGACATGGGGCTCACCGTCCTCAGGACGTGGGCCTTCAACGACGGAGCCGGGCAGTGGAACGCGCTCCAGACCGCCCCCGGAGTCTACCAGGAGTACGTCTTCCAGGGACTCGACTACGCGCTCCACCTCGCGGACCAGAACGGGCTCAAGGTGGTTCTCGCCTTCGTCAACAACTGGGACGACTACGGCGGCATGAACCAGTACGTGTCGTGGAGCGGCACGGCCTCGAGCCACGACCACTTCTACACCGACGCGAACTGCAGGACCTGGTACAAGAACCACATTTCCACGGTCCTCAACCGCGTGAACACCTTCAACGGCCGCGTCTACAAGGAGGACCCCACCGTCTTCGCGTGGGAGCTCGCGAACGAGCCGCGCTGCGAATCGGACACCTCGGGCGCGACCCTGCAGGCGTGGATCGCAGAGATGTCAGCCTACGTGAAGGGCATCGACCCGTGGCACATGGTGACCACCGGGTCTGAGGGGTTCTACGGTCCGTCCGGGCCGAACCACAATCCCGTCAGCTGGATGCAGTGGGTCGGGGTCGACTTCATCCCGAACCACGACGTGTCGTCGATCGACTTCGCATGCGCCCACATCTGGCCGGACTGGTGGGGGACGAACTACACCCAGTCGATGGCCTGGATCCGGGACCACATCGACGACAGCGACGACCTCCTCGGCAAGCCGGTGATCCTCGAGGAGTTCGGGAAGCAGCAGCCCCTCGTGACGCGCGACCTCTTCTATCAGGGCTGGTACGACGAGATCTACTCCGCCGCACAGGCGGGCGAGGCGGCCGGCGGCTCGAACCTCTGGATCCTCTACCACGACGACTACCCCGACTATGACGGGTTCGGGGTCTACTGCCCGGAGCACACGAGCACCATCTCGATCATCATCAACGAGGCCGAGAGGATCAACGGACCGATCCCCCCGGTCGTGTCCGGCGTTCTCATCGAGAACCTGACGCTCGGGCACACGGACGACTACATTAAGGACGGCGACGCCGCGAGAATCACGGCGACCGTCACCGACAACAACCCGGCCTTCGGGATCTCGAACATCACGGCCGATCTCTCGGGTCTGGGTGGCGGGGCCGCCGTCAACCCGGACACGTACGCCGGCAACCTCGCGACGTGGACGGGTACCGTCGGGAGCGTCGCGTGCTCCCCGGCCGACGGGACGGTGTCGGTGACCGTCTCGGCCCTCGACCTCCTCGGGAACCCCGCGGCTCCGGGAAGCGACACGATCACGGCGGACAACACGCCACCGACGGCCGTGACGGACTTCGAGGCGGTCCCCGGTCACGAGCAGTGCGGCCTGTCGTGGACGATGGGAACGGATTTGCAGCTCGCGGGGGTCACGGTCAGGAGAACGTCCGACGCGGACGAGTATCCGGAGTACCCACTGCTGGTCGCGAGCTGGCCCTCCTTCGACTCGTTCTTCCCGGGCGACCATGCCGACGGGACCGAGACCTACACCGGTTCCGGGACCAGCTGGACGGACGCCGTGGCCGACCGGAACATCTACTACTACCAGGCCTTCTGCTACGACGCGGCGCGGAACTACGGCGCGGCGGACGAGACCGCGCGGGGCGCGGCCACGAACTACTGGCTCGGCGACGTCTCCTCCACGATGGGGTCGTGGGGCTACAACGGCTTCGTGGGCGATCCCGACATCGACAAGCTCGGTGGCGCCTATGCGGCGATCGCACCCCCCGCACCGGACAACCAGTGCGACGTGGGGCCGACGGTGAACCCGGAGGGGAGTTCGCAGGGACTCCCTCTTCCGGACGGTCTCGTCGAGTTTGAGGATCTGATGGCATTCGCGATGAACTACTCGGTCGTGGGGCCGCGAGGGACCCCGGTCCTGCCCGCGCCGGACGCCGGGCGGGACCTCGCTCTGTCGCTCGCGGAGCACCAGACCGACGCCGGGGGTGAGGTGGAGGTGGCGGTCGTTCTCGAGGGGAACGCGGCTCAGGTGAAGGGTGTGTCCACGACCGTCGCCTTCGACCCCGGCGGACTCGAGTTCGTGAGTGCAGAGCTCTCGGAGGATCTGTCCGGGGCTCCGGACAAGGTCTTCTTCTGGTACGGGGCCGGTGTCGGCACAGTCGGGGTCGACCTCGCGGTCCTCGGGCGCGGGGCGACGATCGGCGGACCGGGAGAGCTGGCCGTCCTCAGGTTCCGCGCCCTCTCGGACGACGGTGGTCTGAGCTTCGTGCGGGCGGCGCTCCGCGGAGCGGAGAACGAGGACCTGACCGCCGTGATCACGGGCTGCGCTCCGTCCAACGAACGTCCGACGTCGTACCGCCTGGTTGGCAACGTGCCGAACCCGTTCAACCCCGCGACGAACATCTCCTTCGACGTCCCGGAAGTCTCGCACGTGACCGTTCGCGTCTACAGCCCGACGGGTCGGCTCGTCCGGACACTCGTCGACGACGAGGTCGATCCCGGACGGCACGAGGTGATGTGGAACGGGCGCGACAGCGGGGGGCGATTCGTGGGGAGCGGCGTCTATCTGTGCTTCATGGAAGCAGGAGGATCTCATCACCGTCTGAAGATGGTCCTCTTGAAGTAGGAACCGCGCCAGGGGAGTGGCGCTGCGCGGGGGGCAGACCGACACAGCCGGCCGCGCCTGACGAGGGAGTCCTGAGATAGACCGGAACCTGTCCAGGTCTGACGCGAAGCCAGGTTCTAGCGGTGACACGCAGGCATGAACGTCCACAGGGAAAGGAGGACCACTGAAGAAGCCGCACGGCATCGGACAGCGTCGAGGCCTGACCGCGAGGCCGCTTGAGGCGTGCATTCGAGCGCTGTCCGTTGAGGCCCCAGTCCCACCCGAAAGGAGCACCACCCGGAGGACTCAGATCATGCGTAGACCACTGATACTGTGCGTGTTGCTCGTCTGCTCCGTCGTGTTCGTACCGGCGGAGGCGCACGCGACCAGGAGCCAGTACACGGGACCTCCGATGCCGGCCACGGTACCGCTGATCAACTACGTGACGCGGCAGGAGGCGACCCTCGAGCCCGACTCGCTCTACGTGGAGGACATATACCCCGGTGCGTCGTTCACCGAGGACAAGATGCTCTTCATCCCGGCCAGCGTGACACCTTCGAAAGGCGACGTTCTCATCTGCTTCGACCTGACGGCCAGCATGAACCAGGAGCTGAACAACGTAAAGAACAACTCGGTGAACATCATGAACGCCGTGAGGGCTCTCATCCCCGACACCAATTTCGGCGTGATCTCCCACATGGACTACGACGGAGTCCACTCCGGCTGCGGCTACAGCGCGACGTACGGTCTCGCGTCCGACGGCGACTACGACTACAGCCTGGATCAGCCGTTGACGGACGACACCGGCGTCGTGACCACGGCCATCAACGCGCTGGGGAACACCGACGGGTGGGATCTGCCCGAGGACTACTCCCGCGCCCTGTACGAGACGTACAGCGACCCAGGCATCGGGTGGCGCGACGGCGCGAAGAAGATCGTCCTGCAGTGGGGCGACAACGTGCCCCACGACTGCGAGTGGGACGCGTGTCTCGGTGGGCAGCAGACCTACGGACCCGACCCCGGACGGGACGGGGTCGACAACAACGCCGACGACCTCGAGATTCTCAACGTGCTGTTCGGGATGGCGGCGGCGGACATCACGCTGCTCCCCCTCCACAGCGGTCAGTACCTGACTCTCTGGGACTGCTACGCCTTCATCACGGGAGGACAGGCGTTCTTCATCAACTACGACGGGACCATCCCCGGAGGGTCGAACATCGCCGACTTCATCGCCTCCATCATCGGGCTGGAGATCGGTGAGGAGATCGAGTACATGACCCTCGAGGTCTGCACGCCCGGGTACGAGGCGTGGCTGACGAACGTCGTGCCGGCTGGCTACTCGAACATCGTCCTCGACGAGGACCATTACCTGCCATTCGAGATCACGATCACGGTACCCATGAACGTCGAGGAAGGCCTGTACTGCTTCGACATCTGCGCGATGGGCGACGACGTGGAGTATGCCCGTCAGCACGTGTGCGTCGATGTCGCCGGGCCGGTGCCTGCGGAACGGTCTTCGTGGGGCAAGATCAAGCACGAGTACAAGTAGCACTCGGCCGCCAGCGCTTCGTCGGCCCATCGGGGCCCCTGTGGGTCTCCACGGGGGCCCCGTCGCGCAGATGGAGGAGGCGGCCGCGGTGGCGCAGTGTCCCGCCGCACGTGCTGCGTGACAGGAGCCGGGGATGCGGTGGCGTCTCGATAGAACACGTTGTCTGTTCGCCCTCATTCTGGCGGGGCTCGTGTGCTCCGCGGCAGCTGCACGTCTGCACGTGGAGGAATTCGAGACGCATGAGTACTGCGACACATCCGGCACGACCGCCAACTGGGACACGCTGGCGGGAGAGACCAGGCTCTTCCCGTTCGAGCCTGAGGTGATAGGGAGCAGCGACACGCCTGGAGATGCCTGCGCCGTTGCGGTCGCGGGCGACCACGCATACGTGCCGGACGGCTACGCGGGTCTGCACGTCTTCGACATCAGCGATCCGACGACGCCCGAGCCCGCCGGGAGCTGCGCCGTGCCCGGCTGGGCCAACGGCGTCGCCATCGCCGGTGACCATGCCTACGTGACGGGCGACTACGCAGGTCTTCAGGTGGTCGACATCAGCGATCCGACAAGCCCTGTGTGGATCGTAGGGCACGAGACGCCGAGCCTTGCTCGGGCTGTCGCCGTCGCGGGCGACTACGCGATCGTGGCGGACTGGACCTCGGGACCGCAGGTGCTCGACGTCAGTGATCCGTCGAACCCGGTGTGGGTGGGCAGTTACGACACACCGGGCTCTTCTCGGGGCATCGCCGTGGCGGGCGACTGCGCATACGTGGCGGACGGCGCGTCGGGGCTCCAGGTGATCGACATCAGCGACCCGTCTGACCCGGTCTACGCGGGAAGCTGTCCGACGCCCAGCACGGCGCGGGGCGTGGTGGTCGCGGGTGGCCTCGCCTACGTGGCGGACGAGTATTCCGGCCTCCAGGTGATCGACGTGAGCGATCCGACCGATCCGGTGTCGGTTGGCAGCTGCAACACGCCCAACCTCGGCTGCGGCGTCGCCCTCGCGGGCGACTACGCCTGCGTGGCGGACTGGGGGAGCGGTCTTCAGGTGATCGACGTGAGCGACCCGACGGCTCCGGTGTTGGTGGGGAGCTGCGAGACGCCCGGTTACGCGCGAGGGGTCGCGATCACCGGCGGCCACGCATGGGTAGCGAACTGGCGCGACGGCCTCCAGGTGATCGACATCGCGGAGCACGTGAGCCCGGTGCGCGTGGGGAACGCCGAGACGCCCGGCGAAGCGCGCGCGGCGGCCGCTGCCGGCGACCACTTCTACGTCGCGGACGGTTCGTCCGGACTCCAGGTGCTCGACATCACCGACCCTGCGGGTCCCGCTCTCGTGGGAGGGTACGACACGCCCGGCGCGGCCCTCGCTGTGGCCGTCGTCGGTAGCAACGCCTTCGTGGCCGACGGGTCCTCCGGGCTTCAGGTTATCGGCATCGGCGATTCGGCGACGCCCGAGTTCGTCGGCGCCTTCGACACTCCGGGCGACGCTCGCGGCGTCGCCGTCGGCGGCAGCTACGCGTACGTAGCGGATGGAGACTCCGGTCTCCAGGTGATCGATGTCGGCGCCCCATCGGCCCCGGTGGCGGCGGGGAGCTTCGACACTCCGGGCTCCGCCCGTGACGTCGTGGTCTCCGGGAATTCGCTCTACGTCGCTGACGGCTCGTCCGGACTCCAGGTTCTCGACATCACCGAGCCGACGAGCCCGGTGAGCGTGGGGAGCTGCGACACCCCGAGCTCCGCGCGCGGCCTCGCGATCTCCGGTGACCGTGCCTACGTGGCGGACTGGGGCGGGGGACTCCAGGTCGTCGATGTCACGGATCCAACGAGCCCGGCCATCGTCGGGAGCTACACGACTCCGAGCTCGGCCCGGGGCGTTGCCGTCTCCGGCGACCGCGCGTTCGTCGTGACCGGTTCGTCCGGTCTCGAAGTTGTCGACATCAGCGACCCGACGAACCCCGTGTGGGCGGGAAGCTGCGACACGCCGGGGTACGCCAGCGGCGTCGTGATGGCGGGTGATCACGCTTTCGTCGCAGACGAGCTCTCGGGAGTTCACGTGATCGAGGTTTTCCAGAGGGTCGTGGACTCACAGGCCAACGTCGCGCGGTCTCTCGACGTCGAGCCCTACGGCGCCGACGTCGTCCGGGCGAGGCTCAACTCCTCGCAGACCGATTCCATCCGCTGGGAACTGAGCGTCGACGGTGGAGGCGGCTGGGCGGATGCCGCGCCGGGCGGTGCGTGGTTGAGGTTCGCGTCGCCGGGCAGCGATCTCCGTTGGAGATCTGGCCTCTTCTACACGGGCAGGCAGCTCTCGCCGCTCTGCACGCGGCTCGAGCTCGAGTGGCTCAATGCGTTCCCCGTCATCGAGTCCGTTCAGGACGTCCCCGGTGACCAGGGAGGCTGGGTCGATCTCGAGTTCGAACGCTCCGGCTTCGACTTCAGCGATGAGCCCGAGCATCCCGCCACCGAGTACACCGTGTGGCGGAGACAGCCTCCAATCGGGGTCCCCGGACGCGCCCTCCCATCCGGCCGTGACCGCGAGGTGCGCTGGTCCGGTCGGAACCTCCCGCCCGGGGTGTGGGCGGCGGTCGACACGGTCGCGGCCACGAACCAGGAATCGTACTCGGTTCGCGTTCCCGCGGACGTCGACTCGCTCCCGGGCAGCGTGTATTGCGTAACCGTGAGCACGTTCCCGCCCGGCGACTGGGCTTCGAGCCCGCCGGACAGCGGTTCCTCGATCGACAACCTGGCTCCCGGGGCTCCGCTCGGTCTCGAGGCCGAGGTCATCGTCTGGGAGGTGGAGCTCGCGTGGTCGCCGAGCGGGGAGAACGACGAGGACCTCGCGCACTACAACGTCTACACGAGCGACGAGTCAGGGTTCCCGCCGGGCGAGGAGACGTTCCTCGACTCGACGGGAGGGACGACATACACGCACGCCGACGCGGGCGAGGGTACGTGGTACTACGTCGTCACCGGCGTCGACGTTCACGGGAACGAGGGCGAGGCGTCGGAGGAGGTGTCCGCGGAGGTCGTGACGGGGGTCGAAGACGCCGTCCCCCAGGAGCTCGCAATTCGCGGCAACAGCCCGAATCCGTTCAATCCCGTCACTCGCGTGACGTTCGATCTGCCCAGAATGGCCCGGGTGCGTCTCAGCGTATACTCGGCGCGAGGGGGGCACGTAGCGACCCTCGTCGACGGCCCAATGCCCGCCGGGCGGCACGTCGCATCGTGGCACGCGCGCGACCCATCCGGGAGCGCTCTCCCGAGCGGGGTCTACTTCGTGCGGCTCGAGTCGGACGGAAGGAACATCTTCCACAAGATGGTCCTTCTCAGGTAGTCTCCGGCGTACCTTCCACGCCGTTCCGGCGGCATAACCGGCCGCAAACTCAGGCGTTTACGCTTGACGGTCGGCCTGAGAACCCCCTACAATGCACTCGTCAAGTCCAATGCGGAAGAGCGCCCCCGGCGGTCCGCCGCCGGGAGGTCCAGCGGATCGGTGGTTGCCTTGAGGAAGCTCGCCTTCATCCTCTTCCTCGTCTTCTTCGCCGTCATCCTCATCGTCGGTATCCGGAACTACGACTTCCTGACGACGAGCCTGAACGGCTCGATGATATGACTGTCGTGCATCGGTGTCGGGTGACACCGTCAGGCGCGACCACCGGCCACTGTGGTCTGATGCACCCCCGCCACGGGCGAGCGGGCGGCGGACGTGAGTGAAGGCGGGGCTAGTTCTTGAACCGACGGATCGGGCAACTCATCTCGACCCTGGCCATCAACGCCTACTACGCGGCCATCCCGACCGCGCACTTCTACCAGGGTCCCCTCAAGGGCGTCTGCGTTCCGGCGCTGAACTGCTACGCGTGCCCGCTCGCGTGGGGTTCCTGCCCCATCGGCGCGCTCCAGCATTTCGTCATCATCAGACAGCTTCCGTTCTACGTGCTGGGGCTCGTCGGGATCGTCGGCGTGTTCATCGGGCGGTTCCCCTGCGGGTGGCTGTGTCCGTTCGGGTGGTTTCAGGAGGCGATCTACAAGCTCAAGCTGCCGAAGTTCTCCGCGCCGGACTGGCTGAGGCACTCCAAGTACGTCGTGCTCGCAGCGACTCTCGCGGTCGCGTGGGTCACGCTCGATTCGTGGTTCTGCAAGCTGTGTCCGGCGGGCTCGCTCGAGGGCGGGCTTCCGTGGCTTCTCTGGTCCGCGCGCGGGTCCGAGTCGGCCGAGGGGATGCAGTTCGCGACCGTCTTCTTCGGCCTCAAGATGGTGCTTCTGGGTGGACTCGTTCTCTTCTCCGGCATGATGAGGCGGCCGTTCTGCCGATTCATCTGCCCCCTCGGGGCGCTCTTCGGCCTGACGAACAAGTTCAGCATGCTCCAGCTCGAGATCGATCTCGACAGCTGTGCCATCGCGTTCGCGAAGGGGTCGGAGTTCGAGAACTGCGCGTCGTGCAACTACTGCTCGGAGCACTGCCCGATGGATCTCAAGGTGCCCGAGCAGATCGGCAGCGTCGACTGCATCCGGTGTATGAACTGCACGAGCTACGGCTCGGTGAAGTGGCGGATGCACTTCGGTCCGCTCTGGGATCCGGCGCGGCACAAGGCCGCAGCGGCACGGGCGGCCGAGTCCGAGCTCGACTAGCGCCGCCGTTCCGTCGGCGGCGAGAGGAACGAAGTAACGGGAGGGTCCCGCTGCGTTGTCCCGGAAGGGGGAACACATGAAACCCGCGAGCGGAATAGCGCATGGGCTGATCGAGCGGCTCGGCCGGTCGTCGCGCCTGGTGGTGCTTACCGGGTCCGGGGTTTCGAGGGAGAGCGGTATACCGACCTTCAGGGGTGAAGAGGGGCTCTGGCGTCAGCACAGGCCCGAGGATCTAGCGACGTGGGAGGCGTTCGATAGGGACCCGGTGCTCGTCTGGAGCTGGTACGACTACCGACGGAGGATCATTGCCGACGCGGAACCGAACAAGGCCCACAGAGCGATCGCGCGGCTCGAAGGCGACTTCGACGACTTCACGCTCGTGACGCAGAATGTCGACGGCCTGCACGAACGGGCCGGGAGTGGCGGGCCCGTCGAGCTGCACGGGAACATCTGGCGAGCGCGCTGCACGAAGGAGCTCACGACCGTCGACCTCCCAGGGAATCCTCTTGCGCGAATCCCGCCCAAGTGCACGGTGTGCGGTTCGCTCCTCCGGCCCGACGTCGTGTGGTTCGGTGAGCCGCTGCCGATGGAGGCCTACGAGACCTCGCATCAAGCAGCCTCGACGTGCGACGCGATGCTCGTCGTGGGGACGTCGGCCGTGGTGCGGCCGGCGGCGTCGCTCCCGCTCGTGGCGAAGCACAACGGCGCGTTCGTGGTGGAGGTGAACATGACCTACACGCCCATCTCCGCGCTCATCGACGCCACGCTCATCGGGAAGGCGGGAGACGTGCTGCCGAAGCTCGTCGACGCCTTGCTCGACCGCCGGTCAGGGATGAGATCCGGGAACGACCATCAGGACGCCGAGGCGGAGAACGGGGTCCGGGAGCCCACCGCCTCCTGAGGGCCCTCGCGTTGTCTTGATTCGGGGCCCCGATTCTGCTAACCTTCCCGACATCCACGCAGCTGCCGGATTCGGAGGGAGCGCTCGGAAGCGAGTGTCCACCGGGCGGTTGCAGCCGAGAGACACTTCGAGGCCCGCGAGGCAGCCGTACGGGCCTTCAGGGACCGCTGATGCCGAGACGTCCTCCGCTCATCGCCGTTCTCACTGTCCTTCTCTCCGCGGGACTCGCGGTCTCCACCAGCTACAATTCACCAGACGTCGACGGCCACATCGTGGTCGAGCCTGCCGACTGGGACGCGGACGAACTCGCCGCCGAGGACCCGACCGACGACTGCCGCTACGGCGGCGACACGGATCTCTACGATCTCTATATGACCTGGAGTGCGGACAGCCTCTACGTCGGGTTCAGGACCGACGGCGGCCCCGGCGGCTTCGGGAACGGGCTCGTGGTCTACCTCGACACGGACGCACAGAACGGGATCACGGGCGCTACCGACTTCAACGACTCTGACTTCTACGGCAGGAACATCACCTTCAGTACGATGGGCGTCGACGTTATCGTCGCCGGCTGGGACGGCGGGAGCACGATCCCTTTCGAAGCCAGGGACTGCACGGACGTCACGAGTACGGTCCCGATCGACGAGTTCTTCTCGCAGTGGAACCCCGGATGGCGGGAGCACGAGTTCGCGATCTCGTGGAACGGCCTCTACGGGCTCGGCCACGGCGTGGTGCCGGCGGGGACGCGGGTCCGCGCGGTCGCGGCGACCGTCGGAGGCGACGGGTCCGGCGCGTTCGACGCCGTCCCGACGACGAGCACGGAGATCGAGACGGACCCGGGGTATCCATGGGACGCGGTGACGGATCTCGATCTCTACGCGGAGGTCCCGGTCGACGCGAACGGCGACGGGATCCCCGATCGAGGGTACCCGCCCCAGGGCAGGATCTCCGGCACGGTGACGCTCGACGAGCCCGGCGACCTCACGACCGTGGCGACGGTCACCGCCTACGTTGGCGACGTCGAGTACGCGTCCGCCGAGACCCCTCCCGGAGGCGGACCGTACTCCGTCACGAGCCTCGCGGCCGGGACGTACGATCTGATCGCCACGGCTCCGTCGTATCTCTCGGACTCGATCGAAGGTGTGGTCGTCGCCACCGACACGACCGAAGTGACCGGCCAGGACTTCGTAATCCAGTTCGTGACGGGCCGGATCGAAGGCGACGTAGCGCTCACTGGAGGCGGTCCCGCCGTCGACGTGACGGTCACCGCTTACGACGCTGTCACGGGGGAGATCGGGGGCACGGGTCCGTTCCTCGTCGTGGGGGGAACCGGCCCGTTCTCGATCGGGACGCTTCTCGACGGTCCCTACGAGGTCGTGGCCGAGGGCAAGGGCTACGTTGAGGCCTCGGTCGACACGATCGTGGCGAACGGCGATACGACCGAGGTCGGGACCATGGAGCTCCCCGTCGTCGTCGCAACGCAGTACGCTTTTACGGACTCGCTCGGGAACACGATCCTGAGCTCTGCGACGACCGTGAGCATCCCGGACGACACACTCTTCTACTTCGCCGAGGCGTGGCTCCAACCGCGGGACGACGACGACCGGATCGCATACTGGGACGAGACGGCGCAGGACAGCGTCCTGCTCACTGCGACGAGACTCGACCCGGCGTATCCCCCGAATGGGACGGTCGTCTTCGCAGACGGCGACACGGTCCTCCTCGCGGACTCGATGATCACCGCGGACATGTTCGACGATGCGCGCGCCGAGTTCCTGACGGCGAACGATGCGATCGAGGTACTTCGAGTCCAGGCGTCGCGCGACGTCCAGGCTACGCGTGACGCGATCGTGGGCGTCTTCGAGGTCGGCATCAAGGAACCCGAGCCGGTCCGGCTCGAACTCATCTCGGACGTCGACACCCTCGAGGTCTTCGAGGACGTGGCGCGCATCATCGGCCAGCTCAAGGACGCCAGCGATAACGACGCGAAGGTCCAGGGCGTGGGCGTAGACATGCAGGCGCTCGGTGTCGGAGGAGCCTTCAGCGTCAGCTCGCCGGAGACGGACGCGAACGGCCGGTTCGGAGTCGACTTCGGAGGGCTCAACGCCGGCGTCGCGTACGTGACGGGGATCATCGACCAGTCGTCGGCGTACGCGAACCTCCCTGTCGACACGCTCGAGATGACGCTCCTGCCGGGCGACGCTTCGACGGTCGTGCTCTCGGCGAACCCCGCCGCGCTCACTGACGGAGGCGTCTCCGAGATCACGGCGAGGGTGCAGGACGACTGGGGGAACGGCGTCGAGCTTGCCGGGCTCTCGGTCTTCCTCGAGGCGGTCCCCGCCGGCCTCGTCGAATCGCTCGATTCGCCGATCGTGACGAACGCGGAGGGCGTGGCGACGGGTGAGCTAGTGGTCGGCTCGGACTACGGCATGCTTGAGATCGCGGGCAGCGGGGGGGCGCTCACGGTCGAGTCGCTCTTCGTGCCGATCGACGCCACGATCATCGCGACCGATGAGCAGGCTCCCGAGTCGGACCCCGACCATAACAGCGACCCCGGCGCCGATCTCACGATCCTCCGGGTCGCGAACTCCGCCGACACTCTCGTCGTGACCCACGACTTCTACTCGGCGTGGGCGGGCATGCACCTGGCCGTGGTGCTCGAGACGCACGCGAATGACACCGGCGCGTCTGATGATCCCTTCACGTTCCCGATCGGCTACACACATCCCTACAAGCCCGATTATGCGTTCACGTACAAGTACAGCGATCACGCCGGCGAGGAGTACGCCGACCTCAGACGCTGGAACATCAACGCCTGGCAGTTCTACGACTTCGTCGGCGAGACCTGGGTGAGCGACTGGAACGAGGGCGTGCGGGCCGAAGGCTACGTCACGAAGACCGACGAGAAGGTCGCGTTCCGCCTCCCCTTCGCGCCGCTCGAGACCGCCGTGGGCGAGACCGTGCGGGTGCAGGGGTACATCATGCAGGAGACGGCCGAGGGCACGAAGTACAACGCCCTCGACTCGGTGCCTCACGACGCGACGCACGACATGCTGCCCGACGAGGGCGACTGGTGGGAGACCGCGACCGACTCCGTCTATCTATCGAACTACGCGAAGGCGCTCATGCTCGAGGAGGGCTTCCCGCCCGATCTCTCGGACGGGCTCGCGAGTCCGTCCCCGGCGCAGCCGGGCGCCTTCGTCACGTACACGGTCGACGTCGGCGACGGAGGCGGGGGAGTCGGCGACGTCTTCATCGACCTGTCGGACATCGGGGGCTCGTCGCTCGTCAGGATGACCGACGACGGCGTCTTTCCCGACGGTACCGCGGGCGACTTCACGTACACGGCGGGGGACACGCTCACTCGAGCGGCGTCGGACGGCGAGCACACGCTTACCGTGACCGCGCGGGACGCCGCCAACATCTGGCCGACCGCCCTCGGCATCCTCCTCGACGTCGACAACCCGGCGACGGCGCTCAGGTCGTTCGAGGACGACATAGGGGACGACCACGGTCCGAACCAGCTCGACGACAGCGACGTCCCGGTGACCGGGCTCTACTACTTCTACCCGACGAACTTCGTCTTCGGTCCGGGATCGTTCGACATCACTGGTGTCGACATCTTCACCGACGGAGACTGGATCGTCTTCAGGACCCACCTTCAGGATCTCGTGAGTCACCAGGAGGCGGGCGCCGCCGACTGGGGCGCCCCCCAGCCGAGCGCCGCGACGTGCGACAACCCGAACAGGACGGACCTCAACCTCCAGAAGATCGACATCTACATCGACGCCGTGGAGGGCAAGGGTTCTACGGCCGGGTTCCCGAACAGGTACGTCGACGTTGCCCCCGTCGACGCGTGGGACTACGGCATTTCCGTCGAAGGGTGGGGCAAGTGGTTCGTGGTCTCGAACGACTCGCCCTCGATCGCGGCGTGGGATCTCTTCAAGGGCGACTCCGACATCCGGATGTGCGACGACCACGTCGAGAACTACGTCGACGTGGCGGTCGACCGCGAGCTCCTTGGATTCGAGGGAGACGAGATCGACGAGGAGGAGATCCGGACCGCCATCCTGAAGTGGGACATCATCGTCTGTCTCTCATCGCACGACGGAGACTCGAACGACCAGAACCTCGGCGCCATCCGCTGGGTGAACGCGAACACGGCTGAGTGGCAGTTCGGCGGCGGGCGGGACAGCGAGGTGGGCCGCGACCGCGACGCGAACATCATCGACGTAGCCGCCTCGCCGGGGTTCGGGCACGAGCCGGGCCGCCCGCAGTCCGAGATGCTCGACTACACGACGCCCGATGCCGAGGCGCGCTTCCTGAACAGCAAGATCGCGTGCGTCGTCGAGGCGAGCTTCGCCGAGGACTTCTCGCCGCCTCTGATCAGCGGGTTCGAAGGTGACCCGGATCTCCAGCACATCCCCTGGAGGGCACTCCTCGACGCGCCGGCCGTCTTCTGGACGACCATCGACGACTTCTCGGGCGTCGAGGTGGCGGAATTCCACTGGCAGACGCTCGGCGACACGGCGACGCGCGTGACGGAGATGGTCGAGCTCGCCGATCCGTACTGGGCGGCGGACCTCTCGCGCGAGCAGATCACCTCGGAGACGAACGTCGTCGACCTCGTTAGGACGGGGCCCGCGCGCGTGATCGTGGGGGAGGTGTACGCGAGAGATGCCTCCTCGAACGAGAACGAGATCTGGGCTGGTCCCTACGAGCTCGGCGTGCCGGAACCGTGGTCCGACACGCAGACGTTCGCCGAGGTCGACAGCCTCATGACCGAGGGCGAGGACGAGCTGTTCATCTTCCAGGACGGGACGATCATCGTCCTCGAGCCGAACTCGCTTCCCGACGTGCGGGGACCGATCGACCTGGTGCTCGATCCCATCGCGAACACGCAGGTCGACATCGACAACATCCGGAGTGACATGGAGTACATCGGTGTCACCCGGGACATCTGGCTCGAGACCGACCAGGGTACGTTCACCGGCCTCGACTACCTCTCCTGGCTGTTCGTTCACTACCCGCCGTACGAGGTGCGAGGGCTCGACGAGAACTCGTTCGGGCTCTTCAGATGGAACGACACGACTGACCGGTGGATCATGGTCGGCGGCAACTCCAACACGTCCGGACGGAACATCCTCAATTTCGTAGACGATTTCGGGCGTTTCGGCGTCTTCTACTGGGAGCAGCTCGACGTCGGCGGCTCACAGGGCCTGTCCGGCGTCGGAGTCGAGCCGAACCCGTTCTCGCCGAACGGCGACGGCCTCTACGAAGAGACGCGCGTGACGTTCTGGCTCGGCCGGGAGGCCGACTACGTGAACGTCGAGTTCTTCGATCTGACCGGAAGGCTCGTCAACCGGCTCGAGTTCCAGCTGGCGTCGACCGACACGGGCCGCACGCCGATGCAGATCGTCTGGGACGGCACCGACGAGAACGGGAACGTCGTTCCGTACGGCATCTACATCATGCGACTCGAGGCGAAGTTCAAGACCGCGCCGATCTACGAACGCGTGAACCGGCCGGTCGTGGTCATCAAGTAGCGGCGCGCTCCGGCGCCGTGGTCCTCGCCGCCGGGCGGCGGGAGACGCTCTGACAGGCAGACCATGCGCACGGTGAAGCTCACTCTCGTCCCTCTCCTCATCGTCGTCCTCGCGGGCGCCGCGTCGGCGAACTTCGTGGAGGTCGAGATCGGGGCCCGGGCGCTCGGCATGGGAGGCGCGTTCATCGCGGTCGCGGACGACGCCTCCGCGCTCCACTGGAACCCCGCGGGACTCGCGAGCTTCCGGGGGATTCAGGTGCTCGGCGAGCGCACGAGCGTGTACAGCGTGGACGGACTCGACGAGGACGCCGTGCTGGCCGCGTACGGTATGGAAGGACAGGGCTTCGGCGTCGGCTGGATGCGCACAGCCGCGCGGGATCTCTACTACGAAGACACCATCGTCGCCGGATACGGACGCAGGACGCCCATCGAAGGCCTGGACGCCGGGCTCTCGATCAAGCGGTTCGCGATCGACGCGCCCGGATACGACTACTACAACGACCCTGCCTTCAACTCGGGCGGGGACGACGCGTACGCCGCCGACATCGGGGCGCTCTGGCGCTCGGGGCAGTGGAGCGCGGCGGCGGTGATCCGGAACCTCGGCGAGCCCAAGCTCAAGCTCCTGTCGACGACCGTCGAGACCGACCCCGTCTACACCGAGTTTAGACTGGGGGGCACGTACCTCTTCCGGGAAGTCATGCTCTTCTCCGTCGAGTGGCGGGTTCCGAGAGAGGTCCCGGAGTACTACGACGGCTCGACGACGCTGAACGCGGGGATCGAGCTCTGGTTCTACGACGCCTTCGCCCTCCGGACCGGCATCAACCGGGACCGGATCGCCGCCGGCGTCGGCATCAAGAGCAGACACATCAGAGTCGACGTCGCGCTCCTCTCGGAGCGCAGGATCGGGAGCCTCTACAGGCTCTCCGCAATGTTCGTCTGGTAGGTAGATGAGTCGATCGATCACACAAGCCTGTCTGCTGCCGGCCGCGGTTCTCGCGGTTCTCGCGGTCGCGCCACCTGCACGCGCCCAGACGACGATCGAGGGCTATTCCTCGTTCGTGGCGGAGACCCGGACCTCATCGATCGACGACCCGACCTGGGAGCTGTCGAACCCTCAGCTCTACGCGGAGCTGTCGCTCAGGTCGACGCCGCTCATGGACCTGGAAGCCTTCCTCAAGTTGTGGTCGGAGTCGAACCGCTGGGTCAGGCTCGCCGACACCGACGTCAAGGAGACGCTCCTCTTCCTCCGCGAAGGGCACATGCGCTACAGGTGGTCGAACCTGGAGGGCCACCTCTTCTTCGGACAGAACCGGTTCTGGCTGAACGAACCCCTCCTCGACATCGTCAACCCGGACGTCGTCAAGCACGACAACTTCGGGCCCCGAGCGCAGGGCATCCGGCTCGACTTCTGGAACGTCTACACGCTCTCCGGTGCGGCGTTCATCAGCGAGCGGAGCGACTACTTCACGCGCGCCTACGACGAGATCCCGGAGTCGGAGCAGTCGTACTACCCCGGGATGGCGCCGGGGGACACCATTACCGGCCGGACCGACGATTACCGCGCGTTTCGGGTCACGGGGGCGTTCCCGAAGAGGCGCGGGTTCTACGGCGTGACCTACGGCCGCAAGGACTACATCCGCTACAGCGACGGCCTGTACCACGGGAGATCGATCGACTACGACGAGACCATCGCCGCCGACCTCGAGCTCGCGCTCGGGGAGCTCTGGTCGCCGCTCGCGCGGTTCGGGCGAGTGACGTGGCTGAGCGAGTACGGGCGCAACATCTCGGGCTGGCTCTCCGCCTTGGAGGACCCGCAGCCGAACGGATTCAAGACCGAGATCAGGGACTTCGGGATCGGCAACGCCTGGCGGTTCATAGGCTCCTACGAGAAGTACGGCGCCGAGTTCTATACCGACGGACTCGCGTCCGGTAATCGTCGGGATCTGAACGACTACTCGAGGCTTTACCTCGAGGCGCGGTACCGCGTGCCCGTCGAAGCGATCAACGTGACGGGGTGGGTCACGCACGCCGAGCCGGAGCACCCCGGACTCACGAGCTACTCGCAGACCGTCGGGACGATCGACGAGTGGGGCGTCTGGACCTACATCGAGTTCCTCCACGGGTTCACCGGCACGGCCGAGTACAAGGTTTACCAGGACAAGAACGGGACCTGGCCCGCGCTCTTCTTTGAGGTGACCGGGGAGAATCGACTCGTCCGGCTGAGGTCGCAGTTCGCGATCAAGGACATCGACTCACCCTACGAGATCCTGGCGTTCGCGTTCGAAGCGAACGTGAACCTCACCGACAGATGGAAGTTCTACAGCCGCGTCATGAATGTCGACGAGAAGACCGAGTCGCGGCAGACGGCGTTCATGCAGCTCAGGTATCTGGGCTGGCAGGGCGCCGAGTTCTTCATCGAGTTCGGAAACGAGGGCCACTCGAACGACCTGACCCGCGACGGCGACTTCGTGAACCGAGATTCGAGCTCGACGACGGAGCTGGTGTTCAAGACGTTCCTCAGGATCTACTACTAGGGGACGGTTAGGCAGGAGACGGTCCGTCGCGGTGGCGCCGGGCCGCACGGTACGAAGGTGGCGCTTAGGGCGCCCGACACGGAGACGGAGAATGAAGACTCGGAGTCACACCGGGGCAGCATTGATCGCGACGGCGGTCGTGTTCCTCGGCGCATGCCCTTCGCTCGCCGGTCTAGCCGGGGTGGAGGGCGACGTTGAGTTCCTGTATTCCGATCCGTACGCCGGAAGCGTGGCGGTTGCCGGCGACTTCAACGGCTGGAGCATGGACGCGGACCCGCTCGAGATGGACGAGGAAGGTGTGTGGAGGGTGGTGCTGGATCTCGAGCCGGGCCGGTACGAGTACAAGTTCGTCGTGAACGGGTCCCAGTGGATGGCCGACCCCGACAACCCGAAGGTCGTCGGCGACTACGGGAACTCCGAGCTCGTCGTCGGTGACGACGGGATGCCGACGGAGACCGCGGAGGCCGGGACGGCTGAGCCCGTCTCGAACACGGCGCTGAGCTCGAGGGTGAAGCTCGACGGGTGGTACCGGGCGACGTACAACACGGTGTCTAACGTGCCGAGCGACCCCAGGTGGCGGCTGGAGAGACCGGCGCACGAGGTCTACCTCGCCATCAAGCCGACCGTAAACGAGAACGTGACCGGGGACGTCACACTCCGCTTGGACACGGGTGTGGGTGACATCAACAAGCTCTTCGCGGAGTTCTACAGCGGGAACGTGGTCCTCTCCGGCAGCGCGTTCGGGGTACTCGGCTACTACAACGAGGAGCGCTATCAGTTCGACAACCCGATCGAGCAGCTCGGTCACTACAACCTCGATGGCACGATCCTCCAGGAGCGGATTTACTACGGCCGCGGGTCGCAGGGCGTCGGCCTCGATGCGAACATCGGGCCTACCAGCCTCGTGTTCGTCTACGCCAACATCTACGACTGGGACATCTACAACGACCCGGAGATCTACGACAACACGGGCACCGACCTCCTGGCCGGACGCCTCAAGTGGCCGACGGACACGGTGACTCTCGGCGCGACCTGGACATCGCTCAGGGACGGCTGGTGGATCAACTACCTCGCCGAGGGCAACGAGATGCCGGAGCTCGACGAGTTCGTAGCGGAGACCGGAAGCGAGAGCGACTGGTTCGAGCTAGCGATCGCACAGCAGATAGGCGGCGTCGACGTCGACTGGCCTGCAATGCAGGAGCTTCTGAGAGTCAAGGCCGAGATTGGCTACGCGTCGTACAGAGCGAGGTGGGACGTCGGGAACAAGGAGAGGATCGAGGGCACCGACTACACGAACGGCAGGATCAACGTTCCGGTAGGGGACACCGCCGGCTGGGTCCCGAAGCTCATCCTCTTCAGCGACCCGGTCCCGCCTCTGAGCCTCCGGCTTGACGTTCAGCACACCGGCATCGACGGGATGGACGAGGACGAGGAGTGGGTGTCCTACGAAACCCCCGTCTGGGGAGGCGACCCGAGGCGCAACTACACCGACGTGGGCTCGGCGGGGTCCTCGCTCGTGGTCGGCGTCTGGGGACCGGCACCCACGCGCGACGACTGGGAGACCGAGTTCGACGCGGGGGTCAAGTTCGGGATCTTCGACGCGCTCCTCGAGTACGACTGGGGGAAGTACAACTGGGAGTACTACGCCACGTTCTTCGACGAGGAGGCCCCGGAGAACACGAAGCTCGACTGGAGCGGCACCCGCTCGAGACTGGCCCTTCAGTCGCGCGTTGACCTTCGCGAGGCCGACAAACTGTGGTTCGGCCTGGACACGGAGTACATGGGGTTCTCGGTCGACGGCGGCGGCGTCTACGACCCGCTCGACACATGGGAGATCATCCTGCTCGGGCGGTGGGAGTTCGTGACGCAGTGGAGCCTCGTGGGCGACCTGCGCTGGATGACCTACTACGACATCCCGAGGGAAGAGGAGGAAGAAGAGAACGGTGACGGAAACTCGGCCGCGCGGAGCGACGAGACCTACACCGACACCTTCTTCGCTCCCTTCGTCGGGGTCGTGTGGGACCTCCGGACGAACATCAAGGTGCTGTTCAGCTACGGGGTGAACCCCACGAACTACATCGACACCCCGGTCGAAGGCCACGGCAACGGTCGCGAGCGCTGGCGTTCCCACTACCAATGGACGCACAGCCTGGTCGGCGAGGTCGGCGCCGAGAAGGCGCTCGAGGACGCACAGACGCTCGGCATCATGGCCGTGCTGACATTCTGATGGACGGGGGTCCGGGTGGGCGGCCGCGCCGTCCTCTTCCGGAACGGAAGGTGTGGGGAAGGTGAGAGACGTGATGACATCGAGGTGGCGCACTCTGACGGTGGTTCTGCTCGCGGCCGTCGTCCTCTCGTCGTGCACGACGAGCATTCTGGACGTCGTGAAGGACAGGCTCCCCCCGCCCCACGAGGTCGAGGGCGGCTACAAGTTCAGCTACTTCGCGCCCTCTTCGCGATACGTGACCCTCGCCGGGAACTTCAACAACTGGGGCGGGACGCTCGTCGGACGCTACGACCCGACCATCGGGATCATGACCGACGAGGACGGCGACGGCGTGTGGGTGATAGTCGTGCCACTGCCTTCGGGGAGATACCAGTACAAGTTCGTGCTCGACGGAGGCGTGGTCTGGGAGCTCGATCCGAACAACCCCGACACGGACTTCGAGGGCGGATTCGAGAACTCGCTCGTCATCGTCCCGCAGAACATCCAGTACGAACCGGCCATCATCACCGGCACGATGATCGGAACGACGGACGACCTGCCTGGCGAGCGCGCGAAGAGGGACGAGGCCGCGGAGGCCGCGGCTCAGGAGATGGTCGAGGTCTCCTTCGAGTACGAGAACGACTCGGCGGGGGAAGTCTACATCGCCGGCACGTTCAACGACTGGGATCCGAGCGTGCTCCGTTTCGAGAAGGGTGACGACGGGATCTTCCGCGTGACGCTCGAACTCGCGCCCGGCAAATACGAGTACAAGTTCGTCGTCGACGGGACGTGGGTCGAGGACCCCGCCAATCCCGACACCATGGACGATCCGTACGGCGGGAAGAACTCCGTCCTGACGGTGGAGTGATCGCCGATGCCGGCGACCGGACCCTCACAGGCGGGACAGGCGGACGCGCACGACGCGCGCCCGACGAGAGAATGGAGGAAGACCCGGCCCCGGAAGCCGGGTCTTCGGCTTCTCCGAGGCAGCGACAACCTGACCGCCTACACGTTCCTCGCACCGTTTCTGATCATCTTCGTCGTCTTCCTCGCGTTCCCGGTCTTCTACTCGCTCTATCTGGCCCTGCACCGGGTTCCCGTCGACTCGTTCGACATCTTCGGCGGACTCACCTTCGTCGGTTTCGCGAACTTCGCGAAGCTCTTCGCGGACGTGAAGTTCTGGTGGTCAGTCCTCATGACCCTCTACTACGCCGCACTCATCATACCCTCGGGGATCGCGGCGTCGCTCCTGCTCGCGCTCCTCCTGAACAACCGCCTCAAGGCGGTGGCCGCCTATCGGAGCGCGTTCTTCATGCCCTACGTTCTGGACATGCTCGTCGTCGGCATCGTCTGGACGCTCATCTACAGCCCTCACGTGGGTGTCCTCGTGAGGATTCTCGAGAGCGTGGGCATCACCGCGTTCTCGGAGAAGGGATTCCTCGGCATGCCGGCGTGGGCGATGCCGTCCGTCGTCGTCGCGAACGTCCTGAAGGGCGCGGGGTTCGGCATGATCCTCTACCTCTCGGCGATCCAGAACATCCCGGGCTCGCTCTACGAGGCGGCAGAGATCGACGGCGCGACGCCGTGGCAGCAGTTCCGCTCGATCACTCTTCCGCTCGTCAAGCCAATCACGTTCTTCATGGTTATCATCGGCACGATCGCGGCGCTCAACGCCTTCGTAGAGGTCTACGCGATGACGGGCGGCGGGCCTAACGTCGATGTCGGCGGGAGGGCGCTCGGCGCGACGTGGGTCACGGGCTACTACGTCTTCGACACGTTCTACACGCAGTTCAAGCTCGGCTACGCGGCCGCGATGTCGTACGTGCTCCTCGGGCTGACGCTCGTGGTCACGTTCGTCAACAGGCGTTTCCTGAGAGCCGAGGAGGTCTGACGGATGGAGTTCACCCGATGAGCGTGGGAGGACGCACAAGAGCGGGCGGGTGGAAGCGCGCGCTCGTCTACGCCGGGCTCACCGCCGCGGCGGTCGTGGTCCTCTTCCCGTTCTTCTGGATGGTCGTGACGGCCTTCAAGGAGCCGGGTCAGGCGTTCACGGCAGAGATCTTCCCGAAGAACCCGACCCTCGAGAACTTCACGCGCGTCCTGACCGAGTTCGGCTTCGGCCGTTACTTCGTGAACAGCGTCATCGTCGCGACGACGGCCGCGCTGTTCGCGACACTCTTCGCAGCGCTCGCTGGATACGTGTTCGCCAAGAAGGACTTCATCGGTCGCGACAAGCTGTTCGGGTTCCTGCTCGCGTCGCTCATGATCCCCGGGATGATGTACGTCGTTCCCCAGTTCGCGATCATCAACAAGCTCGGGTGGATGAACAGCTACCGGGCGATGATCGTGCCGCACCTCGCCAACGTCTTCGGGCTCTTCCTCATGAGGCAGTACATGACGACGATCCCGAACGAGCTCCTTGAGGCCGCGAGGATCGACGGCGCGGGGGAATGGCAGGTATTCCGGACGATCATGGTCCCGCTCTCGATCCCGATCCTCGCGACCCTTTTTCTGCTGACTTTCCAGTTCCATTGGAATAACTTCCTGTGGCAGCTCATTGTCGTGAACATCGAGAGACTGTACACGGTCCCGGTCGGGCTCGCGCTCTTCCGGAGTCAGCACGAAGCGTCGTACACGCTCATAATGGCGGGCTCGTGCATCTCGGTCCTTCCGATCGCCGCGATCTTCTTCTTCGCGCAGCGGTACTTCATCGAAGGCATGACGATGGGCGCGCTCAAGGGCTAGGCGTCAGCCCGCGAAGGCGCTCGGAACGGGGCGTCGCGCGACCGACACACCGCGAACTGGAACGGGGGAACCAGGAATGAGAAGGACCATCGTCTGGCTGATCGCCGCGTCGCTCTGCGCGCTCGTCGCTCTCGGGGGATGCGGGAAGGAGGAGGAGGCGGCGTCGCTCACCATCTGGCAGACGTACAACGACGAGGAGCACCCCGTCTTCAAGGAGATCGTGCGTCAGTTCGAGGAGGCGCACCCGGGGATCACGATCGACATCGTCCGGCTGCCGTTCGCGGGAGCGGAGCCCAAGATCCAGACGGCGCTCACGACGAGGACCGAGCCGGACATAGCGAGGGTCGACGTCTCGTTCCTCTCCAAGCTCGCGAGCAAGAACGCGCTCCTGTCGCTCGAGGAGCACGTGCCCGCGGCGTTCCGGGACGAGGTCCTGCCGGTGGCGCTCCAGAGCTGCGTCTACGACGGAACGCTCTGGGGACTCCCGGACCAGACGAACGGTCTGTGCCTCTTCTATAATAGAGAGCTCTTTCGGCAGGCGGGGCTCGATCCGGACCGTCCGCCCGCGACGTGGGACGAGCTCATCGAGTACGGAACGAGGCTCACCGACGAGGAGCAGGGCGTCTTCGGCATCGGTGTCCGGAACTCGCTCTGGTGGTCGCTCCCGTTCTTCTACACGTTCGGCGCCGAGTTCCTCTCCGGGGACGGAACGCGCTGTGTCCTGAACAGCCCCGAGGGCGTCGAGGCGTTCCAGCTCAAGGTCGACCTGTACGCGAGGCACCGGATCGAGGGCGGCGCGTGGAGGTCGGGAGGCATCCAGAACGACCTCGGGTTCCAGAACGGACGCTACGCGATGATCATGAACGGGCCCTGGGCGGTCGAGAGCCTGAAGAAGACCGGGCTCGACTTCGGGGTCGGTCTCATTCCGACCGGGCCCGCCGGTACCAGGACCAACGTCGGGGGGAACGACCTCGTCGTCTTCCGTAGTTCGAAGAACCCGGAGCTCGCGGCCGAGTTCCTGATGTTCGTGGCGAGCGAGGACGTCCAGCGGATGTGGGCGACGAGCCTCGGGCAGATCCCGGTGAACGTGAAGGCCATGGACGCCATCACGTCTGAAGAGCATCCGTATCTCGCGGTCTTCGTGGAGCAGATGAGGACCGCGATTGCGCGGCCGCAGACTCCGTACTACCCTGAGATGGAGAACATCATGAACCCGGAGATGCAGGCGGCCCTGGATAACACGAAATCTGTCAAGGACGCGCTCGACACCGCCGTCGCCGAGATCGACAAGCTTCTGGCCGGCGAGTAGGCGGACCGTCCAGCGCGGGGGGATGAACATGAGAAGCGCTCTGGTACTGCTTCTGGTCGGCGCGATCCTCGGCACGGCCGCCGCCGCGTCGGGTGAGGTCCTGGCGATCTGGATCGACCCCGAGGGGGACGACTACGGCGACGGGGACTACGTCTATCCGTTGAACGAGTCCTTCGGCGAGGGGGGCGAGGCCGATCTCCTGTCGTTCGCGATCGAGAAGGAGAACGGGAACCTCATCTTCGAGTACAAGATCAGGAACCTGGTCGACCCGTGGGGCGTCGGGAACCGCCTGACGATGGTCTGCGTCGCGATCGACACCGAGGAGGGCGGCGACAAGGAGCTCCGGCGCAATGCCAACTGCCTCCTCGAGGCGCCGTCGGAGTACCAGATCTTCGCGGCGGGCGAGACCGTGCAGATGATCGACGCGAACTCGGAACCCGTCGACGTCGAGGCGACCGTCGAGACCGACATCGAGGCCGGGACCATCAGGATCACCGTTCCGATCGACGCGATCGACGGCGCGGCAGCCGACTGGCGCTTCACTCCGGCCGTCGGCCTTCAGGACGACTACGGCGCGGGTGGGCTGGGCGACTTCCGCGACGTCAAGGCCGAACCGGAAGAGTGGCGGGGCGGCGGCGGACACGATCTCGCCATCGACCCGAACGTGTACGACATCATCGCGCCGAAGGCGAAGCGCGTGCTCGTGATCTTCGGCGGCGACGAGATTCCGCAGGAGGAGATCCTCGGCGACTACGATCTCGAGACGGGCGAGATGGCCACGATACCGGCGCTCGAGATCGAGTAGCGACGCAGCCCCCGCGCTCCCCGGCAGGAGCGCCCTCCCATACGACACCGTGTCGCCCGGCGGAAGGCACGCCGGGCGAGCCACTACTATAGAGGAGAATCATGGGTCGGGTACGGCCGACGATCCCCGACGCGACGCGAGGAGGTACCGTGCTCGTCACGAACAGACGATTCGCGCTCTGGGCGGCCGCGGCGCTGGCGCTCGCGTGCGTTGCGCCCCACGTCGCCCGCGCCGCGGATGCCACGCCGCCGACGATTGCCGACGGCGGGGTACGGTTCGCGTTCTCGGCGCCGGACGCCTCGAGCGTGCACCTCGCCGGCGAGTTCAACGGGTGGGACCCAGCGGCGCTCCCGATGTCCGACGACGACGGTGACGGTGTGTGGGAGGTGGTGACGGAGCTCCAGGCGGGCAGGACGTACGAGTACAAGTTCGTGGTCGACGGGGGGGTCGCGTGGAGGGAAGACCCGCTGAATCCGCACACCGTGGACGACAACCACGGCGGGGTGAACACGGTCGTCTCGGTCGACTCCGACGGGTCGGTTGTGCTCGGCCCGCTCGCCGCCGACCTCGGCCCCGCGGAGCCCGTCGTCGACGAACTCCCGTCGCTCGGCACGCCGCTCTCCGTGGCGATCGTCTGGCACCAGCACCAGCCGAAGTACTTCAGGGACGCCGAGACGGGCGAGTACATGGATCCGTGGGTGAGGATGCACGCGATCAAGGACTACTACGACATGGTCGCGATCCTCGCGGAGTTCCCGGAGATCCACTTCACGGTCAACCTGACGCCCGTTCTTCTCACGCAGCTCGATGACATCATCGCGGGCTACGAGAACGGGACGGGGACCGACGCGTACCTTCGGATGACGCTCAAGGACGCGGCCGAGCTCACCGCGGAGGACCAGGTCTATCTCCTCACGCACTTCTTCAACGCCCACTGGGACAACATGATTCACGTCTGGCCCCGGTACGGCGAGCTCAAGGGCAAGAAGGGCGGCGACACGCAGGTCCAGCTCCTCGCGGCGGCGGCGAGGTTCACCGAGCAGGACTGGCGCGACCTCCAGGCGTGGTTCAACCTCGCTTGGTTCGACCCTGACTTCCAGAAGGGAGACGTCACGCTCCCCGACGGAACGGTCGGCAGCGTGAAGGCGCTCATCGAGAAGGAGCGTGGGTACACCGAGGCCGACAAGCGGGAGATCATAGAGGCGCAGATGGCGATCGCTCGGAACGTGGTCGCGGTTCACAAGGAGATGCAGGACCGTGGGCAGCTCGAGGTGATTACGACACCGTTCTACCACCCGATTCTCCCGCTCGTGTACGACACCGACCTGGCGCGCGTGGCGTCTCCGGGAATCCGGCTCCCTGAGCACCGTTTCAGCTACCCTGACGACGCGCGTCGGCACGTCGAACTCGCCGTCGAGTACTACGAGGGACTCTTCGGGCGAAGGCCCGCCGGGATGTGGCCGGGCGAGGGCGCCGTCGCGCAGGAGATCGTCGGAATGGTAGCGGACGCCGGGTTCGAGTGGATCGCGTCGGACGACCAGATCCTCGAGCGGTCGCTCGGCGCCGGCCGCCTGAGCTCCCGCCAGCGATACCAGATGTACTGGGCAGGCGCCGGCGACGCCCGTGTCGCCGCGATCTTCCGCGACCACCGGCTCTCGGACGACATCGGGTTCAACTTCGGGAAGATGGACGGCGTCGACGCGGCGAACTCCATGATGCGGAGCCTCCACGCGATCCACCAGGAACTCGCGGGGGACGAGCGGAGCTACGTCGTGCCGATCATCCTCGACGGCGAGAACGCGTGGGAGTGGTTCCGCCACGACGGCAAGGAGTTCTTCCGCTCGTGGTACGACCAGATGAGCCGCGCCTCATTCCTGGGGACGGTGACCGTCTCGGAGTACCTCGCCCAGCACCCGCCGACCAAGTCGATTGAGCGGCTCTGGGCCGGTTCGTGGATCGGGCACGACCTCACGACGTGGATCGGCGAGCCCGAGGAGAACCTCGCGTGGGACTACCTCGCGGCGGTTCGGGCCGACCTCGAGGACTGCCGGACGAAGGGCGACGCCGACGACGATGCCATCGCCCGGGCGTTCGGGGAGATTCTCGCGGCGGAGGGGAGCGACTGGTTCTGGTGGTACGGGAACGACCAGACATCTTCCCTCGAGGGCGGCTTCGATGAGAGCTTCCGGGGCATGCTCGCGAACGTGTACACTGAGATCGGGAAGGAGCCTCCGTCGTTCCTCTCCGAGAGCATCCTGGGTGCGGGAGAGGGCACGGCTCCCGGCGCGACCGGTGCCGGCGCGGGCGTCATGGCCAGGGCGGAGGGCGAAGGCGGTCTTCTCGCCGGGCCCGCGCGGGTCGAGGGCGGGTACCTGTTCAGCGTGAAGGAGCCGGAAGCGGGAAGCGTCCATCTTGCGGGGGGGTTCAACGACTGGAGCACCGACGCGACGCCGATGGAGGACGAGGACGGCGACGGGGTCTGGACGGTCGTGATCGAGCTGGCCCCCGGCCGGTACGAGTACAAGTTCGTGGTCGACGGCGGGGCGCGCTGGATCGAGGACCCGGGCAATCCCGAGGGCGTGGCCGACCCCTACGGCGGCCGGAACTCGCTCATCGTGGTGGAGTAGACGGCGGGCGGCCGCGAGCCGCCAAAGGCGCCCGCACCGGGCGTCCGCATCGTCAACCGCGTCGACCGAGCGGGCTTCGAGCTGGTCCGCGAGTGTGAACGCCAGCGACGCCGCACCGCGGACCTGGAAGCCGAAGCGGTGTGTTTCGGGGTCGGGACGCGCGGGAACGCGGTTCGTCAGGAGTGGTCGGGGAGTTGCAGGGGAGTGGCATGGAGACGAAGAGCTCGACCGTGAGGCAGGGCGATCGCAGGCTCCCCATCGTCGGGAAGCGTGAGGGTCTCCAGGTCGTCGTCGGACGGAACCAGTCCCGCGAGTACATCCTCACCAACAAGGAGAAGGCCTACTTCGCGGGTGAGACCGGCACGACTAACACGAGAAGCTACGAGGGGCTCATCGTCGAGCTCCACAAGTTCCTCGAGGGGTGGGATCTCTTCCTCGGTGACGTTCCCCTGTCCTCGTGGGGCGTGAAGAGCGCGTGCGTGCTCCCGCAGAGCATGACGCGAGAGTACGTCATCGGGCAGACGACCGAGACCGTCTTCCTGGCCGACAGCGAGAACCTCCTCGTTCTCACGTACGGCACGAACAGCCGCGGGAGGGCCGCCTTCGTCCCGCGGGTCGACATCCGGAGCATCTGGGAAGAAGGGAAGTTCGAGTACGAGTCGCAGTGGGACGCCGACCGCCGCGTCCTCGCGCTCCGCCGAACCGATCACGACGCGAGGACGGAGAAGGACGACTTCCCCGTCTGGGTAGCGATCGCCTGCGACCGGCCCGCGTTCTACGTTTCCGAGGCGGACCATCGTCCCACGACGTACACGAAGGACGCGGCCCGGCGCGCCATGGCCTCCGCGGTGCCGTTCTGGCCGGGCAGGATAGAGTTCAGCTTCACGGGCGACGAGGCGTTCGCCTCGAGCGTCACGTTCGGGATCGCAGTGGGCGACGATCTGGAGGAGACCATCGCCCTCGCGCTCCGCGGTGTCGAGGACGAGTTCGCGCTCTACGACGAGAAGATGCGGCGCATGTCCAAGGTCCTCGACGGGATCGGGGTAGTCACGCGCGACAACGACTACAGATACGCACTCCTCTGGGCATCCTCGTCGGTCGACTCGCTCGTCATGAACGTCATGGGTCGTGGGATCTTCGCGGGACTGCACTGGTTCCCCAACTACTGGGGGCGTGACAGCTTCATCAGTCTTCCGGGCGCCTGTCTCGTCAGGGGCGAGTTCGGCGTTGCGAGGGAGGTGCTCGAGACGTTCGCGGATCTCCAGGAGACCTGCGGAGACAGCCTGTTCTACGGGAGGATCCCGAACCTGGCGATGCCCGGCACGAGGTACTACAACACCGCCGACGGGACCTGGTGGTTCCTCAGAGAGTGCTACGAGTACATGCGATACTCCGGAGACAGCGACTTCGCCCGCCGGGTCTACCCCGCGGTCGAACGCGCGATCGAGGGGGCCCTCACGAAGAGGGTGGACTCGTCGGGTCTGCTGCTGCACGGCGAGGCCGAGACCTGGATGGACGCCGGCGGCGAGGCACACCCGTTCTCCCCGCGAGGGAGCCGCGCGGTCGAGATCCAGGTTCTCTGGATCACCGGCCTCGAGTCCGGCGTCGCCCTGGCGGAGCTGGCCGGCGAGTCGTCGCGGGTCGAGCGTTGGGCCGACGCGGCGGGCAGGGCCCGCGAGTCGTTCGGTCGGATGTTCTGGGACGCGGAGAGGTCGGCGCTCTACGATCACCTCGCGCCGGACAGCGAACCCGACAGGAGGATCCGGCCGAACCAGATCCTCGCCCTGACGGTGCCGTGGACGGACATCCTCTCCCGGGAACGTGAGGCCGGAGTACTGGACCAGGTCCGCGAGAGGTGCGTACTGCCGCACGGCGTCACGTCGCTCGACCCGGACGACCCCGACTTCCACCCGAAGCACCTCGACCTCGAGCGCTACCACTTCGACGAGGCCTACCACAACGGCGACGTCTGGGTCTGGCTGACCGGCCCGGTCGTGAGCGCGCTCGTGAAGCACGGCCATGTCGAGGCCGCATGGGAGCAGACGAAGGTGCTGAGGGACCTCTTCTTCTACGAAGGGGCGGCGGGAACGCTCCCTGAGCTCAGGAACGGCGTCCCACAGGAGGGCGAGGAGAACGTAGCGGGCGCCGTCTCACAGGCCTGGAGCAACGCCGAGTTCCTCCGCAACTTCTACCAGGACTACCTCGGCCTCCAGCCGGACCTCCTCGAGGGGACGCTCGACTTCCGTCCCGCGCTTCCCCGGGACCTCTCGTGGGTGACCGCACCCATCCGACTCGGTACCGGGTCGCTCGTCGTGTTCTGCGAGGTCGACGAGGCGGCCTCGCGGGCGTCCTATCGGGTGACCGCGAGCGCGTCGCTTCCTTCCCTCACGGTGCGCTTCGGCGCGAAGGTGCCGCTCGACGCCGACGTCCGCACGGACGTGGCGGAGGTGGAGGCCATCCTCGAACCGTGCCACTCGCTCGAGTTCATCGTCGAGGAGGCTCACGGCAGCTGGTCCGCGACGGCAGCGGACGTGACCAGAGACTAGAGGACCAGCGTTGACCGTCTTCATCAACCAGCCATACGGATGGGTGTTCCTCGTTCTGCTAGCGGCCGCGGTCGTCTCGGTCGCGTGGTTCTACCGCCGCGTCCCGCCGACCGTCGGGCGCGGTCTCAGGCTCCTTCTCGCCGCGCTCCGCTCGGCGGCGCTCGTGCTCCTCTTCCTCGCGCTCATCGAGCCGGTCATTGCGCTGACGAGGGTCATCGCACAGCGCCCGGTCATCGCCGTGCTCGTCGACGGGTCGCGGAGCATGGCGATCGGGGACGGAACGGGTGGCGCTCGCCGCGGTGACGAGGCGCTGACGCTCGCGAACGAGCTCGTCCTCCCGCGTATCGGACGCGACGCCGACGTGCGCGCGTTCGTCTTCTCGCCGGGAGTGGAGCCGCTCGAGACCGAAAGGAAGAGGATCCCCGGCACGCTCCCGCTCGACGGCGAGTCGACCGACATCGGCGAGGCGTTCGACGCGCTCGAGCGCGAGCTTGCGGGCGAGAACCTCGGTGCCGTCGTGCTCGCGACCGACGGAGCGAACAACCGGGGCGGGAGCCCGTACGAGGCATCGGTCGAACTCGGCGTCCCCGTCTTCGTCCTCGGTGTGGGAAGCGCCGAACCGAGGACGGACATCGCGGTCCGAGAAGCCATCACCAACAGGATCTCCTATGCGGGGGAGGTGCTCCCGATCGAGGTGAGGATCTCGAGCGCCGGGTACGGGGACTCGGAGACCACGGTCGAGCTGTCCGAAGAGGGCGTGCTTCTCGAGTCGGTGCCGGTCCGCCTCTCCGGCTCCGGCGAGGAGACGGAGGTCACGTTCAGGGTGATCCCCGCCACGCCGGGGATCCACCGCTACTCGATCTCGGTGCCGCCGGCGCACGGAGAGCTCACCACCGCGAACAATGTGCGCATCGTAGCGACGAACGTGTTCAAGGGGAAGATCCGTGCGCTCGTCGTAGCGCCGCGCCCCAGCTCGGACTTCGCGTTCGTCAGGCGCGAGTTCGAGGCGGATCAGAACGTGGAGGTGACCGCCGTCGCTCTCAAGGAAGGAGCGCCGACGTCCCGTGGCCGGCCGCTCCCGGGCTCCCGGGAGGGTCTCTTCTCCTACGACCTCATCGTCCTCGTCGAAGCCGACTGGGCCACCCCGCCGATACCGTCGGACTGGTTGGCGGACTTCGTCAGGGACAGGGGAGGAGGACTCCTGCTCGTCGGTGTTCCGGGACGGGCCTCCTCAGACGATCTCGCGTCGATCGCCCCGGTCGTTCTCGTTGCCGGCAGCGCCTCCGCACGCGAGGCGAGGGTCGCGCTGACCGCGGTCGGGGAGACCGACCCGACGACGAGGTTCGTCGGCGACCGGTTCGCGAACGCGGAGATGTGGCGTTCGCTCCCGCCGGTCTGGACCGCAACCGCGCTGCGGTGGGCGGCTAAGCCCGACGCGCGGACGCTCGTGACCGCGAGCCCGCCGGGCGGTGAGGAACTGCCCGTTGTCGTGGTCGGACGCGCGGGAGCCGGAAGCACGATGGCGGTTCTCGCGGAAGGACTCTGGCGGTGGAAGATGGCGGGTCCCGAGGAGGTCGACGCCTACGACCGGTTCCTCGCGAACGCGGCCCGCTGGCTCACCGCCCGCGGCGAGCTCGAGCGCGTGGTCGTGTCGTCGGACAAGGACGTCTACGCGGCGGGCGAGCCCGTGCGCATCTCCGCGCAGGTCTACCGCGAGGACTTCCGACTCGCCCAGGACGCGACCGTGACCGTGGCGATCGCCAGAGGAGAGGGCGCCGCGCCCGTCGCCTCCGTCGTGCTCGAGCCGGACGGGGACTTCCACCGAGGCGAGACCGGACCGCTGGAGCCCGGACGCTACCTCATCGCGGCGACGGCGGAGAGGGGCGGCGAGGAGACCGGCACGGCGACCGCGGAGTTCACCGTCGAGGAATTCAGTCTCGAGGACTCGGAGGTCCGGCGGCGGTCGTCCCTTCTCACGAGGATCGCCGAGGACACGGGCGGCGCGTACGTCACCCCGGAGACGGCCGACGCGATGCCCTCGACGGTGCATCTCGACTGGAAGGAACGGCTCTCGTCGCGGGAGTTCGAGGTCTGGAACTCGCCGTGGCTCCTCCTCGGGTTCGTCGGGCTCCTCTCGGTCGAGTGGACCCTGAGAAGAAGGAAGGGACTGCCCTAGTCCCCTGACGCCGCGACATCACGCTCGCGGCGTCGAGATTCCCCCTGACGCCCCAGCCAAGAAAGCACCCTTCCCCCGTTCCCCCCACGGGAGTCAGCGCATGGGATCGGTCCGCTTCGGCGCGGTCGTGGTCGTCTGCCTGGCGCCGCTCTGCTGGTTCTCCGCGGTCCCCTCTCCGGCGTCGGCGGCGGTCGTCATCAACGAGGTCCTCTACGACCCGGACGGGGCCGACACCGGGCTCGAGTTCGTGGAGATCGTGAACTGCGGCGACGTCGTCGTCCTCATGAGCGGCTGGACGCTCGAGACCGGGAACGGCGCGAATCAGGACGACTGGACGATCGAGTGGATCGGGGGCGACCTGGATCACCTCGACCCCGGAGAGATCTACCTGGTCGGCGAGGCGGACGTCGCGCCGACCCCGGACTACGTCACGTCGCTCGATCTGCAGAACGGGCCCGATGCAGTCCGGCTCACCGACGGCGCCGCCGTCCTCGACCTCGTCGGCTGGGGCGAACCGCTCTTCCCCGAATACTACGAAGGAGCGCCGGCTGCGGACGTGTCTTCGGGGCGGTCGCTCGCTCGCGCGCCCGACTGCTGGGACCACGACCTGAACGCGGAGGACCTCGCCGCGTGCGACGCCCCTACGCCGGGCGTGCGCAATTCGCTCGCTCACGACCTCGCGCTCGCGGTTCGCCACTCCGGACGGCAGGTCTTCGAAGAGGGCGAGCCGATCGAGGTCGAGTGTGCTGTTGTGAACGTCGGATTCGTCTCGACCGAGGGACACGGTGCCTCGATCGAGCTCTTCGTCAATGGCTCGGATGATCCCGCCAGCTCCGCACTCATCACCGCCGATCTCTCGCCCCGTGACTCCGTCGAGGTCGCGCTGGCGTGGGACGCCCCGGTTCCGGGCCGCCACCTCGCGGCCGCCCGCCTCGCGTACGCCCCGGACTCCGATCTCGAGAACAACACGGCCGGCACGAGCCTGGCCGTGGGAGCCCCGGCCGGGCCCCTGGCCGTGAACGAGGTCATGTACTCGCCTGAGGACGATCGTACGGAGTGGGTCGAGCTCGTGAACGTGACACGGGACTCGGTTGATGTGCGGGGATGGGCGCTCGGGGACGACGTCGACGCCTTCGCGGTCGCAGTTCCGGAGACGGTCGTCCTCTGCATCGTGCCGCCTGGAGGCTACCTCATAGTGGCGAGGGAAGCATCGCTCCTCGACGGCGCTTCGTCCGCTCCGGTCGTCGAGACGGACGGCTGGGAGGCCCTGAGCTCCGACGACACTGTGGTGCTGCTCGACTCCTACGGCACGCGGGTCGACCGGGTCGCGTACGCCAGGCGCTGGGGTGGCGCGCGGGGCGTCTCGCTCGAACGCGTCCGCGCGGACATGCCGCCCGACGACCCGAACAACTGGGGCAGTTCCGTGTCGCAGGAGGGAAGCACCCCGGGACGAGCGAACAGCATCCATCTCTCGTCGCTGCCGTCGTCGGGGACACTAGCGGTCGCCCCGAATCCCCTGACGCCGGACGGCGACGGCGTAGGCGACCGGGCCGTAGTCCGCTTCGAGCTGCCGGTGCCGCGAGCGGTGGCACGCCTCACGGTCTTCGACCTCAGGGGGCGCGTGCGCGCGGTGCTCCTCGACCAGGCTGAGGTCGCGGGACGCGGGGAACTCCTGTGGGACGGTCGCGGTCTCGACGGCGACCTGCTTCCCTCCGGGCTCTACGTGCTCTCACTGGAGGCGCTCTCGGCGAGAGAGGGCGTCTTCGCGACAGCCCGGGCGGCCGTGGGGATCGTGAGGTGACGATGTCGCGTGCGAAGCGTGTCGTCCCGATCATCGGGCCCGGCCTCGTCGCCGTTCTCGCATCTCTCGCCCTCCTTGCTCTCGCGAGTACCCACGCGGAGGCGGCGTTCGAGGTTCGCTGGCCCGACGCGCGGGCGGCGGCGATGCTCGATCCGGGCATCGAGCCGCCTGGGCTCGGGGGACTCCTGGCCGCCGAAGAGAGTGAGTCGTCAGGCTCCCTCGCCGCATCGGCATCGGGGGGGCGGCTGTTCGGGCTGCGCGAGGCTTCCGGGGGCGGGGCCCGGGTGTCTCTCCCGCGGGGCGCGTCCTCGTTCTCCGCACACGTCGAAACCACCGGGTCCCCGATCTACCGCGAGCGCGTCCTCGGTCTCTCCGTCGCCCGGCGGCTCGGATCGGGTCTCGTGCCGTGGGTCGCCGTCCGAGTCCTCGGCCTGAGCGCCGACGGACTCTCAGATCTCTGGACTGTCGGTGTCGACGCGGGGGCGAGTGCCCGCGTGCTCGGCCGACTCGTCGCCGGAGCCGCGTTCGAGAACCTGAACGATCCCATCCTCGGCGGTTCCGGCGTTGCGAGATCGGCGCGGTTCTCGCTCGAGCTCGCTCTCGACGGCGTGGCGATCGAGGCGGCCCTCGTCTCGGAGCCTGGGTTCCGGATGTCTACCACGGTCGCGGTGGAGGCGGCCGTGTCGCCCTGGATGTCGGTTCGTGCCGGAGTCGGCACCGAGCCCGGACGGTTCGGGTTCGGAGCGGGAATCGGGAGGCGCCGCGGGTCGTCCCTCCCGGTCGTCGACGTTGCGTGGCAGTGGCACCCCGTGCTGGGAGCGAGTTCCTTTGTGTCGTTGTCCATCGGCGGGTGACCGTCGCCGCTCGCGAACGGGCGCGCTCGTGGTCCTCGTCCTCGTCGGCTGGCTCCTGCTGGGCCGGGCGGCGTCGGTCGGAGCCCAGGGTGCTGACCGCGACGTCCCGGATCCGTCTGTCTTCGACGAGCCGTTCCGTGTCAGCGACATCGAGAGCGCCGGCCCGGGCTCGGCCCTCGATCTCGAGGAGGTGCTGAGGACGGCGGCGGCCCTGAGAGCGAACCCCGTCGACGTGAACGCGGCGAGCCTGCAGGAGCTCCTGAGCGTCCCGTTCCTCGACCCGGCGTCGGCGGCGCGGATCTTCGCACACCGCTCCGATCGCGGGGCGTTCTCCGCCCTGGAGGACCTCTCGGCGGCCGGCGTCGACGCGCGGACCCTGGAGTCGGTGAGGCCGTATCTCGTGATCAAGCCGCCGGGCGGTCGGGCGACGGCGCCCTCGGACGCGGGGCCCGCGTCGATGTCAGGCACCGCCGTCGCTTCCTGGTCGATCAGGGCACGCGCGGCCGTCGCGTGGGACGCGGGCGCCCCGGAGGTGAGTCGCGGCAGTCTCGCGGACCGATGCGGGAGCTTCGTCCGGCTCCGGGCCGAGCTCGCGTCCGGGGTGGCGTTCGGACTCGCGTGCGAGCGTGACCCGGGTGAAGCCCGGCTCCTCGATCACACGGTCGCGTTCGCCACGTGGGAGAACCGCGGGCAGCCGCGCCTCCTGGTCGGCGCCGGCGACTTCTTGGTGGGGTGGGGACAGGGCCTCGCCGCAGCAGGTGGGGGATTCACGTCGGCGGCGGCGTTCCCACGGATGCGCGACAGGGTCCGCGGATACGACGGGGCGGGAGAGACCGCGGCGCGCCGTGGGTTCATCGTCGATGCCTCACGCGCGATCGTCAGAGCCATCGCGATCTGCGCCGGCACCCGGCTCGACGCGACGATAGGTGATGACGGCCGGGTGAGCGCACTCCGCTCCACCGGCCTCCATCGGACGGAGGGCGAACGGACGGCTGCCGGGGCGCTCAAGGAGATCCTCCTCGGCGGGCGGGTCGCCGTTCGTCCTGGTCGCGGGTCCGAGCTCGGGTGCTCCCTTGCCCGGTTCGGTTACGATCCGCCCTTCGCGCCGGGGGACTTCGAGCGACAGCACTTCAGGTTCGCGGGCGGCGGGCTCGTCGTCTTCGGTGTGGATGCGCGGCTCGAGCGCGGGGCGTGGAGGGTGGGGGCGGAGCTCGCGGGCACTTCGTACGGGGGCCGAGCGGCGGTCGCGTGCGCGCGCGTGCGATTCGACGGCACGAAGGCCGCGTTCGGGGTCGGTTACCTCTCCCGGAACTACTGGTCTCCGCTGGGGGCGGGGGTGCCTGGGTACGGCGGGGGTTCGAACGGAGCCGTCGCGTGGCTGCGCGTCGACTACCGGGCCACCCCGACCGCAAACGTCTGGATCGAGGGGTCGGTGTCGGGACGGCCCTGGCGGTCCTATCATCTGGAACTGCCGGACCGCTCCTGCGCGCTCGGTGGGGGCGCCGCGCTCTCGATCGACAGGCTGGGACGCCTCACCGCCGAAACGCGCGTTCGGTCACGCACCGTCGAGACCGGGACCCCGGAGTCGACCGACGAGGAGTCCGTCCGGAAGACCAAACTGGAGTTCCGAACGCGGGGGCGACCTGAAGTCCGCCTCGCCGCGTGGAGGATCTCGGAGACTCTCGGCCGCCGCGAGACCGGAACGCTCTCCGCCGTGGGCGTGCGCGTGACCGAGGAGCTGGGAGAGCGGTGGGTCGTCGACGCGGGGGTGACGGCCGTGGCGGAGACCGACGACGCCCCCTCGGTCGTGAAGTACGAGCCGCGGCTTCCGGGGGAGTTCGGGCTCGCGACCTTGAACGCGCCGGGAACGAGGTGGTATATTCGCGCTCAGGCAGCGCTCTTCTCCGGGGTAGGACTCACCATTCGACTGGCGGGCGGCCCAGGGCGGGACGAAATCGAGTTCGCCGTCGGGTTCGACGCGAGGGGTATTCGATGAGCGACAGGACAGCCGGGAGCGGCGCTCTCGTCGAGTTCGACAGGACGTACGCCCCACACGAAGCCGTGCTCGAGGCGTCGCGATGTCTCATGTGCGAGGACCCGCCCTGCAACCGCGGGTGCCCCGCCGGCGTCGACGCGCGGCGCTTCATCCGGAAGATCCGGTTCGGGAACTTCCTGGGGGCGAGCAGACTGGTCCGGGAGGCGAACCTCCTCGTCGGGGTCTGCGGACGACTGTGTCCTCAGGAGATCCTGTGCATGGAGCACTGCACGCGCGCGGAGCTCGACACGCCGATCGACATCGCCGGCCTGCAGAGATTCGCGGGTGACGTCGAACTCGGGACGCTCGCGCCGCTGCCGGAGGTTGCGGACGAGCGGAGCCAGAGGGTAGCGGTTCTCGGCTCGGGACCCGGAGGGCTGGCGGCGGCGGTGGAGCTCAGAAAGGCCGGGTACCAGGTCGACGTCCTCGAGCGGTCAGGGACCCCGGGCGGCCTTCTCACGCGCGGGGTTCCGCCGTTCCGGCTCGAACGCTCGTTCGCCGAGAGCGAGCTCGAGTACGCGAAGCGGCTCGGCGCGAACGTGCTTCCCGGCAGGGGAGACGAGGACCCCGCCCGGCTCCTCAGGTCGGGCTACGACGCCGTCCTCGTCGCGGTCGGTCTCTGGAAGCCCTACACGATCGGCCTTCCCGGCGAGGACCTCGAGGGGGTACACGTCGCGGGCGACATCCTCGCCGTGGTCGCCGACGGCGGGCGCCCGGACCTCGGGAGACGGGTCGTCGTCATCGGAGGCGGGAACGTCGCGATCGACGCGGCGACGACTGCGCTCCGGCTGGGAGCAGAGCGCGTCGACCTCTGCTGCCTGGAGTCCCACGACGAGATGCCGGCCTTCCGGTCGGAGATCGAGACGGCTCAGGCGGAGGGCGTCGAGTTCCACACGCGGACGATCCCCGTCGCTATCACGGGCGAAGGCGGGAAGGTCGTCGGATACGAAGGCATCGGGATTCGCTGGAAGGAGCCCGGACTCCTAGTGCCGTCGAACGCGGAGAGGATCCCGGGGACGGAGTTCCGCCTCGGGGCGGACGCGGTGATCGAGGCGATCGGTCAGGGAGTCGCAGATCGCTACGAAGGAGTCGAGACGGACGAGCGAGGACTCGTGGCCGCCGAGCCCGAGACGATGGCGACCTCGCGAGCGGGCGTGTTCGCGTGCGGCGACGTCACGAGCGGCGGCGCGACGGTCGTTCAGGCCGTCGCAGAAGGCAAACGGGCGGCGGAAGGGATAGACCGGTATCTCAGGTCGCTCGGGGACAGCGCGTCGGGAGGGGGTGATGGCCGATGAGGAAGCCCGATCTCTCGATCGAGTTCTGCGGCGTGAGGTTCCCGAACCCGTTCGTGCTTGCGGCTGCGCCTCCGACGGACAGCGCGGAGATGATCGCGCGGGGCTTCGACGCGGGCTGGGGCGGGGCGGTCGTCAAGACGCTCGGCCTCGAGCACGTCGAGGTGAACCTGGTCTCGCCGATGATGGCCGGGCTCGCGTACGAGGACAAGAACCTGATCGGCCTCGAGAACATCGACCTCATCTCGAACAGGCATCTTCCGGAAGTCCTACAGGAGGTCTCCGAGCTCAAGAAGCGATACCAGGAGCAGGTGCTGATCGTGAGCATGATGGCCGGTACCGAGGACGAGTGGAAGGAGATCACGCGGCGCGTGCAGGAGGCGGGCGCCGACATGATCGAGTGCAGCTTCTCCTGCCCCCACGGCATGCCCGAACGGGGGATGGGCTCGGCGGTCGGCCAGGATGCCGCTCTCACGTACGAACGCGCGAAGTGGGTGGTGGAGGCTGCGAGCGTCCCGGTGCTCATCAAGCTGACGCCGAACGTGACCGACATCCGCCCCATCGCGCAGAAGGTGAAAGAGGCCGGTGCGGCGGGCATCACGTGCATCAACACCTTGAAGGGCCTCCTCGGTTTCGACCTCGACACCTTTGCGCCGATCCCGGACGTCGGCGGGAAGTCGACCGCCGGCGGATACTCCGGCCCCGCGATCAAGCCCATCGCGCTCCGGTTCGTCTCGGACGTCGCGAAGGACGTCGGGATCCCCGTGGCCGGTGTCGGCGGCGTCGTGACCTGGAGGGATGCGGCCGAGTTCCTTCTGGCGGGAGCCGGGATCGTCCAGGTCTGCACGGCCGTCATGCGGTACGGCTACGACATCGTCGAGGAGCTGATCGAGGGTCTCGGGTACTACCTCGAGGAAAAGGGCCTGGGGACGCCCGCTGATCTTGTCGGCCGCGGGCTACCGAACGTCGTGAGCCACGAGGCGCTCTCTCGCGACTACAAGGTCGTGGCATCAATCGACGGGGACCTCTGTGTCGGATGTGGCGCCTGCATCGTCGCGTGCCGGGACGGGGGGCACCAGGCGATCGAGTTCCCGGAGGATGCCGCGGGGACCGGAAACGAGCGGATTCCGGGGGTCGACGAGGAGAAGTGCATAGGATGCGGGTTCTGCCGGACTGTGTGTCCCGTCACGGGGTGTATCCTCATGAAGGAGCGGGAGAGCGAGGCCTGACCGGGATCCGGATCGGCGGACCCAGATTGGCGGCGGGATCTTGACACAAGGCGGCCCGGGGGTGCCCTCGGGCCGTCGTTTCGTCCTGAAAAGCCCCCAGCGTGGGGGTTTCTTGCTATACAGAGCAACATGTACTACAATGCGGCCGCCCACCTCCAAGCTGGGCCGGGCGAAGGAGGCCGGGATGGGTTATCATGGTAGCGCGCGGGCAGGGGTGCCCGCCCGCGGCCCCGGGGCTTGCCCTGACGCCGCGTGATGCGCGTGTGGTGGAAGAGGGCGGATCGAAGACCGTGAGAATGCTCCTCATCATATGGTCGCTCGCAGTCCTGACGCTCGTCCCGGGCGCCGCCACGGGGCAGCTGCCCACCGGTGGAGCGCCATCGGGAGACGGCTCGGGGGTCCCGCTCGCTCCTGACCCTCCCACCATGACGGCCGAGCCCGCCTACACCCAGGGCCTCACCAACACAGTCTCCTGGACCGACGAGAGCAGCACCGGCGCCTCCGAGTACTACGCGGAGCGCGCCCAGGACGCCGCGTTCAGCGTGGACCTCGCGTCGAGCGGCTGGATCGCCGACCTCTCGCACGAATTCGCGGGCCTCGCCGACGGGCAGGTCTACTATTACCGAGTGAAGGCCCGTGACGACACGCTGGGGGAGAGTGGCTGGTCGGGCACCGAGAGCTCGACTCAGGATACCACAGCCCCCGCGACGTCAGCGCAGGACCCCGGTGGGACCCAGACGTCTCTCACGTTCGACGTGCCGTTCGTGGCGTCTGACGCGACGAGCGGGGTCGACTTCGTGGAGCTCTGGTACCAGGTCGATGCCGGCGGGTACGTGCAGTTCCCCGGGACCTTCACGACGAGCCCGATCTCGTTCACCGCGCCATCGGATGGCGCGTATGACCTCTACACGACCGGGACCGACAGCGTCGGGAACGTCGAGGCCGCGCCCGCCCTCGCGGACGCCTCGACGGTCGTCGACACCTCCGCCCCGGACGCCCCGACGATCACCGCGGAGCCCGCATACACGCAGGGCGCCGCCAACACGGTCCTCTGGTCGGACGAGAGCGCCTCGGGCGCGAACGCCTACTTCGCGGAGCGGGCCGAGGACGAGCTCTTCACCGTCGGCGTCGCTTCGAGCGGCTGGATCACCGGTCTCTCCTTTGAGTTCACGACTCTCGCTGACGGGCAGACCTACCACTACCGCGTGAAGGCTCGGGACGCCGCGCTGAACGAGAGCGGCTGGTCGGCCTCGGTGTCGTCCACGCAGGACGCGTCGCCGCCGGTGACGGAGGCGACCGACCCCGGGACCTACCAGACGGGCCTGACGTTCGACGTGCCCTTCACCGCGACCGACTCTACGAGCGGTGTCGACTACGTGGAGCTCTGGTACGAGGTCGACGCCGGCGGCTACGTGCAGTTCCCCGGGACGTTCACGACGAGTCCCGTCGCGTTCACGGCGCCGTCCGACGGCGCGTACGACTTCTACACGATCGGAACCGACAGCCTCGGCAACATCGAAGATCCTCCGGGGGGGCCTGACGCCTCGACCACCGTGGACACGGCGGCGCCGGACGTCCCGACGCTGGCGGCGGAGCCGACGTACACGCAAGGGACGGCCAACACGGTCGAGTGGTCGGACGAGAGCGTGTCGGGCGCAGCCGACTACTACGCGGAGGCGGCGGAGGACGCCGGGTTCAGTGTCGGCGTCGTTGCGAGCGGTTGGGTCGCCGGTCTCACGCACGAGTTCTCGACACTGGCCGGCGGGCAGATGTACTACTACCGCGTCCGGGCGCGGGACGACGCGCTGAACGAGAGCGGGTGGTCGGACGCCGTGAGCTCGACGCAGGACGCGACTGCGCCGACGACCGCCGCCGGAGCTCTAGACGGCTTCCAGACCGCCACGACCTTCGACGTTCCCTTCACCGCCCTGGACGCCACGAGCGGTGTCGACTACGTGGAGCTCTGGTACGAGGTCGACGCCGGCGGGTACGTGCAGTTCCCCGGGACGTTCACGACGAGCCCGATCTCGTTCGACGCGCCAGTAGAAGGGGCGTACGACTTCTACACGATCGGCACCGACGCCGTGGGTAATGTCGAGACCGCTCCCGGGGTGCCGGATGCCTCGACGGTCGTCGACACGACCGCTCCGTCGGCGCCGTCCATCGCGCTCGAACCTCCCTACACCCAGGGACTCGCCAACACCGTCACGTGGACGGACGAGAGCGCGTCGGGAGCCGCCGAGTACTACGCCGAGCGCGACGACGGGCTCGGCGTCCGGGAGGTCGTAGGCAGCGGGTGGGTGGCCGGAACGGAGTTCGAGTTCGAGGACCTCGCCGACGGGCAGGCGTACTCGTACCGGGTGAAGGCACGCGATGCGGCCCTGAACGAGAGCGGCTGGTCCGCCACCGTGGTCTCGACACAGGACGCGACTCCTCCGGTGTCGTCCGCGCAGGATCCCGGCGCGGTTCAGACGGCTCTGACGTTCGACGTGCCATTCGCGGCCTCGGACGCGACGAGCGGCGTCGACTATGTAGAGCTCTGGTATCAGGCCGACGGCGCCGGGTACGTCCAGTTCGCCGGGACCTATGCGGCGAGCCCCATCTCGTTCACCGCTCCCGGCGACGGGGCGTACGACTTCTACACGGTCGGCGCGGACGCGGTGGGGAACGTCGAAGACCCTCCGCTCGTTCCGGACGCGTCGACGGTCGTCGACGCAACGCCGCCGGACTCGCCGGAGATCGACGTCGAGCCCGCGTACACGCAGGGGACCTCGAACACGGTCTCCTGGTCGGACGAGAGTGCCTCCGGTGCCGTCGAGTACTACGTCGAGCGTGACGATGACCTCGCAGGGCGGGAGGTCGTCGGGAGCGGGTGGATCGCGGAGACCTCGTTCGAGTTCGTGGACCTCGCCGACGGTCAGGAGTACAGCTACCGCGTCAGGTCTCGCGACGCCGTGCTCAACGAGAGCGGTTGGTCCGAATCCACGATCTCGACCCAGGACGCCACGCCTCCTGAGAGCGCGGCCCTGGATCCGGGCGCCGTTCAGTCGACGTACACGTTCGACCTTCCATTCAGCGCGACGGACGCAACGAGCGGTGTCGACCACGTGGAGCTCTGGTATCAGCTGGACGGCGGTGGGTACACGCAGGACCCGGGAACCTACACGACGAGCCCCATCTCGTTCACGGCCCCGGCGTTGGGGGCGTACCAGTTCTATACGATCGGCACCGACGTCGCCGCGAACGTGGAGAACCCGCCTTCGGTGGCAGACGCCGTGACGGTCGTCGACCCGATCGCCCCGGACGCCCCGACGATGGTGAGCGAGCCGCCGTACACGCAGGGCCTCTCCAACACCGTCTCTTGGTCGGACGAGAGCGCGTCCGAGGCGATCGAGTACTACGCTGAGCGCGAGGACGTGCCCCCGTTCATGGACGCGGTCGGGAGCGGGTGGATCGCGGAGACGTCGTTCGAGTTCACGGATCTGGTCGACGGCCAGGAATACAGCTACCGCGTCAAGGCACGTGACGCCGCCCTCAACGAGAGTGAGTGGTCGGACTACACGAACTCGATACAGGACGACACGCCGCCCTCGACCGCAGCCCAGGACCCTGGTGCCTATCAGACGTCTTTCACGTTCCCTGTTCCGTTCACCGCGCTCGACGCCACGAGCGGGACCGAGTTCGTGGAGCTCTGGTATCAGGTCGACGCAGGTGGGTTCCAGCAGTTCCCCGGCTCGTTCGACGCGAGCCCGATCTCGTTCACGGCGGCTGTCGAGGGGAGCTACGAGTTCTACACAACGGGCACCGACAGCGTCGGGAACGCCGAAGACGCTCCCGCCGGAGCCGATGCCTCTACGGTCGTCGACGTGACGGCCCCGGATGCCCCGACGATGGTGGACGAGCCGCCGTACACGCAGGGGCTCTCAAACGAGGTCGAGTGGTCCGACGAGAGCGCCTCAGGCGCCTCCGAGTACAAGGTCCAATACGCGTGGGACGCCGATTTCACGACGGGCGTCACCGAGAGCGCGTGGCTCGCCCTGACCTCGAACGAGTTCGAGCTTCTCGCTGACGGCCAGATCTACCACTACCGCGTGAGATCGCGGGACGTCGCGGGGAACGAGAGCGAGTGGTCGAACGTCGTGAACTCCTCCCAGGACGACTCTCCGCCCATAACGCTCGCCCAGGACCCGGGGGCGTACCAGACGGTCGACACCTTCGACGTACCCTTCGCCGCCGCCGACGCCACGAGCGGAGTCGAGTACGTCGAGCTCTGGTATCAGGTCGACGGCGGAGGCTACTCCCTCTACGGAGGAGCGTTCACGACGAGCCCGATCTCCTTCACGGCGGCCGTCGAGGGCGAGTACGACTTCTACACCGTCGGCGCTGACAGCGTCGGGAACGTCGAGGATGCGCCGACGGTCCCGGACGCGACGACCATCGTCGACATGACCGGACCCGACGCGCCGACGATGACGCCCGAGCCCACGTTCACGCAGGGTCTCGCGAACTCGGTGGCGTGGTCCGACGAAGCGGCCAGCGGTGCCGTGGAGTACTACGTCGAGAGCGACGACGGTGGAGGCTCACGGGAGATCGTGGCGAGCGGCTGGATCGCGGCCACCTCCCATGAGTTCGCGGATCTCCTGGACGGCCAGGAGTACAGCTATCGCGTGAGGGCGCGCGACGAAGCCCTCAACGAGGGAGACTGGTCGGAGTACACGTCATCGATGCAGGACGACTCGCCGCCCTCCACGGCGGCGGACGACCCCGGCGCCTCGCAGGCATCGCTGACATTCGGCGTGCCGTTCTCCGGGAACGACGCTACGAGTGGCGTCGAGTTCGTCGAGCTCTGGTATCGCCTGGACGGGGGGAGCTACGAGCAGCATCCGGGCACGTACTCGCTGAGTCCGATCTCGTTCACGGCGTCCGGCGACGGTGTCTACGACTTCTACACGGTCGGAACGGACGGCGTCGGGAACGTGGAGGCCGCCCCGGATACCCCGGACGCCTCGACGGCGGTGGACACGACTCCACCGAGTGTTCCGACGATGGCCGGCGAGCCCGTCTACACGGCCGGATTGGCCAACACGGTCTCCTGGACGGATGAGAGCGCTTCCGGAGCGGTCGAGTACTTCGCGGAGGCGGCGACACCCGAACGCGTCGGCGCCGAGGTGATCGGGAGCGGGTGGATCGCGGATACGTCGTTCGAGTTCACGGACCTCACCGACGCTGAGGCCTACCTGTTCCGTGTGATGGCCAGGGACACGCTGCAGAACGAGAGCGGCTGGTCCGATGTGGTCGTCTCGATCCAGGACGACTCGCCGCCCATCACGATGGCGCTGGACCCGGGCGCCCTCCACACGGAGTACACGTTCGATGTCCCCTTCACCGCTGTCGACGCGACGAGCGGCGTCGAGTACGTGGAGCTCTGGTACCAGTTGGACGGGGGCGGCTTCGAGCTCTTCCCCGGAACGCACGCGACGAGCCCGATCTCGTTCACGGCCACGGGCGACGGGTCCTACGACTTCTACACCGTAGGCACCGACAGCGTGGGGAATATCGAGAACGTCCCTCTGGTCCCCGATGCCTCCACCGAGGTCGACGTGATCGGTCCGGACGTCCCTGTCATGGAGCCCGAACCGGCCTACACGTCGAGTCTCTCGAACGTCGTCTCGTGGACGGACGAGAGTCCTTCCGGCGCCACCGAGTACTACGTCGAGGCCACGTCCGCGTCCACGTCCCGGCGTGAGGTCATCGGGAGCGACTGGATCGTCGAGACCTCGTTCGAGTTCAGTGACCTCTCGGACGGAGTCGCGTACTCGTACGCGGTGAAGGGAAGAGACGCCGCCCTCAACGAGAGCGCGTGGTCCGCGCCGGTGGTCTCTACGCAGGACGACTCGCCCCCGGAGACCCACTGCGACGACCCGGGGGAGTACCAGAACTCGCTGACGTTCGGCGTCCCGATCTCAGTCACGGACAGTGCCAGCGGCGTGGAGTACGTTGAGCTCTGGTACAGTGTCGACGGTGGACCGTTCGTTCAGTATCCGGGTACCTTCACCACGAGTCCCATTCCGTTCGTGGCGCCGGGCGAGGTCCTGTGCGAGTTCTATACGATCGGGACGGACGGCGTGGGGAACATCGAGGCAGCGCCCGGGGCCCCCGACTGCTCGACCGTTGTCGACACGACCGGGCCCGCGACGCCGGACCTCGTAGGCGAGGACGAGTTCACTCAGGGTCTCTCGAACACCATCTACTGGTCTGACGAGGGGCCGTCCGGAGCGGTCGAGTACTACGCCGAGGCGCGAAGCGAGGGTGGTCCTCCGACGCAGGTCTTCGGGAGCGGATGGGTCGCGACGACCTCGCACGAGTTCACACACCTCACGGACGGCGAGACATACTCCTATAGGGTCAAGGCGCGGGACGCGGCGGACAACGAGACCGAGTGGTCGGCGGAGACAGCGTCCACGCAGGACGGCAGCGGTCCAGTCACGTCCGTCGTCGGGACGCCCGCCTACACAGGAACGACGACCTTCGACGTCCCGTTCCTCGCGAGCGACGCGACGACCGGAGTCTCCCACGTTGAGCTCTGGTACAAGCTCGACGGCGGAGGATACTCCCAGTACCCGGGTTCGTTCACGGAGAGCCCGATCTTGTTCACCGCGCCGGGCGAAGGCGCCTACCAGCTCTACACGACGGGGACGGACAGCATCGGGAACGTCGAGGCGGCTCCGCCCGGCGCCGATCGGACGGTGGTGGTGGACATGACTGCCCCGCCGAACGTCGTTCGAGCGGGCGCGCTCCCCGGGCACAATCAGATCGGGCTCTCGTGGACGCTTCCTCAAGAGGGCGACGTCCCGGTCGACGAACTGCCCGAGAAGGGTGCGCCGATCCACGGAACGCTGATCGTCCGCAAGGAGTGGGGTCCTGGGGCATACCCCGAATACGACGACGTGATCGAATCCGCGGAGTTCCCTCAGACTCCCGACGACGGCACGACCGTCGCGTACCTTGCGAGGGCGGATGGGACCTCGTACGTCGACGACGGCTTCGACGATTCATCGAGGAATGCGTACCTGTACGCGTTCTTCTCACGCGACGAGGCCGGGAACTACTCCGAGGCGTCGACGGCCGCTGTCGCCCGAACGACGTCCTACGTACTGGGCGACGTTGACGACCGCACGGGGACGCCGGGGGTCTACGACGGGAGCGTGGACTTCTACGACAAGCTCAAGTTGTCGATGAGCTACGATACGGTGCAGGGGGACGCGCACTACCTGCCGGAGCTGGACGTCGGGCCGACGGACACCGGAGACGGTCATGGGATCCCGCTCACGGACGACGCGATCGATTTCGAGGACCTTATGATCGTGTCGTTGAACTCCGGGTCGGCCGGCGAGACGTACCGGCGCAGCCTCCCGGTACCGGCCGGAGGAGACGCAGGCGGTCCCCTGACGCTCTCCCTCCAGGTTCCCGGGGAGCGCGGAGTGCGGGCGGGCGTGCTCGAGATCTCGCTCGTGCTCTCGGGGAACGCGGGGAGCGTCAAGGGCATCTCGTCCCGCGTCTCCTTCGATCCCGCGCGCCTCGAGCTCATCGGGATCGAGGCGGGCGAGGTACCCGCTCCGCTCGAGGATCTGGTCTTCTTCTACTGGACGGAAGCGTCACCCGGGGAGGTCGACATCGACATCGCGGCGCTCGGTCGAGGGACTACCCTGGGTGGGTCGGGTGAGCTCGCGCGACTGAGACTCCGCGTCGTGTCCGACGAGCCGGCTGGGCTGTCGATCTCCGAGGCGGGCGTCAGGGACGTCCGGAACGAGCCGCTTCCGTGCGACCTCCACGGGTACGGCTCGCAGGGAACCGAGGTCGCTGCTCCTGTCTTGAGCCTCAAGCAGAACGTCCCCAACCCGTTCAACCCGAGGACGACGATCGCGTTCGACCTTCCAAAGCCCATGGCAGTGAGCCTCACCGTGTACGACGCCGGTGGCCGGCGTGTGCGGGACCTCGCGGGTGGGGAGCGAGAGGAGGGAAGACACGAGGTCGTTTGGGACGGCACGGACGGCCGCGGCGAGAGCGTCGCCAGCGGCGTCTACTTCTACGTCCTCCAGGCAGGAAGCGAACGGCTGACCGGCAAGATGGTCCTAATGAGGTAGTGGACGTGATCCAGGAAGAGACCGCATGAGAGCCCTCGTCGCAACAGTGCTCACTCTCGCTCTGGCGGCAGCCGTGCTGGCGGCCCCGACGGTCTTCATCGAGCCTGCGGCGTTGACGGTCGACACCCTCGATCCGTTCGAGATGAGCATTCGCGTGGACGCCGGGACGGACACGCTGACGGGGTTCCTCGTGGAGTTCGAGTTCGACCCCGGGGTCATCGAGCTCGTGGCTGCGATCGAGGGGAGCCTGTTCGCCGACTGCGGGTGCGCAACGCTCTTCGGCTGGGACGTCTTCGGGCCGGGCGTGCATGCCTGCCACGACGTGACGCTCGGCGCGGCGAGCTACGTGCTCTGCCCCGGCGAGCTCGTTCGGCTCCGGTTCCTGGGAACGGGTCCCGGCACGACCGCGCTCTCGCTGTCGGCTGTCGATCTGCGGGACATGCAGCGGCTCCCGATCCTCCCTGTCTTCACCGAGGGGGCGGTGGTGACGTTCGACCCCGGCACCGGTGTGGAGGAGGGGGCGCTTGGCGGGATCAGCATCGGTCCGGGTCAGCCGAACCCGTTCAGAGACGGGACATCCATCGGGTACGCTCTGCCGTCGGCGCTGGCCGGCGGGGTCGCAGAGGTGTTCGACATCTCCGGCCGCCTGGTCCGCCGGCTGGCGGTCCCAGCGGGAAGGACGTCGGGAGCGCTCTACTGGGACGGGCGGAGCGAGACCGGGGCGGCGCTCGCCTCCTCCGTATACGTTCTCCGTCTCTCGAGCGAGGGAAGGACTGCGCAGACGACCCTCGTGAAGATCCGGTAGGGAAGGTCCGCTGGGGGAGGAATGACGAAGGCGACTCCCAGGGGCGGAGTCGAAAAACGAAGCGAGAGTCTCAATCATCGACACTCGGCCCGGTTCTGAACCGGGCCGTTGGCGTTATCTGGGCTCGCGCGGCGACTTAGCCATGCCCGAGCAGGTTTCCCGCTCAGTGGAAGAGCATGAAGCAGGATTCATGACAAAACGCGTGCGCTGTGGCTCTATTCGCAGGAAAAACTGACTGTGCGCTCAGAAGGAGCGGAATATGTGAGCTTTGTACCCCTTCGGGCTTGACTGCAAGACACTCATGTTGTACAGTCTGAGGTGAGCGTAGACGCCGGCCGGTACACCGCAACGCGTTCAGTCGATACCGGGAGAGCGGGACCGCGCGCGAGCCTACCTATCCGTACAGCGGGAAAGCATGACAGGAATGGAAGCGGGCGGCTGGTGATGGATTGGTGGCCAGCCCAGCCGCCCGATGTGGACGGGAGTCCCGGTCCGTGAGGATCCAGGCGTCGCCGTCCCTCATTGGGAAGTATACGCATCGGAGAGGAGCAGTCAAGGAACGGACGGCGACTCGCCGTCGAGGGGAGGTGGTGGGCTTCGCAGGGTGGGTGGCGGTCTGAGAACTGCTGGCCGAGCAACGGGGACGTCACGGAGGACCGGACAGGACGGACCGCGCCCGACCTCTGGGACTCGACTCCCGAGAGCAGACGAACTGAGAGCGAGGGGGTGACAGATGTTGAGGAAGCTCCTGATCCTGGCGGCGGTCGTCGTCGTTTCATCGACGGTGACCGCCGGTTCTGTGTGGGCGGCGGACCTTCTCGTGACGCAGCCGACACAGGTCACGACGAACGCGTACTACGAGAGAGGGAACAGCGTTCTGAAGGACGGCAGTGGCAACTACTGGCTCTTCTATGGCCGGTCGTACGACTTCACGGGGAACTACGGAACAGGCAACCCCGACAACTCCCACTACGAGATCTACTACAACAAGGCGTCGACTGTGGCGGGGCTCGCGACCGCGACGCCTCAGGTCGTGGGGAGCATGCCGGTCACGGCGGACAGGATCTACCAGGGCCAGACGTCGTGCATCGAGTACGGCGGGGCAATCTGGGTGTTCGCGGTCGACAGCGGCGACGGGGCACAGGTCAAGGCGTGGACGACGACGGACGGCGGAACGAGTTGGAGCGTGGCGGACGTGCTTCCGGGCGCGGCTACGTCGTTCGCGGGGTCCCATCTGTGGGCGACGGTGTACGGTGGCGAGATCTGGCTCGTCGTGAACACAGGCGGGGCCCTCGACGTGACGACCTACAACGGGTCGACTTGGAGCGCGTCCTACACTGTTGTCGCGCACGAGGGCATGCCGAGGTTCTTCGTGGACGGTGGCGGCATCTACCTCTACTACACCTCTTGGGGGCTCCCCGCGTACTACGTCTACGAGTACAGCACGGGGCCGACGTGGACGCTCAAGGCTACGATCACTGGCACGCTCGACCTCGACTGCGATCCGATGCTCACGAAGATCGGAAGCGACTACGTCTTCTTCTTCGCACCGTGGGACGGCACGAAGCAGTTCCTCAAGTACTGGACGGCGTCGTCCATCACAGGGTTCGACGGACTCGACCAGACGACCGCGAAGATAGCAACGGGCGGGGGCTACGGCGGCACGAGCTGGGTCGACATGTGGCCGGCGACGCTCGAGGACGGCGGAGATGTCTACATGTTCTACGGCTCCGAGGCCAGTGGGACCAGTTCGGGGACGGGGAACGTCTACCTCCTGCCGGTCGACTGGGACCTCACACTCGACCACTACTGCTACATCCAGAACGCGATCGACGCAGCGAGCGCGGCCGACGTGATCGAGGTTGGGGCGGGGAACTACGCCGAACGGCTGACGATCAATCCCTCCGTGGACCTCCGCGGCGCTCAGTACGGTGTGGATCCGACCGGCGTAGGAGCACGGACGACCCCGGCCGACGAGTCGATCGTCGACATCACGGGGATTGGCGTCACGAACCCGAACGTGGCGGTGGAGATCCCAGGTGGTGTCACAGGAGCCTCCTTCGCCGGATTCACGGTCATCGGCAGTCCGACCTTCAACTACTCGGATGAATCCGTCATCCGCTGCTGGGACGACAACCTCACGATCGAGGACAACATCCTCGACGGCTACATCGGTGTGCTCTACAAGGGCAACGACTTCACGACCGTCAACAGAAACCGCATGGTCGTGAACAAGACTGGTGTGATCGTCCAGCCGAACGTGACCACGAACATCACGATCTCGAACAACACGATCACGCCCGGCGGCGGCCCCGCCGGCGACGCGGCAGGCATCTACATGACCGGTGTCACGACCGCGAGCGTCACCGGCAACGTCGTGACGGGCTTCACAGGCTCCCGAGGCTGCGGAGGGAGCAACGTCACGGACATCACGATCAGCGGGAACGACCTCTCCGGGAACAAGGACGGCGTGTCGTTCTGGGGGACGACGACGTTCGTGACGATCGAGGACAACGACCTCGACGGACAGGTCCGCTTCGGCATCAACATCAAGGGCCAGGACATCGTCATCGAGGGGAACGACCTCAGCGGCTGCGGCGACTCCGGTGTGAACGTGGACAAGCACGTGATCGACACCGAGCGTGTCACGATCACGGACAACGACCTGAGTGGGAACACGAGCTTCGGCGTCAAGGTCGGCGGGGCGGTGGTCGAGACGGTCGACGCCTCTGCGAACTACTGGGGCTCGACGGATGCGGCCACGGTGCAGGCGGAGGCGAACGCCGGCGTTGGCGCGGACTACACCCCTTGGCTCGGCGGGGGCACTGCCCAGAACCCGGGGTACGCCGGCGACTTCTCCACGCTGTACGTGGACGACGACAGTCCCCAGACGGGCACGGACGGTCCCGTCGAGGAGGGCATCAAGCTCGTCTCCGGCAGCACTGTGAACGTGCTTCCCGGCACCTACACCGAGGCAGGCCAGATCGTCGTCGACAAGGACGTGGCAGTCGTCGGCGACTCCTCGAGCAAGCCCGTCATCATGACCGACTCGGACACGGGCACAGCGGGCGACACGCGCGGGTGGTGGCTAGTGGAGGCGGGCTACAGCCTCTCGCTCGAGGATCTGGTGCTCGATGGTACGGGCCATCTCATCTACCAGGGGATCCGCGCCCACGGCGGTGGCGCGATGAACGACTGCGACATGAGGAACATCCTCTACAACGAGTCCGGCCCGCACTACAGCGGCGTCGCGCTGGTGTTCTTCGGCTCTCAGAACTGGACGGTCACGAGCAACACGTTCGAGAACATCGGGCGCATCGGGATCTTCGGGTTCGGAACAGGCATCACCGGCTCGACGATCAGCGGGAACACCTACACCGGCAAGGGCGTCGGCGACTGGCTCGACTACGGCATCGAGCTTGGTGGCGGTGCCGTGGCGACGATCACTGGGAACATCGTGACCGAGTGCCGCGGGGTCGCGTCTTCTGATGGCTCGACGTCGGCGGGTGTCCTGATCGACACCTACTACGGTCCCGGCACGGCGGGCACGCTCACGAGCAATGCGTTCACCGCGAACACGGTGGGCATCCACGTCGGCTACGACGGCAGCGACACGGCCGTCGTGACCGCGAACTTCAACGACCTGTCGGGGAACGACAGCCACGGGATGCTCACCACGAGCACGACGGTCGTCGCGAACGGTCTCTCGAACTGGTGGGGCGATGCGACGGGGCCGTTCCACGCGACGCTGAATCCCGGCGGGGTGGGTGTCCCGGTCTCGGACAACGTCCTCTTCGATCCGTGGGTCGGGAAGGCGGGGACGGGGAACATCGTGTGCGTTCCGGATCCCGAGTACCTGACGGTCGCCAGTCCCGCGAAGACGATCGACGTCGACTACCTCGGCGGCGGTGGCGGCCTCATGTACGGCTACTCCGTCAAGTTCACCTGGGACGGCGCGATTGCGAGCTCGGCGGCGGTCAAGGTCACGCAGGGCTCGCTCCTGTCGGACGAGGGGACGACCTTCTTCATGGCCGGCAACAGCGGCGCGAACGAGGTGACCGTCGACTGTGCGCTCCTCGGGGACGAAGCCGGTGTGACGGGACCGGGAACGATGTTCTCGGTCGAGTTCACAGGTCTCTCGCAGGGGACGAGCGACGTCGACATCACGGTCCTGAACGTCCGCGACAACAACAACCAGCCCCTCAGTGGCTTCTACGAGGATGATGGGCTCCTCATCGTCGACGTCCAGGCGCCGGTTGTCACGACCACCCTGATCGAGAACCTGACCCTCGCGCACACCGACGACTACATCAAGGACACCGACACCGCGCGGGTGACTGCGACGGTCACGGACGACGATCCGACGTTCGGGATTCCGAACATCGTTGCTGATCTGTCCGGGCTCGGTGGCGGCGCTGCGGTGAACCCCGACACGTACGTGGGGAACGTCGCGACGTGGACGACCACGATCGCGAGCGTGGCCTGCACGCCCGCCGACGGGACCGTGACCGTGACGGTCGATGCGACCGACCCGATCGGGAACCCCGCGGCGCAGGACAGCGACACGATCATCGCCGACAACACGCCTCCGACGGCGGTCACGGCCTTCGACGCGGCGGTGGGTCACAAGAAGTGCGACCTCACCTGGACCATGGGGACCGACCTCTACCTCGCCGGCGTGACGGTACGACGTTCGGACAACGCGGGCGAGTACCCGACCTACCCGCTCTTCGTGGCCGGGTGGCCGGCAGGGCTCGGCGGCTACTACCCCGCCGACGAGACCCAGGGCTTCGAGGCCTACAACGGTCCGCTCGCGAACGCGACCGACGCGGTCGTCCCGCGGAACATCTACTACTACCAGGCGTTCTGCTACGACATCGCGCGGAACTACGGTCCCGCTGCCACGACGGCGAGCGACCTCTCCAACAACTACTGGCTCGGAGACGTTGCTACGACGCTCGGCGTCTGGGGCTTCAACGGCCTCGTGAACGACGCCGACATCGACAAGCTCGGAGGAACCTACTTCGCCACGAACCCGGTCGGCAACAACGCCGAGTGCGACGTCGGTCCTACGGTCCATCCGAACGGCCACCGCCTGGGGCTTCCGCTCCCGGACGCGGCGGTGCAGTTCGAGGACCTGATGATCTTCGCGATGAACTACGGCCGTGTGAGCCCGCGCATCGTTCCGTTCCTGCCTGATGAGGCAGTGAAGGCGCTGTCGCTCGAGCTCGCGGAGGTCGGGGTGACCGATGACGGCGAGATCGAAGTAGCGATGAGCCTGCGTGGGAACGCGGGCGAGGTGAAGGGCATCTCGACGATCGTCGCATTCGATTCCTCGGAGCTCGAGTTCGTGAGCGCGAGGCTCTCCGACGACATGTACTCACCTCTCGCTCCGGTCTTCTTCTGGCATGCGGCGAACGGGAACTCGGTCCAGGTCGACATGGCGGTGCTCGGCACCGACGTGACGGTCGGCGGCTCCGGGGACATCGCGGTCCTGACGTTCAGAGCGCTCGCTGACGAGTACGCGCTCGAGTTCGAGGCTGCGGATCTCCGGGGCGCCGGGAATGAGGACCTCTTCGCGGAGCTCGAGGGCTGCGAGTCCAGGCCAGAGGTTCCGGCGACCTTCCGTCTCGTGGGGAACTCACCGAACCCGTTCAACCCCGTGACGAAGATCGCCTTCAACGTCCCGTACGAGTCCCGCGTGACGGTCACGATCTATGACGTGACCGGCCGCGAGGTTCGCACGCTGGTGAACGGTACGGTCGAGCCCGGCCAGCACGAGATCGTGTGGGACGGCCGGAACGACCGCGGTGATTCCGTCGGGAGCGGCGTCTACTTCTGCACCATGCAGGCGGCCGACTTCCACGACAGCCACAAGATGATGCTGTTGAAGTAAGAGACACGGTCGCCCCGGGTGCGCTGCGGCTCCCGGGGCGACCTGCCGTCTCCACCGATGAAACGGAACCAAGCGATGAAGGGAGCACAGGGAGATCTCGCACAAAGGAGGGAGGATGTGAGGTCCGCAGGTCCGCCCTGAAGGGCGACGTCCCCCGACGAGAGACGGACGGGGATTGGCGGTGCTTGATCGCACCGCGTGTAGCACTCACCTGATGTGCACAGCGGGAGAAGAGAAGATGAGAGCAAACGGAATGTGCGGATTCGCTCTGTTGACGGCCCTCCTGGTTCTGGTGTCGGTGCCCGCGCTGGCCGGCGACCTCTATGTTCCGGGAACCTATGCGACGATTCAGGCAGCCGTCGACGCCGCCGCGGCCTCTGGAGACGTGATCCACGTGGCCGCCGGCACGTACAGAGAACAGGTCAAGATCGACGGCAAGAGCCTCGATCTCGTGGGCGCGGGAGTCGGCTCGACGATCCTCGAGGCCGTCGACGTGGGCGACCGGACGACCTACTCGGTCACGCAGTGGAACGCGACGGCCCGCACGGTCGATCCGATGATCGGCGTCGTCGGTCCGTGCACGGTGAACATCACCGACATGACGCTCGACGGCCGCGAGCTCGGTCCGGACAACTTCTACGGCATCCACATGTTCGACGCCGACGGCTCGGTGACGGACTGCCGGATCGAGGACGTGCTCTACGCCGGGAGCCCCGGGGCGCAGCGCGTGGTCTCCGTGGCCGCGACGCACAGCGCGACCGGCACGTGTACCGTCGACTTCTCGGACAACGTCCTTCCGAACTTCCAGAAGGGCGGGCTCTTGGTCATGGGACCCGACGCGGACTGCACGGTCAACGGGAATGACATCGACAACGCCCCGAGCCCGTACAACGCCGGGAACGGCATCCAGATCTCGTACGGCGCGGACGGCTCGCTCACGGGCAACAACGTGACGGGCGTCGCCTACACCGGCAGCGACTGGGCCGCGACGGGCATCCTCTTCTTCGAGTGCGGTGACATCGACATCACCGGCGGGCTCGTCGACGAGTGCCAGATGGGCGTGAACTACTCCCAGTGGAACTGGGTCTACACGCACCCCGGCACGCCCGTCATCACGGTCGACGGCGTCGAGCTCGACGATTGCGACTGGAGCGTCGGTGTCCACCTGGGCGACCCAGGCGCATCGATCGACCTGACGGTCGACGACTGCAACATCCACGACGGCGCGTACTCCGGTGTCGATCTGTACGGCAGCGACGTCGATCCCTGGGGCGGCGGCTACTACAGCGGCTGGACGAGTGGAACGATGACGGCCGCCGTCACGAACAACACGATCGCCTGTGGCGACGGGATCGTCGAGTACGTGGAGGTAAGCGGCGGTACCGTCAACGTGACCGCCACCGGCAACGACCTCTCCGGCTGCGGGGACTTCGGTGTCTACAACAACTACTCCAACACGGTCGACGCCGAAGAGAACTACTGGGGAGCCACGGACGGCCCGGCGGTGACAGTGCCGAGGCCGGTGTCAGGTTCCTCGCACGGGGCAATCTCTCCGTTCGCCGCCACGGACGAGGTAGTTCCGCACGGCGAGGGCGGTCAGTCGTCTCCGCTCTCAGGCGGTTCGGGTCGCGGCGGCGGCGTGAACGTCACAACGAACGTCGACTACAGCCCGTGGTACGCGGCGACACCCGGGACGGTCCCGATGGACTGGGGGTCCGACGACTCGATCCAAGACGCCCTCGACCTTGCGGGTGCTGGCTCCACTGTCACTATCGAGGAGGGGACATACAACGAGAGCGTCGCGATCCCCTCGACGATGAGCGGCGGAACGCTCACTGGCGGCAGCCTCCCGATCATCACGGGCGGCATGACGATCGCCGGCGGGACGGACGGCCTGACGGTCGCGAGCCTTCACATCCAGGGGGCCGCGGCCAGTAACTCGGTGATTCGCGCGCTCGGCACGATCAGCAACATCACCTTCGACACCTTGATCGTCGATGGGCAGTTCGCCTCCGGACGGCACGGCTACTCCGGCGGTCAGATGACCGGCGACTTCACCGTGACCGATTGTGAGTTCAAGGAACTGCTCGGCTGGTCGGTCTGCGACACGCGCAGCGGGAGCGGCGGAGACGGGTCCATCATGGAGGACGTCGTCTTCGCGGACAACTACTTCCACGACAACAACGGCTCTGTCGTCCTCCGCGGGTTCTCCGGGGACTTCACGAACACCGTGAACATCTACGGGAACACGGTCGACAACATCGGCGGCAACAATGCCGAGGTCGGCAACCAGTGGGCCGCGTTCGAGGTCAATCGCGCGGACGTCGTCAACATCTACGGGAACCACATCAACGACGTCCAGCCGGGCTCGTGGGGCGAGGGCGAGGCCCTTCAGCTCTGGGGCATCAACACCCTCAATGTCTACAACAATGTCCTCACGAACTGCGGACAGGGCATCTGGGTGGCCACCCTTGGCGGTACGTACCCGATTCCTGCGGGTTCGATCTACCTCAACACCATCAGCGGGCACACCGACTGGGGTCTGACGGTAGACTCGGGCACCGGTGGTCCCCTCGACGCCGAGATGAACTGGTGGGGTGACGCCAGCGGCCCGACGAACGCCGGGAATCCCGGCGGCACCGGCGACACGGTCGTCGGAACTGCCGCGGAGGTCGACTACGATCCGTGGATCGGGAAGACGGGCACGGCGAACATCGTGTGCGATCCTGATCCGCAGTACCTGACGGTCGCCAATCCGACGCAGACGGTGGACGTGAACTACCTCGGCGGCGGAGGCGGCATGGTCTACGGGTACTCGATCAAGTTCTCCTGGGACGGCGCTCTCGCGAGCACGGCTCCCGGCAGCGTGACGGAAGGAACGCTCCTGTCGGATGCCGGCTCGACGGTCTTCCAGGCGAGCGCTTCCGGGGCGAATGAGATCACGGTCGATTGCGCGATCCTCGGCGCCAGCAACCCGGGCGTCACGGGTCCCGGGACGATGTTCTCGATCGCCTTCACGGGGCTGTCGCAGGGCACGAGCCCGATTGACGTTACGATCATCTCGGTCAGGGACAACACGAACGCGGTGCTCCCCGGCTTCTATGAGGACGATGGCGAGCTCATCGTGGACGTCCAGGCACCGGTGATCACGGCGACTCTCATCGAGAACCTGACCCTCGCGCACACCGACGACTACATCAAGGACACCGACACCGCGCGTGTGACGGCTACTGTCACCGATGACGACCCGAGCTTCGGTGTCGCGAACATCGTGGCCGACCTCTCCGGTCTGGGCGGCGGCGCGGCGGTGAATCCCGACACGTACGTGGCGAGCGTCGCGACCTGGACGACAGCGATCGCGAGCGTGGCCTGCACGCCCGCCGACGGGACTGTGACTGTGACGGTCGACGCGACCGACCCGATCGGGAACCCCGCGGCGCAGGACAGCGACACGATCATCGCCGACAACACGCCTCCGACGGCGGTCACCGACTTCGACGCAACCGTCGCCCACGAGGAGTGCGGCCTCAGCTGGACGATGGGGACGGATCTCTATCTCGCGGGCGTCACCGTTCGGAGAGACGAGAACGTCGGCGACTACCCGCTCTATCCCGCGTTCGTCGGCTCGTGGCCGGCGGTAGGTGCGTTCTATCCCGCGACCGAGGCCTCCGGGACGGAGGTCTACAACGGCGCCGGGACGACGTACACGGACGGTGTCATCCCGCGGAACATCTACTACTACCAGGCGTTCTGCTACGACATCGCCAGGAACTACGGAGCCGCTGCGACGACCGCCCGCGACCTCTCTAACAACTACTGGCTGGGCGACATCGCGACTACGATCGGCGTCTGGGGCTATAACGGCCTCGTGAATGACGCGGACATCGACAAGCTCGGTGGCACGTACTTCGTCACGAGCCCGACGGGGAACAACGCGGAGTGCGACGTCGGTCCCACGGTGAACCCGAACGGTTCCAGACTGGGCCTGCCGTTCCCCGACGCGGCCATACAGTTCGAGGATCTCATGATCTTCGCTCTGAACTACGGGATGGTGACGCCGCGGATTGTGCCCCTCCTCCCGGACGAGTCAACGAAGGCTCTGTCGCTCGAGCTCGTCGAGCGGACGGCGTTGGAGGCGGGCGAGGTCGAGATCGCTCTCAGGCTCGAGGGGAACGCCAGCGAAGTGAAGGGTATCTCGACGCTGATCGAGTTCGACTCGAACGAGGTCGAGTTCGTGGGGGCGAGGCTCTCGGATGAGATGCTCTCGCCGATCGGCCGCACGTTCTTCTGGCACGGCGGGAACGAGAGCTCCGTCCAGGTCGACATGGCAGTGCTGGGCACCGGCGTGACGCTCGGCGGCTCAGGCGACGTGGCGATCCTCACGTTCCGGGTTCTCGCGGACGAGTACGCGCTCGACTTCGTGAGCGCGGATCTGCGGGGCGCGGACAACGAAGATCTCTACGCGGACCTCGAGGAGCACGAGGCGAAGCCTGGTGTACCGATGGCGTTCCGCCTGGTCGGGAACACCCCGAACCCGTTCAACCCGATGACCAAGATAGCGTTCGCGGTCCCGCACGAGGCTCAGGTCTCTGTGAGGGTCTACGACGTTACTGGTCGTCTGGTCCGGACGCTGGTTGACGGTACGGTCGAGCCGGGCGTCCACGAGGTAGCGTGGGACGGCCGGAGCGATCACGGCGAGTCGGTGGGAAGCGGCGTCTACTTCTGCACGATGCAGACGGCCGACTTCCACGATAGCCACAAGATGATGCTCTTGAAGTAGGAGGAACGAGAGCCCTCCCGGCCAAGGGACTGCGGGCGGCCGGCATCGCACAGCCCGGGCTGGAGGGTAGAAGATCGCGGCATGACGCCGCAGCCGTACAGCGCAATGGACCTCTCCCGTACCGCTCTCCGGGATGGTCCATGGGGAGGCCCGGGCGTCTTCTGCTCCGACCCCCCGGCTTGCAGTTTCGTCCGGGCCTGCCCCGATGCGCTCATGGAGATCAGGAACTACGCGATAGCCCGGCCTGCGCCGGGCTATCGTCTGACTCGCTACGGAGCGGGAGTTCTTGAGATACATGACAGCAGGCGTCGACGGTGCTTGTCAGAGAGGACAAAACTGAGCAGTCGCTCATTCAGAGTGGATTTGATGCGCTTTCATAGTGTTCAGCATTGACCATCGGCTCAGTGTGCGCTATCATTAGAGTGCCTCGGATGAGGGACGACCTCTGACGGTGCTTGAGGCCGATCGCGGGGCCGTTCGCAGCCGAGCGCACACCGCCGAATGTCACAGGAATAGAGAACGGGCGACTGGAGATTGGGTTCGCAGCCAGGCCCAGCCGCCCGTGGACAGCGGGGAACGCGTTGCCTGAGGAAGGCGCGCGTACCCACGCTTCGTTGCGCAATATACGGACGAGTGAAGGAGGTGTCAAGCGGGACCGAGAGAAGCCTGTGACTGAGCTGCGCCCGAGGACTTGGTGAGGGCGTGAAACTGAGGGAGCAAACGGGCCGAAAGGGCCGGGGAGAGAGAAGATGAAGCGCACCTCAACCCTCCTCATGCTTGCAGCCGCGGTGGCGCTGGTCGTGTGCACGACCCCCGCCCACGCGGTCACAGACTACGGCAAGCAGGCGAATCCACTGACCGGGCCATTCCCGGCATACGAGATTCGGTACCTGAGCGTCACCGGCGCGGGAACGGCCGGTGATCCTTACATCATGTACTTCGAGGACAGGAACAACAGCTCGGCGTTCACTCGTGTGGTCTCGGTGGGTGACTACAATCAGTTTCCGGCGACAGGGACGGTACTGACTGGATACTCAGGGACGTGCCATCCGACCGTGTACCAGATGTCCGCCGGGAACTGGATCATGTACTCGAACAACTGCCCGTCCGTCACCGACTACAGCCTCTCCACCGACGGTGGGGTCACGTGGGTCGGCCAGGGCAACCTGGGGCTCAACACGGACAACGGGGCGGGGATCGTCGCGGTCTACGACGACCCGATCGGCGGAAAGGTCCACTTCTGGTACCAGGACGGTGGAGGGAACATCCGATACTGCAACTCCGGGGCAGCCGCGGGGGACGCGAGGTACTACTCCCCCGACGGGACGACTGAGATCGTCGCGTTTGCTGCCGCGGAGTCCGGCGTCGTCAACGGATTCACACCCTCGGGGGGCATAGCCGTCCTCCCGAGCGGCGACTACGGGATGTTCCTCGTCGCGCAGGACGACTCAGGCGTCCAGCTCGCCACGTCGGCGACGCTGAACGCAGGTGCGGGCTCCTGGACCTTCCTCTACGACCACAGCAGCCCGCTCCTCCCAAAGGTCGATGCCTCGCTTACTCCGGACAGGCTGAGCCTGAAGGAGTGCTCGATCACCGATCTGGGTGGCGGGATCTTCGGCATCCACTACGGTGGCGAGTTCAACGACGCGTCTATCGGGGACGAGGACTACGGATTCGCGGTGGCGGACTTGAACGCCCCGGTTCACAACGTCACCCAGGACACGTGGTTCTTCGCGATCCAGCCCGCGATCAACGCAGCGAATCCAGGCGACGTGATCGAAGTGGCGGCCGGGACGTACGCGGAGCGCCTGACGCTCAGCACGTCTGTGGATCTCCGGGGCGCGCAGTACGGGATTGACCCGACGGCCGGCGGCGCCCGGACTACTCCCGCGAACGAGTCGACAGTGGACATCACCGGGATCGGCGTCACGAACCCGAACGTGGCGGTGGAGATCCCGAGCGGCGTGACGGGGGCCTCGCTCGCGGGCTTCACCGTGCTTGGAAGTCCGACGTTCAACTACTCGGATGAGTCCGTCGTCCGCTGCTGGGACGACAACCTCACGATCGAGGACAACATCCTCGACGGGTACATCGGCGTTCTCTACAAGGGCAACGACTTCACGACCGTCAACAGGAACCGCATGGTCGTGAACAAGACGGGAGTCGTCGTTCAGCCGAACGTCGCCACAAACGTGACGATCACGAACAACACGATCGCACCGGGTGGCACCCCCGCGGGGGACGCGGCGGGCATCTACATGACAGGAGTGACGACCGCGAGCGTCACCGGAAACGTCGTGAGCGGGTTCACTGGCTCCCGGGGATGCGGCGGCAGCAACGTCACGGACGTCACGATCAGCGGGAACGATCTCTCCGGGAACAAGGATGGGGTGTCGTTCTGGGGCACGACGACGTTCGTGACGATCGAGGACAACGACCTCGATGGCCAGGTCCGCTTCGGCATCAACATCAAGGGGCAGGACATCACCATCGAGGGGAATGACCTCAGCGACTGCATCGACACCGGCGTGAACGTCGACAAGCACGTGATCGACACGGAGCGGGTGACGATCGCCGACAACGACCTGAGCGGGAACACGAACTTCGGAGTCAAGGTCGGCGGTGCCGTGACCGAGACGGTCGACGCCTCCGGGAACTACTGGGGGTCGACGGACGCCGCTGCGGTGAAGGCTGAGGCGAACGGCGGCGTGACCTGCGACTACACCCCGTGGCTCGGTGGCGGGGCCGCGCAGGACCCTGGCTATGTCGGGGACTTCTCTGAGCTCTGGGTGGACGACGACAGCCCGCAGGGCGGCGGCGGTGGTGGCAGGATCCAGGAGGGCGTGGATCTCGTTACCGCGAGCACGGTGAACGTGCTTCCAGGCACGTACACCGAGTCGGTGAGCGTGGACAAGGCGGTCGCGCTGATCGGGTCCGGGAATCCCGAGGTTGTGCCAGGAGCAGGCAGCCCAGGCTTCGACCTCGCGGCCGACGACGTCACGATCCAGGGATTCACCATCCGCGACTGCAAGATCGGCATCATGGGCTACCTCGACCAGCCCGACTACGTCGCCAACTTCGGCTACTCCGGCCTGAAGCTCCTCGACAACACGATCTACAACACGAACGGGTCGAGAGGCTTCGGCATCTACCTCGGAACCGAGAGCGAGCGGTATGACCCCTCAGACCCGCTCGGCATCTACGACCCCACCCTCACGGCTCTTCTCGACTTCACGGGGCTCGAGATCAGGGGCAACGAGGTCTACAACACGGCCCAAGCCTCGATCTGTCTCCAGTCGATGACATCGGCGGGGGCGCCGCTCGAGGTCGCAGAGAACGATCTGCACGACGGGACCTACAGCGCTCTCTGGATCGATGCATCGCAGGAGATCGACGTTCGCGGGAACGACATGAGCGCGAACATGAACGGGATCTTCCTCAGCAACTACGGGGACGGCTACTACGAGGCGACGCCCGACACGCCGTTCGACCCCAAGAACATCGCCGTCTTTGACAACCTCCTGCGGGACAACACAGGCGGAATGGGCGTGGCGCTCTACGACGGATGGCCGGGTCTCATCGACATCTACAACAACGCCATCTTCGGGAACGCATCCTTCGGCGTTTACAACTACCTGACGGCGGCCGTCGACGCGACCTACAACTGGTGGGGTGACCCGACGGGACCGTTCCACGGGACGTCGAACCCGGGAGGTCTCGGGAACGCGGTATCCGACTACGTGACGTTCGTCCCGCTCCTTGCGGGGAACGTCGTCTGCGACCCCGACCCGCTCATCCTGAACGTGGCGTCGCTTCCGAACACACCGGACGGCGAGATCGATGTGAACTACCTGGGTGGCGGGAGCGGCCTCCTCTACGGCTACTCGATGACCGTGACCTGGGACGCAGCCAAGGTCGCCCTGACCGGCGTCACGGAGGGCACTCTGCTCTCGGACGCTGGCACGACGCAGTTCTTCGTCTACGGAACCGGCAACACGAGAACGATCGACTGCACTCTGCTTGGGGGAGTCGACGGCGTGACGGGCCCGGGGACCATGTTCACCCTGGGGTTCGATGCGGTCGCCTTCGGGACGAGTCCTGTTGATCTCACGATCGTGGCGGTGCGGGACAAGAACAACAACCCCTTGACCGGGTTCTTCGAGGACGACGGCGAGATCCAGGTGGATATCACGGATCCGGTCGTGACCGGGGCCTTCATCGAAAACCTGACGCTGGCCCACACGGATGACTTCGCCAAGGACACCGACAACCTGGAGCTCACGGCCACGGTGACCGACGACTACGGCCTGACGGCCGCCGACATCGTCGCTGATCTCTCGGGGCTCCTGGCAGGTGGCGGTTCGGCTGTGGCGGCGGAGAGCTACTCAGCGAACGTGGCGACGTGGACGACGGCTCTCGCGAGCGTGACGCTGACGGCCGACGGCGTCAAGACCGTGACGATCACGGCGACTGACGGGCTCGGCAACTCGGGGACCGACAGCGACGACATCGAGGCCGACAACACCGCACCGGGTGCGATCACTGGTTTCGCCGCTGCTCCTGCACACGAGGAGGTAGACCTGGACTGGGACGACCCGTCCGGTCTCGACACGAACTACTACGGGGTGAGGGTCCAGTACGATGCGTGGGGCGACTACCCGTACTACGACACGGCGGCGCCGTCGTACCCGACCGACGAGACGACCGGGGACGGCACGGCGTACGACGCCACGGGTGTGGTGACGAGTACCACGCACTCGATCGTGCCGCGCGACATCCACTACTACAGTGCGTTCGCGTACGACTGGGCCCTGAACTACGGGATCGCAGCCGGCACGGGCCAGGACCGCGCGACGAACTACTGGCTTGGCGACGTCGCTACGACCCTCGGCACGTGGGGCTACAACGGCCTCGTGAACGCCGCCGACATCGACAAGCTCGGCGGGACCTACGCGGCAGCCCCGCCTGTGGGGTTCAACGACTCGGAGTGCGACGTAGGTCCTACGGACGACAACGGCCGCCTCGGGATCCCTGAGCCGGACGACGCAGTTCAATTCGAGGATCTGATGATCTTCGCCATGAACTACGGCGAAGTGGCACCACGGCCGGTCCCGTTCCTGCCGGACGAGTCGACGAAGGCCCTGTCGCTTGAGCTGTCTGAGATTGGCACCACGGAGATGGGTGACATCGAGATAGCCCTCAGGCTCGATGGCAACGCCACTGAAGTGAAGGGACTCTCCGCGCTCGTGGCATTCGAGGGATCGGAACTCGAGCTCGTGTCCGCGAGGCTCTCGGATCACATGCTGTCACCCCTCGGCCAGGTGTTCTTCTGGTACGGAGAGGGTGAGGGCACGGTTCAGGTGGACGTGGCGGTTCTCGGCACCGATGTGACGATCGGCGGTTCAGGCGAAGTGGCGCTCCTGACGTTCCGTGCGCTTGGGGACGAGTACGCGCTCGGATTCGAGAGCGCGGACTTGAGGGGCGTCGACAACGAGACCCTTTACGCGGAGCTTGACGATCTGGAAGCCCGTCCCGAGGTGCCGCGCACGTTCCGCCTCGTCGGCAACACCCCGAATCCGTTCAACCCGATGACGAAGGTGGCGTTCAGCGTGCCGCACGAGTCGCAGGTGTCGGTGAGGGTGTACGACGTCACGGGCCGGCTGGTGAGAACGCTCGTTGACGGTTCGGTCGATCCGGGCGCCCACGAGATCGTGTGGGACGGCAGGAACGACAAGGGCGAGTCCGTCGGCAGCGGCGTGTACTTCTGCACGATGCAGGCCGGGGAATTCCACGACAGTCACAAGATGATGCTTCTCAAGTAGCGATGGGGGAAGACAACGCCGTGCTCGGAGGTAACTCCGGGCACGGCCGCGCCGGGCCGGTTTCGCCCGGTCCTGGAGAAAGGGGGACGCCCGTGGCCTGCGGTGATCAGGCGCCGCCGCGGGCAGGACGGTAACTGAGAGCGGGTTCGATGCAATCCACGCAAACGGCTGACATCTTTCAAGCGAGGTTCAGGATGAGACCGTCAATGTCTTCTGCGAGCGCGCATCGCTTGCTCCTCAATGGACTCCTCGCGGCGTTCGCTATCATCACACTCGCATCCGCCACGCCCGTGTTGGCCGCGGGCGGATGGCAGGCTTCTTCTGACGTCGTGCAGCCAGAGGAGGCTTCTGGCGCAGGGCCCGCGCCGCCGCTCGGACGTGGCCCCACCATCCTCTTCTACGACGACATGGAGGGTGGAACGAACGGTTGGACATCCGTAGACAACACCATCGGGAGAGTCCCTCGCTTCCACATCGATTCGTACATGGCATACGGTGGTTCGGGCAATTCCTGGTGGTGCGGCACGTTCGACTACGATGCCAATGGAGGCTACGGAAACAAGTGGGACGAGGCCCTCAAGTTCCCCACGGTCGACTGGAGCGGGTACACCCATCCCATACTGTCCTTCAACTACCGTTCGGACTCGGAGCTTTGGTACGACCAGACGTTCCTTGAGTTCGAGCAGGGCGGGGAGATGGCCACTCTGGGCTTCTTCCACGGGAAGCAGTCTTGGCAGGCAGCGCCTCTCTACGCCCTTAGCAGCTACGACAATCCCGCCGTCGGGTGGTTCAGGTTCTACTCCGACTCCGGTTGGTCAGACGAGGATGGGAACTACATGTCCACCGGCGGCGCCTTCATGTGCGACGACGTCCGCATCTACGACCAGCCGACCGGAGACACGTTCTTCTACGATGACTGCGAGTCCGGCGGTCTCTGCACGCCTTGGCCTCCAGGCAACGTCGGAGACTACTGGCACATCATGGACCGCGCGTGCTGGGCCGAGAGTCCTCCTCACAGCTGGTGGTGCGGCGACGATGGAGATACAACACAGCTCCCCGCCGGTCTCGACAACTCTCTCTACTCGCCGTTGATCGACATCAGCGGTCTCACCGCGTCGATGGCCTGCACGCTCAGGTTCACGACGGTCCGTCAGTTCCCGTACACGGGCGGCGACCCGCCGCCGTGGGACTTCTATGAACCGGAGATCTCGGTCGACGGGGGGCTTACGTGGGTCAACCCCACGGGGTCCGTCTACGTGGGTGAGCATGACTGCGACGCTCACAGCACGTACAGCGTCGACGTCACGCCCTACCTGCCCGGGACTGACTTCCAGTACAGACTGACGGTGGAGACGAGCTCCGACGGCTCCGGCCCGAGCGTCCAGAACGCAGTCAGTGTTGCGATGGATGAGTTCCTTCTGTTCGCGCACAAAACGCCGCCGGGGGTCATGAACGTTCCCGGGGACTACGCCACCATCCAGGCCGCCATCAACGCCGCCGACACCGGGGACACGATCGTCGTGGCAGCCGGCACGTACAACGAGCGGCTCAACGTCAACAAGCCGGTCCATCTTCGCGGGGCGCAGTACGGTGTCGATCCCACTCCATTCGGCGCGCGGACGAATCCCGCGAACGAGTCCGTCGTGGACATCGCGGGACTCCCCGTGACGAATCCGAACGTCGCCATCGAGATTCCGAACGGAGTGACCGACGTCGAGATCGACGGGTTCACGCTCGTCGGGAGTCCGACGTTCCACTACTCGGACGAATCGATCATCCGGTGCTGGGACGACAACGTCACCATCGGCAACAACATCATGGACGGCTACATCGGCATCCTCTGTAAAGGTGCCGCGAACCAGCTCGTCGATCAGAACCGGATGGTTGTCAACAAGAACGGTGTCATCGTGCAGCCGAACCCTGGCATGGACGTGACGATTTCGGGCAACTACGCGACGCTCGGAACAAGCCCGGCGGGCGACGAAAGCGCATTCTACATGACCGGGTGCTCGCAGGTGAGTGTCACCGGAAACACGGCGATCGGATTCCTGAACGCGAAGGCGGCCACGGGAAGCAACGTGGATCACATCACGGTCTCCGGCAACACGTTCGACGGCTGCAAGGATGCAATCTCGTACTGGGGCACGACCACGTTCGTGACGATTAGCGACAACACGCTCGTGAACTCCGTGCGCTACGGAATCAGCATCAAGGGTCAGGACATCACGATCTCGGGTAACTCGATCACGAACAGCGGTGACTCCGGGATCAACATCGACCGTCACGTGATCGATACGGAGAGGGTCACGATCACGGACAACGACCTGAGCGGCAACACCAGCTACGGTCTCAGGGTCAACACGTCGCTCGTGACGGAGACGGTCGACGCCTCCAGCAACTACTGGGGCTCGACCGACGCTGCGACGGTGAAAGCGTCCGCGAACGGCGGCGTCGGGGCTGACTTCACACCATGGCTGGGCGGCGGCACGGCCCAGAACCCCGGCTATGCGGGTGACTTCTCTACTCTGTATGTGGACGACGACAGCCCGCAGACCGGATCGGAGACACCGATTCAGGAAGCGATCGACCTTGCCGTTGGAAGCACGGTCAACGTGATGGACGGGACGTACGGTGCCAACGCGACCACGGGCAAGGGAGCCTACATCACCACCGACGGATTGAGTCTCGTGGGTGAGTCAGAGGCGGGCACCATCATCGACGGCGCGATCGGGGGGGTAGGCTCTTCGGCCTCCTATTGGCCGAAGGGCATCCACGTCGAAGCCGAGAACGTGACGGTGCAGAACTTCACGGTGAGGGGCTTCACCGGCGATATGATCAGCACAGGGGGGTACGGGGTTCTCCACCGCGACTACGCCCACGACACCGTCGGTGAAGGCTACATCTTCTACGACGGGTGCACGGTCGACAACGTGACGGTGGAAGACTGCTACTCAGCTGTTTACGCTCTCTGCTTCACCCACCTCACGGTGACCGGTTGCACGGTCCAGAACAACTTCGCGGACGGCATGTTCATCGCCCGAGGTTCCGACTACGCGACCATTGACGGGAACACCGTCACCAACTCGGGCGACCACGGGATATGGGTCGGCTACTCCTGGACGGCGACGACACCCTCGGATCACGCCGTCATTACCGACAACGCGGTCGACGGCGCTCGCGAAGGTGGTATCTCCTTCGTCGGCTCCGACGATGCGACGATCGAGGGCAATGCCATCACGAATGTGGCCGCCGAGGGCTGGTCGGTCGGCGCCCTGAGCCTGAAGGACAGTCCCTCGAACGTGACCGCCCGGTACAACGTCATCTACGGGAACGACGGCACCTGGAACGGGTACGCCGGGACGGGTCACGGCATCGGGATCGACGGAACGCCGGCGAACATCGCTCTGAACTGGAACAGCGTAACAGGGAATGCGGGTGACGGTTGCCACAACTACTCCACCGTGAACATCGATGCCACATACTGCTGGTGGGGCGACGCGAGCGGACCTTCAGGAGTAGGGCCGGGAACGGGCGACGAGGTGAGCACGTATGTCCTCTACGATCCCTGGATAGGCAAGGCCGGCACAGAGAACATCGTCTGCGATCCGGATCCACTCATCCTGAACGTGGCATCACTCCCGAACACGCCCGACGGAGAGATCGACGTCAACTACCTCGGTGGCGGCGGGGGCCTCCTCTATGGCTACTCAGTGACGGTGACCTGGGACGACACGGTTGCCGACCTCGCCGGGGTCACGCAGGGTAACCTGCTGTCGGATGCGGGCACGACGCAGTTCTTCGTGTACGGGAGCGGGAACACCCGGACGATCGACTGCACCATCCTTGGCGGCGTCGACGGGGTGACGGGGCCGGGTACGATGTTCACCCTCGGCTTCGACGCCGACTCCTTCGGCACGAGTGCTGTAGACATCACGATCGTGGCGATGCGGGACAGGAACAACAACCCGCTCTCCGGGTTCTTCGAGGATGACGGCGAGATTCAGGTCGACGTCACGAACCCGGATGTGGCCAGTGTCCTGATTGAGAACACGAGCCTCGCACACACCGACGACTACGCGAAGGACACGGACGACCTCCTGGTCACCGCGACCATCACCGATGACTACGCGTTGACGGCCTCCGACATCGTCGCGGACCTCTCGGCGCTCCTGGCCGGTGGTGGCACGGCTGTACAGGCGGATGCCTATGCGAGCCCGACGGCGACCTGGACGCTCACGAGCGTATCGTTGGGCGCCGACGGTCCACAGACGGTGACGGTGACGGCCACCGACGGTCTCGGAAACGTCGGGACGAACAGCGACGACATCATCGTCGACAACACGCCGCCTCTGGTCGTCACGGGCTTCTCGATGGAGCCTATGCACGAGGGGCTCGTCATGTCCTGGGACGACCCGTCGACGTCCGACACGAACCACTACGGCCTCCTCGTCCGCTATGACGACTGGGACGACTACCCGTACTACGATCTCGTCCCGCCGCTCTATCCGGCAGACGAGACGGGCGGCGAGGGCGACCTCTACGACGGCGATGGGCTCGTGATGTACTGGGAGGCGCCAAAGGTTGACCGCGACATTTCGTACGCGAGTGCCTTCCACTACGACTACGCGCTGAACTACAGCACGGTCGACGCTGGCGGCCAGGACCGCTCGACGAGCTACTGGCTGGGTGACGTGGCGGCTGGCCTTGGAGCCTGGGGCTACAATGGTCTCGTAAACGCTGCAGACATCGACAAGCTCGGCGGGAACTACGGCAGCGCTCCTCTCGTGGGGGTGCCCGGGTACGCGGAGTGCGACGTCGGCCCGACAGACTCAGGGGGCCCGCTGGCGATCCCCGAGCCGGATGACTTCTTGGGATTCGAGGATCTGATGATCTTCGCCATGAACTACGGCGAGGTCGCGCCCCGCGTGGTTCCGTTCCTTCCCGACGAGTCGACGAAGGCGCTGTCTCTCGAGCTCGCTGAGGCCGGGGTGACCGCGGATGGCGAGGTCGAAGTGGCCCTCAGACTCGAAGGGAACGCGACCGAAGTGAAGGGTCTCTCTGTGGTCGTCGCGTTCGAGAGCGCGGAGCTCGAGTTCATCTCTGCGCGCCTCTCTGATCATATGTTCTCGCCGATCGGCGAGGTGTTCTTCTGGAGCCGAGAGGATGACTCGACGGTCCAGATCGACGTGGCCGTTCTCGGCACCGGCGTGACGATTGGGGGCTCGGGAGATGTTGTGGTCCTCACGTTCCGGTCGCTCTCCGACATGTACGTGCTCGGATTTGAGGGCGCGGATCTACGAGGGGCGAACAACGAGGATCTGTACGCAGAGCTCGAGAATCTCGAGGCGAAGCCGGACGTGCCGACCTCGTACCGTCTCGTCGGGAACACCCCGAACCCGTTCAACCCCGTGACCAAGATCTCATACAGTGTACCGTTCGAGTCACGGGTGTCGGTCCGGGTGTACGACGTGTCCGGACGTCTCGTGAGGACTCTCGTGGACGGCTTGGTCGAGCCCGGCGACCACGAGGTCGTGTGGGACGGCCGAAGCGACAGTGCTGAGTCCGTCGGCAGCGGCGTCTACTTCTGCACGATGGAAGCCGCCGACTTCCACGACAGCCACAAGATGATGTTGTTGAAGTAAAAACTCGCAGCAGGATCCCCGGGGGGAGACAGGTCCCCCCGGGGATTCGGGCGTTGCATTCCGGGCGGGGTCCTCCAGGACCGCGCGCGTGAGGAGGGTAGTGCTATGAAGAAGCGACCACGGGCCATGGGTTCGCCGCTCCTCGCGCTTTTCCTGCTCCTCTCCGTCCTCTCGGCGGGAGCGACGGCCGGCACGTACACGGAGGACTTCACGACCACGACGTACCGCGACGGAACGGGCACGACAGCGCTGTGGGACACGGGGGCGGGGGAGCTCAGTCTGCCGGACTTCGATCTGACCCTGGAGGGGAGCTACAACTCGCCGGGCGTTGCGCAGGGCGTTGCCGTCGCCGGCGACTACGCATACGTGGCGGACGGCCTCTCCGGACTGCGGGTGGTGGACATCAGCGACCCGGCAAATCCCGTTTCAGCGGGAGTCCATGCCGTCGCCGACTTCGCCTACGACGTCGACGTTGCCGGCGACCACGCGTATGTGGCGGACCGGTTCTCAGGTCTCCGGGTCGTCGACATCAGCGACCCGACGAACCCCACGCTGGCGGGCACGTTTGCCACGCCCGATCTCTCCCTCGAGGTCGCTGTGGCTGGCAACTACGCCTACGTGGCTGACAGGTTCTCCGGACTGGTGGTGGTGAACATCAGCGATCCGACGAACCCGACGTCTGCAGGCAGCTACAACACCCCCGGTGAGGCCGTCGGAGTCGCGGTCGAGGGGAACTACGCCTACGTCGGTGATGCCGCATCCGGGCTCTACGTGATCGACATCAGCACCCCGACGTCCCCGTCGCTGGCCGGCACCTATGACACGCCCGGTGAGGCTCTCGGCATCGCCATCGCGGGCAACTACGCCTACGTGGCCGACCGGTTCTCAGGCCTCCGGGTCGTCGACATCAGCAATCCGTCCAGCCCCACATCTGCGGGCGTCTACGACACGCCCGACTACGCCCGCGCGGTCGCCGTCTCGGGTGACTACGCCTGTGTTGCCGACGGCGAAAGTGGTCTGGTGATGCTCGACATCAGCGACCCGACGACCCCCACACTGGTCGACAGCTACGACACGGACGACTGGGCGGCCTCTGTCGTCGTCGAAGGCGAGCACGCGTACCTTGCCGACAACGACACCGGCCTTCTCGTCTTCCGCGTCGCTCTTCCGGTCTCACCGCCTCTCCTGGCGGGAGGCTACGATACGGCGAGCTTTGCGCGCGGCGTCGACGTCGCAGGGAATCACGCCTACGTGGCGGACTACTACTCGGGACTTCAGGTGATCGACATCAGCGACCCAGAGAACCCTGCGTCCTCCGGGAGCTACGACTCGCCGGGATACGCCTGGGGCGTGGTCGTTTCCGGCGACTACGCCTACGTGGCGGACATGGGCGGGGGCCTTCGCGTCGTCGACGTGAGCGTTCCGAGTTCCCCCACGAGTGCGGGGGTGTACGACACGCCGGGGAACGCCCATCGCGTCGTCGTCGACGGCGACTACGCCTACGTGGCAGATGGGCCGTCCGGGCTGCGTGTGGTCGACATCAGCACGCCGTCGACGCCAGCATCTGTGGGGGTGTACGACAGCCCCGGTGACGCTCGCGGTGTCGCCATCGCTGGCGACTACGCCTACGTGGCAGATTACGATGCAGGGCTGCGGGTGGTCGATGTCAGCGATCCCAGCAACCCGGTGTCGGCGGGAAGCTACGACACGTCCGGGTGGGCGCAAGGAGTGGCCACAGCGGGCGATTGCGCGTACGTCGCGGACGACGCGAGTGGTCTGCAGGTGATCGACATCAGCGACCCGACCAATCCGACCCTTCTGGGGACCTACAACACGACTCACGTCGCGCTTGACGTCGTGGTCGAAGGCGACCTCGCGTACGTGTCGGACAAAGCAGCGGGCGTTCATGTGATCGACGTGAGCAATCCGGCTGCCCCGGCGTTCGTGGGCAGCTACGATACTTCAGGCAACGCGATGGGTATCGTCGTCGCGGGCGACCATGTCTACGTGGCCGACGATGGTTCGGGCCTCCACGCGCTCGAGGTCTACCAGCGCCTCTACGAGACCGCCAGCGATGCTGGGCTGTCCTTGTCGATCGCGACGCCGCTCCGTGAGTTCGCCCGCGCGCGTCTCACCGCGTCCCACACCGATGACTTCCTCTGGGAGCTCTCGCCGGACAGCGGGTCCTCGTGGGAGACAGTCCCGTCGACCGGGACGTGGCACGACTTCACCGCCACGGGCACGGACCTTCTGTGGCGATCGACGCTGAAGTACCCCGGGGGCGGCACGAATCCGACCTGTACCGATCTCGAGATCGAGTGGGAGCTCGTTCCACTGGATCCGGGCGACCTCGTGATCACCGAGATCATGAAGAACCCGGCTGCGGTCGCCGACGCGAACGGTGAGTGGTTCGAGATCTACAACGCGAGCGGCGGCGAGATCAACCTGAGCGGACTCGAGATCAAGGACGACGGCACCGACTCCCACACCATCCCGAGCGACGTCCTCGTCGCGGCCGGCGACTACGCGCTCCTCGCGATCAACGATGACAGCGGCACCAACGGAGGCCTCCCGCCCGTCGACTACGAGTACTCGGGGTTCACGCTCGACGACACCGAGGACGAGATTGTCCTCATGTCGGGAGCGGTCGAGGTCGACCGCGTCGCCTACGGCGGCAGGACGGGGTTCCCCGATCCGACAGGCGCAAGCATGTACCTCATCGACGTCGTGCTCGACAACAACGTCGGCTCGAATTGGGCGGAGGATACCTGGCACGTGTATGGGGATGGGGACTTCGGCACGCCGGGTGTCGCGAACGAGCACGACGACATCGCGCCGTCGTCCTCGGTGGACATCCCGCCCGACTGGTGGGTCGAGTCGTTCTTCGATGTCTCCTACTCAGCCGACGACGGCGCGGGGAGCGGCGTCGCGAGCGTGGAGCTCTTCTACCAGATCGACGGCGGAGGCTACCTGAGTTACGGGACGTTCACCTCGAGTCCGGTCGAGGACTTCCCGACCGGTGTCGACGGCGTCTACGACTTCTACACCGTGGCGACCGACAACGCCGGGAACGTGGAGGACCCGCCCGGGACACCCGACGGGACGATGACCGTTGACACGCAGCCTCCGACGGGGACCTTCAACATCAACGGCGGCGACGAGTACACGAGCTCGCCCGACGTGACGCTCTATCTGGACTTCAGCGACGAGAACGGGGTCGCGGATGCGCGCTTCCGGAACGAGGGCGAGGCGTGGATTCCGTGGGAGCCCTACGTGCCGACGAGGCCCTGGACACTGTCTCCGGACGACGGCGCGAAGGCGGTCGAGGTGACTCTCAGGGATCAGGCGGGCAACATGAGCTCGCCGTCCATCGGTCACATCACGCTCGACACGGAGCCGCCGAGCGTGAGCGGCATCATCATCAAGAACGAGACGCTCCTGCACACGGACGACTTCGCGAAGGACGGTGACGACCTGGAGCTCCGGGCCGACGTCACGGACAACCTGACGCCGCTCACGGCCGCCGACATCGTCGCGGATCTCTCAGATCTCCTCGACGGGGGAGGCACGGCCGTCGAGGCCGAGTCGTACGACGGCGCCACGGCCACGTGGATCCTGGCACTCGCGGACGTGTTCCTGGGGCCCGACGGAGCAAGGACGGCGGAGGTCATCGCTACCGACGGAGCCGGGACGCCGGCGTCCGGGACGGACGACATCATCGCCGACAACACGCTGCCCCTAGCTGTAGGCGGGCTCTGGGCGGAGCCGGGTCACGAGACGATCGACCTCGAGTGGAGCGATGTCTCGGGGCTCGATGCGTACATCTCAGGCGTCGACATCCGCTACGACCGGTGGAACGACTACCCGGATTACCAGATCGGAGCTCCGTCGTACCCGTCTACGCATCTCGACGGGCTCGACTCGTGGATCGCCTGGGGCGGAACGAGCATGGCGCAGCCGACGTCGGGCGACCGCGCGATCTACTACATGACCGCGTTCGGGTTCGACGAGGCGCGGAACTACGGCCCGGCCTCGCCTGGCGCCCAGGCCCGCGCCACGAACTACTGGCTCGGGGACGTGGCCGCCGGGATGGGAGACTGGGGAGCCGACGTGGGCTACACCGGATACGTCGACGACGCAGACATCGACAAGCTCGGAGGGATGTATGGGGCACCTCCGGCCGGCTACTTCCTTGAGTGCGACGTGGCGCCGACCCATGACATGACGCGAATCGGCATTCCGGAGCCGGACGACATGATCGACTTCGAGGACGCGATGATCTTCGCGATGAACTACGGGGTCGCTGCGGCACGCATCATCCCGTTCCTGCCCGAGGTTTCGACGAAGGGACTGGCGCTCAGGCTGACCGGGAGGGGAGAGCTGGATGACGGCGAGTTCGAGGTCGCGCTCGTACTCGCAGGGAACGCTGGCCGGGTGAAGGGGATCTCCGCAGGAATCGAGTTCGACCCCGGCGAGCTCGAGTTCCTCTCGGCGAGGCTGTCGGACCACATGCTCCTTCCGCTCGCGGAACTCTTCTTCTGGCACGGGGGGAACGAGGGCTCGGTGCAGGTCGATCTGGCGGTACTCGGCACCGACGTCACCATCGGCGGCGCCGGCGAAGTCGCAATCCTCCGGTTCCGCGCTCTGGGCGATGGCTACGGCCTCGACTTCGGCGACGCGACCCTGAGAAACGCCGGCAACGAGGACCTCGTGGCGGAGCTCGAGGGCTGTGAATCCTCGCCGATGGCCCCTACCGCCTTCGCCCTCAAACAGAACGTCCCGAACCCGTTCAATCCCACGACGACGATCGGCTATGACGTGCCGCAGGCGTCGCACGTGTCGATCCGCGTCTACGACGTTGCCGGGCGTCTGGTGCGGACGCTCGTGGACGAGTCGGCCGAGCCCGGCCGCCACGAGGCGGTCTGGGGCGGCCGGAACGACCGGGGCGAGACCGTCGGGAGCGGTGTCTACTTCTGCGTCATGGCAGCCGGGGAGTACCGGGCGAGCAGGAAGATGCTCCTTCTGAAGTAGGGACCAGCGAGCCGCTGAGCAGTCGTCAGGTTTGCTGGAGGTTCTGCAGGCTGAGCGCGGCTTCGGGGCGAAATCCCGTTCATAGAGCGGGAATTCGCAGGAAGAACCGCACTTGACGGTTCTCATAGAAGTCGCAATATGGTATCATTGAAGAACAGGGAGAAGAGACACACGCACAGCCGGGGGGTCGGTCGACCGACCCCTGTGGCTTGATATGCGTGGGTCTGTCCTATGGATGCATGCTGACCAAGACGAAGCAACGAGAAGCGACCAGAGAACAGGAGGTGACGACATCGGAGGAGTGGGAGAGCGGTTGATCGCGAGGTGTGCTGAACTCACACGTGGTGCATAGCGGGGGAAGAAGGAATGAGAACGAGTGGAATCTATGGCATCGCCCTCCTGACGGCGCTCATGCTGCTGGCGGCCGTCCCGGCGATTGCCACCGACATCTTCGTTCCCGCCGACTACGGGACGATTCAGGAGGCGGTAGACGCCGCCGGTCCCTCGGGAGACACGATTCACATTGCCCCGGGAACGTACAGAGAGCAGATCAAGATCGAGATCAAGAGCCTCGATCTCGTCGGATCCGGCCCGATCACGATCATCGAGGCCGTGGACCCCATCGACCGGGAGCTCTACGACATCACGCAGTGGACCGGCTCCGTGAAGACGATCGATGCCTGCATCGGCATCGTGGGCCCGGGGACAGTCAACATCTCGGATCTCACGGTCGACGGGCGAGAGCTCGGTCCCGACGGGTTCTATGGCATTCACTTCTTCGATGCTGACGGATCGGTCACCAACTGCCGCATCGAGGACGTCCTGAATGCCGGCGGTCCCGGTTCGCAGAACGTCGTCTCCATCGTGACGACGCACAGCGAGACGGGGACCTGCGACGTCGAGTTCACCGGGAACGTCATCCCGAACTTCCAGAAGGGCGCGATCGTCGTGATGGGACCTGCGTCGGTCTGTGACATCACTGGCAACGACATCGACAACGCCCCGAGCGCCTACAACGCCGGGAACGGCATCCAGGTGTCCTACGGCTCGACCGGCACGGTGACCGACAACGACGTTACGGGCGTGGCGTACACGGGCGAGGACTGGGGCGCGACTGGCATCCTGTGCTTCGAGTCCGGCGACGTAGCGGTCTCTGGGGGACAGGTCGACCAGTGCCAGATGGGCCTCAACTTCTCACAGTGGAACTGGATTTACGACCCGACGGTCGACGCCGTCATCAGCTTCGACGGAGTCACGTTCGACCAGTGCGACTGGAGCGTCGCGTGCCACCTCGGTGATCCCGGTGCCGGCATCGACCTCACGGTTCAGAACTGCGTCGTCTCCAACGGCACCTACACCGGCGTCGACCTTTGGGGCAGCGACATCGACCCGTGGGGCGGCGGCTACTACGGAGGCTGGACGAGCGGCCTCATGGACGTTGGCATCTTCGACAACACCATCAGCGCGGGCGACGGCATCGTCGAGTACATCGAGGTCGCCGGCGGCACGGTCAACATCGAGGCCCACGGGAACGACCTGGGCACGAGTGGTGACTACGGGGTCTACAACAACTACACGAACGACGTCGACGCGACGGACAACTGGTGGGGTGACCCGGCTGGTCCGACCCTCGTGACCGCGAGAGGGGCGGGCGCCGGAGCGAAGCTCATGCCCTCGCCGTACTCGGCGACCGACGAAGCGGTACCGGCCGGCGGGAGCGGACAGGCCTCCTCGCCCGAGGGCGAGAGCCCGCGCGCGGGTGTGAACGTCTCGACCGGTGTCATCTACACGCCGTTCCTGGTGGGGAACGTCTACTGTGATCCCGATCCCGAGTACCTGACGGTGGCGAGCCCGACGAAGACCATCGACGTGAACTACCTCGGTGGCGGAAGCGGGCTCCTTTACGGCTACTCGATCAAGTTCAGCTGGGACGGCGCAATCGTGACGACCGCGCCAGGGACCGTGACCGAGGGCAGCCTGCTCTCGAGCATGGGGAGCACGTTCTTCTTCGCGGCGACGACCGGCGCGAACGAGATCACCGTCGACTGCGCGCTCCTCGGCGAGGAGCCGGGCGTGACCGGTCCGGGGACGCTGTTCTCGGTCGACTTCACCGGTCTCGCCGTTGGCACGAGCGACATCGACATCACCGTGCTCGAGGCTCGCGACGCGGACAACGTCCACCTGACCGGGTTCTTCGACGACGACGGGCTCCTGATCGTCGACGTCCAGGCGCCTGTGATCACCGACGTGTTCATCGAGAACCTGACGCTCGCGCACACCGACGACTACATCAAGGACGGTGATGCAGCGCAGGTCACTGCGACCGTGACGGACGACGATCCCGCGTTTGGTGTCGCGAACATCGTCGCGGATCTGTCCGGCCTCGGCGGCGGAGCGGCTGTGAACCCCGACACATACGTCGGAAACCTTGCCACATGGACGCTGCCCCTCGCGAGCGTCACGTGCACCCCCGCCGACGGGACCGTGACGGTGACGGTCGATGCGACCGACCCGATCGGTAACCCGGCGGCTCAGGGCAGTGACACGATCATTGCAGACAACACGTTGCCGACGGCGGTCACGGGCTTCGATGCGGCGGTGGGGAACGAGCAGTGCGACCTGACCTGGACCATGGGGACCGACCTCTACCTGGACGGCGTGACGGTGCGCCGCCTGGACAACCCGGGCGAGTATCCGAACTACCCGCTCTTCGTGGGTGCGTGGCCGGTCGTCGACGCGTTCTACCCGGTCGACCACACCGACGGCGTCGAGGTCTACAACGGTCCTCTCGCGGCCGCGACCGACCCGGTCGTTCCGCGGAACATCTACTACTACCAGGCGTTCTGCTACGACGTCGCGCGCAACTACGGTGTTGCAGACCCGACGGCGCGCGATCTCTCCAACAACTACTGGCTCGGTGACATCGCGACGATCATCGGTGTCTGGGGCTACAACGGCCTCGTGAACGATGCCGACATCGACAAGCTCGGTGGAACCTACCAGGTAGCGGCGCCCGGCGCTCCGGACTGGGAGTGCGACGTGGGTCCGACGGTGCATCCGATCGACCACAGGCTCGGACTCCCGCTCCCCGACGCGTACGTTCAGTTCGAGGATCTGATGATCTTCGCCATGAACTACGGCCGGGTGAGCCCGCGGATCGTCCCGTTCCTGGCGGGCGAGTCGGTGAAGGCGTTGTCGCTCGAGCTGGCTGAGACCGGCGGGAACGACGACGGCGAGATTCAGATCGCGATGCGCCTCGCCGGAAACGCAGCCGAGGTGAAGGGCCTCTCGGCGGAGATCGCGTTCGATCCCTCCGAGCTGGAGTTCGTCACGGCGCGCCTCTCCGACGAGATGGTGTCGCCTCTGGCGCCGGTGTTCTTCTGGCACGGGTCGACCGACGAGAGTGTCGCGCTCGACATGGCCGTGCTCGGCACCGACGTGACCGTGGGCGGCTCCGGAGACGTGGCGGTCCTCACGTTCCGCGCGCTCGGAGACGACTACGCTCTCGACTTCACGAGCGCCGCGCTCCGCGGCGCCGGGAACGAGGACCTTCACGCGGAGCTCGACGGCTGCGAAGCGAAACCGGGAATCCCGACGACGTATCGCCTCGTCCAGAACGCTCCGAACCCGTTCAACCCGACGACGAAGATCGCGTTCTCGGTTCCGCACGAGTCGCCCGTGTCGATCCGGGTGTACGACGTGACGGGGCGTCTCGTGAGCACGCTCGTCGACGGGGTCGTGGAAGCTGGAAGCCACGAGGTCGTGTGGCGCGGCACGAACGAAGCTGGTGTTGACGTCGGCAGCGGCGTCTATTTCTGCACGATGGAGGCACAGGGCTTCCACGACAGCAGGAAGATGCTGCTCCTGAAGTAGATGACTGGGCCCGGTGGGGTCCGGGGACTCCCCGGACCCCCGCCGGCCCAGCGGCAGGACCTGCGGTGTGACGAGAATCACCCGGCTGCCGCCGCGTCCGGGGGGACCATGCGGCGGGCCGGAGGTAAAGGAACCGAACAGGCAGCTTGCCCGTCCCGACGACTCAGGGAGAGCGGGGTCGCGAGACCTACATTACCCTGACGGGCGGCACGAGGGATGCGGCCGGAACGCGGCCGAGTCAGGAGACTGGAATGAGCAGCGCGAGAGGAAGTAGTGCGAATCGGACCGGCGCCGCGCGCCGTGCCGGTGCTGTGTTCGCCATCTTCCTCGCGACCTTCCTGGTGATGGCTGTCGCCGGCGACGCGTTCGCCGCGGGGGCTCTCGGTGGGTTCATCGAGAACCGGGGACAGGTCGACGAGGAGGTGCTCTACTACTCAGCTGGTTCGCGTGCGACGCTCTTCGTGACGGGCGATGCCTTGGTTCTGGATGTGTTCGAGCAGGACGATCGCGTGTTCCTCGACGGATTCGACTTTGACGGCGTTCCCGAGCCCGGCGCGCGGAACGGGTGTGCCGTCTGGATCAGATTCGAGGGAGCCGGTCCGGCACCGACCGTGGAGGCCGGACATCCGCTTCCGGGTGCCATGAACTTCTTCTCCGGTCCCGATCAGTCAGACTGGAGCACGAACGTGACGCGCTACGGCGAGGTCGTCTATCGCGGCCTCTGGCCGGGGATCGCCCTCGCCCTCCGCGAGGACGACGGGCGCGTCACGTTCGAGATCCTCGCCAGCGGAGGTGCCGACCCGTCCGAGGTCCGCTTCTCCTACGAGGGTGCGGGGAGCGTGGTTGTCGAGGCCGACGGGACCGAGGTCGTGTCGACCCCGGTGGGCTCCTTCGCGGTGCGAAGGGGAGGCCCCCACGGGAGTGAAGGCGCCATCGCTTGGGCCGACGACGGGTCCGGCGCTGGTGCGCTCGGACGTGACGATCCCTCGAGTCTCCTCTGGAGCACCTTCCTCGGAGGCGGATCCGACGACAGCGTGTGGGGGCTCGCTCTGGACGGCGACGACAACTCGTACGTCTGCGGCTGGACGTCCTCGATCAACTTCCCGACGACGCCGGGAGCGTACTCGACGTCGTTCACCAATCTCCTTGACGCGTTCGTGACGAAGCTCGACCCCACCGGCAGCACCCTCGTCTTCTCCACCTACCTCGGTGGAGTGGGACAGGAGGCCGCCTACGCGATCGACCTCGACGGCTTCGGGAACGTGTACGTGGCGGGCTACGCGTCCGCCGGGTTCCCCGTGACACCGGGCGCGTTCGACGAGGAGTTCAACGGCATCTACGATTGCTTCGTCACGAAGCTCGATCCGACCGGAAGCTCACTTCTCTACTCGACCTACATCGGTGGGAACGCCTCCGACGTGTCCTGGGGACTCGACGTCGACGGTGATGGCAACGCGCACATCTGCGGGCAGACGAACTCCGCGAGCTACCCGACGACGCCCAGTTCGTTCGACCCGACGTACAACGGGTTCTATGACGGCTTCGTCACGAAGCTCGACCCCGCTGGCGTCGCCCTCGTCTACTCGACGTTCCTCGGCGGCACGGTCCACGACCGCGGCTGTCGCGACATCGAGGTCGACGGTGACGGGAGCGCCTACGTGACAGGCGCGACGCGCTCCACCAACTTCCCCGCGACGCCCGGCGCGTTCCAGACCACGCTCGGCGCCGGCGCCGACGCGTACGCGGCGAAGTTCGATTCGACCGGTTCGTCGCTCGTCTACGCCACGTACCTGGGCGGCGCGGGCGACGACGAGGGACGGGGCATCGAGATCGACGGAGCGGGCGGCGCGCACGTGACCGGGTTCACGGGATCCCTCGACTTCCCGGTGACGTCCGGGTCATACGACGAGACCGCGAACGGCGACCTGGACGCGTTCCTGGCGACGTTCGATCCGACCGGCTCGACGCTCGACTACGGCACCTACATCGGCGGGACAGGGTGGGACTACGGTTGGGACATTGCGCTCGACGGGTCGGGCAGCGCGCACGTTGCCGGGTCGACGTCGTCGTCGGACTTCCCGACGACCGAGTGGGCGTACGACACGACCCTGAACGACAGCACCGACGTCTTCCTCTCGGTGCTCGATCCCGGAACGAACTCCCTTTCGTACTCCGGCTACCTCGGGGGGACCGGTGGTGAAGAGGCGCTCGTCATGGCGCTGACCAGCACGGGAGGGGCGGTGCTCGCGGGCGTCACGGAGTCGTCCGACTTCCCGACGACGGTCGGCGCGTTCGACGAGCTCTATAACGGCGGGAGCGAGGACGGATTCGTAGCGCTCCTCGACGTCGAACCGCCGCAGGCGGCTTTCGCCGACGCGACGACTGGAGATCTCGCCGACACGCGGACGAGCTACGGCACGGCCTGGGGCGACTACGACGGCGACGGCGATCTCGACATCTTCATCGCGAACGGCGACGACACGAACGCGCTCCTCAGAAACGAAGGGGGAGGAGTCTTCGACGACGTGGCGACCGGGACTATGCAATCTCTTGCCGGAGCGCTCGGGACGGCGTGGGGCGACTACGACAACGACGGCGACCTCGACCTGTACGTGAGCGCTAACGGACCGAGCAAGCTCTTCCGGAACGACGGGATCAGCGGCTTCTCCGACGTCACGGCGGGCGACCTCGTGGACGCGGATTACGGCCAGAGCTGCTCGTGGGCAGACTACGACCTCGACGGCGATCTCGATCTCTACTACGTGACTGCCTTCACGCCGAGCCGGCTCCTGCGGAACGACGGGGGCGACGTCTTCACCGACGCCACCGCGGGGACGCCGCTCGGTGTCGCGGGAGTCAACTACGGCGTGGCCTGGGGTGACTACGACAACGACGGTGATCCCGACGTCTACGTGTGCAGGGACGCCCAGAACTACCTGTTCAGGAACGACGGAGGGGGCACGTTCACCGACGTGACGACCGGCCCGCTCGGCGACACGGGCCACGGTCACGGCGTCGACTGGGGCGACTACGACAACGACGGCGACCTGGACCTGTACGTCGGGAACATGATAGAGGCCAGCAAGCTCCTCAGGAACGATGGCGGGGGCACCTTCGTGGACGTTACGACTCCGGTGCTCGCGGGGAACGGGAGGACGCAGGGGCTCGTCTGGTTCGACTACGACAACGACGGCGACCTCGACCTCTACCGCTCGCAGGAACTCGAGCCGAACGTGCTGCTGCGGAACGACGGCGGGACCGTGTTCACCGACGTGACCGACCCGCCGATCAACGTGGACGCGTGGGGTCGAGGAGTGGCGGTGGCCGACTACGACGAGGACGGCGACCTCGACATCTACACGCTCCAGAGCACGGCGTCGAACAAGCTCTTCGAGAACCTCGCAGCCGGCGGGAACAGCTGGCTGCACGTCGACCTCGTAGGCACGGTGTCGAACTCGTACGGGATCGGCGCCCGGATTCGGGTCGTCTCCGGCATGCTGAGCCAGATCAGGGAGGTGCGCGCCGGCTCGAGCATCTTCTCCGAGAATTCGCTCACGGCCGAGTTCGGCTTCGGGAGCAGGTCGACCGTCGACTCCCTCATCGTTCACTGGCCGTCGGGGGTCGTGCAGATCCTGACCGACGTCGACCTGAACGAGAAGAGGGTCGTGACGGAGCCCGAGCCCGAGGGCAACGTCGTGTGCGTACCGGACCCGGAGTACCTGACCTCGGCGGTCCCGACGAAGACGGTCGACGTCGACTACCTCGGCGGTGGGAGCGACCTCCTCTACGCGTACTCGCTCCGCGTCACGTGGGACGGCAGCATCGTGTCCACGGGTCCGGCGAGCGTGACGGAGGGGAGCCTCCTGTCTTCGAGCGGGACGACGTTCTTCTCGGCCGACCCGACAGGAACGAACGAGCTCACCATCGACTGCGCGCTCCTCGGCGAGTACCCGGGAGTCAACGGTCCCGGGACGATGTTCTCGATCGAGTTCACTGGGCTCGCCGTCGGCTCGAGCGTCGTAGACATCGAGGTGCTCGAGGCGAGGAACGCGGACAACGTGCACCTGACGGGATTCGTGGAGAACGACGGTCTTCTGATCGTGGACGTGGAGCCTCCTCTCGTGACCGACGTCTTCATCGAGAATCTCACTCTCGCGCACACCGACGACTTCATCAAGAACGGCGACGCCGCGAAGGTGACTGCGCTCGTCACCGACGACGACCCGTCCTTCGGGATCGGGGACATCACGGCGGATCTCACGGGCCTCGGCGGCGGGGCTGCGGACAGCCCGGACACCTACAACACCCTCACCGGCGAAGCGGTCTGGACGAGTACGCTTCTGAGCGTGGCCTGCACGCCGGCGGACGGGACGATCACCGTGACCGTCTCCGCGGTCGACGCGATCGGGAACCCGGCGACGGGGGCTGACACGATCATCGCCGACAACACGCCTCCGACGGCGGTCACGGACTTCGACGCCGCGCCCGGGCACGAGAAGTGCGAGCTCGAATGGGTGAACGGAACCGACCTCTACTTCGCGGGCGTGGTCGTCCAGCGGACCGACAATGGGGGCGAGTATCCGGAGTACCCGGTGTTCACCGCGGCGTGGCCGTTCATCGTGATCTACTTCCCGGCGGACGAGACGTTCGGCGTACGCGTCTACGACGACACGGGGACGTCATGGACGGACGACCACGAGCCCAGGAACATCTACTACTACCAGGCCTTCTGCTACGACGAGGCGCGGAACTACGGTCCGGCGGCCACCACCGCGAGGGACCTCGCGACGAACTACTGGCTCGGAGACGTGGCGGCTGTCCTCGGGTTCTGGGGATACAACGGTCTCGTCAACGACGCCGACATCGACAAGCTCGGCGGCACCTACTACGTCGAGGACCCCGTGTGGCCACACAGCCAGTGCGACGTCGGCCCGACGGTCCATCCCGACGGCGACTCCCGCGGCCTCCCGCTGCCGGACGCGTTCGTCGAGTTCGAGGACCTGATGGTCTTCGCGATCAACTACGACCACGTCAGCCCACGCGTTGCGCCATTCCTCGCGCAGGAGCCAACGAAGTCCCTGGCCCTCATGCTCGAGGAGAGGGCGTGGAGCCAGGACGGCCTCGTCGAGGTAGCGCTGGTGCTCGAGGGGAACGCGGCCGAAGTGAAGGGACTCTCGACCGCCGCAATCTACGACGCGGGTGAGCTCGAGTTTCTGGGTGCGCGCCTCTCCGACGAGATGGCGACGCCTCTCGGCGAGGTGTTCTTCTGGAGCGGGTCCGAGCCGGGCCGCGCGCTCGTTGATCTCGCCGTCCTCGGCACCGGCGTCACTATCGGCGGTTCCGGAGACGTGGCGATTATGACGTTCCGAGCGCACGAGGGCGCGTACTCGCTCACGTTCGACGACACGAGGATCAGGGGGGCCTCGAACGAGGATCTCACGGCCACGCTCGAGGAGCTGGAGTCGAGGCCTGAGATTCCCACCGCCTACCGCCTGGTCGGAAACACGCCGAACCCGTTCAACCCGGCGACCGCCGTTGCCTACAACGTCCCGCACGAGTCGCGTGTGACAATCCGGGTCTACGACGTTTCCGGCCGCCTCGTGAGGACGCTCGTCGACGGCACGGTGGAGCCCGGCCGCCACGAGGCCGTCTGGAACGGGAGGAACGACAGAGGCGAGCCGGTGGGAAGCGGGGTATACTTCTGTACTATGGAGGCGGCCGGTTTCAGCGGCAGCCACAAGATGGTGCTCTTGAAGTAGCGGGCTGCGTTCGGGGGGCGGGGGGAGGAGGGATCCCGCCCCACAGTGATCGGCAGTTATTGTGTTCAGGGAGGAAACAGTGAGTCGGCATCCACGCACAGGAGCATTGGCCGGACGTGTCCGGCTGAGAGAGCGGATGTCTCTGGCGATGGTGCCGTTCCTCATCCTGGTGTTCGTCGCGTGCGCGCCTGCGACCCCACACGTCTCGTTCACGCCTCAGCCTGCGATGGTCGAGGTGGACGAGGTGTTCGGAATGAGCTTCCGAGTGGAAGACTGCCCGGACTCGATCGCGAGCTTCCAGCTCTACATGTCGTTCGATCCGGCGATCGTCGAGCTCGTTGAGGCATCCGAGGGTTCGCTCTACGTCGAAAGCGGTCACATGACCTGGTTCATCGAGGACGAGGAGTACACCGGCTTCTGGCACTTCTTCGACACCGTGTTCGGTGTCGGCACGCACATCCTGGCGCCGGGCGAGCTCCTTCACCTCACGTTCCGGGCTCTGCAGGACGGCCACACGCAGGCGCACATCGACACGATCCGCATGACGGACGTCCGGAGGAACGCGCTCCCCGTCGGGGGCTTCGAGCACGGCGAGATATTCGTCGGGCCGGTCGGGGTAGAGGAGCCGGGAGGGTCCCGGCTCTGGCTTGGCGCACCTTCGCCAAATCCATCGGTCGGGGAGACCGTCGTCCCGTTCAGTCTGCCGCTCGACGGCGGACCGTGGCGGGCGGGGGTCTACGACCTCACGGGTCGTCTCGTGAGGACGCTCGACATCTCGGGAGCTCCCGGAGGAGGGGAGCTCAGATGGGACGGCAGGACGAACGGCGGGAGAGACGCCCCGTCGGCCGTCTACTTCGTGCGGGTCACCGGAAGCGCGGGCGAGGCGCGCACGAAGCTCGTGCGAATCCGCTGACGCGCGGCGCCTAAGCCCTCTCCACGCTGCGGCACGTGTCGAGCTAGGATGCCTGAAGTTCGAGAGCCCCTCCCGACCCGCTCTCCGGGAGGGCTCACGGGAAGTCCGGGCGGACTCCGTCCCTTCGGTCGAAGTTCGCGTCCGGACGGCCCACCAACAGGCAATCACAGTGGGCCCGGTGTCCTCACGACTCTGGCGAAGCCGGTACGCGCGAAGCGACCGGCGCACATCCTGCGGGGCTCGGGATCTCAGCGTGATCGTGGAGGAGGATTGGAGGTCATCATGCTGGCTACGCGACTGTCTGCAGGTCTGTCGCTCGCCCTGGCGCTCGTGATCGTGGCGTCCACTCCCGCTTGGGGAGATCCCACCATATACATCGACCCCGAGGAGCAGTGGGAGTACCAGTTCGAGTTCGTGGCGGTGAACGTCGTCGTCAACGACGAGGTCCTCGGGCTCACCGGCTACGATCTTCTGATCGACTATGACGAGGCCATCCTCAACCTGTACGACGTCATGGAGGGTCCGCTGCCGTCGTCCGGAGGAGCCGAGACGTTCTTCTTCTGGACCGACGTCGGCCAGCCGTCGGACGCGATCCTCATTCAGGGAGCGGTGCTCGGCGACTCGGTGAACGGAGCGGGCGTGCTCGCGACGATCGTCTTCCAGGGCTGGGTGGTCGGAGACTCGCCCGTCACCTTCGAGGATATCGATCTGCGGGACCTGGACAACAACCAGATCCCAGCGGGGTTCGCCGACGGGCTGATCCACGTCATGGAGATCCCGACTCCGGTGACGCAGGCGAGCTGGGGGAGGATCAAGGCGCTGTACGACTGAGCGAGCGGAGTGACACGCACGCTCTCGCTTCATGCGGAGAGCCGCATGTGTGAAAGGGCGGGGGTCGAGGAAACTCGGCCCCCGTCCTCCTTTGCGCGGCGGAACGGAGTGAGGACATCGTCACCCCGGGCCGGGGGTTGAGCGCCCACTGCGGTTCGGTTAGACTGCTCGTAGACGTTGGGCAGAAGGCAGCGCACGACTCGCGCCCGATTCGGTGGCGCGGAGCCGCCTGCGTGCCGTGGATGTGATCGGGGGGAGACACATGACCGGCGAACTGGTGCGCGTGTCAGCGAGGGACGGCCTCGAGCTCGTCGGGTTCTATGCGGCGCCCTCCGGCACGCGGGCGAGGCGGGCGGTCTTCCACACCCACGGCCTCGCCGGCAACTTCTACGAGAACCGGCTCGTGTCGGCGGTGTGCGAGGCCGTCGTCGCGAAGGGGCTTGCCTTCCTCACGTTGAACAACCGCGGACACGAGTACCGTTCCGACAACCTCAGGGAGGCGGGAGAGGGGACGGAGTCGGTTTTGGGGGGAGCGAGCTTCGACATCTTCGGCGAGTGCGTGCACGACATCGGGGGAGGCGCGGATTTCCTCGAGTCCCGGGGCCACAGCGAGATCTACTTCGAGGGACACAGTCTCGGAACGAACAAGGTCGTGCACTACCTCACCGGTGATCGCGATCCACGCGCCGCCGGCGCGATCCTCATCTCTCCGCCGGACATGTTCGGCCTGAGAGATGAGAGCGCGGACGGGGGACTCGACCACGTGGTCGACAGGGCGAAGGGGCTCGTCGCCGCCGGACGGGGCGAGGAGCTCATGAACGACATCGGCTACGTCGTGCCCTTCTCCGCGGCGACCGTCGTCTCGGTCTACGGCGACGCGGCGGTCACGGACATCTTCCCGTTCCGCCTGGGCGGGAGCGGAGACTTCGGCCGGTACGCCTCCCTCGGCGTGCCCGTCCTCGCCACGCTCGGCACCGTCGAGGAAGCGATCACCGTCCCGGCGGGGGACGCGCTGGCCCTTCTCGAACGGAAGGCCGACGCGTCACCGGAGGTTCGGGCGGTCTTAATAGAGGGCGGGAACCACGTCTACTGGGGGCACGAAGAAGAGCTCGCCCGGACGATCGCCGACTTCGTGCGGGCATAGACGCGCCGACGGAACCTGGAGCGGAACGGAGAGAGCGTGAGCGTTCTCATCACAGGCGGCAGGCTAGTGACCGAGATCGACTCGTATCACGCGTCGGTGCTCGTGGAAGACGGCCGCATCTCGGCGATCGGGCGCGATCTCGCGGCGCCCGACGGCGCGGAGGTCGTCGATGCATCAGAGAAGCTCATCCTCCCGGGCGTCATCGACGTTCACGTCCACGTCGGCCTCGAGCTCAGGGGCCACCGTTCCTCCGACTTCCTCACGACCTCCCGTGAGGCCGCCTTCGGAGGGGTGACCACCTTCCTGACCTACGCCACCCCAGAGAAGGGCCAGGACCTCGAGGACACAGTGTCGGAGCGGAGGTCGCAGGCGGAGGGCCGCTGCCACGTCGACTACGGCCTGCACGCGGCTCTCGTGCACTGGGCAGACAGAACCGACGACGAGATCGTCGCTCTCATCGACGCCGGCATCCCTTCCTTCAAGATGTACACGGCCTACGCGGACGCGGGGCTCCAGAGCGACGACGAGGAGCTCTACCACGCGTTCCTTCTCGCGGCTCAGCACGGGGCGCTCGTCGAGGTGCACTGCGAGAACGAGTGGATGATCAACCAGAAGATCCGTCGGTTCGTCGGGGAGAAGAAGCTGACGCCCGCCGACCATGCCGCGAGCCGTCCGAGCTACGTGGAGGGCGAGGCGGTGGCGACCGTGCTTCGGGCGGCCTACGCCGCCGGTGCGCCCGTCTACATCGTCCACGTCTCGACGGGCGAAGCGCTCGAGGCGATCTCCGAGGCGGCCGACCTCGGGGTCGAGGTCTACTGCGAGACGTGTCCCCAGTTTCTCCTGCTCGACGAGTCGAAGCTCGCGGGAGACGACGGCCAGCGTTACGCCACGTGCCCGCCACTCAGATCGGAGGCCCACAGGGCGTCGCTCTGGGAGGAGCTCGAGGACGGCATCATCCAGGTCGTCGCGACCGATCACTGCGAGTTCACCGCCGCGGACAAGGACGCCGGCGCGACCGACTTTCGGAAGATCCCAATGGGTCTCCCGGGCATCGGAACGCTCCTGCCTCTCATGTGGCACCACGGGGTCGGGGGAGGACGCATGACGGAGAACGAGCTCGTCGATCGGCTCTCCACGCAGCCGGCGGAGATCTTCGGGCTCCATCCCGGGAAGGGGACGCTCGCTCCCGGAGGAGACGCCGACCTCGTAGTCTTCGACCCCGAGCTCGAGGTGACGATCTCGCCTGAGATCCTGCACGGTCACGCCGACTACTCGCCGTACGATGGCTGGCCGGTCAAAGGGTGGCCGGTCTCGACGATGGTGCGGGGTGAGTGGGTCGTGAGGGACCGCGAGCTCACGGGATCCCCGGAGCTCGGTTCGTTCGTGGAGCGGGGAAAGGTCTGCCAGTGGCCCGGGCACCGCGCGGCCCAGGCTGAGTGAGTCTGCTACTCCATCTCGTACCCCGCCTGTTCCAGTGCCTCGCTGAGCGCCGCCGTGTCTACGGGCCCCTCTTCGTCGAACGTCGCCGTGCCGGCCACGAGATCGACCCGCACGTTCGTGACCCCCTCGACCGCCATGAGAGTCTCAGTCACGGTTATGGCGCAGTGCTGACACGTCATGCCCTTGATCTTGATCGTCGCCATCTTACCCTCCTCGCTCGCCGCGGGCTTCCGCGACCATCCTGACTCCGACTGAAGCCGTCACCGCAGGGTGTCACAGTTCCACACCGGCGACAACGGAAAACCGCGAGGACCCATCGGTCCCCGCGGCCTCCGTCCGTGCGTGGGATAGAGCCCCGCAGGCTGTCGTCCTGCAATTGCCCGGGCGCGATCTGCCTACTTGAGGAGCGCCGCCTTGATCGTCCTCATACTGCCGCCGGCCGTCAGTCTCACGAAGTAGACGCCCGTGGCGGCGGGGTGGCCATCCACCTTGCCGTCCCAGGTCGCAGCGTGATCGCCGGCCTCCCGAACTCCGGAGGCGAGCACGACCACTCGTCTGCCGGCGACGTCGTAGACCGCGAGCTCGACCTCGGCCGCCTCGGGGAGGTGGTAGCTGACCGTCGTCTTCGGATTGAACGGATTCGGGAAACACGACAGCCCGAGACGGGCAGTCTCGATCTCGGGAACGCCAGTGCCGCCAGACGTCATCTGCTCCTGCACCGCGATCACGTTTGCGTTCGAGCCGTACTCGACGAGGAAGGACGACTTGAGGGAGTGCGTCGACGGTTCTACTACGTAGACCCTGGTGCCCGACGGTGAGCTGCCGCCTGCGACGTACGCGTAGCCCTGGTCGTCGCGGATGTCGACGTCGCGAGGGTCGGCGCCAGTCTCGAGGAAGATCGGGGTCACGGCCCAGTCCGCCGTGTCGATGACGTAGGCGCTCGAGTTGTCCTCGCACGCCACGACGAGGTACGCGCCGTCCTCGGTGACGTCGATGCCCCAGGGGTCGTCGCCGACCGCGACGGCCGTGACCTCCGCGAGCGTGTCTTGGTCGATCACCCTCACCTGATCGGTCCCGCGGTCCGTGACGTAGATGTACTCCCCGTCCGGGTCTACGACGAGCTGCCAGCAGCTCGAGCCTATGACGACGGCGTCGAGCACCGCTGAGGCGTCCGGCGCGATCTCGTAGAGGTGGTCGTCGTACCAGTCGACCGCGTAGATGTTCTTGCTCACGGGATCGAGGGCCATGTTGCCCGGGCCGTCGTACGTGCCGCCGGAGCCGGTGCCAACCGGGAGCGTACCGGTCACCGCGTACGTCGCCGTGTTGATGATGCTCACCTCGTCGTCGTTACGACTGCTGACGAGCGCCTTCGTGCCGTCGTCAGTGAAACAGAGCGAGTTCGGGTAGTCGCCGACCGGGATCCGGTGCGTGATGACGTTGGTCGCGACGTCGATGACGACGACGGCGTCCCCCGAGTTGCCGACTATCCAGACCTCGGCGCCGCCAGGCCGCATCGTGGCGTCGTAGGGGTAGTTCCCCTCCGGGAGGAGGTCGATCGAGCTCGAGGGCGTGTGTGTCTCGAGGTCGAACGGCACGCAGTTGTCCGATGCCGAGCATCCTACGTAGCCGTCTCCCTCGAGCCGAGCGGCCGCCACGGTTCCACTCGCGACGACGGCGAGGACTGTCAGACCGAACAGGAATGAGAGCAGTCTCTTCATGAACACCTACCTCCGTGTGCAGGTCAGTAGCAGTAACACGAAACGGCGCCCCTATCTGAGGAGCGCCGTCTTGATCGATCGAGTCTCCGTTCCCGCCGTGAGTCTCACGAAGTAGATCCCGGTCGCCGCCGGACGCCCCCGGGAGTTCGCCCCGTCCCAGCGGACGGTGTGCTCTCCAGCGCCGCGATGTCCGGACTCGAGAGTGGCGACCTTCCTGCCCGAGACGTCGTAGACCGCCAGTTCGACAGTACGGGGTTCGGGGAGGAAGTAGCTCACGGCCGTCCGCGGGCCGAACGGGTTCGGGTGGCACGAGAGGGCGATCGAGGACACCGGTGGCCCCGCCTCCGGGATCCCGGTTCCGACTGAGGTCATCTGCGCCTGAACCGCCACGACGTTCGCGTTTGCTCCTGGCAGCAGGAACTGCCAGATGAGCTGATTGTTCAACAGGTTCAGAACATACATGTAGCTCTCGCCGGTGTTCTCGAGTCGGCCGCCGGTGATGTAGGCCTTGTGCTCCGAGTCGAGGATGTCGACGTCGCGCGGGTCTGCGAGGTACTGGATCGGCCGGGCGACGGTTGACCAGTCGTTCGTGTTGATGATGAAGACGTTCGAGTCGTCCTCGCACGGGACGACGAGCTTCCCCCCGTCACCGGTGACGTCGATCCCCCGCGGGTCATCGCTCACATCGATCGTAGTATGCACGGTGAGCGTGGCGGGATCGATGACGACGACCTCGCTCGTGCCGCGGTCGGTCGCGTAGATGTACCGGCCCAGGGGATCGACGACGATCCCCCAGAGGTTCTGTCCTACCGTCGCTGAGCGGAGCACGGCCGAGGCGTCCCTGGCGATCTCATAGATGTTGGGTCCGTACCAGTCGACTGCATAGACCTTCTTGCTCACGGGGTCGAGAGCGAGCTGGCCGGGCCCGTCGTAGTCGCCACCGGTCCCCGTCTTAACCGTCAGCGTTCCCGTGACTCGGTGGGTGGCCGCGTCGATGATGGCGACGTTGTCGTCATTGCGGCTGGCGACGAGCGCCAGGAGCCCGTCGTCGGTGAAGCAGACGGACGTAGGGAAGTCCCCGACACCCAGTCGGTAGGTGATCTCGTCCGTAGCTACGTCAAGGACTACCACGCCGTCCCCGGTGGCTCCGCAGAACCAGACCTCTGTGCCGTCCGGGCGCATGGTCGCGTCGTACGGGAAGTCGGCCTCGGGTCTGAGGTCGATGGCGGGGGCGACGGCGTAGGTGATCGGGTCGAAAGGCGCGCAGTCATCGCTGTCCGAGCACCCGACGTAGCCGTACCCGGGTCCTCGTGCCAGAGAGGCGGGCGTGGCGGCCAGGAGCACTGCCGCCGCCATCCCAATCCACACGTGGTTCAGACGGACCGATGGGATACGCAATGGACACACCTTTCCCCGGGGGCGGTCAGGCGCACAAATATGCGCCCCGCTCGGCCCCGAACCAGAGCCCGCCGAGCGGAACGAGTCGCCAGGTCGCTCATCTATCTATTATACCACATGTTGGGGCCGGTGGCCACGGTCCATCGGCCACTCCAGGGGGGAGATCGCGCCCGCGGGTGGGCGGAGCCGGCGTCGGCTGGCAAACTGGGGTTTTCTGTGCGACCTTCGGTGCGGGCTGCCGTCAAAGAAGAACAGACGCGGGACTCAGGGAAGTGATTCCTGACCATGGCACGGTTCCTGCTTGGAAGATGTTGACTCGGATTGGACCTGGGAACACCGGGTGTGAGCCAGCCAGTGGCGCGGTCGTGCCTGGCCGATTGTCACTCAGTTATCATGACGAAGCCTCCGCAGAGAGGGTCCTACTCGGAATCGGTGAATACGAGGAGTGGAGGGCCGGGATTCCGGGATTCGGGAGGTGTGGAGGGTGAGTAGTGTGGGGCGGAATCCTGCCAGAGTAGGACTTTTGTGCTTGACGGATGTTAACCCCTTGTGCTATACTCTTCATAGTCCCCAGAAGGCGAGGCAAACGTCTGATCGGAACAGAAAGGAGTCCGAGATGAGACGCTCGTTAGTGTATGTGTTCGTGGCGGGGATACTCATGGTGAGTGCCGCCGCCATGGCCGCCGACCTGTACAGCATGGACATGGAGCTGTGCTTGCCGGCCCCGGATTCGTACCCGGTGTCGATCCAGATCGACATGCACAAGGGCAAGGAGCCCGCGAACCTGAAGGGCACGACGAGCGCCGACTTCGACGGTACCGTGCTCAGCAACATCGCGTGCGACGCGCTCATGTGCATCACGGGCGCGACCGAGTCCGACGGCATGCTGTGCATCACGTACGAGTCGATCGGCTACAAGGAAGGCAAGTACGAGGCCGACACGTACTTCGAGGCGTTCGTGGGAGACGTCCAGACCGGACTGCACATGCACACCTCGTGCTCTCAGGACATCTTCCTGGATCACCCGTACGGAGGTCTGCCGTTCCCGAGTGCGAACTTCCTCGTGAGGGAGGCGGACGGCACGTGCGACATCTACGATCGGCAGGGCTGCGTGCCGAACCCGTACAAGATCCAGTGGTTGTTCGTGAGGTTCGAGGTTCCGTGCACGACAGTCCCGGCGGACCTGCACCTGACGCTGTTCAAGGACTCGAGCGACTATCGCGGTGAGTCCGTGGCTCACTTCGACGGCACGGAGCTGAGCGGCGTCTTCTCCCGCGGGAAGGACGACAAGCACCCGGCGACTGCCATCCTGCACGATGCGCAGATCGTGGGAGATGAGATGTTCGTTTGGTTCTACGTCTACGGCCACAAGGGCAACGGCGAGATGGAGTCTGCGTCGCGCTTCCAGCTTGAGGTCGAGGGCTGCGGGACGTTCTACATGGACATCCACACCTCGTGCTCGCAGGAGATCTGGCTGGGTCTGCCCGGCTACGAGCTCATGCCTGAGGGCTACGGTGAGCTCGAGAACGCGTGCGCGGCCTGCGCCAACTACGTCCCCGTCGAGGATGCGACCTGGGGTACCATCAAGGCGCTGTACCGCTAGACCGACCACGTTGCGACGACGGATGGAGAGCCCACCCCTTGAGGGGTGGGCTCTCTTCATGGTGACGGTCGTCGACCCGCCGGACTGGGGGAGCCCCGGGAGGGGCCGACGACAAGCCGGACATCTTGACGCCGAGCCCCTGAATCGACTCGCCTGTGTCAGACGGAGCACTGCGAAGGGACTCCCCGAATCCCGTTGACAGCGCAAGAACCCTCCCGTAACCTTATAAGTTCGGAAAGTCCCTAGTCTTAGGGCGCTTTCGTCCCAGTTTGGTCGTCAACCTGAGCGGCGCCGGATGCGCCGTTCGAGCGTCGGCGTGCGTCCTGAGGGTGCGAGCATGGGTGGGGAACGCGAGATCGTCGTGGGGGGCGGTGCAGTTGCCACCGGCGGAGCGTCAGGACGGGTGGTCCCGGACGGCGGCGTGGCGATTCGCGGGTCGCGCGTGGTGGCCGTCGGAGAGCTCGGCGAGGTCCTGGACCGGCATCCCGACGCTGAGGTGATCGACGCCACAGGCCGGCTTGTGATGCCGGGGCTCGTGAACGCGCACACGCACCTCTACAGCGCACTGGCCAGGGGCCTCATCGCGGAGATCGAGCCCTCCTCGAACTTCACTGAGATCCTCGAGCACCTCTGGTGGCGGCTGGACCGCGCGCTGACGCTCGATGGAGTCCGCGCTTCGGCTCTGGCGGGAGCGGTCGACCTCATCCGGAACGGGACGACGACGATTGTCGACCACCACGCGAGTCAGGCCACGGTGGAGGGCAGCCTGCACACGCTCGCGGACGCGCTCGCCGACGTCGGGCTGAGGGCGAACCTGTGTTTCGAGGTCACGGACCGCGACGGACCGTCCGTGCGTGACGATGGGCTCGCCGAGAACGAGCGTTTCGCGGCGGATGGCGGGGGCTCGAGCGGTGACGCGATGCTGACGGCGAGCGTCGGTCTCCACGCGAGCTTCACGCTGGAGGACGGAACTCTGGAGCGGGCGGCCGCGGTGGCTGACCGGTTCGGGGTCGGGTGCCACGTTCACGTCGCCGAGGACCGCGCCGACGTAGAGGACAGCGTCCGCCGTTCCGGGACCAGAGTCGTCGAGCGGCTTCACTCCTTCGGCATCCTCGGCCCGAGGACGATCGCCGCGCACTGCATCCATGTCGACGAGCGCGAGCGGGCGCTCCTCAAGGAGACCGACACGATCGTGGTTCACAACCCGCAATCGAACATGAACAACGCGGTCGGTTGTGCGGCCGTCCCGACGCTCCTCGATGAAGGAGCGCTCGTGGGTCTCGGGACGGACGGGTTCACCGCGAGCATGTTCGACGAGATGAAGGCCGCGAACCTGATTCACCGGCACGAAGCGGGAGACCCGCGGGTAGGACACGGCGTGGGCCCGAGGCTCTGCCTCGAGTGCAACCCTGTGGTGGCCTCGCGCCTCTTCGGGGAGACGGTCGGTGTGCTGGAGCCGGGGGCCCTGGCGGACCTCATCGTGCTGGACTACGATCCGCCGACCCCGCTCGAAGCGGGCAATCTCACGGGGCACGTCATCTTCGGACTCACGGGCTGGATGGTGGAGACCGTGATCGTGAACGGCAGGGTCATCATGCTGGACCGGGAGATCCTGACGGTCGACGATGAAGAGGTCATGGCCGAGGCGCGAGCGTGCGCCCGGGACCTGTGGAAGGCCATGTGATGGATCGGAGCGGCGCGAGGGTCACGGGATTCAAGTGCGTGTTGTGCGACCGGGTATACGCGCCGGGCGAGGTGACGTACACCTGCGTCGACTGCGGGCTCGAGGGGATTCTCGACGTCCTCTACGACTACGACGAGATCGCGAGGGAGTTCTCCCGCGCCGACCTCGAGCGGTCCATCGAAAACTCCCACTGGCGCTACATGCCGCTCCTGCCGATCGGCTCGGAAGAGACGCTCCCGGTTCTAAGGACGGGCTGGACCCCGCTCTATCACGCTGAGGGCGTCCTCGGGCTTCCGAACCTGTACGTCAAGGACGACAGCATGAATCCGACGGCGTCGCTCAAGGACCGCGCGACGTCGGTAGCGATGGCGCGGGCGGCGGAGGAGGGCGTTTCGGCGGTCGCGGCGGCGTCGACCGGCAACGCCGGGTGCTCGCTTGCGGGCTTTGCGGCGGCGCAGGGACTGCCGTGCTACATCTTCGTTCCGGCCGACGCGCCCTCGCCGAAGGTCGCGCAGCTGCTGGTGCTCGGGGCGACCGTCTTCGCCGTAGACGGCACCTACGGCGACGCGTTCGATCTCGCGTCCGAGGCGATCGCTGCTTTCGGCTGGTACAACCGCTCCTGCGCCGTGAACCCCTACCTTGTCGAGGGGAAGAAGACCGTCGCTCTCGAAGTGTGCGAACAGCTTGACTTCGAGGTGCCCGACAAGGTCTTCGTCCCCGTAGGCGACGGGTGCATCATGAGCGGCGTCTACAAGGGATTCGCGGAGTTCGAGAAGCTCGGGTTCACGGAGAAGGTCCCGGAGCTAGTCGGGGTCCAGGCCGAAGGGTGTGACCCGATCAGGGAGGCCTTCGACGGGCTCTGCGAGCTCGTGCCGTGTGAGGCCGACACCTGCGCCGACAGCATCGCGTGCGGCCATCCCCGCAACTGGCGGAAGGCCGTGCGAGGTGTTCGGGCGAGCGGGGGACGCATGATGGCCGTCCCCGACGACGCGATCCTCGCGGGGATGGCCGAGCTCGCAAGGTCAACGGGCGTATTCGGCGAGCCCGCCGGCGTGACCGCGTTCGCGGGACTGGCCGCGGCGGTCCGCGAGGGCTCCGTCACCCCCGACGACACCGTCGTCGTGCTCATGACGGGAAGCGGTCTGAAGGACACCGAGAGCGCCATGCGAGCTGCAGGGGAAGCGGTGCCCGTCGGACGCTCGCTCGAGGACGTCGAGCGGGCGCTCAGGGACCGGGCGGAGATTTAGGGGAGTCAGAGGAGATCGTGGAGATCACGCTGACTGTCAACGGACGCGAGCGGTTCGCAGACGTCGGGCCGACCACGACGCTCGTCGAGCTCCTCCGGGAGCACCTCGGCCTCACGGGAACGAAGGTGGGGTGCGGGCACGGGGAGTGCGGCGCGTGCACCGTGATCCTCGACGGCGAACCGGTGAACTCGTGCCTCGTCTTCGCCGTGCAGTGCGCGGGTCGCGAGGTTCTCACGATCGAGGGACTCGCCGACGCCGGCGCGGCTTCCGACTCCGACGGCGAGCGGCACCCGATCCAGCGCGCGTTCGTCGAGGTCGGGGCGGTCCAGTGCGGGTACTGCACACCCGGGATGATCATGTCGGCTTACGCGCTCCTTGCGTCGAACCCGGCCCCCTCGCGGAGTGAGATCGAGAGAGCGGTGTCGGGGAACCTGTGCAGGTGCACGGGGTACGTGAAGATCGTCGACGCGATTGAGAAGGCGTCGGCGTAACCTGGCCGCGCGACTGAATGCACCGAACCACACGGGTCGCGCCGCCGGAAGGGGACCACCAGGGAATGGAATACAGACAGTCCGGCAACCTCATCATGATCCGCCTCCACCAGGACGAGGACCTCTTCGAGTCGCTCAAGGAGGTATGCGCCGCGTGCAAGGTCGAGGTCGGGATCCTGGTGTCGGCGATCGGGATGCTCAAGCAGGCGGAGCTCAACTTCTTCGTGGGAACGGGACGCTATGCGCCGGTCCTCTTCCCCGAGCCCATGGAGCTAGTCTCGATGACTGGTAACGTCATCCGTCAGGGCGGAGAGTACAACTTCCACTTCCACGCCGTGCTCGCGCGACGAAGCAAGGAGACGGTCGCGGGACACCTCTCGAAAGGGAAGGTGAACGTGACCAACGAACTCGTGCTCGTGAAGTCCGACATCAAGGCCGCGCGCGAACTCGACGAGGCGACCGGCCTCATGGCGCTGACATTCAAGTAGGAGAGACACATGAGTCCCACACCGATCGAGCTCAGGGACATCGCGAAGGTCGTGAGACGGGACGTGCTCACGATGCTCCTCGAGGCGGGGTCCGGGCACGCGGGAGGGTCGCTCTCGTCGGTCGACATCCTCGTCGCCCTTTACTGGGGGGTGATGCGAGTGCGGCCGGATCGCCCGTCGTGGGAGGAGCGCGACCGCCTCGTACTCTCGAAGGCTCACGCAGCGCCGGCCCTCTACGCGGCGCTGGCGAGGCGCGGGTACTTCGACGTCAAGGACCTGCTCACCTTCCGGAAGATCCGCACGAAGCTCCAGGGGTTCCCGGACATGCACAAGACACCGGGCATCGATGCTTCCGTCGGGTCGCCCGGGCAGGGACTCTCCATCGCTAACGGGATCGCAATGGCGGCGAAGCGTGACGGGCGGCAGTACCGGATCTACTGCCTCATGGGCGACGGCGAGGCCCACGAAGGGCAGGTCTGGGAGGCAGGCATGACCGCCGCGCACCACAAGCTCGATAACGTCTGCGCGGTCATCGACCGGAACCGGATGATGGGAGACGGCGGCACGGAGGACATCGTCGCCCTGTCGCCGCTCCAGGACAAGTGGAGGACCTTCAACTGGCACGTGGTCGAGATCGACGGCCACAACGTCGAGCAGCTCACTGCTGCGTTCTCTGAGGCCGCGTCGGTCAAGGGCCAGCCGACGGTCGTCATCGCGAGGACCGTGAAGGGCAAGGGCGTGCCGTTCATGGAGAACAAGGCCGAGTGGCACGACAGGAAGCTGACCGAGGACCTCTACGAGGAAGCGATGAAGGCGCTGGCCTGAGAGTTGGAGGGGGCGGGTGCGGCACGGCGGGGCTCTGAAGGGAGGCGGTGGCGACGGGTGACCGTCGGGATGGCGGGAGTTCATCGAGGAGTTTGACATGGCCGAAATGGGATTGGTCGACATCCATCACAGCGTCGTCGAGACAGAGGCGACCAACAGAGGCTACGAGCGCGGCCTGATCGAACTCGCGGAGCGGGGTACGGACATCATAGTGATGGACGCCGACCTCGCGGGATCGAGCGGAACGAGCGGTTTCCGGAAGAGGTTCCCGGACCGGTTCCTGGACATCGGGCTTTGCGAGCAGGACATGATCGGAACGGCCGCCGGACTCGCGCTCGCCGGGAAGTGCGTCTTCGTCACGACGCACGGGATGCTGGCGGCAGGGAAGGCCTGGGACATCATCCGTTCCACGATCTGCTACGGATCGCTGAACGTGAACATCTGTGGCGCCGACGCGGGGCTCTCAGCGGGAGGGGCGGGCGGTTCGAGACAGTCACTGGAAGACGTCGCCGTCATGCGGACGCTCCCCGGAATGACGGTCATCGTTCCGACCGACGCGGTCGAGGCCCGGAAGGCCACGGTCGCGGCGGCGCGGACGCCAGGTCCCGTCTACATCAGATTCGCGGCGGCGAGGGTCCCTATCATCACGACGAACATCACGCCGTTCACGATCGGCCAGGCCGGCGTCTATCGGCAGGGCGACGACGCCTCGGTGCTCACGAACGGCGTCATGCTCTACGAGGCGCTGAAGGCGGCGAGGCTGTTGGAGGACGACGGGCTCGGCGTACGCGTGATCAACTGCCACACGATCAAGCCGCTCGACCGCGCCATCGTCAACCGCGCAGCGGTCGAGACCGGAGCGCTCGTGACGGCGGAGGAGGGATCGACCATCGGCGGACTCGGGGGCGCGGTGGCGGAAGCGCTCGCGCAATCGTCCAGACCAACGCCGATCAAGATCGTGGGAATCGAGGACCGCTTCGGCGAGTCGGGGGAGCACGAGCAGCTGCTGTCGCACTTCGGGCTGAAGTCGCGCGACATCGCTTCCGCGGTCCGTGAGGTGCTGTCGAGGAAGCGCTCGCTCGAGGGGCGGGACACCGAGGCGGCGAGGGATCGAGTTCAGTGAAGAGCGGAATGGCCACGAGGTCCCGCGAACAGCGGGGCCGGGAAACGAAGCAGAAGGAGGAAGGGATGTTCGCGGAGAGGATGAACAGGCTCGGCACGGAGACGGCCTTCGAGGTTCTCGCGAAGGCAAGGGCGCTCGAGGCCCAGGGACGGGACATCGTCCACCTCGAGATCGGCGAGCCCGACTTCGACACCCCCGACAACATCAGGAAGGCGGCCGAGAAGGCGATCTGGGCTGGCTATACTCACTACGGTCCGTCCGCAGGACTGATGGAGGCCAGGCAGGCGATCTGCAACTACTTCGCCAAGGACCGCGGCGTCGAGTACACACCCGATCAGATCATTCTCACTCCGGGCGGGAAGCCGATCATCTTCCTGCCGATCCTCGCGCTCGTCGACCACGGCGACGAGGTCATCTACCCGAATCCCGGCTACCCGATCTACGAGTCGGCGATCGAGTTCTCGGGCGGGAAGGCGATTCCCCTGAAGCTCAAGGAGGAACGCGACTTCCGGTTCGACATCGCGGATCTCGAGGCGATCATCAGCCCGAAGACCAAGATGCTGATCCTCAACTCGCCGCAGAACCCGACGGGTGGCGTGCTCGAGGAGAGCGATCTCAAGCGGATCGCCGAGCTCGCCGTCGAGAACGACGTGATCGTGCTGTCCGACGAGGTCTACAGCAAGATCATCTACGAAGGAGAGCATCACTCGATCGTGACGTATCCCGGCATGAAGGAGCGCACGATCCTCATGGACGCGCACTCCAAGACCTACGCCATGACCGGCTGGCGGCTCGGGTACGCTGCGATGCCGACGCCGATCGCGGAGAAGTTCGCGAAGCTCAACACGAACATCTACTCCCACGCGACGTCGTTCGTGCAGCTCGCCGGCATCGAGGCGCTCGAGGGGCCGCAGGACAAGGTCGAGGAGATGGTCGGGATCTTCAAGCAGAGGCGCGACGCGATCGTCGACGGCCTCAACGGCATCAAGGGGATCTCGTGCCTGAGGCCGAAGGGTGCGTTCTACGTCTTCCCGAACATCACCGAGACCGGGCTCGAGTCACAGGTGCTCGCCGACAAGGTCCTGAACGAGGCCGGAGTCGCCTGTCTGTCCGGAACCTGCTTCGGCGCCTACGGCGAGGGATACCTCAGATTCAGCTACGCGAACTCGCTCGAGAACATCGAGAAGGCGATTGAGAGAATCAGCGGCATGATGGCCCACGCGTAGTACGGGCGTGGGCGGCGAGGTCCCTCGCGGACTCGAAGCTCCCGGAAGGAACTATGGTATCTGCAGTCGTTCTTGCAGCGGGCGAATCGAAGCGGATGAAGGACAAGAAAGAGGTCCTGCCGATCGTCGGTGAGCCGATGATCCGCACGGTCGTCGGGAAGCTCCTCGCTTCGAAGAAGGTCGACGAGGTCGTCGTGGTGCTCGGTTACAGGGCCAACGATGTCGGGCAGGCGCTCTGCGGCATCGGCGACGAGCGCGTCGAGCTGATCGCTAACATGCGTTTCGCCGAAGGGATGGGGACGTCGCTCGCACACGGTGTCGCCGCGTGCTCGTGGGGGACGGGCGCATACATCGTCGTGCTTGGCGACGCACCGTTCTTCCGCACCGAGGACGTCGACGCGCTTGTCGACGCCCACGCGAAGGGCGCGCGGATCGCAGTGCCCTCCTTCGCGGGAAGGCGCGGGCACCCGGTCGTTCTCGACGGCTCCTTCGGAGCCGAACTCGAGGCGCTCGAGGGAGACGCCGGAGCGCGGCACATCCTGGAGCGCGAAGCCGACTCCGTCGTCGACGTCGATCTTGGGGACGACAAGTTCCTCGTCGACATCGACGAATGGGACGACTACGTGGCGGTCAAGGACGGGCTCGACCCCCAGTAGTAATCCGTCCGAAGACCGTCGGTCGTCCACGGACGGCAGCGCGTCGGTGCGCATCTGCGCGCCGGCATGGGACTCCGGCCCGGCGTGCCGCTCCGGCGTGCCGCGGGGTCGGTTTTCCTTTTGGAGAGGTACGAGATGTCTCTGAAGCTCGCCGACCTCTACGATGAGATCGCCCGAATGCACCGCGAGGCTGTCGGAGGCGTCGTCGCGACGGTCGTGTCCGCCGGCGGATCCACGCCGCGCGGGGCCGGCGCGAAGATGATCGTCTATCCGGACGGGCGGACGGTCGGGACGGTCGGGGGCGGGGCGATCGAGGCGGAGACGATCGAGCGAGCCCGTGAACTGGTGAGCTCGAACGAACCCGTTCTGCTCTCGTACGATCTCGGGGATGACGTTGGCATGACGTGCGGCGGGAGGATGGACATCTTCCTCGAGCCGATCGCGGCCGGCCCGGCGGTTCTCATCGTCGGCGGCGGACACGTCGGCCAGGCCGTGGCCGCGGCCGCGAAGCGCGCGGGGTTCCGGGTCACGGTGGTCGACGACCGCGAGGGTGTCGTGAGCGAGGAGCGCTTCCCGTCCGCCGACAGGAGGCTCGTCGGCGGCACCGAGCTCATGCACGATCCGATCGCCGTCGACGAGGCGACGTTCGTGGTCGTTGTCACGCGCGGGCACCGCTTCGATCAGGACTGGGTGAAGGTCCTCCTGCCGTGCCGTCCGAGGTACGTCGGGATGATCGGGAGCGTCGAGAAGGTCCGTGCGAGCTTCGAGAAGCTCGAGGCGGACGGTGTGCCCGCCGCGGCACTCCGTACGGTCCACGCGCCGATAGGACTCGACATCGGCGCCGAGACTCCCGAGGAGATCGCGGTATCGGTCGTGGCCGAGATGATCGCCGTCCGCCACGGCATCGAAGACACGGCGATGCTGAAGGACAAGGGCGTCCACAAGGGTGTGAGCCGGACATGAGCGCTCGGTCTCTCGTCATCGTACGGGGCGGCGGGGACCTCGGGACTGGGGTCGCCGCGACACTTCACCGCTCGGGGTACCGGGTGGTCGTTCTCGAGGCGGAGTCCCCGACCGTCGTGCGGCGCGCCGCGGCGTTCGCCGAGGCCGTCTTCTCCGGCGAAGCCGAGGTCGACGGGATCTCGGCGCGCCGGGTCGAGCCGGACGTGCTTTCCGAACTCGCTCGCGCGCGCGCGTCCTCCGACGAGGCGGACGACCGGGTGCCCGTCGTCGTCGATCCGGACGGGCGCGCGATCCGAGTGTTGCGTCCTCGGGCCGTCGTCGACGCACGGATGGCGAAGGTCAACCTCGGCACCGGACGCGGCGACGCGCCCGTGACGATCGGGCTCGGTCCCGGGTTCGAGGCTGGCCGCGACGTCGACCTCGTCATCGAGACGAAGAGAGGGGACTCCCTCGGACTCGTCATCGAATCGGGAGCCGCCGCCCCGGACACCGGCCTCCCCGGCGAGATCGCCGGGGTGACGTCCGGGCGCGTGATGCGTTCGCCCGCGGACGGGACGTTCGAGTCCGTAAGGTCGATCGGCGATCTCGTCGACGAGGGCGACGTCGTGGGACACGTCGCCGGCCGCCCGGTCCGGGCGGGAGTCGCAGGGCTCGTACGCGGGCTCGTCGCCGACGGGGTTCGGCTCTCGGAGGGGGCGAAGGCGGGCGACGTCGACCCTCGCGGGTCGGCGGTCGACCCCGCCGCCGTGTCGGACAAGGCGGCCGCAGTCGGCGGCGCGGTGCTCGAGGCCCTCCTCGGGCGCGGAGTCGTCCCGGTCGACGAGACGAACCGGGAGGGGACGGTCGATGTACGAGCCGGCGTGGAAGTTCCCGACGACTGCCCTTGAGGCGGCCGAGATCCTCCGCGAAGCGGCGGGACGAGCGACGCCCATAGCGGGCGGCACCGACCTTACCGCCCGTCTCAGGAGCGGCGACGAACGTCCCGAGGTGCTGGTCGACCTCGCCGGGATCGAGGAGTTCGGAGGCGTGGACCTCACGCCCGATCCCGACGCGGTCGGACAGATGACGATGGGAGCGCTCAACACGCACGGGGCACTCGCCCGCGACGACCTCGTCCGCCAGCACGTCCCGCTTCTCGCGGAGGCGTGCGCGACGGTCGGTTCGCCTCAGATTCGCTCTCGCGGCACGGTCGGCGGGAACGTGGCGAACGCGTCGCCCGCGGCGGACGCCGCCGTCGCGCTCCTCGCCCTGGACGCCGCCGTCAGAGTCGTCTCGGCTGACGACTGCGAGGGCGACCGGGCCGGTCTCCCGCTCGAGGGCTTCTTCACGGGTCCCGGCGAGACAGTGCTCAGGGATGACGAACTCATCGCGGACATCTCCTTCGACTGCCCGGCGGAGAGCGCGCGGAGTCTCTATCTCAAGGCGGGGCAGAGGAAGGCGCTCGCCATCGCCATCGTGTCCGTCGCAGCTCTCTACGAACCGGAGGCGGGGCTCGTCCGGATCGCGCTCGGCTCGGTCGCGCCGACCGCCGTGAGGGCGCGTGACGCGGAGAACCTGTTCGAGTCGGAGTGGCCGGCGGGCGACTGTGAAGCCGTGATCGACGCGGTCGCGGCGCGCGCCGTCGGGAGCGCGAGCTGTATCGACGACGTACGGGCTTCCGGCAGATACCGGCGGATTCTGATCGAGACGCTGACACGGTCGGCGCTGAGGCGGCTCTGCCTCGATCTGGAGGAAGACGGGTAGAACGCGCCGAGTGCGCGCATGGGAATCTCACACACGGAGGTATCGATGATCGACACGCGGTTCAACGGCAGGGACTTCATCACCATCCTCGACTACACGAAGGACGAGGTCGAGACGATCCTCGACTTCGCCGACGTGCTCAAGGAGAAGTTCAAGAGGGGAGCGCCCCACAAGTACCTCGAGGACCGGACGCTCTTCATGATCTTCTACAACCAGTCGCTGAGGACCAGGAACAGCTTCGAGGCGGGGATGACGCAGATGGGCGGCCACGCACACTTCCTGGACCCGGGGAAGATCTACACGCCGGCGCTCGAGGGTGACGAGGTCGCGTACTCGACCGAACGCGTCTCGGACGTGGCGCGCGTGCTCGACCGCATGGGGCACGGCATCTCGATCCGCATGTACGGGGATCCCGTCGACTGGATCTACGGCAAGGCGAACCGCATCGTCCGCGAGTTCGCGCGGTGGGCCGACATCCCGGTCATCAACATGGAGTGCGACATCTTCCATCCCTGTCAGGCCATGGCCGACATCATGACCGTGCGCGAGCACTTCGGCGGATTCAAGGGCGTCAAGTTCGTGATGAGCTGGGCCTACAGCCCGTCGGTCCACAAGCCGCTCTCGGTCCCGCAGAGCGTGGTCATCGCGGCCGCGACGGTGGGCTGCGACGTCGTGCTGGCGCACCCCGAGGGGCTCGAGCTCGACGACGAGATCCTCGCCGCGACGAGGGAGCGCGCCGCTGGGTCGGGCGGGAGCTTCGAGATCGTGAACGACATGGAGGCCGCGTTCGAAGGCGCTCACGTCGTCTACCCGAAAGCCTGGACGTCGAAGGAGCTCATCCCGCCCATCGCGGAGAAGCCGATGCTCGACGAGACGCAGGCGCTCTTCGACGCGAACAAGGACTGGATCTGCAACGACGCCAAGCTCGGACTGGCCGACAAGGACGTCAAGTACATGCACTGCCTTCCGTGCGACCGCGGGTACGAGGTGACGAACGAGGTCATCGACGGTCCGCACTCGGTCGTCTTTGACGAAGCCGAGAACCGGCTCCACGCGCAGAAGGCGATCATGGCACTCACTATGGACAGAGTGGGAGGTGGCGGCGATGGTAGTTGACCTCAGGGGGCGCGACCTAATCTGCACGCAGGACTGGAGCGTCGCGGAGATCGAAGCGACCCTCGAGCTCGCCGCGAAGATGAAACGGGAGCGGTTCAGTCCGGAGCACGAGAACATCCTCCGGGCCCGGACGTTCATGATGATGTTCTACAACTCGTCGCTCAGGACCAGGCAGTCCTTCGAGGCCGCGGCGACCGAGCTCGGCGGACACGCCCAGTTCCTCGAGCCGTCGAAACTCCGGCTCCGCACGAGCACGCAGAGGGGAGAGGTCCTCCACGACACCGCGAACGTGATGGCGAGGTACTCATGCGGGATCGGGATCCGGATCCTCGAGGACTCGGTCGAGGGGTATGGCGATGGCGACGCGTTCCTCAGGGAGTTCGCGGAGATCGCGGACGTGCCGGTCGTGAGCATGGCACACGACAAGTTCCACCCGTGCCAGGGGCTGGCTGACGTACAGGGACTCCGCGAGCACATGGGAGACACGAGCGGGAAGACGCTCCTCCAGATCTGGGGCTACTCGCCGATGGTCCGTTCGTGGAGCTCCGTGCAGGAGAGCATCCTCATCAACTCGCGCCTCGGGATGAACGTCCGTCTCGCGTATCCCGAGGGCTTCGAGCTCGACCCCGAGGTCGTCGAACAGGCGAGGGCGAACTGCGCGGAGAACGCGGCGTCGTTCGAGGTCACGCACGATCAGGAAGCCGCGTACGAGGGCGCCGACGTGGTCTACTCTCGGCACTGGATGCACCCGAGCCGCTACACCGAGGGCCGAGAGGCCGACGTGAAGCTCTCGGCCGAGCACCAGGACTGGCGCGCGACCTCAGAGCGGTTGAAGCGGACGAACGACGCCTACTTCATCCACCCGATGCCAATCGACCGCGAGAACGAGGCGGACGACGACGTGTGCGATGCAGAACGGTCGATCATCTACGACGTGGCGGAGAACCGGCTCCACGCGCAAAAGGCGGTCATGGCCCTCACGATGGGGCCCGAGTAGCGCGAGGGACCGGCAGCCGCCCCGGGCGGCCGGCCACCATCAATTGCAGGAGAGGCAGCAGTTCATGGGAACACTGGCAGTCGTCGCGATCGGGGGGAACTCGATCACCAAGGCAGGACAGCGAGGGACCATCCCCGAGCAGTTCGCGAACGCGAAGGAGACGAGCCGGCACATCGCCGATATGATCGCGAGGGGGTACGACGTCGTCGTGACGCACGGGAACGGACCGCAGGTCGGGAACATCCTCCTGCGGGCCGAGCTCGCCACGACGGTGCTTCCCCCGCTCCCGCTCGACACCTGCGGGGCCGACTCGCAGGGCGGCATGGGCTACATGATCCAGCAGGTGCTCGGCGCCGAGCTCCGCGCACGCGGGGTGGACAGGACCGTCGTCACCGTGGTGACGCAAACGGTCGTCGATCGCGCCGACCCGGCATTCGCGAGTCCCTCGAAGCCGATCGGGCCTTTCTACACTCAGGAGGAAGCGGAGCGCAAGGAGCTGGAGGAGGGGTGGAACGTCGTCGAGGACGCGAACCGCGGGTGGCGTCGCGTTGTGCCCTCGCCCATGCCGACGCGCGTGGTCGAGGCAGACGCGATCAAGGCCCTGCTCGCCGCCGGGTGCGTGGTGATCGGTGTCGGCGGGGGCGGCATCCCCGTGGTCGAGGAGGACGGCAAGCTCAGGGGCGTCGAGGCGGTGATCGACAAGGACCACGCCTCGCGGCTCCTCGCGAACGACATCGGGGCCGATCTCCTCATCATCTCGACCGACGTCGAGCGCGTCGCGCTCAACTTCGGAGCCGAGAACCAGACGTGGCTCCGCGAGCTCACGGTCGACAGCGCGCGCCGCTATCACGAAGAGGGGCACTTCCCGGCGGGGAGTATGGGTCCGAAGATCCTCGCGGGGGTCGCGTTCATAGAGGGGGGCGGAGACGAGGTCATCATCACGAACCCCGAGTCGATCGGTCGCGCGCTCGACGGAGAGACCGGGACGCGGATCACGAGGCAGGTGAGCGGGGCGTAACCGGAGCGATGCCATGAAAGAGGGAATGACGAGGATCATCAGGGCGGCGAGGGGACAGATCCAGCCGGAGCTCGTCATCAAGAACGGGCGTGTCGTGAACGTCTTCTCGGCCGAGGTGTACCCGGCCGACATCGCCATCTGGGGGGAGAGGATCGTCGGGATCGGGGAGTACAGCGGCAAGAAGGAGATGGACCTCGGCCGGGCGTTCGTGCTGCCGGGGCTCATCGACGGCCACATGCACGTCGAGAGCACGATGGTGAAGGTCCAGGAGTTCGCCAGGTCGGTGGTGCCACGCGGCACGACCTCCGTCGTCTGCGACCCCCACGAGATCGCGAACGTCCACGGACTAGAGGGGATCCATTACATCCTGAACTCCAGCAAGTACAGTCCGGTCAACATTTTCGTCATGCTGTCGTCGTGCGTTCCGGCAACCAAGTTCGAGACGAGCGGCGCGAACCTGAGGGGGTTCGACCTCTACCCGCTTCTCCGGGAGAAGTGGGTCCTCGGTCTGGGGGAGATGATGAACTACCCCGGCGTCCTGCGAGAGGACGAGGGGCTCCTCGACAAGATCTCCATGACCGAAGACAAGTCGAAGAGGATCGACGGCCACGCTCCGGGCCTCACGGGCAAGGACCTGAACGCCTACGTCGCGGCCGGCGTGACGTCGGACCACGAGAGCACGGCGATCGACGAGGTCATCGAGAAGCTCAGGCTCGGCATGTACATCATGATCCGCGAGGGCTCGGTCACGAAGAACCTGCTGGACCTCCTGCCGGCCGTCACCTGCGAGAACCTGTCACGCTGCTTCTTCGTCACCGACGACCGGCATCCGAAGGACCTCCTGGAGAAGGGCCACATCGACCACATGGTCAAGATGGCAGTAAAGGAGGGCCTCGATCCCGTCTCCGCCATCAGACTCGCGACGATCAACACGGCGCAGTACTTCGGCCTCAAAGACCTGGGGGCGATCGCGCCCGGGTATGCCGCGGACCTCGTCGTCGTGGATAGCCTGAAGCGGTTCAACGTGAAGATGGTCCTGAAGAGCGGGAAGGTGGTGGCTGAGAACGGGGAGATGGTCGTTCCGAGGCCCCGCATGCCGGAGATCACCCTCCGGAGCTCGATCAACATCAAGTGGCTCGCGCCCGAGGACTTCGACATCCCCGCGAAGGGGAAGCGGGTCAAGGTCATCGACCTCGTACCGGACCAGATCGTGACCAAGGCGAGCGTCGCGGCACCGAAGGTCGAGGACGGGCGCGTCGTCGCGGACACCGAGCGCGATCTCCTCCCGCTCGCGGTCGTCGAGCGACACCTCGCGAGCGAGAACATCGGACACGGCATCGTGAGGGGATTCGGTCTCAAGAAGGGCGCCATCGCGAGTTCCGTCGCCCACGACTCCCACAACATCGTCGTCGTGGGAACGTCGAGCGAGGACATGATGGCCGCCGTGGTCGAGATCTCGAAGATGCGTGGCGGACTCGCCGTCGTTCGAGACGGGAAGCTGATCGCCGGGCTGCCGCTGCCGATCGCCGGGCTCATGTCCGAAGGGACGCTGCCCGAGGTCGTCGAGGGACTCGACACGGTGAGGAAGGCGGCAAGACGGTTGGGCTCGAAGCTGGCCGATCCGTTCATGGCAATGTCGTTCCTCGCGCTGCCGGTCATCCCGGAGCTCAAGGTCACCGACAAGGGCCTCTTCGACGTGAACGAGTTCGAGCTGACGGATCTGTTCGTCTAGAGACGCGGCGCGCGGCGCCGCGGCACCTCTTGCCGGCTCCTCTCGCCGACTACTCCAGGAACCGACCGTGCACAGACGGGTCTACATCGTCCTCTTCATAGCGGTCTTCGCGTCGACGATGGGGGTCGGTTTCATCGGCCCTCTCTTGCCGCTCTATGCCCGCGACCTGGGCGCTGCCGGGATCGCCCTCGGGATGATCTTCTCCGGTTTCTCGATGGCGCGTCTGGTACTGACGCCGTTCATCGGCCGGCTCTCGGACAAGCGCGGGCGGAAGGTCTTCCTCGCGGTCGGCCTCGCGATCCTCTCGCTCTTCTCCCTCGCATATCTCCGGGTCGAGACCGCGGGCCAGCTCATCCTTGTGCGGGCGCTCCACGGGGCCTCCGCCGGACTGGTCATCCCCATCGCGCAGGCGTACATCGGCGAGATCTCGCCGAAGGGGCGGGAAGGGACGTACATGGGGACCTTCACGGTCTCCCTCTTCCTGGCGTTCGGCATCGGTCCGCTCCTCGGCGGCCCTCTCGCGGACCGGCTGGGGATGGAAGCGCCGTTCATCGTGATGGGCACGCTCGCGGCGACGTCGTTCCTGCTCGTTCTTCTGTTCCTGCCGGAGCTCGGCGTCCACAAGGAGCGCTGGAAGAAGCGAGTTCCGGTGAGCGTGCTCCTGGCGCAGCCGGTCGTCATCGCCCTCCTCCTCTTCCGCACGGTAGTCTCGTTCGGGCGCGGCGTCGTCATCCCGTTCCTCCCGTTCGTCGCGGAGTCGCGCGGGGCGTCCCTCTCCATGATCGGCGTCCTGCTCGCGACGAACATCCTGCTGGCGGGGCTCCTGCAGATCCCGTTCGGGCGGCTGGCGGACCGCGTTTCGAGACCGTTCCTCATGGGCGTCGGCATCATCGCGAGCGCCGCGGTCATCTTCGCGATCCCGTACTGCCAGTCGATCACGTCGCTCTTCTTCCTCCAGGCCGCCACGGGGACCGCCGGCGCGCTCGGGTTCCCGGCGGGACTCGCGATGGCGACCCAGTGCGGCAGGCGTTTCAACGGCATGGGCACGATGATGGCGGTCTACAACACGGGCATGAGCATCGGACTCATCCTGGGACCGTTGGGCGGGGGGTTCCTGGAAGGCATCTTCGGGCTTGACTTCGTCTTCAAGGGTGGTTCTCTAGTGGTCGTCGCGGGGTTCGTCGGGTATCTGTTCGTGATGCGCCGCGCGAAGGTGTCGGGCTCGCTCCGGTACATCGAAGAGACGCCGGAGGACGAGGCCGCGCCAGGGGCACGCCCGGAGTCGTCCCGGGAGGAGCTTGCCGGGAAGCCGGCCTTAGTCGCCCCTCTATATAGAGGAAAGGAGAACGGCAGATGATGAAAGCCACAGCGCTCCTGCTCGCGGTCCTCGTCGTCGCGTTCGCCGCAGGATGCAACGCCACGCGCGAGGGGGGCGGCAGCGGGGCCTTCCGCGTCGGCATGGTCTTCGACGTGGGTGGGAAGGGCGACAAGTCGTTCAACGACTCGGCCTACCGGGGTCTCCTCCGCGCCGCCGACGATTTCGGCGTCGAGCACACCGAGTTCGAGCCCGGACAGGACGCCGACCGGGAGACAGGGCTCAGGAAGCTCGCGCAGGCCGACTACGACGTCATCATCGGAGTCGGGTTCCTCTTCAGCGAGGCGATGAGGAAGGTGGCCGTCGACTACCCGAACGTCAGCTTCGCGTGCGTCGACTTCGACGCGCGGCCCGATGAGACGCTCCCTCCGAACCTGGCCGGCCTCACGTTCCGCGAGGAGGAGGGGTCGTTTCTGGTCGGCGTGCTCGCGGCGATGTACACGGAGACCGGACGGCTCGGGTTCGTGGGCGGGATGGACATCCCGCTCATCCACAAGTTCGAGGCGGGATACATCGCGGGTGCGCGGTACGTGACCCCCGGCATCTCCACGACCGTCGCGTACGCTGGAACGACGCCGCAGGCGTTCGCCGATCCGGCGAAGGGCAAGGAGCTTGCCCTCCTTCAGTACGGACGCGGCGTCGACGTCATCTATCACGCGTCCGGCAGCACCGGGAACGGAGTGATCGAGGCGGCGAAGGAGGTCAACAGGTACGCGATCGGTGTCGACTCGAACCAGAACTACATGGCTCCCGGGAACGTGCTCACAAGCATGGTCAAGCGCGTCGACAACGCCGTCTACAGGATCGTCCAGTCGGCCCTCGAGGGGATTTTCGAGGGAGGCCTCAGGGAGTTCGGTCTCGCGGACGACGGCATCGCCTACGCCGTCGACCAGTACAACGAGGACATGATCACCGACGAGATGATCGCGAGAGTGGAGGAAGCGAAGGCGGCGATCGTGGCCGGCGAGATCATCGTCCCGAAGGAGTAGTCCCGCCCCCGGAGGCGCCGAGGAATGCCGGAGACGAACGCGATCGAGATGCGCGGGATCACCAAACGGTACCCGCGCGTTCTCGCGAACGACCGCGTCGACCTCGACGTCCGCGAGGGCGAGATACACGCCATCGTCGGCGAGAACGGCGCGGGCAAGTCGACGCTCATGAAGGTCCTCTACGGGCTCGTTCCTCCGGACGCCGGTGAGGTGCGGCTCGAGGGGAAGCCGCTCGTCCGGCACCGCCCGGCGGACGCCATCCGCGCCGGCGTCGGAATGGTCCACCAGCACTTCATGCTCGTCGACACGCTGACCGTCGCGGAGAACGTCATCCTCGGCGAGGAGCCGACTAGGGGTGTCGTGATCGACGCGGCGGCCGCGCGCGAACGCGTCGAAACGCTCTCCGGCGAGTACGGCTTTGAGCTCGACCCGGACGAGCTCATCGAGAACCTCTCGGTCGGCCTCGAGCAGAGGGTCGAGATCGTCAAGGTCCTCTACCGCGGTGCGAGGATCCTCATCCTCGACGAACCGACCGGCGTCCTCACCCCTCAGGAAGTCCGCGAGCTCTTCGGTATCCTCCGCGCTCTCAGGGAGAGCGGTCGCACGATCGTCTTCATCACCCACAAGCTCGACGAGGTCATCGAACTTGCCGACCGCGTCACCGTCATGCGTGACGGCCGCGTGACGGGCATCGTCGACGCGGCGCAGACGACGAAGGAGGAGCTCGCGAAGATGATGGTCGGGCGTTACGTCCTCCTCCGGGTCACGAAGGAAGAGGGCAGCCCCGGCGACACGGTGCTCTCCGTGAGCGGGCTCTCGGCGGCCGGGCGGAAGGGGACCGAGGTCCTGCGGGACGTCGACATCGAGATCCGCTCCGGGGAGGTCCTCGGAGTTGCAGGCGTCCAGGGCAACGGGCAGACGGAGCTCGTCGAGATCATCACGGGTCTGCGGAGGGCGTCGTCCGGTCGGGTGACGCTGAACGGCGCCGACATCACGAACCGTTCGCCGAGACACATCCGGGACCTCGGGGTGGCCCACATCCCGGAAGACCGTCAGGCGCGCGGGCTCGTTCTCGACTTCACGATCGCGGAGAACCTCGTGCTCGGACGACAGCACCGCGAGCCGTTCTCGCGGCTGGGGCGTCTCTGCCTCGACGAGATGAACGATCACGCCGCGAGGCTCATCGAGGAACACGACCTCCGGCCGGCCGATCCCGCCACCGAGGCCGCGAACCTCTCCGGCGGGAACCAACAGAAGCTCATCGTCGCGCGCGAGTTCGACTGCGAGCCGGCCCTCCTCGTGGCGTCGCAGCCAACGCGTGGCGTCGACATCGGCGCAGTCGAGTTCGTGCACACGAGCCTCCTCTCCATGAGGGACGCCGGCGCCGCTGTGCTCCTCGTGTCCGCAGAGCTCTCCGAGATCATGACGCTCTCCGACCGGATCGCTGTCATGTACCGGGGCGCGATCGTCGCGACGTTCGACGGAGACGCGGTCGGCGAGGAGGAGCTCGGTCTCCACATGACCGGGGCCGGAGCCGGACGAAGCGAAAGCCAGGCCGCGCCCCCGCGCGCGGCCGGAGCGCCGCAGCGAGGTCGGGCGGGGAGCTGAGGCTGCTGCGGGGAGCCGGAAGAGGAGATCGATGGATCGCTGGACCAGATACGCGGGCGTCCTGTCCCCGATAGTCGCGGTCGCGGCGGCCTTCCTCGTGGGAGGGCTCGTAGTCACGGCCATCGGCGAGAGCCCGTTCCGCGTCTACGCGATTCTCTTCCGGGGGGCGTTCGGGAGCGTCGACGGTTTCGGCCTCGTGCTCTTCAACGCGTGCCCGCTCATCTTCACGGGGCTCGCCGTTGCCTTCGCGTTCAGGGCCGGGCTCTTCAACATCGGCGGAGAGGGTCAGCTCTACATCGGGTCGTTCCTCTGCGCGTGGGCCGGACTCGGCCTCGCCGGGGTACCGTGGTGGATCGCTGTGCCGGTCCTGATCGCGGTCTCCGCAGTGGGCGGAGCGCTCTGGGCTTCGGTCCCCGGGATGCTCAAGGCGCGCTTCGGCGTGCACGAGGTCATCAACACGATCATGATGAACTTCATCGCGATCGGGCTCACGAGCTACCTCGTCATCAACATCTTCAAGGAGCCCGCGCAGATGACGCCCCAGACGGCGGAGATCGCGTCGGGGCACCTGCCGCGGCTCGCTGGCGCGCTCCAGGCCGTGGGGATCCCGATGCCGAGTGCGAACCCCCTGAACGCGTCGATCCTCATCGCTCTCGCCGCCGTCTGGGTGGCGTGGTTCATCCTCTATCGGACCACGTTCGGGTACGAGGTCCGGGCGGTCGGGTTGAACCAGGACGCGGCCGAGAGCGCGGGCATCAACGTCAGGCGCACGATAGTCCTTGCGATGATCACGAGCGGCGCGTTCGCCGGCCTCGTTGCGACGAACGAAGTCATGGGGTTCCGGCACCGCTTCCTCGACAACTTCTCGAGCGGGATCGGTTTCATGGGGATCGCGGTCGCTCTTCTGGGGAAGAACACGCCGCTCGGGGTGCTCTTCGCGGCGCTCCTCTTCGGAGTGCTCAACGCAGGAGCGCTGGAGGTGGACGTCTTCACCGACGTGCCGCGCGAACTCATCCTCGTGCTCCAGGCGGTGACGATCATCCTCGTCGTTGTCGGGAACGAGATCTTCGTGAGGAGGATCGCCGCCCGTGAGGCGCGGGCCGCCCTCGCGGACACGCAAGCGGAGGAGGCTGCTTGACCGACTCGAGCGGAGAGACGCTCAACGGAATCGGGTCGAACGGACCCGAAACCACCGGAAGCGACAGCCGCCAGCTGGCCCGCGTGGCCGTGTCCGCCGTGTGGGTCATTGGTCTCTCGGTCGTCGGAAAGGCGCTCGGTCTCTTCAAGGACATCGTCGTCGCGTCGAAGTTCGGGACGACCTCGCTCATGGACGCGTACCTCGTCGCCGTGACGATCCCGATGATGATCCTGCACTGGTACCGCTCGCCGATCCGCTCCGGATTCGTGCCGCTCTTCTCGGAGATCATCGAGAAGGAGGGGGAGGAGAAGGCCTGGCGCGCGGCCGGCACGTTCGTGGGGAACTTCATCGTCGTGTCGATCGTGATCGCCACTACCGTGTGGATCGCGGCGCCGTCGCTCGTGGGGCTGATCGCACCGGGATTCGGGGACGCGAGCCGGGAGCTCGCCGCGTCTCTCGTCAGGATCATGTCGGTCACGATCGTCCTCTACGCGGTCGGCGGGACGCTCCGGAACGTCCATCACGTGTACGGGAGCTTCGTCCTGCCCGGGCTCACCCACCCGGCGAGCAACGTCATCATGATGTGCGTCGCCCTGTTCTTCACGGCGCGCTACGGCATCCGCGCGATGGCCTTCGGAACGATCGCGACGTCGGTCGCGAGCTTCCTCATTCAGTCTCCGATCCTCTGGAGGTACCGGAAGCACATCCGGGTTCGCATCGACTTCAGGAACCAGATGTTCTGGGGCGTGCTCAAGCTGGGGCTTCCGCTCTTCATCGGCATGGCCGGGGCGAAGCTCGACGAGGTCATCGATCGCGTGTTCGCGTCGGGCCTGGCCGAGGGCAGCATCTCCGGGCTCTCCTACGCGCTCAGACTTATCGACCTCCCGAGGGAGGTCCTCGTCGCCGCGTTCTGGACCGTGCTCTTCCCGTTCTACTCCAGACTCGCGGCTCGGGGAGAGACGGAGCTCCTCGCCGACCGCCTCCACACCTCGATGAGGATCGTGTTCTTCAGTCTCTTCCCGATCTCGGTCGGCATGGCGATGCTGGGCGAGCCGTTCGTTCGCGTCGTCTTCCAGCGGGGAGCGTTCGACGAGACGTCCGTCGCGTACACGGTGTCCGCCCTCCTCCTCTACTCGCCGACCATCTGGGCGCTCGGCCTCACGACGACGATGATCTCGGCGTTCATTGCGATGAAGGACACGAAGACGCCGGTCATCGCGGGGTTCGTCAGGCTCGGGGTCAAGGTCGGGCTCATCTTCGTGTTCCTCGACCGCTTCCAGCACGCGGGCATCGCGCTCTCGACGTCGGTCTCGCACGTGTTCAAGCTCGTTCTCTTCTTGATCCTGCTTCCGCCGGTGCTCATGAAGGGGCGGTTCAAAACGCTCATGAAGGCGTTCGGTGGCACGGCGGCGGCGACGGCGGTCATGGCGGTCGCGCTCTACTACCTCGGGCGATGGATCGTCCAGCTCGACGTCCCGTCGACTCTCGGTCCGCGGATCGGCGTCCTTGTGGGCGCCTCCGCGTTCGCCGCGGCCGTCTACCTCGGGGCGGCGTGGTTCACCGCGCGGGGACAGATCGTCGAGACGTGGGACATGGTGAGGTCTGGGGTGGGTGAGATCCTCGGGAAGCTCCGGCGCGGCAGGGGAGAAGCCGGCTAGCCCGGCGCGCCTGGAAGAGGCGCGTCTTGGAGAACAGGGAGAAGGCAGGCGGTGTTCGAACTCGCGGTTCTCGACTCCGCCCTCAGGATGGCGACGCCGCTCATCCTGACGGCGCTCGGCGGCCTCTTCTCGGAGCGCTCGGGGGTCGTCAACATCGCCCTCGAGGGGATCCTCCTGACCGGCGCGTTCGCGAGCATCGTCGCGACGTACTACACCGGTGACCCCTGGGCGGGGGCGGCCGCCGGCGTCTTCGCGGGCATGCTCGTGTCCCTCCTTCACGCCGTCGTATCGATCGTGTTCCGCGCGGACCAGATCGTCAGCGGCGTGGCGATCAACCTCCTCGCGATGGGGGCGACGCAGTTCCTCACGTGGATCATCTGGGGCAGCTCCGCCAACTCGCCGCCCGTGGCCGGCATGGCTCACTGGGCGCTGCCCGAATCGTGGGGAGTTCTCGCGCGCGTCGTCAACCCGGTGATCGGGCACTACCCGCCTCTCGTCTACGTCGCCCTGGGCTCGGTCGCCCTCGCGCATGTCGTTCTCTTCCGCACGCCCTTCGGGCTCAGGCTCCGAGCGACCGGCGAGCACCCCGAGGCGGTCGACACGCTCGGCGTGAGCGTCCATCTGATGCGGTTCTCCGGCGTCCTGATCTCCGGCGCGCTCGCGGGCCTCGGCGGCGCCTTCCTGGCCCTCAACACCCACCAGTTCGTGAAGAACATGTCGGCAGGCCGCGGGTTCATCGCGCTCGCGGCGATGATCTTCGGGAAGTGGAACCCCGTCGGGGCGCTCGGCGCGTGCCTCCTCTTCGGCTACGCGGAGGCCGTGCAGATGAGCCTGCAGGGACGCGACGTCCCGACCCAGTTCGTGCAGATGATTCCCTACCTGCTCACGATGGTCGCCCTGGTCGGCGTGATCGGACGCGCCCGCCCGCCGGCGTCTCTCGGCAAGCCCTACTAGCGGAGGTACTGGAAGTGAAGACCATCGCGCTCAGCGCCATTGCGGTTCTGGTGGTCGCTGTGGCGGCCGCCTCGTCTGCGGAGCCGCCGGCGTCACTCTCGGAGATCACGTTCGGGGACCTCGCGCCGATCGGCTTCCGCGCGTCGCCGCTCGTCGTGAGCGGGCCCGCCGTGACAGGGTTCGAGGGACCGAAGGTGGTCGTCGAGTTCGAGACGAGCGTCGCGACTCCGCCGGCCGTCGTGCGGTACGGGCCGGTGTTCCTCGCCGGCGGCATCGAGCAGCCAGTCTACCGGAGGGTGGCGGTCGAGCCCGGCGACGACCCGGGCTCGGTGGCGACGCTGCACAGGATCCGCGTGGACGTCTCGAAGCTCGAGTCGAGGCTCTACGACAGCGGGTTCGTCGCGGGCGGAGGTGGGGTCGTGGCATTCAAGGTGGAGGTATACGACCCGGACTACGGGTCGATCAGGACATACGAACGCCGCTTTCGCTACCAGAGGCACGGCGAACCGAAGGAGGGCAGATACAGCCTCGCGAGCACGATGGTCCACGGGCCCTTCGTCGATCTCGTCGGCCCGGACTCGTTCGTCGTCTCGTGGGAGACCGACGTCCCCGCGCCGGGGGCCGTCGTGGTCGCGGACCGCGAGTTCGTGGCTCCCGAGCCCTCGGAGAGACACGAGGTCCGTGTGACGGGGCTCGAGCCCCGGACGGCCTACGGGTACCGGGTGCACTACGGGCACGACGGGGGGATGACCCCGACGTACGAGGTAACGACCGCGCCCCCTCGCGGCGAATCGGGGTTCCGGTTCGGGTTCGCCTCGGACAGCCGGGCGGGCGCCGGCGGGGGCGCTCATGCGGTCGAGGGCGTGAACCGCGCCGGCCTCGCGGCGGTCCTGACGGGCGCCCGCGCCCGGGGCGCCGAGCTCTTCCTGTTCGGCGGCGACCTCATCAGCGGGTACACGAGCTCGCAGAATGCCTTCGAGCAACAGCTCGCGTCCTGGATGCGCTGTGCCGGTCTCGTGGGCTCCTCGCTCCCGATCTACGAGGGCGTCGGGAACCACGAGCAGGTCGGGGACTACTTCGAGGTTCCCGATCCGGAGCACGACGGCTACCGCATCGTCATGTTCCGAGACCGTGAGGACCCTCGGAGCGCGGAAGCGATCTTCACGGACACGTTCGCGAACCCCCGCGGGAGCTCGTACGGGTTCTGCCTCGGCCCGGAGACCCGCAAGACGGGCGTCGGGACCGCGACCGGTCCCGACTACGGCGAGACCGTCTACTCGTTCGACCACGGGAACTGCCACTTCGTCTCCCTGAACTCGAACTACTGGTTCACCGGCGTGAAGAACAGCACGGGAACCAAGCGCTACCCGAGCGACAAGGACGGCACGGAGGTCGCGCTCGAGGTGCTCGGCGGATGCCGCGAGGGATACGTCATGCAGAACCAGCTCGACTGGCTCGAGGAGGATCTCAGGATGACGCAGGAGGACGACGCCATCGACTGGGTCTTCGTGTTCACGCACGAGCCGGCGTTCCCGAACGGCGGGCACCTGTGGGACGCGATGTTCTGGGGAGACGCGGGGAAGGGGCACGAAGGTGGGCTGAACGACCACGACGTCCCGCTCGGCGACGTCATCGACATGCGCGACAGGCTGTGGACGACGCTCGTGCGCCACGACAAGGTCGTCGCGTTCATGAGCGGCGACGAGCACAACTACTCGCGAACGCTCGTCGACTCGGACGTCGATCCGGCGTTCACGCGACCGGTGTGGCACATCGTGAGCGGCGGCGCGGGCGCGCCGTTCTACGTGCAGGATCTGTCGTCACCGTGGTCGGGGAACGTCGAGGCGTTCTCGCTCGTGAACCACTACTGCCTCTTCGACGTGTCTGACGATCGTGTGTCGCTCACGGTGTACTCGACGGCAGGCGTCCCCATCGACGAGGTCCCCGACTTCTCGTCGTACGCCCGAACGCCCGGCAGCCAGTAGGCCCGGCACGGACCACCCGCCCGGGGCCGTCCGGTTTGCCGGATGGCCTCCGCCGTTCGGGCCCGGAACGCCCCCGTCTCTCCTTGACTACCCCCCCTTGAGGCCCTAGAATCGGTGAACTCGGCGGCCGCCGCCAGGCCGCCGCGCCGATCCTACCAGTTCGCAGAGACGACAGAAGGAGCACCGTCATGGGACGAGTCAGAACCTGGCCCCTGGTATTTCTTTCGCTGGCCCTCGGCCTCATCCTCGCGTCCGGGTGCAGCGACGACACGAACCCCTTCGACCCAGCGCAGGACCAGGACCCGCCGGTCGTCACGAGCTTCAGCTACAGCGACGGCGTGGTGACCTGGACGACCAACGAGCCCGCGCTCTGCGTCGTCGAGTACACGCCGGTCGGCGAGGACTTCTACCACTACGTCTACGAGACGCCGAACGTCCACGAGTCGTCGCACAGCGCCACGCTTCTCGGGATGGAGGACGGGGAGGAGTACGCGGTTCGGGTGCGAAGCATGGACCGGGCGGGCAACGAGGCGTACGAGACCGACACCGAACTGCCGGCCTCGATCACCGGTGTGAGCTTCGACGGTGACACGATGACGCTCTCGATGATCGACGTGGGCTGGGGCCTCGCGATGGTCCTGACGGGCCCCTCGGGCGGACACATGATGATCGACGCCGGCAGCGTCTCCCACCTCGACGGCGTTATCACGTTCCTCGACGAACACGGCATCGACGCGTTCGAGGCGGCGGCCGTGACCCACCACCACGGGGATCACTACGGGGGCTACGTGGGCGAGACCGACGACCAGTGCGCGACCATCGTAGACCCGGGTGTCATGGACCTCTACTGGATCGGGGACGTGATCCTCCCGGACGAAGAGCACATCGTCTCCAACCTGGGCGGCTGCCTCCTCTACAAGATCAACGAGTACAACTTCCCGGTCACGTACGTGAAGCAGGGAGACTCGTCCTCGAACACCGATGCGCTCCAGTGGGACTCGACGCCCGGGTTCTCCGTCCAGGTGCTCTCCGCGGGAGTCGGCATGCAGAGCGTGGGCTATGAGGGCATCGAGCCCGCGGAGCCGAACGGCAACAACGACTCGATCGTCTTCAAGTTCAACTTCCACGACGTCTCCTACATCACGATGGCCGACGGGGAGTTCTTCGTCGAGCACTACATCATCGACTACTACGGGCGGAGCGGCGTGGATGCCGACCTGCTCCAGGTCGCGCACCACGCGAACGACGACGCGACGTCGACCTACTGGCTCAGCAACGTGCTGCCGAGGATCGGCTTCATCTCGAACGCCATGGTCGAGGCGCCTCTCGAGAAGGAGATCGTGCTGGACGCCCTGCGCCGGTACGACGCCGACTACTTCGTGACCGACCGAATCTTCCCGAACACGAGTCGCAACGCGCCGCCGGACTACGGCAACCTCATAGCGACGACGGACGGCTCCACGATTGAGGTCATGCTCGAGGCACACGACTGGTAGCTGCGTCGGCGGGTGCAGGCGCGAAGTGCGGGACGGGTGGGAAGCGGGAGCGGGAAAGACGTGATGAGCTGGATCTCGACCCTCAGGCGAAAGAAGTTCATGGACCCGCTGACCGCGGCGCTCTACATCGTGCCGGCCGGGATCATCGTCGCCGTCTTCCGCATGCTGCCCATCGGCTCCGCGTTCTTCCTGAGCTTCTTCGACGTCAGGATGGGGAGGATTCGCGGGTTCATCGGGCTCGCCCACTACGCGCAGCTCTGGAGGGACCCGTCGTTCTGGAACTCGCTCGGGACGACCGCGTACTACGTCGCGGGAGTCGTGCCGGTCAGCCTCTTCCTCGCCCTCCTCGCCGCGGTCCTCCTGAACAAGAAGATCCGCGCCCTAGGCTTCTACCGGACCGTCTACTTCCTCCCGGTGGTCACGTCGCTCGTGGCGGTCTCGATGGTGTGGAAGTGGATCTTCCACCCGCGCCTCGGGCTCCTGAACTACGCGTTCGACCGGCTGGGAGGCTCGGCGCTCCTGTGGCTCGAGGAGCCGAGAGGTGTCTTCGAGCTCGTGGCGTCGGCCGCCGGATGGGAGTGGTGGCCCGACGGACTCGCCGGCCCCAGCCTCGCGCTCGTCGCGGTCATGATCGTCTCGGTCTGGCGCGGCATCGGGTACAACATCGTCATCTTCCTGGCCGGGCTCCAGAACATCCCCGACCAGTACTACGAGGCCGCGCGGATCGACGGCGCGAGCCCGATGCAGGTCTTCTGGAAGGTCACGTGGCCCCTCCTTTCGCCGACGACCTTCTACGTGCTCCTCTCAACGACCATCGTGTCGTTCCAGGTGTTCACTCAGATCTACCTCATGACCGGGCCGCCCGTGGGCGGGCCGATGGGGACGACGAAGGTCATCGTGTACTACCTCTTCGAGAGGGGATTCGACGCGGGCGGGAACATGGGGTTCGCGAGCGCGGTCGCGCTCGTCCTGTTCGCGATCATCCTGACGCTCACGCTGATCCAGCGACGGATCGTCGAGCGGCGGGTCTACTACTAGCAGCCATCGCACGACGCCGGAGCGGCCGCTCCGGACGATGCACGGGAGATCGCACGGACGATGGAAGCCACGGCGAGGATGACGGATCACGAGCTTGCCGCCGCCTACAGGGCGCGCCGCGGTTTCGGACGAGCGGGGCTCTACGGCGCTCTCTGGATCGGCGTCATCGTCATGGTCGTCCCGTTCTTCTGGATGATCACGACGTCGCTCAAGTCGCCGATCGAGATCCTCGAGTTCCCGCCGACCTGGGTCCCGACGGGCCACTTCGTCGAGGCGTCTGCCGGAACCTGGGAGGAAGTCTACGTCGTGACGCGAGACGCGGCGGCGGGAACGGCCGTCGTCAGATCGGTCGAGGGCGGCCCGTCGTACACCGTCGAAGAGTCACTCGTCGTCGACCGGCTCCGCCTCAGGTTCCGGAACTACGCGGAGGCCTGGCGCCAGGCCCCGTTCGCCCGCTACTACTTCAACACGATCCTCGTCACGATCTTCGTCGTGGCCGGCGTCCTCGTCACGTCCTCGCTCGCCGCCTACGCGTTCGCGCGGATGAGGTTCTGGGGAAGGGACAACCTCTTCGTCCTCTTCCTGTCGATGATGATGGTGCCGCAGCCGGTCTACATCGTGCCGTCGTACATCATCCTCGTGAAGCTCGGCTGGATAAACACCTACCAGGCGCTGATCGTGCCCTGGATCGCGCACGTCTTCAGCATCTTCCTCTTGCGCCAGCACTTCAAGACGATCCCGAACGATCTCTACGACGCCGCCATCATCGACGGCTGCAGCCGCTTCGGGTTCCTCTGGCGCGTGATGCTCCCGCTCTCGAAGGCCGTGCTCGTCGCCGTCGTGATCTTCACGATCGTCGGCACCTGGAACTCGTTCCTCTGGCCGCTCGTCATGACCGACACGCCCGACGTCAGGCCTCTCCAGGTGGGACTCGCGAGGTTCTCGCAGGAGCAGGGGACGAGCCACGAGCTGATGATGGCCGCCGCGACGTTCTCGATCGCGCCGCTCGTCGTGGCGTACTTCTTCGCGCAGAAACAGATCATCCAGAGCCTGGCCACGTCAGGCATGAAGAGCTGATCCGGAGGTGGACACGATGAGAACGGCTTGCACGCTCAAGCGCGGGATCGCGCTCGGACTCGCTGTGGCCCTGGGGGCGAGCATCCTCCTCGCGGGCTGCTCCGGGGGCGGGGAGGAGACGGTCTCGGGAGTCACGAAGGTGCCGTTCTGGCACGCGATGGGAGGACCTCTCGGGGACGCCCTCGACGAGCTCATAGCCGAGTTCAACGAGGCCCACCCCGACATCGAGATCGAGTCGATCAGCATGGGGCGCTACCAGGCGCTCTCGCAGAAGATCATGGCGGCCGTGGCCGCGGGCCAACCTCCGGTCCTCGCGCAGGCCTACGAGGCCTGGACGGAGGCGCTCATCGACAACGAGAGCGCCGAGCCGCTCACTGCGTACATCGAGGGACCGAACGGTCTCACCGCCGACGAGCTCGCTGACTTCGTTCCCGGGATGCTCGAGAACAACACGTGGGACGGGACGGTCTACTCGTTCCCGTTCAACAAGAGCGTCCGCGCGCTCTACTGGAACAAGAACCTGTTCGAGGCCGAGGGTCTCGACGCCGCGCCCTCGAACTGGCGCGAGTACGAGGAGCTCTCGCGGCGCCTAACCAAGGACACCGACGGCGACGGCGAGATCGACCAGTGGGGCACCGCCGGCCAGATCAGCGCGTGGATGTTCGAGAACCTGCTCCTTCAGAACGGCGGGCAGGTCCTCACCGACGACGGCACGAAGGCGGCGTTCAACAGCCCCGAGGGAGTCGAGGCGCTCGAGTTCATGGTGAGACTCCTGACCGACTACGGGAAGATCACCTCGGGGTACGAGTACCAGAACGACTTCCAGGCCGGGAAGGTAGGCATGATCGAGGGTTCGACCGTCTCGCTCTCGTTCATGGAAGGGAAGTACACGTTCGACATGGCCGTCGCGCCGCTCCCGGACGGGAAGGAGAAGGGCTGCTTCGTCGCTGGGACGAACGTGGTCGTCTTCAAGGACGCGGGGCAGAAGGAGAAAGACGCCGCCTGGGCGTTCATCAAGTGGTTCACGAGCCCGGAGGTCACGGCGCGCTGGGCCGTCAAGACCGGTTACGCGCCGGTGCGCACGAGCGCCCGCGAGTCGGCTGCGATGCTCGCGCGGTTCGAGGCCATCGAGGGGCTGAGCGAGGTCCTCGATCAGCTGGAGTACGCCTCATACGAGCCGCGGACGAGCGACTGGTACGCCGGACGGAAGCACCTGGAGGAGATGGGTGTGGAGTCGGCCCTCCGGAAGCACAAGTCTCCAAAAGAAGCGCTCGACATCGCCGCGGAGGCTGTCGACAACGAGATCGCGAACATCGTTCCGATGTGAGGAGAACGTCGCCCGTCCCGCGGGTGATCGCGACGGGGCGGCGACCGACAGCGATATGAGAATCGAGAGAATCCGAAGGGAGGATCGATGACACGACAGAGGAAGCGCCTGGCGTTCCGAGTGCTGGCGCTCGCCGCGTTCATCGCGGCGGGGGTCGGGAGCGCGCATGCGACGACGATCTGTGAGGTCCAGGAGTACGACGACATGGGGCTCTCGCCCCTCGCGGGTCAGACCGTGACGGTGCGCGGCAAGCTGACGTTTCCGCCGGGGCTCCTGGTGGCTCAGTACACGTCGATCTACATCGAGAGCAACGACTGCGGGCTGAACATCTTCGTCCCGGTCGACTGGACGTCGCTGCCGTACGAGTTCGCGCTCGGCGACAGCTTCCAGGTCACGGGTGAGGTGGAGGAGTACATCAGCGCCACCACAGGCGCGGGGGCCGTGACGGAGATCGTCGTCGGGAACGCGGACAACCTCGTGGAGCTGTCGACCGGGTACGACGAGCCCGTGCCGCCGATCCTGTCTGTCGGCGATTGCTACTCCGAGGACAACGAGGGACGGCTGGTTCGAACGGTCGGCGTCATCGTCGTGACGAACTACGAGTGGAGCATGGACATCGAGGAGCCGTGGTCCGGCGACCGCATCAACATCTACCAGGGCAACAACCCGCTCGTCGACTTCAGCGTGTTCGACCTCGGCGACACTCTCGATGTCACCGGGATCATCACGCAGTACGACCGGGACGCTCCGTACTTCGATGGCTACGAGATCGTCCCTCGGTACCAGAGCGACCTCCAGCACGCGGTGCCGCCCCCGCCTCCGCCGCCGGCCTACTGGCCGAACGCGACCATCGATGCGCCGGCCGCCGTCTTCAACCCCGACGTCGGGGAGGTGCTTCCCATTGAGTATGCGGCCCCCGACGGGAGCCACACGAAGATCGAGGTGTTCGACCTGCAGGGCCGCTCCGTGAGGATCCTCACGGACACGGTCTACTATGGTGAGTCGACGCTGCCCGAGTACTACAAGCAGGGGTTCTACGGTGAGGGCGTCCGCGGCTGGGACGGGCGTGACGACCTCCGCCGGATCGTCCCCGCCGGAACGTACGTCTGCCGCCTCCAGGTCACCGATGACGACGGCGGGGTCAGCCACGCCGTGACGCCGGCCGTGGTCGGCGTGAAGCTCGACTGATACGCCCGGAAACGAGAGAGACCGAAAGGAAGGACCCATGAACCTGATTGTGAGGCAGCTACTCGCGTTCCTCGGCGCCGCGCTCATCGTGGCGCTCCCGGCGGCGGCGATGGGAGAGGTGATCCCCATCTCCGACGTCAACGAGGACGACGAGGACGGCTTCCCCGTTCTGCGGTTCGAGGTCGTGACGGTGGAGGGTGTGGTCACCGTTGGGACGGGAGTGCTCGCGGACAACACCGACATCTACGTCCAGGACGCCACCGGCGGAGTGAACGTGTACCAGTCGCTGGCGGCCTCGCCGGTCGTCGCTCAGGGCGACAGCGTCCGTGTGACTGGGATGGTCGATGTCCTGTCCGGCACAGGCAGGCGGACGTCGATCAGGGTGGAGACGTCGCTGGCCCCGGAAGCGCGGATGGAGATCCTGAGCAGCGGCAACCCGCTGCCCGACCCGGTCGTCGTGGCGCCACGTGACCTCGCGCGCGAGTCCGGCGAGCAGTACGAGGGCATCTATGCTGTGACGAAGCGCGTCTCCCTCGAGTTCCCGCTCGAGTGGCCCTCGGATGAGTGCGACGAGGACGAGGCAACGCTCATCGCCGGAGCCGACTCGACGTGCCGGCTCTGGTTCGACGCCGACACCGACATCTGCGGATCGCCGCCGCCGTTCGAGACGTTCGACGTCTACGGCGTCGTCATCCCGCAGCCGAGAGCGGTCATCTACTGGCGGGGGCACGGAATGCTCCCGCCCTCACGGTCGTACGTGTTGTCGAGAGGCGACGGGGGCGGAGTGGCCGAGGCCGATCCCGCGTGGACCTACGTCGACCAGACGATCGACCTCGCGTTCCACTTCCGCGGCGAAGCGGACACGCTCGAAACCGTCACGATCGCGATTCCGGACGGATGGGACTTCTCCGGCGACGCGGCCGACGTCGCGCTCTCCGGCGACGCCTTCAGGTTCGCGAGCGTGACTCCGGGAAGCACGAGTCCGTCCCTCGTCACGATCGAGGGCTGCACGCTCGTTCACGGAAGACCCGGCTCCGTCCTTCTGCTCGATCTCGGGACGCCCGATTCCGCAGGAGGCGGGACGTTCGAGGTCTCGACCGCGACCGACGGCGGCGAGCTCACGCCCATCGTGGCATCGCCAGAGGTGGGCGTCGGGGTCATCGCGCCCGAGGGCGCGGTCCTCATCAACGAGATCTACGCATACGGAGCCGACAGCCAGGACCGCTCCGAGTTCATCGAGCTCTACAACCCCAACTCCGCGGAGATCGACCTCACGGGGTGGGTCCTCACCGACGTCGACGACTCCGGCGATTGCGGCGGGATGAACATGTGGGTCTTCCCGGCCGGCGCGTCGATCGGCCCGCTCGGCTACCTGTCCGTCGCGAAGGACGCCAGGCGCGGAGGGGCAGGGGGGTTCCAGCCGGTGTTCGGGTTCTATCCCGACTGGGAGCTCTACGACCCCGGCTTCCTCGATCCGGACGACCCGAACTCGCCGAACCTCGAGATCGTTTCGCCGCCGAGCGTCGGAACGAGCAGGGAGATACGTCTCGTCGGCGGCCCCGACGGGAACGGCACCCAGATCGTGGGAGTTCCGTCCTACGAGGCGGTCTACCTCTACTCCGACCTGAGTCTCACGAGTCTCGTCGACGCGGTGGAGTATCGCGACCCCGTCTTCTGGCCAGAGGACGCGTGCGGCGGAACGGGCCTGGGTGGCCCAGACGACGCGTGGGTGCCGGGGCCGCCGCCGAAGGACTACTCGCTCGGACGCGACGAGAACTCGACCGACACCGACGTGAGCAGCGTCGACCTCATACTGAGCTCCGAACCGACACCGGGCGCGGTGAACGTCCCCGACGACTCTCTGGAGCCTACGGTCAGACGCGTCAGGTCGGCGGGCACGTGGTTCGTGACGATCGAGTTCACGGAACCGATCGACCGCGACGACGCGCTCGACCTCTCGAACTACGCGATCACGGAAGAGCGACTGGACGTTCGCCAGGCGTGGCTGTCGCGGGACAAGAGAACCGTACTGCTCAAGACCGCCAACCAGAGCCCCGAGCAGGAGTACCTCATCGAGATCTCCGGCATCGCGGACCTCGCCGGAAACGTCATGGTGACCGACTCCGACGACTTCGACGGACACTTCCCGGTGACGACCCCGATCTCCGAGGTCCAGGAATACGACGAGGTGGGGTTCTCGCCGCTCATCGGTGAGGACCACGCCGTCGTCGGCTTCGCGACCGTCCCGGCCGGCGTCTTCCAGCCGGATCGCACGAGCATGTACGTGGAGGACCTCGACGGCTATGGCGTCAACGTCTACAACAGCACGTTCATGACGGACGGGCCGCTCATCGGTGATCTGTATCAGGCCGACGGAGTGGTAGAGGAGTACGTGAGCTTCTCGACCGGAGCCGGGGCCGTGACGGAGATCGCGGACGCGAACGTCACCATCTTCGCGAGGGGCTTCGAGCCCCTCGAGCCGACGGTGCTCGAGACCGGCGACGTGGGCGTCGAGGACAGGGAGGGAGCGCTCATCCAGACCGAGGGCGTCGTCATCACCCTCTCCGGTTTCGCGTTCTATATCGACGACGGCACCGGCTCGATCCAGGTCTACCAGAACTTCACGGACCTGGACTTCTCGGTGTTCGCCGTCGGCGATCGCGTCCGCGTCACGGGCGCGCTACTCCAGTACGACCAGAATTCCCCGTACTTCGCAGGCTACGAGCTCGCCCCCCGCTATCAGAGCGACATGGTGAAGCTCGAGGACGACTACTCGTCGAGCGCGAAGATCGCCACCGAGGCGAAGGTGCTCGACATCGGATCCGGCGAGGAGATCGAGATCTCGTACAACGCGACCAAGGCAAGCAACGTGGTCGTCAGGATCTTCGATCTCCAGGGCAGGGAGGTGAAGACGCTCTTCGACGGCATGTGCCTCGGTCCGCAGCGTCAGCTGTGGGACGGGAAGAACGATGAGGGCGAGAAGATGCCCGCCGGAGTGTACGTGTGCAGCATCCAGGTGCGGGAACGCGACACCGGTGGCAGTAGCGACGCCGCGGTGCCGATTGTCATAGGACGGAAACTCGATTGAGGAAACCCATGATGCGAAGACGGAGGTCGTCTCGACCTCAAAGGAGGCACGTGTGAAGAGGGCAAGAACGACAGTCGCCCTGGCGGCCGCGGTTCTGCTGCTGCCGTACGCGGCCGGCGCCGCCGGGGTGTTCGACAACCTGATCCTCTCACCGCGAGCGCGGGCGATGGGGGGAGCGTTCGTGGCGCTGTCCGATGACGCGACGGCGCTCTTCACGAACCCAGCGGGGCTCGCGGAGCAGGAGAAGATCGACCTGTACGCCAGCTACGTCGATCTCTACGGCTACGACTTCCTGAGTCTGGGTGCCCTCGCCGGCACCTACCCGACGGAGAAGTGGGGCACGTTCGCTCTCGGGGGGAGGCTCTTCGGGGTCGAGTACCAGGGCGTGAAGCTCGAGAGCGAGTACACCGTGAGCTTCGGGCACGGGTTCACGATCATGGAGGACGTCCACTCGTCGCTCGCCGTCGGGTACGGACTCAATCTGTACGGGCTCTCGTTCGACGGCGAGAGCATCGGCGGCCAGAACCTGGGCTCCGCGAATTCCTTCGGTGTCGACGTCGGAGTCCTCGGGACGCTCCGCGGCCGCACGCGGTTCGGTTTCTTCATGCACAACCTGAACAACCCGAAGATGGGCGACCCCGACGCCGAGGATCTGGCGCAGTGGTTCGCCGTCGGCGTCGCGTACAGTCCCTACGGCGCCGTGAACACGACCCTCGAGGTCTCAAAGCAGGACAGCGAGGACATCCGCACGTCGTTCGGGCTCGAGTTCGGAGTCCTGGACTACCTGACGCTGCGCGGCGGAATGCAGACCCAGCCGAACAGGCTCTCTCTCGGATTCGGCACGCACTGGGAAGGCTTCCGCATCGACTACAGCTACACGACGCACGACGTTCTGCCGGGCACCCATCACTTCGCCCTTGGCTATTCGTTCTAGACGGGCCCTGGGCCCGAGGGGCGCCGCCGCGAACAGGCGCCCGACGTGAGGGGCAACACGAGTGAATCCGGGAGGTACGATGAAGAAACTCAGAGCGATGGGTCTCGCCGCGATCCTCGTCGGCTTCGGTCTCGCCGCCGGTGCGACCGTCGTCCACGCGGGTGAGCCGCTGGACCTCAACCAGGCGACCCTCGAGGAGATAATGAAGCTCCCGATCGACGCGGAGGACGCGCAGGCGATCTGGGAGTACCGCGAGTACAGGGCGTACTTCTCGAGCATCTACGAGCTGCGGACGATCCCGGGGATCACGCAGGAGGAGCTCAACGCCCTCAAGCCGCTCGTGAAGATCGTCCCGGTCCCCATCGAGGACGAGGAGCTCCAGAGGGTCAACGAGATCTACTACCGGATCAGGAACTGGGAGGCGGAGGAGGGGGCCTCGGAGGCTCTGGTCGACTACTGGATCGACCTCGCGAGGGATCCGTTGAACGTCAACAAGGCATCGTACTGGGAGATCGCGAACCTGCAGCAGCTCTCGCCCACGGACGCGGCCGCCATCTACAACTACACGCGGCGGAACCGTCTGGAGCGGCGCTCGCAGCTCAGGAACGTGCCTGGGCTGACGTATTGGGGCTACTACAACGCCCGGAACTTCGTCCGCTACGACGATCCGTCGTTCGAGGGCGGTCCCAGGGGAAGCTACCAGTACCGCCTCTTCAACACCGACGTCATCTTCGACGTGGAGGAGGTGCTCAGGGAGGACCGCAATCTCGCCGACGGCGCCTACGACTCGTGGTGGGACCGCTTGAGGCTCGATTACGCTCCGTCGTCCTACCAGCATAAGGTTCGGACGCGCTGGAGGCAGGACATCCGGGCGGGCGCGCTCGTCTACCACGGGTTCGGCTCGATCAATCAGCCCGATGTCTGGAAGTTCAACGTCACGCTCAGGAACAAGAGCATCGGTCCCGTCCGCTTCGACAACACGATCCTCGGCAACTACCAGATCGCGTTCGGACAGGGTCTCGTGATGCAGAACACCGACTTCTTCAAGTCGAGGAACTCGGGCTTCGGCTGGGACAAGCGGTACATTGGCATCCTCGACGACATCTCTCAGACCGAGGAATACAAGATGTGGGGCGCCGCGACCGAGTTCCAGGTCGGAGACTGGAGAACGGTGCTGTTCTACTCCGACGACTGGAAGGACGCGGTCCTGAACCCCGACGGCTCGGCGAACCAGCACCTGATCATGACGCCGCGTGTCACGAACAGCGATCTCGAGGCCGGGGGCCTCCGGGCGATGCGGGATGTCCTCCACGAACGGACGTTCGGCGGGAACCTGAAGTACGTCTTCGCGCCCGGAACGTGGGTCGGCGTCTCGGGGTACCAGTCCTGGTACAACAAGTACTTCAAGTCGGCGTACGATCCCGACGGCACGACGGACGTGACGTGGATCGTGAACGACGACGACGAGGACAACCTCGTCGCCACCGACAGCGAGTACTGGAGCACCTACACGAGCCCCGGGAAGTACCGGCGAGTCTGGGGCACGGAGTTCCAGTGGGTCTACGACAACTACTCGTTCGCCGGCGAGTTCGCCGGGCTCGACGTGGACGGCGACCTGTTCGACTTCGGCGCCGACCCGAAGGCGTTCGTCGTGAACGGATGGGCGTCTTTCAGCAACCTGAACCTCCTCGCCCTCTACCGCGACTACGACGTCGAGTTCGACAACCCGTACAACCGCGCGTTCTCGGAGTACAAACGGTTCAAGGGCACGGTCCTCGAGGACCAGTACTACCTTACGGACCCGCTGTACGCGATGCTCTTCGTCAACTCCGTGACGCCGCAGGCCGAGCGGGGGCTCTATCTCTCGTCCCGGTACAGGTTCTCTCACACGCTGACGCCCTCGATCGACTTCGATGTCTGGGAGCGGAAGGCCGACGGCGCGGACTACGGACGGCTCCTCTTGAGACTCCGCTATCAGCCGATCTACAACATCGTGATGAACCTGAGACAGAAGTGGCAGGGCCGGTGGAGGACGGACTGGCTCACGCCGATGAGCTACGACCAGGTCGAGACGCGGTTCCGGCTCGAGTACCGCCTCTCGAAGTACGACGAGGTCGAGTTCCTTCTCTCGCGGAGCTGGATCAACTGGCCGCCGCGGCCGCGGCTCGTCGACAACGCGGACGCCGACGGGGGACACCCGGACGAAGGGTCCGCGGGGCTCCCGTCCTACGCGGTCGGCGGAGCGGTCACCCACAACTTCAACGAGTTCCTGCGGGTGACGGCGGCGGTGACCTACTACGACGGGTTCCTCTGGATCTTCGAGGACGGGCAGTTCTCCGTGAGGGACAAGCGGGCCGTCCGCTGGTGGCTGGCGATCGCGGACAGGATCTCGGATCACCTCGCGATCCGGTTCCGCTGGACGAACGACCACGGATACCCGCTCACGTACGTCGACGCCAGGGAGTACAACGAGAACCCGCCGGGCAATCCCGAGCCGGACGCCTGGTACGTCAGAGACGACATAAACACTTTCCGCCTGCAGGTCGACTACTCCTGGTAGCGAGCGCACGGGCGGCGCCGCGCGGACGCGGCAGGGACACGAGACGAACATGAGGAAGATGATCACGAGCGGCTTACACACACGAGGGAGGCAGGTCATGCGATCAACCACTGCCGTAGTCGCGCTCCTCGTCACCACTCTTCTCGCAGGGAGCGCGGGTGCCTTCACCTACGACGGGTGGAGGTACGGCAATATGATACCGCCGGTCGAGGCCAGGTCGCTGGCTCTCGGCGGGTCGGGGCTCGCCTCGGCGATGGGCGTGAGGGGGATGTGGCTGAACCCCTCGCTTCTCGGCAAGACCGAACGTGCGGAGGTGCTGCTCTCAGCCTCGCTCGTCGCGGCCGAGGAATCGAGGGACTTTCCGGTGCACGACAGCTTCGACGGCATCCTCGTCTACAACACGTACGCCCTGAACACGGGTCTGTACGATCACTACTTCGGAGGAGTCGCATACAAGCCGGAGGTGGAGGGCGCCTGGGCGCCGACCGTGGCGGTCGGATACGCGCCACGCCTCGACATGAACTACTACTACCACGTCCAGTACAGGGACCCGGACTTCCAGACGGAACCCGACGACAAGATCATCGCCGACTACTTCGCCGACGGAGACGGCGGCGTCAACGCGTGGACCGTCTCGCTCGGGCAGGAGGTCGCCGAGGACTACTACATCGGGCTCGGCATCGACTTCCTGAGAGGCGAGTGGACCTCGGAGACGCGCTGGGTGTTCCCGCCGGACTCGGACGAGGACGACGAGTTCGAGAGCGTCCGGTTCGATGATGTCTCCGGCACCCAGTTCACTCTCGGCTTCTTCACCGACCGGCTCCATCGGTGGGACTTCGGCGCCGTCTTCCGCTCGAGCTTCACGCTCAAGGGCGATTACACGATGGCCTCGTCCGAGAGCGACACGACCACGGGGGGCCGCTTCGAGTACAAGTACCCGTACTCGCTGGCGGTCGGCTGTCAGTACCACCCGCGGAACATGGTTCGGACGACCGTGAGCTTCGACATCGAGTATTCGAACTGGTCCTCGTTCAAGGACAACCTCACCGGTGACCCGGACTTCGACGACGTCTGGATATTCCGCATGGGCGTCGACCACGGGTTCTTCGACAACTCGTTCGCGAGGTTTGGATTCTCGTATCAGCCGGCGTATTTTGATGACAGTACGTCGCGATCCCAGTTCAGCATCGGCCTCGGGCTCGCCGTCCTCGGCGCCAGGGTCGAGCTCGGCGCCATGGGAGGCGTCAGGGAGTACAGCCTCGGGGGCACGGAGCGGCTGCGCGAGACGACCTCGACTGCGATGCTGAGCGCGGTCTACGCGTTCTAGGGCCCTGACACGAGGTCTTCCGACAGGAAAGAGAGCGGGGGGACAGAGCAATGAGGAGAGCAGCAGCACGACTTGGACCGCTCATTCTGACGTGCGCCGTCGCCACTTGGTGTATCGCGCCGGTCGCGTCGGCGGGTGGTGCAGGGGGGAACGCGGACCCGGACGGCGACGGGATCATGAAGCTCTCGGTCATCTTCACGAACGACATGCACGGGGGCATCGACCGCAGCGGCGCGACATTCATGAACAGGGAGTTCCCGCCACCGCTGGGCGGAGGGGCGTCGGCCGTCTCGTACATCGAGCGGCTGAGGGAAGAGGCGGCGGCGAACGGTGACCACGTCCTCCTGATGGATCAGGGCGACACGTTTCAGGGAACGCCGGTGGGCAACCTCCGCGGTGGCGAGCCAGTGATCGACTACTTCAACTACATCGGGCTCGATCTCTGGACCATCGGGAACCACGACTTCGACGAGGGATGCGGGAACCTCTGCAATCTGATCGACAGGTCGGAGATGCCCGTGCTCACGGCGAACATCGTGTGGGCGGAGTCGGGGGATCCGATCGAGGGCACGCAGCCCTACCTCATCAAGGACTACGACGGCATCAGGGTGGCGATCATCGGACTCACGACCACCGACACGCCGAAGATGGCGTTTCCGGGACACGTAGAGCCCGTCTCCTTCCTGCCTGAGGTCGAGACGGCCGAGAAGTACGTGGCGGAGGTCCGCGAGAAGGGCGCCGACATCGTGATCATTTCCGGCCACATGGGTCTTCCGTACGACCCGCAGGTGGGCTACGAGGCGATGATCGCCGAGGAGGAGGCGCTGGAGCGCGAGGGCCTACGCGAGCCCGTTGAGGAGAGCGGATGGGCGCCGAGTGCGATGGAGGTCGGGCACAAGGTCCCCGGCATCGACGTGTTCTTCGGCGGGCACATCCACCGGGGCTTCGACAAGCCTTGGGAGGAGCCCACCAATCACACGCTCTTCTTCCAGACGTACGGACGCGGATCGGGCGTCGGACACGTCGACCTCCTGATCGATCGCGAGACGAGGACGCTGGCCGGGTACGATCTCCCGAGCTACCGCGGTGGCCTCATCACCCTCTTCGAGGACGAGTGGTGGCCGGATGAAGAGGCCGGCGAGTTCATCGGAGACATGGTCGCCGAGGCCGAAGAGGGGATGGACAGGATCATCGGGTTCACCGAGGTCGATCTCACACGCGGCGGCGAAGGGGAGACCCGCATGGGGAACCTCGTCTGCGACGCCATGCGCGAGGAAGTCACCGCCGACTTCGCGTTCACGAACCTCGGCGGGATCAGGGACGAAATCCCGCAGGGGCCGGTGACGCCCAGGCAGGTCTTCCGCGTGCTCCCCTTCGGGAACTCGCTCATGGTCTACGAGATGGACGGCAGGCTTCTCAAGGAAGTCATCGAGTACCGCGTAAGCGCTGGCCACCACGGCGTCTACATGTCCGGCGGTGTCATCCACTACAACAAGACGCGGCCCGACTACGACCGGGTCACGCACTTCACGATCGGGGGAGAGCAGTGGCACCCCGACCGCACGTACCGCGTCGTGACGTCCGACTTCCTGGCCGCCGGGAACGCCGGTCTCTACATGCTGCCCGGCATACCCGAGGACAAGAAGATGCGGACCTCGACGACCTGCATGGACGCCGTCGTGCACTACATCGAGCGGCACACGCCGATCGACGTGGAGCTGGACGGACGCTGGGTGCGCGACGACGAGGGGGACATCGACCCCGCTCTCGTGCAGGCGATGGAGGGCATGGAACCCCTCGCGCCACCTGACGATGAAGGAACGGGGCAGTATCAGTAGAGACACCGTGCAGATATGCGAGACGACGCCCGCCGGTCCGGTCGAACGGCGGGCGTTGCTCTTCCGCCCCCTTCGCCGGGAGACAGAGCTCTCGGCGCGTCTCAGGCGTCCCCGCGACGGGAGCGGAATGAGGTAGACGAGTGCTGGACAATCGACGGAGAATGTGCTATAGTGTTAGTGTGCAAAAGAAGCCGCTCTGCGGGTTGTAGGGGTTTGTCCCGGCCCGGAGGTCGGATACGAGCATCCGTGTGCAAAGGGAGGATGACGGGACCATACGCGCAGTCAAGCACCCCCTGCGAGACAGAGGGCTCAGTCGCTATGTGAGGGAGGATTCGAGGATGAAGAGAGCATCACTCGTCGTCGCCGTGCTGGCGTTCTCGTTCGGACTGGCAGCCGCGAACCCGGCAGGCGACAACGTTGTCATTAACGAGATCTACTGCGACCCGCCGAGCTTCTACGACGGCTCCGAGTTCATCGAGCTCTACAACCCGACCGTGGACCCCATCGACATCAGCGGCTGGGTGCTCACCGGACCGGAGTACTTCCAGATTTGCGGCGGGGAGAACCGATGGGAGTTCCCGGAGGGCACGATCATCGCGGCCGACGGATACATCGTCGTCGCCAAGGACGCGCTCGACGGCGACGGATTCTACGACGAGTTCCCGTTCGAGTTCTGCGACTTCGAGATGTACGACCCGCCGATGAGCTACGAGGTGGATCACCTTCCGACTCCGAACATGATCAGGCTCGACGACGATCCCGCGAACGACGATCAGGTGCGCCTGGTGGGGGGTAACGGATACGGCGTCATATGCGGGTTCACGAGCCACGCGGACGTCGTCTACCTGTATACGAGCGCGTCGCTCATCACCCTCGTCGACCTCGTCGAGTACGCGGACATGACGGAGTGCGTCGCCGACCCATGCCCGGGTGACGACGGCGCGGACGACAACGCGTATCCGGACATTCCGTTCGTGGGGAACACGCTCGGACGGAGTCCGACGAGCGCCGACACCGACAACTCGAGCGTAGACTTCTCACTGCAGGCGCCGACCCCTGGCTACCAGAACACGCTGAACCAGCCGCCGTGGATCAGGCTCGTGCGCTACTCGCCGATCCCGCCGAACGACTCGACTCCGACGGACGTGAGCGCCATGATCACGGACGAAGGAGCGGTCGTGTCTGTGGATGTCTGGTATTCGGTCAACGGCGGAGCTTGGAACTCGGTGGTCGCCACGGCGGCGCCCGGCGACTCGGTCTACCACGGACTGATTCCGACGCAGTCCGACGGCTATCAGATCGACTACTACGTCGAGGCGACGGACGACCAGGGCGCCACGATCAGCTATCCGGGGACCGGTCAGGCCGACCCGTTCAGCTTCTCGATCGGCTACACCCCGATCGCGTACATCCAGGAGAACGACATCTCGCTCACGGGGCAGGCCGCGAACGTGCGTGGCATCGTGACGGCAGGCGAGGGCGTCTATCTGTCGTCGGTCATCTACATCCACGAGGGCGTGGGCCCCTACAAGGGCATCAAGTGCTACGTCTCGGGCTTCGACGGCGACCTCAACGAGGGCGACGACGTGACGGTATGCGGGACGATCTCGGAGTACTACGACGAGACGGAGATCTCGCGCCACTTCCCCGAGTCGATCGTCGTCCACTCGTCCGGGAACCCCGTGTACGGTTACACCGACATCGCAACGGCCGACATCGCGTGGGGAAGCTCCTCCGCGGAGCTGTACGAGGGCCAGCTCTGCTCGATCGACAACGTGACCGTCGACAGTCCCGACATCGGGTACGGGATGTGGACGGTCTACGACACGACACCCGCGGACACGTGCCGCGTCGATGACCTCGCGTACTACAACTACACGCCTCAGGCGGGGGACGAGCTTGCGGAGCTGCGCGGAACGGTCCAGTTCAGCTACGGCACGTTCAAGATCAATCCGCGCTACGACGAGGACATCATCGGCCCGCCGGAGATCAGCACCGTGCGGTACTCGCCGATCCCGCCCGTTGACGGCGAGGTGATAACGATCTCGGCGGAGATCACAGACAACGTGGCGGTCACCTCGGCGGACCTCCACTACAAGTCGACCGCAATGGGCTCGTACGCGACCGTGCCGATGGTCCAGGGCGTCGGCGACTCGTGGGCGGCCGACATCGGTCCGTTCACTGACGGTCAGCGCGTCTACTACTACATCACGGCGTCCGACGGCACGCTCTCCGCACGGCGTCCCGTCGTAGGGACCTACAGCTTCTACGTAGGACTCCTGACGATCGCGGAGGTCCAGGCGACCGACGGTGGAGGTGACGCGTCGGCCATGGATACCCTGGCGGTCAACGTGCGCGGAAACGTGACGGCGGAGCCCGGGATCTTCAGCAACTACAACTTCTACATCCAGGACCAGGAGGGCGCCTGGAACGGCGTCCAGGTCTTCGACCGCACGGCCACGCTCTCGTTCGTCCGGGGCGACGACATCATCGTCTGTGGCGAGGTGGAGGAGTACTTCGGCGAGACGCAGATCGCCCTTCACTTCCCGGAGGCGGCCGTCTACCTGCGCCCCGGGGGGCCGCCTTATGCCACGCCGATTGCCACTCCGGAACTCCAAAACGTCATCACCGGAGAGAAGTACGAAGGCGTGCTGGTCTACGCCGCCGACGCGACGGTCGAGGTGGCCGATCTCGGCTTCGGTGAGTGGGCGATCCAGAACACAGGTAGCGCCTCTGACACCTGCCGCGTGGACGACCGCGCAGACTACGACTACGTTCCCACCGAGGGCGACAACGTCTACGTTCACGGCATCACGACCTTCTCGTTCGGCAACTACAAGATGGAGCCGCGTGGCAATGAGGACATCGTCGTCAACCCCACCGGGGTCGACGATGGCGTCGTCGAGCAGAGGTTCGCGCTCGCGCAGAACGTGCCGAACCCGTTCAACCCGAAGACGACGATCGCCTTCAGCCTGGCTGAGGCCGGCGGGGTCACGCTCGAGGTCTACGACGTGACGGGCCGCAGGATCGCGTCCCTCGTCAGCGGATGGCTCGGGGCGGGTCCGCACCACGTCGTCTGGGACGGTACGACCGACACCGGTGAGAAGGCAGCGAGCGGAGTCTACTTCTACAAGCTGGCGACCGGGGAGGACAGGGTAAGCAGGAAGATGGTGCTTCTGAAGTAGCGCCACTCGCCGGCCGCACGGTTCAGTAAATAGACGCGGGCGGGGGCCGACCCATCCAGGGCACGGGTCCCGCCCGCCTGAGAGCGGGGAGCAACGCGCGGGCATACTGCTACAGGCTGTTCCTTAGACAAGACACCAGTGGACAGAGACATCGCGTGGAACGGCCCACCGTAACGGCGGTATGCGGCTCGGTGCGGCGTCGCCCCCCTGACGATTCGATGACCACGACAGGATCGGGCGCCGTCCATCCGGGCGAGCTTCGATCCTGTCGTGCGTTTCGGGTGGGCTGACGTCCCCGGAAGTGCGAAGGAGAGACCATGACCTCGAGACGTTCCGCCCAGATCCTCCTCACCCTGTTCCTGCTCTGCGGGGCCGCACTCGCGGCAGCCGGAGGCCCGGCTCTCGAGAGATCGTACGACTCCGCGGATCTGGCGATCGAGGTGGACGGCGTCTACTCAAGGATAGCGGTCGCGGGCGCCGAGCGGGCGGTCAAGACTCCCGGCGCTCCCGCCCTCCCCGTCGAGTATCTCTCGTTCGTCATCCCCGCCGACCGGCGGGTTGCGGACGTTCTCGCGTCGTGGGCCGAAGAGGAGATTCCCGGCACGCACCGAATCGCTCCCGCCCAGCCCGAAGCCCCGATCGGGCAGATCGCCGAGCGGGTCGAGCCCGATCCCTCGATCTACGAGAGCAACGACGCCTATCCATCAAGCCGCGTAGTGTATCTCGGCGACGGCTACCTCGGCGGCTATCGGATCGCGACGGTCGCCGTCTACCCGATCACGTATGCTCCGGCCACCGGCAGGCTCGCGCTGGCGCGCGACATCTCGGTCGAGCTCGAGCTCGCGCCCGCCGCCGACAGGTCTCAGCCGCGCCGACGGATGACCGCCCGTTCCGATGATCTCTACCGGCGCCTCGTCGAGAGCATGGTCGAGAACCCCGAGGACGTAGCGGGCAAGCTCCATGCTGTCGAAGTCGTGGGCGACGTGGGGTCCCAGGGCTTCCTCCCGCGCTACAGCCCGTCGCTCGACGGGAGCCCCGTCGAGTACGTGATCGTCACGACCGACGAGTTCGCCTCGCGATTCCAGGAGCTCGCGGACTGGAAGACGCAAAAGGGGATCACGGCGGTCGTACGCACGGTCTCGTGGATCGACGCGAACTACCCTGGCGGGTGCGACACGGCGGAGCGGATCCGTCTCTTCCTCGCGGACGCCTTCTCGTCGTGGGGAACGACCTACGTTCTGATCGGAGGCGACACCGGCGCGGTCCCCGTACGCTTCGCGTGGACGTGGTACTACGGCGGCGAGTTCATCCCGACGGATCTCTACTACAGCGACCTCGACGGCAACTGGAACGACGACGGCGACGACAGGTTCGGGGAGGCGTTCAACGGCTCTGCGTCTCCCGGCGACAGCCTCGACCTGTATCCCGACGTCTTCGTCGGACGCGCCCCGGTAATCAGCACGTACGAGGTCGAGACGTTCATCGACAAGGTCCTCACCTACGAGAAGTCGCCGAACGTCGCGTTCGCGGGACGAGAGCTGCTGCTGGGCGAGGTGGTCTTCCCGTACGACTGGCAGCCCGGCGACGCCATCCAGACGGACGGTGCCGGCGACATCATCGAGCCCACCGTCTCCCTGATCTCCTCCGACGTCCACTACGCGCGGGTCTACCAGAACCACACGGCCTTCCCGGGGTCATTCCCCCTCAACCGCGAATCCGCGCTCGACTCACTTGGGGCCGGCTACAACATCACGGCGCACGTGGGGCACGGGAACAAGGACATCATCCGCACGAGCCGGAACAACTACATCACCATCCAGGACGTCGACGCTCTCTCCAACGGTGTCGCCAGGTCGGGGTTCGCGTGGATGCTGAACTGCTCGACCGCGGCGGTCGAGTTCGACTCGATCGCGGAGCATCTCCTGAGCAACCCGAACGGCGGCATGTCCGGGGTGTTCGGGCCGACGCGCTACTGCTTCCCGGTCACGACCTCGTCGTACTACTACGCGTGGTTCGAAAGTCTCTACCAGCTGAACACGACCAGGGCGGGAGTCGTCAGCGCTCTGTGCAAGGCGCCGTTCGTCGGGACTTCCGGTCACGACGGCACCGATCGCTGGACGCAGCTCTCTTACCTTCTCCTGGGGGACCCGGAGTCGAGACTCTGGACGGGTCGTCCGAACACCATGATCGCCGACCACCCGCCGTCCGTCCCGCTCGGCCCCACCGATCTCACCGTCACGGTGACCGATCCCGCCGTGGTCGACAGCGCGCTCGTCTGCGTCGTGAAGGGCGGAGAGGTCTACGCCTGCGGCGTCACCGACGCGAGCGGGTCCGTGACGCTCTCGTTCGTACCCAGGACCACCGGCCCCATGACGATCACGGTGACCGCTCAGGACCACCTGCCGTACGAAGCGACGATAGGCGTGGTCCCGAGTCTCGAGCCACACCTGACGCTTCGGGCGACGCTCGTGAACGACGACCAGATCGGGGCGAGCGACGGCAACGCCAACGGGATGGCGGAGGCCGGTGAGACAGTCCAGCTCGACGTGACGATCGGCAATGGCGGCCAGAACGAGGCGTCAGGGGTCACGGCGACTCTCCACAACGGTGACACCTACATCACGCTCGTCGACGACACACACGCACTCGGGAGCGTCCCCGGTCTGTCCGAGGTTGCCTACGAGGAAGCGTTCACCCTCGCGATCGCCGACGACTGCCCGAACGAGTATGAGGCCCCGCTCACCATCGAGCTCACCGACGGCACGAGGGCGATCTGGACGAGCGAGTTCGTGCTGAAGATCTACCGGCCCAGCCTCGTCCAGGCCCGCAACCACGTCGACGACGGTCCGGGCGGCAACGGCGTCCCGAACGTGGGAGAGACGATCGTCCTGTCGGTCGATCTTCTCAACGAAGGAAACGGAGTGGCGGACGCGATCACCGGAGTCCTCCGCCATCCCGGCACCGAGGTCACGATCACCGACAGCACCGAGTCGTGGGGCGACATCGAACCGGGAGACACCGTCTCCGGCGAGGCCGGCTTTGCGTTCGACGTGAACTCCGTCATCGCTGATCCCTTCCACCTCGTACTGACCGACGCGGACGGGAAGGAGTGGTCTCATCTGTTCGACCTGTCGCCTCCGGGACCCTTGGCGGGCCTCGCGGGTGAAGTGAAGGCCACGACCATATCCCTCCGGTGGGGCCCGGCTGAAGAGCCGGATCTGTGGGGATACAACGTCTACCGGTCGAACCAGCCGTGGACGAACTACGTTACGGCCAACGAGGGAGTCGTCGAGCGCACTTCGTACTTCCAGGACAAGGGTCTCGCGGAGAAGACGAAGTACTTCTACCGGGTGGCGGCGATCGACTCGTCCGGCAACGAAGGCCCGCTCACCAGCCCATTCGAGATCAGCACGAACCCTCCCGCGCAGGCAGGCTGGCCTCTGATCGGCCAGGAGGCGAACTACGGAACGCCTGTCATCGCAGACGTCGACCTCGACGGGGACCTGGAGGTGCTCGTGGGGTCCGGCGAGGTTCTCTGCTGGCACCACAACGGCGTCGAGTACATGGACGGCGACGGGGACCCGAGGACGAACGGCATCTTCGCGACCGAAGGCCTGGGCGGCTACAGGTCGTCCCTGGCCGTAGGCGAGCTCGACGGTGATCCGTACCCCGAGGTCGTCGGCGCCTCCTGGGGCAACTTCGGGACTCCCGAGGATCCGGACTACCGCATCTTCGCGTGGAACGCCGACGACGGGACGCTCCTCGACGGCTGGCCCGTCAGCACAGGCGGATTCTGCTGGGCGACACCGGCGCTCGGGGACCTCACGGGAGACGGCCTCGACGACGTGGTGCTGTCGAGCGCCGACGGGTTCTTCTACGGATGGTCGGCGACCGGCGACGAGCTTGTCGACGGCGACAACGACCCTTCGACCGTCGGCGTCTTCGCCTATCTCATGTGGCCGTACGGGTACCAGTACGGCTCGGCCGCGCTCGCTGACATCGACGACGACACGGAGCTCGAGATCATCGTTCCGTCGAGGGCCGAGAGCCTCTACGTCTTCGAGGCCGACGGGACGAGGGTCCCCGGATGGCCCGTGTGGTGCGGCAACCGCATCATCGGCTCCCCGTGCGTCGGGGAGCTTGACGGCGAGCCTGGCCCGGAGATCGTCGTCGTCGCGAACGACAGCGACATGTACGTGTTCAGCGCGGGCGGTGACACGCTGGCGGGATGGCCGTTCCCGATCGACGTGGGCGGCGACTTCCCGCCGTCCCCGTCGCTGGCCGATCTCAACGGGGACGGAGTCCTCGAGATCGTCGTCCCGGACGAGTACGGAACGATACACGTCCTCGACGGCCACGCCGAGTACCTCGACGGCTGGCCGCGGTCGATCGGCGAGAACACCGGCTCGAGCGCGTCCATCGGGGACATCGACGGCGACTCGAGTCCCGACATCGTCGTCTCGAGCTTCGCCGGACAGGTCTTCGCACTGTCGGCGGGCGGCGACGTGCTCGACGGATGGCCGATTCGGACGGACGCAGAGATTTTCTGCACGCCGACTCTTGCGGATCTCGACGTCGACGGGGACGTCGAGGTCATCGTCGCAGGGATGGACGTCAACATCTACGTCTGGGACTGCGAGGGGGACTACGCGTACGGCCAGGGCGTCGAGTGGGCAAGCTTCCGCCACGACGCCCGGAGAACGGGGGACTACTCGTACTCCGTCATGGTAGGCGTCCCCGACGACGGGGAGCTTCCAGTGCGTGCGTTCGCGCTCGAGCAGAACCACCCCAATCCGTTCAACCCCGTGACTTCGATCGCGTACGCCGTGCCGTCGGACGGCGGCCCGATCGAGCTGGCCGTCTACAACGTTGCCGGGAGACGCGTCCGGACGCTCGCCTCCGGGGAGGCGACACCGGGCCGCCACGTGGTCGTGTGGGACGGCAGGGACGAGAGAGGGGAGGCCGTCGCGTCGGGCGTCTACTTCGTCAGGCTTTCCGCCGCTGCCGTGTCCCGGACGAGGAAGATGGTGCTGCTCAAGTGACCGCAGAAGGCGTCTCTGCGGCGTCCGGAGCCGTCTCTCGTTCCTTGAGATGTGATGCAGATTGTGGTATAATCGTTCTGTAGAGTGAAAACCTATCAGCCCCTGGTTCGGGGGTCACCCGGGTCACAGGAGCAGCACGAGAGCCGATACTGCTACGAGCCGCAGGAGAGTACTGTGTCCAGTGACGGCGGCGCGCGAGTGCGCGGCGCGTCGTCTCTTTTGCGGTTCGGCGCGGCATAGGCCGCTGTGACCGGCCAGCACGCGCCAGGATCAGGTCCCGACTCCCGTTCGGGGCCGGGTCCTGGTTTTCGTTCTTGTCGGATCGGGGGAGGGATCCGCCGGTCCGGAAGGAGCAACGATGCTCCCGGGAAGATCATACGTCCATCTCGTGTTCCGGGGCCGAGTCGTCGGGGTCGTCCCGCTGCTCTTCGCGGCGCTAGCCCTGGCGCTCGCGGCAGGCCCGGTCCGCGCGGCGGGCCCGATTCATCGGGTGTCGTACGACCCCAGTGACGTCGTCGTAGACCAGCTCGGATCGTACTCGCGCGTGGTGATCCCCGGCACGGAGACGTCCGGCTCCCCGGGCGCTCCTGCGCTTCCGGTGGAGTACCTCTCGTTCGTGATCCCCGCCGACCGGCGCGTCGAAGACGTCACGGCGTCGTGGGACGAAGAGGAGCTCGCGGGCTCGTACCGCGTCCTCCCGGCGCAGCGGAACGCTCCCATGGGCGAGGAACCGGAGTGGACCTCCCCGGACCCGTCGCTCTACGCGAGCGACTCCGCGTATCCCGCGGAACGCGTCGTCTACCTGGGGGACGGTTACCTCGGCGGCTACCGGATCGCGAACGTCGCCGTCCATCCTCTGACGTACGTGCCCGACACGGGCAAGCTCACGCTCGCGCGCAACATCTCGGTCGAGCTCGTGCTCGTGCCTGCCGCCGACCGGTCGCAGCCGCGGGGGCGGATGACCGCTCGCTCGGATGATCTCTACAGGAGACTGGTGAGGAGCTTCGTCGCGAACCCGGAGGACGTTGCCGGGAAGCTCGCAGGCGTCGACGTCGTGGACGGCTTCGGGCCTGAGGGATTCCTACCGCGCTACAGCCCCTCTCTCGAAGGAAGCCCGGTCGAGTACGTGATCGTGACGAACGACGAGTTCGCGCCGCTCTTCCAGGAGTACGCGGACTGGAAGACCAGGAAGGGCGTTCCGGCCGTGGTCCGGACGGTCTCGTGGATCGAGTCGAACTACCCGGGCGGGTGCGACGCGGCCGAACGGATTCGGTTGTTCCTCAAGGACGCGTTCTCATCGTGGGGCACGACCTACGCGCTCCTCGGCGGCGACACGGAGGTGGTTCCCTACCGGCAGGCGTGGCTCGAGTACTACGGTGGGCAGTTCATAACCTGCGACCTCTACTTCAGTGACCTGGATCTCAATTGGAACGCGGACGGCGACAGCAGGTTCGGCGAGGCCCGCATCACCGCCGAGGACCCGGGGGACAGCGTCGATCTTTATCCGGACATCTTCGTCGGACGGGCGCCGGTCGCGACCCTGTTCGAGGTCGAGACCTTCATCGATAAGAGCCTCGTCTATGAGACGAGCCCGGACGTCGCGTTCGCCGGCAGGGATCTCTTCATGGGTGAGGTGATCTTCCCGTACGACTGGGAGCCGCCCGACAGCGTCTACATGTGCGGGGCCGAGCACGCCTGCGAGGTCGTGATGCCGGACGTTCCTCCCGAGGTCCACACCTCCCGGCTCTACCAGCGGGACGACGTGTTCCCCGGCTCGTTCCCGCTCGACAGGACCTCGGCTCTCGACTCCCTGAACGTCGGCTACAACATCGTGTCCCACGTGGCGCACGGCAACAAGGACATCCTCCGGGTCAGTCGGAACAACTACATCCGGCTGCAGGACGTCGACAACCTGTCCAACGGGCAGGACAAATCGGGCTTCGTGTGGATGCTGAACTGCACGACTGCCGCGATCGAATTCGACTGCATAGGCGAACACTTCATGAACGACCCCGACGGCGGCGCCTCGTCGCTCTTCGGACCGACGAGCTTCTGCGTCCCGCGCCGCGTCAGGTACTACTACTTCGATTGGTTCGACTACTTCTATCTCCAGGGAACGACCCGCGCCGGCGTCGTGTGCGCGATGTGCAAGGTGCCGCACGTCCCCATGTCGGTCTACAACAACGACGAGCGCTGGACTCAGTTCTCGTTCCTGTATCTGGGCGACCCGGAGATGCGCTTGTGGACGGACCGTCCCGAGCCACTCACCGTCCTCCACGATGCCTCGATCACCCTCGGTCCCGCCGACATCGCGGTGACGGTCTCCGATCCCGCGGCCGTCGACAGCGCCCTCGTGTGCATCATGAAGGACGGCGAAGTGTACGAACGCGGGCTCACCGATCCGTCGGGACAGCTGACGCTGTCCGTCACACCCGAGACGACGGGCGCCATGACGATCACCGTGACGGCGAAGGACCACCTTCCGTACGAGGACACGATCGGGGTGGCGTCCACCGCGGGCGCGCACCTCTCGCTTCGTTCGGTGACAGTGGACGACGACTCGTCCGGGTTCAGCAGCGGGAACGGGAACGGGAAGGCGGAAGCCGGGGAGACCATCGAGCTCGACATCGTCGTCGGGAACGGCGGGCAGGGAGGCGCCACGAACGTGAGCGCGATCCTCACGGACGGCGCCGATCCCTACGTCTCGATCATCGACGGCTCGCACTCCCTGGGGGCGATCCCTCCGCAGACGGAGGTCGCGTTCCAGGACGCGTTCCTGGTCTCGGTCTCCGCCGACAGCCCGAACGAGCACGACGTTCCCCTCCAGGTCGTCATGGATGACGCGTCGAGAGCGACGTGGCAGAGCGACTGGGTGTTGAGGTTGTTCCGTCCCGAGCTCCGCCAGGTGAGGAACGAGGTCGACGACGGAGTCGGCGGAAACGGCGTGCCGGAGGTGGGAGAGACGGTCGTCCTCACGATCGACGTTCACAACGAGGGTAACGGCGACGCGGGACTCGTCGATGGCATCCTGCGCTACCCGGGCCCCGAGGTGACCATCACCGACAGCACCGATTCCTGGGGAGACCTGCCAGAGGGCGTGACGGCGTCCGGCCAGTCCGGGTTCGGGTTCGACGTGAGCGCTCCGCTCGCGGGGCACTTCCAGCTCATCCTCACGGACGAGGCGGGATCGGAGTGGTCCGGGTGGTTCGATCTCGCCCGGCCCGGGACAGTCGACACGCTCTCCGCGAGCGTCCGGGCGACGACGATCTACCTGCAGTGGGACCCGACCGACGACCCCGACCTCTTCGGCTATAACATCTACAGAACGGACCACCCGGCCGGGACCTACCAGCGGGCGAACGACGCCATCGTCGAGAGGGTCTCCTACTTTGAGGACGCCGGCCTCGACGAGTACACGATGTACTACTACCGCGTCGCGGCCGTCGACTCGTCGGGGAACGACGGGCCGTGGTCGGAGGTGATCGAGGTGAGCACGAACCCGCCCGCCCAGATAGGGTGGCCGCTCCTCGGAGGCGAGACCAACTACTCCTCTCCGGCGGTCGCTGACATCGACCTCGACGGCGACCTCGAGATCCTCGTGGCCTCGGGCGAGATTCTCTGCTGGCACCACGACGGAGTCGAGTTCATCGACGGCGACGGCGACCCGAGGACCAACGGCGTCTTCGCGATCGAGGGCATCGACGGCTACCGTTCGTCGATATCCGTCGGGGAGATGGACGGCGATCCGTACCCCGAGATCGTGTGTGCGCCCTGGGGCAACTACGGAACGTTCGAAGAGCCGGAGCACCGCGTCTACGCGTGGAACGCCGACGACGGGACGGTCCTCGATGGGTGGCCCGTCACGACCGCCTGGTTCGTCTGGGGCACGGCCGCGCTCGGGGACCTGGACTACGACGGGCTCGACGAGGTGGTCATTCCCTGCGCCGACGGGAACCTCTACGCGTGGAAGTCGAACGGCGACGAGCTCATCGACGGCGACCAGAACCCCGCGACGATCGGCATCTTCGCGAACCTCTCGTGGCAGTACGCGTACGGCTCGCCGGTGCTCGCGGACATCGACCAGGACGTGGAGATCGAGATCGTCGTGCCGTCCCGCTCCGACAGCCTGTACGTCTTCAACCCCGACGGCACCAGCGTGGACGGGTGGCCGCTCTGGGTCGGCGAGCACGCGATGGGCTCCCCGTGTGTGGCCGACCTCGACCTCGACGGCAACGCCGAGATCATCATGGCCGTGAACGACAGCAAGATGTTCGTGTTCAGTGCGGGAGGCGACACGCTCTGGACGGCGGTGATCGACATCGGCGGCGACTTCCCGCCATCGCCGGCGGTGGCCGACATCGCGGGAGACGAACAGCTCGAGATCATCCAGCCGAACGAGTACGGTGACATCTATGTTCTCAGCGCGACGGGCGAGACGCTCCACCTCTGGCAGGACGCCCTCGATTTCGACACGGGCTCGAGCGTCGTCGTCGGCGATGTCGACGGGGACTCGAGCCTCGACCTCGTCGTCGCCAGCCAGTCGGGGAAGGTCTACGCGCTCACGTCGACGGGGGAGCTCCTCGACGGTTGGCCGATCGTGACCGGTGCCAGTCTCTTCTCGACGCCGTCGCTGGCGGACCTCGATCTCGACCTGGACGTCGAGGTGATCTACGCGAGCGCCGACAACTACGTCTACGTGTGGGACTGCGAGGGCGTGTACGCCGCGGGTGAGGGAGCGCCGTGGCCGACGTTCCGCTACGACTTCAAGCGGTCGGGGAACGCGGGCTACGAACCGGTCACCAGTGTTCCCGAAGACGGATCGATCGCGCGGACTCTCGCGCTCGAGCTCAACTACCCGAACCCGTTCAACCCGGCGACCACATTGGTCTATTCCGTCTCCGCGGACGCAGGCCCGATCGAGCTCTCCGTCTACAACGTGGCGGGTCAGCTCGTCCGGACCCTCGTCTCCGGCGACGTGGAGCCCGGGCGCCACTCCGCGGTCTGGGACGGTCGCGACGAAGGCGGTGCTCGCGCCGGCTCCGGAGTCTACTTCGTGAGACTGTCGGCGGGGGAGAGCGGGCGGACGAGGAAGATCGTTCTTCTGAAGTAGGACGCAGGAGGGCTCTCAGCAAGAGGGTCCCTCGGGGCTCCGCACCATCCAGGAGGCAAGGGTCCACACCCGGGAGCGATGCCGAGAGCGGAGACTGAGAGAGCTGTTCAGACACGACATCACGGGATACGAGCAGGACAGGCAGCTCGGGGCGCACCATCGCGTGTGATTCGCCCTTAATCGCCGATTCCGCGGCGCTTTGGAGCGGTTCGAACAAGGCGGGTAGAGGCGCCGTCCCAAGCACCGACGTCGACCCCGGGGGTCCCCCGGACGCAGGCTGCCGACTCACGACAGACACAAGGGGGTACCATGGGCTCCGGCCGGTTCGCGCACATTCTCGTCTTACTCTTCCTCGCTGGTGGGGCCGCACTCACGTGGGCTGCGGGTCCCGCCCACGAGACGTCGTTCGACCCCGCCGAGGTCAGGGTCACTCCGGAGGGCGTCTACTCGAGGGTTGCGATCGAGGGGCTGGGGTCGGTCAAGGCCCACGGCGCTCCCGCGCTCCCGGTCGAGTACCTCTCGTTCGTGATTCCCGCGGACATGCAGGTCGAGGACGTGATCGCCTCGTGGCTGGAGGAGGAGGTTCCCGGAACGCACCGGGTCGCCCCGGCGCAGCCCGAGGCGCCCATGGGGCAGACAGCCGAACGCGTCGACCCGGATCCCGCGATCTACGAGAGCGCGTCGGTCTATCCCGCGAACCGCGTCGTCTACCTCGGAGACGGTTTCCTCGGCGGGTATCGGATCGCGAGCGTCGCGGTCTACCCGCTCACGTATGCGCCTGCCACGGGCAAGCTCACGCTCGCGCGCAGCGTCTCGGTCGAGCTCGAGCTAGCGGCCGGCGACGACCGGTCGGTGCCGCGCCAGCGCATGACCGCGCGGTCGGACGACCTCTACCGCCGCCTCGTGGAAGATGTCGTCGCGAATCCTGAGGACGTTGCAGGGAAGCTCGCCGGCGCGGAGATCGCCGACGAGTTGGGACCGGGGGGATTCCTCCCGCGTTACAGCCCCTCGCTCGAGGGAAGTCCGGTCGAGTACGCAATCGTGACGAGCGACGAGTTCGCACCGCAGTTCCAGGAGCTCGCGGACTGGAAGACGCAGAAGGGCGTTCCGGCGGTGGTCCGGACGGTCTCGTGGATCGAGTCGAACTACCCGGGCGGCTGCGACACGGCCGAGCGCATCCGGCTGTTCCTCAAGGACGCGTATTCCTCATGGGGCACGACGTACGTGCTCCTGGGAGGCGACACGGCGGTCGTGCCCATCAGGATGGCCAAGAGCGCGCACTTCGCCGACAGCGGCATCTCGACGGACCTGTACTACAGCGATCTCGACGGCACCTGGAATGACGACGGCGACAGCGACTTCGGCGAGGCCTACGTGAGCATCATGGAACCAGGCGACTGGACGGACCTCTACCCCGACGTCTTCGTCGGCCGCGCTCCGGTTGCGAACAGCATCGAGGTCGAGACCTTCATCGACAAGGCGATGACGTACGAGACGGCGCCGCTCTACTCGTTCGCGGCGCGGCTGATGTTCCTGGCAGAGGTGCTTTTCCCGTACAACTGGCAGCCCGGTGATGACATCACGACGGACGGCGCGGGGATCGTGGAACCCATCCTCCCGCTGATCCCGCCCGGCCTCAACTACACGCGTCTGTATCAGAACTACACCGAGTACCCGGGTTCGTATCCGCTCTCGAAGGCCGCGGCCATCGACTCCATCAACCTCGGCTACAACATCGTGTCGCACGTCGGTCACGGCAACAAGGACGTCCTCCGGACGAGCAACGGGCAGTACATCCACATCCCCGACGCTGACGCACTCGAGAACGGCCTCGACCGATGCGGCTTCCTGTGGCTTCTGAACTGCTCCTCGGCTGAGATCGAGTCCGACTGCATCGCGGAGCACTTCATGAACAACCCGGAGGGGGGAGCGACCTCCCTCGTCGGACCGACCCGCTTCTGCTACCCGAACACCGCTGATGAGTACTTCCAGGAGTGGTTCGAGAACCTCTACGTGGACGGGACGACCAGGGGCGGCGTGGTGAGCGCGACCTACAAGGTCCCCTTCGTTGCGGACTCGTTCTATGACAACACCGACAGAGTGACTCAGCTCTCCTTCCTCTTCCTGGGCGAGCCGGAGGCCCATCTGTGGACGGCGTACCCGAAGGAGCTGACGGTCGTGCACGACGCCACGGTCGCTCTCGGCCCCACGGACCTCGTGGTCTCCGTGTCCGACCCGGCTGCGGTCGAGGGGGCTCTCGTCTGCGTGACAAAGGGCGACGACGTCTACGCCACCGGACACACCGACGCCGGCGGACAGGCGATCGTCTCGTTCACCCCGCAGACGATCGGGACGATGACGATCACGGTGACAGCCAAGGACCACGTACCCTACGAGGACACGATCGGCGTCGCTTCGAGCTCCGGACCGCACCTGACGCTCAGGTCGGTGGTCATCGACGATGATGCGTCCGGCGCCAGCGACGGCAACGGGAACGGGATCGCGGAGGCGGGCGAGACCGTCGAGCTCGACATCGTCGTGGGGAACGGCGGTCAGAGCGGCGCGTCGAGCGTGGGTGCGACGCTCATCGACGGTGACGTGTACATCTCCCTCCCGGACGGATCTCACGATCTGGACACGGTACCTGCGCTGACGGAGGTCTCGTACCAGGACGCCTTCGTGATCAGCATCACCGATGACTGCCCGAACGAGTACGACGTGCTCTTCACACTCGACATGACCGACGGGGCGAGAACGACGTGGACCGACGGCTTCCTCATGAGAGTTTTCCGTCCGGAGCTGGTCCAGGCGGCGAACTACGTGTACGACGGGGTCGGCGGCAACGGCGTTCCCGGGGTCGGGGAGACGATCGTCCTCACGGTCGACGTCCTGAACGAAGGCAACGGGGTGGCCGACGGGGTCACCGGCGTTCTTCGCTATCCGGGAGGCGACGTCGCCATCACCGACAGCACGAACACGTGGGGCGACATCGTTCCAGGCGACACGCACTACGGAGAAGGCAGCTTCGAGTTCGACGTCGTCGCGCCGATTGGCGGACGGTTCAGGCTCGTGCTCACCGACGAGGACGGGAAGGAGTGGTCCCACTGGTTCGACCTTGCGCGACCCGGTGTGCTCGACGGACTCGGGGGCGACGTGCGCGGGACGACGATCTCCCTGCGCTGGAACCAGTCGTTCGAGCCCGACCTGTGGGGCTACAACGTCTATAGAACAAATCACGCAGCCGGAACCTACATCCTTGCGAACGACGGCGTGATCGAGAGGACGGCCTACTTCGAGGACTCCGGGCTACTCGAGAACACCAAGTACTACTACCGCGTGTCCGCGGTCGACTCGTCCGGCAACGAGGGGGAGGAGTCCGCGGTGCTGGAGATCACGACGAACCCTCCCAGTCAGGAGGGGTGGCCGCTCTTGGGCGGAGAAGCGATCTACGGCACGCCGACGCTGGCTGACCTCGACCTCGACGGCGACTTCGAGGTCATGATCGGCTCGCTCGACGTCTACTGCTGGCATCACAACGGTATCGAGTTCATGGACGGCGACGGCGACCCCAGGACGAACGGCGTCTACACGGCCTATGGGGTAGGTGGCTACCGCGCGTCGATCGCAGTCGGCGAGATGGACGGCGACCCCTATCCGGAGGTCGTGGCGGCGTCGTGGGGCAACTTCGGGACACCCGAGGCGCCGGACTACCGCATCTTCGCGTGGAACGGAGAGGACGGCAACCTGCTCCCCGGGTGGCCGGTCTCGACCGGCAAGTTCTGCTGGGGGACGCCCGCGCTCGGCGATCTCACCGGAGACGGTCTCGACGACGTCGTCATCCCGTGCGCCGACGGGTACCTCTACGGCTGGGCCTCGGACGGTTCCGAGATCATCGACGGCGACGGGAACCCCGGGACCGAGGGAGTCTTCAGGTACCTCTCGTGGCCGTACGGTTATCAGTACTCGTCCCCCGCGCTCGCGGACATCGACGGAGACCGCGAGCTCGAGGTCATAGTGGGATCGCGCTGCGACAGCCTGTTCGCCTTCAATCGCGATGGCACGAACGTATCCGGCTGGCCGGTCTGGTGTGGCGAGCGCGTCGTGGGCGCGCCGGCAGTTGCCGATCTCGACGACGACGGGTCGCCCGAGATCATCGTGACGCCGAACGACAGCGGGATCTTCGTGTTCAGCGCGAGTGGCGACACGCTGCCCGGGTGGCCGGTTCCGCTCTCCGTCGGCGGTGACCTCCCGGCGTCACCGTCGGTGGGGGACGTTTCGGGGGACGGAGTGCCCGAGATCATCCAACCGGACGAGGACGGGTTCATCCACGTCCTCGACATCAACGGGCAGGAGCTCGCCGGGTGGCCGCAGCAGTTCGACGTCAACTACTCGGACATCAGGAGCACCAGCGTCGCAATCGGGGACGTCGACGGCGACACGAGACAGGACATCGTGGTCGCGAGCAACACCGGCGAGGTCTTCGCGGTCTCCGGAACGGGGCAGCTGCTCGACGGCTGGCCGATCCGGACCGACGCCGAGGTCTACGGCACGCCGACCCTCGGCGACGTAGATCTCGACGGAGACGTGGAAGTGGTCGTCGCCGGGATGGACCTCGGGATCTACGTCTGGGACTGCGAGGGAGCGTACGCCAACGGCGACGGCGTCGACTGGGCGACGTTCCGGGGCAACTTCCGCAGAACGGGCGACTACAGCGTTCACATCCCGTCGGGCGTCGATGAAGGCGACGGGGCGTTCACTCGGACCATCGCGCTCGAGCAGAATTATCCGAACCCGTTCAACCCGGTGACGTCCATCGGGTACTCGGTGCCCGCGGACATCGCCGCGGTTGAGCTCGGGGTCTACAACGTCTCGGGAAGACTGGTCAGGAAGCTCGCGTCAGGGCCGTGCGAGCCCGGCCGGCACGTCGCGGTCTGGGACGGGCGGGACGAGCGAGAGGAGAGGGTGGCTTCGGGCATCTACCTCGTGAGGCTCTCCGCGGGCACGGTGTCGGAGTCCCGGAAGATGGTCCTTCTGAAATAGCGCGTCGGTCCGCTGCCGAATACGCGCGGAATCACAGTCGGAGCCGGGCCCTTCGGGGTCCGGCTTCGCGTCTCTTGGGGACGCCACGGCCGGTTGCCACTCGTCCACCCCGCGGCTGGAACGAGATGTGCAGCTCCAGTGCCGTCGGCCCCGAATCCGTCTACCCCATCGACACGTCCGTCGAGCTGCCGCTCGCGAGCACCACCAGTGGTTGCCCGGGCGGTACGTACGACGACCGCGTCGGCGGACGCGGCTCTGTCCGCGTCGCCTCCCGTGAACGCCGTTGTCGGCGGCGGAGGCGTTCGCCCTCGCTCCCCAGGGGCTTCCCCGTTCTCCTGACCTGTTCTCTGCAATGACGCGGCCCCTGTTCTGGAGGAGTCTCCGACATGAGAACTCCGTGGACGATCGTGGTGCTCACTTCGGTTCTCGCAGGGTTCCTCAGCTGCGGCGCGGCGAACGGGGCGGTCGTGATCAACGAGATCATGGCCGATCCCGCCAGCGACTGGTCGCCGTCGGACGGGAACGAGGAGTACGGTTCGCTCGAAGACGAGTGGATCGAGATCTACAACACCGGCGCCGGGCCGGTCGACATCACAGGGTGGCGGCTCCGCGACGCGGTCTCAGACTCGAGCTGGAGGTTCGGGTTCGAGGGCGTCCTCGATTCGGGCGACTTCGTCGTGGTCTACGGGAACGAGGCGTACGACTGGGAGGGCCTGAACGGGCTTCCGCGGAACGGGTTGTCGATGAACAACAGCGGAGACACGATGACGCTCGTTGAGTCCGACCTGACGACCGTCGTCGACCAGGTGAGCTACGAGAGCTACCAGGTCCTCGACGATCGCTCCTACGGCCGATCGCCGGACGGCGCCCCGGAATGGGCTGTCTTCGACGCCCTGAACCCGATGGACCCGCCAGCGACCGGAACGCCTCCGACACCCGGAGAACCGAACACGGGCTCGCCCGTCGGCCTCGCGGCGTGGGGGAGGATCAAGTCGCTCTACAGATGAGATGCGGGGCACCACCCCGTGTATGGACAGCAGCAGACGTTCAGAGAGGGGCTCCCAGACCGATCGGGGCCCCTCTCTTCATCGGGCGGAGCCGGCCTCGCGCCCGAGGCCCGCGGGTCCACCCCTTTCCGTTGACACCCCGCTTTCCGGCTCCCTATACTGCTTCGGAGTCGATCACCCGCGAGAGAAAGGCACCTTCTTGCCGACCGTCGAGATAGCCCTCTTCGTCGCAAGCGCCGTCGTCATCATTGCGAGCGGCACGCGTCTGCCGATTCTCGGCCAGCGCGTGGCGGTCAGGCTCGGCATCGGCGAGACGGCTCTCGGTCTCTTCGTGCTCGCGGTCGTGACGTCGCTGCCGGAGCTCTCGGTGACGATCACCGCGATGCTCCGGGAGAGAGCCCCCGACCTCGCTCTCGGGAACGTGCTCGGCAGCAACAACTTCAACGCGACTTCGATCGTCTTCCTCGAGGCCCTGTTCGTGGGCGGGTGGTTCCTCGGCGCCGTCGACTCCAGGCGCTACAGCCGAACGTGCTGGCTCCTGCTCGGCATGACGGGCGCGGTCGGTGCGGGCGTTCTTCTGGAGTACCTGTGGCCCTCCCTGTTGCCGTCCTGGGTCACGGCTCTCGCCTTCGGCGCCTTGATCGTCGCGCTCTTCGCCTGGGAGTCGAAGGGCGGTCGCGGGATCACGCTCGAGGACGACATCCAGACACCCGCGGAGGGAGGGGAAGCCGGGCCTGCCGCGCTCGCCGGGTTCGTAGCGCTCTCCCTGCTCGTGATCGCTGGTGGCTACGCGCTGGCCTGGACCGGTCGGACAATCGCGGAGTACGAGTTCCAGCTAAACGGCACCACCTTCAGGCTGGGTCAGACCTTTGTGGGGACGCTCTTCGTTGCGATCGCGACCTCGCTGCCTGAGGTCTCCGTGGCGTACGGCGCCCTGCGCAAAGCGAAGTCGACGGACATCGCTCTCGGGACTCTTCTCGGGAGCAACAGCTTCAACATCCTCGTCTTCGCCATCGGCGCGCCCCTCCTCATGCTGAGGGGCGACGGGTTGTCGGCGTGGACCGTGGTGTCGCCGGTCAACATGGTGAACGTGGTCACGGCGCTCGTCCTCACCCTGATCGTGCTCGTGGGCATGAGCGAGCGTTGGTGCGGGAAGCCATCGTGGCAGCCCAAGCTCCTCGCGGCGTTCATGGTCCCCATCTACCTCGTGAGCATCTACCTCGTGGGGAGGTTCGCGGGCTAACACGCGCCCCGGCGGCGCCCCACTAATCGAAAGGTCGCCCCCATGACCATCCCCGTCCGAATCGACTACTGGGACATCCTCCAGCGGTCCATCAGGATCGCCTGGGAGAACAAGATCCTCTGGGTCTTCGGGTTCTTCGCCTCGGCCACGAGCGGGAACCTCATGAGTTGGGTGGACGAGGGCCGTCCGTTCATCCGGGAGTTCTTCGAGTCCCGTCCTGAGGTCATCATCCTTGCCATCGCGGGCATCGTCTTCCTCTGGCTCGTGCTCTTCGTTATGAGCCTTATCTCGACGGGGGCGCTGGTCGGCTCCGTGAAGGACCTCAGGGAAGGCCAGCGTGCGACGTTCGAGCGAGCCTGGAACCACGGGCTCAAGGCCTTCTTCGGGATCCTCGCCCTCGCCCTCATAGCCGTCGTGGCGTTCCTGGCGGTGACCCTGGTGTGCGTGGTCGCCGTGGTCCTTCCACTCGTCGCGGGGGTGCCGGGCATCGTCATCTCCGTCCTGATCGGCGCCATACTCCTGGTGCCGTACCTCGCGTTTCTCTTCCTCCTCGCCTTCACCATCACCTACGCGGAGAGGGCATACGTGATCGAGGGCGAGGGGATCCTGGAGGCGCTTCAGGCGGGGTGGGAGCTCACGCGCGCGCAGTTCTGGAAGTCGATGGTCGTCTGGCTCATGATGCTACTCGCGAGCCTCGTCTTCGGCCTCACCGTCGTCCTCGCGCTCCTCGTGCTCGCCGTGCCCTTCATCATCATCGGGATCGCCAACGTGACCGCCGCCCTCATCTTCGGCATTCCGATCGGGCTCGCGTTCCTGATCGTCGTCACGGGCGCCTTCGGCACGTTCGTCTACTCGGTGTGGACGCTCGCGTACTACGACCTCAAGGCGCTCATGCCGCCGCCCGTCCCGGTGACCCCGGTGCCGTCATCCCCGGCCGCGCCTCCGACGCCTGCGGCTCCATCGACGCCGCCGGTGCATCCGGCCCCGGCCGTGCCTCCGACGCCATCGGCTCCCCCGACGAATCCGACCACGCCGGACGCCGCGCCCGCGGCGCCCACGGGACCCACGGAGTCCACGGATGAGTGACCGGCCGGACGAGACGGGTTTCCGGGCGCCCCTGCGCGACATGTCGCGGATGGCGAAACTGCTCACGGAACAGCGGAACCCGCGCAGCCGCGACATCGACACGATGTCGGCGGTCGAGCTCGTCGATCTCGTCAACTCAGAGGACAGGACCGTCGCCGACGCGGTCGCAGCCGAGCGGGAGAACATCGCCCGAGCGGTCGAGATCGTCGTCGAGCGCTTCCGGCGCGGTGGACGTCTCATCTACGTCGGCGCCGGGACGAGCGGGAGGCTCGGGGTCCTGGACGCGGCGGAGTGCCCACCGACGTTCGGAACCGATCTGATGATGGTCCAGGGAGTGATCGCCGGCGGGAGCGGAGCGCTCGTCAGGTCGAAGGAGGGGGCGGAGGACGACCGCGAGGGAGGAGCGCGCGACCTCTCGGAGCGCGGGCCCGGTCCCGATGACGTCGTGATCGGGATCGCCACGAGCGGGGTCACGCCCTACGTCTTCGGAGCGCTCGAGGAGGCGAGAGGCCGAGGAGCGGCGACGGTCTTCCTATGCTGCGTTCCCGACACCGGAGAGGTGGTCGCGGCCGACGTCACGATCCGTCCGCTCGTGGGGCCGGAGGTCGTGACCGGGTCCACACGGATGAAGGCCGGGACCGCGACCAAGCTCGTGCTCAACACCATCACGACGGTCTCCATGGTCCTCCTCGGGAAGACCTACGAGAACCTGATGGTCGACCTCACCGCCGTCTGTGACAAGCTTCGCGACAGGGCGTGCCGGATCCTGATGGAGACGACCGGCGTCGACTACGAGGGCGCGGCTGCCGTCATCGCGGCGGCCGACGGTTCGGTGAAGACGGCGATCGTGATGCAGAAGACCGGGCTCGATCGCGGGGAAGCGGAGGAGCTTCTCGCCCGCGCCGGCGGGTTCGTGAGGAATGCGCTCGAGCTCTCTGCGAACGGACTGGCAGGGAAGGAGTAGCGGTGCCAGCGATCATCGCCCACGGGGGGGCCGGGCGATACAGCCCGGGCGAGGAACACGAGCGGGGGCTCAAGGACGCCGTTGCGGCCGGCTGGGAGGTTCTGGACTCCGGCGGCAGCGCGCTCGACGCGATCGAGGCCGCGATCGTCGTGCTCGAGGACTTCCCCGTCTTCCAGGCCGGGTTCGGTTCTGCGATGAACATCAAAGGAGAGATTCAGACCGACGCCTCGATCATGCTCGGTGACCTCTCGTGCGGGGCCGTGGCGGCGCTGACCGCGGCCGCGAACCCGATAAAGGCCGCGCGGCTCGTGATGGAGAAGACCGACCACGTGCTCATCGTGGGCGACGGCGCCGATCACCTCGCGCAGTCCTACGGCCTCGAGTCACGCGACCTGCGGTCGGACGCGCGCAAGGAGATGTACGACCGGATGCTCGCGAAGCTCCGCGCGGGCGAAGAGGTAGCGTGGTACCTGCCCCGTCTCAGGGAGGTCGCGGCCGACATGAGCATGGGGACGGTCGGGGCGGTCGCCGTGGACTCCGAAGGGCGGATCGCCTCGGGCACGTCCACGGGCGGCCCGATGCTCAAGCTCCCCGGTCGCGTTGGGGACGCGGCGGTCATCGGCGCGGGGACCTACGCGAACGAGAACGGGGGCGTGTCCGCGACCGGTGTGGGGGAACCGATCATCAAGCACGCGCTCGCAAAGAAGGCGGTCGATCTCATCGCCGACCAGGGGGCACGCGAGGGGATCGAGACGCTCATGGAGTACGCGCGGATCAAGAAGGTCAGATTCGGAATCGTCGCTGTCGAGGAGAACGAGGCGATCGCCCTCGGCTACACGACCGAGGCGATGAGCTGGGTCTCCATGAAGGACGGCGAGCTCAAGACGTTCCTCTCCACGGGCATAGGCGTCCGGAAGGACGACGGCGACGACGGGACCGCGAAGGACGACTCGTCCGGGAAAGTGCTCGAGACATGACGGTCTCTCCAGGCAGACTCGTCGACAGGTTGTCCTCGATCGCGACGAGGCCGGAGCGCCTCGTCGTGGGACTCATGTCGGGGACCTCGTTCGACGGCATCGACGCTGCGCTCGTTCGGGTCTCCGGACACGGTGAGGACCTGGAGGCGGAACTCGTCCGCTTCAACTGCTTCCCGTTCGGCGACCACCTGCGCTGCCGGATCGGTGCGGCTTCCTTGGTGGCAGCACCCGACATCGCAAGGCTCGACTTCGACCTGGGGGACGCCTTCGCGGACGCCGCGCTCGCCGTCATCGAGGGAGCCGGCCTCTCGCCCTCCGACGTCGACCTGATAGGGTCCCACGGGCAGACGATCTGGCACGACCCGCCGCGCGGCCCCTCCGGCGCCCCGGGTTCCGCCGGGGGCGCCACGCTTCAGATCGGCCAGCCGGACGTGATCGCCGCGAGGACCGGCATCGTGACAGTCGCTGACTTCCGCACTGCCGACGTGGCGGCGGGAGGCTCGGGGGCGCCGCTCATTCCTTACATCGACTGGCTCCTCTTCCGTGACGCGCGGGAGGAGAGGCTGTTGCTGAACGTGGGCGGGATTGCAAACGTCACGTACGTCGTCGAAGACATCGACCGCGTGGTCGCCTTCGACACGGGCCCCGGGAACGCCCTCATCGACGAGATCGCCCGTTGCGCAACCGGGGGCGCCGAGTCGATGGACCGCGACGGAGCACGCGCCCTGCGGGGCGACGCCTCGGAAGAGGCGGTGGCCCGATTCCTCGGGCACCCGTACTTCAAGAAGCCGCCGCCCAAGTCGACCGGCAAGGAGACATTTGGACCGCAGGCCGCACGGGAGCTCGCGCGCGGGATGTTCGGGGGCCGGGGCGTGGAGGACCTCGACGCTCGGGAGGTCGACGATCTCCTGGCCACGGCGACCGCCATCACGGCGCGGTCGGTGGCCGACGCCCGGGGGCTCCTGCCCGCGGGGTCGCGTATCTCACGCGTGATCGTGAGCGGGGGAGGGGTCCGAAACGAAGCGCTCATGCGCATGCTCGGGACGCTCTTCGCGCCGATTCCCGTCGAGGGCCTCGTCGAGTACGGGATGGACCCAGACGCCAAGGAGGCCGTCGGGTTCGCGATCCTCGCGAACGAGGCATTGATGGGGCGTCCCGCGAACGTCCCGGCGGCGACCGGCGCGTCGAGACCGGTCGTTCTCGGGAAGGTGAGCATCGGGATCTAGCGCACGACCCGGAGGAGACGGTGGATCTCAGGCAGAAGGTCTCGCGGCTAGTCTCGAGCAGTATCTCGCTCCGCGAGGGGGACGACCACTCGGAGCAGTTCCGCAGGCTTCGGGACGAGGTCGTCGAGCTCGGAATCGGCGGGTACACCATATTCGGCGGCAACGTCGACTCGGTCGCCGAGATGAACCGCGAGCTCTCCGAGGCCGCCTCCCACCCCCTCCTCGTCTCGTCGGATCTCGAGCGCGGCCTCGGCCAGCAGCTCGAGGGCGGGACCGTCCTCCCGTCCCAGATGGCGGTCGGGGCCACGGGCATCCCGGACCTCGCGTTCGCGCAGGGGTGGGTGACCGCGGTCGAGGCCCGGGCCGTCGGCATCAACCTGATCTTCTCGCCGGTCGCGGACGTCATGAGCGAGCCCGAGAACCCGATCATCGGGATCCGGTCGTTCGGCGGCGATGCCGAGACCGTGGCGTCGTTCACGACCTCGTTCATCCGCGGCTGCCGTCTGGGCGGCGCCGCGGCGACGGCGAAGCACTTCCCGGGCCACGGCGATACGTCGCTCGACTCCCACATCGAGCTTCCCGTCGTCCGGGCGGGCGCGGCGATCCTCGAGAACCGCGAGCTCGTCCCGTTCCGCGCCGCGGTCGACGAGGGGGTCCCCGCGGTCATGACCGCCCACGTAGCCTACCCGGAGCTCACGGGCGACGAGACTCCGGCGACCCTGTCCCCCGGGATCGTCGACGGGATCCTGCGCGACGGGCTCGGGTACGAGGGACTCGTCGTCACCGACGCGCTCCTCATGGGAGGGATCACGGAGACGTGGACCTGTGACGAGGCGGCCATCCGCGCCGTAGAGGCTGGCGCCGACGTCCTCCTCATGCCCGACGACACAGCGGGGGCGATCTCCGCGGTCGTACGGGCGGTCGAGAGCGGGCGGATCGCGGAGGGGAGGATCGACCGGTCGGTCGCCAGGATCGACGCGCTCCTGTCGTGGGTCGCCTCGCGGCCGGCGCCAGGCGAGCCGGGAGGCGAGGTCGACGAGGGAGTCGCGGCGGAGCTCAGGGAGTCGGCGGTTCTCGAGTCCCGCACGAGAGCGTGGCAGAACCCGCGTCACGACGAGGCGGCCATCGGCATCGCGCGCCGCGCGATCACGCTCCTCCGCGACGACGACGGGCACGTCGCGTGCGACGCGAGCCACTACTCAGCGGAGCGAGCTGGCTTCTACGCCGTCGTCGAGGCCGAACGGCCGGCGAACCTCCTGTACCTCCGGTCTGAGCTCGCGGAGAGTCTCACCGGAGCCACCATCTCCGTGGCGGACGCCGAGACTCCCGCGGGTGATGTCGACGCGATGGTCGAGAACGTTGCCTGCAAGGAGTGCTGCGTCATCTCGATCTTCGACGACATCGCCGCGTGGAGAGGCCGCGCGGGCCCGGCCGCGCGGTCGGTCGAGATCCTGCGAAGGCTCATCCAGGCCTGCCCGAAGCCGATCGTCTTTGCTTTCACCGGGCCGCAGCTCTCCTCCCTCGTCCCCGAGGCTCGCTCCCTCCTCTGCTGCTACGACGGCTCGCCGGCCATGCAGGTCGCGGCCGTCGAAGCCCTCCTCGGGAAGGTCCCCATCAGAGGGCACCTGCCCGTGGCCGTGCCGGGTCTCTACGACATCGGGCACGGTCTCGAGCGTGGTTGAGTTTCCGCCCCCCGACAGCTAAGCTAGTGAGACTGCGATCTGTGGACGAGCACGGCGCCCGCGCGCCGTGTCGCGCATAACGAGGGGCGACGTGGAAGAGTTCGAGCTGGAGCGCCAGGAACAGGAGCTCGAGGAGCCGAAGCCCAAGGTCGACATCACCGAGGGGAGCGTCCTCAAGAACGTCCTCTACATGGGTGTTCCCTCGATGATCGGCTTCGGGGCGATGACGATCTACGCCCTGACCGACATCTTCTGGGTCGGGAAGCTGGGCGCGGCGCAGGTCGCCGCCGTCACGCTGTTCGCTTCGATCGCCTGGGTCCTCGGCTCGACGAACCAGATCGTCGGGACCGGCTCGATCGCCATCATCTCACGGAGGTTCGGCGAGAAGGACTACGAGGCGACGAGAGACGCCATCCGCCAAACGCTCCTCCTCAAGTTCAGTATCGCGATCGTCATGGCGGCGATCGGGCTTGCCGTCGTTCCGAAGATCCTCCGGATCATGAACGCCGAGCCCGACGTATTGGAGTACGGAGTCACGTACGCGAACATCTACTTCTTCGGCCTCCCGTTCATGTTCTCTTCGTACACGATCTACACCGCGCTCCGCGGAGTCGGCGACGCGCCGAAGTCGATGTACATCATGCTGCTTTCGACGGGTCTGAACGTCGCGCTCGACCCCCTCTTCATCTTCGGCCTCAAGATGGGCATCGCCGGAGCCGCCGCCGCCACCGTCCTCTCGGCGGTCATTGCAGTCTCCGTAGGGCTCTACGTCCTCGCGTCCGGAAAGGCGAACCTGGCGGTCTCGCTCCGGGGGAAGTTCCGCCCGAACTTCCAGACGATGCTCAAGATACTCGGAATCGGCGTTCCGGCCGGGATCAGCGCGGTCCTTCGAAGCGTCGCGCACTGGTTCGTGACGATGCTCGTCGCGACCTACGGGACAATCGTCGTCGCCGCCTTCGGATTCTCGATGCGCATCATGGAGCTCGGGATCCTCTTCGCCGTCGGGCTCGACCTGGGCGCGAGCGCGATCGTCGGGCAGAACCTCGGGGCGAAGAAGCCGGACCGGGCGCAGGAGGCCGTCGTCAAGGCCACCCTCCTCGCCCTCGGGATCTGCGGCGCCCTCGCCGTAATCGAGCTCGGGTTTGCCCAGGAGATCCTCGGGCTCTTCTCCGACGATCCGGAGGTACTCGCGGTGGGCGTCCCGCTCATCAGGCTCATGGCCGTCGCACAGGTCCTGATAGGGATGCACATCGTCCTGAGCGCCGCCTTCTTCGGTTCGGGGAACACTTGGCCCCCCACGGTAATCGCCGCCATCGTCGAGTGGGGCATCCAGATCCCGCTGATCCTCTACGTAATCCGGGTTCTCAAGTCGAGCGAGCTCGACGTGTGGCGCACATTCCTCATCGCCTCTATCATCGAGGTCATCCTCACGTACATCTGGTTCCGCCGCGGACGGTGGAAGCTCCGGAAGGTGTGATGTCCGGAAGGCGCGGCCCCCGCGCGGGAGGTTCGGCGTGCGGTTCGAGATCGACATCCCGGAGAGCGCGCCGTTCGACGCGGTCGGCTTCGGCCTGAACGCGGTCGACCACCTGCTCGCCGTCCCCGAGTACCCCGAGTACGAGTCGAAAACCCCCATCGCCGCGTTCGAGCGGGCGGGCGGCGGGCAGGCCGCGAGCGCGATGGTGCTCTGTGCGAGGCTCGGACTTCGCACGAAGTACGTCGGGAAGGTCGGCGGAGACGAGATCGGTGCGTTCTCGCTCGAGAGCATCCGGTCCGAGGGCGTCGACGTGAGCGACGTCCCCGCCGTTCCGGGTGTCACGAACCAGGTCGCGTTCATCATCGTCGACCAGCGGAACGGCGAGCGGACGATCCTCTGGCACAGACCGAAGGAGATCGCGACTCTGCCCTCGGAGATCACCGCGGAGAAGGTCGCCGTGGGCCGGGTACTCCTCGTCGACGGGCACGACGGGAGAGCCTCCGCGCGGGCCGCGGAGGTAGCGAGGGAGCGCGGGGTACCCGTGGTGCTCGACGCCGAGACCGTGAAGGACGGGACGGAGGAGCTCGTCGAGAACACCGACCTCCTCGTCGCTTCGTCTCGCTTCCCGCAGCTCTTCACCGGCGCCACCGATCCGAGGGAGGGACTCCGAGCCCTCCTAGGCGCGGGACCGTCGTTCGTCGCGATGACGCTCGGGAAGGACGGCGCGATCGGGATGGGGCCGGACGGCGCGGTCGTCGAGTCGCCCGGGTACGACGTCGAGGCGGTCGACACGACCGGAGCCGGCGACTTCTTCCACGGGGCGTTCGTCTACGGGCTCCTCGCAGACTGGGACGTCGAGCGCACGCTCTCCTTCGCGAACGCCGCGGCGGCCCTGAACTGCACGGCCCCCGGCGCCCGCGGGGGCGTCCGGTCGCTTGACGAGGTCCTCGAACTGATGCGCGGGGCCGGCCGGCTCTAGTGTATACTCTGCTCTGACCGAACCGCGGCGGGAGGCTCGAGCGTGAAGCCCAGTCTCGTAATCCTCGATCTCGACGGGACACTCTATTCCTCGACGGCAACGACGCTGGGTGCCGTCGAGCGCGCCGTACACGACTTCAACGAGAAGCGCGGGGCGAGCGTCGGCGTTCCGACGCAGGAACGGATCCTCGGCGCGGTCGGTTCGACACGGGAGCAGTACACCGCCAAGGTCTTCCCCGAGCTCCCCGAGGCCGACCGGGGCGAGATGAACGACCTCATCTGGCACTGGGAGCGCGAGCTCGTCGACGGCGGCAAGGGCTGCCTCTACCCCGGGGCCGTAGACATGCTCGAGGTGGCCTCGGGCGAGGGCTGCCTCCTCGCGGTCGCGACGAACGCCGGTACGGGGTACATGAACCACATCCTCGACTACTTCGGCATCAGGAAGTACTTCGCGGACGCCCGGTGCGCCGGTGCGGAGGGAACGACCGACAAGGGCGAGCTCATCTCGAGGATCCTCGAGAACCTCGGCGTGGATCCGCTCCACGCCGTCATGGCCGGCGACCGGATCACGGACATGCAGGGGGCGCGCTCATCGGGGGTGTGGGCCGTCGGCTGCACGTGGGGCTTCGGTTCGAAGGGCGAGCTGTTCGCGGCCCACCGGTTCGTCGACAGCTTCCCGGAGCTCACAGAGCTTCTTCGCACCTGGCCCTGAGCCGCCCGAGGCGGACGCACGGGGGCGCGATGCGCTGGCTGCACGACATCTCCAGGGTCCTTCCCGTGAACCGCGATCCCGAGATCCGGGACGAGGCCGGGATCGACACGGTCGTCCTCCACTGCACCGCCATGCCCGGGTGGAACGTCTGGGAGACGGCCCGCTACCACACGAGCTCCAACCACATCTCACCCGACGGGTGTCCAACGATAGGGTACGCGTACTTCGTCGAGCCCGACGGGCTCATGTATCGATGTCTGCCCCGCGCCGTGAGGTCGTGGCACGTGGGCCCGTGGAACGACCGCGCGATCGGCGTCTGCCTCGCGTACGACGCGGGGGAGGAGGCGCCGCCCGACGAGCAGCTCGAGGCCGCGGCCGATCTGTGTGCCGATCTCGTCCGCGAGCTGGGGCTCGAACCGAGGCGCGTCCTCGGGCACCGTGAGCTCGAGGGGACGGGGGTCGTGGTGGAGGGCGGGCGCATGGTGCAGCGGAAGGAGTGTCCGGGGAAGGCGATCGACATGGACAGGTTTCGGAGGATGGTCGCCGACGCTCTCGAGCGTCCCGGCGGCGCGGGGGTGAAGGACGCGTGAAGCCTCGTGTGAAGACTCCGTTCTCGCTCGTAGCACTGCTCCTGACGGTCGTGCTCGTCGCGGGCGTGCCGGCGGCGACGACCGGCGCGGACTCCGACGGTCCGGACGACGGCCCGGATCTCTCCGGTCTCGGCTGGGTCGTCGACTCGTTCCTCGCGAAGCGTGAGCTCGCGGGGGCGCGGGTCGGCGTGCTCGTCGTCCTCCGCGACGGAGGCGCGACGCTCTTCGAGGAGAACGCCGATCTCCCGATGGTGCCCGCCTCGAACATGAAGATCGTGACGGGCGCGGCGGCGCTCTCGCTCCTCGGTCCCGACTACCGTTTCGAGACGGTCTTCGCGACGGACGGCGAGATCGACGGAGGGGTGCTCGAAGGCGACCTCTACGTAGTCGGCTCGGGCGATCCCTCGATCGTGTCGGAGGAGCTCTGGAAGATCGCGGAGGAAGTGCGTCTCCTCGGCATTGAGACGATCGCGGGCGACCTCGTCCTCGACACCTCCTACTTCGACAGCCTGACGGTCGCCTCGCACGACGCCGCGAACGGACAGCGCGCGTACCACGCCCGGACTGGCGCGGTCTCCCTCAACTTCAACTCGATCGCCGTGCACGTCTTCCCGGGCACCCGTTCGGGCGACCCGGCACGCGTGGAGCTGGCTCCGGCGACCGGGTACGTCGAAGTGAGGAACGAGGCGAGGACCGGGGGCCGGTCCGCCTCGACGCTGTCGATCAAGAGAACGTACGATGGCGGCAGGAACGTGATCACGGTCACCGGGAGGATCCCCGCGAGCGCTGCCCGCAAGACCGTGTACCGGAATCTCGAGGGCCCGTCCGAGCACTTCGGGACGGTCCTCGTCGAGTTCCTGGCCGGGGCGGGCGTCGAGGTCACGGGAGGGGTCCGGACGGGCGAGGCGCCTGCTGACGCCGACGTCCTCTTCGTGCACGAGTCGAAGCCTCTCTCGCTCGTCGTGCGAGACCTCAGCAAGTTCAGCAACAACTTCGTCGCCGAGCAGCTCGTGAAGACCCTCTCAGCGGAGATCCACGGGCCTCCGGGGACGACCCAAGGAGGCGTGCGCGTGCTCGAGGAGTTCCTCGCGTCCGCGGGTGCAGACAGCGGATCCTTCCGGGTCGCTGACGGATCCGGGCTCTCCCGCGACAACAGGCTCAGTCCTCGGGCGATCGTCCGCACGCTCGAGGCGACGCTCGATGACTTCGAGTCTTCATACGAGTACGTGGCCTCGCTGAGCGTCAGCGGGACCGACGGGACCCTCGAGGACCGGATGGGGTACGCGGGCGTCGACGGCGCTGTGCGTGCGAAGACGGGGCTCCTCGACGGGGTCACCGCGATTTCCGGCCTCATGCAGACACTGGCCGGCGACGAGGTCCTCTTCTCGATCCTCGTCAATGGCTTCGATGACGAGGCGTGGCACGCCCACGATCTCGAGCACGCGATCCTGACGTCGATCTCGGGGGCGTCTGCGCGCAGGGACTAGCCCGGCGCTCGACAGGGAAGCGATCCAGGATGGAGATGCAGAGGACAGAGACGGACGGACGAGAGGACGCGCGCGCGCAGCGCTGGGCGACGGCGCGGGGCCTCATCGCGTGGGCCGTCTGGAACTCGGTCGCCGGCGGTCTCGTCGGGCTCGTGATCGCGCTCTTCTCGAACGAGCCGAGCGCGGTCTCGCGTTTCGTGCCGATGGGGATCCTCTTCGCGAACGCGGTCGGGTTCGCGGCGGGGATCTCCGCGCGGTTCGTGCTGCCGCGCTACGTCACGTTCCCGCGCATCGTCCGGGTTCCCCTCGCGATCATCACCCTCCTCGCGGGCGGCGCCTTCGGGACTGCGCTCGTCATCTTCCTCTTCCCGTTTTCGGTGTTCTATCAGGCGAGGCTTCTCCTCCTGCTCGTGTCGGTGAGCAGCGTCATCGCCGTCGTGGTCGGCCTCATCGTCTACAACTACGAGCGCATGAAGGACGAGATCGAGCGGAGCTACCACGCGCTCGCCGAGAACCGGATCAGGGAGGAGCGTCTTCGCGAGCTCGCCGCGCGGTCGGAGCTGAAGGCGCTCAAGGCTCAGATCAACCCGCACTTCCTCTTCAACGCCCTGAACTCCATCTCCGCCCTCATCTCGATCGACCCCGACGCCGCGCACCGGACCCTCGAGCGGCTGGCGGGGATCTTCAGGGGGACGCTCCTCGCGTCGGAGAAGGAGAGCGTCACGCTCGGAAAGGAGCTCGAGCTCGTCGACGCCTACCTCGACGTCGAGCGCGCGCGTTTCGGCGACCGGCTCACGGTCGAGCAGTCGATCTCGGACGAGGCGAAGGAGGTCCACGTCCCGCCGCTCATCCTCCAGCCGGTCGTCGAGAACGCCGTCCGGCACGGCATATCGCCGACGGTCGAGGGAGGGAGGATCCTGATCGACGCCGGCGTCGCGGACGGCGCCCTCACGATCGTCGTCGAGGACGACGGCGCCGGAATCGACCCTGTCGGCGAGGAAGAGATGCTGTCGAAGGGCTACGGCCTCAGGAACGTGAGGGACCGACTGAACACCCGGTTCGGCGAAGGGGAGTGGATGCGGTTCGAGAGCGCGGCGGGGAAGGGGGCGAAGGTCCGCATCGTCGTCCCGCTCGGGCCGGATCGCACGGAGACGTAGCACGGGACACACAGGAGTCCCGGCGCAGGATACGGAAGGAACGGACGGAGCGAACGATGGGTGCGAAGATCACCGTGCTCGTTGTGGACGACGAGACCCTCGCCAGGGCCCGGATGAAGCAGCTCCTGGCGGAGATCGACGGGGTCGAGTGCGTGGGCGAGGCCGCCAACGGGCTCGAGGCGGTCGAGAAGATCCCGGAGCTCTCGCCGGACGTCGTCATCCTCGACATCCAGATGCCGGGGATGGACGGGTTCGGTGTCGTGGAGGCCCTCGACGATCCCCCGCTCATCATCTTCGCGACGGCGTTCGACGAGTACGCGATCAAGGCCTTCGAGGTGAACTCGATCGACTATCTGCTGAAGCCGATCGCCCCCGACCGTCTGGCCGACGCGCTCGAGCGCGCGAAGAAGCTCCTCGACGACCGTCCCGGGCTCGACGACCAGATCGAGAAGATAGCCGGGCTCGTCCGGGGGCGAACCGTCGAGCGGCTTCCCGTCATGAAAGGCAAGCGCATAGTCCTCGTCGACGTCGCCGACATCGTGTGGGTCGGAGTCGAGGACGAGCTCGTCTTCGTGCACACGAAGGAGGGCCGGTTCCTCGTGAACTCGACGATGACCGACCTCGAGAAGCGCCTCGACCCCTCCGTCTTCTTTCGTACGCACCGTTCGAGCATCGTCAACCTGAACCACGTCGCGGAGATCGTGCCCTGGTTCGGCGGGAAGTACAAGGTCGTGGTCGACGACGCCGGCCGCACGGAGCTCACCCTCTCCCGCGCGCGGGCGAAGAGCCTCCGCGAGATCTTCCCCTGGTAACTGACTGGGGAATCGGCAATCCTCCCGTTCCGGGGCCCCGCATCTCGCCCCCGCATGAGTGCATCTCACCCCTCCGAACAGCCGTTTCACGGGCCTCTCTTTGCCGCTGAGCCCTCCCGGACCCTACAATTGCACCGTGGGGAGACGAAGTCGCAACATCCGAGATACTACCGAGGTCCTAAGGAGGGTACGACAATGAGAACGGCCAGCCAGGCAATCGCGAGGGAGGCGGTAATCGCCGAGAAACGCGGACGAGCGGCCATGGACCCGAGGTGGAGCCTCCTGATCGTGGGGCTCCTTGCTGTCCTCGCGGTCCTGGCCATGCCGGTACAGCAGGCGGCGGCGCTGCCGATCGTGTCGGCGACCACGCTGCCGATGGGAGTCGCGCTCCGCGACGCGTTCGTCCCGGCAGCGGCCGGGGCAGCCGAGCCCGACACGGCGAAGGCAACCTGCACTCCGGAGGAGTGCACGACCAAGGACGACGACGAGTGCGGGGCTTGCTGGCAGGGCGGCGTCGGTGTGCTCTTCTCGACGCAGGACAGGTTCGTCGTTTCGAAGGGGGAGACCGAGGAGCGTGACCTCTATCTCCTCGCCGAGAGGTTCGACGTCTTCGGCACGGTCGACGGCGACGTCTTCATCTGGACCCGCGAGGCCAGGATCGAGGGCACCGTGACCGGCGACCTCAACATCGGCGCCGAGACCGTCAGGATCACGGGGGAGATCGAGGACGACCTCCGCGTCGGCTGCAAGGACCTCTACATCGACGGGACAGTCGGCGGCCACGTCCTGGCCGGCTGCGCGAACATCTACATCGGCGAAGACGCCGTGATCGAGGGAGACCTCATTCTCGGATGCGGGGTGACCGAGCTGGACGGCGAGGTCGGAGGCTCCGCGGCCGTCGGGACCGGCGTCTTCAACATGGAAGGGACCATCAACGGAAACGCCGAGATCCGCACCGACGGGGGGATGAACCTCGGCCCGGACGCCCACATCGGCGGGGACCTCCGATACGAGAGTCCCTACAAGGTGGACATCGACCCCGGCGCGGTCGCCGGGTCGGTCCGCTTCATACCGATGTCGCCGGATGAGGACATAGAGGAGTTTACCGAGGGACTGAGCAAGCTCAAGGTGGCGTGGCACTTCCTCAGCTTCCTGGCGGCGCTCATCGCGGGGACCATCATCCTCGCTCTCACCAGGAGCCACGCGAACAGGACGGCGGAGATCATCCGGACGAAGCCGCTCAAGAGCTTGGGCATCGGGTTCATCGCCTACATCTGCATCCCGATCGTGCTTCTGATCCTGCTCCTCCTGGTCATTACGATCCCGCTCATGCTCGTAGTTCTCCTCGCATACCTGATCGCGCTCTACATTGCGAAGTTCTACGTCGCGATCTGGCTCGGGAACCTCATCCTCAGAAGAGGCGGTCAGCCAGACGTGTCGCCCATCCCGGGCTTCCTGCTCGGTATCGTACTGGTCTACCTCGTGACGTGGATCCCGGTCGTCGGGACGCTCATCGGGATCGTCATCATCTTCTTCGGGCTCGGCGCGCTCCTTCAGCGAAAGGAGACCCGGCTCGACGCAGCATTCGAGACACCGCCGCCGGCCGCGCCCGGCGCACTGCCGAACGTGTTCCCGGGCTCGGCGCCCCCGAAGGTGCCGCCCGCGTCACCGCACACGGGCGTGACCCCGCCCGACAAGACCCCTGGAGCCTGACCGGATGGCGCTGAGGAAGAACAACCGCACGACGCTCGATGAACCCCGCCGCCTCGAAGCGAGGACCCTCGGCCTGTGGGCCGTCGCGAACACCCTCGCGGGACTCCTGGTCGGCGTGGTGATCCGGCTCTTCGCCGGAGACAACCTCGAGTTCGGATCGCTCATCGCGATGAGCGTCGTCTTCGCGAACGTGATCGGGTTCGCGGCGATCCTCGCCGTCCGCTTCGTGCTCCCGCGTTACGGCGGCTATCCCGCGTACTTCCGGATCCCGATGGCGGTCGTCACGCTCATCGGGGGAGGAGGACTCGGGAGCGCGATCGCGATCCTCACGAACCCGTTCATCGTCTTCTACAAGGCCCACGTGGCGCTCATGATCGTGCTCGTGAACGGCGTCCTCGCCCTCGTCGTCGGGCTCATCACGTACACGTACGAGCAGATGCGCAGGCAGATCGAGGAACAGGCTGCCGAGCGGGGCAAGCTCGAGCAGGAGATGAGCATCGCCAGGGACATCCAGATGGAACTCCTCCCGAAGAGCTTCCCGCGCATCGCCGGTCTCGACATCTTCGCGTTCACCGTACCGGCGCGCCACGTCGGCGGGGACTGCTACGACGTGATCGACATCGGCGACGGTCGGCTCGCGATCACCATCGGAGACGTGTCTGGGAAGGGAACCCCGGCGGCGCTCCTCATGGCGAACGTCCAGGCGGCCGTCAGAGCGCTCTCCGAGAGCGGCGTCGAGTCGACGACACTCATCGACCGCGTGAACCGCCTCGTCTACGGCTACACCGAGGAGAGCCTCTTCATCACGTTCTTCTACTGCGTCCTCGACACGAGGACGGGCGCCCTCAGCTACGTCAACGCTGGTCACAATCCGCCCTGGCTCATGAGGCGCGACGGGACGTGCGAGCACCTGACCGAGGGCGGTCTCGTGATCGGCCTGATGCCAGGCGCTCCGTATGACGAAGGGCGGACCGTCCTCGCGCCGGGTGACGACCTGGTGCTCTTCACCGACGGCATAACCGAGGCGACGAACCCCGACGAGGACATGTTCGGCGAGGATCGGCTCGGGGAGGTCCTGACCGAGCACCGCCACGCGTCGGCGAGGGAGATCGAGGAGCACGTCTACAGCAGGATCAAGGACTTCGCCGCAGAGGCCCCGCAGGCGGACGACCTCACGATGGTGGTCGTCAAGATCGAGCCAGGGACCTCGGACGACGAAGCGACCGTGAGTTCGGACTCCCCCCAAGAGGCCAAAGGCGGGCCCTCTGCCGCGCGAGGTGCGCCCACTGTGGGTGCCCTACGAGGGCCCGCCACGGCAACCGGGAGGGGGCCGACGACCGTTGTGTGACCCGCGACCGGACCCAGCCCTCGCGGGCGAGACGGGTCGCCCTCACCGGGCGGCCCGTCTGCTATACTGACACACCGCCGGGGCCCGGGCTCGCCCGTCCCGACGCGGTCAGGTCCCGGAGCCAGACCCCACGCACGGAACGACGACAAGGAGAAAGACAAGATGCGACTCCCGCACCTGCTCATCGCGGTTCTCGTTCTCGCCGGCGCGGCCCAGGGCGCCACGGCGGTCGAGCTCACCGATCCGTACGACGTCCTCGAGCGGCACTACGAGGCGATCGGCGGGCTCGAACGCCTCAAGGCAGAGCGCTCGAGCCACGTCGAGGCGATCTTCAGGATGGCCGGTCTCGAGGGAGTGATCGAGCAGTGGAACGAGACTCCGGGCAAGCACCGCATGGAGCTGGACCTCCAAGTCTTCAGGCAGGTCGAAGGCGACAACGGCGAGTTCGCTTGGGAGGTCGATCAGAACGGCAAGCTCCAGGTCGTCCGTGACGAGGCCAGCCTGATACGAAGGGAGCTCAGTCTTCGGCAGGAGTCGTTCGAGCACCGGGACCCCGAGTCGGAGGTCTTCGACGTGACGCTCGAGGGGACTGAATCAGTGGACGGCGTCGAGTGCTACGTCGTGAGGACCACGAACACGCTCAACGACGACCACGGCGTGGAGTTCATCAACACGTCGACATTCTTCGTCGAGAAGACCGTCACCACATCACCCCACGGCGAGATGCACACGACCTACTCCGACTACCGCCCCGTGAACGGGGTGCAGAGATCGTTCTTCCAGGACATGGAGAGCCTGCCGGTCGGCCAGAAGCAGGCGATCGAGATCACGAGCTACGAGGTCGACGTAGAGATCGACCCGGCGCTCTTCGAGCCGCCGGGCGAGGACGTGAAGGACTACCGGTTCGTCGACGGAGACGCTGCCATCGGCGTGCCCTTCCGATACATCGAGCGCCACCTGTTCCTCATGGTGACGATCGACTGCAGCACGAGCCTGTGGGCACTCGACACGGGAGCGAGCATCACCGTCATCGACGAGGGCTACGCCCTGGCTCTCGGGCTCGAGCCCGAGGGTGAGATGAAGGGCCAGGGCGCCGGGAACGTGGTGGAGGTCTCGTTCGTGAACCTGCCGCCGTTCCGCCTGCAGGGGATCGAGTTCGAGGCTCAGACGGCCGCGTCGGTCGCCATCTCCGATCTCTTCAGGAGAACGAGCGGGATGGAGATCGGGGGGATCCTCGGGTACGACTTCCTGTCCCGGTTCGTCACGCGCGTCGACTACGCGAACGAGACTCTCGACTTCTACGATCCCGCGACGTTCGAGTACGACGGCGACGGAGTCGTGCTCGACGCTCCACTGCGGAGCCACACCTTCACGGTACCGGCCACCGTCGATGGAGCGCACGGCGGGCTCTGGAGCGTCGATCTCGGGGCGTCGGGAACCGCGTTTCACTTCCCGTACGCAGACGAGCACGGCCTGCGCGAGCGGCCGTCGATCGAGGCGGTCGGGTTCGGCGCCGGAGGCCGGATGGCGAGGCTTCACCAGCGCTTCGAGGCGTTCGAGCTCGCCGGGTTCACGATCGACGACCCGTGGCTCTCGGTCCCTCCGGCAGAGGTGGCGGGCGCGTTGGGAGCGTCCGACGTGACGGGTAACCTCGGGAATTCGATCTTCGAGCACTTCGTGCTCTATCTCGACTACGAGAGACAGCAGGTGATCGTCGAGAAGGGTGACCACTTCGACGCGCACTCCGCGCACGACATGTGCGGCCTCTCCGTCTGGCAGCCGGAGGGAGTACCGGCGGTCCTCTTCGTCGCGCCGGGCACCCCCGCAGAGGAGGCGGGCTTCGCCGAGGGTGACGTCATCCGCACGATCAACGGCATCGGCGTGGACGCGTTCGGCGGCGTGATCGCGATCCGGCAGCTTCTCCGCGCCGAGGCCGGAACCGTGTACTCGGTCGGAATCTCCCGGGACGGGAAGAGGATGGAGTTCACGCTCGAGCTCCGCGAGCTCCTGTAGGGACCGGCCGCGGCAGTCGTCTTGCCGCGGATGCCGCCAGGCAGGGCGAGAGGCAGCGAAGCGCAAGAGAGACCGGGGACCCCCCGATCGGGGTCCCCGGCTTTCTCCTGTGCGCTGTCGGGCCTGCGGCTACTTCACGAAGAGCAGCTTCTCCGAGGCCGTCCCCGCGTCGGTGGTGAGCCGCGCGAAGTAGATGCCGCTCGCCACGCCGTTCCCGTCCCGCCCGACGCCCGGCCAGACGGCCTCGTGCACGCCCGCGGGGGCGTCCGCGTCGACGAGCTCCCGGACGAGCCGTCCGGAGACGTCGTAGACGGCGAGCCTCACGCGTCCCGCCGACGGGAGGCTGTAGACGAGCCTCGCGCTCTCGCGGAACGGGTTCGAGGCGGCCGCGAGCGAGAGCGTCGTCACCTGCTCCGGCATCTCGATCCCGGTCCCTATGTCGAGGTACTTGAGGATCCAGCTGTCGGGGTCGAAGTGGAGATCGACCGGCGCCGAGTCCACGGTGAAGAAGAAGTTCTGATCCCACTGGTCGTTCCAGACGGTGACCGTCGTGTCGCCCGCCACCGTCTCGACGACGATGTCGATCGGCATCGTGAAGAGCCCCGCGTTGGTCTGGTTCTGCTGGATGTTGAGCATGACGTTGTAGGTGTCGTCGCCCCCGGACCACGTCCAGTCGTACAGGTAGCTCGGCCTGTTCTCCCCGTAGACCCACTCCTGGAAGAACCAGTCGAGGCTCTCGCCGTGGATCGACTCGGCCGCCTCCTGGAACTCGCTCGTGATCGCGGTGCCGTACTCGTGTGCCGCGCCGTAGGTGTCCAGGATCTCGAGGAGCGTGTCCCTGCCCCCGACAACGCGACGGAGCATGTGGAGGACCCAAGCGCCCTTCTTGTAGACGGTCCGCCCGAACGTCTGGTCCGGGTCGTAGATCGGGCCGTCGAAGTAGCCCTGGCTGTCGTAGCCCTCCATCCGCTCGACGTAGGCCTCGAACCCGTCGAGGTACTCGAACCAGAGCGCCTCGGTGTAGGTCGCGAACCCCTCGTTCAGCCAGATGTCGTCCCACGTGCGGCAGGTGACCCAGTCTCCCCACCACTGATGCGCCGCCTCGTGGATCAGGACCCAGTCGTAGTAGTTCGTCCCAGTGAAGAGGATCGCCCCGTAGCTCGTGCACGTCTGGTGTTCCATCGCCCCGCCCCACGGGAACTCGGCGTGCCCGTACTTCTCCTCGATGAACGGGTACTCACCGTAGATCGACGCCATGAACCCGAGCGCGTCCGCGGTGATGCTGAGGTCGATCAGCGCGTCGTCGTAGTGCTCCGGGTAGACGTAGTTGTCGATCGGCATCGAGTCGGTCGGGCTGTAGTGGTAGTACTCAGTGAAGGTCTCGTAGTTCGTCGATGCCACGGAGACCAGGTAGGTCGTGATCGGATACCTCTCGAACCACTCGTAGGTGATCGTGCCGTTGCCGTTGTCGGTCGTGGAGACGAGGATCCCCTCCGACGCCGCGAACTGGAAGTCCGGCACCGTGAACGCGATCCGGACCGAGTCGGCCTTGTCGGCCGGAGTGTCCTTGCACGGCCACCACTCGCGGGAACCGTTCGGCTCCGAGAGGCTGGAGGCGATGACGTTTCCGCTGTGGTAGTTGAACTTGAGGGCGTTGTTGACCGGGTAACCGCCGTACGCCACGGTGACCTTGAAGACCGCGCCCGCGTCGATCGACTCGGCGAGCGTGACCGTGATCCTGTGGTTCGAGTGGGTGTAGGCGAGGGGTGTCAGATTGTCTGTAACCGAAGTGACCGACATGTTGTCAAACAGATTGAGGATGACGGTCGAGAGCCCGTCGACGACGCTCGTGGCCTCCATGGTCACGACGCCGTCCACCCTCTCGGCAGACGGGTCGATCGTGATGTCGATGTCGTAGAAGGTGACGTCGAAGTCGTCCTGCGAGGCCCGATCGGCATCCGGCGGGAGAGCGAGAGCCTCCTGGAGGCGCTCGAAAGCACGCTGCTTCGGTTCCCACAGCAGTCTATGACTATCTTCAAGATCCGCCTGCGCGGGGCGGTGCAGAGCCTGTGCTGCCGCGAGCGGAATGCTCATTGCGGCGAGCATAAAGAACGCGGCGAAGCTCGCCGCGAGGATGTGTACGATGCCCCTCACCATGCGCTTCCTCCTTGCCGCCCGCAGCGACGGGCGGTCGTGGGCGAGACAACTGATGACGTGTATTCGCTTTAGGTACCACAGTCTATTATACCGCAGTGTGGACGCCCAGTCAAGAAAGCTGGTTCCCTGTGCCGGCGGGGCGTCTCTCCGCGGTGCCAGACCCGAGGCGCGGCTCCGGTCAGGAGAACCCTTGTCACGGCGGTCCGTCGGTCCTAGAATGACCTCACGCCCCGTTCGGCTCGCCTGGCACGGAGGATTGCCAGCAATGAGACGGCATCCGGCGAGCTATCTTCGACGGGCGGCCGCCCTGGCGGCATTGATCCTACTCCTGCCGGCAGCGGCAGCCGCCGCGCCCGACGGCGACGTCGTCGAGGTCCTGACGGAGGTCGACGCGGCCCAGCGCCTCGACGACCTGTCAGAGTCCGTCTGGCCCGAGTGGGACATCTCGGAGACTCCCGTCGCCGTGATGTCGCGAGACGGCGTCTGCTATCTGGTCGACCATCCCCATCCACCGTCGTCGTTCACGCGCATGAGAGACATGTACGCCGTCGAGTCGGCCATCCACCGCGGCCCCTCCGATGACGCCGACATCACCCCCGCCGCAGGGCTCGTGGGTGATGACCCGACCGCCTTCACGACCGTCGACGAGCTCCTCGCGGACGGGCTCCCGGCCATCTTCTCCGACGTCTTCCGGGCGTACCTGACCGAGCACTGCCCGGGCATGTCGACGCCGATCGACTTGATGGCGGGCTACCCGTCCGACGCCCGGAATCTCGCCCTCGTCGACATCGAGTGCGAGCTTCTCAAGAGAGCGCTCGCGGCCCCGGAGTCGGAACTGGAGCGCCACGTCATCGAGTTCGTGAGCGTCCGGTCGGTGCGCAGGCTCGCGATGGGTCAGCGGTTCGTCGACTACGAGCGCCAGCGCGAGTGGATCGACGGGCTCCCCGCCTACGTCGGCGAGCGCAGCCGGCAGATGGCGATGTCGCACCTGGGCGGCAGGGGGAAGGAGCTCTTCGAAGCCGACCTCGCCCGGTCCCGGAGCCTGGAGGACTGTCTCCCCGATATCGTCGACCTCGACTGGTACCGCACGGAGCGCTTCCTCTGGTCGGGAGCGGGGGTCTGCCTGCTGCTCGACAGGTACCATCCGACCTGGCGGGGCGAAGTGGCCGAGCGCTGCATCGACCCCTACCAGCTCTTGTTCGAGCTGACGAAGAGGAAGACGGTCAGGACCACCGATCTGCTCGCGGAGTTCGGGATCGATGACCGGCTGGCGGATCGCGCCCTGTTCATCGACGAAACGAAGAGCGGACCGGAGCGTCTCTTCGACGAGATCCGGAACAGCGAGCGAAGGCTCATCCTCAACGTCCACCTGCTGTCGAGCGTGACGGTGAGCTACGACCGCGACAACATCGAAGAGGTCGACGCCCACCGGGCGGTGCACAAGCGGATCCTCAAGGTCGAGTACTCGAGCGGGACCCGCCTCGAGCTGGTCGGCCATCCGATCGCCGCCATCCTCGGACAGGATGAGTTCGACTTCCAGCAGCTCATCCTGGAGCTGCCCGACGACCTGACCGTGACGGTCGAGGGCGAGCCGCTCGAACTCAACGGTGGCGGCGTGCACCAGCTGGACCGCCCGTTCGTGATCGAGGCCACCGGCGTGCGGATCGAGGGACAGATCTGCGCGATCATGATCGGGGAGGGGCAGACGACGATCGTGCTCCACCGCTAGCGGCCCGGCCGCCGCGGCGCCCGCACATCCTGAAATGCGAGGAAGGCAGGTCGCCTGAGCGATCTGCCTTCCTCTTTCGACCGGCCTGCAAGGGGGGGATGCAGAGCGGCTTCCGGGAGCAACCCGAAAGCTCGCATCCGGTCGTTACCTGTACATGCCCTTGATCGTCGACCAGGAGGCTCGCTCCACGGCCGTCGAACCCTGGCACTCGATGGTCGTATAGACGCTCAGGTTGCCGGGGAAGCCGTAGTCGCACAGCTTCCTCCAGCCGAGGCCCCAGTCGTTCCACGTGCTGCACTCGTCGCACGGTCCGCGGTCGGTGACGAGCACGGGGAGCTCCTCGCACGTGTCGAGGAACTCGATCGTCGCGAAGAACGGATCCTCCAGCGTCGTGCACGAATCGGGTAGCGGTATCGAGATGGCCCAGAGTCCCGCGGGACTGAAGGGGCCGATCGTGATCGGATCCGACACGCAGAGCGTGGCGCCGGGGACGGGGCACTGGCCCGCCTCAAAGATCGCGCGCTGGATGCTCGCCTTCGCCCTGAGGGAGCAGGAGTTCTCCGCGTCCCAGTAGAGGGCGAGCGTGACGCTCTTCGGCTTCCAGCCCTCCTCGCACTCCGTGCACTCGGCGGGATCGCAGTAGACGAGATAAGACTCGTTGCCGGTGAACCAGTCGCCGACCGTCCAGTAGTGCTCCTGGATTCCGTTCTGGCAGAGGTTGTCGGCGTCCCGCCCGATCGCGTCGGTCTCGTGGAGCTGCCGGCTCGAGAGCCGCTCGGTCTCGCACTCGCGCGCGAGGCCCGGGACCGCGATGACGAGAACGATGACGACTGCTGCGATGGCTCTGAGGATCATCCGCGTCTCTCCTCCGCTCGACCGCCCGCCGGGCAACGGCGGACGGGGAGACGATGCTAGAGCGCCGCGTTGACTTCACCGCGGTGCAATGGTATCTCTCCGTTCGGAGCGGGTATCTTGCAGGAATCGTACCTGTTCGCGGGTATCCAGCCGTCCAGCGGGGCGGGAGCGGGAAGGGGCTCCCGGGAGAACGACGTGAATGAGCCCGGATTCGTGACACTGGCAACAAACGGTGAACTCGAGGCGAGGGCAGACGCGGCCGCCCCGCACCTCCTGTCGTGCGGCCTCTGTCCGAGGGAGTGTGGCGTCGACGGCGCATCCGGCGAGCGCGGATGGTGCGGTGCCGGACCCGAGCCACGCGTCTACCGCCACATGTCCCATCCCGGGGAAGAGCCTCCGGTCTCCGGCGCCTACGGGTCCGGCGTCGTCTTCTTCAGCCACTGCACGATGGCGTGCGCGTACTGCCAGAACCACCGTTGGAGCCAGCTGCACGAAGGCAGGGACCGCACCGTCGCGGAGCTCGGCGGGATGTTCGTCTCGCTCGCCGAAGCCGGTTGCCACAACCTGAACCTCGTGTCGGCGACGCAGTTCCTGCCGGCTGTTCTCGAAGCCCTCCGAATCGCGAGCGGGGAGGGGGTCCGGCTGCCGGTCGTCTGGAACACGTCGGGGTACGAGTCCCCCGCGGCGCTCGAGCTTCTCGACGGGGTCGTCGACGTCTATCTCGCGGATCTCCGCTACGCCGACGATCGCGCGGCCCGCGAGCTCTCCGACGCCCCGGACTACGTGGCGACCGCGCGCGACGCTCTCACCGAAATGAACAGGCAGGTCGGCGTCCTCGAGTTGAACCCCGACGGCACGGCCGCCAGCGGGCTCATCGTCCGCCACCTCGTTCTCCCGAACGACCTCTCGAGCACGGAAGACTCCCTGCAGTGGGTCGCGTCCGAGCTCGGGCGCGACACCTTCGTGAGCCTGATGGCGCAGTACTACCCGACGAAGGGTGTCGAGGGGCATCCGGAGGCCGGCCGGCGTATCACGCGTGCCGAGTGGGACCGCGCGCGCGACGCTCTCGCCGCCGCGGGAATCGACAACGGCTGGGTCCAGGAGCTCCCGGACTCCCTCTCCGGGATCGCCGGGACGGAGATCGGCCCCGACCCGGACGCGGACCGGGACGCCTGACGGGCGTGGCTCGGCTGGGACCCGGTCTCCCCGGGTCGGCTTTGTGCCGCCGCTCCGGACCTTGACGCAGCGCATCAAAATAGGAGTCCGATGTTGACACGCCCACCTCGCCGGAACATACTGGGGCGTCTGACTGCGGGTCACGCGGTCGACGACAAGCTCGAGCAGCGCTCCGAACCGCTGGTGGCTCGGACGTGGCCGAGTATGGAAGGTGCATCGTGACGAAGAAGGACCTGAGCGCGAAGAGCGTGGCAGAGCTCAAGTCGCTCGCGAAGAAGGCCGGGCTGACCGGCTATACGAAGCTCAGGAAGGACGACCTCGTCGCCCTCCTCGCGTCGCAGGCGAAGCGGACGAAGAAGCCGGCGGCGAAGCGCGCATCGACGAAGCGCTCCGCGACGAAGACGCAGAAGGCGCCGCAAGGGAAGTCCGCGAAGTCGGCGAAGGGGCCGAAGCCCGCGAAGGCGAAGACCCCGTCCAGGAAGACACCGAAGGCACGGACGGAGCCCGCGGCACGGAAACCCGCGAAGCCCGGCGTCGCCGGGGCCCGCGCCCGCGGTGACGACCGGTGGGAGTCGCTCTCGCCCCGCACGTACCGCGCGTTCTCTCAGTACAGGACCAAGGGCGAGCAGCGAGTCAAGGCCAGCAAGTACTACCTCGGTGTCACCGAGTCGCCCGAGATCGACGAGGGATTCGAGTACCCCGAGACCTACGGCGAGAGCACGATCACGCTGATGGTCCGGGATCCCTACTGGCTCTTCGCCTACTGGGAGTTCGCCCCGAACCTGAACGCGGAGCTAAGGGCACGGCTCGGCGAGACGGATCTCATGAGGAGCAGGCTCGTGCTCCGCATCTACGACGTCACCGGAGCCGACCCCGACCATCCTGCGAGCTACCACGACATCGACGTCGCGTCGGGGTCGAGGAACTGGTACATCAACGTGATGCGCGTCGAGCGCGACTACGTCGTCGACCTCGGACTGGTGACGCCGGACGGTTCGTTCATCATCATCGCCCGCTCGAACGTCGTCTCGCTTCCTCCCGTCGGGCCGTCGGAAGTCGTCGACGAGGAGTGGGTGACGGTCGAGGCACTTGGCGAATTCTACGCTCGGACCACCGAGCTCGGTCCGAGCTCCGGCTCCGGCGGTTGGGGATCGGGGGGCTGGGGGCGCTAGGGTCGGGACCCCGCCTCACATCCTGCCTGCAGTTCCCACACCCGGGCAGAAGCTGCGAGAGTCATGGAAAAAGGCTACCTGAGCCTCGTTCTTCACGCGCACCTTCCGTACGTGCGCCACCCCGAGTACAAGAGCTTCCTCGAGGAGGACTGGCTCTTCGAGGCGATCACCGAGACGTACATCCCACTCATCCGCGTGTTCCAGCGCCTCACCGACGACGGCGTCGACTTCCGACTGACGGTCTCGCTCTCGCCGCCGCTCGTGTCGATGCTCCAGGATCCGCTCCTCCAGGAGCGGTACGTGAAGCACATCTCGGGGCTCGTCGAGCTCACCGAGAAGGAGATCCACCGGACGCGCGACGAGCCCAGGCTCCGGACGCTCGCGGAGATGTACCATGGCGTCTTCTCCGAGTGTAAGCGGGTGTTCACGGAGGAGTACGGCCTCGACCTCGTGAGCGCCTTCCGGGCGTTCCGTGACGCCGGAAAGCTCGACATCATGACGTGCGGCGCGACCCACGGCTACCTCCCGCTCATGCAGCACCTGCCGGCCTCGGTCAGAGCGCAGCTGTCCCTGGCCGTCGGGCACCACCGCATCACCCTCGGCCGAGACCCGGAGGGCATATGGCTTCCCGAGTGCGGCTACTTCCCGGGCGTCGACGCCTATCTCGCCGAGGTGGGTCTCAGGTACACGTTCGTCGACAGCCACGGCGTGCTCCACTCCTCGCCGCGGCCGAAGTACGGCACGTTCGCGCCGATCGTGACCCCCTCGGGGGTGGCGGTCTTCGCCCGTGACCTCGAGTCGTCGAAGCAGGTCTGGAGCGCCGAGGAGGGCTATCCCGGCGACCAGCGCTACAGGGACTTCTACCGCGACTACGCCTACGAGCTCGACTACGACTACGTGAAGCCCTACCTCGGGGCCGACGGGTTCCGGAAGATGCTGGGCCTCAAGTACTGGCGCATCACCGGGAGGACCGACGAGAAGGAGCTCTACGACCCGGCTGAGGCTCGGGCGCTCGCGGTCGAGCACGCGGCGAACTTCGTCTTCAACAGAGAACGCCAGATCGAGTTCCTGAACGACGCGCTCGGCCGTCGGCCGATCGTCATCGCGCCCTACGACGCCGAGCTCTTCGGGCACTGGTGGTTCGAGGGCCCCGTCTGGCTCGAGGCGGTCCTCAGGAAGATCGACGAGATCCGCGGGCCCGTCCGGACCGCGACGCCCGCCGACTACCTGAACGCTGAGGGCCCGTTCCAGACGGCCCGGCCGCACCACTCGAGCTGGGGGTACAAGGGATACAGCGAGGTCTGGCTGAACAACTCGAACGACTACGTCTACCGGCACCTCCACCGCGCGGCGAGACGCATGACCGAGCTCGCGAAGACGCATCCCGATGCAAGAGGCCCCAGGCTCCGCGCCCTCAACCAGGCGGCGCGCGAGCTCCTGCTCGCGCAGGCGAGCGACTGGGCCTTCATAATGAAGACGGGGATGATGTCCGAGTACGCGTACAAGCGGACGCGCGACCACATCTCGCGGTTCACGAAGCTCTACGAGTGGATCACGTCGAACGGCGTCGACGAGAAGCGCCTGTGCGAGATCGAGTGGCGCGACCGGATCTTCCCGGAGATCGACTACCGCATCTACGCCCGGGACGAGCTCCCGGCTCAGCCGGCGGAGAGCCGGGAGGCGAGGGCATGACGCCGAAGAAGACCGGGGCGAAGCGCGGGAAGCCCCGCGCGAGGAAGCCCCGGAAGCCGCGCGAGAAGCTCCCCGTCGCCATCCTCTGGCACCAGCACCAGCCGTTCTACCGCACGAGCCTCGAGGAGGAACCGAGGGGCGCGTACCTCCTCCCGTGGGTGCGCCTCCACGCCGTCCGCGACTACTACGCGATGGCCGCCCTGGTCGCGGAGTTCCCGAACGTCCACGTCACGGTCAACCTCGTGCCCTCGCTCATGGCGCAGATCGAGGACTACGTTGAGGACGGGGCGACCGACCTCTGGATGGAGCTCTCGCTTACCCCTGCGTCCGACCTCACGGAGATCGAGAAGGAGTTCATCGTCGGCCGGTTCTTCGACGCCGACTGGGAGAACGAGATCCGGATCCACCCGCGCTACGCCGAGCTCCTCGAGAAGAGGAGGGCCGGCGTGGCGTTCACCGACCGCGACCTCACCGATCTCAAGATGTGGTTCAACCTCGCGTGGTTCCCTCCGGAGATGCGACACGACTCGCTCGTGATGCCGGACGGCGCGGAGGTTGGGGTCGGGGAGTTCATCGGCAAGGGGGAGAGCTTCGACGAGGACGAGATCGCGGCGGTGATCGGGCGGCAGATGAAGCTGATGGAGAACGTGATCCCGCTCCACCGGGAGCTTCAGGATGCGGGCCGCATCGAGGTCTCGGTGACCCCGTTCTACCACCCGATCCTCCCGATCCTCGCCGACAGCGACCTCGCCACGATCGACGCGAACGGGGCGACGCACCCGCCGAGGTTCAGCTGGCCCGAGGACGCGAGGGCCCAGATCGAGCGTGCGGCCTCGTTCTACGAGGAGCGGTTCGGGGCTCGCCCTCGGGGGATGTGGCCGTCGGAGGGCTCGGTCGGAGAGCACATGGTCGACCTCGTGGCCGACGCTGGGTTCCACTGGATGGCGACCGACCGGGGAGTCCTCGAGAAGTCGGGCGACCACGGCTACGAGACCGAGGACCCGGAGATCCTCCTGAGGCCCTATCTGGCCGGAAAACGGGGCAATCAGGTCAGCGTCTTCTTCCGCCACACGAGGCTCTCCGACGACATCGGGTTCAGCATGCAGGGCTACGCGGACTACGACCGGGCGGCCGAGGAGTACCTGGGCTGGATGCGGGAGGGGTTCGCCCGGAGGGTCGAGAACCCCGCTGAGCGGGTCCTCTCGATCATCTTGGACGGGGAGAACGCGTGGGGCTCGTACAGGAACGACGCCAGGGCGTTCCTGCGCGGGCTCTACCGCAGGCTCGACGACGACCCAGAGCTCGTGACGACGACGTTCTCGGAGTTCATCGAGGGGAACGCCGAGCGGCGCATCGCGCCGCACCCGCAGGGTGAGCAGTACGAGGTGAGCCCGCTCTTCTGCGCGAGCTGGATCGACGAGATGGGCTCGCCGCACGGGAACGACCTCAACATCTGGATCGGCTCGCCCGAGGAGAACCGCGGGTGGGAGCTCCTGGGGATGGCGCGGCAGCGGCTCGCCGACTCGGGAGCCACGCCGGAGAGCAACCCCGAGGCGTTCGAGTCGCTCTACATAGCCGAGGGTAGCGACTGGTTCTGGTGGTTCGGCGACGACTTCATCCTCCCGGCGGGCGGCGACTGGATGTTCGACTGGCTGTTCCGCGAGCGCGTGAAGGACATCTACCGATACCTCGGCGAGGAGCCGCCCGACGTCCTGGACTGTCCCATCATCAGGGAGCAGGTCGTCTGGACCGAGAACGAGCAGGTGCGCGAGATCGAACCCGGCGTCATCCTGCGCATCATGACCGATCGTCCGGGGACGGTCCGGTTCAGCACCGACCGGTGGAAGACGTTCGAGGAGCGCGCGCTCGAGCCCGCCGGCGACGTCATGGCGCTCCTGTGCGGACACGCGGTGAGGATCGGGCCGTTCGACGAGACGACGTGGGGCGTCGAGTTCACGTTCCACCGCGAGGGCGAGCCCGAGCAGGTCGGAACGTACACCGTGCTCGTGCGGAGGCCCGCGGAAGAGACGCCCGGCGAGGTTGGCTGAGGGCCGGAAGACGCCCGCGACCCCTCCGGGCGCGGTCTTGGAGAGAGGCCTCCCGGCTGGTAGACTGAACCAGCCAGCGGGAGGCTTCTGATTTGAGGACCGGTCTTCGCGTCACGCTCATCGTCATCGCAGTCCTGGCGGCGCTCGTCTTCCTCCTCGTCGCCACCCCTGTCGGCTGGCGTCTGACCGCGGGGCTCATCGAGGGGGCCGCGTCCGACGCCACCGGTCTCGAGGTGGCGGTCGGCTCGCTCCGGGGGAACCTCCTCAGAAACGCCACGCTCGAGGACGTGCGTCTGGCCGCGCCCGAGGGCCCGACCGTCTTCACCGCCGGGAAGATGGAAGCCCACTACCGCCTGGGTTCGCTCCTTAAGGGGAACATCGTCGTACCGAGGCTCCGCGTCGAGGACGCGGAGCTCTTCTATGTGATCGGCCCCGACGGCGAGCCCGTCGGTTGGTCGGAGCTCCTCGGCCGGGGCGACGGACCCGAAGCGCCCGCGGACACGCTGGCCGAACCGCCCGTCGTCGACGTCGCTGTCGAGTTCGTGGACTGGCACGTGGTCGTAGCCGACACCGGCGCCGGCTACGCGCTCGACGTCGCCGGACTCGGCCTCACCGCGCGCGGGGGGCCGGCTGCCTTCGAGGTGGCCGTCCGCGGCTCGCTCCTGTTCGAGGCCCGGGAGCTCGAGGGGCCGGTCGCGGGCGCGTTCGGCGCGAGGCTCTCCGGCGGAGGCGAGACCGTCACGGTGGAGATGCTCAGGCTCGGGACGAACGTGGTGGATCTCGCCGCCCGGGGCCGGCTCGAGCGGGCCGGCGAGGGAGACGGGGAGGCCGGCGACGGGCTGCGGCTCTCGGTCGCGACGGAGGTCGCAGTCGACCTCACGGAGGCAGCGGCCGTCTCGGGCATCCAGGACCTCTCGGGCTCCCTCGAGATCACCATCTCATCGGAGGGCCCCGTCACGGCGCCCACGTACGAGGGCGAGCTCCGCTCGGAGGAGCTCTCGTTCGCCGGCGTCGACGTCGCGGACCTCACGGCCTCCCTCGTCGGGGACACGAGGCGTCTCGAGGTCGTGTCCCTGTCGGCGGACGTCCTCGGCGCCCCGCTCGACGCGCTCGGGACGTTCGTCTTCCCCCTCGCGGACTCGGCCGACGGGCCCGGCTCCCCCGGCTCGTTCGCGGTCCGGGCGGCGGCCTCGGGCCTGGATCTCTCACGCGTAGCGTCTCTCGCGCCCGAGGACCCGGCCGACGTCGGCGGCCTCCTCGACCTCACCCTGGACCTCTTCTCGAGCACGCTCTCTCCCGCAGACCTCAGCGGCACGCTCCACGGAACCGTCGCCGGGCTCCGGGTCGGGGAGATCCTGCTCGGCGCCGTCGACCTCGCCGGCGAGGCGGACGGCGGCTCGCTCACGATCGAGGGTGGCTGCTGTGGGACCGAGTTCGGCGGCGACGTCGAGCTCCTCGCCTACGGCTTCGGCCCGATCGACTTCTTCGTCGACGCGGACGAGCTCTCCCGCCCGGGGGCCGTCTTCGGGCTTCCGGACCTCCGGGGGTCGGCGGCGGCGATCGGCACGATCGTGGCCGAGGCTGGCTCCGTCTCCGTCTACGCGGTCTCGCAGGACCTCCGGGTCGGCGACTTCGACGCGGGTCCGGTGGCGATCGACGCCCGGGGGGCCGGTGGAACGTACCGCGCCACCTTCTCGGCCCTCGGGGGCGCGCTCCGGGGGAGGGGAAGGATCGCGGACATGACGCGCTACGCGCTCACCGCGGACGTCAGCGGGCTTGACCTCGAGACGGTCGTCAGCGACTCGCTCGCCGACGCCATGGACCTCGGCGGAACTGTCTCCGCCGGCGTCACGGCCGACGGCGTGGTCGGCGGCCGGTACGCCGTCGAGGCGGAGGTGACCGACCTCCTCGTTGAGGCGAGGGGGCAGTCGCTCGAGCTCGTGGCTCCGTTCTTCGTCGACGCGGGCCCGGACTCGATCGCGCTCACCGAGGTCTCGCTCGACGGAACGATGGGCTCGTTCACAGCGGCCGGCGGGTTCGACTACGAGGAGACGGTCGACCTCGTGGCGAGGTTCGAGGCCCTCGACCTCGAGGCGATGGCCGCACTCCTGCCGGAGCCACCGGCCGTGACGCCGAGGGGTATCGTCGACGGGAGGTTCAGCCTCCGCGGGAAGGTGGACGACCCCGTCTTCCAGGCGGACGTCGACATCCGGCAGTTCTCCGTCCGCGGGATCTCGCTCAACGCGGTGACGCTCGAAGCCGAGAGCGACCGGTCGGACCTCACGTTCACGCTGTTCGGGGACGGGCCCACCGCCGGGTCCATCGCGACCTACGGCTCAGTCCCGATCGTCCCCGATTCGCTCACGTTCCTCGCGGTCGACCCGACGCGCGAGTTCGGCATCTCTGTCCTCTGTGACAGCCTCGTCATCGACGCCGGCGACGAGTTCCTCCCCGGCATCCGGGGGAGGAAGCGAATCGCGGCGAGCGGCTCCGCGCTGCTGGTCGGGAGGTCGGACTCCCTCTCGACGGTCTACGGTCGCGGGAGCTTCGAGAGCGCGCGGCTCGAGTTCGACCCCGTGGAGTTCAGGCTCGCGTCGCCGGTCAACTTCGACCTGGCTGGCGGTGCTGTCGAGATCGACACCCTCGGGGTCGACATCGAGAAGCGCAGGGTGCTCGGCTCGCCGGCCGGGGGGAGGATCGAGGTATCGGCCGTGATCGGCTACGGCGCCGAGTCCATGCTCGACGTGTCGGCGTCGAACGTCGACGTCGGCCATCTCCTCCGGGCGTTTGCGCGGGAGCTCGGGCCCGTCCTCCGGGGAAGCCTGTCACTCGACGCGAGCTTCGCGGGCGAGCTCGACGCCCTCGAGGGCGAATACTCGTGGGTGGTCGAGGAACCGCTCGTCTACGGAGTGGGTCTCGACCGTCTCGGGGGTCGCGGTGTCGTCGCGGACGGCGAGATTCGAATCGAGAGCGCCGGGATCGCGGCCGGGGACGGCACCATCGTCCTGAGCGGGACGGTGGCCCTTCCGGGCAACGCCCCCCGTGCGGCTGCCGGGACCGTCTCGAGACCCGTCGCTCCCGCAGACGAGCCGGACCTCGATCTCCGCGTGAAGTCGAACTCGTTCACGCTCGGCGGGCTCGGGAAGCTCCCGTCGGAGATCGACCGTCTCGAGGGGAGCCTCGACATCGACCTCGCGATCACGGGTCGAGCGAGCGCTCCCTCAATGGACGGGACGCTCGCGCTCACGGGCGGCCGTCTCGAGGGATACGATCTCGTCGAGCCTGTCACCGACATCGAGCTTCGGATCACGGCCGCGGAACGCGCCTTCGCGATCACCGGGGGCTCCGCGAGAATGGGGAGTGGAGGCTTCGAAGTCGCCGGCTTCGCGGAGCTGGGCGGCGAGGAACGGCCCACGGCGTTCCAGCTGACCGCGGACATCAACTCGCCGCGGGTAGCCGTGCGCGGTGCGTTCGACTCGCGGATTCGCGGCAACGTCTCGTGGGTCGGCAGCACCGAAGGGTCCCGGCTCTCGGGGGAGGCCGCGATCGAGCGCATGGAGGTCACGTACTCGTTCGGGCTCGCCGACTTCCTCGGGCAGCGGTCCGCGGTGATCGTCATCGAGGAGACGGAGACTCCGGCAGCGAACGTCCAGCTCGACCTCGATGTGAACATAGACGATCGAGTCGAGGTCGACAGCAGGGCGGCGAGACTCACGCTCAGGGGCTCGGTGCACGTCGGCGGCACCCTCGCGCAGCCTCAGCCCTCGGGGGGCGTCTACGCTGAGGAGGGCTCGTTCAGATACATGGACCACGAGTTCACGCTCGACCGCCTGAACGTGAGCTTCATCGATCCCAGGAGGCCGGATCCGTTCCTGGACCTTTTCGGGACCGTCGAGGTCGAGGATCGTTCGGAGACGAACTACTACGTGACGCTCGAGTTCAGGGACTACCTCATGGACGGGACGCCGGAGTTGAAGAGCGTACCCGACCTGACCGCGCCCGACATCGTCGCACTCCTCACGTTCGGGGACACGTTCGGAACGCTCTTCGAGACCGGCGATCTGGCCGGGGCCTCGAGCGACGCCTTCGGCGACGTCGTGCGGCGGACCTTCACCGCGAGCGTATTCGGGATCGCGGAGTCTGCTCTCGAGAGGACGTTCCACCTCGACAGAGTGAAGTTCGACGACGACGCGATCACCGATCAGGGCCTGATGGAGTCCGACGTCACGCTCGGGAAGAAGATCGGAGACGACTTCCGGGTCGACTACACGACGTCCGTCGGCAACCTCGGCGTGCGCAGGATCGAACTGTCCGCGCGACTGACCGAGCGCCTGTGGTTGACCACGCGGGCCGACCCAGCGGGGAACAATGCAGTCGAGCTCAGGTTCCGTCCCACGTTCCGGTAGGCCGCGCCGGGCGCCTGGCCCGGCACGTCCTCGTCGACCGCGCCGGCGGCTGCGCGCGGGTCGCACCCGCGCGGCTCTCGCGTGCTGTGTCCTAGTGCTCGCCGCGGCGGCGGGCGTCAGGGCGTCGACTCACCCGTCGGTCAAGCTGCGCCGCCAGGAACTCGCGCTCGAGCTCGGGCCCGCTGTCACGGAGATCCGCGTCGTCGGGAACGAGACGTTCACGAAGGACGAGCTCCTGATGTACACGCAGCTTCAGGAGAGCGGCCTCTTCTCGGTCAGCCACTTCACCGAGAGGATCCTCGACCGCGACCTCGACAACCTCGAGCGATTCTACAGGAGCCAGGGGTTCTTCGAGGCGGAGGTCGTGGCGGAGGACCTCGGGATCTCGGACGACGGTCTCGAGGCGCAGCTCCTTATCGGCATCTACGAGGGAGACCGCTGGACGATCACTGACATCACGTTCGAGGGGAACGCGCACCTGTCCGACGATGATCTCCGCGCGGCGACGATCCTCGAGCCCGGGAGTCCGTTCGTCTCCGAGCACGTGCGCGACGACCAGAACGCGCTCCTCCAGGCGTACGCACGGAAGTCGTACCTCGATGCGAAGGCGACTCAGGAGATCGAGCGCGACGACGAGAATCGCACAGCCGCGATCACCTACGAGATCGTCGAGGGCGAACAGGCGAGGATTCGCGAGATCAAGCTCCACGGGAACGACAAGACCCGACACTACGTCGTCGAGCGTGAGTACCAGATGACGTCGGGCGACCTCTTCGATCCCGAGAAGATCGGGGAGAGCCAGGCGAAGATCTACGAAACCGGGCTCTTCACTGCGGTCTGGATGGAGCCCGCACGGGAGGACTCCGGCAAGGACCTCCGCCGCCTGAACGTCAGGGTCAGGGAGCGTCCAAGCGGCGACGTGGATATCCGGCTGGGCTACGCGACGATCGACGGTCTCCTGGCGGGCGCCGAGGTCACGAACAGGAACGTCCAGGGGCAGTCGATCACGCTCGGCGCTGCCCTGTACTACAGCAAGATCAGTCGGTCGCTGCGGTTCTCGGGGGCGGACCCGTGGTTCATGAGCTGGCCGATCGGAATACTGATCACCGCGGGCTACAGCTGGGACGACGAGGTGTCATACGTCGGCGAGACGACCGGCGGGTCCGTCATCTTCACCAAGGAGTACAGCAAGAAGCTCGACTTCGACGTCGGGTACTCGTACTCGCGCAACGTCATCTTCGAGTCGTCGAGCAGCGAGATCGACGTGGGTACCAACACGACCGCGAGCCTCCTCTTCGCCGGGAACTACGACGCCCGGGACAACATCCTCGACGCGAAGCGAGGGAACCTCGCCCGCGCCCAGGTCGACGTGGCCAGCACCGCCCTCGGCGGCACGAACGACTTCATCCGTACGAACCTCAATTGGAGAGGCTACCGTGACGTTCGACGCGGCACCATCGGCGCGCTGTCGGCGAGGTACGGGTGGATCACCTCCTGGGAGGAGAGCGGCTTCGTTCCCGTCAACGAGCGGTTCCTCGCGGGAGGCGAGGGCTCCGTCCGGGGCTACCCGAGAAACTCGCTCGGTCCCACCGACGACGAGGGAAAGGCGGTCGGGGGGAACGCCGTCATCGAACTCAGGGGAGAGATCCGGTTCCGGCGCGTCTCGAACTGGCAGCTCGTCCTCTTCGTCGACACGGGGATGGTCTGGCACGACGTCTCCGCGATCGACATCTCCGAGCTCGCCGTCGGCGCCGGCGTGGGCGTCCGCTACGGTACCCCGATCGGCTCGATCCGGTTCGACGCTGCCCAGCCCGTCAACAACGAGGGCGACTGGCAGTTCTACTTCGGGATCGGGCAGGCGTTCTAGACCGCACAGGCCCGCCCGGGAGCCCCGGCTGGAGGGGCCTCCTCGTTGGTCCTTTCGGGTTGCCCGGACCCCTCCTCCCGTGTATGATGAATGTTCGATTTTGAGCGGCCGTCACCCGCGACGGCCGGGGACAGTGGGTCGGTTTCAGAACCACCTGAAGGCGCACGAAAGGAGAACTCATGGGAGCCAAGGAGCTTCTGTACGGCGAGGACGCGCGCCACGCGATCCTGAGGGGAGTGGAGCAGCTCTCGAAGACCGTCAAGGTCACGCTCGGTCCCAAGGGGAGGAACGTCGTACTCGATCGCAAGTGGGGCGGGCCGAGGATTACCAAGGACGGTGTTACGGTCGCGAAGGAAATCGAGCTCGACGACCGCTTCGAGAACATGGGCGCCCAGATGGTGAGGGAGGTCGCGTCGAAGACGAGCGACGTCGCCGGCGATGGAACGACGACCGCGACCGTCCTCGCAGAGGCGATCTTCCGCGAGGGGCTGAAGAGCGTGACGGCGGGCGCCAATCCCATGTACGTCAAGCGCGGCATCGAGCGTGCGACCGAGGCGGTCGTCGGTGAGCTCGGCAAAATGTCCCGGAAGGTCCGCGACCGGAGCGAGATCTTCAGCGTCGCGCGCATCTCCGCGAACAACGACTCCGCGATCGGCGAGCTCATCGCCGACGCAATGGACAAGGTCGGCCGCGACGGCACGATCACGATCGAGGAAGCGAAGAGCATCGAGACGACGCTCGACGTCGTCGAGGGGATGCAGTTCGACCGCGGGTACATCTCACCGTACTTCGTCACGGACGCGCAGACGATGGAGGCGGTCTTCGAGAACCCGCACATCCTCATCTTCGAGGACAAGCTCTCGAACATGAAGGATCTGGTCCCGCTCCTCGAGAAGGTCGCGCAGTCGGGGAGGCCTCTGGTCGTCATCGCCGAGAACGTCGAGGGCGAGGCGCTCGCGACGCTCGTCGTGAACAAACTCCGCGGCGTCCTCCCGGCGGTCGCGGTCAAGGCCCCGGGCTACGGCGACCGCAGGAAGGCCATGCTCGAGGACCTCGCGGTCTTGACGAGCGGCACGTTCGTCGCGAAGGACCTCGGACTCAAGCTCGAGGGGCTGCAGCTCACCGACATGGGCACGGCGAAGAAGGTCATCGTCACCAAGGACGACACGACCATCGTCGAGGGCTCCGGCAAGAAGAGCGACATCCAGGGCAGGATCGCCCAGATCAAGCACCAGATCGAGGACACGACGTCCGACTACGATCGTGAGAAGCTCGAGGAGCGTCTGGCGAAGCTCGCGGGCGGCGTCGCGGTGCTCAAGGTCGGAGCGGCGACCGAGCTCGAGATGAAGGAGAAGAAGGCGCGCGTTGACGACGCGCTCCACGCCACGCGCGCGGCGGCCGAGGAAGGCATCGTTCCGGGCGGCGGCGTCGCGCTACTGCGCTCGCTCGCGGCGCTCAAGAAGCTCGAGCCCGAGGGGTCGGACGAGGAGATGGGCGTGAACATCGTCCGGCGCGCGCTCGAGGAGCCGATGCGCCAGATCTCCGAGAACGCCGGGTTCGAGGGATCACTCGTCGTCCAGAAGGTCAAGGACTCGAAGAAGGGTGTCGGCTTCAACGCCGAGTCAGGTGAGTACGTCGACATGATCGAGGACGGCGTGATCGACCCGACGAAGGTCGTCAGGATCGCGCTCCAGAACGCCTCGAGCATCGCCGCGCTCCTTCTCACGACCGAGTCCCTCGTGAGCGAGAAGCCTGAGGACGAGCCCCCGATGCCTCCGGGCGCCGGGATGGGCGGCATGGGCGGCATGGGCGGCATGATGTAGCTCCGCGGGAGCCGCGCGAGCGGTCCCGTTCGAAAACAGAAGAGCGGTCAAAGGCTGCGAAGGAGAGGAGTAGGCCGGAAGCGCGTCCCCAGAGAGAGGGGCTCCAAGGCTGGGAGAGCCCCGGGAGAGCGCCGGCCGAAGGTCGCTCCCGAGCCGCCCGGGCGAACGGGCGAAGGACGCGGAAGCGTGACGCCCTCAGTAGTCCGGGACGGGTGGGCCCGTCACAGCCCCATCGAGAGCCCGACCCGCGCCGCCCAGACGGTCGCGCTGGTCAGGGAATCAGGATGGTACCGCGGGAGTAACCCTTGAGGTCCTCTCGTTCCTGAAGCGGAACGGGAGGACCTTCTCTTTGAAGCACGCGGCGCCGCGACGAACGCACCCCGAGAACCTGCGAGGAACATCATGAAGCTCCCCAAGCGCTACAAGCCGGCCGAGGCCGAGCCCAGATGGCAGAAGGCCTGGGAGGAAGCGGGCCTCTATCGCTTCGACCGGTTCCCGGACAGGCCTGTCTACACGATCGACACGCCGCCCCCGACGGTGTCGGGCGCGATTCACATCGGCCACGTCTTCAGCTACGTCCAGGCCGAGGTGATCGCCCGGTTCTGGAGGATGCGGGGGTTCAACGTCTACTACCCCTTCGGCTTCGACGACAACGGGCTCCCGAGCGAGCGCCTGGTCGAGAAGGAGAAGGGAGTGACGGCGCCGGAAGTGGGGAGGGAGACGTTCGTCCGGATGTGCCTCGAACTCACGCAGGAGTACGAGCGCGAGTTCAAGGAGTTCTGGCGGAGCCTCGGGTTCTCTGTCGACTGGGACGAGAACTACTCGACGATCGACCCGCTCTCGCAGCGCATCTCGCAGCGCTCGTTCCTCGACCTCTACGCGAAGGACCGGATCTACCGGAAGGAAGCGCCGACCCTCTGGTGCCCCGAGTGCCTCACGGCGATCGCGCAGGCGGAGATCGAGGACGCGGAGCACGACTCGGTCTTCTACGACGTCGCGTTCAGACTCGACGGACGCGACCTCATCATCTCGACCACGCGTCCGGAGCTACTTCCGGCGTGCGTCGGCATGTTCGCGCATCCCGACGACGACCGCTACCGCGACATCATCGGGAAGAAGGCGACCGTCCCGCTTTTCGACTACGAGATCCCCATCCTCCTCGACGAGAAGGCCGACCCCGAGAAGGGGACCGGTCTCGTCATGTGCTGCACCTTCGGGGACACCACCGACATCGCTTGGTGGCAGGAGCACGGGCTCGACACGCGGATCGTCTTCGACGAGGGCGGGAAGATGAACGAGCTCGCGCCCGGCTACGAGGGGCTCGGCCTCGGACAGGCGCGCGCCCGGATGGTCGAGGACCTGAAGGCCCGGGGCCTCATGAAGGGCGAGGAGCCGATAACGCACGACGTGAACGTGCACGAGCGGTGCGGAACGGAGATAGAGTTCTCCGTCGCGCGCCAGTGGTTCGTCCGCGTCCTCGATCTGAAGGACGAGATCATTGCGGCGGGGGAGAAGGTCGACTGGTATCCCGAGTACATGGGCGTCCGGTTCAGGAACTGGGTGGAGAACCTGAAGTGGGACTGGTGCATCTCGCGTCAGCGCTACTACGGGGTGCCGTTCCCGCTCTGGGTGTGCAAGGACTGCGGGGAGGTCGTACTCGCGAACGAGGAGGACCTTCCGGTCGATCCTGCCGTCGCCACCCCGCCCGTGGCCGCGTGCGTCTCGTGCGGTTCGAAGGAGCTCGAGCCCGAGCGCGACATCATGGACACCTGGATGACGTCCTCCTGCACGCCGTTCCTGAACGTGAAGTGGCGCGAGCCCGGTTCGAGGGTCGAGCGGTTCAAGAAGGCGGGCGACGACGGGACGGAGTACCTCATGGATCTCCGGCCCCAGGCGCACGACATCATCCGGACGTGGGCCTACTACACGATCGTGAAGAGCGTCCTGAACGAAGGCAAGATCCCCTGGCGGACCGCGATGATCTCCGGCCACGTCCTCCAGCCGGACCGCGCGAAGCTCTCGAAGTCGAAGGGCGGAACCTCGCACTCGCCGGCGGCGGTGGTCGAGGAACGCTCCGCGGACGCGACGCGGTACTGGGCGTGCTCGAGCAGACTCGGGACCGACACGATGTACGCCGACGAGCCGTTCGAGGACGCCAAGAGGCTCATCACGAAGCTCTGGAACGCGTCCAAGTTCGCCATCATGCGACTCGAGGACTTCGATCCGGAAGCGCCGCGGGAGCTCGCGCTGATCGATCGCTGGCTCCTCGGACGTCTCTACCTCGCGAACGAGCTCGCGACCAGGGATTTCGAGAAGTGCGAGTATCATGCGGCGGTCGCGGCCGTCGAGCCGTTCTTCTGGCACTGCCTCTGCGACAACTACATCGAGATCGCGAAGAAGAGGCTCTACGGTGACGAGGGCTACGACGAGGCGGCCCGAAGCGGCGCGCAGTACGCGCTCTACCTCGCGCTCCTCGGGGTGCTCAAGATGCTCGCGCCCGTGATGCCGCACGTTACCGAGGAGATCTACCAGCTCTACTACTCGGAGCGAGAGGGCGTCGAGTCGATCCACGTGTCGGCCTGGCCCGACCCGCCGCCCGAGTGGGCGGACCCGGACGTCCTCGAGGCGGGCGACCTAGCGCTCGCTGCGATCGAGGGCATGCGGAAGGTCAAGTCGACGCACAAGGCGTCGGTCGCGACGCCGGTCGGAACGCTCCGGATCGCGTGCGACGACGAGACCTGGGCGAAGCTCGAGCCGCTTCTGCCCGAGCTCAGGGACGTCTCGAACGCGAAGAGCGTCGAGCGCGCGACGGAGGACGGTCCGGAGTTCGTGGAGACCGAGAGCTCCCTCATTCGCGTGGCGGCGGAGCTCCTGGAGCAGGAAGAGGGTTAGCCCGCCATGTTCAAGAGACGCCGCCGGGACGTCGCGTTCACCGAGTCGCCGGAGTTCCTCGTGATCGAAACGGGGCTCATCGGCGAGCTCCTCGTGGCGACGCCCGCGCTCCGGGCGATCCGGAAGGCGTACCCGAAGGCCAGGGTGACGGTCATGGCGCGTCCGGCCTCCGCTGCGGTCCTCGTCGGGAACCCCGCGGTCGACCGGCTCCTGCCTCTCTCGAAGGACGAGCGGGGCGGGTTCTTCGGAGCGATGCGGCTCGCGTCGTGGATCAGGGCCAAGAAGTTCGACGCCGCGTTCGTCCTTCACACCTCGTTCAGGAGCGCGCTCGCCGCGGCGATGGGAGCGGTGCCCGTCCGGGCCGGCCTCACGCACGAGGGACGCGGGTTCCTCCTCACGCACAAGGCTCCCCGCGACCTCCGAGCGCACCGTACCGACGAGAACCTCCGCGTGCTTGGGCTCCTCGGCATCCCGTCCGACGGCGCCGATCTCGAGATGCACCTCACGGACGAGGAGCGCGGAGAAGCCTCGGAGCTGCTCCGCGCGTCCGGCGCGGGTGCGTCGGGCCTTCCGCTCGTCGGGCTGCACCCCGGCGCGGGGAACGTGAACCGTCGCTGGCCGGCCGAGAGCTTCGCCGCACTCGGAGCAAAGATCGCCGCGACCGGCAGGTTCGAGCCCGTCTTCTTCTTCGGACCGGCCGATCAGGAGTTCGAGCGGACGATCGCGGCACACTACCAGCGCGCCGATCTCCCGCCGCCTCCGCTCGTAAGCCCGAAGAACGTGCGCGTGCTCGGGGCGGCCTTCGAGCGCACGGCGGCGGTCGTCGCGAACAACTCGGGACCGATGCACGTCGCGGCGGCAGTCTGCGTGCCGGGCGTCTTCGTCCACGGGCCTACGCCGGTGGCGCGGTGGGCGCCCCGGGGCCCCGGGTACGCGAACGTCGTGAGTGCGGACGTAGAGTGCCGCCCGTGCGACGAGTCCGACTGCAGGCTCGAGCGCCTCGAGTGTCTGGAGGCGGTGACGCCCGACCAGGTCCTCGAAGCGCTCGACGAGCTACTGAAGGAGTGACCGCGTGACCGGGAGGCCGATGAACATCCTCCACGCCGTCGAGGCGCCGCTCTGGACCGGGGCGGTCGGGCAGACGTTCGAGACCGTGATCGGTCTGACCGATCGCGGCCATCGCGTCACGCTCGCGACGACCCCCGGGAGCATCATCGCCGAGCGGGCGAAGGCAGCGGGGCTCGACGTCGTGGCGATGGAGCTGCGCAGGGAGCTCGACCCTTTCGCGATAGCGAAGCTGTCAGACGTCATCTGCGGCCGCGGAGTCGAGCTCGTCCACGCGCACCGCGCGCACGCCCACACGATCGCGCTCGCTGCGTCGTGGCTCACCCGGCGTCCGTTCATCGTGTCGCGACACACAGCGCTCCGCCCGAAGGACAACTTCGGGAGCAGGCTCAAGTACCGTTCCCGGGTGGTAACGCGCACCGTCGCGATCTCCCGCGCTGTCCGCGAAGTGCTCGTCGACTACGGCGTCCCCGATGACAGGATCGCCGTCATCCACGACGGGATCGATCCCGAGCGCTTCGCGGGCGGCGACGGCACACGCATCAGGAGTGAGCTGGGTATTCCAGCGGACGCGCTCCTCGTCGGCAAGATCGCGAACGCGTACGGCGAGTCGAAGGGACACGACACGTTCCTCGCGGCGGCCGCTCGGCTCCGGATGGAGCTCCCCGGGGCGAGGTTCCTTCTCGTCGGGAAGGGCACCGACTCCGAGCGGATGCGAGCGGCCGTGGAGGCGCTCGGGCTCGGCGACGCGGTGGAGCTCGCCGGCTACAGGTCGGACGTTCCGGACGTCCTGGCCGGGCTCGACGTCCTCGTGAACTGCCCGAAGTCGCGCGAGGGGCTCTCGGTGGCCGTGATGGAGGCGTTCTCGGCCGCGCGCCCTGTGGTCGCGACCGCCGTCGGAGGCATACCGGAGCTCGTGGCGGACGGCGCGACGGGGCTCCTCGTGCCGCCCGGCGACGCGAACGCGCTGGCGAACGCCGTCGCCCGGCTCCTGCGCGATCCCGACCTCGCGGGACGCCTCGCGGGTGCGGGTGCTGCGTTCGTGCGCGAGAACCTGACGGTCGACGTGATGGTGGAGAAGACCGAGGCGCTCTACCGCGAGATCCTCAGACGCTAGAGCCCGCGAGGACATCCCTATGGGTCCCGCTCCCGGGAAGCCGAGGTTCATCGCCGACGCGATGCTCGGGCGGCTCGCCAAGTCGCTCCGGATGCTCGGTTTCGACGTCCTCTACAAGCCGGGCATCGACGACGTCGAGCTCAAGCGGGTGGCGCTCCGCGAGGGCCGGGTGGCCCTCACTCGCGACCACGAGATCGCCGAATCGAGCCTCCCGATCAGGATCGTGTTCATAGAGAGCGACCACCTCGAGGACCAGCTCGTCCAGACCGTGGGCGAGCTCGATCTCGACGTGAGCGGCGGGCTCTTCACGCGCTGCATAGTGTGCAACGTGCCGGTCGAGGATGTGGACGCCGCGTCGGTGGCCGACCGCGTCCCGCCGTACGTCCTCGAGACGCAGGAGCGCTTCGCCCGATGCCCTGGCTGCGGGAGGGTCTACTGGGCGGCGACGCACGTCGAGAACGCCCGCGAGTGGCTGAGCCGCGTGCTCGGTGATGCTGACGGGGCGACCGGCGACGCGGGGAAGAACGACGACGGAGGCGCCGGGTGAACGAGCCGCGCGTGACGAACCTGTTCGTGACCGGGAGGCCCGGGGTGGGCAAGACGACCCTCATCGAGCGCGTCCTCGAGGAACTCGACGTCGACGCGGGGGGATTCGTGACGAAGGAGATCCGCGAGGGCGGTAAGCGTGTCGGGTTCGCCATCGCCGACCTCCGCGGTCCAACGGGCACCCTCGCCCACGTCTCCCTCGAGAGCCCGTTCCGCGTCGGGAAGTACGGAGTCGACCGCGATGACCTCGAGAGGATCGGCGTCCCCGCGATCGAAGCGGCGGTCGAGCGCTCCCCGCTCGTCATCATGGACGAGATCGGGAGGATGGAGCTCTGCTCGGAGGCGTTCCAGCAGGCGGTCGTGCGGGCGCTCGATTCCCCGAAGCCTGTGTTCGGGACGATCCAAGACCGATCGAACGCGTTTCTCGACGGCGTGCGCGAGCGGGATGACGTGGAGGTCGCGCGTCTGACCGAGGCGAACCGCGACGGGATGACCGCCGTACTTGCGGAGAGGCTCGCAGCCCTGCTGGAGGAACGCTGAGGGACGCGTACGAACCGGCGAAGGGAGGTCCGGAGTGCAGAAGGTGAAGCGGCACGTCCTCGAACAGAGCAGCGACGAGCGGGGCTGGGTGGCGAACCCGATCGTCGAAGGGCCCGGCGGCGCGCCCCTCGGACACGTTCACATCGCGTCTCTCGCGCCGGGGGCGGTGCGCGGGAACCACGTCCATCCCGACGCCGCGGAGTACGTGCTCGTGTGGGGAGGGGAGGCCGAGGTGACGTGGGAGCACGCCGATGGCGGACTCGCGAGCGAGAAGGTCACCGGCGAGGAGCTCGTCGTCTTCGAGATCCCGCCCGGCATCGCGCACGCGGTGACCAACACGGGGAGCGCAGAGGTCTACCTCATCGCCTACTACTTCGGGTCGCGTGAGACCGAGTGGCCCGACACCGAGCGGAAGACGCTCGTGTAGGATCACGGTGCGGCTGTGGTTAGCTAGAGCGACGCGCGGAACCGGGCAGGCGGCCAGGTCCCTGCCTTGATGCCGCCCGCGAGCACGAAGAGGACGCCGGACACGACGAGCGGGATCGCGAGCAGGAAGATCGTCTTGACGGGACCGTACGGTGGGTAGTCCTCGATCCGGAAGCCGACCCACAGGAAGACGAGGATGGCCTCGACGAGGAGGACGACCCCCGACGTTGTCATCCAGCGGATGCCGCTGATCGCGGTCACGACCGCGAAGATGGTGAAGACGATCTTCGCGATGGCGAGGGCGAAGCTCCCGCCGTGCGACGTCAGCGTGAGCCCGAGCCAGAGGACGGCGAAGACCGGCGCGACGAGCGCTGCGATGGCGACGAGGCTCTTCCAGCTCTCGGGTTTCTTCTCGATTTCTGCGGACATCGAGTCCTCACGAAGAGAGGTGAGCGGGGCGCCGACCGCCCGAATCTACCGTCGCCCCGAGCCGCGGCGCAAGTCCTTTCCTTCCCTTGTCCGCACGACCGTCAATCGCGTATGATGAGACTGTGAACGACCCACGCGAAAACAACCCCATCGAGGCCCTTCTCGACGCGCTCCCCGGCGGGAGCCTCTTCCGGACGTCCGCGATCCTCATCCTCTGCGCGTGCGCCCTCGCGTGCGGCTGCTCGAAGCGCGTGCCGCTCGAGGACGTCGGCGAGTCCGGGGCCGACATCGGTGTCAGGATGACGACCGCTGCGGGGGAGGAGCTCGAGGGCGCACTCGTGTCCCTCGACTTCGGGCTGCTCGTCGTTGAGGTGCCATACCAGATCGGTCGCGGGGCCGAGCTTCGCGGCACCGGCGACGACCAGAGGGTCGTGGTCGAGGGAGAGGAGGTCCCCGGCCGCGTCGTCAGGGTCGTGTGGGAGGACAACAACAGGACCGCGGACGTCGAGCGGACGTTCCCCCTGAGCGAGGTCGCGCAGGCCACGTTCCACCGGAGCACCGCCGAAGCGCGGAGCGCTCCGCTGGTGAGCACGCTTCTGGGACCGCTCGTGGGTCTCATTCTGGCGGCCCTGATCTAGCCGGACCCCGCGCCGATCGCCGCGCGGGGTGGACGGAAGGAACACGCCGTGAGGAGTGCCGCACATCGAGCACGGAACGCGCGAGCGCGCACCGCTGCGCGCCGACCCGTCGGCGTCGTTCTGGTCGCGGTCCTGGGCCCGCTCCTCGTTGCTGCGGCGGGCTGTGCTCCGGCGGGCACCTACGTTACCGATCCCGGAGTCGACGCCTCGATGGTGCTTCCCGAAGGCGAAGTCTCCGGAACGCTCGTCGGCTACGAGCAGGGCGCGCTCCTCGTCGACCGGGCGTACGAGAAGAGTGTGGACCTCCGGGTCGTCCGACATGACGGGGTGGACATGGTCTACCTCGAGGACGTTCCCATCGGGCCGGCCGTGGAGGTTCGCGACTTTGACGTGGTGGTGCGCGAGAGAATCCCGCTCGAGGCTGTCGAGGACGCCAGGGTCAGGCGTCGGGCGCTCTTCGGGTGGGGGACGCTCGCTGCCGCGGTCGTCACCTTCGTCCTCGTCCAGGCGGTTCAGGCGGCCGACTAGACCCGCATCCCCTGCGGGCGCGTCGTCAGCCGAGCGGTCCTACCGCCGCCAGATAGACCACCCGTTCGATCTCACCGTCGACCCCGACCGCCTCGTTCATGGCGGCGTCGTCGAACGCACCGACGGTGCAGCACCCGTAGCCGAGCGCCGTGGCGGCGAGGTACGCGTTCTGCCCGACGTGCCCAGCGTCGAGGAAGATGTAGCGGTGTCCGCGCTCGCCGTAGCGGCCCGTCGTCCGCGGGATGACGGCGGTCCACACGAGGCTCACCGACCCGTCCCGGCACATCTTCTGACCGAGGGCCGCGTTAGCGATCTCGGACCCGACGTCGCCGTCCTTCACGAGAACGAGGGAGTGGTCGGACGTGAGGTAGCGGTACAGACCTTCCTCGAGGCCCTCGACGTTGTTCGCGACGACGTACACGTCGATGGGATAGCACGCTCCGGCGGAAGGGGCGTTCCGGAGCTCGATGTTCCCGACCCGTCCCGTGATCCCGTGCGTCGACCAGATGAGCTGCGAGAGGACCGAGAGCGGCATCGGCTCCTCCCCGAAGAACCTGACCGACCGCCGCTCCGTCATGGCGGTCCAGATCGGGGCGCCGCCCTCGCTCGCGGGCTCGGGAAGAGGGATCGTGCTCTCCATGTGGGGGTCTCCTTCCTCAGGTTTGCTCTCTGTGGGCGTTCCCATCGAATATACAGCCGCATATGGCTCCCGCCAAGCGGCGTGGCCGAGCCGCCGACCCCGGAAGGCGGGTTGCGGCGCGGCATCGCGGCGGGGTATCCTCTTTGTCTGGAGGTGACATGACCGACCGTCCATCGAAGCTCCTGCTTCTGATCGCCCTCGCGGCCGCACTCCTCGTGGCCGCGCCCGCTCCCGCGCGGGACGCCATGGTTACGTTCAAAGTGAACGTGCCGGAGGGCACGCCGACCGACGCCAAGGTCTACATCGCCGGCGACATCGACGCGCTCGGCCCGTGGGACCCCGGCAAGGTCGCCCTCGGGAAGATCGGGGATCAGCTCTACGCCATCACGCTCGTCCTTCCCGTCGGGTCGACGTTCAACTACAAGTTCACGAGGGGAACCTGGGAGACCGTCGAGAAGGGCGAGGGGTTCGAGGAGATCCCAGACCGCTCGCACGAGGTGACGGGCGACGAGACGGTCCCCGTGACCGTCGAGAACTGGCGCGATTTCTCCCTCGGGCGGGAGAGGCACACCGTGGTCGGTGTGTTCGAACTCCACCTCGATTTCCCCGCGACGAAGCTCGGCAACAACCGGACGATCGTCGTGTGGCTCCCGCCGGGATACGACGACGGAGACTCGGAGACCCGGTACCCCGTCCTCTACATGCACGACGGCCAGAACATCTTCGACGCCTACTCCTCGTACATCGGTGTCGAGTGGAACGTCGACGAGTCGCTCACCAGGATGATCGAGTCCGGTCAGGTCCGGCCGCTCATCGTCGTGGGGATCTACAACACGAGCGAGCGCGTGTTCGAGTACACCGACGTCCCCGACCGCGATCGCGGGGGCGGCGGCGCGTCGCTCTACGCCGACTTCCTCGTGAACGAGCTCAAGCCGTTCATCGACTCGCAGTACCGGACGCTTCCGGACCGCGCGAATACGGGGGTCATGGGCTCGTCGCTCGGGGCGAACGTGTCGATCTACCTGGCCTGGAATCGGCCCGACGTCTTCTCCAAGGTCGGCGCCATGTCGACGGCCTACGGCTGGGCCGGCGGACACCTCATCCTCTACCTCGAGGAAGAAGAGCTGCCCTCGGGGACGAAGCTCTGGCTCGACCTCGGGACGGCGGAGGGCTCGGGGGACCGCGACGGCGACGGCGTGCCCGACCTGCTCGCCATGCACAGGCAGGCGCGCGACGTCCTGATGGAGAAGGGCATGGAGCTTAAGCGCGACCTCCGGTACGTTGAGGACGTGGGAGCGGTACACAACGAGCGCGCGTGGGCGTCGCGCCTTCCGCGCGCGCTGGAGTTCCTCTTCCCGGCGCGCTAGCGCCGGTCCGTTGACCCGCGGGAAGCCGCGGCGGCAGCGAGGACGCATGACAGACATCGTGATCGTCCGCCACGGCGAGACAGAGCTCAACAGACTCGGGACCTTCCGGGGCCGGGCCGACGTCCCCCTGAACGACCGCGGGCGCGAGCAGGCCTCGGCGGTCGGCGCGGCTTTGAAGGGCGAGCCTCTGGCCGCCGTCCTCTCCAGCCCTCTCGTCCGGGCGCTCGACACCGCGCGGCCCATCGCCTCCGAGCACGGCCTCGAGCCCGTCGTCGACCTCGCATTCCATAACATCGATCTCGGCGAGTGGCAGGGCGCCGAGAAGAAACGGGTCGAGCGGGAGCATCCGGACCTCTGGGAGCTCTGGATCAACGACCCGGACCGCCTCGAGATACCGGGTGGCGAGCGCCTCGCCGAGGTGCGGGAGCGCGCCTACCGGCGGACGCTCGAGCTCGTGGAGGAGTACCGCGACCGCCGCCTCGCCGTCGTCACGCACCGCTCGGTCGCGAAGCTCCTCATGGGCGCGCTCCTCGGCATGACCGAGGGGTACTTCTGGAAGTTCTATCTGGACAACGCGGGCTTCTCGGTCGTCGGACACCGGGAAGGCGGCTTCGTTCTTCAGACGTGGAACGAGTCGTGTCATCTGTGTGACAGGACCGTAGAGCGATACTGAGCGAAGGGGGGGCGCTGCTCCTGGCTCGCGAAGCCCGGAGTCGTCGCCGGTTCAGGGGACGCCATCGTCTCCGGAGGGGGGTCGCATGTTCGGGAGTTCCCGGTTGCGCGGAGCGGCGCTCGCCGCGTGCGTCGCGCTCGTGCTGGTCGCCGCGTCCGCGGCGACCGCAGGGGCCGAAACCGCACTGAACGTGAGAAGGCCCGCGCCGTCGCCCGACGGCAGCGAGATCGCCTTCGGATACATGGGCGACATCTGGAAGGTCCCGGCCGAAGGCGGAAGAGCAGAGCGCCTCACGGTCCACGAGGCGTTCGACTTCGGGCCGGCCTGGTCGCCCGACGGCGGGCAGATTGCGTTCACTTCGACGCGCAGGGGGAACGACGACGTCTTCGTCATGCCCTCGGAGGGCGGAGCGCCCGAGAGGCTCACGTGTCACGCGACCTGGGACGACGTCGAGTGCTGGACCCGCGACGGGGCGGAGATCCTGTTCACGTCCTCGCGCGACACGCTGGAGTTCGAGCTCTTCCGGATCCCCGCGGGGGGAGGGATGCCTCGGCGTCTTATCAAGGAGCGCGTCTACAACGTGTCGCCCTCGCCCGACGGCAGGTGGATCGCCTTCACGATGGGCCGTTCCTCGTGGTGGCGCAGGTACTACCGCGGGAGCGCCGCCCGCGACATCTGGATCCGCGCACTCGACGGCGGGCCGAGCTACCGCCTCGTGAACTCGGACGTGAACGACGACCGTCCGATGTGGGGCTCCGACGGCAGCACGATCTACTTCATGTCCGAGCGCGCCGACTCAGTGACAAACATCTGGCAGATCGAGGTCGACCTCCCGGAGTCGGGCGAGGACGGTGAGCCCCGCGCCGTCGGCGAGCCGACCCAGGTCACGCGCCACGACCACGACGGCGTCCAGTTCGCGAGGATCTCGGACGATGGAACGCTCATCGTCTACGAGTGGAACGCGGGGCTCTGGAGGCTCGAGGTGCCGGGCGGAAGCCCCGCCGAGGTCCGCGTCGACGCGCCGAGCGACCTCAAGTGGAACGACGACCTCAGGCTCACCCTCTCGACCGCGAGCGAGTACGCCTTCAGCCCGGACGAGGACGAGCTGGCGCTCGTCTGCCGGGGCGAGGTCTACGTCTGCAAGTTCAAGGACGGTGAGGCTACCGACGCCATGCGCATCACCGAGACGCCGGACCGCGAGAAGGACGTCGCGTGGATGCCGGACGGTGAGACGCTCCTCTTCGCCTCGGACAGAGCCGGCGTCTACGATATCTACGCGGTCACCTCGACCGACGAGGAGGAGGCGAAGCTCTCGAAGGCGCTCAGGCGCGAGACCGTGCGGCTCACCGACTCGGCCGAGGACGACTTCCTTCCCGTCGTCTCGCCCGACGGCGAGCGTATCGCCTACATGCACGGCTCCCGGTACCTCTGGGCCATGGACGCGGACGGCGGCAGCAAGCAGGAGCTTCTCCCGAACGCGGACGTTCTCCACGTCGACTGGTCGCCAGACGGGCAGTGGATCGCGCTCTCCCGGACGAACATGGGGCACAAGGAGGACATCTTCGTGATTCCCGCCGGGGGTGGGGAGGAGATCAACGTCTCCCAGCATCCGAACGACGACTTCCAGCCGCGCTGGACCGACGACGGGAAACGCCTGTCGTTCGCCTCGAGGACGGACGACGGTCAGTACACGCTCAAGTACATGTGGCTCACGCGCGACGACTACTGGAAGACGACCGCGGAGCGTGAGGAGGACGAGGAGGACGAGGAGGACGGCGAGGAAGCCGACGATGAGGGGGACGAAGACGGGGACGACGAGGAGGACGGCGTCACGGTCGAGATCGACTTCGAGGGGCTGAACGAGCGAACCGTCACGATCATGAACATGCGGGGCGGCTACGACTTCTACGCCCAGACCAGCGACGGTCACTTCTTTGCGTTCCGCTCGGGGACCCTGGGGAGCGCAGATCTCTGGATCGTCGACTGGGAGGGGAACAAGCTCTCGCAGGTGTCGTCGGGCGGATCGAGCCCCGAACGGCTGTGGTGGGACGGGGACGACGAAACCTGTTACTACCTCTCGAACGGACGCATCAAGACTGTCTCCATCGACACCGACTCGGGCGCGATCAGCGGCAAGGGGGGAGTCGGGTTCAGCACGAGGTTCACCGTCGACGTCCCCGCCGAGCGCGTGCAGATGTTCAACGAGGCGTGGCGGTTCCTCTGGAACGGATTCTACGACCCGAACTTCCACGGGGTCGACTGGCCCGCGATCCGTGAGAAGTACGAGCCGCTCGCGATGGCCGCGTACACCGAGCAGGAGTTCCGCGAGGTTGTCCGAGAGATGATCGGCGAGCTGTCGGCGTCCCACCTCGGGATCTACAAGTGGGGCGGCGGCGGCGTGAACACGGGCCGCCTCGGGATCTACCACGATGAGGACCACGACGGTCCAGGCGTTCTCGTTCGGAAGGTCATCGACGACGGACCGGCCGACCGCGAGGGTATTACTGCCGGGGAGTACGTCGTGTCGATCGAGGGGACCGAGATCGGCGCCGGGGAGAACTACCACTGCCTTCTCACCGACGCGACCGACCGCGAGATCTGGATCGAGGTTGCCGAGAGCGCGGACGGACGGAACGCCCGCGAGGTCCGTCTGCGTCCGGTGAGCAGCGGGCGGATGAGGAGCCTCGTCTACGAGCAGTGGGTCCGCGAGAACCGCGCGCGCGTCGAGGAGCGCTCCGGCGGCCGGCTCGGGTACCTCCACATCCCCGGAATGGGTACCGGGAACCTCTTCGGGTTCGAGGAAGATCTCTTCGCCCAGGGCGAGGGGAAGGAGGGTCTCGTCATCGACATCCGCGGCAACGGCGGCGGGTCGGTGCACGATGGGATCCTGAGGTATCTCGATCGCCGGAACTACGGCTACACGGTCAGCCGGACGCGGCCGGCGTCGATGAACCCGCTCGAGCTCTACGAGGAAGAGCTCGTGCTCATCATTGACGAGAGCTGCTACTCGGACGCCGAGATCTTCCCGATGGGATGGAAGTCGCTGGGACTCGGACCCGTCGTCGGCGTGCCGACGCACGGGTCGGTGATCGGAACGAACGACCTCCCGCTCATCGACGGGACGATGTTCAGGGTGCCGGGGTCGGGCTGGTACGACCTCACGGGGAAGAACCTCGAGAACTGGGGCATCCCGCCGGACGTCTACGTCGAGGCGCTGCCGGAGGACGCGGGGAACGGCATCGACCGGCAGCTCGACCGCGCGATCGAGATCCTGCTCGAGGCGATCGAATAGACCGCTCTCGTCCGTCCCCCGGGTGGCACTGCGTGGAATCGGAGGCGGGACGACCGAGGTCGTCCCGCCTTCACCGTCTCAGCATCGCGGGCGCCGCTCCGCGCCACCGCGGACCTCACCGCGCCACGACTACGCGCGCTTCCCCGCCTCCCCAACGCGAAGCTCCTCCAGCCAGTCGACCGCCCGCCGGAGGTGGGGGATGACGATCGAGCCTCCCACCACGAGCGCGACGTTGAGCGCCTCCACGATCTCGTCATCCCCGACGCCCTCCTCGACGCAGCGCACCAGGTGGTGTCCGACGCAGTCGTCGCAGCGGAGTACCATGGACGCCGTCAGCCCCAGGAGTTCCTTCGTTCGGGTGTCGAGCGCGCCCGCCTCGTACACCCTCGCGTCGAGAGCGAAGAACCTGTTGATGCCGAGGTTGTCCGCCTGGAGGACCTTCCCATTCAGTCTCTCGCGGGCTTCTCTGATCTTCCTGATGCTGTCGGTCATTTGCTCGACCTCGCTTGGGCCGTCTCCGCGCCGGAAGACGGCGGGGCCTGCTCTTTGGCTGTCTCCATTACTCACGTGACAGTCTACACGAGCGGGCGCCCCGGCGCACATCTCCGACGGCAGCCGGCCGCCCGGAACAGCGGGGGCCCTTCAGCTGAGTGGTTGTCAGCCACCATGGTGTGCTGTATGCTCTCAGTGGGCCCTCTTGACCGGACGATCGCCCCGGGCCCACAGAGGCGTTTGGTCTCCTGATGGGGGTGGCCACTGGTTGCCAGACGCGGGCGGAGAACGCCCACCGACGCCGGCCGCGACGCGGCCGGCCGTGCGACACCTTCCCTGCTCGAAGCCGCGGACGCCCGGCGCCGCAGGCTTCTGCTCGCCCTCCTGTTCTTCTCGGGATCGAGCGCGCTGGTCTACCAGGTCGTCTGGATGCGCATGCTCGTCGGGACGTTCGGCGCCACGGTCTACGCGATGGGTGCCGTGGTCACGTCGTTCATGGCGGGTCTCGCGCTCGGGAGCTACCTCTTCGGACGGTACGCCGACCGGGGCAGGGTTCCCCCGCTCGCCCTCTACGGGATCCTCCAGCTCGGCATCGCGGTCTTCGCGGTCGTGTTTCCGTTCATCCTCAGGGGGATCACCGCGGTGCACGTGGCCGCGTTCCGTCAGTACTCCACCTCGTTCCAGGCTCTGACGCTCCTTCGGTTCGGACTCTGCTTCATCGCTCTGGTGATACCGACGACGCTTATGGGGGCGACCCTCCCCGTCGTCGTGAGGTTCGCGACCCGGCGTCTGCCCCGGCTCGGCTCGACGGTCGCCTCGCTCTACTCGGTCAACACGTTCGGTGCCATGGTCGGGACGTTCGCTGCCGGCTTCCTCCTCATCGAGCTGGTCGGGATCCGCGCGACGTCCCTCATCGCGGCTTCGGTGAACGCCGCCGTGGGCGTGACGGCGATCGTCGTCGGCTCGCGACTCTCGGCCGGACAAGCGGGCGCTGAGTCCGAAGCGACGCACGCGCCCCGGACCCGCGTCGAGCGAGAACCGGCCGTTCCCGACCCCGCCCCCGGGGCCCGACTGGAGACGCGGCTCGTGCTCCTGGGCGCTGGGATCGCCGGCCTCGCCGCCCTCTCGCATGAGGTTCTCTGGACCCGCATCATGGTCTACGTCCTCGGGAACTTCGTGCACTCGTTCAGTCTCGTGCTCATGAGCTTCCTCTTCGGCATCGCCGTCGGAAGCGCCGTCGTCTCGCGCTTCATCGACAGACGTGAGGTCGGACTCCGGCTGTTCGGTGGCCTCCAGTTTGCGATCGGGCTCTTCGCGATCCTCCTCATTCCGCTCTTCGCGCCGCTCATCGGGCTCCGGGACTCGTTCCTCGAGATTCTCACGGGTGAGGGTGTCGGCATCGACACGCCCGACCCCTGGTGGCAGTTCACGCTCTGGAAAATGGGAGTGGCGTTCCTCCTGCTCCTCGTTCCGACATTCATGATGGGTGCGAGCTTCCCGATAGCGGCGAAGATCTACACGAGGAGCAGGGCGGCGGTCGGCCGCAGCATCGGGAACGTGAGCGCGGTCAACACCCTCGGCGCGATCGTCGGGGCCTTCCTCGCGAGCTTCGTCCTCGTCGGAGCCCTCGGCGTCAGGACGTCCGCCATCGCGACCGCATCGATCTCGATCGCCCTCGGGGCGACGATCCTCTGGCTCGCGCCCACACGTGGTCCGTCGCCCAACGCCGGTGTCCGCAGGAGGGGGCGAAAGCGGCCCTCTCGCGAGCCCGCTCGCGCCCTGCGACCGTCCGGTCCCGCCGCGGTGGTCGTCGGGATCGTCGTGGTGGTTCTGGCGGTCGCGACGATAGGAGACGACGTCTTCGTTCGGATGTACGAGACGGCCGAACGGAACATGCGTCTCGTCTACGTCGACGAGAGCACGAGCGGGACGGTGACCGTCCACCGCGCTCCCTCGGGGAATATGGTGCTGGACATCAACGGCCTCAACGTCGCGGGAACGAAGTTCGGGTTCCTTGCGACGCAGAAGCTCCAGGCGCACCTCCCGCTTCTCACTCACCCCGATCCGAAGAGCGTCATGCAGATCGGGTTCGGGAGCGGCGGGACGTGTTCTTCGATCGCGACGCATCCGGGAATCGAGCGGATCGACTGCGTGGAGATCTCCCCGGCGGTGATCGAAGCGTCGACGATGCACTTCGCGTCGATGGGCCGCGGAGTGCTCGACGACCCCCGCGTGTCGCTGACGATCGAAGACGCCAGGAACTACGTGCTCGCGACCGACCACAAGTACGACGTGATCCTCTCGGACTCGATCCACCCCCGCTACGTGGGGAACGGGAACCTCTACACCCGGGAGTACTTTGAGCTCTGCAAAGACAGGCTGGCCGACGACGGCATCCTGTCCTTCTGGCTGCCCACGTATCTTCTGTCTCCAGCGGAGTACAAGATGATCGTGCGGACCCTGCGCGCGGTCTTCCCGCACGTGATCATCTGGTACATGAACAACACCGTCGAGGCCTACAGCGTCGCGATGGGCAGCGCGAACCCGCTCTTCCTCGATCTCGAGAGGGTGCGCCGCTCGCTCGAGGTGGAAGCGGTTCGAGCCGACCTTGCAGTCGTACGGATGGACCGCCCGCTCGAGATCGTCGACTGCCTCGCGGTCCACGGCCGCGCGGTGGGTCCTTACGTGGGGGAGGGCCTGCTCAACACCGAGGACCGACCACTCATCGAGTTCAGGGCTCCACGGAACATGATTCGCGAGCGGGGTGAGTGGATGAACCTGAGGGAGATCGTCGAGGCGAGGAGCTTCCCCGACGACGTGGTGGTGAACTGGGGCGCGACCCCGGAGGAGGCGGAGGCCGCCGTCGCAGAGATGCGGACGTACTACGCGGCGACGACCTACGTGCTCGCCGGCCACCTTCACCACATCGCCAGAAACCTGCGGGCCGAGGTCGAGGCGTACGAGCGCGCGCTCGCGATCAACCCGGAGGACCGGGACGCGCCCTACCTCGGGAACAGGGCGGTCAGGATCTCCCGTCGGGAGCGGGTCGATTAGGGGGCTCAGGAGCGACGAAACCGGACCCTGACGTGTGCCGGGGCCCTCAGGCACCGAACGTTCGTCATGTGGCAAGAGTGGGCGCCTGAGGGGCTGCTGGCGGAAGAGGCGGCAAGATGGGGCCTTTCCGGGCTTCGGAAGGCCCCGCTTCCTTGTCCGCGGATGTAAATAGTTCACTACAGAATGTAATCAATATTTGACATTCGGAACGGGACCTGCCAGAGTGGTCCGCATGAGAGACAAGGTCGGCAACCAGGTCAGGAAGCTCAGGTTCCTCCACGGGGAGATGACTCAGGAGGAGCTCGCGAAGCGTCTCGGGGTCGCGCGGCAGACCGTCATCGCGATCGAGCGGGGGAAGTACAACCCGTCGGTCGCGCTCGCCATCAGGATCGCGAGGGTCTTCGAGCTGCCCGTCGAGGAGGTCTTCCATCTCGAGGAAGCGGAGTAGGGGCCGGCCGCGCCGGCCGGGGTGCCGCAGGGAGGAGTGGACATGAGGACACGGCTGTTCATGGCGATGCTCACGGGCGTGGTCGGGTTGTGCCTCGTGGCCGCGCCCGGTTGCTCGGCCGACGACGGCGACGAGATCCACGTGGGGACCTTCAACACGAGAGCCGTGGCGCTGGCGTGGGGTCGGTCGGACGCGTTCCAGGAGTGGGTGACCGATCTCCGGAGACGGGCGTCCGAGGCGGAGGCTGCCGAGGACGCGGGGCTCGTGGAGGAGATCGGAAGCGAGGCCGCGGCGCAGCAGGACCGACTGCACCGTCAGGTCTTCGGCGACGACCCCATCGACGACGTTCTCGAGCGGATGGCCGATGCGCTGCCCGCCATCGCCGCCGCGGCGGGTGTCGACATCATTGACAACGACCTCCTCTACCACGGTCCCTCCGTCAGGTTCGTCGACATCACCGAGGAGATGGCGGCGCACTGGGAACCCTCTGAGGAGACCGCACGGCTGATCGACGAGCTCCTGGAGACCGAGCCGGTCGACGTCGATGACCTCGACCCGAACGAGTGAGCGGACGGGGCCCCGATCTCGTGGTAGACTTCACTAGGCGAGACGAGCGACCGGAGTCGACACGCGAGAGGAGGGAACCACGATGAGTCGGTCCGCACTTCTGACGCTTGGGGTCGTCGCGCTCCTCGCGTTCGCGGCCGCGCCGGCGCCGGCGGTTCTCGGGATCGGGGTCGGCATCTACGGGGGGAGGGCCGCCCCCTGGGACGACGGAGACCCCTCGGCCTCTCTCTGGGGTTTCAAGGCGCGCCTCGCGACGCCGCTCCCGCTCATCGCGCTCGAGGGGTACCGCTCCACCTTCGACCAGGACGACGTCGAGTTCGACGGCTTCGGCCTCGACGTCCTTGTGGGGCGCGTCGGGCGGGACACGAGCCTCAAGTACTACGGTGTCGCCGGGCTGAACTGGATCGAGTCGCCCGGGCCGGCGGGGAGCTCCGACAGGAGCCTCGGCTGGGAGCTCGGGGCGGGCGTGGAGGTCGTGCCGCCGGTCGTGAGCCTCGGGATCGAGGCCCGCGGGAACCTCCTGTACGTCGGCGCGAGCGGAGACAAGCTCTGGACGGGGACGCTCGGACTGAACTACCACTTCTAGAGAGCGACCGCCACGCCTGCAGGCTGATGTCGTGGAGGCGTGCGGGAGGGGAGTCAGTCGGCAAGTCCGCCGTCGGGTGGGTTCTCAGCCAGGGCGGCCCGCGCCGGGGCGAAGCCCGGATCGATCTCGAGAGCGAGGAGGTACTGCCTCCTCGCTTCTCCTTGCCGTCCCAGCGCGCCGAGCACACGGCCGCGGTTGTAGTACGCGTCGGCGAGTCTCGGGTCGAGGACGGTGGCCGTCTCGAGCGCGTCGAGCGCCTGCGCGTACATCTCGAGGTCGCGGTAGACGACGGCGACGTTGTTCCAGTAGCGGGCTTCGTCGGGAGCGAGCGCCGTCGCCTCCCGGAGCTCCTCGAGGGCCCGGTCCAGTTCACCTCGCGCGTGCAGGAGTCGTCCGAGCGCGTCGCGGGCCTCGTGCGACGAGGGCCGCCTCTCGACGACCGTCTCGTATTCGCGCGTCGCTGCCGCGGCGTCGCCGGCCGCGAGGAGTGCGTCCCCGAGCCTGATCCTCACGGGGACGTCCGGCCTCCCGAGCGAAAGCGCGTCTGCGAACCGGGCCGCCGCCGTGATGGCATCGCCCGACTCGAGGTCGAGCTCGCCCAGCTGTGCGATCATGACTCCGGGTCTCACTCCCTCGCTGACCGCCCACGACAGGATCTCCCTGGCCTCGTCCTCCCAGCCGGCACGAGCCGTCGCCGCTGCGAGGTACTCGCGAGCGACGGGCGAGGACGGGTCGATTCCGAGCGAGCGCTCGAGAAACCGGTGCGCGTGCTCGGGCTCGCCGCTCTCAACGAGGGCGACGCCCGCAAGCTCGAGGAGCCTCGGGTCGTCGCTCTGGACCTCCGCCGCGGCGGCGTACGCCCGCGCCGCGCTCTCCCGGTCGCCCAGGGCCCGCGCACGCGCCGCCGCGTACCCCGACGACTTCGCGTCGATGAGGGGGTCGCTCCGGCCGGTGAGCGCCTCGACGTCCCTCACCACCGTGATCGCCGTGAGGAGCGCGAACGCGAGGTAGAGGACGAGCAGCACGCGGTCGACCCGCGGCCTCTTCCACAGATAGACGAGGGCGACGCTCGCGGCGCCCGCGAGGAGCGCCGTCCAGCCGAGCCACGCGTAGGGGAGGAGGAGCGGCACGAGGAGGTAGCCGACGAAGACGAGCACAGCGACGATGGCCTTCCCGCGCGCCGGTCCGAGCAGCACCGGGAACGAGTACGTCCCCGTCGCACGATCGCCCTCGGTGTCCTTGAGGTCCTTCGCTGAGAACGCGGCGCCGAACGAGAGCACCAGGAGCCACGCGAGCCCGGCGGGGAAGATGACGAATGCCCTCTCCTCCGCGAGGACCGAGAAGCCGGTGAGCGCGGCCAGGAGCGAAGCGGCCCCGAGCGTAAGGGTCCCGACGATCGGAAACCTCTTCAGCCTGAGCGGCGGCGCCGAGTAGAGAAGCGAGGCGACGAGTGCCAGAGCGAGCGTGAGGAACGTGGCGTACTTCACGTTGAGAGCGAAGAGGAGCGCCGTCGCGGCGAACGTCAGGGCGAGCCGAACGGCGAGCCCGCGGTCGACCGTGCCAGCGGGGAGCGGGCGCCCGGGCTCCGCGATCCGGTCCGCGTCGACGTCGAAGATGTCGTTCAGCCAGACGGACGCTTGGAAGGCGAAGAACGTCGCCGCGAGCGTCGCGACGATCGCGAGGTAGTCTCCGGCGCCCCCGAGCGCGACGCCCGCCCTGGCGAAGATCGCCCACGCTAGGGCGATCCCGAACCCGGTCATCACGACGTAGTGAAGCGACCGGAGCGGCCGGACGTTGGCGCAGACCGCGCGGGCGGCGCCGGCAGCGTGCCGCCCGAATGTCGCCCATCCGAGCGCGGTCGACGTCGCGAGGAACACGATGGCGAGCTTCCTCGACTCCTCGACGATCATGCCGCCGGCCTTGAACGCGGCGTCGTACGCGACCGAGTGCGCGACCTTCGTCCCCTCGGTCGCGAGCCATGCGAGCCTGGCGTACACGCTCGGGAGAACGCCGTGGGCGGCGACGATGCCGTAGACAGCGAAGAACGTGCCGATCGCGCGGGGCCAGCTCCTGGTCTTCACCCGGACGTAGAGCATCGCGAGGTGGCACGCGAGGAGAATCTCGACGCGCTGGCCGGCGGAGACGTGCTCGACCGCAGCGCGCGGGTCGAAGAACCTGAGGACGACCGACTCGAGGGAGAGGACGTAGCTCAGGCGAGCGCCCTCGCCTCCAGTCGTGAGGAAATCGACGATCGGCGGGAGGAGGACGATCGTCCACGCGGGCGTCATCGCCTTCATGACGCGGCCGATCTCCTCGCGCGCTGCCCACGAGAGCAGGATCGCGATCGCGAGGAAGACGCTCACGTAGAAGAGGAGGAAGTGGTCGAGCACCATGAGGGCGGACGGGGACGCGAAGTGGCTGAACCCGAGGACGCGCGACGGACCGAGCACGCCCTCGAGGAGGTTCCTCGCCACGACGAGCCCGACGAACGTGGCCGCCCAGGCTCCCCACGGGGCGGTCGAGCTCTCGAGGCCCTCGATGGCCGCCGCCAGACGTCTCTTCACAGCGTCTCCTCTCGTTCGCCAGGTTCGGCGTGGCCGCGTGCGCGACCCACGCCGGGAGTCCGCCCGCGATGAGAACGGGCCCCCGCTCCCGGAGGAGCAGGGGCCCATTATAGAGGCGCTGCCTGACGGCGTCCAGCCCGCCGCCTCTCGACGAGCTCTACTTCAAGAGCGTCACCTTCCGCGTCTCGATCTCGCCGCCGTAGCCCAGTTCGCAGAAGTAGACGCCGCTCGCTGCCGCGAAGCCGTCGGCGTCGCGGCCGTCCCAGGTCACGACGTGTCGGCCGGGGTCCTGCACCCGGTCGACGAGCGTCCGGACGAGCCTGCCGTCCACGCTGTAGATCCGGAGCGTCGCGCGCGCCGTTCCGGTCCCGACGGGGAAGAGCCGGTAGGTGACCGTGGTCGACGGGTTGAACGGGTTGGGCGTCACGGACACGAACTCGAACGGCCGCCCGATGTCGTCCGGGTCTCTTCCGTCGATTCCGGTCGTCGACGGCCAGTTCGCGAACGAGCCCGTCGACACGAGCGCGAACGGCTGCGGCGCGTGTGGAACGGTCGTGCCCGCGACCTCGACGGTGTAGACGCCGACGTCCGGGCTCGCGAGACGCACGACCTCCTCGACGTTCCGTGCGTCGTACGCGCCGCCGGTCACCGACTGGCCGCCGACGAACACGTTACCCTTGAAGGCCGTGCCCCCCGGGGAGGTGACCGTCAGGTCGAGGTTGTTCTGGATAGCGATGGCGCATCCGGAGGTCGCCGTGTAGTCGGTCCACACGAGGACTATCTCGAGCGGGACCGCGCCGGTGTCCACCTCGAACTCGAAGACCTCGGTCCCGCCCTGGCCGACGCCGGGCGTCACGTCGTCCGCGATGAGCTCGCGGGCGTCGCCGTCGAAGTAGAGCGCGTCGTCCAGGAGGACGCGGCCCCACCCCTCGTCGTTGTTAGGGACGCTCGGCGGGGAGCCGCTCCCGAACATGTCATCGGCCGAGTTCACGATGACGGCCTTCATGAGCGCCGCGCTCGGCGTGTGCTCGTCGGCGGGCGATGCCGTGCCTGACGGATACCAGCCCTCCGTGAAGTACTGCCGCGCGAGGGCAGCGCAGCCCGCCACGGCCGGCGTCGCCATCGACGTCCCCTGGAACGGGGAGCTCGAGATGGCGCACGTCTGGGCCGGCGGGTTGCCGACGTTGTTGTTCGCCGAGTTGATGTACGCGTAGCCCGCCTCGCCTCCCGGCGCCGTCACGGTCGGCTTCAGGCGTCCGTCATGGGCGGGTCCCCGGCTCGAGTAGCCCGCCATCTGGTGCTGAAGGGTCGCCCGGCGCGTCGCGCCCACGGTGACGCAGTTCTTCGCGGTGCCGGGGTACGTGACCGTGCTGCCCGACGGGCCGGAGTTCCCGGCGGCGAACACCACCAGGAAGTCGGGATGCGCCCACATGAACGCGTCGATGTTCCCGCAGTACGTATCGTACTCGTTGCTGCCGCCGCCCCACGAGTTCGAGTGCACGCGCGCGCCCAGGTTGTAGGCGTTCGTGTAGGCGGACGTCAGGCTCGTCGGGATCACGACCTGCCCTGTCGTGCAGCTCCAGTCGTCGTCCTGGCCGACGTCCTGGAGCGCGAGCTTGGCCTTGTAAGCCATGCCGTTGTAGTCGTAGTTGCCGGGGTTGATGTACGACTGGTCGCCGGCGAGCGTGCCGCAGACGTGCGTCCCGTGCCCGTCGGTGCACCCGTCGTAGACGTACCCGCCGTAGAGCGAGTAGTCGATGACCTTCCGGTGCGTGGGTCCGGGCGCCGCGCCGCCGACCTCGCGGAACCAGCACGAGTTGTAGTCGAGGCCCGAGTCCATGACGGCGATGACCTGCCCCTCGCCGTGGATCCCGGACTGCCAGATCGGCGTCGATCCCGGGACGTTCGACTGGACGACCCACTCCGTCGAGTCGTTCATGAGGAAGAACTCGGGCTTCTCCTCGATCCACCACACCTCCCGGTGCCCTGCCATCGCGGGCACGAGCGCCGGCGACGCGTGGACGACCGCGAGCTTCTGGAACCCGTCGTCGGAGATCTCCAGCACCTCCGCCCCGAGGGCCTCGATGGCGGCCGCCGTCCCGACGAGGTCGTCGAACACGCGGACCCTGAGCGTGAGGAATGAGTCGGCCGCGCGCGTCGGATCGAAGAGCTCGTGCGTCCCGATCGTGGGGCTCAGCTTGTACGCCGGGTGGTACGGGCCGATCCACGCGATCTCAACGGAGGCCACGAGCGCGTCCCGCGCCGCGGCGTCCATCCGCACGATCCACGCGTTGTCGGGGACGTACGCGATGAGGTCGCCGCCTGCGGACTCGACCGCGGCCTTCCGCCCGTCGGTCGGGGGACCGGTTAGCTGGACGAGGTAGTAGGCGGCTTCGCCAGGGACCGCGTCGGCAGCCCGGAGCCACGACTCGATCGCGGGCTCGCCCTCTGCAGGATCGAAGGGGTGGGTGAGGAGGTGGATCGTCTCCGCCCGGAGGACTCCCGAGGTGAGCGTCAGGGAAAAGGCGAGCAACGTCAGAACAGCCAGGCGCGGTGCACGCGGCACGGCGGGCTCCTTTCGTGAGCGCCCCGATGTCGCTGGGGACATCGGGGCCGCATGATCGTGTCTCGCTCGTGTCATCGCCATGGGGTCGTGGGGTACAGGTCGGCTCGGTTGTTCCTCTCGTGGCGCGCTCTCTTCTCGGGCAGACGCACCCACCGGAGTATATCAGAGATAGTGAGAGGTGTCAAGAAAGGGGCGCTCCGGGGGTTCCGATTCATGAGCCTCGGCCTAGAACTCGATCGCGCTGGTCGTCCCCTTCACGTAGCAGATGTCCATCGCGATCGCGACGCCGCGGCCCTCTTCGTCGAGGTCGCCGATGATCTCCTCGATCCCCTCGATGAACCTGTCGACGGCGCCCTTGTCGAGCACCAGGAGGAAGATATTGCCTGACTCCTGACCCTCGGTGAACACCCTCGAGAAGTCGGCGAACAGCGGGACCTTCGTGATGAACCCCTGGACGTTCCGCGCGTCCATCACGGTCGCGCTCGTCCCGCCGACCTCGGTGAAGTACTCCACGACTGCGTCGAAGTAGTCGGGGTCCGTTAGCTCGAAGAGGAGGAGCACGCGATCCTCGGTGGCGGTCACGGGCGCCGCGGCTGCCTCGATCTCGTGGATCCTGTCGAGGATGGCCTTCCCGGAGGTCGCCGTGATGAGCGTCTCCGTGAACGACGGGTCGGAGAGGAGCCTTGCGACCTTGGCGAGGACGCGGAGGTAGTCCTGCGACGCTTCCGGCGGAGCGACCATGGCGACCACGAACCGGACCGGGAGCCCGTCGACCGAGCCGTACTCGATGCCCCGCTTCGCGACGCCGATGGCGCCCACGATCGTCGAGAGCCCCATGATCTTCCCGTGCGGGATCCCCACCTCTTTCCCCACGCCCGTCGTCGCCTGCTTCTCCCGCTCGTTCAGGGCCTTCAGGATCGTCGACTCGTCCACCTCGGCGAGCGCGGGGTTCTTCTTGAGAAGCCCGACCATCTCGCGGAAGAGCTCCTCCTTCGTTCGCGCCCGGAGGCTCGCCTCGATGCTCTCGACCACCAGCGCTTCTATCAGCTTCATGTTCTAGGCCTCCGTCTTCTGCGGCGTACTCCGTCCGCCCCCGAGCTTCCGCCTGGCGGAGCCCGACCGCTCGAGTGCGAGCTTGGTCAGGGGCGGCCCGACGATCTCGTTCACGAGGATCGACGCGAGCACGATGTTCACCATCTGCTGCATGTACGGGAGCTCAGTGAACGTCGGCGTGTCCTCGAGGATGAGGATGAGGCCGATCGCGACGCCCGCCTGTGGCAGGAGTCCGAGTCCGAGGTACTTCCGCGTGATCGCCGACTCGCGCGCCATCGAAGCTCCGACGTACGCGCCGCCGTACTTGCCGAGGGCCCGCGCGAGGAGGTAGATGAGCCCGAGCACTCCCGTCGCCGCGAGGGTCCTGATGTCGAGCTCCGTACCCGCGAGCGCGAAGAACGCCGCATAGATCGGCGGGCTCAGGGGCTCGAGGATCCTCATGATCCGCGAGTTCTTCGCCGACATGTTGATGAGCACGAACCCCATCGTCATGTTCGCGATCAGGGGCGAGACGTGGATCGAGACCGTGATCCCGCTCGTGAGAAGAACGAACCCTAGCACGATCACGATGATCTCGTTGTTGCTCCTCCTGTGCACGACGAGACGGTGGACGATGTAGCCAGCGATCACGCCGATCAGGACCGACACGACGATCTCGCGCAGTGGGTGCAGGATCATCGCGGCCGGTCCGGCTCCCGCCACCCCGCCCACGAGGACAGCCGCGAACGCCATCACGAACCCGAAGAGCGTGATGCAGAACGCGTCGTCGAGAGCGACGACCCCGAAGAGCGTCGAGACTAGCGGGCCGCGCGCCCTGAGCTCGGTCGCGATGGCGACCGTCGCGGCCGGCGCCGTCGCCGTGGCGATCGCCCCGAGGAGGAGCGCCATCGGAAGAGGGGCGCCGAAGACCTTGAGCGCCACGATCACGGCGATGAACGTCGCGATGAGCTGCACGGTCGTGATGATGAGGATGTTGCGCCCGGTCGCCCGGAGCTTCGCGATCCGGAACTCCGCACCGATCGTGATCGCGATGAGCCCGAGCGCTATGTGCGGGATCGGGGCCAGCGACTCGACGATGCGGTCGGGTACGACGTTCAGGATCGAGGGGCCCAGGATGAGTCCCGCCGCGATGTAACCCGAGATCGTGGGGAGGCGGAGCCGGGTGGCGATCTTCCCGCCCACGAATCCCGCGAGGAGGAGCGCGCCGACCCCGAAGATGAGGTTGCCGTGGAGCAGATCGCGGAGTCCGACGATTGCTTCGAGAACCGGCGTCATGGAGCGAGTCCCGCGGTGTGGTCCCCCGAGCCGGCGCCGGCCCACATCGGACCGCGCGCGCGGGCATCGTTGGGAACGGATTGTAGCACCACGCGCGGGAATCTCCAACGCCTGCCGGGAGCCCGCCCGGCCCGCCTCGGAACCACGGAGGTCCGGCGGGGCCGCGCCCCATTGCGGTTGTGGGGGGGGCCGGGCTGGGTTACCATGGAGTGTTCGCCAGCAGGCATCCACTCACGAACGACCTCTCGAGGGAAGAAGCGCACATGAAGGTCCTGGTCCTCAACTGCGGCAGCTCGTCGGTCAAGTTCCAGCTGATCGACCCGTCGCGGAAGAAGCCCCACGCAGCGGGGCTCGTGGAGCGTGTCGGCGCACGGAACGCGCTCCTGACGTATCGCTCGTCGGGGAAGAGCGAGATCAAGGAGGTCCTCGAGGTTCCGAACCACGAGGCGGCGATCCGCGTCGCGCTCTCGACCCTCCTTCATCCGGAGTACGGCGCAATCGGCGACCGGTCCGAGATCGAAGCGGTGGGGCACAGGGTGGTGCACGCGGGGGAAGCGTTCCAGGACTCGGTGCTGATCGACGCGGACGTCATCGAGAGCATCAGGGAGTGCACGCGATTCGCTCCGCTCCACAACCCGCACAACCTCCGGGGCATCGAGGTCGCAATCGAGCTCCTCACGGACGTCCCGCAGGTCGCGGTCTTCGACACCGCCTTCCACCAGCAGATGCCGCCCGAGGCGTACACGTACGCGATCCCGATGGCCGCCTACCGGAAGCTCGGCATCCGGCGGTACGGGTTCCACGGGACGTCGCACCGGTTCGTCGCGGCGGCCGCCGCCAGGGCGCTCGACCGCCCGATCGAGAAGCTCAAGCTCGTGACGTGCCACCTCGGGAACGGAGCCAGCGTCGCCGCGGTCAAGGGCGGCGTCTCGGTCGAGACCTCGATGGGTTTCACCCCGCTCGAGGGACTCGTCATGGGAACGCGGAGCGGCGACGTCGACCCGGCCATCGTGACCTATCTCATGGAGCGCGAGGGCCTCTCGATCGACGACGTCAACACGTTCCTCAATAAGGAGAGCGGGCTCCTCGGCGTCTCGAGCGTCTCGAACGACATGCGCGAGCTGGAGCGGGAGGCGGAGGACGGCAACGAGGACGCGGAGCTCGCGATCGACGTCTTCTGCCACCGGATCCGAAAGTACGTGGGCGCGTACGCCGCCGTGATGGGCGGCCTCGACGCGATCGTCTTCACGGGCGGGATCGGCGAGAAGTCGCCGGTCGTCCGCGAGCGGGTCTGTCGGGGACTCGGGTTTCTCGGCGTCAAGCTCTCGGCGCAGAAGAACAGGCGCGGCTCGGCCTCGATCGGGACGGGCAAGACCGACGTTCTCGTGATCCACACGAACGAGGAGCTCGCGATCGCGCAGGACACGCGTCGGGTCGTCGCGGACGCGAAGGAAGAAGCGAAGGCGCGCGCGGCGGCCCGCAAGGGGGAACGGCTCTCCGAGGAGGAGCGCGTCGAGCTCCTGGCCGTGCTCGGACGGACCCCCGGAGCGTCCGCTGCGCAGCTCGCGACCGATCTCTCCGAGAACCTCGGAAGGGAGATCAGTCCTGACCTCGTGGGGGAGGAGCTCGCGCGACTGGGCATCACGCCGGGGGACGACGAGCAGGCCGACGTCAGGCCGCTCATCTCCAAGGCAGCCCTCGGGCCGCCGGAGACCCCGACGGCCCTCGATCCGAGCGAGACGGGGTGGGTGATCGCCCGCTGCTGGCTCACGGCCATGGAGCAGACGGCGCGCGACTTCCACGGACGCCGCCCGCACTTCTTCACCTACCGTGCCTACGAGCACTCCACGGAGGACTGGCTCAGGATCCTCGAGAACGAGTACGGCGTGAAGCCGCGCCCGGCCTCGACGATCAAGGAGGCGGTCGAGAGCTACATCGAGATCGGGCTCGCGACCGGGCTGTTCAAGGACGCGTCGCAGTTCGAGGTCAGGGAGGTCACGCCGAACCGCGTCGAGATCTCCACGCCGCGATGTCCGTACGTCCACGTCTGCCGCGATCTCCTCGACACGGGCTCGCCGCTGGGCGCCCTCACGTGCGCGCGGCTCGGTTGTTTCAACGCGGCGGTCAAGCTCCTCACCGGAATCGAGACGACCTACGAGGTCCTCGGCGTCCACCTGCTGCAGGGATGCGAGGGCATCGTCGAACGGAAGTAGCGCATGGCGAACACGGGAGACAGGAACCTCAAGTCAGAGCTCCGGGACCGCGACTGGAAGATGCGGCGGGAGGCCGTCCTCGAGATGGGCTTCACGCGCGACGCCCGCTGGCACGGCGCGCTGGTCGAGGCGCTGGATGACGCCGACGCCGCCGTGCGCCAGGCCGCCGTGCTCTCGCTCGGGAAGCTCGGCCGCCCGCAGGCGGTCGACGAACTCACGAAGCCGAAGGTCCTCGGGAGCGACGATCCGGGGATCAGGCGCGCCGCCGTCTCCGTGATCGGGCGGATCGGCGGGCTCCAGGTCGTCGACGCGCTCTCCCAGTCGGTGCACGACCCGGACTGGACGGTTCGGAACGAGGCGATCGCGGCCGTATCAGCGATCGTCGACGACGTCTCCGAACTCCGCATCCCCGAGACGGCGAAGGTCCTCATACGGATGCTCCCTATCGACGACCGCGACGTGCGGGAGAAGACCATCCGGGCGCTCGGGGGGTTCGGACGCGCGGGCGTCACCGCGCTCGTCGACGCACTCGGCATGAAGAGCCAACGCGTCCGCTCGGGAGCCGCGGCGGCGCTCGGCCTCATCAGGGACCGGGCGACGGTGCCCGCACTCGTCCGTCGCCTCGAGGACGAGAGCAAGCAGGTCCGGCTCGCGGCCATCACCGCGCTCGGGAACATACCGTCCGTCCGCGCGATCGGCCCACTGGTCGAGCGTCTCTCCGACCGCGACGCGCAGGTCCGCGCGGCCGCGGTCGACGCGCTCGGGAGGATGGGGCGCGCCGCCGTGATACCGCTCATCGAGGCGCTCGAGCACGCGACCAGCGAGGCCGGCGCCGCGGCGACCCTGAAGGCCCTCGCGCAGTTCGCCGACGGACGGGCGATGGTGCCAATCCTGAACCACCTCGGGAACACGTACGTGACGGTCCGTTGGGAGGCCGTCGACGCCATCACGCTCTACGGCGAGCAAGCGGTCCCGCTCCTCGTCGAGATGATGCTCCTGAGTCGCGTGCCGCTCGAGCCGCTTCTCAAGGACGCGCTCCGGAACCCCCAGAAGCGCAACCGCCTCCGCACCATCCGCGCCCTCGGAGAGCTCAAGGACTCCCGGGCCGTGCCCAATCTCAAGAAGATCGGACAGGAAGACGACCGCGAGATTCGCGACGCGGTGGAGGAGGCGCTCTGGAAGATCGGGTCGGCCACGTGGGCGAGGGCCAGTTCGGCGAAGGCGCTCGGCCAGATCGGGAGCGCAGACGGGGTTCCTGCTCTCACGAAGGCGCTCGGCGACCCGAACCTGACGGTGAGGCTCAGGGCGGCACGCGCGCTCCTTCAGGTCGGCGATCGGTCGGCGGCGAAGCCGCTGGCGAAGCAGCTCGGTCGGGAGAAGAGCGACGAGGTGCGCCAGGAGATCGTGACCGCGCTCGGGACCATCGGCACGAAGGAGCCGGCGGCCGTCACCGCCTGCATCCGCGCGCTCACCGACGAGTCGAGGTCGGTGCGCTCGCGTGCGGCGAGGTCGCTCGGACGGCTCGCGAGCCCCCGGGCGGCGCTGCCGCTCGTTCGCGCGCTCGGCGACAGCTACTGGAGCGTCCGCCGCGACGCCGAGAACTCGGTCATGAACCTCGGCAAGCGCGCCGTCCCTCCGCTCATCGAGTCCCTCGAGTCCCGGAAGTCCGTCGTGAGGATCCGAGCCTCGAGGATCCTGGGCGCCATCGGGGACCAGCGGGCCGCGAGGCCGCTCCGGAGGCTCCTCAAGGGCGAGAAGGACGAGGAGGTCCGGAACGCGGCTCTCGAGGCTCTGGAAGCCCTCGAGGCGGCGTAGGCGCGTCCGTCGGTCGGCGCGACCGCGGCGCAGCCCCCCGAGTCGACGAATGACCGGCCAGTCACGAGCCCGGGCCCAAGCCCGGACGGGTCTCCTGATGACAAAACCCCGGAAATATGGTATTATTGGGTAGATAGAGCGCGAACGGGTGCGGTCCCGCGGCCGGCGTGTGCGTGCACGTGTGTGTGCACGTCGGAACGGGGGCTTGCATCCGTGGAGCGGATTGGTGTACACGGACGAAACGAAGGAGAGCCTGCAGCGGACCGACGGGTGCGGGAGTCCCGTCATTGTGCCAGGAGGTGCGCTTTGCGCCGACCGATCCTGACGCTTGCCCTTGTCGTACTCCTGCCGCTCTGTCTCTCGGCCGAGGTCGTGACCTTGGACGCGGGGCAGGAGCCGGTGTCGGTGCGCGTCGCCGAGTCTATCGGGACGCGGACCGTGCTCGAGTACGAGCTGAGCAATTTCACCAGGAATGCCGTCGAGATCGACGGCGAGATCTACTACACCATCGGCCTCGGTGACGAGAGCAAGACGTACGAGCGGGGGTTTCCAGCCCTCCCGAACGTCTGCCGCAGCATCATCGTCCCCGACGACGCCGAGATGGCGGTCCGCGTGCTGTCGGCTCACTATGTCGACTACCAGGGCGTGCCGATCGAGCCGTCCAAGGGCGTCATCACGCGTGACATCGATCCCGCCACGGTCGCGTACACCTTCGATCCGTTCTACGAGTCCGACAACTGGTACCCGGCTGACCTGGCTACCTCGCGCGAGCCGTACATCATGCGCGACCACCGCGGCGTGGTCGTAGTCCTCAACCCGATCCGGTACAACCCCGCGACGCAGACGCTCCGCGTCTACGACAGCGTCACCCTAGAGGTGGACCGGGTGGGCAGCGCGAAGGTCAATGAGCTCACGTTCCGCCCCGACAAGCGGAACATAGAGTTTGAGAAGATCTACCAGCGTCACTTCGTCAACTACGCCGAGGTCGGCACGAGGTACCCGTCGGTTCCGGACGTCGGCAACATGCTCGTTATCGCCTACGGCGACTTCATGGACGAGATGGAGCCCCTCGTCGAGTGGAAGAACCAGATGGGCGTGCCGTGCGAGATGATCAGCGTCGCGGACGCGGGCGGGAGCTCCGCGGGGATCGACGCCACCATCGAGCAGTACTACTACGACAACGGCCTGACCTACGTTCTCCTCGTCGGTGACCTGGCGCAGTGCCCCTCACTCACGCAGCAGAGCCACTCCGACCCGAGCTACTCGCTGATCACCGCCGACACCTACCCCGAGCTCTTCATCGGGAGGTTCTCCGCGCAGAGCGGGGCGGACGCCGCGACGCAGGTCTTGAGGACTGTCGAGTACGAGAAGCGGCCGATGGCCGAGGCGGACTGGTATCACAAGGGGATGGGGATCGCTTCGAACCAGGGCCCCGGGGACGATGGGGAGTACGACGACGAGCACCAGGACAATATCCGAGCTGATCTCTTGGCGTTCACGTACACCCACGTCGACCAGATCTACGACCCCTCCGGCACCGCGTCCCAGGTCTCGACAGGCGTGAACGATGGCCGGAGCACGATCAACTACACGGGCCACGGCAGCGAGACGACCTGGGTCTCGACGGGGTTCTCGAACACGCACGTGAACGCTCTCACGAACGACAACAAGCTCCCGTTCATCACGAGCGTCGCCTGCGTGAACGGCGCGTTCGGAGGGACGTGCTTCGCCGAGGCGTGGCTCCGAGCGACGAACGGTACCGAGCCCACGGGCGCGATTGGCTTCTGGGGCTCGACGATCAACCAGTCCTGGGACCCGCCGATGGACGGCCAGGACGAGGTGATCGACCTCCTCGTCACCGAGCAGAAGAGAACCTTCGGGGCCCTCTGCTTCAACGGCGCCGGGCACATGATGGACGAGTACGGCTCGAGCGGCGTGAACGAGTTCTATCACTGGACGGTCTTCGGTGACCCGTCGGTGCGGGTACGCACCAACACCCCGGCCGAGATCGACGTCGCGCATCTGCCGGTGATGTACCCCGGCATGGCTACGTTCGACGTCGCGGTCTCGACCGCCGTGGCGAGGGACCCGGTCAAGGAAGCGATCTGCGCGCTCTACTCGGGCGGCGTCCGCTACGGTCACGCCGTCACGAACGCGAGCGGCGAGGCGACGATCACGCTCTTGGACATTCCGCCGGTGGGCCAGATGATGACGCTCACTGTGACGGCGTTCAACACGATGACCTACGACATGGACATCCCGGTCATCGTTCCAGTGACCTACGACATCGATCCGCCCACGGTTCCGGTGAACGTCTCGACCGACGTCACCGTGACGATCTGGGACGACGAGGGCTATCCGAAGCCCGACGTCGAGGTCACGATCGACGGCTGGTCGATCGCTCCCGCGGTGGACGTGACCGACGCGGCCGGCGAGGCGCACTTCACGGTGCTGCCGACCTACGGCGAGGACCTAAGTGTCATCGGAAGCGAGATCGGCGAGGTCTACAACTGCCTCGAGGACGTGCTCCCGGTGACAGGCGCGTCAGACTTCACGAGCGCCGACGTTGAGGGGAACGTTCCCGCGATCGGCCTGTACGGCATGCTCGCGCCTCACTACGAGGGCACGATCACGGGCACAGCATCCGACTCCGGGTTCACGCTGCACGCGTCCGGCTGCGGGATCGACGCGAGTGTGGTCGCTGGAGGGACGACCGTGGACCTCTTCGCGACGCCGAACACGACCGGGATCGTGGCCGCCGCAATCGGCAAGAGCGGCTTCAACGTCTACCTCGAGGACGTCTCCGTCATCGCGGTCTTCGGACAGCTCGCGGGCGGGGTCTTCGAGGCGGGCAGGCTGCCGATCGTCGACGCGAAGATCAAGGGGTACCCCGCCGGTGCCGACACTACCGGTGCGACGCCCCTCTTCGAGACCGTGAGCGGCGCGTTCGGCGTGTACGAGATCGAAGGCGATCTCGAGGTCGGTTACTACGACGTGTACGTCTCGAAGTTCGGCTACCTCCCGTACTTCGAGGAGGTGTTCGTCCAGTACGGTGCGAACGACGCCGACTTCTACATGTCGTTCGCTCCCGCGGGCGTCGTGTCGGGTACGGTGACGGAGGTGGGGACAGGCACGCCACTCGATGCGACGATCAAGATCTATCGCGCGGACAACATGGAGCTCTACCTGGAGACGACCTCCGACGCTGGCGCCGGCGGCTACTACGAGGCGACGCTTCCGTACTTCAACTACGAGATGAACGTGCGGGCGTGGCACCACATTCCCGAGAGCCGAGGGATCGCGGTCGACGCACCGGGTCTGACCGAGGACTTCGTGCTCGAGGAGACGCTCGCCAACATCCTCGTCATCGACGACGATCCGAGAGGCGGCGTTGAGTCCTCGAAGATCGACGAGCACGGCAACACCGTCTACTGGACGGGTTCGCCCGACCGTGCCCGGTCGGCGGCTCAGATCGCGATCGATCTCCTGGCGCTCGGTTACGACGCCGTCGAGGAGACGGCGGCGGGCACGGATCCCGGGACGTGGCTCAACTACGACTTCATCGTCTGGGCCGCGGGCGACAACACGAGTCCCGTGGCGGACGCGACCAAGCGTGCGGCGCTCGAGACGTACGTGGCCTCGAGCGGCAAGCTCCTCATCGAGGGCGGCGAGGTCGGCTACGACGCGGCGAGCTACCCCGGATACGATTCGTTCGCGGCGAACGTGCTCCACATCACGGGCTGGAACCACGACTCGAGCGGAACGCTCCAGGTCGAGGACGGCGCGCATCCGGTCGCGTCGTTCCCGAACGCGCTCGGGCAGATAACGTTCACCTACAGCGGCTACGGTGACCAGGACTCGAACGACGCGGCACCGGAGGCGCACGTCGTGTGTGACTGGTCGAGCTACGCGGGGGAGCCCGGCGTCCTCGTCTACGACGACACGCCCAACCCGTTGAGCGGGCAGATCGTCTACTGGTCGTTCAACTACCTCGCGGGGAGCGCTGGCCGAATCGACCTGCTGGAGAACACGGTCACGTACCTGACGGCGCAGGAGGCTCCGCCGAACAGCGGCATCTCCGGAACGGTGGCTCTTGCCGGTCAGCTCGACAGCAGCGGGATCATGGTGACCTGCTCGCCGGGCGGTGACTTCGTCTACACCGGCCCCACCGGCGATTACGAGTTCAACGGGCTCTATCCCGGGACGTACACCGTGACGGCCACGAAGGACGGCTGGACGGACGGCATGGTGGAAGGCGTGATCGTCGTCGAGGACGCGGTCACGACGGGCGTCAACATGATGCTCTTCCCGCTCTCCGAGGATTGCGACGAGCCCAGCGCGTTCATCCCGGACGGCGACCTCGAAGGCATCACGCGGGCCATCGACCTCACTGCTGACCTCGCAATCGACGAGATCGCGGTCTTCGTCGACATCACCCACGGGCGGCCCGAGGACCTGATCGTCGAGCTGACGTCGCCGGGCGGCACGACCGTGAGGCTCCACAACCTCACGAGCGGGGACGTGAACGGCTGGTATCCGACCGAGCTCACGGTCGACGGTCCCGGCTCGCTTGAGGACTTCGTCGGGGAGAACTGCCTCGGCACCTGGGAGCTCTTCGTGTGCGACGAGGCCTACTCGTACATCGGGGTCCTGAACTCGTGGTGCATCTCGGCCGTCGGTTCTGCGACCGGCATCGAGGACGGCGACTTCGACGTCCCGGGCAGCTACGTGCTCGGCGGAATCTCGCCGAACCCGTTCAATCCGGTGACGAAGGTGTCGTACGGTCTGCCCGAGACGGGCCGCGTGGCGCTCAGGATCTACAGCGTCTCCGGCCGCCTGGTGCGGACGCTCGTGAACGGCCGTGAGAGCGCCGGCTACCACGAGGCCGTGTGGGACGGGCGCGACGACCGCGGAGTCGAGGTCGCCACCGGCGTCTACTTCTGCCGGATGCAGGCCGAGGGCTTCAGCGACTCGGCTAAGATGGTGCTCTTGAAGTAGCTCGACGCGAAATGACCTGCCTCCGGGATTAGGGGGTGGGATGACAAGGAGAGGCCCGGGCCGGACGGTCCGGGCCTTTCTGTTACATCTGTCCACTGTCACGGTTTTGTGGTATAATTCGTGCAGGAATCCCCCCTGAATCCAACCCTTGGGACTGGCGTCTCAAGGAGTAGACCGGTATATTGGGACAGGAGACGCGCTTCTGCCGGATTCGCCGATCGGGAGCGTGTGCCCTGCTACTGCATTCATGCCACGGAGGTGACACTTGAGGCTTCTCAGCGCCGCGATCTTCCTCGCGCTGCTCGTCCCGCTCATGGCTCCGGCCGCAGAGGTCGTGAACCTGGCGGAGCCCGTCGATGGCGTCTCTGCCGTCGTCGTGGAGTCGCAGGACGGCAGGACGGTCATCGAGTACCGGGTCGGGAGCTTCAGGAGAGGGACCGTCGAGATCGACGGCGAGGCCTACGACACGATCGGCCTCGGGGACGAGAGCAGAATGAAGGTGCGTGGGCTCCCCGAGCTTCCGGACGTGGCACGGAGCATCATCGTTCCGGACGACGCCGAGATGGCAGTCCGGATCGTCTCCTCACACTACGTGGACATCCAGGACTTCCGCGTCGCGCCGTCCAAGGGCACGATCCTCAGGAACGTAGACCCGAGTACGGTGGCTCACACCTTCGGCGAGTTCTACGGGTCGGACGAGTGGTACCCCCGCGAGCTCGCGTACGGGCGCGAACCCTACATCATGCGCGACCACCGCGGCATGGTCGTCGTCGTGAACCCGTTCCAGTACAACCACGCGACGTCGACGCTCAGGGTCTACGACCGCGTGGTCGTGGCCGTCGAGCGGGTCGGTCCGGGCAAGGTGAACGTTCTCGAGCACCGGCCGAACGCGGGCAGGAGCACGGAGTTCTCGAAGATCTACGAAGACCACTTCCTGAACTTCGACCAGGCGGCAGCCGCGCGCTACGCCTCCCTCGACGAGATCGGCAACATGCTCGTCATCGCCTACAACGACTTCATGCCTGCGATGGCCCCGTTCGTCGAGTGGAAGAACCAGATGGGCGTGGCCTGCGAGATGGTGAGCGTCACGGACGTCGGCGTCTCGTCGCCGGCCATCTCCGCCTACATCCAGGACTACTACGACACCAACGGACTCACCTACGTGCTCCTCGTCGGGGACGCCGACCAGATACCGACGCCGTACGCGGCGGGTGGATCCTCGGATCCGAGCTACTCCCTGACCGCCGGGAGCGACACCTACCCCGACCTCTTCGTCGGGCGCTTCTCGGCCGAGGAGGTGTCGCACGTCGAGACACAGGTCCTCCGGACGATCGAGTACGAGAAGTTCCCTCAGGCCGGCGCTCCCTGGTACCACCAGGGAACCGGCGTCGCCTCGAACCAGGGACCCGGCGACGACGGCGAGTATGACAACGAGCACTCCGACTTCATGCGCGACGACCTCCTCGCGTTCACCTACACGGAAGTCGACCAGATCTACGATCCGAGCGCCTCGGCCTCCGACGTCTCGACCGCGCTGAACGACGGAAGGAGCATCGTCAACTACACCGGTCACGGCTCCACGATGGGCTGGGGGTCCTCCGGGTTCTCGAACTCCTACGTCAACGCCCTCACGAACGACGACAAGCTCCCGTTCATCATCAGCGTCGCCTGCGTGAACGGTTACTTCAACGGGATAACGTGCTTCGCCGAGGTCTGGCTTCGGGCGACGAACGGCGCCGAGCCGACCGGAGCGATCGGCACCTACATGTCATCCATCAACCAGTCCTGGGACCCGCCCATGTCGGCGCAGGACGAGGTGGTCGACCTCCTGGTGGCGGGCGCGAAGCGGACGTTCGGCGGCCTCTGCTACAACGGCAGCGCGCTCATGATCGACGAGTACGGTCCTAACGGCGAGGACATGTTCCTCTCGTGGCACATCTTCGGCGACCCGTCGCTCAGGGTTCGGACGGACGTCCCGACGGACCTCACCGTCGTTCACGACGGCGAGATGTCGGCGGACTCTCCGACCTACGAGGTCACGGTCGTTGGCGTCGAGGGAGCGCTCTGCGCCCTCTATCTGAACGGGACCCTCTACGGGGCCGGGCTCTCCGGAGCGGACGGCGTGGCGGTCATCGACGTGCTGGAGACGCCACCGACCGACGAGGACCTGACGCTCACCGTCACCGCGTTCAACGCGAACCCGCACTTCGGCACCGTGCACGTCGGGCAGGTCTTCGTGCCGGCGATCCAGGTCGCCCCGGAGTTCTTCGACGTCGTCCTCGAGACCGGCCAGGTCCAGGTCGAGACGTTCCAGATCACGAACGCGGGAGAGCCGCAGTCGGTTCTCTCGTTCACGATCGAGGTTGTGGACGCCGGGACCCCGAGGGAGCTCGACAGCTCGACGATGGGCGTCGCACCGAGCGCCTACGAGGCGAACCAGCTAGAGGATTTCGTGTTCACCATCTCCAACGAGAGCACCCAGGACGAGTGGATCAACGCCGCGACGATCGACTTCCCCGAGGGGATGCTCGTCATGGACTGCACGAACTTCGTCGTCGGCAGCCGCGAGCTCGTCTGGGACGGCGCGACGGGGGACGGGGCGGAGTCGAGCTGGAGCGCCACGTGGGAGAATGTGATCTACCCGGGCGAGACGGCCCAGGCGACCGTAACCGTGTTCTCAGTTCCCATGCTCGTCGGGAACCAGGAGCTCACCTACACGCTCTCCGGCGACAGCTGGGGCACCCCGCCTCAGACCGTCACCGGGACGCTCGTCCTCGAGGGGCCGGAGGGTCCGTCAGTGACGCTCGTGAGCCCTAACGGCGGCGAGATGTGGGGGCTCGGAGAGCTCCACGACATCTCCTGGTCGTCGGTCGGTGAGTTCGACGTCGTGAGCATCTCCTGCTCGGTCGACGGAGGCGAGACGTGGTTCGACGTCGCCGCCGAGACGCCGAACGACGGCGTGCACACGTGGCTCGTCGACGGCCCGATCTCGACCGAGTGCCTGATGCGCGTCACGGCCGCCACCGTTCAGCCTGCGGCCGACACGAGCGACGGGACGTTCGCGATCTATCAGCCGGTGACGTGGCTCACGGTGGTCCCCGAGTCCGGCGACATCGAAGCCGGCGGGACCGCCGACATCGAGCTCACGTTCAGCTCGGAGGGGCTCGCTGAGGGCGACTACTACGCGGAGCTTCTCATCGACAGCAACGGCGGCGACCGCCAGGTCGTCCCGGTCGCGCTCCACGTGAGCGGCACGAGCATCGACGAGACGATCCCGGACAAGGTCGAGCTCTACGGGAACTACCCGAACCCGTTCAATCCTCTGACCCGGATCGCGTTCGCGCTCCCGGAGGCGCAGAGGGTGGCGGTGACGGTCTACGACGTTCGTGGGAGGGTCGTCAGGAACCTCGCCGACGAGGTTTTCGAGCCCGGTCCGCACGAGATCCCGTGGGACGGGACGAACGAAGAGGGCTCCGCGGTGGCGTCGGGGATCTACTTCTACCGGTTCGAGTCCGCGAGCGTCACCCGGATCTCGAAGATGGTGCTCATGAAGTAACGGTCCTGCGAGCGCGGCACCAGAGGCGCGCAGGTCCTGCCGAAGAACAACGAGAGAGCCGCCCGGATACCGGGCGGCTCTTCTTCGTCACAGATCCTCACCTGGCAGGCGCGACGCCCGCGCTCTACCTGAGGACTATCAGCTTCTTCATGCTCTCATTCTCGCCGGCCTCGAGACGGTAGAAGTAGATGCCGGCCGGGACCTCACGTCCGCCCGAGTCCCTGCCGTCCCACGCCACGGAGTGCGCGCCCGCCGCGAACTCGCGGTCGACGACGCTGGCGACCTTCCGCCCGGCGACGTTGTAGACCTCGAGGCTCGCGCGCGAGGCGGTCGGCAGGATGAACGCGATGCGGGTCCCGTTTCTGAACGGGTTGGGCGCGTTCTGCCTGAGAGCGAACGCGAGCGGCACCTCGTCGGGCTCGTCGATGCCGGTCCCGTCGAGGGTGAGGGTGATCGTGATGACCTCCCACGTGTCGTAGTCCCGCGAGGAGGTCGAGCTCAGGTGCAGGTCGAACTCGATCGTCTCGTCAGACGGCGCGCCGGAGATCGTGACGACAAACGGCGACGCATTCGGCGAACTCCCGCCCGCTCCGATGTCGCCGAACGAAGCGGTGTCGCTATCGATGGTGACGTCAGGGTCCGACGACGAGATCGTTCCCACGACGCCGGTCGCGGTCGACGAGCCCATGTTCGCGATCAGGGCCGTGATGTCGATCGTCTCTCCGGGCTCGTTCAGGTGGTCGCCGTCGCCGCCAGCGGTGTCGTCCGTCCAGCTGTCCTCGGCGACGAGCCAGACCGTCGGGTCGATCGGCCCCTCTGTCGTGAACTTGATCGCCTGTCCGGCGGCGAGAGGCGCCGCGGCCTCGTCGTAGACGCCGTTGTGGAGGTACTGGATGCCGATAGTCTGCGCGGCGTTCTCGATCCCCGTCGTAGAGAGCCACGGCGCGCTGACGGTCTTGTACTGGATGACGATCACGCCGTCGCCGGTCGTGGTGGGATAGACGGCCGGGTTGTAGAAGATGACCTCGAAGGTCTCCGGGAACCCGCCGCCGTAGTGCTGGACCGCGTCGAACTCGACGATGTACCGCTCGTTCGCGCTGTCGTACCACTCGTAGATGTCACCACCGCCACCGCCGGTCGTGCCGGCGTTGAGGTCATCCCAGAACGGTGCGACCATCGCGGCCGGACCGTGGCCGCTCGGGATGAGCGAGTTGTCGCCGAAGCGGTAGTCGGAGTATCCCATGGCCAGGAACCCGTTCGAGTTCACCGAGACCTGCGTGTAGTCGGTCCCGTAGTACCTGAACGTGAACGGCAGGTCGCGCTGGGTAATCTCCGCGTCCGCGTCGGTGATCTCCGGCATGATCTCTCCGACGCCGCTGATCTCGACCCAGTCGTAGACAGGAGCCTGCCCCGTCCACGTGTCGGTCGCGTCGTAGGCGTGGTAGCCGTAGCCGTCGGGCCCCGACGGCTGCTGCGTCGCAGCGCCCGCGAGAGGCAGCGCGAACGTCACGTCTTCCGCGTGCGCGTAGGTCCCGCCGTCGCCCGAGGTGGCGAGGACGAACGAGACCTCGCCGGAGATCGGGGCGCTCGGGCTCACGCTCACCCGGAACGAGTGCGTCTCGTTCGTGGCACTCCCGCCCGACGTGACCGGGCCGAAGTAGCCGAGGTCCTGGGTCACGGCCGCGTGACTGTCAGGTGTCGAAAGGACGCCCTGGACCAGGTCGAGGTCTAGCGCGCCCGTGTTCTCGATCGTGACGTCGATCCACGCGGTCTCGCCGATCTCGAGGTTCCCGTTGCCGTTCCCGCCCGGGGCCCCGTCATCGATCGCGGCGCTCACGAAGCCAAGATCGCCGGCCGACACCACGACCTCCGGGATCGCGATCCCCCAGCTCGCGCGTCCGGCGTCGGACGCGTCGAAGGAGAAGAGGATCGGGTGTCCGTCCGGACACGCGGCGTCGACCTCGAAGACGAGCGGATCGCCGTTCGGGCGGATCGCTCCGCTCGGGATCGTGCCGTAATCAGCCGTCGCGTCGGTGACGGTGACGTGCTCGTCGTCGACGGAGAGGAGCGCAGTCACGCCGAGCGCGTCGTCGGGACCGATGTTCTCTACGTCGACCGAGAGGTGGATCGTCTCACCGGGGCTCACGAGCCCGTCCCCGTTCCCCTCGACGCCGTCGTCGGTCTCGTGGCCCGCGTAGACGAGGTACGCTCCCTCGGGGACGACGTCCACGGTCCCCTCGTGCGGATGAAGGTTGTGACCGGACACGGTGACCAGGAGCGACTCCGAGAGGAGCGGGCTTATGGAGAGGGTGACCAGCCCGTCGTTGTTCGTGAATCCGTACTCGTAGACCTCGCCCGCTCCGGGGCCGTCCGGCGACCACACGCAAACGAGGGCGCTTCTGACCGGTGACCCGCCGATCGTGACCTCGACGGTGAAGTCGTTCGGGTTGGCGGGAACCGTGGCGGCGTGGGACACCTCGAGCGCCGCCGGGATGGCCGTCCACACGTCGAGCTCGGGATCGCCCTGGCAGTTCCAGCCGTTGTACTCGTACTGGTGGTTGTACATGAGATAGAGGTTGTACTTCCCCTGCGTCAGAGCGGCCCCGATGGTGGTGTTGCCGCTCGAGAAGAGGCCCGTCCAGAACCCCTGCGCCACGGCGCTCCTGTAATGCGACACGTGGGACGCGACGATGCTCGTTCCAAGGAAGCCGACGGAGCCCTTCGGCGTGCCGACGCTCCCCGCCCGCATCCAGTTCTCGCCCGGATAGCCGTCGCTCGTGAAGTTCCCCGACGCGCACGTTGCCGACATGACGACCGGGAGCTTGTATCCCGGGTTCGTCTGGTTCGGGTTGCAGGCGAACGGCGACCACCAGTTCGAGACGCCCTGCCCCCGGTACATCAGGAGCACCCGCCCCTCGGTCACGGCGGCGTGCACGTCGTTCTGGTTGTGTCCGTACGTGTCGACGAACCAGTCGATCTGCACGAAGTCCGCCGCCTCCATGTAGTCGTTCGCGAGCTGGGAGTCTGCCCAGTAGTTCGGGTCGGAGGGGGAGTCGTCGTTGATGATGAGAGTGCCGCTCCGGAACCAGTCGAGGTTCGCCATGTACGGGGTATGCTCGTATCCCATCGTCTTGTCGAGAAAGAGCTGGCACTGGCTGACGGAGTCCGCGGTCAGTCGCCCGATGTGGACGTCGACCAGGTAGTCCCCTCCCTCGAGCCGTCCGTAGTAGTTGTCGTTGTCCGACGTCGGCACGTACTCGGAGTCGCCGACTATCAGCACGTAGTCGGGCGGCACGTCCCAGTTGTCGTAGGCGTTCTGGAGGTAGTTCTTGATGGAGCTCGTGTTCGACCCGATCTGCGAGATCTTCGCGATCTCGACGTCCATGCCCCGCTTGTGCTTCCAGTCCGCCAGAGGGAGGATGGTGCTGTAGTAGTTGTCGTGGGTGATGATGATGTACTTGCCTCGCTGGTCGCTCTCGTAGCGAGGTCGCACGAACTCGTAGTTCGCGATGAGGTTCTCGTAGATCGCCGCGAAGCCCTTCGTCGGCTGCCCCATCCTCGTCTTCACGTTCACGCTGCCGGGGGACGAGTAGTCGAGCTCGACCAGTAGCCTCGTCGTGACCCTCACCTCACCCGTGGTCGCGTCGTAGGAGAGCGGGTAGACCCTGAGCGGGACGACGCGGAAGTCCCTCATGATCGCGGGCTCGCCGACGGCGATCGAGGCCTTCGGGAAGAACCCCGGCCTCGCGTACGCCTCGGAATCGTAGACGACCGCCTCGCCCGGCTCGCGGCAGACAGCCGAGAGCGGAGGGAGGTCGAGACCAGCCAGGACCTCGGAGGACTCCTCCAACACCCTCAGCGCCACTCCGCTGGCGGGAGGAACCGCGATGAACGTCCCCCCGACCGCGAGCAGCGGTTCCCCGGGCTCGCCGTAGGGATACGCCCCCGGCACGCTCAGGAGATCGTGCGTCCGCCCTTCGACCGAGATGCTCTCGGCCACGACCGCGGGGATGTCGATCTCGACGAGCGTTCTCTCGCTCGTCGACTCGAGCACGCGGAACTCGATGCCGCCTTCCTCGGTCTGCGCAGCGGCCTCCTCGATTGTCGGCGCCGCGCCCCAGGCCGCCGTGGCCAGGAACGCGCACGCGAGCACGGCGAATAGAACCTCGCCGGGAGGTCTGAACGTACTGAGGGGTCTTCCACTCATCGGGCTCTCCTTCCCTCGGGTGGTTTCGCGGGGTATCGGTCTTCTTCCAGCCTCTATCGTCGCCCTCCCGTTACTTCAGGAGGATCATCTTCCTCATGCTCTCGTTCGGGCCGGCCTCGAGGCGGTAGAAGTAGATGCCCGCCGAGACCCTGCGTCCCCGCGAGTCGCGGCCTTCCCACGCGACCGAGTGCGTGCCGGCACCGAGATCGCGGTCGATCACGCTCGCGACCATCCGACCCGCGACGTTGTACACCTCGAGTGTCGCGTGCGCGGGCTCAGGGAGGTCGAACGCGATCATGGTACCACTCCTGAACGGGTTCGGCGCGTTCTGTCTGAGAGCGAACGAGAGCGGCAGTTCGCCCTCCTCGATCCCGGTGTCGTCCAGGACCAGCTCGACCGTGAAGACGTCCCACGTGTCGTAACGGAACCCGCTGAAGATGTGGAGGTCGAACTCGATCGTGTCGTCTGACGGATCTGCGGCGATCGTGATCACTAACGGCGAGGCGTTCTCCGCCGTGGACCCCGCCGGGATGTTGCCAAACCCGGCCGTGCCATCCACGATCGTGGCGTCCGGGTCCGAGGTCGAGAGCACCGCGGACACCGAGGACGCGCCCATCGTGCCGCGGTTCTCGATCGTGATCGTGACGTCGATCGTCTCCGAGGGCTCGGCCAGCCCGTCTCCGTCGCCGCCCGTGGTGTCGTCAATCTCGCTCCCGGCGACCACGAGCCAGACGGGAGGCGTCTCGGGCGGGTCGGTCGTGAACTTGATCGCGGACCCGTCGACGATCGGCGCCGCGCACGGGTCGTAGACTCCGTCGAAGGCGTACTGGATGCCGTCGTTCTGGGTCTCGTTCTCGATGCCGACCGTCGACTGCCAGACCGCGGTGACGTCCTGGTACTGGAAGACGATGATGCCGTCGCCTGTCGAGGTCGCGTGATACGCCGGATCGTAGAGGATGACTTCGAAGGTCTCCGGGAACCCGCCGCCGTAATGCTGGACCGCGTCGAACTGGATGATGAACCTGTGGTTCGCGCTGTCGTACCACTGGTATATGTCGCCGCCGGTCGAGGGGTCGAGGTCATCCCAGAAGGGCGCGATCATCGCCGAGGGCCCGTGGGTGTTCGGGATCGCGGAGTTGTCGCCGAACCTGTAGTCCTCGTATCCCATCGCGATGAACCCGTTGGAGCAGGCGGAGATCTGCGTATAGTCCGCCCCGTAGTACTGGAACGTGAACGGGAGCGAGATCTGGGTCGTCGCGGCGTCGGCGTTCGTGATCGCCGTGATGAGCGAGCCCGTGCCCACGAGCTCGACCCAGTCGTAGACCGGCGCCTGGCCCGTCGAGACGTCGCCCGAGTCGTAGGCGTAGTAGCCGTACCCGTCGGGGCCGCAGGGCCCCTCGACCGTCGAGCCGCCGAGCGCGACGCTGAACGCGACGTCCTGCGAGTGCAGGTACGTCTGCGCCGGGCCCGATGCGGTGAGGACGAGCTCGACATTGTGCGCTGGAGGCGCGCTCGGGCTCACGCTCACGCGGAACGAGTTCCCGGCGCTCGTGGCACTCGCGCCCGAGCCGAGCGGTCCGAAGGAGCCGTCCGGATCGGTCACGGCCACGTAGCCGTCCGCCGTCGAGACGACGCCGTCGACGTCGCCGAGGCCTATGGGCCCTGTGTTCTCGATGGTCAGCTCGAGCCACGCGGTCTCGCCCGGCTCGAGGATGCCGTTCCCGTTCCCGCCCGAGCCCCCGTCGTCGACGAGCGTCGAGACGTGCTGTACGTCGGCCGCGGCGACGGCGATCGCGGGGATCGGGATCCCCCACGAGGCCCGCGCGGCGTCGGACGCGTCGAGCGAGAGGATGAGGCCGTGCCCGTTCGGGGCCGCCGCGTCGATCGCGATGACGTACGGGTCGGAGTTCCCGCCGGACCCGCCGCTCGGGATGGAGCCGTAGGCGCCCTCCGCGTCCAGGATCGTCACGAACTCGTCGGGCGAGCTCAGGAGGCCGGTCACGCCCTCCGCCGGGTCGGGGCCGACGTTCTCGAGGAGCACCGTGAGGTCGATCGTCTCTCCGGGGCTCATGAGCCCGTCGCCGTTCCCGCCGGTCGAGTCGTCCGCCTCGTAGTCCTGGTAGACGAGGTATGGCCCCTCGGGGGTCACGACGGTGTGGCCCTCGTACGGGTGGAGGTTGTGCCCGGTGACCGTGATCCAGATCGTGTCGGGCGTGCTCGGGCTGATCGAGAGCGTGGCCTGCCCGAGGACGTCGGTGGTCCCCACCTCGTAGACCTGGCCGTCCAGGTACGCACAGACGAGGGCCCCCTCGACGGGCGAGCCGACGAGCTCCACTCCGACCACGAGGTCGCTCGCGGCCGCGGGGACGGCGGGGGGATGCGTCACGACGATGTCGCCCGGGGGAGCCGTCCAGATGTCGAGGTCGGGGTCGCCCTGGGTGTTCCACCCCTGGTACTCGTTCTGCATGCCGTACAGCTGGTAGAGGTTCAGCTTCCCGTGGACGAGCGCCGGCGTCACCTCATAGAGCTTCTCCGCGAAGAGCCCCGTGTAGAACCCCTGGTTGACGGCGCTCCTGATGTGCGCTCCGCTCGTGATGATGGCGCTCGTAGCGGTGAACGCCACGCCGCCTCTCGGGTTCGACACGGTCCCGGCGCGCATCCACGTCTCGCACGGATAGCCGTCCGAGTAGAACGAACCAGTCCCGCACGTCGCCGACATGACGACCGGCAGCTTGTACCCCGGGTTCATCGAGTTGGGATCGACGGCGAACGGCGACCACCAGTTGGAGATGCCCTGCCCCCGGTAGTTGACGAGCACGCGGCCGTCCGTCACCGCCGCCTCGACCATCGACGCGTTGCCTCCGTTGCGGCTGAAGAACGTGTCGACCTGGGCGAAGTTCTCGTGCTGCATGTAGCCGTATGCGTGCCAAGTGTCGCCGAAGTAGATTGCGTCGTCCTCGTCGTAGTCCTGACGAACGATGAGGGTGGCGCTCCTGAACCAGTCCGGGTCGCTCATGAGCCCCACCGGCGTGCGCTCGTAGCCGAGCGTCTTCGCCACGATGAGGTCGGCCTGCGACACGGTGTCTGCCGAGAGCCTCCCCAGGTAGACGTCGACGAGGTAGTCGGATCCCTCGAGCTTTGCGTAGTAGTCGTCGGTGTTGCCGGACGTCGGGAGATACTCGGTGTCGCCGACTAGGAGGACGTACTCGGGCGGGACGTCCCACGTGTCGTACGCGGTCTGGATGTAGTTCCTGATCGCGGTGGCGCTCGAGCCGATCCACGACAGCTTCGCGATCTCGACCTCCATCCCGGCTCTGTGCTTCCACTCCGCGAGTGGCAGGATGCTATCGTAGTAGTTGTCGTGCGTGACGATGAGATACTTGCCCCGCTGGTCGCTCTCGTAGCGCGGCTTCACCTGTTCGTAGTTCGCGATGACGCTCTCGTAGAGCGACTCGAAGGCGCGAGACGGCGGACGGTCGGTGGTCTTCACGTTGACGCGCCCGGGCTGCGAGTAGTCGAGTTCGACGAGAAGCCTCGTCGTGACTCTGAGCTCGTCGGTCGCCGCATTATAGGAGAGCGGGTAGACCCTGAGCGGCACCACGCGGAAGTCCCGCATGATCGCGGGCTCACCCACGGCGGCGGCCGTCTCTGGACTGAACTCGTCGGCGGCGAACGCGGCCTCGTCGAAGACGACCGGCTCGTCACCCACGCCCACGACCGCCGAGACCGGCGGGAGGTCGTAACCCGCGAGCACCTCGTGCGTCTCCTCGAGCACGCGCAGCGTGACGCCCGCGGCCGGGGGAACGGCGACCATCGTCGCCGCGACTCCGAGGATCGGCTCGCCGGGCCCGCCGAACGGCGCGGTGCCCGGCACGCTCACGAGGTCGAACTCTCGCCCGTCGATCGAGACCCGCTCGGACACGTGCTCCGGCACGACGATCTCGACCACGGTCCTCGCGTTCGTCGACTCCAGTACCCGGAAATCGACGACGGCCGGTGCGTTCTCCGCGCTGGCGGTCTCGGGAGGTGCGCAGGGTGCGGGCGCGGCCAGCGCGGCGCACGCGGCCAGCGTCAGGGCGGCCGCGGCCGTCCGTCGGAGACAGCTCGGGGTACTCCCTCTCATCTCACTCTCCTTAACTGGGTTCCTCCTGCGCGAGCTACTTGAGGAGGATCATCTTCTTCATGCTCTCGTTCGAACCTGCTTCGAGGCGGTAGAAGTAGATCCCTGCCGCGACCCTTCTTCCGTGGCTGTCGAGTCCGTTCCAGGTGACCGTGTGACGCCCTGCCGAGAACTCCCCGTCGACCACGCTCGCGACCTCACGTCCCGTGACGCTGTAGACCGTGAGCGCTGCGCGGGAGGGTTCGGGGAGGCTGAACGCGACCAAGGTCCCTTCCCTGAACGGGTTCGGCGCGTTCTGCTTGAGCTCGAACGAGAGAGACAGCTCGCCCTCGTCGATCCCCGTGTCGTCCAGGACCAGCTGAACCGTTAGGACGTCCCAAGTGTCGTAGCGGGCGCCCGTCGAGATGTGGAGGTCGAACTCGATCGTCTCGCCGATCGGCTCGGCGGCGATCGAGACGACGAACGGCGATGCGTTCGCTGCCTGCGCTCCTCCGCCGATGTCGCCGAAGCCCGCCGTGCCGTTCAGGACCGTCGCGTCCGGGTCGGAGGTCGAGAGCGTCGCCGTGACGGCGGACGCGATCGACTGCCCCAGGTTCCCGATCGTGATCGTGAGGTCGATCGTCTCCGAAGGCTCGGCGAGCCCGTCGCCGTCGCCGCCCGACGTGTCGTCGATCTCGCTCCCGGCGACCACGAGCCAGACCGGGGGCGCTTCCGGAGGATCGGTCGTGAACTTGACCGCCTGTCCCGAGACGATCGGGGCCGCGCACGGATCGTACGAGCTGTTGTAGGCGTACTGGATGCCGTCGTTCTGCGCGACGTTCTCGATTCCGATGGTCGCCTGCGAGGCTGTGCCGACGGTCTGGTACTGGAGGATGATGATGCCGTCGCCGGTCGACGTCGCGTGGTACGCCGGGTCGAGGAGGATGACCTCGAACGTCTCCGGCCAGTTGCCGCCGTAGTGGACCACGGCGTCGAACTGGACGATGAACCTGTGGTTCGCGCTGTCGTACCACTGATAGATGTCGCCGGCGACGTTCGGGCTCAGGTCGTCCCAGAAAGGCGCGACCATCGCCGAGGGTCCGTGACTGTTCGGGATCGCGGAGTTGTCGCCGAACCGGTAGTCCTCGTACCCCATCGCCAGGAACCCGTTCGAGCAGACGGAGATCTGCGTGTAGTCCGCCCCGTAGTACCTGAACGTGAACGGGAGCGAGAGCTGTGTCGTCGCTGCGTCGGCGTTCGTGATCGCCGAGATGAGCGAGCCCGTTCCCACGAGCTCCACCCAATCGTACACGGGCGCCTGGCCGGTGCTCGCGTCGCCCGCGTCGTAGGCGTAGTAGCCGTACCCGTCGGGGCCGCAGGGGCCCGCTACGGTCGACCCGCCGAGCGTCACGGTGAACGGGACGTCCTGCGAGTGCAGGTACGTCTCGGCCGGGCCGGTGGCCGTGAGGACGAACTCCACCCCGCCTGCCGGAGGCGCGCCCGGGCTCACGCTCACCCTGAACGAGTTCCCTGCGCTGGTCGCGCTCCCGCCCGAGCCGAGCGGTCCGAAGAACCCGTCGGCGTCCGTCACGGCCGCGTACGCGTTAGAGGTCGAGAGGAGACCGTCGACGTCCCCGAGGTCGATGGGGCCCGCGTTCTCGACCGTGAGCTCGATCCACGCGGTCTCGCCCGGCTCGAGGATGCCGTTCCCGTTGCCGCCCGAACCGCCGTCGTCGACGAGCGTCGAGACGTGCTGCACGTCCGCCGCGGCGACCGAGATCGACGGGATCGGGATGTCCCAGTACGGCCGGCCGGCGTCCGTTGCCTCGAGCGAGAAGACGACACCGTGACCGTTCGGGCAGGTCGGCTCGATCTCGATGACGTACGGCTCGGCGTTCGCCCCGGAGCCGCCGCTCGGGATCGCGCCGTAGCTCGCCGTCGAGTCGACGAGCGTGACGTGAGCGTCGGAGGTGCTCAGGATTCCGGAGACAGAGGATGCGGCATCGGGACCCACGTTGTCGAGCGTCACCGTGAGCTCGATCACTTCGCCCGGGCTCACGAGCCCGTCCCCGTTGCCGCCCGCCGAGTCGTCCGTCTCGTGGCTCGCGTACAGGAGGTACGGCCCGGACGGGGTGACGATCGCGTTCCCCTCGTACGGGTGGAGGTTGTGCCCGGTGACGGTTATCCAGAGCGTGTCCGGGGTGCCCGGGCTGATCGTTAGCGTCGCCTCGCCGAGGGCGTCGGTCGTTCCTACCTCGTAGACCTGGCCGTCGAGGTAGGCGCACACGAGCGCTCCCTCGACCGGCAAGCCCTCGAGCTCCACACCGACGACGAGGTCGCTCGTCGCCGCCGGGACCGTCGGCGGATGTGTCACGACGATGTCACCGGGGGGCGCCGTCCAGATGTCGAGGTCGGGATCACCCTGCGTGTTCCACCCGATGTACTCGCTCTCCTCGTCGTAGAGGACGTACAGGGTGTGTTTCCCGAAGTCGAGCGCGCTCGCGACCGTGTGGAGGTTCTCTCTGAAGAGCGCAGAGAAGAAGCCGCGGTAGACGGCGCTCCGCCACTCCGACATGTGGTTCACGATGACCTTGCTGGTCGCCACGTAGGCGACGGAGCCCTTGGGATCGGCGACGTTCCCCGCGCGCATCCAGGTCTCGCACGGATAGCCGTCCGAATAGAACGCCCCTGTGCCGCAGGTCGCGGACATGACAATCGGGAGCTTGTAGCCCGGATAGGTGGAGTTCGGGTTGACGTCGAACGGCGACCACCAGTTCGAGACGCCCTGGCCGCGATAGGCGACGATCACGCGCCCGTCGGTCACCGCGGCGTGCACGTCGGCCGCGTCGGACCCGTTCCGCCTGAAGAGCGTGTCGATCTGCGCGAATCCGGCCGTCTGCATGAACCCGTAGGCCGTCCACGTATCCGGGTAGTACCACTCCATGTCCCCGGAGTCGTAGTCGTCGCGGACGATGAGGGTCGCGCTCCGGAACCAGTCCAGGTCTTCCATGAGCGGGGTCCGCTCGTAGCCGAGCGTCTTGGCGACAATGAGGTCCGCGTGCGTGACCGTGTCGGCGGAGAGTCTGCCGAGGTGGGCGTCGACCAGGTAGTCGCTTCCCTCGAGCTTGGCGTAGTAGTCGTCGGAGTTCGCGACCGTAGGCAGGTACTCGGTATCGCCGACGAGGAGAATGTACTCGGGGGGGACGTCCCAGTTGTCGTAGGCGTTCTGGATGTAGCTCTTGATCGCGCTCGAGCTCGATCCGATCACCGACAGCTTCGCTACCTCGACCTCCATCCCGCGCTTGTGCTTCCACTCGGCGAGAGGAAGGACGCTGTTGTAGAACGTGTCGTGCGTGACGATGAGGTACTTGCCGCGCTGGTCGCTCTCGTAGCGGGGACGCACCTGATCGTAGTTGGCGATGAGCTCCTCGTAGAGTGGCTCGAACGCGCGCGACGGCGGCCGGTCGGTCGTCTTGATGTTGACGCGGCCCGGCAGCGAGTAGTCGAGCTCGACGACGATCCTCGTGGTCACCCGGACCTCGCCGGTCGTCGCATCGTAGGAGAGGGGGTAGATTCTGAGAGGGACGACGCGGAAGTCGCGCAGGATAGCGGGCTCGCCCACGACCGCGGTCTCAGCCGGGAAGAACCCTGCCCTCGCGTACGTCGTCTCGTCGATCACGACGGGCTCGTCGCCCGTCCCGCAGACGGCCGACACCGGCGCGAGATCGAAGCCGCCCAGTACGCCGCTCGTCGTCTCGAGCACCCTGAGCGACACCCCCGACGCCGGAGGAACAGCGATCGTGGTCCCGCAGACCGCGAGGGCCGGCGCCCCGGCCTCACCGTGTACGTATGCGCCCGGAATGCTCAGGAGATCGTACATGCGTCCGTCCGCCTCGAGTTCCTCGCTCACGGGGTCGGGGATCAGGACCTCGACGACGGTGTGCTGCGCGTTCGACTCGAGGACCCGGAACTCGACTCCAGGCGTCGTCACGCCGACCGCAGCGGCCGCGTCGGGCGTTGCGGCCGTCGACGGGGCCACCCCTACGATGAGTGACAGGAGACACACCACCGCCGCGGCCTCGAAGCGGGGCCGTCGATCTCTGAGTAGCGCTGAGCGCATTCCGCTCTCCTTCCCTTCGCGTTAGGACCGGATCGGATCGTCCATCCCATAGATTCATGAGGGGACCGTCACCTAAAGGACAAACGAACCCCCGTGCCCGGTGCCCCTCGAAGACGCACCGACATATAAAACATCCGGGTCCTGGGTCTCGTCCGGAACCCGGGTGTATCTTCCCCATCTACCGTATTTTAGCATATTTCCGAGCATTTGTCTATGATGGATTCCGCCCAGAAACCCCCTGAGAGCATACTCAGGAGGCCAGGAGCGCTCCTCGAGCCCCTCCGGAAACCTCGCATCCACCCGAGCCCACATCTATGCGGCGGTCAGGACGTCCAGCACCAGACCCGCGACGAACGGAACGACGAGATAGAGCGCTACCAGAAGGCCTGTCGCACTCCGGCCGACTGCCCTTCCGAGGAGCGGTATGGAGCTCAGGCAGATCCCGGTTCCCGCCAGCGAGAACGCGAGCGCGTGCCCCAGCGGCAGCCCCGCGTTCACCAGCGGCCCCATGATGATGATCTCCTCGCCGGCGCACATGTTCGCGGGAATCCCCGCGACGACTGCCGCCGCCATCGTTGTCACGCCTGGACGCAGGATCCCCGCCAGGTATTCGGACGGAAGTGTCGCGGCGAAGAGCCCGCCCAGCACGATCCCGATAAGAACGAACGGGAGGAGGGTCGAGAGCGTCCGCCAGGCCTCGATGAGAACCGATCGCCCGGGTGCGGCTTCCGACCGACCGTGCCGCGTCTCGGTGTCGCGCACCTCCCTCATGCGCGCCCGGAGGCGGGGGCCGATCGCGAGCACGGCGAGCCCGGCCAGCACGGCGCTGGCCACGACTCGGGCCACGACATACGTCGGCCCGAGGACCCGGAGCCCGAGAAGGACGACGATCGGGCTCAGGAGGGGCGCGGTCACGAGGAAGACGAGCCCATCTCGGACGCCGGCTTCGTCGCGGTCAGCCATCGCTTTCCCGATCGGGACTGCGCCGCAGGCGCAGATCGGAAGCGCGGCCGCGAGGGCGAAGGAAGCGACAGGCCCTTTCACTCGAAGCCGGTCTGCCTTCGCCAGGAGAGCGCCGGATGCGAGACACGCGAGGATGAAGACGGGAACAACCGTCGCGGCGTAGTACCAGCAGGCGAGGAGGAACGCTCTCGCGAACGCGCCCGGGGTGATGGCCCCGACACCCGCCGAGGTGATCGGACAGACCTCGCAGAAAGCGAAGAACCCGCGCGCGGCCCAGGGGACGATGCCTGGCAGGAGAGTGACGGCCGCGACCACCGCGATCGCCGTCATGGCTGCCCGTCGCGTGGCGTCCGTGACGGGGAGAGGGCGGACGAGCGGACGACCGCGCCTCGCGCCGATACGATCCAGGAGCGTGAAGAGCGTGACCGCGACGACCGCGGCCCCGAGCGCCACTTCCAACGTCGAATCCCCCCTGGCAGGGAGAACCTGCCTGGTGGGCAATGTAGGTTCAGCCCGGGGAAGGCGCAAGGGGGCTCAGGGGGCGGCTCAGCCGGCCCCGAGGGGGTCCCCGCGATCAATTTATGACTTGACAGTCAGCTACGGTTTGAATACACTAGACACTAGACGCCAGACTGTCTGTATATGTCAGACTGTTCGGATCGGCCGCGCAGACGCCGAGTACGGCGGTCGGGAGAGGAGGATCCACGAGTGACGAAGGACGAGGCGAAGAGGCAGGAGATCCTCGACGCCGCCGGCAGGGTCTTCGCGCAGTACGGCCTGCGAAAGACGACGGTGGGTGACGTCGTCCGCGAGGCGGGCGTTGCGCGCGCGACGGTCTACAAGCACTTCCCGGGGAAGGACGAGTTGTTTCGGGCCGTCATAGAGAGGGAACTCGAGGAGATCCTGGAGGCGGACGCGGAGGCGATGAAGGCGGAGAAGGGGGCGCGGGCAAAGCTGCACGCGTTCATCCTGAAACATCTCGAGATGCTCAGGAGGAAGGTGAACGCGTACCGGCTCACGGTGAGCGCGCTGAACGACATCTACGCCGAGTCGGAGCCGCACGCGCACGAGCTCTTCCAGCGGGCACTGATGATGGTGCGCGAGGTACTGGTGGAGGGGATGGAGCAGGGCGAGATTGCGCGGCGGGACCCCGACGCGACGACGCTCGCGTTCCTGATCGCGCACAAGGGGCTCTTCCTGGGAGCGCTGACAGGCTACTTCGACCGGGAGGCGGAGACTCAGATCGTCGACTCGCTCCACGCGCTCCTCTTCGAAGGGCTACTCGCGCGAGGGGAGGCAGCATGAGACGAACCTGGATGGATCCACACGGACGCCGGAGGAAAGGACGGACGCGGGCGCTCGTGGCGGGACTCGGTCTCGTCGTGGGGCTCGGCACCCTCCTCCCGGCGTCTCCCGCGGCTTCCGCGGAGAAGCTCTCGCTCACGCTCGACGAGGCCGTCGAGATCGCGCTCGCGGAGAACAAGACACTCGCGATTGCCGACGCGCAGACGGAAGCGGCCGAGGCCAGGGTGGGGCAGGCCCGTTCGGCCTTCCTGCCGGCGCTCACGGCCAGCGCCTCTTACACGCGCCTCGACGAGGCGCCTTACATCAGCGCGGGCGGGATCGGTGATATGTTCGAGCCTCTGATGGTGCCGTTCCAGGACCTCGTCGACAACGGATACCTCGACCCGTCGACGCTGGAGGGGCTCGGAGGCACCGGCAGCGACAAGATCTACATCGGGGACGATGACATCTACACCGTCGGGCTCCACGTGAGACAGCCGCTCTTCACCGGCGGGGCGATCATCGGGGGGTACCAGGCGGCGAAGCACTACTCGAACGCTGTCGACTGGTCGGAGGTGCGCACGCGGGACGAGGTGACGTACCGGGTCAGCGAGGCGTACTACACCATGATCAGAGCGGTCGCGGCGCTCGACGTGATGGAGGACTCAGTCGCGCAGCTCGAGGGCTACCTCACCGATCTCGAGAATCTCTTCGAGGCGGGGATGCTCCTCGAGAAGGACGTGATGGCCGTCCGCGTCCAGCTCTCGAACGCGAAGCTCGGGAGGAATGCGGCGGCCCACGCGATCCAGCTTGCGATGGCGGGCCTCGCGTTCGAGATGGGGATCGACACAGCTACCGAGATCGAAGCGCTCGACCCCCTCGAGGCGGCAGCGTTTCCGGACTCGGACCTGGAGGCCTGGAAGAGCGTGGCGCTCGAGGAGCGCCCGGACCTCAAGGCGCTGGGCGAGACCGTCCAGGTCGCCGACCGGGGCGTGACGATTGCGCGCTCGGAGTACTGGCCCGACCTGGTCTTCCTCGGCAACTACAGCTGGGACCGTCCGAACCGCGAGTACGAGCAGGAGTTCTACGGACACTGGGATCTCACGGTCGCGCTCGAGATGAACGTGTTCGATTGGGGCAGGGTGGTGAACTCGGTGCGCGAGTCGAAGTCCCAGCTGACTCAGGCGGAAGAGGGCTACGCGATCATGGAGGACGCGGTGCGTCTCGACGTCCAGGCGAGCTACCTCGAGAGGGAGCAGGCACTCGAGGCCGTGAGCATCGCGGAGGCCGGACTCGAGGCCGCGCGAGAGGGTCTGCGGGTCACGTACGAGACGTTCCAGAGCGGCATGGCCCTGAACCGCGAGGTCCTGGACGCGCAGGCGGAGTTCACGAGGGCGTCGCTCTCGCGCATTCAGTCGGTGACGAACCTGAGGCTCGCCGAAGCGAGGCTCGAACTCGCGTCCGGTGTGATCGGCGAATGAGAGGTGACCAGATGAGAAAAGGACGAAGATACGCAGCACGCACTGCAGTCCTCGTTATCCCGTTCCTTGCGGTTCTCGCGGGCGGCTGCGGCCAGCAGGAGGAGTCCGTGGAGGCCGACTCGAGGCTGCCGGTCGAGACCATGACGGTCAGCCTCTCGGCAGTCGCGCCGACGCTCGGATACTCGGGGACCGTCAAGGCGGGGCGGGAGGCGCTCCTGGGCGCCCAGATCCAGGGCCGCGTCGAGAGGCTCCACGTGGACATCGGCGACCGCGTGAAGGAGGGAGACCTCCTGGTCGAGATGGCCGGCGAGCAGCTCACACAGGTCAAGGCCCAGTACGCCGTCGCGGAGAAGGACTGGGAGCGCATGACAGCGCTCCTCGGGAAGGGGGCCGTGACGCAGCAGGCCTACGACCAGACCGACGCGGCATACCAGGCCGCGAAAGCCGCGTACGAGATGGTTCTCGAGAGCGCGCAGATCCGCGCGCCATTCGACGGCGTCATCTCCGCGCGATTCCTCGACGAGGGTGAGGTCTTCACGCTCATGCCGACCGGGGCCGGCTCGCCGGCGATCTTCGAGCTCATGCAGCTCGATCCGGCGAAGATCGAAGTCAACGCCTCCGAAAGGGAGCGGCCGTTCCTCCGGAAGGGACTCGCGGCGGTCGTCACGGTCGACGGCTATCCGGGTCGCGAGTTCCACGGCGCGATCAAGCGGATCGCCCCCGCGTTCGATCCGATGAGCCGGACGTCCACCGCAGTCGTCTCGATCCCGAACCCGGACGAGACGCTTCGACCCGGGATGGTGGCCGACGTGAAGCTCTCGCTCCCCGAACGCGACGGCCTGATCCTGTCGCGCGACGCTCTCATGCGCCAGGAGGGGACGGGGCTCTTCTTCGCGTACGTCGTGGACGACGGGGTCGCGCGCCGCCATGACCTCGAGCTCGGCGCCGCGTTCGGCGACGGAGTCGAGGTGGTCTCCGGTCTGTCCGAGGGTGACGAGGTCGTCCTGGCGGGCCGGTACAGACTCCACGACGGGGCCGAGGTCTACGTGAGGGGGGAGGAGGACGCCCGATGAACCTCCCAGGATTCGCAGTACGCCGTCCCATCACGATCTTCATGCTCTTCCTTGCCGTGCTCCTCTTCGGCGCGCTCGCGCTGACGAGGCTCCCGGTCGACCTCATGCCGTCGTTCGAGATGCCGGTCGTGAGCGTCATCACGCTCTACCCGGGCGGCGGGTCGGAAGACATCGAGACCAACATCACGGAGATCATCGAGGACGCGCTCTCGACGATCAGCGGCGTCGAGCACGTTGACTCGGTGTCGCAGAACGGACTCTCGGCGGTCATGGTGCAGTTCGCGTGGGGTACCGATCTCTCCGAGGCCGCCGCGGACATCAGGGACCAGCTCGACACGCTCGGGAACCAGCTCCCGAGCGACATCGAGCCGCCGCTGATCATGAAGATGAGCTCGACGAGCATCCCGATCCTCATGATGGGGGTGACCGCCGAGGAGAACTTCGAGGGACTCCGACACATCGTGAAGACGCGGATCGCCGAGCCTCTGAAGTCGATCCCGGGCGTCGCCGAGGTCGTCGTGCTCGGCGGGCCGGAGCGCGAGATCCAGGTGGAGATCGACCCCAGACGCCTCGCGGCGGTCGGCATCCCGCTGACCCAGATCTCCCAGGTCCTTGCTGCTGAGAACCTCGACATGCCCGCCGGTGACATCAAAGTCGGGTGGGCCGAGTACACCGTTCGGGTCCCCGGACGTCTCAAGGACGCCTCGGAGCTCGAGGGAATCGTCGTCGGGCAGCACGCGGGAAGGCTCATCCGCCTGAGTGACATCGCCGAGGTGAAGGACGCGTTCGCGGAGGAGCGGATGAAGGCGCGGTGCGACGGCGTGCCCGGCGTCGTGTTCTTCATCTCGAAGCAGTCCGGCGCGAACTCCGTGACGGTGTCGCGCGAGGCCCTCGCCAGGATCGGGCAGATCGAGGAGGAGCTTCCTCCGGACATCAAGCTCTTCACGTTCTTCGACACGTCCGACTTCATCGGGAAGGCACTCCGGAACCTCCGCCAGGCTCTGATGTACGGAGCCATCGGCGTCATCCTGGTCGTGCTCTTCTTCCTGCGGCGCATCCGGAGCACGATCGTGATCGGACTCACGATCCCGGCGTCGCTCATGGCCGCGATCTTCGTGATGTATCTGGCCGGCTACACGATCAACATGGTCTCCCTCATGAGCATCGCGATCGCGATCGGAATGGTGGTCGACGCGGCCGTCGTCGTGCTCGAGAACGTGACGCGCCACGTGGAATCGGGCGAGCGCGTCAAGGAAGCAGCGGTCTTCGGACCCTCGGAGATCGGTCAGGCGCTCGCCGCGTCGACGCTGACCACGGTCGTCGTGTTCATCCCGATGCTCTTCATCACGGGCATCACGGGGGTGCTCTTCACCCAGATGGCGCTCGTCGTGATCGTCGCGATTACGATGTCGCTATTCACCGCGCTCACACTCACGCCCGCGCTCAGCTCGACGTTCATGAAGCGGAGCTTCGTGGACGGGGGCGGGAAAGCGAAGAAGAACCGCTTCTTCGAGAGCGGGGAGAGGACGTTCGCGCGGCTCGAGAAGCGCTACGCGAGGCTCCTCACGGCGGCGCTGGCGCACAAGAGGAGGACAGTGCTCGTCGCGGTCGGCATCTTCGTGGTGACGATGGCGCTCACCGGGCTCGTGAAGACCGAGTTCTTCCCTCACCCGGACAGCGGCGAGATCGAGATGTTCATGGAGCTCGCTCCCGGCACGACGCTCAATCGCACCATGGAGGTGCTCGAGGAACTCGAGGAGTTCGTCGAGCAGGAGATTCCGGAGCGGAAGTACTACTGGGCCTACGCCGGTGAGACCGGAAGCGGGTGGGCGGTGATCTCCGGCGAGCCGGAGGGGACGTATGTCGGCCGCGTCGGGCTCGAGCTCGTCGACAAGGCAGAGAGGACCCGAACGTCCGACGAGGTCGGGAACCTCCTCCGCGAGCGCGCGAAGCAGATTCCCGCGATCGTGACCCTGAACGTCCGGACCGGGAGCTCCATCGCTCAGTTCATGGGGATGGGAGGCTCCCCGCTCTCGATCGAGCTCAAGGGCGAGGACCTCGCCGAGCTGGAGGAGGTCGGGATACGGGTCCGCGACGCCGTCCGCGAGGTCCCCGGCGCGATCGACGTCGAGCTCGACCTCGGCGATCCGCGTCCGGAGTTCCACGTCAACATCGACCGCGAGAAGGCTGCGGCGCTCGGCCTGAACACCTACCTCATCGCGTCGGCGCTCCGGACCCACGTCTTCGGAGTCGAGGCGACCAAGCTCCGGGACGCGGGAGACCAGTGGGAGGTCATCCTCCGCGCCCCCGAGAGGTACCGATCGTCGGTCGAGGACGTCCTGGCGCTCCCGATCCCGTCGGTGACCGGGCAGATGGTCAGGCTCTCTTCGGTCGCGTCGGTCGAGATGGGCACCGGTCCGACGGCCATCCGACGCCGCGACCAGGAGCGGATCATCAGGGTGCAGGGGCGGATCCTCGACAGGCCGCTGGGAGAGGTCGCGGCCGACACCAGGGCGGTGCTCGCCGAGCTCGACGTCCCGCCGACGGTGACGGTCGGCTTCGGCGGCGACGTCCAGCAGCAGCAGGAGTCGTTCGGCGACCTGGGGCTCCTGCTCCTCTTGTCGATAGCGCTCGTCTACATGGTCATGGCGTCGCAGTTCGAGTCGTTCCTTGACCCCTTCGTCGTGATGTTCTCGATCCCGTTCGCGTTCGTCGGCGTCATATGGGCGTTCCTGATCTCGAACACGACGCTCTCGATGACGTCGTTCCTCGGGGTCATCATGCTCATGGGCATCGTCGTCAACAACGCGATCGTGCTTGTCGACTACATGAACATCATGAGGAAGCGAGGGACGACTCTCGAGGAGGCAGTGCTCACGTCCGGCCGGCGCCGGCTGAGGCCCGTCCTCATGACGGCGTTCACGACGATCACGGGCATGCTGCCGCTCGCGGTCATGCGGTACAGCGGCTCCGAGATGTGGAGGCCGCTCGGCGTGGCGATGGTCGGCGGGCTCCTCGTGTCGACGCTGGTGACGCTCGTGCTGGTGCCGACGCTCTACACGATCTTCGAGTCGAAGTTCAGACGGAACGCGAGGTGGGAGTCATGAAGCTCGTCCTCTTGACGTACTACGTCGGAGTGCACAACGAGGTGATGGAGTTCATCGAGAAGCACGGGATCTGCACGTACACGCGCTGGCGCGAGGTGGAGGGGAGGATCTCGTGCGGAGAGCCTCGCGAGGGGACGCACGTGTGGCCCGGCGTGAACTCCGCCCTCTTCGTCGTTGTGGAGGCAGACCGGGCGAACTCGCTCATCGCCGAGATCGAGGAGTTCAACAGGGGAAGCGGCGACCAGGGCATCGACGTCTACGTGCTCGACGTGGCGAGGAAGGTGACGGCGGGGGAGGCGTAGGGGGAGGAGCCGGCACGGGCGCTGGCGCAGGTTGAGCACGCGGTTCGCAGCACGACGTGGCGGGGGCCCCTCCCTGAGGGCTCCCGCCGCTACGTTGGGGCCTAGGTGGTCCGCCTCTCGCTCTTCAACCCGGACCCCCGCGGCGCGGTCAAATGTGTGGTGCTGCGGGAGACCCCTCGTGCGCGGGATGGGGACCCCGCTCAGTCCCATCCAAGGTCCCAGGGAGAGGCAAGTCATGACTGACGGCCGAGCGCTGTCCGCGTTGTCGGTGTTCTGTCTCGTTCTGCTTATCTCCTGTTCGGCGTCCACGACCGCGGCACTTGCCCAGGACTGCCTCATTCGAGGGGAGGGGTCGGGGACGACCGAGGACCCTTACGTCGTCCCGATGTGCGAGGGCCCCGTCAGGATCGACGCCGTCCTAGACGAGGAGGCGTGGGATAACGCGCTCGTGCTCTCTCTCCCGTACGAGGTCAGCCCGGGCGAGAACATCCCCGCGCCCGTCGAGACCGAGCTCTTCCTCACCTACGACCAGTCGCACCTCTACGCCGGGGTCCGGTGCTACGACCCGGAGCCTTCTGAAGTCAGCGCCCACCTCTCGGACCGTGACCGGGTGGGGAGCGGCGACGACTGGATCGCGCTGATCATGGACACGTTCAACGACGAACGCCGCTCGTTCGACGTCCTCGTGAACGCGCTCGGCGTCCAGGAGGACTTCATCGAGTCCGCGACGGGAGGGGGCAGCTGGGACGCAATCTGGGACTCCGACGGGCGGCTCACCGACTACGGCTACGAGGTCGAGCTCGCAATCCCCTTCAACCAGCTCCGGTTCCAGCGCTCCGACGGCCCGCAGATCTGGAGCTTCGACGGCGTTCGCAGCTACCCGAGGAACCAGCGCCACCACATCGGCACGTTCCCCAGAGACCGCAACAACAACTGCTACCTCTGCCAGGCCATCAAGATCCAGGGGTTCGACGGCGTCTCGCCCGGACGCAACATCGAGATCAACCCGACGGTCACCGCGGTCCGGACGGACGAGCGCGAGACCTTCCCGGGCGGCGACTTCGACACCATCACCGAGGAGGCCGAGTTCGGGGTCACGGGCCGATGGGGCATGACGCCGAACCTCACGTTCTCGGCCGCGTACAATCCCGACTTCAGCCAGGTTGAGGCCGATGCGTTCCAGCTCGACATCAACACCCAGTTCGCCCTCTGGTATCCGGAGAAGAGGCCGTTCTTCCTGGAGGGAGTCGACTTCTTCCGGTCGCTCAAGAACGTCATCTACACGCGATCGATCAGAGACCCCCTGGGGGGGCTCAAGCTTTCGGGCAAGGAGGGCGCTCACACGATCGGCGCCATCGTCGCTCGCGATGAGATCACGAACGTGATCTTCCCGGGGACGCAGGGCTCGGAGGGGGAGTCGTTCGACCTCCCGTCGACATCGGGAGTCCTCAGATACAAGTACGACATCGGGAACAGGTACACGCTCGGCGGGGTCTTCACCGGCCGCGAGGGCGACGGCTACAGCAACCTCCTTGCGGGGTTCGACGGCACCTTCCGGTTCACCGACACCGACGCCGTCCAGCTCCAGCTCCTGGGCTCCCGGACGCAGTATCCCGACGACGTCGCGGAGGAGTTCGACCAGGAGTCCGGGGAGTTCTCCGACACGTATCTGGCCTTCGAGTACGACCGCTCGACCCGGGAGACGTACCTGTGGGTCGACTACGACGAGGTCGGTCCCGGCTTCCGGGCCGACCTCGGGTTCATTCCGCGAGTCGGATACCGGAACGTCGAGGGCGGGGGCAACTACACCTGGTACGCCGAGCCGGTGACCTGGTTCACCGAAATCAGTGCTGGCTTCGATCTCCACTACGACGAGGACGCCGACGGGGAGTTCCTCGAGAAGTACGGGACCCTCTTCACGCACTACAGCGGCCCGCTCCAGTCCTGGGGCACCATTGCGGGGCACGTCGGGCAGGAGGTTTACAACGGCGTCGAGTTCGATTGGGACACCGTGAGCCTCCAGGGAGGTCTGCGTCCGAACGGCGACCTCAGCCTCTACGCGTACATCGGCTACGGGAACCGCATCGACTACGTGAACACGCAGCTCGGGAAGCGGTTCCGCTTCGATCCCGAGCTGAGCTATCTCTTGGGGAGACACCTCCGGCTCGACGTCATGCACACCTACGAGCGCATGGACGTCGACGTCGGCCGGCTCTACACTGCCAACATCACGTACCTCGGCGCGCGCTACCAGTTCACACGGCGGATGTTCCTGCGCGCCATCCTCCAGTACGTCGACTACAACCGGAACCCCGCCGCCTACGACGAGCCTGTCGACTCACGCGACCGAAGCTTCTACACACAGTTCCTCTTCTCCTATAAGGTAAACCCCCGCACGGTCTTCTACCTCGGGTACACCGACAGCCACTTCGGAGATGCGCGGACCGACCTGTCGCAGTATGATCGGACGTTCTTTGCGAAGATCGGCTACGCGTGGATCCTGTAGTTCCAGACTGCATCCGGAGGTATCGATGAGGCTGGCACGTCTCGGTGTGAACGTCGCGTTCGTGTCGCTCGCAACCCTGACCATCGGCTGCGAGATCAGGATGCCGGAGCCTCCGCGGGCGGTGGACGTGCCGTTCACGGACGACGGCCGCGTCGTCGTGAAGGCTCGAGTGGGCGCCAGGCACACGCTCAACATCATCCTCGACACCGGCGGGCCGAGCCTCGACCTCGCGCTCTTCGATCCCTCGCTCGGAGACTCGCTCGGACTCGACTACGTCGGCGAGGCCGAGTCCGGCACCGGGACAGCTCGCGTCGCGCGTGGCGTTCGGGTGAAGATCGGGAACCTCGCTTTCGTTCCCGAGAGCGTCATCGTGATGGACGAGCGCCGGCCAAACTTCCCGACGCAGGATGGCGTGATCGGCCGTCTCGTCTTCGAGAGGTCCGTGGTCGAGTTCGACTTCGAGAACTCCGTCGTCCGGTTCCACGAGCCCGGGGGGTTCAGGCCCGGTCCGGACTGGCGCGAGCTCCCGCTCCAGCTCGTCGGCGGCGTGCCGGTGATCGAGTGCGGGGTCAACGGCGACGGCTCGGGCGAGGTGTCGCGCCTCCTCTTCATCGACCTCGGTTCCCGCGAGCCGCTCATGCTCTACGCGGATGAACACCGCGGAATCCGGGCGCCGGGCGGTGCGCCCGAGGAGTTCGTAGGCTCCGGCGCCCAGGGGAACGTCTACGGAAGGCGGGGCTCCGTGCTGGAGCTCAGGGTCGGGAGGTTCAAGCTGAACGCGATCGGCGCGTGGTTCGTCCCGCCCGACACGCCGGTCGAGATCGGACCGCCGGGGATCGACGGAGTGATGGGCGGCGACCTCCTGCGCGAGTTCGACCTGGCGTTCGACTACGGGAATGAGACCGTGTACGTCCGCAAGGCGGGAAGCGGCGAAGAAGTGCGGACCGCCGGCGGCGCTCCCGAGAGCGGTAGCGCGGGCGAGTGACGGGCTACTCGGGGTAGCTCTCGAAAAGCCTTCCCCAGGGGCTGTCGCGGAGCCAGTCGTCCACGACCGGCTTCCCCTTCGACGGGTACCAGAAGCGGTCGTGGTAGTACTCGCTCGCGAATATGAAGAGCTTCACGATCGGGGTCTGGAACAGGAGCTTCTGGAAGATCCTGAGCGGCGAACGCCACAGGAGCATCCCGGTTCCGGTCCCGAGGTTCACGCCCACCTCGAAATTCCAGCTCTCGCCGGCGGCGGCGACGTCGCCGACGATCTCAATCTCGCTCGTCTTCCCCTGACCGAGACCTCGCTCCGTCGCATGGGCGATGTAATCGATCCCCATCGGGTCGAATCCCATCATCCGCGCTGAGACCGCATCGATCGCGACCTGATCCGCTGACGCCAGGATGACGTCCTTCTGGTGAGGCACCAGGGTCCGGGGTCCCGGTCCGCTTCCGGCCGTCGTCCCGTCCATCGTCGCGAAGACCCCGGAGTGGATCTCCTTCTGGATGGCGAGGAGGTCGACCAGCGTGTCGTGGATCCACGTGTGCGTCATGTGGCGGTTGACGTTCAGGAGCCCGCCGAACGCGTTCTTCATCGCGCCGGTCGTAGTGGTGTAGCTGTGGGTCTTCACGGTCGGGAGGTGGACGATGTTCTTCCCGAAGAAGAAATCGGGGAGGTAGATCCCGTCCGGGAAGACCTTGTCGAGGACGAGCATCGGCGACTTGGGCACGTACTCGATCCAGCTCATGTCCGAGGGATTGAAGTTGTACTTCTTGGGAACGCCGTGCTTCTCGAGGACGGCACCGAACTTGTTGTATCGGTCGCCGAGGTCGGCGATGGTGACCACGGTCTTGTTGTGCACGTCGACGAGGTCCGTGAGGCCTGCGTCCTTCAGGCCCAGGATCGTGCCCTCCAGCTGCCAGGGCGTCGTGTTCGACCCCGGGTACATGAGGTGCCAGCTGATGTTGTCCTTGAGGATGGTCGTGGCGGAGGGGTCGAGCGCGTCCTTCGCTCCCGCCAGCTCGCAGAGCCGCCGGTAGTCGTCGAGGACGGTGTCTGGCTTCGTGCGGAGGACCGCGACCTTCGACTTCGCCATCGTGTGCTCCTCGCGGCGGGCCCGGCGGTCGGGCGCACGTCCGCTGCGGGGTTCCCGACAGAACGAAGCGGCCTGCCCGCTCAGCACGCCGCTCCGATGAGTCTTCTGGTGCCGAAGGGGGGATTCGAACCCCCACAGGGACAAGCCCCACTGCGCCCTGAACGCAGCGCGTCTACCAGTTCCACCACTTCGGCATGCTCCACGTACTTCGGAGTCTAGCCCCGAGAGGCGCTCCAGTCAACCGCAATGGTGCAACCTCCGGGCCAGCGGGGACGTCCCTGGTTCTCCGCAGGGAATCAGCTTGGCGGGGCGCCTTGCGCCCACTAGCATGGGGACCGCGATGCGGAATCCGGCGCAGCCCGGGGCGCCACGCCGGGCACCCACAGGGAAGCAGGAGGTGGAGCGATGAAGATGAACGCCGGCCGAAGGTGTCTGTGTGTCCTGGTGGTCGTGGCACTCGCCTCCCTCCCGGTCGCGAGCGCGCGCTCGGAAGAGCTTCCCCCGGGAATGGTGCAGGCCGAGGACGAGTTCCGTGAGGAGTCGGGCGAGCCCTCGTCCGGCTCGGGGGAGAAGCACGAGAGCATCTTCCCGCTCTGGAAGGACCTGGCAGAAGAGCACCTCGAGGACCTCCCGCTGCCCTACGGCGCGGGCGTCGTCATGAACTGGATCGGCTCCGACTACGCTCTCGTCAAGGCCGACCTCGCGATCAACGGAGAGCCCGTCGGCTCGTTCGATCTCGAGGGCTCGGGGGTGCAGTCGAGTGCCTACGTGACGGGCATCAAGGGCGACGTCTGGCTCTTCCCGTTCGCGAACGTCTTCCTGAACGTCGGATACGCGGACATCGACGCGACCGTCGTTCTGCGCGGCATCCCGATTCCGACGGGCGGGATCCCGCCCACGGTCGACGCCGACATCGTGCTTCCCCTCGACATGGACGGAACCTACTACGCGTTCGGCACCGTGATCGCGGCGGCCGTCGGCAACGTCTTCCTCGTTTCGGACTTCGTGTGGGCCGTGCAGGACCTGAACGCCGAGACCGTCGGGCTCGACGACGACAAGGTGAGGGCATTCACGTCGGCGCCACGCGTCGGCTATCACAGCAAGTTCATGGAAGCGTGGGTCGGAGGCCGGTACCTCTCCGTCGAACAGAACTACTCCGGCTCGTTCGACATCGGGGGCGGAAACACGCTGGAGTACGACGTCACGACCGACGCGGCGGACTGGCACTTCATAGCCGGCATGCACGCGATGCTCTACGACCACTGGGAGATCGCGGTCGAGGGAGGAGTCGGCGACCGCAACTCGATCGTCTACACGGTCGGGTACCGCTGGTAGCCGGAAGCGTTCCGGCTGCGGCGAGGCGAACCACGCACTCGGGATGGGCGCCGGCCACGGGCCGGCGCTCCGTCTATATAGATAAGCGAGAATTCCGTGCGAAGTATCATTGACAACCTGTAAGACCTGTGCTAGAATCATAAATGAGAGTTGTCCACGCCGGCGGCGGTCCGGCGTGCTTTGTTGTCCGGTAGCGTGCACTCCCGGGCAGAGGATGCGGACCGCCCCGCGTGGACCCGGCACGGCCGGAATCAGCAACCAGAACACGGGTCGGCGCCGTCCGAGAAGGGAGCTGACAGTAGACCAGCGAGATGGAGACGCAACCCGTTGTCACAGCCGCGTTGGTGCAAGTCTCCCTCTCGTCGGTGCCGGCCCTCAGATCATTCTCCTGGGGGGGGACAGCCCGCGACGTTCGAAGGCTCCGTTACCCACGCACACTTAGGGAGCCCGCGACTGACGAGAGCGTGGCGGGGCTCGGCATAGTCCGAGCGCAGAGAAAGGGCGGAGGAGACGTTCCTCCGCCCTTTTCGCGTTTCCTCGCACCCCGAATCGCCTTGCCCGCAATTCGCCCGCTCTGCTAGCATCCTTGGGCCGGCCGGATCGAGTCGCCGAGCCGATCGAGGAGCCGGTCGCCCGGTCCCAAGCCGCTCGATCCGCGTTTCCGGCGCCGGAAAGGGGCGGAGGGCGTGAGCGACGGCACCAAGGTGATCGCGAAGAACAAGCGGGCCCGGCACGACTATCATGTTGTGGACACCGTTGAGGCCGGGATCGTCCTCAAGGGCACCGAGGTGAAGTCGGTGCGGCTCGGGAAGGTCCAGCTCGTCGACAGCTACGCGAGGGTGGAGAGCGAGGAGATCTTCGTCCACGGCATGCACATCAGCCCCTACGAACAGGGGAACCGCTTCAACGTCGACTCCAGAAGACGCCGCAAGCTCCTGCTCCACAGAAGCGAGATCCGGCGCCTGCACCGACAGGTTACCGAAAAGGGAATGACGTTGATCCCGCTCTCGGTCTACCTCAAGGGGGGCAGGGTCAAGGTCGAGGTCGGCGTCTGTCGGGGGAAGCGCACACACGACAAGCGCCGCGTTATCGCGGAGCGCGACGCCGTTCGCGACATGGAGCGCCAGATCTCCCGCCGCAGGCGGGGCACGGAGGACCAGGGATGAGGTCGAGGGCTCTCGCTTTCGTGCTCCTCACGGTCGTCGCCGCTTCCGCTCTCCTCTGCGCCGCGCCGGCGGGCGCCGACCAGTACCGCGTCGTCTTCCGTGGCGAACGACGGGGCGACCAGGTCGACGCCATCGAGGTCGGCGGGGTGACCTACCTCCGCCTCGAGGACCTCGCGCGAGCCTTCGGGGCCTCGCGGCACTGGAATCCCAGGACACAGAAGGCTGCTCTGGCGATCGACTCGCGGCGGATCGTGATGACCGACGGGAGCGCCTTCGTGTCGCTCGGTGGCAGCACCGTCAACGTGACGAGACCCGTGCTCGTGAGGGGCGGCGAGGTCTGGGTGCCGCGGCTGTTCCTGACGAGGGCGCTCGGTCCCGGGACGAACTCCGACGTCGAGCTCGACGCGGAACGAGGCCTCATCTCCGTGAGCCGGCTCGGGGCCAGGATCACGACTGTCGCCGTCGAACAGAGGGTCGGCGGGACCGCAGTCGTCTTCGGCCTGAGCGACGCTGCCGCTTTCACGGCAGAGAACGAGCGGCGCGGTTCGATCGACCTCGTCTTCGACGGCGCCGTGCTGTCGGACACGCTGGTTGTTCCGGAGGGTCTCGGACACGTCTCCGGGGTCTCCGTTCGAGAGGTGGAGGGAGGAGTCGAAGCGACCGTCTCGGTCTCTGATGCCGTGCGGGTGTATTCCGCCGTCTACAGGCGGGGGCCGTCCCGTATCGAGGTCGAGGCGGAGGCCGCGGGCGGCTCGGGGATATCGTCGCCGCCGCTCCTCGAGCCCAGGTCGCTCCTGCCGGATTCGGACGAGATGTTCGGTGGCACCGGCGGGGGCATACAGACCGTCATGCTCGACCCGGGCGGGGGAGGTCACGAGGCGGGCTCGGTGGGACGTGCGGGTCTCACCTCCAAAGAGGTCAACCTCGCGCTCGCTCGGGAGATCGGGGAGTACTTGCAGGACCAGGGGTACTACGTGTTCATGACCCGGCACGGGGACACGCATCTCACGCTCAAGCGTCGCGCTGAGATCGCCAACCTGGCGGGCGCGAACGTCTTCGTGAGCGTCCAGTGCGGGGCCCACATGAGCGGGGCCGTGGGCGGGTTCCGCGTCCTCTATTATGAGCCGCGCCCCGATGTGGTCCGAGGACGAAGAGGGGCCGAGCGCGGCGGTCTCGTCCGCCGCCATCGCGGGCGGGAGCCGTCGCCCGCGGACGCACTGCTGTGGGAGAGCGTCCAGAGCGAGTACGTCCAGGAGAGCCGCGGTCTCGCGAGGGCGGTGCACCGGAGGCTGGACGCTGCGATCGATCGCCCCGACCGCGGCGTGAGGAGGGCCAACCTCCTCGTTCTCGGCGGGTGCGCAATGCCCGCCGTCCAGATCGAAGCCGGATTCATCACGAACGGAACCGACGAGTCGCTTCTCAGCGATCGCGACTATCTCCGCGCCGTCGCGAGGTCGATCGCGCTGGGCATCATGGACTTCACGAGGGGCAACGACTAGGGGGGAGCCAGTGAGTCTCGCTCGCGTCAGGTGGATCGCCGTCGTCCTTCTCATCGTGGTCGTCGCGCTCCTGGTCGCGCTCTGCGACAGGCAGCCCGCGGACCGCGTCGCCGGCGAGGGCGCCGTCGACGAGGAGCTGGGTCCGGGCGTCCAGTCCGTGGTCCTCTTCTTCGCCGATCGCGCGGCCACCGGCATGGTGGAGGAGCGGCGCGAGATCGTAGTGGGGGAGGACAGGGCGTCTCGCGCGAAGCGGGTTCTCGAGGAGCTCGCCCGCGGTCCCCGCGAGGGGTCGGGCGTCAGGACCATCCCGGCGGCGACCAGCATCAACTCGGTCTTCTTCGACGACGCCGGCGGCGTCTACGTGGACTTCAGCGCGGAGCTGCTCGCGAACCACCCGGGCGGCTCGACCGGGGAGCTCTTCACGATCCGTTCGGTCGTGAAGACGCTCGCGGCGAACTTCCCCGACATCGAGACCGTGCAGTTCCTCGTCGAGGGCGACGAGATCGAGACGATCGCCGGGCACCTCGACGCGAGCGAGCCGTTCGACGTGGCGCAGTACCGGTGAGCCAGCGTCGCGGACGGAAGGAAGGTCACAGTTGAGCGACACCGCATCGAGCCCGATAGGCGTGTTCGACTCCGGAATCGGCGGCCTGACGGTCGTCGCCGAGATCATGCGCCAGCTCCCGGACGAGGAGATCGTCTACTTCGGGGACACGGCGCGCCTCCCGTACGGACCGAAGTCCGAGGAGACGGTGACGCAGTTCGCGATCCAGGACACGGAGCTCCTCCTCAGGCACGGAGTCAAGATGGTCGTGGTCGCGTGCAACACGGCCTCGTCGGTCGCGGTCGCCGAGCTCACGCGCCGCTACGATCTCCCGGTCATAGGCGTGATCGCACCCGGCGCGCTGGCGGCTGTGTCGTCGACGCTGACGGGGAAGGTGGGTGTCATCGGCACGGAGGGGACGATCGCGAGCCACGCCTACCGCCGCGAGATCACGAACCTCGACCGCGAGATCGAGGTCGTCGAGGTGAGCTGCCCGCTCTTCGTTCCGCTCGCGGAGGAGGGCTGGACCGACCGCGAAGTCACGCTCGTCATCGCTCACGAGTATCTGACGCCCCTACGGGACGCGGGCGTCGACGTGGTCGTCCTCGGGTGCACGCACTACCCGATCCTCAAGGGAACCGTGGGGAAGGTCTTCGGACCCACCGTCAAGCTGATCGATTCGGCCGAGGAGACGGCACGGGAGGTCGCCGAGAGACTGTCGTCGCTCGGGCTCGCGAGGGAGGCGGGCGGAGCACCCGAGCATCGCTTCTTCGTGAGCGACGTTCCGCACCGCTTCAAGGAACAGGCCGAGCGGTTCCTCGGAGCGCCGCTCCCGAACGTGAGCGTGGTGTCGGTCGACGAGCTGGCCGCCGAGTCGGGGAGGGTGGAGTCGCTGTGAAGCTCGTGCTCGCCACGCACAACGAGCACAAGGTAGCGGAACTCTCGCGCATGCTCGAGGGTCTCGACGTCGAGGTCCTCTCCGTCCGCGACCTCCCGGACCTGCCGGACGTCGTGGAGGACGGGGAGACGCTGGAGGCGAACGCCGTCAAGAAGGCGTCCGCAGTCTCCGCCGCGACCGGACTTCCTGCGCTCGCCGACGACACGGGGCTCGAGGTCGAGCCGCTGGGAGGGGAGCCGGGCGTCTACTCCGCGCGGTACGCAGGTCCCGACGCGACGTACGACGACAACAACCGCAAGCTCCTCGCTGCGCTCGAGGGTGTCTCCGCGAACCGGCGCCGGGCGGTCTTCCGGTGCGTGGTCGCCGTGGCCGTGCCGGGTGGAGACGTCCGCACCGTTGAGGGAAGGACGGCGGGTTCCATCATCGACGCCCCTCGCGGTCGCCTCGGGTTCGGATACGACCCGATCTTCCTCCCGGACGGGAGCGCGAGGACGTACGCCGAGATGACTCAGACCGAGAAGAACGCGGTGAGCCACCGCGGGAGAGCCATGCGGGCCGCCCGCGATCTCGTTGAGGAACTCCTCTGAGGACCCCTCCCGGGGTGGTTTTGTGTCCCCAGACTGAGCGTCGAATCAGCTATAATTCCAATTCTGATAAGGCATTATCTAATCTACATCCCGTTTCGGTTGGAGCTTGCACGGTTCGCGCGGCGCGTGCTAGAATGCCGATGGTGTTCCCCACGTAGGGACTCCCGAAATGCGATTGGCCGACTTGGCTCTCTTTGCGAAAGCCAGGTCTTCCATGTGGCCGCGCGCCTCCCATTGGGCCGCGGCCACACTCTTTATACGCTCCGGAGGCTGGATCGCGGTGCCGTGGGAGGCTCTGAGACGACTGATCGACGGCAACCCTTTCCCTTTCAGAACGTCTAAATGCGTGTATAATACCGCAGTCTCCGCGCGGGGGCCTGGGGTGTGGTTAGAGCACCCCCGTACTTCGCGCGCCGACTGACGGAGAGTCGGACGGATTCGTCACGGCCCCGTCATTGAGGGTGTACCCATGTGTGTTCGTCCGACCAGATCCTTCCCGAAGCGGTCGCGGCCGTTCGTCTGCGCCTCGATCGCGCTCTTCCTCGCGCTCTCAGTCTGCGCGCCTCCTTTCGAGTCCAGTGCCTCCGAGCTGTCGGCAGAGACCGCGGCGCTCCCCGCTGTACCCGGTCTCGAGGAGTACGTCGCGCACGCCGCCGAAGCGAGCCCGACGGTCCGTGCCGCCGAGGCCCGTTGGGACGCGGCGGTCGAGCACGCCTCGAGCGTCGGAGCTCTGCCGGACCCCGTTCTCACCTACGGCTATTTCATCGAGCCCGTCGAGACGCGCGTCGGCCCGCAGGAGCAGAAGTTCGGCTTGAAGCAGAAGCTCCCGTGGTTCGGGAAGCTCTCCTCCAAGCGAAGGGCGGCCGCTTCAGGCGCCGACGCCGCGCACGAGCGCTATCGCGCCGCCAGGCTCGCCCTCGTCGATGACGTGACCCTGGCGTACTGCGAGTACGCCTACCTCGCCCGCGCGGTCGAGATCAGCGAGCGACGCCTCGGGCTCCTCGTGGGTTTGGAGGAGGTTGTCCGGGCGAAGTACAGCGCGGGGTCGGCGACGTACGCGGACCTCATGAAGGCGCAGATCGCGCTGGCCAAGGCGGAGAGCGACCTCGAGGCGCTTCGCGACCTGAGGGTCCCGCTCTCGGCCGCCCTCGCGGCCGCCGCGTACCTCCCAGACGAGCAGGTGCTCCCCTGGCCGGCGGGGCTCCCGGAGCCCCGGCCCGTGCCGACGAGCGAAGAGGCCGGGGCGGTGCTTGCCGAATCGAACCCGGAGCTGCTCGCGAGCGACCACGAGATCGACGCCGCTCTGGCGACGCTCACGTTCGCCGAGAGGAGCCAGTTCCCGGACCTCGTCCTCGGGTTCGATTACATCGTGACGGGCGAGGCGGCGATGCCAGTGGAAGACAGCGGGAAAGATCCCGTCATCGCGACGGCCGCGATCAACGTGCCCCTGTGGTTCGGGGCGACCCGGGCGGCCGTGAAGGAGGCGGAGGCGAAGCGTGCCGCCGCGGTCGAGATGCGGGACGACCTGGAGAAGAGACTCGAGGCGCGTCTGGAGATGGCACTCTACCGTCTCGGCGACGCCGAACGCAAGGTGGAGCTCTACGGCGCGCGGCTCGTTCCCATGGCACGCCAGTCGCTCGGCGCGGCCCAGGCGGCGTACGAGGCCGGCAGCTCCGACTTCGACGCGCTCATCGCCGCGGAGGAGACGCTGCTCGAGTTCGAGCTCTCGCTCGACCGGGCGCGCTCCGACCGCGCACAGAAGGAGGCTCACGTCGACCGACTCCTCGGGCGGGGCCTCACGGTCCCTGCCGCCGACACCGGCGCGGGCGACGACCCGGAGGGAAACAACCCATGATGATGCTCAAGCGCATGGACGCACGCTACGTCGTGCCAGTCGTGGCGGTGCTGCTCATCGTCCTCGTCATCGCGCTCTCGGGTCGGCGGGACGGCCCCGAGCCGGGCGCGACAACAGGCGCAGGCGAGACGGCGCCGACGACCTGGATCTGCCCGATGCACCCGCAGATCCAGCAGCCTGAGCCTGGTGACTGCCCGATCTGCGGAATGGACCTCGTGCCGATCGAGACCGAGGAGGAGGAGGACGAGGGGGAGCGACGGCTGACGGTGTCGGAGGCCGGACGGAAGCTCATGGAGATCCGAACGAGCCCGGTCGAACGGAAGTCGGTCGGCGTCGAAGTGCGGCTTCTCGGGCGCGTCGACTACGACGAGGGCAGGGTCTCCCGGATCACTGCGTGGGTCCCCGGACGTCTCGAGCGCCTCCACGTCGACTCCACGGGCGACGTCGTTCAGGCCGGCGACCCGATGGTCGATCTCTTCGGCCCGGCGCTGGTCGCCGCGCAGGAGGAGATCATCCAGTCGAGCCAGGCCCTCCGGAGGGCCGAGGAAGGAGGTAGCGAGGCGGCGGTGGCGTCCGCGTCCGCGACCCTCGAGGCCGTCCGCGAGCGGCTCCGCCTGTGGGGTCTCTCGGACGAGCAGATCCGCGGGATCGAGGCGCGCGGCTCGGCAGAGTCACACATCACGATCCTCGCGCCTTCGGGCGGCACCGTCATCGAGAAGAACGCGACCGAGGGGATGTACGTGTCGACGGGGACCGTCATCTACACCATCGCCGACCTCTCCATCGTGTGGGTCGAGCTGGACGCCTACGAATCGGACCTGGCCCTCCTGGCCGAGGGGCAGCACGTTGAGTTCGAGGCGGAGGCCTACCCGGGGGAGCCGTTCGAGGGGAGGGTCGCGTTCATCGACCCGGTTCTCGACCGGACCACCCGGACGGTCACCGTACGCGTCGAGACCGAGAACGAGGGCGGAAGGCTCAAGCCCGACATGTTCGTGCGCGGAGTCGTCCACACCACGCCGCAGACGCACGGCGATCACGCGCCGCTCGTCATCCCTGCGTCGGCGGCGCTCGTGACCGGGAAGCGGGCGGTCGTCTACGTCGAGGTCGAGGGGATGGACCGTCCGACCTTCGAGGGACGCGAGGTCGTCCTCGGGGCGCGCGCCGGCGACTACTACGTGGTCGTCTCGGGACTCGCCGCAGGCGAGCGCGTGGTCACCGAGGGAAGCTTCAAGATCGACAGCGCCCTTCAGATCCGCGCCAAGCCGAGCATGATGAACCCGGAGGGCGAGGACGCGCCTCCGGTGGAAGGCCACGGGGCGCACGGCCACTGATGCGCGAACGGGCGAACGCGGCTCGGAGAACACGTTGAACGATCCTACGAAAGACACGAGCGCCGAGGAGTCCGGGTTCCTGAACGGGATCATCGGCTTCTGCCTCAGGAACAAGCCCGTCGTCGTGATGGTGCTCATCCTCGCCGTGGCGTGGGGCGTCATGGTCGCGCCGTTCGACTGGGACCTTGGCGGGCTCCCGCGGAATCCGGTGCCCGTGGATGCGATCCCCGACATCGGCGAGAACCAGCAGATCGTCTTCACGCAGTGGATGGGCCGCTCGCCGCAGGACGTCGAGGACCAGATCACCTACCCGCTCACGGTCTCCCTCCTGGGCATGCCCGGGGTGAGGACCGTGCGGAGCTTCTCGTTCTTCGGGTTCTCGTCGATCTACGTCATCTTCGAGGAGGGCGTCGACTTCTACTGGTCGCGAAGCCGCGTCCTCGAGAAGCTCTCGAGCCTCCCCACCGGCACGCTCCCGGAAGGCGTCCGTCCGACGCTCGGTCCGGACGCGACCGCCCTCGGGCAGGTCTTCTGGTACACGCTCGAGGGACGAGATCCTGAGGGGCGTCCCGCGGGAGGGTGGGACCCCCACGAGCTCCGCTCCATCCAGGACTGGTACGTACGATACGGGCTCATGTCGGCCGAAGGAGTCTCCGAGGTGGCCTCGGTCGGCGGGTTCGTGCGAGAGTACCAGATCGACGTCGATCCAGCCGCGATGCGGGCGCACGGCGTGACGCTCGAGCGCGTGCTGAACGCAGTGCGCATGTCGAACATCGACGTCGGCGCGCGCACGATCGAGGTCAACAGGGTGGAGTACGTCATCCGCGGCCTCGGGTTCGTGGAGACGACCGAGGATCTCGAGGGCGTCGTCGTCGCGTCGAGGGAGAACGTCCCGATCCGCGTCCGTGACATCGCGACCGTCTCGATGGGCCCGGCGACGCGTCGCGGGGCGCTCGACAAGGACGGAGCCGAGGCGGTCGGCGGCGTCGTGGTCGTGCGCTACGGGTTCAACCCGCTGGCCGCGATCGGGAACGTGCGCGAGAAGATCGAGGAGATCTCTCCCGGTCTCCCGAGGAAGACGCTAGACGACGGCACGGTCTCGCAGGTCACCATCGTCCCGTTCTACGATCGCACTGAGCTCATCCACGAGACACTCGGCACGCTGAACACGGCGCTCTCGCTCGAGATCCTCGTCACGATCATCGTCGTCATCGTGATGGTGATGCACCTCACCGGGTCGCTCCTCATCTCCGGGTCGCTTCCCGTCGTCGTCCTCCTGTGCTTCGTCGCCATGAGGATCTTCAAGGTCGACGCGAACATCGTTGCGCTCTCGGGCATCGCGATCGCGATCGGGACGATCGTCGACATGGGCATCATCGTCACGGAGAACATCCTGAAGCACCTCGAGCGCGCGTCGCCGGAGGAGAGCCGGCTCGACGTGGTGAGGCGCGGCGCCACCGAGGTGTCCGGCGCAGTGCTCACGGCTATCTCGACGACCGTCGTGAGTTTCCTCCCCGTCTTCGCCATGACGGGGTCCGAGGGGAAGCTCTTCCGCCCGCTCGCGTACACGAAGACGTTCGCGCTCGTCGCGTCCGCCATCGTCGCGATCACCGTCATTCCGCCCTTCGCGCACATGCTCCTGGCCCGGCGACCGCGGGGGAACGACGCGCGGACGATCGGCCACGTCCTCCTCGTCGTCGCGGGCGTCGTGCTCGCGTTCCTGACGACCTGGTGGTTCGGACTGCTGATAGCGCTCCTGGGGGCGCGGCACTTTGTAGCGTCACGCCTCGAGAGGCGCGGAGTCACGCTCCCGGCGTACACGCCGCTCGTCATCGTGGGCTTCCTCGTCGTGGTGGTCCTCACGCGGCACTGGCTCCCGCTCGGGCAGGGTCGCGCGTTCTTCCCGAACCTCGTCCTGGTCGTCGGGATGCTCGGGATACTGCTGGTCGGGTTCAAGATCTTCATCCGGTACTACGGGACGATGCTCAAGTGGTGCCTCGAGCACAAGCGGACGTTCATCGCGATCCCGCTCGTGGTCGTCTTCCTTGGCGGGATGTCGTGGGTCGGGTTCGATCGGCTCTTCGGGTTCATACCCGCGGGGCTCGGGAAGATCGGGGTCCCCGAGTCGCGGATCCGCGCGAGCGCGATCTGGTCCGGGCCCGCGCACGCGTTCCCCGGGTTCGGCAGGGAGTTCATGCCGCCTCTGGACGAGGGGTCGTTCCTCTGGATGCCGACGACGATGCCGCACGCGTCGATAGGCGAGGCGATCGACGTCCTCAGAAAGCAGGACCTGGCGATCGGCTCCATCCCCGAGGTCGAGTCGGTCGTCGGGAAGATCGGGCGCGTCGAGAGCGCGCTCGACCCGGCCCCGATCTCGATGATCGAGACCGTCATCAACTACAAGTCCGAGTACGCCACGGACGACCAGGGCCGGAGGCTTCTCTTCCGCTACGACCGGAGGGCGGGGGAATTCGTGCGGGACGAGTTCGGCGAGCTCGTCCCGGACGCGCGCGGCCGTCCCTACCGGCAGTGGCGCCCCGAGATCGAGACGCCGGACGACATCTGGGACGAGATAGCGCGGGCGGCGCGGATCCCGGGAACGACGTCGGCGCCCAAGCTCCAGCCGATCGAGACCAGGCTCGTCATGCTCCAGAGCGGCATGCGGGCGCCGATGGGCGTCAAGGTGAAGGGTCCGGACCTCGAGACGATCGAGCGCGTCGGGCTCGATCTCGAGCGGCTGCTCAAGCAGGTCCCCGCCGTCAGGGCCGAGACGGTCATCGCAGACCGCGTCGTCGGCAAGCCGTACATCGAGATCGACATCGACCGCGAGGCGATCGCGCGCTACGGCCTGCATGTCAGGAACGTTCAGAACGTGATCGAGACCGCGATCGGCGGGAAGAAGGTCACGACGACCGTCGAGGGCCGGGAGCGATACGCCGTCAGGGTCCGATACGCTCGAGAGCTCCGGGACCAGCTCGAGACGCTGGGCACCGTGCTCGTCGCCGCCCAGGGAGGGGTCCAAGTTCCCCTCTCGCAGCTCGCGGACGTCCGGTACGTCCGCGGCCCGATGGCGATCAAGAGCGAGGACACGTTCCTCCTGAGCTACGTCACGTTCGACCGGAAGTCCGGGTACGCTGAGGTCGACGTCGTCGAGATGGCGCAGACGTTCCTCGACGAGAAGCGGGAGGCGGGAGAGCTCGAGATCCCGGCGGGCGTGAGCTACCGGTTCGCCGGGAGCTACGAGAACCAGGTCCGCGCGCAGAAGAAGCTCGCGGTGATCCTCCCGCTCGCGCTCTTCGTGATCTTCATGATCCTCTACCTCCAGTTCAAGTCGGTCACGACGACGCTCATCGTCTTCTCGGGCATCGCCGTCGCCTGGGCCGGAGGGTTCATCCTCATCTGGCTCTACGGGAAGCCCTGGTTCCTCGACTGGAGCATCCTCGGGACGAGCATGCGAGACCTGTTCCAGATCCGCCCTGTGAACCTGTCTGTCGCCGTGTGGGTCGGGTTCCTCGCGCTCTTCGGGATCGCGTCCGACAACGGCGTCGTGCTCGCCACGTACCTCGATCAGTCCTGCGCGAAGCGGGGAATCAAGTGCGCCGCCGACATCCGCGAGGCGACCATCGAAGCGGGCGTCCGGCGCATCCGGCCGTGCCTGATGACGAGCGCGACGACGATCCTCGCGCTCCTGCCCGTTCTGACCTCGGTCGGACGCGGTTCGGACGTCATGATCCCGATGGCGATCCCCTCGTTCGGCGGAATGCTGGTAGTGCTCCTCTCGGTGTTCGTCGTGCCCGTCCTCTATTCCTGGGTGCGCGAGAGGCCGCTGCCCGAGGAGCCGCCGCCGGGCGACACCGGAGCGTAGGGCAACCGGGTTTCCGAGCGTCGGCCCTTGACGGGCCGGCTGCCGGCCGATATGATTGATTACGACTCACCCTGCGGGGCGTCCGCGTTACGAATGCGGTCCGCTCACTGAGCGGCGCGTCGGAGGTCCGAGCCTCCCGCCCCGGCCAAGCACGACAGAAGGACCCGTGCTCAGAGCCCCCGGCGTGTTCCCGATGTGCCCGCCGGGGGAGTCCGGACTTGGACCCAGTGGAGTGACACCGCCGCGAACGAGCGGCTCCGTGGAGCCGAAGTGCCAGAGGGAGGAGGCAGATCGATGAGCGACAGTCCCAAGATCCTGATCGTCGACGACGATCCGGACATCGTCGAGGCGATGCGGGTGGTGCTCGAGAGCAAGAAGTACAGCGTCTCCGTCGCGGGGAGCGGTGAAGAGGGCTTCGCGATGGCACAGAGCGAGAAGCCCAATCTGATCATCCTCGACGTCATGATGGAGACCGGCAGCAAGGGCTTCGAGGTCTCCCGCCGGCTCAACGCGGACGAAAACCTCAAGAAAGTCCCGATCCTGATGGTGACGGCGATCAAGGAGAAGACGGGCATCGGCTTCTCTCGGGAGTCGGGAGACGACGCGTGGCTGCCGGTCGACGAGTACGTTGAGAAGCCCCTCAAGCCCGACGAGCTCATCACGAAGGTGGAGGCGCTGCTCAAGAAGAACCCCGCATGAACGGCACCCCCGAGGAGAACCTGATCCGGAGGGCCTACTGGTTCATCCGGATACGCTGGATCGCCGCCGCGGGGCTCGTCGCCATCACGTACGTGGCCTCGCGGGCGTTCCACATCCCGATACGTGCGCCTGCGCTCTACGTCATCGCCGTCGTTCTGGCCGCGTACAACCTCCTCTTCCTCATCCACCTGAGGAGGGCCACCTCCGGCACGGAACCTGTTCGTGCCCCGGCGATCAACCGGACCGCGGCTGTCCAGATCTCCCTCGACCTCCTCGCGCTCGGTGCCCTCGTTCACTTCTCGGGCGGAGTCGAGAACCCCTTCCTGATCTACTTCATCTTCCACATGATCATCGCGGGCATCCTTCTCACGCGACGCGCGGCCTTCCTCCAGGCCGCCTTCGCGGTGTCGATCTTCACGTCGGTCGCGCTTCTGGAGTACTCGGGCGTCCTTCCGCACCACTGCCTTCGCGGGTACGTCGGACAGACGCTGCACGACCAGCCGCTCTACGTCACCGGAGTGCTGGTCGTCCTTGCCTCCACGGTCTTCGCGGCCGTCTACATGGCGACGTGGGTCTCGTCGGCGCTCAGGGAGCGCGAGGCGGCGCTCGCGGCAACGAACAGACTCCTCGTCGAGCAGGACCTCATCAAGAGCGAGTACGTCTTCAGGGTGACCCATGACATCAAGGGGCACCTCGCCGCGATTCGAACGTGCCTCGATCCCGTCATCGAAGGAGTCACGGGACCCGTTCCTCCGGAGCAGCTCAACCTCGTCAATCGAGCGCGGCGCCGCAGCGACACGCTCCTGGCGTTCGTCAAGGCGCTGCTCGAGCTCACGAGGATGAGGATGTGCAGGGAGGTCGCCATGGACGCGTTCCAGGTCGAGTCGGCGATCGAGAGCGCGGTCAACTACGTCGAGGCCCGTGCCGTCGCGAACTCGATCGTCATCGACCGCGAGATCGACGCCACCGCCGGCTGGATCACGGGCGCCCGCGTCTACATTGAGGAGACCTTCGCGAACATCCTCGCGAACTCCGTCAAGTACTCGGAGGACGACAGCAGGATCACCGTCAGGGTAGTGGACGAGGGGGAGACCGTTCTCGTCGAGATCGCGGATCGCGGCATCGGGATCCCGGCCGACGAGGTCCCGAAGATCTTCGACGAGTTCTTCAGAGCGAGGAACGCACGCGCGATCGAGCGGGACGGCACGGGCCTCGGCCTCTCGATGGCCAAGCAGGTCGTCGAGCGGCACGGCGGTGAGATCTGGATCGAGAGCGGCGAGGGAAGAGGCACCACCGTCAGCGTACGCCTACCCAGAAACCCGCCCCGAGGCCTTTCCGCAGGGCCTGCGCTTGACTTCCAGCGGGGCGAGGCATATCATGATGGTTCGGCTGGCCGGCGGGGCGTGGCGCAGCCCGGTTAGCGCGCCTGCTTTGGGAGCAGGAAGTCGGAGGTTCAAATCCTCTCGCCCCGACCACGCGCTCGCGCCTGTAGCTCAGCCTGGATAGAGCAACGGACTTCTAATCCGTAGGTCGCTGGTTCAAATCCAGCCAGGCGTACCAAATAGACGGTGGAAGTAGCTCAGTTGGTAGAGCCCTGGACTGTGGATCCAGTCGTCGCGGGTTCGAATCCCGTCTTCCACCCCAACGACATTCGCGCTGTTCACTCGGAAGCGGGATCGCTTCCCCTGGAGCAGAACGGCCCCTTCGGGGAGGATTCGCTTGCGGCGTCGAGGACCGCGGTGTTACCCTCTTCGGTGCCTTGCGGGCGGGACCCGCGAGGCGAGGAGCCCCTGACCGTGCCGCGCCGCAACGGGCGGCCTGAAGTCCGAGAGGACGACCCCGGGAGAGGATAGTTCTATGGCAGGCGGCAGAGGCGTCAACAAGGTCATCCTGATCGGCAACCTCGGACAGGACCCCGAGCTCAGATCGACCCCGAGCGGGACGTCGGTCGCAACCTTCACGATCGCGACCAACGAGAGCTGGACCGACAAGGACGGTCAGAAGCAGGAGCGGACGGAGTGGCACCGCATCGTGGCCTGGGGGAAACTCGCTGAGATCTGCGGCCAGTATCTGAGCAAGGGCCGCCAGGTCTACATCGAGGGCCGGCTCACGACCCGGAGCTGGGAGGACCGTCAGGGCAACCAGCGGAAGACCACCGAGATCGTAGCGCAGAACATGCAGATGCTCGGCGGCCGCCCGGGCGCCGGAGGCGGGGAGCAGTCCGGCTCCACGTCGGAGACACCGGAGTTCCAGACCGAGACGGTCAAGATCGAGGACGACGACCTCCCGTTCTAGTACCGAACCAACCCACCCCGCGACCGCATCTATCGCACGTCGGGCGGCTCGGGATCTAAGCATCGGCGTGCGCCCCTAGCTCAACTAGGCAGAGCAACTGACTCTTAATCAGTAGGTTGAAGGTTCGATTCCTTCGGGGCGTACCAGAAGGCGCGGGGTCGGGAGATACTCCCGGCCCCGCGGTGCGTTTCGGGCTGCAGCCGGTGAGAGGCGGTCACTCGGGGCCGCGCGATTGACACCGCCGGGCTATGCGTCTAAGGTTGGCGCCCATGCACATCGTCTTCGTACACAGGGGGATGTTCCCGGAGCGCGTCGGCGGCACGTACACGTATCTCTACGACCTCGGGAGCAGGCTCGCGGCGAGAGGCCACGAGATCGACGTGATCGCGAGTACGCGCGAGCCGGACGCCGGGCCCCCGTACGAGGTCGAAGGGATGACGGTCCACACCTACTCCTTCCGCAAGGTCAACCCCCTCTACAGCACGATGCAGCACATGGACAACACGCTCAGGCTCTTCCGCACCGTCGCCGAGAGGCGGAACGTCGACGTCCTCTCGATCCACGACTCGCACCTTGGTCTCAAGCTCGCGAGGAGCCGTGACGCCGCCTCCGTCTGCCAGATCCCCACGTACCACGCGCCGTCGTTCATCGAGTACCGTCTCGAGACGAAGTGGATGCTCGAGGAGGAGACGTCGGCCCTCAAGCGGGCGGCGCTCCGCGCCTCCTCGCCGCCGCTCGAGCAGATGCAGCGGAGGTTCGAGCGCGGGGTTCTCGAGAAGGCGCGCGGCATCCTCGTCCTGTCGGAGTTCGTGAAGGGCAACATCGAGGCGCACTTCCCGTCTGTCGACGCCTCGAAGGTCCGGATCATCCCGAGCGGCGTCGACACGGAGCGCTTCAGTCCTCCGGAGGACAGGGGGGAGGTGCGGCGGGCGCTCGGGATCGGCGAGAACGAGATCCACCTCGTCACGACACGCAAGCTCGTGCCGAGAATGGGTCTCGAGAACCTCCTGCGCGCGCTGCCCGTCGTTCGGGAGAGCGGCGCGCCCGATGCGGCGTCGGTCACGCTCACGATCTGCGGCAGGGGACGACTTCAGCCGAGGCTCGAGTCGATCATCGACGAGCTCGGCCTCGGCGCGGTCGTGAAGCTCGCCGGACACGTCAGCGACGACGACCTCGTCCGGTACTACCAGGCCTCCGACCTGTTCGTGCTTCCCACCGCCTACCTCGAGGGCTTCGGGATCTCGACGATCGAGGCGCTGTCGACGAACACGCCGGTGGTCGGTACGCCCGCCGGCGCGACGCCGGAGATCCTCGGACTCATCGACCAGAGGCTCCTATCGGAAGACACGTCGGCCGGCGCGATCGCCGACGCGATCGTCGGCTGGCTCTCTTGGCGGGTCGAGGACGAGGGGTCGACGAGGTACCGCGACCAGGTCCTCGAGCTCTACGCCTGGGACCGCGTCGTCGACCAGGTCGAGGGATTCTATGCGGAGCTCTCCGGCAGCTCCGGAGGACAACAGGATGTCGTCTGATCCCGGATCCGTCGCAACCCTCAGGGCGGTCGGGGACGTCGCCCTCATCGGAAGCGCGGCACGCGCCCTGGGCGGGGCAGCGGACGCGGACTGGCCGGCGACGGCCTCCTACCTCGCCGACGCCGACGTCACGTTCGTGAACTTCGAGATGCCCATCCCGCGCACGGCCGTAGAGGCGTCGTCGCCGGACGTGAGCAGGGAGCTCCAGGGATCGCCGGAAGCGCTGCCGGCCTTCCTCGCCGCCCGGGTCGACGTCGCCGCCATCGCGACGAACCACATCATGGACTGGGGACTGCCCGGCCTCGAGCAGACGGTCGAGCAGCTCAGAGAGAACGGGGTAGCGGTGGTCGGCGCTGGGCGGAACCTCGACGAATCGCTCGACGGCGTGGTGCTCGAGCGCAGGGGCATCAGGATCGGGTTCGCCGCGTTCACCCCGGCGCAGCGGTGGACCGCGACGGCGTCGGAGCCGGGCGCGGCGCCCCTCACCCTCGAGAACGTGAAGGAGTCGCTCGGGCGCATCGGCGAGGCCGACGTCAGGGTCATCTCGCTCCACTGGGGCCTCGAGATGTCGAACTACCCGACGCCCGAAGACCGCAGGCTCGCGGAGGAGATCGTCGACGCGGGCGCCGACCTCATCCTCGGTCACCATCCGCACGTCATCCAGGGAGTCGAGCGGTTCGGGCGCGGCTGGGTGACCTACAGCATGGGGAACTTCATCTTCGACACCTCCGCGGGGCGCGTGAAGCGCGACTGCGACCCGTGGGACGTGAGGGCCGGCTACGCCGTCGACGCGTGTCTCACCGCGGACGGCGTCGAGTCGCTCCGCGCCGTACCGACGTTCATCGGCGAGAGCGGTGTCGGGACGCTCGCGGCGGGCGACGAGAAGGAACGTATCGAGAACTTCATCGAGACGGTGTCGGAGAACATCGCCGAGGGAAGTGAGGGTGTGTGGGAACACGCGGGGAGCAGGGTGGTCGGCCACAGGATGAAGGTCCTCCGCCGCTCGCTCAAGGACGGCGAGTTCGCCACGGTGTTCAAGGAGCTCCGTCACATCAGGCTCAAGCACGCGAAGCTGCTGTTCGGGTTCCTGGCTTCGCGGCTCTCCCGAAGGAGCGAGTAGAGCGTCCCGCGCGTGCAGCGCCGGCGCACGGGGCGTCCCCTCCGCGGACGTTTTCCTGACATCTCTCGGGATTCCTGCGACGGCGGCGCGGAATCGGGCCGGCGGTCCGGTCTTCGCGTTCCGCGAACCGGAGGGCGGGATCGGCCGCGCTGTCGGCGGAAGGCGCCCGTCCCCGCAACGTCAGGAAAGACCGGCACTTCCGGGGAGTCGGGCACGCCGTTTGCATCTTGAGCGTGAGCGCGGCCGTGGGGCGGGTGCACACGTGCGCCCGTGTGTCCAGGAGCCGCATCGAACGACGTCCGGCCTCGGTCCGGGCGGAGCCGTCGCGTGCAGACGGCGGTCGTGTTCCGATGGGGAGGAAGCAGTGAAGGCGCGGGACGTCATTCCGCACTCGGCGAACGAGATCTACGACCGCATCGGGCGGCCGGGACAGACGCTGGCCCTGAACCTGTTCGGGTTCCGGAACCGCCGGCGCATCGCCGCGTGGACCAGGTACCTCGGCGAGGTCGCCCCGACCGAGCGGATGCCCCGCGAGGAGCACGTCCGGCTCGTCGAGGAACGCCTCCGCGGGCTCCTCATCCACGCCGTCCGGACCGTGCCGCGGTACGAATCCCTGACCTCGCTCCTCTCGCATCTCGAGGATCCGTCGTCCGACGCCTACGCGCTCCTCACCGAGTTCCCCGTCGTCACGAAGCAGGACGTGAAGGAGAATCTGGAGTCGTACCTCTCGCGCGACCCGGGGCCCGGCAAGATCGTGAAGACGAAGACCTCGGGGACGACCGGCACGCCGTTCACGACTTACATGCACGATAAGACGTTCACCGACATGGACGCCCTCTGGTGGCGGCGAAACGTCTGGTCCGGCTACCGGAACGGTGACTGGATCGCGCGGCTCGTCGGCGAGGCGATCGTCCCGCTCTCGGAGACGGACCCGCGCAAGCCGTGGCGCGTCTCGTGGGTCGACCGGCGTCTGTATCTCTCGACGTGGCACCTCACGAGCGACAACGCGCACGCCTACCTCGACGTCCTCGAGGAACGGCGCCCGGCGTTCATCATGGGATACCCTTCGTCGCTCGAGATCCTCGCCGCGTTCGCGAGCGAGGCGGGGCGCACGCTCGACTGGAGCCCGCGCGCGGTGTGGTACTCGAGCGAGATGATGCACGAGCACCAGCGCGAGCTCGTCGGCCGCGTCTTCGGGGCGCCAATCGTGGGGCTCTACGGGTGCGCCGAGCGAGTCGTGTCGGCCTCGCAGTGCGAGGAAGGGAGGTTCCACCTGTCGCTCGTCGACGGGTTCGTCGAGGGGCAGTTCGACAGGCTCCCGCTCAGGCAACCCGCACTCGTCACCACGCTCACGAACCGTGTGATGCCGCTCATCCGTTTTGACCTCGGGGACGTGATCGACGTGGCGCACGACGAGACGTGCCCGTGCGGACGGACGCTTCCTATCATGAGACCCGTCGTCGCGCGCGCGGGGGACTGGCTCGTGACGCCGTCGGGCCGGAGGATCGCCCCGGCCGGGCTCACGCTCGTGTTCAAGGACCTTCCGGGCGTGCGGCGTTCCCAGATCGAACAGCTGGACGAAAGGACGATCGTGATCCACCTCGACGCCGATGAGGAGGCGATCGCTCCCGCGAGCGCGCTCCTCGAGGAGCGGATGGGTCACCTTGTCTCCGGCGAGATGGAGATCCGCTGCGTGCGGGACACCGAGCTGGAGATGTCCGCCACGGGGAAGGTGCAGTTCGTCGTGAACAGGATGAGGTCGAACGAGGCGCCCGAGGGGGCGCCGGCGAAACTCACAAAGTAGAGGAACCGCATG
>JALGZK010000001.1 GCA_025774935.1 bacterium | reverse complement strand
GGGCGGACGTTCTCCACGCTGAACCTGACGGCGTGCTTGCCCGGCGTCAGGTGATCCGTGAGGTCGAGCACGAGCGGAGGCACCCAGTCGCCCGGGCACCAGCCGCTCCTGCTGTAGTCGGACGACCACCAGCCGTCCGACCAGCGGCGCGTGTAGGGGTTGACCGCGCGGAACTCGCCGCAGTCGTCGCGCCAGGGCCGGAACCGGTAGACGACGGTCCCGTCGACCGAGATCACGTTGTCCTTGCTCACGAACTCGTCGTCGTCCCGGCCGTCGGTGCAGTGTCCCGAGACGAGGTAGTGCATGAGGACCCTCCCGACGCCGTCGGGGACCTCCACCTCGGCATCGAGCGGGCCGTCGCGCATGAGCTCCTCGGTCACGTTCTGCTCGTAGACGAGGCCCGTCCCCCACGTCGGGTTCACGTTGGACTCGCCCGGGTGCTCCGGTTCGCCGACAGGCACGAACTCGAGGTCGAAGGTCATCTTCCACGCCGGCGAGAGCCACGTGTCGATGAACCCTCTGAACGTGACTGCGTCCTGGAGGAACGGCATGAGGTGAGAGACGTCGACCTCGTGCTCGGTGACACCGCCGTACGACGTCACGAACTTCACGATCTCCACGTCAGCCATGCCCGGCATCGAGAGACGCACGTTCCCGGCGCGGTCCCACGCGTCGTGCACGGACGTCGGGTCCTTCGGGATCGGTTCGATCCTGACGAGCGCGGTGATCCTCACCATGTCGCCGAGCGGAGCGAACTCGATGTCCCGCGCGATCTCGCGTCCGTTGTCCTCGGACCGGACGTCGGCAGTCGCGAACGTGTCGGGGTTCGCCGGCAGGAAGTGGATGGCGTTCGCGTTGAAGACGCGCAGCGTCACCGGCTCCCCCGTCGCGCAGACTCCGGTCCCCGCGAAGAGGACGAGCACGACCGCGCACAGAATCGCGCCCGCTCCGATGCGGCCTGCCCGGATGCCTCGCCGTCCGGCCGCTCTGTTCATGCTGTCCCCTCTTCCCGGTCGTCCTCGCGGACCACCATGCCGTCGTCGGCCGCGTCGCGTTTCATCACCGAGAGCCGTCGGAACATGTCTCGGATGTCCCGCAGGCCTCCGATCGTGAACCAGACGATCACGAGGATGGAGAAGACGACCTGTACGTAGAAGTACTTCTTCCAGAACGACGTCCACGCGGAGTCCGGGACGTCGTGCCGGAGGTTGTAGATCGTCCCGACGACGAAGATCGTGAACCAGACTGCCGTGTGCACGTACGTCGCGATGTAGATGGCCTTGTCAGCGCGCGTGAACTCCTTCCCCATGCCGAGCATCCGCCAGCCCTTGGACGGCGCTGCGTTCACCACCTGCGTCTCGTCGGCGACGGCGTACTTCCCCCGGTGGAGGAGCCTGTCGAAGTCCGCGACCTGCCGCTTCCCGAGGAGCGAGACTAGGACGTAGAGGAGCGTCGACGCACCCATCGCCACGGCCCAGTACTGCTGGCCGTTGATGAAGTAGAGCCACCGGACCGTCTCCCAGCCGAGCTGGCCGAGCCGCGTGGCGTTCAGGTCGATCGGTCCCGCGTAGAACATCGCCTCCGGCAGGCGGTGGATGAGGATGCCCCCCACGGCGACCGTCGATCCGGTGATGAGCGCTGTCCACGCCGCGGCGGCCGTGCCCCGCTTCCAGTAGAGCCCGCCGATGATGACGGCGCCCGACCCGCCGGCGAATATCGCGCCCGTGATCGCGAAGAACAGGAAGATGTACTCGCTCTGCTGGAAGAGCAGGCTGAAGAAGAAGATGAAGACCGCCACGCCGAGGATCGAGAGCTTCAGGAGCCTCAGGTGTTGCTTCTCGGTGAACGGCTTCTTCCTGAAGGGCATGATGACGTCCTGGATCAGGATGCTGCCCCAGGAGTGGAGGTACGTGTCGTGGGTGCTGATGAACGCCGCGAGCATGACGGCGGCGAACGCCCCGATCAGGCCGACCGGGAGGATCTTCGTCAGGACTACCGGCCCCCTGAGCTGGCTCTGGACTGCCTCGGACCCGGCTCCCGCGATCGCGGCCTGAACCGACTCCGCTACACCTGCGAAGTCCGGGTGGTGCATCACGGTGTAGATGATGATGGGGACGAAGAGGATGAAGAGCCCCTGCGGAAACCCCTTCCAGTTACCGAGCACCCCGGCCATCTTCGCCTCGTGCGCGCTGCGCGCGGAGGTGTTGTAGGCCTGCGTCCCCTGCCACGACATGGCTCCGTAGATGACACCGAAGATGCCGATCACGAAGTACACGAGGTTGAAGTCCTCGACGTGGCTCGTCTTGAACGGGTTGATGAGCGACGCTTCCTGGGGGGCGCTCTCGAGCGCCGAGATGATCTGCGTCCAGTCGACCTGGGCGAAGAGGTAGAGGACGATCGCGACGAACACGATGTTGACGAAGAGCCCCTGCGCGAAGTCCGTGACGATGACCGCGATCTGTCCTCCCGAGAACACGAAGAAGAGCGCGATTCCGAGGAGGGCGATCATCACGAGCGGGAACGTCGGGACCGCGAGCGCGCCGACAGCGAGCGTCTGCGGCAGACCGCAGAAGTAGATGAAGAACCGCGCGCCGACCGCCGGGAAGATGCCGAAGTTGATGAGCCCGGAGAGGAACGCGACGAGCCCCGCGAAGATCCGGAACCTCCTGCTGTACCGCCGCTCGAAGAACTCGGCGAGCGTGAGCGAGCGCGTGCTTCGAAACCGGTAGATCACCCAGCCCGAGACCGTGAGTATGAGGATCACGACGCTCATCGTGAACCCCCACCACGTCATCGAGAACCCGGCGATGTAGTTCATCTCGAGGAGCCCGACGATCGTGATGGCGCCGAGACCGGCGATCCCCGAGGCGATGCTCACGGCGTAGCGGCCCGCGGTACGGCCGGCGGCCAGGAAGTCGGCGACGCTCTTCATGTAGTTCCGCGAGAGGAGGACGCCGAAGACCATCACGGCCAGGATGCCGAGGAGGATCCCCCAGTCGACGGGGGCCATGTTCATCGGTTCTCCTCCCCTCGGCCCGCGGGGCGCGTCGTGCGCCATAGGCGGCCGTCGTGCGAGATGTGGAGCGTCGTACCGTCGCGCGCGAACACCCGAGCCTCGAACATGCTCGGGGTCACGGCGATCTCCGCGGGCCAGCTCGTCGGGAGCCCCGCGACCGCGTCCTCGAGCCCCAGCTCCGCTGCGTTGGCGGTGAACGAGCCCTCATCGGCGAAGTGGGCCCGCTCTCTATAGTAGAGGAGGCGGAGCGCCCACTCGGCGGGCCCGAGCCAGTCCGCTTCGGCGAGCACGGGGACCTCCGGGGCCGCCTCCGCCGTCGAGAACCGCACGAACCCCCACATCTCCGGGTAGTGCATGTTGACGAGCCCCTGCGGCGACCACACCCAGTTGTCCTCGGGGAGCGGTCGCCCGGTCTCGGGGTCCGCGAGCTTCACGTACGCTCCGTCCTGGATCTCGGCCTGCCACTCGACGCGTGAGTAGTTCACGCGCCACACGTCGCCCTCCTCGGGCGGCGCCGGCTTGCGAGCGCACTCCTCGAGCACGGCCCACGGCATGGCGATCTCGATGCTCCAGCCCCGGTCGGTGTCGCTGGGGTCGTTCAGGGTCCCGATCACGAGTATGCCCGTGAGGAGCCCCTGGATGTCCCACGAGTCGATCGCCGTGCCGCTGTCTCTGTAGGGCTTCGTAAGGAGGAGGTCCCACTCCGTCCCGAGCGCGTTCACCTCGAGCTCGTAATAATCGTGCGTGTCGCCGTCCGGGTCGATGAAGACCTCGAAGTCGTTGTCGTGAAAAATGACGGAGTCTCGCTCCCGGAGCGTCCCCCACACGTGCGGTTCCTCCATCTCGGCTGCGACGTAGAAGTAGGTGTCGTCCCAGAGCATCTTCGCGCGCGTGCGGAACCGAGGCGTCGGCCCGAGGTCTCCCCGGATGTCTACGAAGTCGCTGGTCCAGGGAGCGCCCGACCACTCCGCTTCGTCGAGCTTCCCGTCGATCGTGATGGGCGCGGCGGCCCTGTAGCAGACGTACCCGAGCGGCGACCATTCCCCGTCGGGCACCGGGACGTCGCAGGCGGCGTCGGGCGCCGGCCACATCATCCACGCGACAGCGACGAGGCCGGCTCCCGCCAGTGCGATCGAACGTCGGCCGGTCATGGTCCGGTCCTCCCCTCCTACCAGGGCGCCCCGGGCGCGGGCTCCGCGCGCTTGGGTGCCGTCACCTCAGCCTGAACGAGACGATGCCGTGGTTCGTGGCCCTGCAGTCTTCGAGCGCCTCGCGCGGGTCGGCCAGTCCGGCCCCCCACTTCACCGTGTACCTGAACTCGTAGAACCCGCCGAGGTCCGCTGAGAAGTTCGTCTCCCAGTAGTTCGTCATGAGCCAAGCGTAGACGTGCGCGGGGTCGTCGTCGAGCACGGGATCGCCCGCGAGCGGGCGCACGCCGTGCTCGAGAGCCCCGAGCTGGACGAGGTGGCTGTCGGGTGTCGCGACCGCCACGCCGCGATCGCGCGCCGTGAGTGCGAGTCCCTCTTGGATGCTGTAGAAGTCCGTGAGCGTGCCCGGCAGCTGATCGACGCGGGGCCGCACCGGAGCGCCCGCCTTGTCGAGCCAGAGCGTCTCGCCTCCGGTGCCGGTCGTGAACGGCAGCGACAGGTAGACGTTCTCCGGCTCCCAGACGCTGTCCTTGTGGAACCGCACCGCGACGTCGACGCGGGGCTCCGCGACGTGAGCGCGGAGTTCGACGACGTACGTGCTCAGTCCCGGCACTCCGTACTCGAGCGTCGCGCCTGCGAAGACCCTGCCCGATCGCACGCCCTGCGCTCCGACGAAACACCCTGGGCTCCTGACAGCGTCCGTGCCCTTTCGGTTCAGACCCATGTCGCCACGGACCGTGCAGATTCCCTCCTGGTCCGCAACGGGTGTGACCTCGTGGACGGGCGTGAACGGCGCGTGGCTGAGTTCTCCGCGCAGGAGCTCCCGGCCGAGCACGACGTCCCGCCATCCGACGATCCCGTCGCCCGGCCGCCACGCGATCCGGACAAACGGCGTCTCGATCGCCTCCACGCCATCAAGCAGCCGCGCCTCGTACTCGACGCGGTCTGTCGCCCGGATCTCGAGCGACCGTTCCTCCCCCGGCGCGAGCCTCACCGGGACACAGAACTCACCGCCGAATGGCGTGTTCCTGAGCTCGCACGGGAGCGCTTCGCCGGACTCCACGTCGAGCACCTCGGCGCCGCGGTCGAGTCCGAGCTCGTTGAGTTCGTAGTGCCCCACCGCGAGGTACGCCGCTCCGCTCACCGCACGGTGGAGCGGATTCACCACCGAGTACGTGAGCGGTGTTCCCACTGCGAGCCCGGCCGCGCCGAGCATCCCGAGCGCGGCGTCCAGCGCTGTCTCGACGCCGTCGTGCGCGACTGCGGCATACGCCTTCTTCCGCTCGGAGATCGCGTGCACCATCGGATACCAGGGATCGCGCACCGAGTTCGCGTAGCTGAACGTGTGCTCCGCGTAGTGGATGAGGTCGCTCTCAATCTCCGAGACGTCGGACGGCTCCAGCTCCGTGTAGCGGTCCGTGAGGGCGTGGTAGTATGCGAGCCTCCGTTGTGCGTTCCTGAACAGCTTCGTGCTCGCCGCGTTCCCGGACGGCCCGTCCGACCACCAGTCCGGCCAGTCGCCGCGATGGACGGGGAAGTCATATCGGCGCTCGCGGAGGTGCCGGAAGAACGCGGAGAGCGTCGTCATCTCGACGCGGATCTCCGACCCGTGCTCCGAGTTCCAGCGCTCCACGAAGTCGATGATGAGCGGGCACGGCGGTGCGTTGTCCGTTCGCAGGCCCGAGGCCATGACCGGGACGACGTCGTACGGGTATCCTCCGTCCGCGAGCCGCTCCACGTACCTCGGGATTCGTATCTCGGCGACGCTCCAGTGGTCTCCGAAGATCATCCCCGCGTCGCACTCGTCCTTCGTGACGTACGACGACACCGCGCCCGGCACGATCCCGAGCTCGTTCCCGAAGTGGTAGTGCTCGCCGCTCCACACGAGCACGCGGTCTCCGTTCGGCGTCTCCCACCAGAACGGGACCTGCGTCCTCCCGAACGGGTACATGCCGTGGTGGGTGTGAATGCACGTGAACAGGTTCTCGATCCCGCGGTCGTGCAGGGCCTGCGAGAACCCCCAGCTGTATCCGTTGATGTCGGCGGTCATCGCCGAATCGACCGGCACGTCGATCGAGCGGCCGAAGTCCGCTGCGCGCCCGGTCGCGGTCAACAGGAGATCGTAGTCGAGGAGCTCGTTCAAGTTGAGGTAGCTGCCCGAGACTCCGATCGCGCCCGAGCGTACCGCTTCGACGAAGGCGGTGCGCTCGTCGCCGGTCGCTTCCTCGAGGAACTTCTCGACTCCCCAGAACGTCTCGCACTGCCACCGGAACCCCGTGAAGTGCCGGCTCCGTCTGCCGGCGCTCTTCTCGATGATCGCGAGCGCCTGGCGGATGAAGTCCGCGTGCCTGCGCGCGACGCGCCCCTGGAGCTCCGTGTACCCGATGTCTGTGTGCGAGTGGTGTATGACGTAGAGCGTCTTCACCTGCGCCCCTACTCCAGGACGATCGTCCGGGCCCTCGTGCTCTCCTCGGCGAGCAGAAGCTCGCGCAGGAGCGGCCAGTGCTCGGGCGGGATCGTGAGAGCATCGACCACGAGTTCGCGCGTCACGGTGGTCCAGACCGTATCCTCGTCCACGGTGAGCGTGAAGCTCCCGACGGCGTTCTCGAGCGTCAGCTCGGCCGGGAACCGGACCCCCTCGAAGTCTCCCGTTCTGATCTGAAGGACGAGACGCTGGCTCAACGGCCCCTTTGCGCGGACCGTCGATCCCCTGTGACCGTGGTGGAGCGTGACTCCGTCGAAGAGGTTCGCGAGGACTCCGCCGCGGACGGACCCGGCGACGATCTCCGTTCGGTCGGTCTCGTCGTCCTCACCAGCCGAGAGCGTAAACGCGAACCCCGCGCTCATCTTCTCCTCTGTGAGATACGCGAGGCTGTGGTCGCTCACGTCCGCGCCCTCGAGAATGCCGCCCGCGAGCCTCCCGATGTAGCTGCCGGTCTCGCCGCCGATACCGGAGACGGCGTCGTACGGACACAGCTCGTGAGTCGCGCCGACGTATCCAGTGCCTGTCCAGCCTCCCTCTTCGTCCGGCTCGAGCGTGAGCACGACGTCGATCTCGCTCGCGACGGGTCCCGCGGTCGGCCAGTGCGCCGGCCCCTCGGGGTCGTCGACGATCCAGATCTCGCGCGCCGACATGGGGCGAGTCGAGAAGTCGAGGCTGCCGGACGACGGGTCGAAGTAGCACGAGAGGTCGTCGCCCAGGCCCCGGGCGTTCACCCAGAGGCGGAGGTCCTCGAACTGCGCAAACCCCGGGACGTCCTCTGCCACCGTCACGAACGGAGCCGTGCGGTAGACCGGGTCCGCTCGGAAGCCCGCCTTGCGGAAGAGCGCGGCCGCGAGCACCGCCCGGTCGAGCTCGTGCCCGTACGCAGTCTCCCAGACGCGCGTCGCGGAACGCGGCTCGAATCGCCAGTGGCTGACGTCGTAGTTCACGTACCGCGTCGACTCCCTGACGAACGCGGCAATCGCCTCGGCCTTCGCCCTGAGCGTGGGAGCGCGTGCGGTGCGGACCGCCACGGACTCGACGAGGGCGTCCGAGAGCCCCGCCGCCTCGTCGAACGGTTCGAGGAACGCGTCCCCGAGCCCCTGCCAGCTCGGCCACGTCGACCAGACCACGTGCGGCGCGTCGACCGACGGCTCGTGCGCGAGAGGACGGGGGATGCGGTCGACGAGGTCCATCTGCCACATGCGGGCAGTGATTGCATCGCCGCGAGGGCGCGACGCCGCCTCGGGCGCGCCGTTGGCAGACCCTGTGGCGAGGACCGTGTCGTTCGGAAGCGCCAGTACGAGTCGGCTCCGGACGACCGGGTCGTGCCGCGGGAAGACCCACATCCCGTCCGCGCCGAGATCCTCGGGCCGGCGCTCCTCGATCGTGTAGACGGTCTCGACGATGCACGGGATCTCGACGCCGTCGTGAAGGAGCATCGTCTCCCGCATCGTCGTGTAGTCGTCAGCGCTCTGCGCGGCGTACGGGATCGTCTCCACGATGGCGGTCGGGTTGAGCTCGGTGTCGTGCGGCCACCAGCGACCGTCCATCCACGTCCGGAGCGACACGACCTCGAGCGAAGAGGTCGCGGAGTCGTACGGGACCCGGAGGTCAGCGTACGTGTCGATGCCGCGCTCCGTCGCGATCCAGACGATCTCGTGGACCGTCGTCTTTCGCGCGCCCGGCGAGATCAGGACGGTCTCTGAGTCGAGGAGGATGACGGCGTCCATTGTCTCGAGGTCGTAGTTTTCCTCGGCGAGCGCCATGAGCTCCCCGATGTCGTGCCCGCCCGCGGCGGCCATCGGCTCGGCGCGGAGTGTGACGGAGGCGCCGACCAGAAGCGCCAGTGCAAGCGTGAGTGTCGGAAGGTGGCGTCTCATCGGTCACCTCCCTTCGCCGCGCGGTAGACCTCGTCGCCGAAGGCCTGCGCTTCCTCCATCGCTGTCTTGAACCCCCCGTACCCGTCCGGGGGGATCTGCCGTCTGCGAACCTCCGCGCGCTGCGTGATCACGAGGTTCCTCCCGTCGATCTCGCTCCCGCCCTTGAAGTACGCGTAGGCCTCGTCGACCTCTTCGGACTCGGGCGGTTCCTTGATCTCGTAGCCGCCGGGCAGCCGGATTTCCTCCTCGCCGTCGACGAGCTGGGTGAACCAGAGGAAGAGGTCGGTCTCGCGCTCGTCGTCCCAGTGCACGGCGCCCGCGCGGAAGAGCCATCCGCTCGCGAGCGTGACGGTCATCATCGGGCTCCGGAACTCGAGCGCCTCTCCCACCGGCAGCGCGAATCCCGGGATCCGGTAGTCGATCTCGATCCACATCTTCTGGCTGAAGTCATCGGGTCTCGGGTGCTCGAACCGCGCGATCTCGACGCCGGAAGAGAGAGGCGAGAGGAGCCCCGACATCGCGTACTCGAGGTCGGCGATCCTCTCGGACTGCGTTATGCGCCGGAGCCTGGCGTCCATCGCTCCCGACCCGTCGAACCTGAACGTGCCCTCGAGTGCGCCGTCCTCGGAGAGCGTCGCGCGGTGCCGGACCTTGAGCGGCGACTCATCGGCCGGGCTGTAGTCGATCGTCGCGAGCGGCTCCCCCTCCGGCGTCCCCACCAGGTACTGCTGTTCCGTCTCGTACTTCGACCAGATGTCGTTGTAGTACGGGACCCAGGTAGGGTCGTACATCACGAACGTGCCGTCGGCCTTCCGGAGCGCGGTCACGCAATGGTTGAACTGGTCGGCCGGGACGAGGTCGATGCGGCTTCCGGCCATCGTCATCGCGGCGTACGAGTCCATGCCCGCCGCGCGCATCATCGTGACGAGCATCCCGGCGATGTCCTTGCAGACCCCGCTCCGCTGCTCGAAGATCATCTCACCGGAGTGGAGGGTGAACCCCTCGCCCTCCCCCATGGTCTGCCCGCTGTAGCGGATGTTCTGCGCGACCCAGTGGACGAGCGCATCGGCCTTCTCCTCCTCCGACGCATCGGTGAGCCCCGCCTCCTCGAAGATCTCGTCGACCTTCGCCTGGATCGCGGGGGTCACGTCGAACTGCCCCTCGTTCACGTCGAAGAACCAGCGGCTCTTCGCCTCCCAGCTCTCGACGGTCGCGAGGACGACCTTCGGGGCGTCGTCGCTCGCCGAGGCCTGCCTGTACTCGTACGGCCTCGGTGGGAGGTCGTAGCCCCACCACGCGTAGCGCGTGCTGTCCGCGCTGTAGCTCGTGCCTGCGTACAGCGGTCCGTTATAGGTCTCCGAGTGGAGTCTCTTCGACGACGGGATGACCACCTCGTACCGCTGTTCGATGATCGGCACGGTCGCTGAGAAGCGGATGATGTCGAAGTACTCGCCCGGCATCGGCGGGATGTACTTGTCGTCGTCGGGGCCGTTCCCCTCCGCCGCGGAGGCGGCTCCGGCTTCTTCGTCGAGGAGCGCGTAGCTGTATCCCTTGTGGAACGTCTTGATCTCGATCCCGTCGTTCACCTCGAGGCGCGGCATCTGGAGCGTCTTCACGCGCGCGTTCCAGTAGATCGCCGACTGCGGCGCCGGGAGATCGTGCACCTGCGAGACGTCGACCGGGATCTTCTCGTCACCTCGTATGACGTTCACCTCGCGAACGTCGACGAAGCTGCTCCACGGCTCGTACCGCCAACGCCGCACCGACATGTTGCGGCATGCCGCCGGAGTGAGGAGCTTGTAGAGGACGTAGTCGTCGGTGTAGGTGACTCCGGTCTCCTTCACGCGGTTCACCGTCCTCTCGAAGACGATCACGTGATCGGATCCCTCGTGGTCCTCCGCCTCGCCGGCGTCGGCAAGGCGCGTGAAGACCGTCGGCGACGGGCTGTCCCCCGGCGGCAGTGGCTCGGCGGTCACGTCGTCGGCCGCGGCCGGGACGCCCGCCCAGGCCGCCAGGGCGACGACTGCGGCGATCGCCAGCGGTATCGTCCACCTTCTTCCTTCAGCCATGTCTCCCCCCGTCCTGCGCGATCAGTAGTAGTACTCCTTCGTGATCACCTTTCCGGCCTCCGAGATCTCGACGCCCTCGAGCTCGAGGAGCGCGCGCTTCATTGCGGTCCCGCCCTGGTATCCTCCGAGCCTCCCGTCCGACAGGACCGCGCGGTGGCACGGGATGATGATCGGAAACGGATTAGTTCCGAGCGCGTTGCCGACCGCCCTCGCCGCCCCGGGGACCCCAGATGCCGCGCGATGCGTCCGTACGTGCTGACCATGCCCCGCGGAATCCCGTGCTCCGCGAGGATGATCCGGCGCTGGAACGGCGAGCAGCGGCCGAAGTCGACGAGGTCGAGCGCGAACGAGAGCACCTCCCCCTCGAGAAACCGCTGGATCCTCGCCGCGACCTCCTCGACTCGCGGGTCGGTGCCCTTCCGCAGGCCGGCGAACGCCCCGCGTGCCCGCTTCTCACCCGACGCGCCGTCCCGCGCGAGAAGCACCTGCTGGATCATCGGGCCGCCGCCCGCATCGCGCCAGACGACCGCGAACGCCCCGAAGGGCGACGACAGCTTCACGTAGAGGGGCTGGTCCATTGCGTCTCCTCGGGGTCAGGCGCGCGCTGCTCCCGCCGCGGTCCCGCGCCTCCCCCGGCTCAGCCGCTTCCCGAGCTTGATGGCCTCGAAAGCCGCGAGGAATACGAGGGCCGCTCCGAGAACGTAGCCCCAGTCGACGAGCGACAGCCGAGCGAACTGCAAAAAGTCGCTCACGAACGGTCCGTAGACGCCTACGAAGACGAGCACGACCGACCCGAGGATCGAGAACAGGAGCACGCGGTTCGTGAAGAAGTTCCTGCTCACGACCGACTCGTACTCGTAGCGCCTCGAGAGGATGTTCGCGAACTGGCAGTAGGCGATCGTGAGGTAGGTGATCGCCGTGCCCCGCGCGTACATCACGGGGTCGGCGTGATCGACGGTGAAAGTGACGCCCTCCCTGAACATGAAGAGCACGAAGTTCGCGAACGCGAGCGCCCCGATCAGGACCCCGAGGAACACGACCTCGGCGGCCGTGTTCCTGTTCAGGATGTGGTCCCTGATGTTCCTCGGTCGGGAGGTCATGACGTCGTCGGACGGAGGGTCGTACGTGAGGAACGTCAGCGGCATGATCTCCGCGAGAAGGTCGATCGCGAGGATCTGGATCGCGAGGATCGGGATGGCCCAGTTCTTGACGGAGACGGCGGCCAGTCCAAGAAGGACGACCACGAGCTCCGCCGCGTTCGTCGTCATGGAGGCGAGGACGGTCTTCCGGAGGTTCGCGTAGATCGTCCTGCCCTCCCGTACGGCCTCGACGAGCGTCGGGAAGCTGTCGTCGAGGAGCACGAGCTCCGACGCCTCCTTGGCCACGTCGGTCCCGATACCACCCATCGCGACCCCGATGTCCGCCCGCTTGAGCGCGGGCGCATCGTTGACGCCGTCGCCCGTCACTGCGACGACCTCGCCCTCGTCCTCGAGGAGCTCCACGATGCGGAGTTTGTCGGCGGGATCGACGCGGGAGAAGATGAGGGCGGTCTCCCCCTCCATCGCGTCCGTGAGGTCCTGGTCCTCGATCCCCTTGAGCTCCCTCCCCGTGATGACGCGCGGGGCGCTTCCTTCCTCGCAGAGGTTGATCTCGCGTCCGACCGCCTGGGCGGTGATCGACTGGTCGCCCGTCATGATGAACGTCCGGATATGCGCGTCGTGGCACTCGTCGATCGCCTCCCGCACGCCCTCGCGCGGAGGGTCGATCATGCCTACCAAGCCCAGGAAGATGACGTCACGCTCGACCTCGTCGACGGTGTAGTCCTTCCCGTTCGAGTCGAGCGGGCGGTAGGCGATCGCGAGGACCCTGAGCGCCTTCTTGGAGAACTCGTCGTTGACCCCGAGGGCCGTCTTCCGGTCCTCCTCCGTGATCGGGACCGCCTGGCCGTCCCGATAGATCGACCTGCTGATGGAGAGGACGCTCCCGGGAGCTCCCTTCATGGCGAGCTCCTGTCTGTCCCCGAACTGGCGGACCGAGCTCATACGCTTCCGCTCCGAGTCGAAGGGGAACTCCTGAAGCTCCGGGTTCTCCTCGTCTTCGATCGGCGAGCGCGTGCCGAGCTTGGTCGACATCGTGACGAGCGCGGCCTCCGTCGGATCGCCCACCGGGTACCACCCGTCGTGCTCCTCGTCGGGCTCGTGGATCTCGGCGTTCGAAGCCATCGTCGCCGCGTCCATCAGGATCTCGATCTCGTCGATGCCTTCCTGGGAGACTGCGTTCCCGTCCGAGTCGAGGATCGCTCCCTCGGGCTCGTAGCCGATGCCGGTCATCGAGTAGTGCCTGCCGTTGAACCACACCGACGTGACCGTCATCTCGTTCTTAGTGAGCGTCCCCGTCTTGTCGGTGCAGATGACGCTCGTCGAGCCGAGCGTCTCGACCGACGGCAGGCTCTTGACGACGGCGTTCCGGTCGGCGAGGCGCTTGCTCGTCGTAGAGAGCGCGACGGTGACCTGCGCCGGGAGTGCCTGCGGGACGAGCGCGACCGCGATGCCGAGCGCGTAGACCATGCTCGTGAACAGACTGAATCCCTGCCAGAGCGCGACCCCGAAGAGGATCGCTCCGATGATGACGACGGTCGTCGTGAGCCACTTCGCGAGCGCACCGAGTTCCTTCTCGAGCGGGGACGCGGTCTCTTCGGTCTCCTGCGTCAAGCCGGCGATCCTGCCCAGCTCGGTGTTCATGCCGGTCCGGACGACGACACCGTCGGCGCTCCCTGAGGCGACGGTCGTCCCCGTGTACGCCATGTTGTCGCGGTCGGCGAGCACGACGTCCTCGCCGATGGCGTTGGTCCCCTTTCCCTGCGGAGTGGACTCGCCCGTGAGAGCGAAGTCGTTCGTCCGGAGGTCGAACGACTCGATTATCCGGACGTCTGCGGGGATCTTGTCGCCCGCCTCCAGATGGACGATGTCGCCGGGGACAAGCTGGCTCTGCGGGAGCTCGGTCAGCTCGCCGTCTGTGACGACCTTGGCAGGAGACTGTATGAGGGACTTCAGGCTCTCGAGGATGCGGGAGACCTTGTACTCCTGCACGAACCCGATGACGGCGTTGATGGCGACGATGATGAGCATCACCGTTCCGTCGCGGTAGCTCCCGATGACGAACGAGATCGCCGCGGCGACGATGAGGACTATGACGAGAAGGTCGCGGAACTGCGATAGGAAGAGGAGCCACGCCGGCGTCTTGAACTCGGCCCCGAGCTCGTTCTCGCCGTGCTCGAGGCGGCGCTTCGCGGCCTCCTCGCGCGTGAGGCCCCTGAGGCTCGTCGCGAGATCGTCCAGGACTTCCTGGACGGGCATACGGTAGTAGCTCGCTTCGGGCATGCCCCCCGTCCCGAATCGTGTCCCGTGGTGGTCTCTTCCGAGCCGTGTGTCAGACTGCCGACGGAGACGCGGCCTGCCGTCGGCTGGAGCATCAAGGCTATACGCTGCGGGTGGGCGAGTCAATGGCGGCTCGTGGCTTGCCCCGGAGCGTAGTTGTGCTAGAATCGAGGTGGATGGACAGACGCCAGGAGGATGAAGGTGGAGGAGACAACCGTGGTCGCTCACGACCTTGATCGCCGGATGCGGGGCCTCACGCGCCTCATCGGCAACACGCCCCTTCTTGCCGTCGACTACATGTACCAGGGTCGGGAACGGGTGCTCTACGCCAAGGCCGAGAACCTCAACATGACCGGCAGCATCAAGGACCGCATGGCGTTCCACATCGTGCAGCGCGGCTACTCCCGCGGGCTCCTGGAACGCGGCGGTCTCATCGTCGAAGCGACGAGCGGCAACACGGGCATCTCGTTCTCCGCGATCGGCAGGGCTCTCGGTCACCCGGTGGCCATCTTCATGCCCGACTGGATGAGCGAGGAGCGGATCGGACTGATAAGGAGCCTTGGGGCCGACATCCACCTCGTGAGCCATGAGGAGGGCGGGTTCCTGGGCAGCATCGAGAAGGCGGAGGAACTCGCCGCCCGGACGCCCGGGGCCTTTCTTCCGAGGCAGTTCTCCAACGTCGACAACATCGAGGCGCACGCGGAGACGACCGGTCCGGAGATCTGGTGGCAGCTCCGGTTCCGCGGGATGGTCCCCGACGCGTTCGTCGCGGGCGTCGGCACCGGCGGGACGATCATGGGCGTCGGAGGGTTCCTCCGGGAGATGAGTCCGAAGGTCCGGCTCCACCCGCTCGAGCCCTCGAACTCCCCCACGCTCTCGACCGGATGCAAGGTCGGCCGCCATCGCATCCAGGGTATCTCCGACGAGTTCGTCCCTCCGATAGTGAACCTGGACGCGCTCGACCGCGTCATCAGCGTCGACGACGGCGACGCGATCCTCATGGCGCAGATGCTCGCCCACGACCTTGGAATCGGCGTCGGGATCTCGTCCGGCGCGAACTTCCTCGGTGCGGTCCAGCTCCAGAATGAGCTCGGCGACGATGCCGTCGTGGCGACGGTCTTCCCGGACGACAACAAGAAGTACCTGTCTACCGATCTCCTCAGCGAGCAGCCCGTCGGCGAGGGCTACCTCGCGCCCGGTGTCGAGCTCCTCGGGTTCCGCGCGTTCAAGCGTGTCTGCAAGACGTGCTGCGACCCCCTCGACTGTGCCGAGTCCGGCCCGCTCGACCCGCGCGAGGACGAGGAGTTGCCGAACTGCCCGCGCAGGAGCTGAGCTGTGGCGCGCACGTCGCGCGAAACAGCCGAGCCCCGGGCGACGCCCGGGGCTCGTTACATCTCGGAGCAGTCAACGGGTCCTCTCAGATCACTCCCCGCCCGCCCAGCCGATCGGGAAGTCAGCTGGCAGCCTGACCATCTCGAAGATCGTCGCGATGAGCTCCAGCTGCTCCCCCGCTCGCTCGGGATTCCTGTAGTCCCAGACGATCTCGTGGTCGCGTGTCAACTCGAACACGCGGCCGTTGTCCGACTCCGTGATGAGCGTGTTTCCGTTAGGGAGCCGCTCGTTCGAGCCGCACGACTTCGAGAAGAACTTCTTCGTGCGGCCGCCTAGGTAGCTCCACGCGATCTCCTGCGTGACGGGATCGAACTCGATCACGCGTGAGGGGCCCCTGTTTCCCCCGTTGTCGAAGATGAGGATGTTGCCGTTCTCGAGCACTGTCGGCTGGTGCTGGGCCAGCCACATCCCTGAGAGCACCCACACGACTTCCTCCGCGTCCATGTCGACGACGGCGATCGAGTTGAGCTTCCGGAAGGACACGAGCACGTTTCCCTTCCGGAACGCGGGAATCATGTCGGCGATCCTCCCGTCCAGCACCTCGAGCGTGTTCGCGTGCGTGATGTCGCCCCTGTTCGCCATCTTCATCCCGCGTGGCGTGCGGTCGTAGACCGAGTTCCTGAACGCATCGAGGATGGAGACGCTCCGGAGCTCGTTTCCGTCGGCGTCGAGGATCGTGATCGAGTCCTCCAGGATCGGCTGGTTCTGGTTGATCCTGGACACGATGTGGGCCTCCCGCGTCAGGACGTAGATCGTCCCGTCGTCCATGACCTCCAGGTCGTGGTGTGCGCCTCCTTCGTACGACCACAACAGGTTCGAGTCCCTGTCGAGCTTGATGAGGCCGACGCCCTCGAAGATCGCGAGCACGTCTCCGTTCTCGTAGAGGTACGCGCGGCGCCACCGCTCCGCGGCGTCCGCGGGATCGGGGTACTTCCGCCCCGGCCACACGTCGGCGAACCCGAGCTCCCACGTGTGGAGGACGTTCCCCTCCATGTCCATGAGGATCGCGCCCGGGAAGTGGCCCGAGGTGTAGAAGTTGAGCCCGGGATGGGCGCGAGCCCGGTCGTGGACGGTCACGCCGACCTGAGGCGGCGCGCGGTTGACGCCTCCGACGTAGCCCAAGGTCTGGAGCCGCTCCATCTCGGCTCGCTGCTCGTCGGTGAGTTCGCCCCTCGTCTCCCAGTCGCCGGCCGTGCGCCAGCGCCCCTCCCTCGGGCGCGCGCCTGCCGAATCGCCGGCAGTCTCCTCGGCTGTCCCCGCATCTTCTCGCGAGCACCCCGGGGAGATCAGGAGCACGGCGGCGGCCAGCAGCAGAAGGACGCGCCGCTTGGCGTCGGAGGAACGACTTCCCTTCCAGGAGACGACGTGCGGTCGATTCACGCTGAGTTCCTCCAGTGTGGGCCGTGCGTCAGTTCGGATTCGCTGCCGGGCATCGTGGCACGGGACACCGCCGAGTGTCATCGCGGCTCCGTTGCTCCCGCCTGGCGGGGAGGCGTCATTTCCCCCTCGCCCAGTCGGTCGGGAAGCCCTCCGGGAGCCTGATCATCTCGAAGATCGTCGCGATGAACTCCCTCATCTCCCCCGCCCTCTCCGGGTTCCAGTACTCCCAGACCGTCTCCCTCCCGGGTGTCACCTCTATCGCCCGGCCGTTGTCCGACTCGGTGATGAGCGTGTTGCCGTTCGGGAGACGCTGGTTCGAGCCGCACGACGGCGAGAACAGAGGGATCGGTGGCTCCCCCCTGTAGATCCACGCCACCTCGAGAGTCGCGGGGTTGAACTCGACGATTCGCGACATCCCGTCGCTGCCCTTGTTGTCGAATATCATGATGTTGCCGTTCTCGAGCAGGGTCGGCTGGTGGAGCGCCTTCCAGTTGCCGGACAGCGCCCAGACGACCACCTCGCGCTCCGGGTCGATCACCGCGATGACGCTGAGCTCCCGCAGACAGATGAGAAGGTTGCCCGCGCGGAATCCGGGAAGCTCGTCTCCGAGCGATCGGTCGAGGACCTCCACGGTGTTCGTGTGGAAGATGTCGCCCGACCTCTCCATCCTCTCGAGAACGCTGGAGTACTCCGAGTTCTCGAACGCCTCCAGTACGGAGAACCGGTGGAGCTCGTTTCCGTTCCCGTCGAGCAGCGTGATCGAGTCCTCCAGGATGGGCTGGCTCTCGTTGATCCTGGGGATGAGGTGCGCGTCGCGCGTCAGGACGTAGATGGTCCCGTCGTCCATGACCTCGAGGTCATGGTGAGCGCCCCCCGAGTACTCCCACAGGAGTCTCGAGTCCTTGTCGATCTTGATCAGCCCGACGCCCTCGAAGATCGCGAGGACGTCGCCGTTCTCGAAGAGGTGGGCACGGCGCCAACGCTCGGCGGCGTCAGGAGGGTCCGGGTACTTCCGGTCCGGCCAGACGTCGCTGAACCCGTACTCCCACGTGTGGAGGACGTTGCCGCCCATGTCCATGAGGATCGCGACAGGCGAGTGGCCCGACGTGTAGAAATTGAGTCCGTCGTGCGTGCGCTCGGGGGCGTGGACCGTCACTCCTGTCTCGGGCGGCGCGGGGTTCACGCCTCCGACGTACCCCAGGGTCTGGAGACGCTCGATCTCCGCGCGCTGCTCGTCGCTCAGCCCCCCGCGCTCGAGCCAGTCCTTGGCGACGCGCCAGCGCCCCTCCCTGTCCGGCGCCTCGGACATGGTCGTCGTCCCGTCGTCCCGGTCCCTCTCCTCCCGGGAGCAGCCGGGCGCGGCGAGGAGGACACCCACGGCCAGCAGAAGGACGACCCGCCGGATGGTAGCGGTGTCGACAATCGCCCTGCGGGACGCTCGGCCGGACCGGTGCAAGCTCGATTCCCCCCCCCCTGACGTGCCGGGTCCGCCTCGGGTGTGCTCGCATGCATCATAGCACGGGGACCCGGACCGGCCAAACCTCTGCCACCCCGTCGCGTCGCGAAGAGGCCCCCGACGTGTGCCGGGGGCCTCCCCTTCTACCGCTCCTGGACAGCGATGGTGCTACTTCAGCAAGAGCATCTTGCGCGTCTCGGCGTACTCACCGGCGGTCATCCGGTAGAAGTAGACGCCGGACGGGAGCTCGCGTCCGGCCTCGTCGACGCCGTGCCACGACACGCTCCGACGGCCCTCGAGCTGAGGCTCGTCGACGAGCGTCGCGACCAGACGGCCGCTCACGTCGAAGATCTCGATCGCGACGTGGCTCCCTCCCGCCGGGACGTCGTAGCCGATCGTCGTCGTCGGGTTGAACGGGTTCGGGACGTTCTGGTAGAGCCCGAGCCGCTCCGGCACGATCTCCTCGTCTGGCACGTCGGTGCCGTAGGTCATGTTGAGCGCGAACGCGAGATCGATCGACTCCGGGTGGAACGGGTGCTGCGGTGGGTACCGGAGCTCGTTCCACGGTCCGAAGTACGGCTCCATGCCTATGCCCCAGACTGCATCGTCGTTCCAGTGGTCGAGTGACGTCTTCCACCCGAATGTCGCGTCGGGGAACTCCGACCACGCCTGGAGATCGAGCCAGTAGACGATCGGCGCGTCCGGCGTGCCGACCTGGTGGAACGCCTCCGCCGGGTCGATCACGAACGTGTACATCCAGCAGACCGAGTCAGCCGGGAAGATGTAGTCCTCGGGCGGGTTCATCCAGCCCTCTTCGATTCCGCCCATCCAGATGTCGACCCCGAACTCGTACGGAGCGAACGTCCTCATCCACAGGACCTCGCCCGGCATGCTGAACCCGGTGCCGCTCACGCTGTCGGGAATGTCGGAGTGGATGCTGAGCGTGAACTGGACTGCTCCTGGATCGGGCACGAAGTCCCAGAGCCACGAGCCCCAGATCGTGATTTCCGTGAGACGTCCAGGCTCGGTGCAGAGGAAGTCGTCGGCCAGGATGTACGGCTCCGGAATGACTGACGCGTTGACGTCGATGCCGGTGAGATCGAGGTCGGGGTACTGGACCCACTTGAACTCCAGCCCCGGGTCGATGCCCACCACGTAGTCCTCGACCTCGCCGTCTCCTGCCAGGCCGGTGTAGGTCGGCACTCCGGCGGTACTGAACCGGAACCTCGAGGACGTCAGACCCGGCACAGCACTCCCGGGCACGAGGAACGTCAGCGAGTTTGGACCCGGGTTGAGCGGTTGAGTCGCGAAGATCTGCTCGCCCGGGTCGCCCCAGCTGCCGTTCATGTCGAAGTCGACCCACGCGTCGAGAGCGCCGGCGACCGAAGCCGTGACGTCGACCATCGCGATCTGTCCGGGGACGATCGGCGATGTGAAGACCACACCGTCCTCGTCGTCGTTCCCGTCGAGATCGTCGCCGTCCGCGCTGGCGGTCGGCTGTCCGTCCGGATCGGCGTCGATGCTCGCTCCGAGGAAGACCCCCGGCACGATCACGTGGCTCGCGCCCAGCGAAGCCGCGAGCGTCGGGTACGGCGGATCGTCCGCGTCGCCCCAGTCGAGCTCCGCTTCCTCGATGAAGACGCTCGTGTCCTCGACCTCCCCGTCCGGTGCCCCTCCTGTGACCGGTAGCCCACCGACAGAGCTGTAGCGGAACCGACTGAACGTCTGACCGGTGATCGACCCCGCGGGCACGTTGAACACCAGCGGGTTGGGACCCGGGTTGAGGGCCGTGGCCGCGAAGATCTGCTCGGCGGCACCTCCCCAGATGCCGTCGCCGTTGAAGTCGATCCACGCATCGAGCATCCCAGGAGCGGACGCGGTCACAGTGACCGTGGCCGGCTGCCCGGGCACGAGAGGCGGCGTGAACGTGACGCCGTTCTCGTCGTCGTTCCCGTCCAGGTCGTCCCCGACCGCGTTCGGATCGGGCTGGCCGTCGGGATCCGGATCCACCGTGACCCCGAGGAACATGCCCGGCACGATCGGGTGGAACGCGCCGTTCGACGCCGCGAGCGTTGGGTACGTCGGGTCGGGAGCGTCGCCCCAGTCGATCGGGTCCTCGGGCTCACCGGTAATGCCGAACGCGAGGTCGATTGACTGGCCCGCGAGCTCGTGGCCCGGCGGATACCGGAGTTCGAACCAATCGCCGACGTATGGTTCGGCGCCGAGCACCCAGACGGCATCGTCGTTCCAGTGCTGGAGAGACGTCTTCCAGCCGAACTGCGGACCCGGTTCCTCTGGGATGGCCTGGACATCGAGCCAGTAGACGAACGGCGCGTCCGGCGTGCCCTGCTGCCAGAGCGCCTCCGTTGGATCGATCAGGAACGTGTAGTACCAGCACATCGTGTCCGCTGGCCAGAACCAGAGGTCCGGCGGATCCATCCAGCCTTCCAGGAGCCCGTCGGCCCAGAGCTCGACCTGGAAGTCCGGCGGCGCGAACGTCTTCATCCAGAGGACCTCGCCCGGCATGCTGTAACCGGTCGGGCTCTCGTCGGCCGGGATGTCGGCGTGCAGGCTCAGGATGAACGTCACCATGCCCGGATCGCCGAGAGGCATGAGGTCGTCGACCCAGGAGCCCCAGACGTGGATGTCGGTGATGTACCCAGGCGCCGTGCACTCGAAGTCGTCCGCGAGGATGTAGTCGATCGTCGAGTTGACGTCGATGCCCCAATCGCTGAGGTCGGGTTCCTGGGTCCACTTGAACGTCCCGCCTTCGACGATCTCCGCCATGTGGTCCTCGACCTCGCCGTCGGCGGCACCACCGGTGAACCCGAGCCCTCCGGCCATGCTGAACCGGAACCTGGCGAAGGTCTGTCCCATGGCCGCACCCGCCGGCACGTTGAACCCGAGCGGGTTCGGTCCCGGCACGAGCGGCACCGACACGAAGATCTGCTCGCCCGGATCGGCCCAGCTGCCGTTCCCGTCGAAGTCGATCCACGCGTCGAGCGCGCCCGCCACGGACGCCGTGACGGTGACATTCGCCGTGAGGCCGAGGAAGAGCGGCGACGTGAAGACCACGCCATCCTCATCGTCCGGGACACCGACGAGGTCGTCGCCCGTCGCCGTGCCGTCGGGCTGTCCGTCCAGCTCGGCGTCGACCAACGCGCCCATGAAGATACCCGGCACGATGACGTGGTTCGCGCCGTTGGAGGCCGCAAGCGTCGGATACGTGGGATCAGGCGCGTCGCCCCAATCGAGCGCCTCGACGATGGTGGCCATGTGGTCCTCCACCTCGCCGTTCAGTGCCATGCCCGTCGGCGCGAGGCCGCCGCTCAGGCTCACGCGGAACCTCGAGAACGTAGTTCCGGTCGGGCTTCCGGCCGGTACGTTGAAGTTGATGACGTTCGCTCCGGCCACGAGACCGGTCGACGCCGCGATCTGCTCGCCAGCGTCGAGCCAGCTTCCGTTCCCGTTGAAGTCGATCCACGCGTCGAGGAGGCCTGCCCCAGACGAGGCCACGCTGACGCTCGCCGGGAGTCCGGGGATGAGCGGCGTCGTGAACGTGACGCCGTCCTCGTCATCCGGGACTCCGTTCAGATCGTCGCCGGTCGCTGCGGCGTCGGGCTGCCCGTTCGGCTCGGTGTCGACGTTGGCTCCGAGGAAGAGCCCCGCTCCCAGCGGGTGGCGCGCGCCGTTCGAGGCGGCGAGCGTCGGGTACGGCCCGTCGGGCGCATCGCCCCAGTCGAACATCACGCTTGGATCGCTCTGGATGCAGAACGCAAGATCGATCGACTCGCCCGCGAACGGATGGTCCGGCGGGTACCGGAGCTCGAACCAGTCGCCGACGTACGGTTCATTGCCCTGGACCCACACCGCGTCGTCGTTCCAGTGGTCGAGCGACGTCTTCCAACCGAAGTGCACGCCGGGCGTCAGGACGTGCGCCTGGACGTCGAGCCAGTAGACGATGGGATCGTCCGGCGTCCCCGCCTGGTAGAACCCATCCGGGAAGTCCATCAAGAACGTGTACTTCCAGCACATGGTGTCCCCCGGCCAGACGTACATGTCTGGCGGGTCCAGCCACCCCTCGAGTAGCCCGTCCGCGAAGAGATCGATGTCGAACGTGAGCGGGTCGAACGTCCGGATCCAGAGCAAGTCGCCCGGCATGCTGTAGCCGGTCGGGCTCTCCTCGGCCGGGATGTCCTCGTGGATGCTGAGCGTGAACGCGAGTTCTGTGGGATCCGCCCACACGTCCCCTGCCCACGAGCCCCAGATTTCGATCTGGTTGATGAACCCGGGCTCCTCGCAGAGGAAGTCGTCGGCGAGGAGGAACGGCTCGGTCGCGTTAACGTCGACGCCAGTCTCGGAGAGATCCGGGTACTGGAGCCACTTGCACGAGACCTCCTCGACGATGGAGACCTCGTAGTCCTCGACCTCGCCGTCGGTTGCCGGGCCCGTGAACGGGAGCGCTGTTCCGTTCACGTTGTAGCGGAACCGCGCGAAGGTCTGAGAGGTGATCACGGCGCTCGCCGGCACCGGGAAGTTCAGGAAGTTCGGGCCCGCGGCCACGAACGTGGCGGCGAAGATCTGCTCGCCGGGATCGGCCCAGCTGCCGTTGTCATTGAAGTCGATCCACGCGTCGATGACGCCGTTCTGGGAGGCCGTGACGGTCACCGTCGCGATCTGCCCGGGGACGATCGGCGATGTGAACACCACGCCGTCCTCATCGTCCGGAACGCCGGCGATGTCGTCGCCGGTCGCGGTCGCATTCGGCTGCCCGTCCGCCTCGGCGTCGATCGCGGCTCCCAAGAACACGCCGGGCACGATGGTGTGATTCGCGCCGTTCGACGCCGCAATGGTCGGGTAGGTCGGGTCGGGCGCGTCGCCCCAGTCGATGGTCTCGGCCTCGATGTCGACCTCGTAGTCCTCGACCTCTCCGTCGGGAGCCCAGCCGGAGTAACCCAGGCCGCCCGCGGAACTCACCCGGAAGCGCATGAACGACTGACCCGCAACCGCGGTGCCGGGCACCGGGAAGCTCAGGGAGTTGAGGCCGGGGTTCAGGGTCACGCTCGCGAACACCTGTTCTCCGATCGTCCACCACTGCCCGTCGCCGTCGAAGTCGATCCATGCGTCGAGCGCGCACGCCGCCGAAGCGGTCACGTCGAGCGTGGCCGTCTGGCCGACGATGATGGGCGACGTGAACACGACGCCGTCCTCGTCGTCGTTTCCGTCGGTGTCGTCGCCGGTCGCCGACGCGTTGGGCTGGCCGTCGGCGTCCGCGTCGACGCTCGCGCCCATGAAAGGCCCGGCGCCGAGCACGTGGCTCGCACCCCCGGAGATTCCGAGCGTCTGATACGTCGGGTCGGGCGCGTCGCCCCAGTCGAGCTCACCCGGCTCACCGATGATGCCGAACGCGAGATCGATGGACTCCGGGGTGAACGGATGACCCGGCGGATAGCGGAGCTCGTTCCAGTCGCCCAGCCAGGGCTCGTCTCCCTGGACCCAGACAGCATCGTCGTTCCAGTGGTCGAGCGACGTCTTCCATCCGAACATCGCCGTGGGATCGTTGGGCATCGCCTGGATGTCGACCCAGTAGACGACCGCCGAGTCCGCGGTCCCGTACTGCCAGAATGCCTCGGACGGCGGGAACGTGAAGTCGTACCGCCAGCAGGTGTAGTCGGCCGGGAAGATGTACCCGTCCGGCGGGTCCATCCAGCCTTCCTCGATCCCCTCAGCCCAGACGCTCGCGGTGAACGAGCCCGGCGGGATGAGGTGCAGCCACAGCAGCTCGCCCGGCATGCTGTAGCCCGTCGGGCTCTGTTCGGCCGGGATGTCCGCGTGGATGCTCAGCTGGAACATCACCGACTGAGGGTCCCCCTCCGGCAGGTAGTCGTCAAGCCACGAGGCGAAGAGGTAGATCCCGGTGATCGGCCCGCTCTGGTCGCAGAGGAAGTCGTCGGCGAGGATGTAAGGATGGGTCGCGTTGACATCGATGCCGGTGGTGTCCAGGTCGGGGTTCTGGATCCACTTGTAGTCGACGGCCGGCCCGATGTAGACAGTGTGGTCCTCGACCTCGCCGTCCGGTGCCCCGCCCGTATACGGCAGTCCGCCCACCGTGCTGAACCGATATCGCGCCGTCGTGGTGAGCCCGCCGGGTATGGTGAGCGGGACTCCGAAGTTGAGCAGGTTCACGCCGGCGATGACGGGCGTGCTCGCGAAGATCTGGTCGTACGCCTGCGCCCACGTCCCTTCACCGTCGAAGTCGATCCACGCATCGACGAACCCTGCGGTCGACGCGTCGATCCTCGCGGTCCCCATGGCGCCCGGTGCGAGCGGCGTGATGATGGTCACGCCGTCCTCGTCGTCGTTCCCGTCATTATCGTCGCCGAGCGCGTTCGGGTCGGGCTGACCGTTCGTCTCGGGGTCGATGCTGGCACCCATGAACACGCCCGGAACGATCGTGTGGTTCGCGCCGTTCGACGCCGCGACCGTCGGGTAGCTCGGATCGGGCGCGTCGCCCCAGTCGATGAGGTCGACCGGCTCGCTCGTGATCGTGAAGGCGAGATCGATCGACTCGGGGAAGAACGGATGGTCCGGCGGGTAGCGGAGCTCGAACCAGTCTCCGAGGTACGGCTCGACTCCCTGCACCCAGACCGCGTCGTCGTTCCAGTGCTCGGTCGAGGTCTTCCAGCCGAAGAGCGCACTTGGATCGTCCGGGTGGGCCTGGAGGTCGAGCCAGTAGACGATGGGGTTCCCCGGAGTTCCTTCCTGGTAGAACGCCTCGGTCATGTCCACGAAGAACGTGTATTTCCAGCAGACGGTGTCGCCGGGCCAGACGTAGACATCGGGCGGCTCCATCCACCCTTCCTCGAGATTGTCTGCCCAGATCTCTGCCGAGAACTGCCCGGGCGCGAAGTTCTGGACCCAGAGCACGTCGCCCGGCATGCTGTATCCGGTCGGGCTCTGCTCGACCGGGATGTCCGCGTGGATGCTCAGTGTGAACGTCATGGCGTCCGGGTTGCCGCCGAAGGGAAGGTAGTCCTGGAACCAGGAACCCCAGATCTCGATCTGCGTCAGGACGCCTGGCTCGGTGCAGAGGAAGTCATCGGCGAGGATATAGGGATCCGTCGCGTGCACGTCGATGCCCAGATCCGAGAGATCGGGCGGCTGGATCCACTTGTACGCCTGTCCCTCCCCGATCGTGACCTCGTAGTCCTCGACCTCGCCCTGCGGCGCGAATCCGGTTGGCAGGAGGCCCCCGGTCATGCTTATCCGGAACCTGGCGTACGTCACCGTTCCGGCCGGGACCCAGGCCGGGACGTTGAAGTTGAAGGTGTTCGTGCCCAGTAGCACGGGCTGCGAGTAGATGATCTGATCGCCGACGTCGCCCCAGCTTCCGTCGGAGCCCCAGTCGATCCACGCGTCGACGACGCCGATGGTGAACATCTGGATGTCGACCGACGCGGGCTGCCCCGGATTGAGCGGGGTCGTGAACGTGACTCCGTCCTCGTCGTCGTTTCCGTCGAGATCGTCGCCGAGGGCGTTCGGGTGTGGCTGTCCGTCGGGATCGCCGTCCACGCCGACCCCCATGTAGACGGGCACGCCCAGAGCATGGCGAGCGCCGTCGCTCACCGCGAGCGTGGGCCACATCGGGTCGGGCGCGTCGCCGTAATCGAGCTCGGCGGGCTCGCCGGTGACCACGAAGGCGAGGTCGATCGACTGCCCTTCGAACGGGTGACCAAATCCGAACGGATAGATGAGCTCGTTCCAGTCGCCGTTGTACGGCTCGTTCTCCGGCACCCAGACCGCGTCGTCATTCCAGTGGTCGATGGAGCACTTCACGCCGAAGAAGGCACTCGTGTCGAACGGGTGCGCCTGGATGTCCACCCAGTAGACGATGGGGACCTCAGGCGTTCCCTGCTGGAAGAACGCATCGATAGGGTCGATGTAGAAGTTGTACTGCCAGCATGTCTGATCGGTGCCGTACTCCCAGAGATCCGGCGGCTCGAACCACCCCTGGTCCGTTCCCTGGCTCCAGACCCGCGCAGTGAAGTCACCGGGATGGAACTCCAGCGTCCAGAGCAACTCGCCCGGCATGCTGTAGCCGGTGGGGCTCAGGCTGTCCGGGATGTCCGCGTGGATGCTCAGCGTGAAGAACACGTTGTTCGGGTCGCCGAATGGAAGCTGGTCGAGATACCACGACCCCCAGAAGTGGAAGTCGGTGATGTACCCCGGTTCGATGCACTCGAAGTCGTCGGCAAGTAGGTAAGGGAATGGGTCTGTGCCCGTGGCGTTTATGTTGCCGCTCGTGATCGGGTCGAGGTCCGGCAGCTGGACCCACTTGGCCGGCATGCCCTCGTCCCAGTCGGCGGACACCGGAACGGCCATCGCGACGAGAAGAGCGGCAGTCAGTACGAGAGTGATGCTCCGCATTGTCTTTCCCCCAACGAAGGAGGCACTCGCGCGTCGACGCGGAGTGCCTCGCAATAGAGTTATGAACAACGAGAAATCATGGTGTTCCCCGTTCCTAACTATCTGGCGGCGACATTATACCACGGTTCCCCCCGCTGTCAAAGTGAGTATTGGCCGGAAACGCGAAGCGGCCGCCGGTGGTTCCGGCGACCGCTTCGAGATCGGAGATGGTCAAGGGGGGTGAGTGACGGCTACCTGAGCACGACGATCTTCGCGGTCGCCTCGGCGGAGCCCGCCGCCTCGACACTCGCCCGGAGGAAGTAGACACCCGACGCGACCGGTCGACCCGACGCATCGGCGCCGTCCCACGTGATCTCCCCCGCTCCGTCCGCTCCCGCGCGGGCTGAGAGCGACCTGACGAGCCGTCCGGAGACGTCGTAGATCTCCGCGGCGACGTCGTCCGCTCCCGGTGCCGCGAACGCGAGGCGGCTGTCGAGCGTCGCCGGGTTCGGCCTCGGCGCCGCGAGGCTGAGTCGCGCGGCCTGCATCCCGTCCGGCACGCCGGCGAACGTCGGGTCGTAGACCGTCGTGAACGCGTCCTGGTTCCCGAGCCGCGTGTCGGTCCAGACCGGGACGACGCGGTCGGCTGAGATGGCCGCCAGACCGATGTACTCGCCGATGAGGCCCGCTCTCTCGCTGCCGGCGGTCGGGTCGGAGGAGACCGACGTGAGCCTGACGTTCGGTTCGAACGACTGCCCCCCGTCGAGCGACTGCGCGAGGTAGAGATCCATGAGGAGGTTGGATGGATCGTGTCGCCGGTCGTAGAAGATGATGTTCACGACTCCGTCGGGGCTGACGACGGTCCACGGGTGAAACTGGTCGGCGCCGTTGCCGAGGAAGTCGTCGTTCACGCGGAGTGGCGATGACCAGGTCTCGCCGTGGTCGTCGGAGTACCGCAGAAAGATGTCGTAGTCACCGAAGCCCTCATCCATGTACGCGATGTAGAGCCGCCCGTTGAAGGTCCCGCCTGTGATGTCGCACTCCATGGCCGGGAAGCAGAAGACCCTCACCCCTCCGTTGATGTCGAGCGACCCCGTGTCCGTGTCGGTGACGATGGTGTCGTTCCCGAACGTCGCGCCGCCGTCGTACGAGCGGTCGAGGCGGATCTGAGCCGGTGAGTAGTGCACCCACGCGATGTACACGGTGCCGTCCGGGCCGACGGCTGGCACCGGCCACTGGACGCCGCCGAGGTCGCTGACCTGGACCGGGCTCTGGAAGCTCGCTCCGCCGTCTGTTGACCTCGAGCTCATGATGAGCGTGCTCCAGAACCGCGCCCACGTCACGTAGAGGTTCCCGTCGTGTACGCCCCCGGTGCGGTCGCACGCGATGAGTTCCTTGTCCTCGAAGACGCCTGGCACGCCGTTGACGACCGGCACGAACGGGCCCCACGTCACCCCGCCGTCCTCCGATTTGGCGACGAAGAGGCCGTTCGGCTCCGAGGTGTTCCCCGTGTACGAGAGGATGACCGCGTAGATGCCGCCGAACCTGTCTGTCGTGAGGCCTGGATCGCTGTGGCGCGGGTAGGTCGGCTCGTCCATGAGCGAGTCGGTCCACGTGAAGCCGCCGTCGAACGAGTACGCGACCCCGACGCGCCGGTAGCCGAGACGGAAGTCGCGCCAGATGGCCACGAGGTTTTCCGGGTCCGTCGGGTTCACGACGACCTGCTCCTCGTTCTGCACCTCTGTCGTCATGTCCGAGTTGATGCGCCAGTTGACGGGATCCCACCTGCGGGCAGGGTCCGCGCCGGCCGCGTGGGCGAACGACGGCAGCTCAGAGGTTGGATCGTACGGCTCGAACCAGACCGAGGGGACCGGCCCGGCGTCGGCCATCCGCCGGAGTTCCGCCTGCGTGGCGGGGCGCTCGATCATCTCCCCCGGCGCGGCTAGCGCGGCGCCCGTAGACGCCGCGAGAAGGGACACTAGCGAGAGTGATAAGACGACGCGGGACGCCATGCCGTACCTCCGGTTGAGGCTCATCGGTGTTCTTGACCATTGTACCACGTGATGCACGCCTCTGACGAGTCCCGGCGCGACCGGCGGGAGGCGGCGCGGGCGAGGCACGCTTCCCGGACGCAGAGACGCCGCCCGGCGGCGGTGTCGGGCGGCGTCTCCTGCGAGTCTTGCGTTCGCGGACGCAGGGGTTAGCGGAAGAGCGCCTTGATGGTCCCCCACGTTGTCACTTCGTTGCTCACGGCGGTGTCGACAGGCTCGAAGAGCAGGTAGTCGATGCGCGTGCGGGTCCCGTCCACAAGTCTGATGAGGATGTCGTAGTCGCCCTCGTTCAGGCAGAACTGGCTACTCCCGGTAGCCGTCGGGACGGCGTTTCACCCGATACCCCAACCGATGAGCGAGAAGTCCTCGTGGACGTCCTCACCCGTCGGCGCCCCCTTCTCGATCGTCACACGGAGATCGATCTCAGCGCCGTTGTACGCCTGATAGCCGACCGTGATGGAGTAGCAGCCCGACGAAGCGAGCGTGAGCGTCAGCCTCACCCACTCGCCCGGAACGTCGATGTGGTCGACCGTGTACTCCCCGCTCGCCGTGGAGCACCACTCGACCCCGATCATGTTCCCGCCGATGTCGTTCCAACCCCAGTAGTCCTCGCCCTCGATGAGCGTGGAAGTGTCGGCCGACGCCGATGCCACCAGCGCGAAGAGGATGCCGGTCAGGAGAACGAGGACGCGGCCAGCCCGAGCCGCGTGATTGCGCAACCGCCGCACCTGTTCCATAGCGCTCCTCCGGAGTGCGTCATCAGATCCAGACTGCGACCACATCACAATGATAGCACCGGAGTGCGTGCTGCCTAGCGGGGAATCGACAGGAGCGGAAGAAAAGCGGGCGACGTGCGGCGTACATGGCTCAGCGGAAACGGTCGCTCACCGTCCGTCTGTGGCCTTAGTGATTTACGCAACGATGACGGAATCGAGCGGTGACTCCGTGCGCGCTACCAGAGCCGGCGGGGGGATGGTCGTTCGTTGTCGATCAGCGGCCGGAGGGACCGATCGCGCCGCTCGTCGCGGTACTGTCCGCAGGTGGCGCCGCGTGCGCGTTCGACGAACTCCGCTCGGGGGAGTCAAGCTCCTCGTCGAACAGCACTTCGATCGCCTCCCGGAACTTCCCGTCTTCGATGAGCTCCAGAGCCTCCGCGCCCCTGCTCTTCCAGTAGGGCTCGATGACACTGTCGTAGCTCGAGAGCAACAGCACGAGCGTTCCGATGAAGAGGAGCCCCAGCATCTGCTTCACGTGATCCACCTCCTGTGGGGCGCCGCCGGGCGGGGTTCCCGATGGGGCGTCTGCATGACGACCGCGGACGCCGCGGGCCATGAGCCGGCGCTCAGCGATCACTCAGACATCGGTGCATAAACCGGACCCCGAGGGCGCGCAGACACCCGTTGCAGCCGGAAGCCGGTTCATGGCTCCTTCAGGCCCGCGAGACCGTGTTACAGGAACCAGAGACGCAGAAACCGGCCGGCGCGGCTGGTGCCGCGCGAGCCGGTCTCTGAACGTAACAGACGCACCGGCGTCCGGGGGCTCAGGGCCCCGATACCGCCTGCGTCACTCGCTTCTCTCGACTTCTAGATGTCCTGGGCCGCGATCGTCTTCCGCTTGTTGGCCTCGGCACGCTTCGCTGCCGTCTTGAGCGCGCCCTCGACCAGAGCGTCGAGCTCGTCGATGGCCTTGCCGCTGAGGCGCATTCCGAGCTTCTTCGAGAGTTCTCCGACCTTCGACTTCACGACGTAGCCAGCCATCACTTCCCTCCTGGCTGCCGGTTCTCGACCGGCTCTGGGGCCCCTGTTGCTTTCCTCTCAACGCGGCGCGGAGCCCACCCTGGCCCCCTGCTCCCGCATTTAGACCGGAGCATACAACCCGGCGCAGGGATGTCAAGAGAAGAAGTTGCCTTCTTGAAGGGCTTGAGGACCCCATCCGGGTCCGGGAATCGACGTCCCGGCGCCGTCGCCCGACCCGGATTACTTGACAAGCGCGAGTTTCAGGGTGTTTGTCGAGTCGGTCGACTCGAGCCTGCAGAAGTAGATTCCGGCCGCGGTCGTCGGTACCGTCCCAGAGCACCGTGTGGCGCCCGGCATCCAGTCTTCCATCGATGAGGGTGCGGATTCGCCGGCCGGAGGCATCGTAGACGGCGATCACGGCCGTCCCTGCGCTGGGCAGCTCGAACGCGATCGTGGTCCGCGGGTTGAAGGGGTTCGGGTAGCTGCCGAGCCGACTGAGGCCGGCGACCTCCGCGGCGCCCGGGTCCTCCGGCACCGACGTCTCGATGAGAACGACGCCCTGGACCCACGAGGGTCCCTCGAGCGTGCCCGCGTGGCCGCTGTTCGTGCGGTCCAGGATCACGCCGCCGTTCCCCTCGTCCATCCGCCAGTAGGCCGTGAGCCCCGGCTCGTCACCCGAGAGCGGCGAGTCGAGTCCGGCCTCGATCTCGGAGGTCTCGAGCGCCCTCCCCCACACGCGCACCTCGTCGATGTCTCCCTCGAACGACCAGGAGAGCACCTCCGAGTTCCCGATCCTGAGATCGACCGCCGCGTGGTCGGCGACGGGCCCCGAGGGCGCCGTCGGGTGCGTGACGGCCTGCTCGGCGCCGTTGATCCAGAGGCGTGCCGTGCTCGTGGCGGCGTCGTAGGCGGCGGCGACGTGCTGCCACTCGCCGAGGACGAGCGCGGAGTCGGGCGCGCAGGTGACGCTGGACGTCCCGTCCTCGTGCTCGAGCCTGAGACAGAGCGTGTTCTCCCCGTTCATCGGGTGGACTCCGACGAGGAAGAGCTTGAAGTTCTCCTTGCCTACGACCTGGCCGAGTCCCCACGTTCCGATGGGGAACCCTCCCCAGGAATCGGGTCTGATCCAGGCCTCGAGCGTGAGCTCGGAGGTGAGGTTCAGATCCGGCGCCGCCGCGCAGACGACCTGCGTCTCGTCACCGTCGAACCTGAGCGCGCTGCTCGTGTCGAACGCCTGGATGCAGTCCGCGACCGTGACCGACGGGTCGAAGTCGCCGTCGGGTGTCACGAGCCGCACGGTCTGGAGTCCGGGCACGGCGCAGGTCCACACGACGACCTGTCCCGTGGCGTCGATCGATCCGTCAGCTCCGAAGTCCCACTGCCACACGGTCGGTGGCGGCACCGCCGACGATACGCCCGTGAGCGTGACGTCGAACGGCGCGACGCCCGTGGACGGTTCAGCTGTGAAGGAGAGCGTTCCGAGGTCGGGGCTCAGCACCGACACGAACACGTCGTTCTCGCCTCCCCCAGCGTGGTCCTCGTCATACGCGCCGTACGTCACCACGAACTCCTCGGACCAGGTCGTGCCCGAGACGTAGACGTTGCCGTCCGGATCGGCCGCGATCGACTCGGGGAAGTCGTCGGAGCTTCCGCCCAGGTAGGTCGCCGCCGGGACGGCCGTGAGATCATCCGAGAGCTTCGTCACGAACCCGTCTCCGAAGTGGACCGTCGTCTCGTTTCCGCCGTACTCCTCCTGATGGGCGCCAGCGTGGCACGGGAAGTCCTCCGAGGACGTCGTGCCCGTCGCATAGACGTGGCCGCTCGGGTGCCAGTCGAGGCCGTTCCCGTACTCCCACCCGGTCCCGCCGAGGATGGTCGATGCCACGAGCGTCTCGAGCGCGGGATCGAACTTCGAGACGAACGCGTCGTCGCCGACGTTCGGTCCGCCGGTGCCGTTGTACTCGGTCTGGAAGGCGCCGGGCGTCGTCGGGAACGTGGTCTCGGCTCCGCTCTCCGCGAAGTGGCCCGTCACGTAGACGTTCCCGACGGCGTCGGAGGTCATGCCGTACCCGAAGTCCCACTCCGTGCCGCCCAGATAGGTCGAGCCGAGGAGCGTGCCGAGCGAGCGGTCGAGCCCCGTCACGAAGGCGTCGTAGACGCCGCCGGCGAACGTCGTGTCGTAGGCGGTCGGGGTCCACGGGTAGTTGTCGGACGCCGTCCACCCCGTCACGTAGAACCCGGCCGAGGTCATCGTCGCATCCTCGACGTAGTCCATCATGCTCCCGCCGAGGTACGTCGCTGCGAGGAGGGTCGAGAGGTCTCCGCTGAACCTGGCGACATACGAGTCGATGCCTCCCCATTGTCCGCCGGGGTTGTGGGTCTCGTCGAAGGCGCCGGAGGTGGCGAGTCCGCCGGACGCGGTGAATCCGGTGAGGTACACGTCGCCCCCGTCGACGAAGACGCCCCGCGCGTAGTCGCACGCGGAGCCGCCGTAGAAGGTCGAAGAGACGATCGTGGAGAGGTCAGACGTGAGCTTCGTCACGAACGCGTCGCCCGGAGCGTCGTACGGGCCCGGCGTGCTGCCGCCGTACGACCCGTCGTACGCGCCTCCGGTCGTCGGGAAGAGGGGCGACATGGTGCTCCCCGTGACGTACACGCCGTCGTTCCCGACGGCGATCGCGCTCGCTTGCTCGAGGTTCGCTCCGCCGACGTAGGTGGCGGCGAGGAGCGTCGTAAGCGCGCGGTCGAACCTCGCGACGAAGACATCCGAGTCGCCACCCTGATAGAGGATGCCCGTGGACGACGGGAAATCGTCCGAGGCGGTGTAGCCCGCGACGTAGACGCTCCCGTCCGTGCCGAGCGCGAGGGCGTTCCCGCAGTACCCGCCGTCCTCCCCTGAGCCGCCGAGGAACGTCGACGCTAGGAGCGGATCGATGACGAGCGGAAGCGCACCGTCGTATCGGCCGAGGGTGAACCCGTACGACGTGCCGAGGATCTCGTATGCCACGTCGACCGGTTCGACCTTCCCCGCGCGTCTCTGGAAGGCGACCGGCGGCGAGAAGACGATGTCCCCGAGGGGTGTCGTGACGACCAACTCTCCGGCCTCCCCGACCTCGAGGGCGCTTGCGCCCTCGAACCGGACACGGATGCCCCCCGGGTCGGTGCCCGGTGGGACGGTGAAGACCTTCTCGACGCTTCCCGCTCGTGTGCGGAGCTCGACCAGCGTGCCGCTCTCGAGCTCGCCGAGGTCGACCGCGTCGAACGCGGGGATGTCGCACCACCACGCCCGGCTGTCGCTCCCCTTCATGGAGCTGATGCGGGTCACGGCCGTGCCGAGTCCCTCGGGCGACTCCCTGAGCCCGAGGATCGACTCCTCGACGGCGACGGTCCTGATGGGGCCCGATGGCCCGTCCGCGCGAAGCGCGTAGACGATCGTGCCCTCGCGCGTGACGAACGCCGTTCCGCCGGAGACTCTCGCCGTGAACGCGACGCGCTCGTCCGTCTGTCCGGCGTTCGCCACGAACGGGATCCTGATGTTCCCGAGTGCACCGTCCCCGTCGATGCCTGCCGCCGGACCGCGCGCGAGCTGCCCCGGACACAGCGTCGCGAACGCAAAGAGAAGACCGGCCGCGAGCGCGACGAATCGCACGCTCCTGGACCGGTCGATGTCCCCCGCCGGGACCCCAGAGTGAACCGCCGCCGCGCTCGGCATAGCCTCACCTCCGACGTCAAAGGGCGTCGGCCTCGCCGCGCCCGGACCTGTGGTGGAAGGAACCCCTCCCCCTCCCGACTCCTTTGGATCTACTACAGAGAAGACTCACGTACGCTCTATGGTGGGCACTGCCAGGGTGGGGACCGAATCGGCGCGGTCGTATGACGCGACGGTCGGCACTGCGAGAGGGGGCGGGTGCCTTCTCCCCATATGACACGTGGAGGCCCCGGGAAGTTGGATGCTGTTTCGGTTGGCCCGAATGGCGAGCGCCCGGGGCTCTCGCGAACCCCGGGCGCCAGCGTGCTTCTGTGGGCTGTCCTACTTCAGAAGAACCGCTTTTCGCCTCTCCACGACGTCGCCCGCCTCCAGGCGAACGTAGTAGACACCGCTGGCGACCTTCCGCCCGCCCGAATCCGCCCCGTCCCAGCTCAGGTGGTGGAATCCGGCCCTGTGCCGTCCGTCCGTGAGCGTTCGGACGAGCCGGCCGGACGCGTCGTAGATGCGGACGGTGGCGCGTGCCGACCCTGCGCTCAGTGGAATCCCGAGCTCGATGGTCGTCGTGCCCCGGAACGGGTTCGGGACCGGCGGGCCGAGGAAGAACGTCGTCGGGAAGTCGCCCTCGATGCCCGTGCCGGTGACGCCCGCGGAGTCGGACGGCAGGCTCTCGTTCCCCGCGAAGTCCGTCGCGGTCACTCTGTACCACCACTCCGACGTCGCGGGCGGGTCGTTGTCCTCGAAGGTCTCCGTCGTCGTGTACCCGATGGGGTCGCCGATCTCGAAGCCCTCGGTGTCGCCCCGGTAGACGGCGTAGTAGTCGAAGTCGTCCTCTTCGTTCGGGTCCCACGTGAGCAGTACCTGCGTCTCGTCCCCGTCCGCCATGAGGTTCCCCGGCGCCTGGGGCGCGAGGTTGTCGACCGAGTAGCCGCTGTCCGGTTCGCTGTCGTAGAAGACGACCGGCACCGCGGTGTGCGCCCTCACGAAGAAGACCGACCAGCAGATGCCGTTGGCCTCGGTCGAGTCACAGAGTGTAGGCGACAGCGCGAAGTACGACTCCTCGCCGGTCGCCGGAATGCTCCGCACGAAGTCCCAGTCCCCGGAGAGCCGCGAGTGGCGGACGGCGTCGAGGGGCTCCCCTCCACTCTCCTGTCGCGCGAAGTCGATGCGGCGGTAGAGGCTGTATTCGAGGATCGGTTCCGGAGAGCCCACCACGTCGAGCGGAGACGGACCCCAGCCCACGCGGACCCGGCGCCCCTGGTCGTTCCCGACGTCCAGGACCGACGAGATGTAGGGGTCGTTCATGTTGCCCGGGTGGTGGTTCGGGTCGAGCGGGTCCGCGCCCGCGGCGACCTCCTCGCCGTCGCTGTACCCGTCGCCGTCGGTGTCCGGGTCGTTCGGGTCGGTCTCGTCCGGGTCGACAGCGCCGTCGAGGTTGGCGTCCTCCGTGCCGTCATCGAGCCCGTCGTCGTCCGTGTCGGCGTCGGCCGGGTCGGTCGACGTCAGGGGATCGGCGTCCGCGATGAACACACCGAGATCGGTGTCGTCGCCTTCGGGCTCGGCGAGTCCCGCCTCCAGTCCGTCGAGGAGGAGGTCACCGTCCGTCTCGATGTTGTTCGGGTCCGCCTCGTGCGGGTCGACGAGCCCGTCGTGGTCGCCGTCCTCGCTCCCGTCCATGAGTCCGTCGTCGTCGGTGTCGTCATCGAACGGGTCGGTCGTCGACGCGGGGTGCAGGTCGGGCAGGAACGCCACCGGATCGGTGTCGTTCCCCTCCGGTTCGGTGAGCCCGTTCTCGGTGCCGTCCTGTAGCCCGTCGCCGTCGGTGTCGGCGTTCGCCGGATCGAGCTCGCCCTCGTCGACGGCGCCGTCGATGTCGGCGTCCTCCGTGCTGTCGAGATAGCCGTCGTCGTCGGTGTCGTCGTCGGCCGGGTCGGTCGTCGACGTGGTGTCGGCGTCGGCGATGAACACCCCGAGGTCGGTGCCAATGCCCTCAGGCTCGGCGAGACCCGCCTCGAGTCCGTCGAGGAGAAGGTCCTCGTCGCTGTCGATGACGCGCGGATCGGGCTCGCCTTCGTCCACGACCCCGTCCCCGTCCGCGTCCTCAGTCCCGTCCATGAGTCCGTCGTCGTCGGTGTCGTCGTCGAGCGGATCGGTCTCCCCCGCCTCGTACGCGCCGTTCGTGTCGGCGTCCTCGACGCCGTCCATGAGGCCGTCGTCGTCGGTGTCGGGATCGAACGGATCCGTCGTCGTCCCCGTGTCCGCGTCGGGGATGAAGACGCCAAGGTCTGTGTCGGGTCCCTCGGGCTCCGTCAGCCCGTTCTCCGTACCGTCCTGCATGTTGTCACCGTCGGTGTCGGCGGTGGAGGCGTCGAGCTGGCCGGGCTCCGCGGCGCCGTTGAGGTCGGGGTCCTCGGTGTTGTCCAGGTAGCCGTCGTCGTCGGAGTCGGTGTCGGCGGGGTCGGTCGATGTCGACGGATCGGCGTCGGCCACGAAGACCCCGAGGTCGGTGTCGTCTCCCTCGGGCTCCGCGAGCCCCGCCTCGACGCCGTCGAGGATGCCGTCCCCGTCGCTCTCGATGTTGTTGGGGTCCGACTCGCCCTCGTCAACGACGCCGTTCGCGTTGACGTCTTCGGAGCCGTCCATGAGCCCGTCGTCGTCGACGTCGTCGTCTAACGGGTCGGTCAGCGTCACGAAAATCTCCTCACCGTCGGAGAGCCCGTCGCCGTCGGTGTCGGCGAGAACCGGATCGGTCCCATAGACGAAGATCTCGTCGGGGTCGGAGAGCCCGTCGCCGTCGGTGTCGGAGCTAGCCGGGTTCGTACCGTAGACCATGACCTCGTCGTAGTCCGGGAGGCCGTCGTCGTCGGTGTCGGTGTCGAGCGGGTCGGACCCGTAGAGGTTGACCTCGTCACCGTCCGTGAGCCCGTCGTCGTCGGAGTCGGGGTCGAGCGGGTCCGTCAGATGGACGAGCACCTCGTCGCCGTCTGAGAGGCCGTCCCCGTCGGTGTCCGCGACGTTCGGATCGGTCTCGTCGGGATCGACCGCACCGTCCAGGTCGACGTCCTCCGTCCCGTCGAGGAGCCCGTCGTCGTCGGTGTCATCATCGGCCGGGTCGGTCGTGGTCGCGGGATCGGTGTCGGAGACGAACACGCCGAGGTCGGTCCCCACACCCTCCGGCGCCACGAGGCCCGACTCGAGGCCGTCCGACAGCCCGTCGAGATCGGTGTCGAACGCGAGCGGGTCAGTCTCGCCCTCCCCGATGGCCCCGTTGCCGTCGGCGTCCTCCGTTCCGTCAAGGAGGCCGTCGTCGTCGGTGTCGTCGTCGAGCGGGTCGCTCTCGCCGAAGCCGACCGCGCCGTTCGCGTCGGTGTCCTCGGTACCGTCCAGGAGGCCGTCGTCGTCGGAATCGTCATCGAGCGGGTCGGCCGTCGTCCCGGGGTCCGCGTCGGGGATGAAGACGCCTGGGTCGGTGTCGTTGCCCTCAGCCGCGGTCAGGCCGCCCTCCGTCCCGTCCTGGACGCCATCGCCGTCCGAGTCGGCGGCCGCCGGCGTTGTCTCGCCTGCGTCGACCGCGCCGTTCGCGTCGGCGTCCTCGGTACCGTCCAGGAGGCCGTCGTCGTCCGTGTCGTCGTCGGCCGGATCGGTGGTGCTCAGGGGATCCGCGTCGGCGACGAAGACCCCGAGATCCGTGTCGTCCCCTTCGGGTTCTGTGAGGCCTGCCTCCAGCCCGTCGAGGAGGAGGTCGTCGTCCGTGTCGACGTCGAGCGGGTCGGTCTCGCCGGGATCGAGGACGCCGTCTGCGTTCGCGTCCTCGGTGCCGTCCATGAGCCCGTCGTCGTCGGAATCGTCGTCGAGCGGGTCGGTGCTCGTGACGGAGATCTCGGTGCCGTCCTCCAGCCCGTCCCCGTCGGTGTCGGCGAGGAGCGGGTCGGTCCCGTGGATGTTGATCTCGTCGCCGTCGGTGAGCGTGTCGTCGTCTGAGTCGTCGTCGAGCGGATCGGTCCCGTAGATGTTGACCTCGTCCCCGTCCGTGAGTCCGTCGTCGTCGGAGTCCGTGTCCAGCGGGTCGGTCAGGTGGACGAGGACCTCGTCACCGTCCGAGAGCCCGTCACCGTCCGTGTCGGCCACGTTCGGGTCGGTCTCGGTCGCGTCGACCGCTCCGTCGAGGTCCGCGTCCTCGGCTCCGTCCGTCAGGACGTCGTCGTCCGAGTCGGCGTCGGTCGGGTCGGTCGTGGTCAGCGGGTCCGTGTCCGCGACGAAGATGCCGAGGTCGGTGCCGGTCCCCTCCGGGGCTTCGAGTCCCGACTCGAGGCCGTCTGAGAGGAGGTCCCAGTCGGTGTCGAAGAGGAGCGGGTTCGTCTCGCCCGGGTCGACGATACCGTCGCCGTTGGCGTCCTCGGTCCCGTCCATGAGCCCGTCGTCGTCGGTGTCGTCGTCGAGCGGGTCCGTCAGCGCCGTCAGCACTTCGATGCCGTCCGAGAGCCCGTCGTCGTCGGAATCGGCGTCGTTCGGATCCGTCTCTCCCTCGTCGATGGCGCCGTCGAGGTCGGCGTCCTCTGCTCCGTCCGCGAGGCCGTCGTCATCCGAGTCGGCATCGGTCGGGTCTGTCGTGGTCAGCGGGTCCGTGTCCGCGACGAAGACGCCGAGGTCGGTGCCGGTGCCCTCTGGCGCCTCGAGGCCCGACTCGAGACCGTCCGACAGGAGGTCGGTGTCGGTGTCGAAGAGGAGCGGGTCCGTCTCCCCAGGATCGACGACGCCGTCGCCGTTGGCGTCCTCGGTCCCGTCCATGAGCCCGTCGTCGTCGGTGTCGTCATCGAGCGGATCGGTCAGCGCCGTCAGGACCTCGACGCCGTCCGAGAGCCCGTCGTCGTCGGAATCGGCGTCGTTCGGATCCGTCTCTCCCTCGTCGATGGCGCCGTCGAGGTCGGCGTCCTCTGCTCCGTCCGAGAGCCCGTCGTCATCCGAGTCGGCGTCGGTCGGGTCGGTCGTGGTCAGGGGGTCCGTGTCCGCGACGAAGACGCCGAGGTCCGTCCCGGAGCCCTGCGGCGCCTCGAGGCCGGACTCGAGACCGTCGGAGAGGAGGTCGGTGTCGCTGTCGAAGAGGAGCGGCTCGGTCTCGCCCGGGTCGACGATCCCGTCTCCGTTCACATCCTCGATCCCGTCGAGGAGTCCGTCGTCGTCGGTGTCGTCGTCGAGCGGGTCGGTCAGCGCAGTCAGCACCTCGACGCCGTCCTCGAGCCCGTCGTCGTCGGAGTCCGCGTCCCACGGATCCGTCAGGTGCGTCAGGATCTCGTCGCCGTCGTTGAGTCCGTCATCGTCGGAGTCGGGGTCGAGCGGGTCGGTCAGATGGACGAGCACTTCGTCGCCGTCGGACAGCCCGTCCTCGTCGGTGTCGGGGTCGAGCGGATCGGTGCCGTGGATCAGGAGCTCGTCCCCGTCCGAAAGCCCGTCGCCGTCCGTGTCGGCGAGGTTGGGGTCCGTCTCCGTCGGATCGACGGCGCCGTCCTGGTCCGCGTCCTCCGCGCCGTCGGTGAGCGTGTCGTCGTCCGAATCGTCGTCGAGCGGGTCGGTCGTGGTCAAGGGGTCCGTGTCCGCGACGAAGACGCCGAGATCGGTGCCGGTCCCCTCGGGCACTTCCAGACCGGACTCGAGACCGTCCGACAGGAGATCGGAGTCGGTGTCGAAGAGAAGCGGGTCCGTCTCGCCGGGATCGACGACGCCGTTGCCGTTGGCGTCCTCCGTGCCATCCATGAGCCCGTCGTCGTCGGTGTCATCGTCGAGCGGATTCGTCAATGCGGTCAGCACCTCGACGCCGTCCGAGAGCCCATCGTCGTCGGAGTCCGCGTCGAGCGGGTCGGTCAGGTGCGTCAAGACCTCTTCGCCGTCGAGGAGGAGGTCGTCGTCCGAGTCGTCATCGAGCGGCTCAGTGCCATAGACGTTTACCTCGTCACCGTCCGTGAGACCGTCGTCGTCCGAGTCAGCGTCGAGAGGATCGGTCAGGTACGTCAGGACCTCGTCGCCGTCGCTCAGTCCGTCGGAGTCGGTGTCGGCGAGGTTCGGGTCGGTCTCGGTCGCGTCGACCGCACCGTCCAGGTCGGCGTCTTCCTCCCCGTCCGTGAGTCCGTCGTCGTCGCTGTCCGCATCGACGGGGTCGGTCGTCGTCAGCGGGTCGGTGTCCGCGACGAAGACGCCCAGATTCGTGTCCGTTCCCTGGGGCGCGACCAGCCCCGACTCGAGGCCGTCCGAGAGGAGGTCGGTGTCGCTGTCGAAGAGTAGCGGCTCGGTCTCGCCCGGGTCGACGATCCCGTCGCCGTTCGCGTCCTCGGTGCCGTCCAGCAGACCGTCGTCGTCAGAGTCGTCGTCGAGCGGGTCGGTGAGCGCCGTCAGCACCTCGACCCCGTCCTCGAGCCCATCGTCGTCGGAGTCCGCGTCCCACGGATCTGTCAGATGCGTCAGGACCTCTTCGCCATCCAGAAGCCCGTCGTCGTCGCTGTCGTCGTCGAGCGGATTGGTGCCGTGGACGATGATCTCGTCGTAGTCGGAGAGTCCGTCGTCGTCCGTGTCGCTGTCGCTCGGGTCGGTGCCGTAGGTGATGAGCTCCTCGTAGTCTGTGAGCCCATCGTCGTCGGTGTCGCCGTCGTTGGGGTCGCCCTCGCCGGGGTCGGCCGCTCCGTTCCCGTTCGCGTCCTCCTCGCCGTCGGTGAGACCGTCGTCGTCGGAGTCCGCATCGAGCGGATCGGTCGTGCTCAGCGGGTCGGTGTCCGCGACGAAGAGCCCGAGGTCGGTGTCGTTCCCCTCGGGCGCGGTCAGACCGAGTTCGAGGCCGTCGGAGAGACCGTCCGTGTCCGAATCGAACAGCAGCGGGCTCGTCTCTTGAGGGTTGACGACACCGTTGTGGTTCTCGTCCTCCGTCCCGTCCATCAACCCGTCGTCGTCGGTGTCGTCGTCGTTCGGGTCGGTCCCGAGGCTGATCTCGATGTCGTCCTCGAGCCCGTCCCCGTCCGTGTCGACCCTCGTCTGGGCCGCCGCCGTGGCGGCGAGTAGGAGCAGGAGCACCGCCATCAGGTACAGGAGTCTCTTCACGCTGCAACCTCCGTGGGGCACCGTGTGCGATTCGTATGTAGACTATACTAGGATATCACAGATTTGAACGATGGTCAATGACGGAGCGCTCAGCGTTGTCCAGAGGGCCCCTGCCGGGCGTCCCTGGGTCGTTCTAGCGGCGCCTGAGGATGACGAGCCCGCTGTACTCGGGGCGCCCGTCGGCAATCCCGCGCACGACGTACACGCCGGAGGCGACAGGCTGCCCCCGTTCGTTCGTGCAGTCCCACGGGACCCCGTGGTCGCCCGGAGTCCCGGACAGGCGCTCGAATCTCCTCACCACTCGGCCGTCGATGCTGAGGACGGCGAGACCGACGGACGCGACGGGGACGCTCAGCGAGTACCCGAGCACGACGGGTCCGCTCGACGGGCTCGGGAACGGTCGGTGGAGGCGGAACGCTCGCCCGGCGGACTCGTCGCCGACCGACGTCCCGCAGCCTCCCGCGCCGTGCGCGCCTATGAGCGCGCTCCAGGCGTTGTTCTCCGGCAGGCACGGCGAGTCGTCGCGGAGCGTGAAGTCGTCGTTCGTGACGTCGCAGTAGAGTGGATCGAGGGACATGTCGTTCGGTGCCGGCGCGCAGTTCACGTAGTTGCCGCCCGTGTTGTTCCAGACATCGCACAGCGATGTCTCGACAGGCGCGAGCTCTGAGGCCACTCCTCCCCCTGACTCCGAGTTCGCCACGATCGTATTGGTGATGGTCGTCGTCTGGATGGGGGCCACTGCTCTGCGTCCCGCGCAGACTCCTCCTCCGAGCGTGCCGGCGCTGTTGCCGTCGATGGTACAGCTCGCTATGACCGGATCCGCCTCGTACACCAACACGCCGCCGCCTTCCTCGTACGTCTCGTTGTCGAAGATGGTGTTCCACTGGAAGGTCGGCTCCTCGATGATCCCGGCGAAGAAGCAGAGCCTGACTCCTCCACCTCCGCTGAACGCCGTGTTCCCGAAGATGACGTTCCCGTCGATTGCGGGGCTGCGCCCCGTACGCGGAAGTCGGTCCGGGTCGAAGTCCGCCGTCGACGTTCGGTCCGGAGAGCCGCACCCGCGGCTCGAGCCCGGCAGTCAGAAGAAGATTCCCCCGCCGTACCCGTTCGTGTCGTTGTTCGAGATCACGTTCCCCACGATCACGGGGGTGCAGTTCCGGCTCATGATGCCGCCGGCGTAGATGTTCGAACCGGAGTTCCCGTCGATGAGGTTGTCCATAATCAGAGGCGACGCGTTCTCGCAGAAGATCGCGCCACCGGTCGAGTTCGCGACGTTGTCGACGAAGACGTTGCCGGCGACGCGAGGAGCACCGTTCCAGATCGCGATCCCGCCGCCCGAGTCCTGCGTCACCTCATTTGCCTCGAAGCGGTTGCCCTCGACGATGGGGCTCCCCCCGTTCAGGTAGAACCCCGCCCCCTGCTGGTAGGCTTCGTTGAGGCGAATCGTGCAGCCGGCGATCCGGGGTGAGGCTCCGACGCAGCGGAAGCCTCCTCCACTCAGCGACCATCCTCCCTGCACCGTCACGCCGACGAGCGCGGAGAGCGAGTCCTCCCCGCTCTCGAACGTCACCAGGGGACCGAGCATGCCTCCCTGGCCGTCGATGACCGTGCTCGCCACGTAGGCCGGATCTCCGGTTGTGAGGTACCAGCTCCCGACCGTGACCGGCTTCCCGAGGAAGTCGATCTCCTCGTGGTAGGTGTCGGGAGCGACGAGGACGGTGTCGCCGTCGGCCGCGTTCACGATGCCGAGCTGGATGGTTGGCTGGTCGTCAGGTACGTCGATGACGGTGGCGAGACAGGCCGGGGCCGTAGCGACGAGGGTGGCCGTGGCCAGCGCCGCGATGCGTCTCGAACTGAGGTCCATGCGGGCCGCTCCCTGTCGGTGGAGGGCGCGATGGGAGTCCGAGCGGGCAGAGAGCCCGTTTGCGGACTGCTCTCGCGCAGGGGCGGATGTTCTTGATGAGCGCATTCATTATACCACGCTCCGGAGGGGGCCGCAACGCTCGCGGTCGCCGAGCGCGGCCGCCTCGAACGAGGCGGCCGCTTCGTGACTGGGGTCACCGGCCGGAGTCTACTCCACCACCGCCGAGCGGAGCTTCTCGACCAGCTCCTCAACCGGCAGTCCTGCCTTGTCCGCTGCCGTCTGAAGCGTGGCGAACTTGGCCATCGCCTTTCGCATCACGGGGTTCTTGAGGTTCTTCAGGGCCGGTGCGAGCTCCACGAGCACGTCCAGGAGCTCGGGGTGGTGGTCGAGGAGCTCCGCGATGTTGGTGGTGGCGGCGATCGAGAGGGTATTCTCCTGCATGTGCTCTCCTCCGTGCTATCGGGCTGTCGGCGCCGCATGCCGGCGCGGCCCGGGCGAATGCTGACCGTTGTTTAGAGCGGCCCCGGGCAGGAACGGTTCGCTGCATCCCGTCCGCGAAGGCTGTCTGCTCCCCCGTTCGAGGACTGGCGTCAGGAGCCAATCTGTAGCACAATCGAAGCGGCTCTAGCAACGACCGCCCTCCCCCGTCGCGCAGCGTCGGGGCAGGATCTCCCGGAGAGAGAACCCATGCGTCCTAGATTGCAGCTTCTTAGCACGGACCTCCTCGAGCGGATCGTCGACGAGGCGCTCGATCTCCTCGCTACGCTCGGAGTCAAGGTCCAGAACGACAACGCAGTGGCGCTCCTCGCTGACCACGGCGCCACGGTCGATCGTGAGAGCGGGAGGGTCACCCTCCCCGGCTCCCTCGTGACGGAGGCGATCTCGAAGGCGCCGAGTGGGTTCGCGCTCTACGACTGCCTGGGCGAACAGACCCACGATCTCTCCGGAGATCGCGTTCACTTCACCCCCGGGTCCTCTGGCATCACCGTGCTCGACGCAGGCACGAGCGAGATGCGGACTCCGGTGACCGGCGACCTGGTGCGCTTCACGAAACTCACGAGCCGCATGGAGCACATCGAGGCACAGAGCACTGCCTTCATCTGCAGCGACGTGCCCGAGGCGATTCAGGACAGCTACCGGCTCTTCCTCTGCCTCCTCTACTGCGAGAAGCCGGTCGTGACCGGGGCGTTCACGATCGAGTCGTACGCGCTGATGCGAGACCTCCAGCTCGCGGTACGCGGTTCGGCCGCGGCGCTCCGGGAAAAGCCCCTCACGATCTTCTCCGCCTGCCCGACCGCGCCCCTGAAGTGGAGCGACGTGACGGCGCAGAACCTCCTCGACTGTGCCGCCGATTCGGTTCCGATCGAGTTCGTCTCGATGCCGCTCTCGGGCTTCATGGGACCGGTGACCATCGTCGGCAGCCTCGTGCAGCACACAGCGGAAACTCTGAGCGGCGTCGTGTTGAGCCAGCTCGCGAACCCCGGCTGCCCCGTTCTCTACGGCGGCTCCCCCGCTGCCTTCGACATCCGCTACGAGACGACGCCCATGGGAGCGGTCGAGACCCAGATGATCGATTGCGCGTACAGCGAGATCGGGAAGCACCTCGGCATTCCCACCCAGGCGTACATTGGCCTGAGCGACGCCAAAGCGCTCGACGCACAGGCAGGCCTCGAGACGTCGATGGGCGCGACGCTCGCAGCGCTGACCGGCATCAACAGCATCTCGGGGCCCGGCATGCTCGACTTCGAGAGCTGCGTGAGTCCGGAGAAGCTCGTCGTCGACAACGAGATCTGCGGGATGACCCAGCGCATGATCCGCGGGATCGAGCCCAGAGACGACTTCCCGGCGCAGCCCCTCTTCGAGGAGATGCTCAGGGACGGACACGTCCTCATCGCCGACCACACCCGGAAGCATCTCAGGAGCGAGCACTATTTCCCGGGACCCGTGATCGAGCGCGCGAACCTCTCCCGCTGGCAGGCCGAAGGTAAGACCACGCTCGGAGAGCGAGCGCACCGCGAGGTCCTCCGCCACCTCGAGGAGTACGAGCCGTCGCGCGTGTCTGACGACGTGAAGAGGGACCTCGTGGAGCTCATGACCGAGGAGGCCCGGCGTCACGGGCTCGACCGGCTGCCCGATCGGGAGTCCCAGGAGGTCCCAGCGCGATGAGACGGACGTTCGAGATCCCGGTTGCTGCGGTCGTGCCCAGCGGCGCGGCGGTCCTGCGCGCCATGGGCGGGACGACCGATCGCTCGCCGGGGCCGCGCGTCGAACGCCTGCTCGAGGAAGCGCTCGAGGAGTTCCGAGCGAAGGCGGAACCGCGGGCGGTCACAGCCGACATCGGCGCGCGCGAGTTCGCGGAGGTCTACGAAGGGGCCGGCGACAACGAGCCGTCCTCTCCCCTTCTCGCGATCTTCCCGCGGGCTGAGCGACTGGCGCTGTTCGCAGCCACTGTCGGCGCCGAACTCAGCGACCGCATCGCGGAGCTCTTCGACGCGGGACGGCCGGCGCTCGGAGCCGCGCTGGACTCAGCCGCCTCGGAGGGTACGGAGCTCGCCGGAGTTCATCTCGACGGGCTCGCACAGGAAGAGGCGCGGTCGCGGCACGCAGCGGGTCCCGACACCTGGGCGCTTCGCTACAGCCCCGGCTACTGCGGTTGGAACATCACGGGGCAGCGGGCGCTCTTCGCGGCGCTCCGTCCCGATGAGATCGGGATCCTATTGACGGACAGCTGTCTCATGCAGCCGCTCAAGTCGATCTCCGGAGTGATGGTCACGGGACCGGCTGCCATCCACGAGATCGCCGACGACTACCCGTTTTGCCCGGACTGCCGGACGAAGAGCTGCAGGTCCCGAATGCGGAAGATCCGGCAGAACCTGCGGAAGGAGCCGTGAATGGAGATCCTGTCACAGATCGCTTCCGAACTCGAATGCGGAGCGCACGAGGCGGTTCGGGCCCTCACCCAGTCGGCGTTGGAGCAGGAGCTCGAGGCCGGAGTGATTCTAGAGCGGGGGCTGCTCGCGGGGATGCAGGTCGTGGGAGATCGCTTCCGGAACCACGAGGTCTTTCTTCCCGAAGTGCTCCTGGCCGCGAGGGCGATGAACGCGGGCCTCGAGCTGCTCGAACCTCACCTCGGGAAGGCCGTCGCGCTGTCGCGTGGAACCGTCGTGATCGGGACGGTTCAGGGCGACCTCCACGACATCGGGAAGAACCTGGTCGGCATCATGCTGAGTGGCGCGGGGTTCGAGGTCATAGACCTGGGCAAGGACGTCTCTCCCGAGACGTTCGTCGACACGGCGCACGAGACCGGAGCGAGCGTCATCGGCATGTCGGCGCTCCTGACCACGACGATGCCCGGCATGAAGAAGGTGATCGCGCTCCTGAAGGAGCGGGGACTGGACTCCTCCGTCAGGACGGTGGTGGGCGGTGCGCCGGTGACTGAGGAGTTCGCCCGGGAGATCGGAGCGGACAGCTACGGATTCGACGCGGCCCACGCCGTCGAGTGTGTGAAGGAGCTCGTGGGGTGACCATGCGGCCCTTTCTGGAGAGAGTGAGGAACGGACCGGTCGTCATCGCGGACGGCGCCACGGGCAGCTTCCTGATGGCGCGCGGCCTGCGCTCAGGGGACAGTCCCGAGTCCCTCAACCTCACGCGGCCCGATCTCCTGCGAGAGGTAGCCCAGGGCTACCTCGACGCGGGCGCAGAGCTCGTCCAGACCAACACGTTCGGCGGCTCGCCGATGAGGCTCGCGACCTACGGCCTGGACGGACAGACCGAGGAGATCAACCGGATCGCCGTGGAGGCGGTGCGCGAGGCCGTCGCGGGGCGGGCATACGTGTCCGGTTCCTGCGGGCCCTCCGGGCACATACTCGAGCCCCTCGGCGACGCGGTCCCGGACGAGGTCCGCGCCGGCTTCCGTCGGCAGATGGAAGCGCTCGTCGCGGCCGGCGTCGACCTCCTCACGATCGAGACCATGATGGACGTCGGTGAAGCGAGACTCGCGATTGAGGCGGCGCGAAGCGTGTCGGCAGGAATCCCGGTCATGGCGACGATGACATTCGACGCCACCCCCCGCGGGTTCCACACGATCATGGGGAACGACGTGCCGAGCACGGCGGCGGGGCTCGTGGAAGCCGGGGCGGATGTCGTGGGATCGAACTGCGGGAACGGGAGCGAGACGATGGTCGAGATCGCCAGGGAGTTCCGGGCCTGCACCGACGCACCGCTTCTGATCCAGCCGAACGCCGGGTTGCCCCAGATCGTCGACGGCCACGCGATCTACGACGAGACACCCGAGTTCATGGCCGAGCGTGCGAAAGAGCTACTCGAACTCGGAGTGCAGGTCATCGGCGGCTGCTGCGGAACCACGCCGGATCACATTCGCGCGCTTCGAGAGGTGCTCCTCACCTAGTCGCGCAGTCGTCCGCGTCCTCCTCGCGCGCGACACTCTGAAGGATCTCATCGAGACGCTGAAGGAACGTCGACCGGTCCCGTTTGTCGAACGGAGCGGGCCCGCCGGTCGCGACCCCGAGGTCCCGCAACTCGGACATGAGCTCGCGGCTCGCAAGCGCTTCCCCGATCGAATCCTCCGTGAACTCACGCCCTTTGATCCCGAGCACCCGGGCGCCCTGTTCCAAGCACCTGGCGGCGAGAGGGATGTCCGCGGTGATCACGACGTCCCCCGCGCCGACGTGCTCAGCGATCCAGTCGTCGGCCGCGTCGAAGTCGCCTTTCACGACCACGAGCTCGATCCCGCCGTCGTCCGGCGTCCGCATCCACGCGTCGGCGACCAGGGTCACCCTGACGCCGTAGCGTCTGGCAACGCGGTAGACCTCTTCCTTGACTGGACACGCATCGGCGTCGACGAAGATGCCCGGCACCCTCGGTCCCTCCTCGAACGGAGGCCGCGCACCGCGCGGCCTCCTGCTGCTTCCATGTGGGCTGTCCCGCAGTCTCGCCGGGCCCTCGATCTAGAAGATCCCGATGCTCAGCCCGATCGCGGGCCCGACCACGCTCGTCGTCTGCGTGACCTCGTCTTCGCCGCTCCCGTCGGTTCGCTTGTACTTGAACTGCCTGTACCCGGCGCTCAGCATCAGACGCTTGGACAGGCGGAAGAGCGCCGCGAACTCAGCGTCCCACATGTAGTCGGACGCGTCGCCGATCCCGAAGCCTCCGCCGGTGGCGCGGACGTTGAACCCCACCGAGGGCGTGACCGGGAAGTGCATGTTGAGGCCGATGACCGGGTCCCACCACGTTTGCGCGGTCCTGCCGTCGATCACCGTCGGATCGTTGCCCGGCAGGATCGGGTCGATCGTGATCGTGTAGTTCACGTCGTTGTCCCAGTACCGCGCCCCGGCGCCGACCCAGAGCGCCATGCCGCCGTCCTGTGCCGTCGTGCGGGTGTCGTAGACCTTGCCGCCGAGCTTCATGTCCAGGATCTGCTGCTTGATGCGAAGGTCGGCAGACGTGAGCCCGCTCCGTTGGTTGGTCTCCAGGTCGGCGTAGGTCCAGTCCGCGGTGAAGCTGAGCCATTGCCATCGCGCGTAGAGCCGTGACTGGAATCCGAAGTTCGTGATCGAGGCCAGATCGTTGAACGACGAACGTATCTCTGTCCCGCCGACGTCGGTGCTCTGCGCCGCGAACCACGCGTATGGGGTGATGGCGAGCCCCCACTCCTCCCACCCGGGCCTGACAGGTTCCGGGTCGAGCTCAAGCGGGTCCTGGGCCGCGGCATCGGCACCGGGAATCAGCAGGAGAAGTACCGACGCGAGAAGCGCCGCCGCGGTCCTCGCTCCTGCACACGGTTTCACTGCGTGATGTCGAACGGTGCGCTCTGTCATCGGTACCTCTTGGGTCAGTCCCGGGTGTCAGTTCGGAACAGGCGACGGCCCCGTCCGTTCTTCGCCGCACCGTCACCTGAGAGTCGCTACGGCGCATACCAGATCGGTGACGTGTACGCCCGCTCCTCCGTGATCATCGGGACCTCGGGGCTCATCGTGACTCCGAAGCGCTTCGAGTCGTAGGCCGTCCACCGCGGCGTCGGGATCTCGATCACCCGCGCGTAGTAGAAGGCCGGCACCGCAGGGTCGAAGTCCGGGTCCGTCCAGACGGTGATGAGCTCCGCGGCGCCGATGGTGTTGGTCCAGGTCGCCTCCCCGACGTCGACCGTGTTCCCGACCGGCGGCAATTCGCCGTCACTTCCAGGCGCGCGCCCGTCGGCATCCGACCACACCGCGTCGTATACGATCTCGGAGCGGTCGCCGTCTTCGTCGATCCAGCCCTTCACGATCTGGATCCGGTCGAGGTTGCCGGAGAGCGGGTCCTTCATCGCCGCGACCAGGAACGTCGGTGCGGTCGCGCCATCCGGCGCCGGAGGAAGGTCGCCACCCATGGGTACGCCTTTCATGTAGCCGATGGCGCCGGGCAGCCTCCTCATCGCGTCCTCTTCCTTGAACTCCCACCCGCCGAAGAAACGCACGAGCATGCGTGGTCCGGTCGTCGCGTAGGTCTCTTTGCGGATCATCGCGTCGAAGAGCGCCTCGCGGGTGTTCTCCTTGGCCCACACTGCCGCGAGCCCCGAGCCGGTCATCTCCCAGCCGTCGATGAACTTGTCGCCGAGCCTGGCCACTGGATGCTCCCAGCGCTTCGGGCCCGGCTCCGCACCGGAGTGCTTCCCGTAGAAGTTCTCCTCCGCTGCTGTGGCGAGCCCGGTGTGGCTGTCGGTGGAACCGATCATGCCGAACTTGTACGGGTTCACGCCCAGTCGGCGTTCCAGCTGCAGGCCGATCTGCAGGGCGCTCCGCGCGTACTCGTACTGCAGCATATCGTCCGTCTTGGGCACGCTGAGATCGAGGTTGCCCTTGTCCCACGTTTCGTAGTCAGCGAACTCGTCGTTCGGGGACAGGAACGGATGGGCCTCGCCGTCACCCTTGATCTGGGTGACTTCGTAGAGCGGTTCCCACTTCGCCCGGTTCTCGACGTACGCGTCGTCGAGCGGCCGCCCGCTGAAGGTGTCGCTGATCGGGAACATGACGGCATTACTGAGGTTGCCGTTGTGGGCGATCGCAAGGAGCCGGTCGCCGGTCCTGTCCTCGTACGCGCTCATCCACTCCCACAGATCGCGCTCGTTCGGGCTGCCCAGCGGTCTCAGAGTCGTGTAGGGTTCCACGAGGCTGGCCTTCGATCCGTCGCCGCGGTAGATGAGTACGCGGTGCCGGTTGTTGCCGCCCTCGTTCGACGTCCACTCGTATCCGATGAACGCCGTGTAGTGGCCGGGATCGTTGTACTTCTCGGCCGCCTCGATGGTCGCCTCCCAGGCCGAGCGGTAGGCCGGGGATCCGGGCAGCGAGGCCAGTGCCTCCGGGAACGTGCCCTGCGAGAAGGACGCGATGACCTCGCTGGCCACCTGTACCCCTTGCTGCCCGCCTTCCTGCATCATGTCGTACCACCGCCTGCCGGTGGGGTCCGCCAGAAGCTCGGGTTCTCCTGCGTAGAGCCGCGGGAAGAACCCCATGTTGTCGGAGTGGTCCGCGACGACCAGGAAGTCGAGAGGCCTTGAGAGCTTCACCCGGAGTCCGGTGGAGGAGGTGAGCTCCTCGCCGAGCGCGAACCGGTGGGCGTCCTCAGGAAGCAGCCGCGCGCCGAAGGCACCCGCGTCCATCGACATCCCCGTGTGCAGATGCGTGTCTCCCCAGAAGACCTGCGTCGGGAAGCTGCGTCCGGCGTACGGGGAATAGTGTTTCTGCTCAGCGAACGCGTCGGCCACTGTCTCGTCGGGTGGCGGCAGTCCCGGAGAGCTCTGTGCGCGTGCTGAGCCAGCAGCTGTCACAGCGACGACGGCAACAACAAGCAACCACAGCGCTGCGTTCTTGGCTTCCATGACCGAACCTCCTGTGCGAGCGGAGCGTGAACTCGTCTCTCTCGTCGTCGAGCTGCAACCGCATCTCCCGTTCAGACGAGGTGCATCACGTCGCATGACGAGCACCCGACAACGTCCGGGCAGGCACTACTTGTCTCCGAACACCTCTCCGATCCGGAAGTAGATACCCCAGTCCTCGATGCCGAAGGCGACATCGATACCGACGTTGATCTGTTCGGACGGAACGGCCATGTACCGTACGCCGACACCGACGCCAGGAAGAAGACCCGACCACGTGATCTCGCTCGGGTCGTCAACCGCTGCGGCGACAGCGCCGAACGCGACGGCGGCCCACACCCGCCTGCCTCCACTCCGGACACCTCGTTTGAGTCGCATGAACGATTCGTGAGCGCCGGCATTGTAGCACGCGGTCAAGATGCGAGCAACACTCTGCAGAATGACTGCGGATTCCCGCTTGAAGGGAATCGCCCGAGGGCGGACAATGAGAGTGTATCCGCTCCAACAAGGAGGACGCAATGCTGCACGGGAATCGCAGGCTCGTCGGCTGGATCGCGTGGACGGTTCTGACGATCGCGATCGTCGGCTGTGGGTCGAGCGGCCCACGCCAGACTCGACGGATGCAGGAACTCGGCATCGAGGATCTCTCCGCTCAGGAGCTCCGCATCCAGGTGAGCGCGTTCGCCGTACGCTTCGCGGGCGTCGTGGAGGTGGCCGCCGACGAGATCGCAAGCCGGACGGACGACCCGGAGATCCTCAGGAACGCGGCCATTTGGAAGGTGTACTCGGTCCCCGCGATACTCCGAGTCACCTCGCTCTCAGAGCCCGTGGGCGCGTACGTCACGACGTGGGCGGCGTGTCTTCTGATGCTCGAGTACTTCGAGATCGGAATCGGGGCGGAGCTCTTCGGAGAGCATCAGCAGATCGCGATCGAGGCGTGCCGCCAGCTCGTGCGCGAGATCGATGCGATCGGCGCGGGGATTCCGGTCGATGAGGAGGTGCGCAGCGAGGGCCGTGCGAACATGGCCGCGTGGGTCGAGGCGAACCCGCTCTCGAACCATCTCTACACCTCGCACGCGCCGACCGACCACCTGGTCGACCTGACGAAGGGATACGACTCAGGCCTCGTTTCGATCGCCGAGGACGTGCAGGATCAGATCGTCGAGCTCAACGACAGGCTGTCGATCCAGACCACGCTCCTCCCCCGGCAGGTGAGATGGCAGGCGGAGCTTGCCGTCCTTGAGATGACGGATCCGGAGAGCGTTGACCGGATCCTCCAGGCGACGTACAGGGGGAGCAAGGGCATCATCGCGTCGGAGCGCGACTCCGTCGTCTCCGCCGTTGGCGCCGAACGCGAGGCGCTGATGCGTTCGGTCGATGAACAGCGCGTCGCAACGCTCGAGTGGATGACCGGGGAGCGGATGGCGGTTCTGAACGCGATGCGGGAGGAGCGGATCGCCGCTCTGGAGCAGATGGAGGAGATGTCCCTGCGGATGCTCGACGCATCGTTCGAACACCTCGGCGCCACGGAGGCTCGCATGCTCCTGGCGGTGCAGGACCAGATGGACCGGACCATCGACCGCACGTTCGCGAAGATCACGATGCTCCTCATCGGGACCGGAATCGCGATCGCTCTGGTGCTCGTTCTGGGGATGTGGGTCTACGTGACCAGGATCCGCGGGGTGACCCGGTAGCGAGCCCGGGGCAGGTACGGTCTGGGGTCCTGCTCAGAGCCCCCGGGATGCGTTCGAGAGTCTACTCCTGTAGGCCCATCTCGGGACTCGAGTGAACGAGGCGGACGGCTTGCAGGAGGCTTGTGTCCCGCTCGTAAGTGAACTCGGCCGAGTGGTGCCTCAGGATCATCACGTGTTCTTCCGGGAACCCCTCGAAGGCCGCGTCACCCGACTCCGGCGTGGGCAGCAGCACCTCCCTGAACACGCGCTCGGCGCTCCACTCTCCCCCCAGTCCCTGCGCGATGACACCCGGGAACGGCTTGTAGCGCAGGAGCGCGTCGGCATCCCATACGTCGGCGGTGCGGATTCCCATCTCGTAGCAGAACTGCCCAGGGTCGAGCTCGGGATGTCGGAACCGGAAGTCGAGACCTGACCAGTGGTACTTGACGTGGGCACCGTCCAGACGCCTCTTGTTGCCCCTGGCGACGACTCTGGGTGCCCGGATCCACGTCGGAGGGCCGAGTATCTCGGTGAGTTCGTCCAGCGAGTAGTCGAAGAAGGGCCGGGCGTCCAGCGTCGCGGCGATCAAGTCTATGTTGACCGACCGCGCGTCACGTCCGTGGGCCACGGCCTCGTCGCGTGGCCGCGGCTTCGTGTCTCGCTGCGGGGGCCCCGGTGGCCACTCCGCCGGGGGCTCCAGCAGCGCGGCGAGCGCCTCCCGGTAGTCATGGTCCTCGATGAGCGCGAGTGACGCCGGGAGTCTGTCCCCCCAGTACGGAACGAGGGTCGCCTCGTAGTTGCCCACAAGGAGCACGACTGCCACGAGGAAGAGAAGGTACAGGATCCGCCTCATGTTCCTTGCTCCCTCCGTGGCCAGTGGCGACGCCGGCACGCACGCCGCACGGCTCCGAGAGCTGCTGTTACATCTGAACCGTCACTCGGTAATCACGTCGTGTGCATGCATAAAGCGCACCCACGGAGCCGCAGGTCCGCTGTCAGCTGCCCACGCCACCTCCGGCGCGGAGCACTGCCCCGGGTGCACGTGCAGAGGTCCGCCGCCTCCGACGGCGGACCTACTTGTTGTCTCAGCCCCCTCCCGCGAGCCGCTAATCCCCCGAACCGTCTTCGCCGGACACGTTCCCCAGCCACTTGCCCGCGGTGAGATAGAGCGCGGGAAGCACGAACAGCGTGAGAACCGTGCAGGTTGTGATGCCGCCGATGACGACCGTGGCGAGCGGCCTCTGAACTTCGGCCCCGACGCCGGTAGAGATGGCCATCGGGATGAACCCCACCGCGTCCGTGATCGACGTCGCGAGCACCGGCCGGAGCCGCTGCCTGGCGGCATCCACCACGGCCTCACTGAGCGGAAGCCCCCGGCCTCGCAGCGTGCGGATGGTGGAGACCAGCACCTGCCCGTCCAGGACGGCGATGCCGCTCAGCGCGATGAACCCGATCGCCGCGCTCACGCTGAAGGGAATCCCACGGGCGTAGAGCGCGACCACCCCTCCCACGGCCGCGAACGGGATGCCGGTGTAGATGATGAGCACGTCGCTCAGGCTTCTCAGGCTGAAGTACAGGAGGACGAAGATGAGCGCGAGCGTGAGCGGAACGACCACCATGAACCGGAGCTTGGAGCGCTCGAGGTGCTCAAACTGCCCGCCCCACTCGATGACATAGCCTTCGGGGAGCGCCACTTCGCTCTCGATCCGCGACCGCGCCTCGTCCACGAAGGACGCGACGTCCCTGTCCCTGACGTTGCACTGGACTTTGACGAGGCGGCGACCCCACTCGCGGCTGATGGTGGACGGCCCTTCGGTCACTCTCACGTCGGCCAGCCGGCGGAGTGGCAGGAGCGGTCCCGCCTCAGTCGGGATCAGAGTGTTCGACAGGGCCTCCACGTCGGTGCGCTGCTCCTCCGGGAGTCTGACCACCAGCGGGAACCGCCTCTGCCCCTCGAGGATGTCGCCCGCCGGGCGCCCGCCGACCGTCTCGATGAGATCGAGGACCGCGCGCGCGGGGATCCCGTGCCGCGCGATCTGATCCTGATCGACGACGAGCTCGAGCGTCGGCTGCCCCGTGACCTGCTCTCCGGCGACATCCGAAGCGCCGTCGATCGTCAGCAGTATCCCCTGGATACGATCGCTCAGCTCCACAAGCGTCTCGAAGTTGTCCCCGTAGACCTTGATTCCAACGTCCGAGCGGATGCCGGTGACCATCTCGTTCAGACGCATCTCGATGGGCTGGGTGAAGATCATGTTTAGGCCGGGAAGGTCGCCGACCACTTCCTCCATCTGCGCGACGAGCTCCGCCTGCGTCCGGGCGCTCTCCCATTGCTCACGGGGATTGAGCGCGATGAAGAAGTCGGACAGTTCGATCCCCATTGGGTCCGTTGCGACCTCGGCCGTTCCTATCCGGCTCCAGATGTGCTTGATCTCATTGGGGAATCTCGAGACTCCCGCAAGGCGTATCGTGTTGATGACGATCGCGCCTTCGCTGAGTCGCGGAACGAACTCGCCTCCGAGCCTGGTTCCGAGAACCGCCGTCATCGCGAGCAGGATCACGACGACGCCGAACAGCACTGCCTTTCTGCGAAGCACCCTGGAAAGCAGGAAGCTGTACCACGCCTTCAACGTCCGTTCGAGCAGGCCTTCCCGTTCCCTGACTTTCCGAGGAAGGAAGTAGTACGACAGAATCGGCGAGAGCGTGACGGCGATCACGAGGGCCGCGACCATCGCGAAGATGAAGGTCCACGCCATCGGCCTGAACATCTTCCCCTCGATACCTTCCAGCGTGAGCACGGGGAAGAACACGATGAGGATGATGCCCATCCCGAACACGATGGGGCGCACGACCTCCTTGCTGGACGCGATGATGGTCTGGAGCCGCTCAGTCTTCGTGAGCGGTCTTCCAAGACGACGCTGCTCCTCGGCCAGCCGCCGCATGTTGTTGTCCGTCATCACCACGGAGCCGTCCACGATGATGCCGAAGTCCATGGCCCCGAGGCTCAGGAGACTAGCCGCGATGGCGAGCTCGTACATGCCGAGGAATGCGTAGACCAGGGTTAGAGGAATTGCGACAGCAACGATGAGTCCGGCGCGAAGATTGCCGAGAAAGAGGAACAGCACGACGATCACGAGCAGCGCGCCCGCGATCAGGTTGTGTCTGACCGTGCCGATGACCGCCTGCACGAGCTCGGTGCGCTCGTAGACGACCTCCAGCACGACGTCGTCCGGAAGGGACCTGCGGACGGACTCCAGCTGCGCCCTCAACTCCTCCGTGACCTCCTTGCTGTTCTCCCCCATCAGCATGAAGCCGAGTCCGAGCACCGCCTCGCCTTCTCCGCCGGCCGTCACGGCGCCCCTCCTGATCTCGTGCCCGACCGCGACCTCCGCGACGTCCCCGATCCGGACGGGGGTACCGGCATGCGCCTCGATGACGATGTTCTCGATCTCCTCGATGGTGGCGACGCGGCCGAGCCCGTGGACCAGCAGCGACAGCCCGGAGGACACGACCTGGCCGCCGCCCACGTTCCGGTTGTTCTCTTCGAGCGCCTCGAAGACGCTACCGAGCGTCAGCCCGTGCTCGACCAGTGACGGAGGTGAGACGACCACGTGGTACTGGCGCTCGAACCCACCCCACGAGTTGACCTCGGCCACCCCCGCCACCTTCCGGAGCTCGGGTTTGACGACCCAGTCGTGGAGGGTCCGGAGCTCGTCGAGGGTGCGGTCGGGGTTCTCGGAGCGGACGATGTAGTGGAAGACCTCACCCAGACCGGTCGACATCGGGCCCAGCTGCGGTCGTTCTATGCCGTCGGGAAGATCGACGCTCCCCAGCCGTTCGAGAATGAACTGACGCGCGTCGTACACGTGCGTCCGGTCGTCGAACGTGGCCACGACCTGGGAGAAGCCGAACTTCGAGATCGAGCGAACGTTCGTGAGGCCGGGCAGACCCGCGATGGAGAGCTCCACCGGGAGCGTGATCTGCTGTTCGATCTCAGCAGGGCCGAGCGCCGGCGCGACGGTGTTGATCTGGACCTGGACAGGTGTGGTGTCAGGGAACGCGTCGACCGGGGTCCGCAGCATGGCCCGGACGCCTAGCCCAAGCCCGGCTGCGAGCACCAGGACTACGATCAGCCGGTTCGTGAGCGACAGCTCTACGATCCTGTTCAGCATGCGGTCGTCTCCGGTGATCAGTGGTCCACGCATCCCGCGCCGAGGCGGGACTTCAGGAACTCAGACCGCAGGGTGAAGCTGTGGGCCACGACGACCTCCTCATGAGGTTTGAGTCCCTCCAGGATCTCGACACTCCCTCCATTCGTTCCCCCGAGACCGACTCTCCGGATCTCGTAGAGGTCATTGTCGAGCCTGACGAAGACGAACGGCGCATCGTCGAAGCGATGGAGGGCGTCCGCCGGGACGCGGAGGCCTGCCGCGCTCCTCTGCGGGAGGATCCTCGCGGTGCCGAAGAGCCCGTCCCTCAGGGCGGGATCGGGTTCGGGCACGACGGCGCGGGCGCTGACCATCCGACTCTGTTCGTCGACGCCAGGGGCCAGCCAGGTGAGGCTGCCATGGGCGACCGCCCCGGGCAGCGCGTCGAAGGTCGCCGAGACCGGATCACCGACGACGAGCGAGGACACTCTGTCTTCCGGGACGGAGAGCTCCAGCCACATCGACGAGAGATCGACCAGGGTGAACAGCACGTCGCCGACCTCGACGGCCTGGCCGACGACGGCGTCCCTGTCGATCAGGGTCCCCGCGAAGGGCGCGAGGATCACGAGACTGGAGGACGTCGAGCGCGTCTCCGTGATCTTCCGGATCTGTGTATCCGTCAATCCGTAGTACACGAGCCGCTCGCGTGCCGTCTTGGTGGCGCTCGCTGCGGCCTCGCGCTCGGCCAGGGCATCCTCGTACGCCTGCCGGGAGGAGAGGTCCTTCTCCGCGAGGCCCTCCTCGCGCTCGAAGGCGATCTGCTTCGAGGCTTCGTTCGCCAGCGCGCTCAGGTAGTCGCTCTTCGCGCTGGCAACCTCCGGAGAGGTGATCTCGACGAGTGCCTGACCCTTCGAGACAGCGTCTCCCGCGTCCGCTGGCACGCGCTGTACGACTCCCGCCACGAGTGGCGTGATCCGGGCCAGGCGGTTCTGGTCGTAGGACACCCGACTCAAGACCTCGATTCCCGCGAGGGACCCGCCCGGGACCGGTGTCGACGTACCGACCCCGGCCTTGACGGCGGATTCGGACGACTCCATCCGTATCTTCAGACCCTCTCCGGGTTCCAGGTCGGCGGCGAGGTCCGGGTGGCAGATCCCGCAGTCCGCCTCCGAGACTCCGTGCTCGGCGCACCACAGCTCGGCGGAGGACGAGGTACTCGCTTCCTCACCCGGGCAACCGCCACACGCTTCCTCCTCGCAACCGGCGCTGGCCTCGCGCAGCTCCGGATGACAGAAGACGCACTCGTCCTCGTAGAGGTTGTGCTCGGCGCACCACAAACGATCTGCCTCCCTGATCTCGGGGTGGCAGATGAAGCAGCGGTCTTCGTAGCGGTCGTGCTCTGCGCACCAGAGTCGTTCCGGGTCGCGGAGGGCAGGGTCACAGATGAAGCACTCGGCGATCGGAAGCTGGTGTTCGGCGCACAGCTCGCCCTGAGGCGCTGCGGCCATCTGCTCTTCTCCAGACGACGGATCGCAGCCCGTCATCACGATCAGAGCCGAGACCGCGACGATCACGGCCAGGGCGGCAATCAGGATTGGCTTCTTGCTTCTCATGGTATCTCCGTTCGACTCCGCTGTGAGGTGTTCCCGACGGCTCCAGCCTCCCATCGAATCGTGCGAAGCACTTCGGACGCGTGAGAGTTCCTCGGGATGTGTGCTGTCTCCGCCACAGTGCGCGGTGGAAGCCGGGCGCGCAACGCACCACGGTGACCGATCCACGTTCGTCAGTGAGAGAGGTCAGCCAGCAGCATCTCTGGAGGACGCTAGCAGAGCAGAACGACTGTTCGGAGAGAGGCGCGGGTGGAATCGCGTGCAGGTTGTGGTCGCGGAAGCAGGCTCCCGTCCCCGGCCTCGTGAGTGGGAGGCAGAGAAGACGAGAGCGCAGCGAGCACGAGCTCCTTGGGCTGGAACGTCGTGTCCTGCGCGTGAATGATGGGCACATCTGTACTGGCCGACAGGGGGATGTCCGAGCACGGACCGCAGGAGTCCTTTGAGGGCGAGCCCTTCAGGTCTGCGGGATGATGAGAAGCTTCTCCAGACGCTGACTCCCATGAGGGGCCCGGGCGGCAGTCGCAGCTCGTCTTGACCTGAACCTGCCCGTCTGCCGAGACGCAGACGAAGAGACCGGGCATCACCCCGGTGGTCGCGAGGAGACAGGACAACACGCAAACCAGTGTGGTGGCTCTCCTGTGGGTGCTTCGCTTCATGTGGTCCCGTTCGCTGTGTGACCGTTCAGACCTCACGGCCGTGCTTGAGCGCTGCCGGTCCATCAGGCCAAGCCGTGGCGGCACTGATGAGTACTCATGGCTCCAAACTAGCACAGATTGCCGTTATGCACAAATCGGGCCCGATTCAACTGCCTAGGTCGCGCCTGAGAGCTCATTGCGCGACTTCCGCCTCGCACGTGCCCATGGATACACCGTCTCCGGCAGGAACAGCAGGAACACGCGCACGGAGTCGACCGTGGAGGCGCACGGTTCCGCCGGACGCCACGAAGCTGCAGGGCCAACCGGTCGATCCCGGCTGGCCCTGCGCTCTTCTACTCAGCTTGCGACTGTGTAGCCGCTGGCTAGGCTTCGATCCTCATGACGTTCTCCGCCGCCGGGCCCTTCTCGCCCTGGACGACGTCGAACTGCACGCGGTCACCTTCGTTCAGCGACTTGTACTCGCTTGCGCTCTGAATCGCGGAGTGGTGGACGAAGACGTCCTTCGATCCGTCCTCCACCTCGATGAAGCCAAAACCCTTGCTGTCGTTGAACCACTTCACAGTTCCGTTCGTACTCACTGTCTTCTACCTCTCTTGGTCTCGCCCGGCGGGGTCCACCCTCGCTCTGGCGATCGTGTTGTCGGGGGTCGGTTCATCCGACCCTCCGACGCCCTTCATCACGGGGCCTGTCCTCCCCTGCAGGAAGCGCCATCACCGATCGCCAGCATCGTTCCACAATCTCGGGCGCCTCATGGCACCCCCAGGAACGCAAAAAGGGACCGGCCTATGCGCCAGGTCCCTCCTCAGAGCCTTCGGATATGTCACCATACCGACTTGGTCGCTTCTGCTGAGCAACATCTTAACCTCAGCAGGGCTGCAGGTCAACCTCCATCTTCATCGTCCCTGGATCGAGGTCCAGAGACCGCTAGCGGGGTCCCTCAACCCTCGCCGCCTCCGGTACCGAAGACCCCGGATCGACGAGAGACTCGTAGCACTTCCGGAAGTGGTAGCCGTACACGGCCAGCCCGAACGCAGCAGGAAGCACCCGCGGTCTCGTCAGGAGGGTCCAGAGGAGCAGACCCGGGAAGCGCAGTCGTTCCTTGCCGGCGATGCTCAGGTAGTAGAAGGAGCGGAAGAACGTCCCGATGTCCGAGCACTGCAGTGCGTAGCCCGTCCTTCGCGGCTTGTACTCACGCAGGAAGGTCCTCACGCGCCGGTAGAACTTCGGAGGTGAGTAGAGATCCTCCAGTAGTCTTCTGTAGCCTCCCTGCAGACAGGCGAGGCCCATGTGTGGGATGATGTTCGTCGTGCCGTCGGCGTTGTTGCCGGACACGCAATCGCCGATGCGGTTCTCGCGCCTGAGGCGCTCATGGAGGCTCGTGCCGACCGGCGCCTGGAGGAGACCGACCATCGCCGTGACGATGCCACTGGCCTGAATGAACTCCGCAAGTCGTTCGAAGATCGCCGGCGTGTCGCTGTCGAACCCGACGATGAAGCCTCCCTGGACCTCGAGGCCCGCCCGCTGCATCCGCCTGACATCCTCGAGAAGATCGCGATTCCGGTTCGGCTGCTTGTTGCACTCGCCGAGGCTCATCTCCTCCAATGTTTCGATTCCCACGAAGACCGTGTCGAAGCCTGCGCGGGCCATCATCTGCATCAGCGGCTCATCGTCGGCAAGGTCGATCGTGACCTGCGCGCTGAAGCTGAAGCCGGACTTGCCTTTCCGCCACTCGATGAGGGCCGGCAGGAGCTGGTTTCGAAGACTGGCCCTGCTCCCACTCAGGTTGTCGTCGACGAACGGGACGATGCCACGCCAGCCCAGTCCGTGGAGGACGTCCAGCTCCGCGATGACCTGGGCCGCCGTCTTGGTTCGCCATCGGTGTCCAAAGAGCTGTGTCACGTTGCAGAATTCGCACCTGTGCGGGCAGCCACGAGAGAACTGAATCCCCATGGAGGCGTACTGACGATGGTCGACGAGTTCCCACAGAGGAATGGGAGTCTCATGGAGGTCGGCGAACTCCGCGCTTCGGTAGATCCGCCTGGCGGCGCCGCGCTCCAGGTCCGACAGAAACGGCGGGAGCGTCACCTCGGCCTCATTGAGTACGAAGTGGTCGACGTCCTCGAACTGCTCGTGCTCGGACGCGAAGAGCGGCCCCCCAGCGATGACCGTGAGTCCGGCTCGCTTGCAGCGCGCGATAACCTGGTGAGCCGAGTCTCGCTGTACGATCATCCCGCTCACCAGCGCACAATCAGCCCACCCGAGGTCCTCCTCGTTCAGCCCCGTGACATTGAGGTCGACGAGTCGCAGCTTCCACTCCGCCGGCAGCATGGCCGCCACGGTAAGGAGGCCGAGCGGAGGCTGAGCCGCCTTCCTGTGGATCAGCCTGAGAGCGTGGCTGAAGCTCCAGAAGGTCTCCGGGCACTTGGGATAGATGAGCAGGGCGTTCACGAGGGTTTCTCGGGATCGAGGCCGTCTCCGCGGATCGCGCTCTCCAGCGGGGCTGAGTTGTTCCGACTGGTCAGGTCACTGAGTGATACTGGAGCATGCGACACAGCCGCCTGCGTGTCAAGGGACCTCTCGCGGACCGTCCCGTTGGGCCCGAGCGAGCCGGACGGAACCTGGCACACCGACTGTTCCATGTCACTTCAGCAGCGTGAGCTTCCTTCGCTCGCGGAAGTCGGGTGCCTCCATCGCGCAGAAGTAGACACCACTGCCCGCCGCTTCACCCCGGTCGTTCTGGCCGTTCCAGGTGGCCTCGTGACGACCCGGCTGTACCACGGCGTCCACGAGCGTCGTCACGATGCGACCCGTTGCGTCGTACACGCGGATGGTCACCTCGGACTCGTGAGGCACGTGGTAGGCGATCTTCGTCACCGGGTTGAACGGATTCGGCACGTTCTGAGCGAGATGGAACGTCTGAGGACGCTCGGGAACCGACTCGAAGTCCTCGAGGTCCGCGTCCAGCGGCTGGTTCTCCGCCCCACGGAGATGCGCGCTCTCGATCTCCACGCCGTGCTCGTCCGACAGAGCCGCGAACGTCAGGACTGCCACCTCACCGGATCCGCCGACCGTGACGTCCGTTCCCAGCACCGCGAGATCCACCCGGACACTGCCGTCCTCGCAGCCGTGCCAGAAGAACACCTCCCCCGGCGACGAGCTCACCTCAGCGCTCATCCGTGCCGACACGAACACGAGCTCCGCCACGTCGTACGTGAGAGTGCTTGACAGTGCCTTGACCTCGCCGACGTTCCCGGAGAGGACGAGCGACAGCTCGACCTCGCCCGAGCCTGACACCGAGCGCTCTTCCACAGACAGAGCCAGTTGCTGCCTCGTCTCAGGCAGCGGCAGGAACGGAACCACCCTGGGGCTCACGGCTTCGTAGTTCATCGCGAAGATCACGAGATCCTCGAACTCGATGATGTCGTCCGGCTCAGGTACGCCGAAGCGGCTGTGGTCATCGGTCGGTCCCACGTCGCACTCCGCGTAGCCGGGCACCCCAACCGGCGGCGCAAGAGCGTAGTTTCCCCCCAGCTTGTCTATATCGGCATCGTTCACCAGGCCGTCGTAGCCCCAGCTCCCCAGTTCGTCCGACACATCACCCAGCCAGTAGTTCGTCGATCGGTCCTGGCCACCTGAGTCCACCCCGCCGTAGTTCAGTGCCTGATCGCACGCGAACGCGCTGTAGTAGTAGATGCCGCGGTTCTCAATCGAGTGCGTCGCGCCCGTCACCGCGCCCAGACCGTTGAACGCCTCGCCGTCCCCCGCGAGTTCGTCGGCCGGATACTCCGGCGCGGACGTGATGTAGTACGGGTAGTCGTCCCACGCGGCGTACCGAACCACCACGCCGCGGTAGTTCGCGTCCAGCCCCGTCGGGTCGTCCCAGCTCAGCCCCACCTCCTGATGAGCGGGCGTCGCAGCGAGACCCTCGACCGTTCCGGGTGCCGTGTTGTCGGCGATGATGTCGTCTCCCTCGGACGTGACGTTGCCGATCGGATCGGTCGCGGTCACCGTCACCGCGACGGTGCCGTTCGCAGGAGTGCATACAACGCTCGCGAGATTCCAGGTAGCCACACCGCGCGTGTAGTCGTCCGGACTCACTGCAGCGCTGCCGCCGAGGCCGCTGAGGTCGGCGACGACGTTCGAGGCCCCGAAGGCCGGGTCATCGTCGGTCACGGTCGCGGTCACCTGTGCTGCGTCGCCGTGCTTCGTGTAGTCGTCGGTGTGTGCAAGTGTGACGTTCTCGATGTACGTCCCGGTCACCGCAGGCGCCTGGACGTCCACGACCAGCTCGCCGTCTTCCTCAGCGAATCCCGTCAGAGTGTTGAGGTCCTTGTCGTGCACCTGGTCGACCGTGACGTCGATGGGGCTGGTACCGAACGACAGACCCGTGAACTCGATGCTGAACATGGTCCCCGGGCCCGCCACTCCGGGTTCTTCACCCAGGAGCTCGCAGTCGACGGTGATCTCGTTGGTGCCCGTCACGCTCGAGGAGAAGGACGTGCTGCCGGCGCTGGAGAGCAGGGTCCCCTCGGTCACGCTTCCGGGAGCTGTGCTCGCGATGGCGCCGTCCCACGAGAAGACTACGGAATAGCCGTAGACGAGCCCGCTACCGCCGCCGAGGTACTCGATGTCGACTGATTTCGTGGGAACTGCCGAGGTCAGATACTCCTGGTCAGGTACACAGATCACGTTCGTCTGCTGATCAACCGTCGCCGCCCTCGGCGTCAGTATCAGGCTCGCATCCGCCCGGTCGCCGCCGGAACGCACTTCCCAGCCGATGGCGCTGACCTGGAGCCGATCGAACACGTTCACCGCCGCGCCGGCGGTACCGTCCGGCGCCGATTGGCCACCCGCTGTGTGTGGAAAGGGGTTGTCCGACAGGCTGTAGCCCTGGACGTCGTCGAAGTGCCATTTCACTGTCGCCGTGTCGCCCATCGAAAGGAAGATCTCATCCGATTTCCAGAACGTGTCGTTCGCCAGCGTGTTGCTCGGCGCCCCACTGGGCCCCGTGAAGCCGGTCGTCACGAAGAGCGCGACCACCACCGAACCTGGCCCTTCGTTCAGAACCCACTGTGAGTACCCGGGAAACCACCCGAAGTCACCGTTCCCGTGCGACCCCGGTCTCTGGCCGTAGCTTCCCACGGGGTAGTCGTCCTTGAGTCCGGTGGCAGAGTCGGGAGAGAGCCCGCTGTATGCGAATCGGGTCGAGTCCGCATCGATGATCGTTCGGCTGACGGACGCGGGACCGTAGACAGGACTCGTGAGCGTGCTCTCCGAGCTCTGCAGGATGTTCGCCGACATCGTGAAGTAGTTCGAGCGGAGCGGGTGAAGCCAGATGCGACTCGGAGTCGAGTCGGGAAACGAGACCTGATACACGTTGTCTGGAGAGAGATGTCCTGCGTATAGCCTGATGGACCTGTAGTGGGGTTTGCCGTAGAGATGCTGGTTGTGGTCTCCCAGAACGTTGGGGCTCACCTCGTATCCGAGTTCCCCCAGCTCGTTCTCGGGTCCGTCGGGCCAGAGAGCCGACGTTCGCGTTCGGTGCTGCTCGAAGGGGGTCGTCCCGGCTGCCAGGGCGGTGGCCGAGTCGTACAGTGCCAACTCCAGGTGATAGACGTCCGTGTCCGGCCGAAACGTCCAACCGTCGCTGTCAGAGAGCTCGTACCAGCTGCCTATCGAGACGACCCGCTCCGCGCCCGGCGACACGCTCGTTATCTCGATCGTGTGGGTGGAACGGCTTCCGGATGCGGGTAGGACCCCGGCGATGATGACCGCAACCGCGCACAGATGACGGGCTCTGCTCATGACCAGTTCCTCCTTTGCCGCGGAGAACTGGCAGAAGGGAGGATTCCCGGGAGGATTCCATTGTACCATAGCTCCCTGATCAAGAGAAGGTGCGCGTTTCGGCCGCGTCGATCGGGTCGACAGATGCCCTAGCAAGGAGGCCCGCCGTCCCCGGCGGGCCCCTCGATGCTGGTACCCCCGGGCCGATGTCCCAGAGCGCGCTGCTGTGGGAGAAGGTGGGGCTGGGGATGGGGCGGGTAGCAGGAGGGCACTCGAGGCTCAGCCGGGTCCCGTAGCTAGCGAGGGCCGACGTGGCTACCCGCTGTGTGGACTCGAACCGCAAGACGGAGGTCCGCCGCTCACGACGGGCCTCGGAATGCTGGTACCCTGTGTTGGACGCGTTCCGAACACCCTCTCAGACTTCGCTAGTCGAGGCGCGGCCGTGTGCCAGTCAACGGCGCGCCCGTGCGGGGTCCTCACGGAGCATGTAGTCCCGCCACCCGCGCAACAGGTCGTCCTCGAACACGCCGACCACTGCAAGCAGTTCGCTCTCGGTCGTGGCCGCCAGCATCGTCGCCAGGGCCTCCCGGCCCCAGGTGGCATCCACGTACTCCACGATCGATCCGCTCACGCCGTAGCGGTACTTGCCCGACCAGGCGCGTTCAAGCTCGGCGGGACCGAGCCCCAGTTCGAGCGCCTCGCGCGGCTCTGCCATGTGCCCCTCGCGCAGCTGCCCGGAGACGTACACGGCCAGCCCCTCCATGAACCACCCCATCTCCTCCATCCCCGTGAAGTCGCGAGTGGGGTTGAACTGGCCGTGGTACGCGTGCGTGAGCTCGTGGATGACGAGGTTCTGCACGTGGGCGGAGTCGCCGGGATCGTGCTCGCAGGCCTCCTCGCGCCAGACGGAGGGCGATAGGATGCGCACCGTCGAAGCCACGCCGGACGCCACTATCCAGCACTGGGTCTCCGACAGATCCCACTCGACCGGGAACGATGCCGTGAAGGTCTCACGGCTGGGGAACACTAGCACGCGTACGGGCTCAGGGAAGCGAGCGTCGAAGAAGTCCTCGACTGCCTTGCGGCCCTTCCTGAGCATCGACGCCAGAGCAGCGTCTGCCTCGGGGTCCGTCCCGGGTTGCTCCACAACGAAAGGGACGGGCCCGCCCATAGCCCTGGTGTATTTCGTAGGTTGAGCACCATCGTCGGCCTGCGTCGGCGGAGAAAGCGGACTGTGGTGCGTTTGGCTGACGCCGGTCGTCGGCAGTGCTAGCGAGGCCGCGCACGCCAGCGCTGCGACTGAAGCTGCGAATGACATGATCACTCCATTCCCTGAGGTCTTGGTCACATATTTCTGCGGATGTGACCACGCAACCGGGCCCGAGGTTTCGGAGCGATGGCGCAGGCTCGGAGTAAGTGTGCACGCACTCGAGCCGGAGCCTCGACCGCCGTGGGGATTCTCACTCTCAGAGGAGAGCACGAGAGAGCGGCGATCGTCAGACCGCCGCCCTGGAGGACTTGGTACCCCGAAGCGATGTCCCAGAGCGCGCTCCTGTGGGATGTGGTCGGGCTGAGGATGGAGCGCATGGCTCGGGGCCACAGCGCAATCAGCCTCATGGGGTAGTCCTTTCCTACTGAAGCAGCGGGGCCGCTCTACGCGGCCCCGTTGCCTTGACTCGTCTCCCTCGGGACGAGGATGTCGCCTCGCTCGCAGTCACCCCGCGCTCGAGGAAGGTCTGCGTCAGTCGATCGGCTGCTTGGGAGGCGGATTGAGCCCTTCGAGTGCGCCTTCCTTCAGCCAGTCTGTCATCAGACCGGTTGCCGGTTCGCCGCGAGGAGCGGTGTCCCACTCGACGCTGGTTCCCTGCGGCCAGGAATCGTGGTTGAAGGTGACCTCCCGGACCTCGATGTGGTCCTTGGTGACATTGAGGACGGTCAGGTCGTCGGCCATCGTCAAAGGCCCATCGTAGGTCTTACGGACCCCCTCGAAGATCTCGAACTCGACGTCACGATGGTTCCAGTAGTGGTAGGCCACCGCCATGCGGGGCTTCACCATCGACATGAGCTTGCCGAAGGCCTCGGGCGGCGTGTGGATCTGCGAGGTCACCCAGTAGGCCTGCTTGTAGGGGAAGCCGGAGATCTCCATCCAGTGCTCCGGGGTGAAGAAGCACTCGTGGACAACGACGTCCGCGTCCACGGCTTCCTTCGCGAACCACTTGTTCGGAACGCTGTCGCCACCGAACACGAAGCTCAGACCATTCCACTCCAGGCGGAAGCTGACGGACCCGTCCCGGATGTGGATGGCGGGAAAACTCGTCACCGTGACACCGTTCTCTTCGTAGATGACGGCGGTCTTCGAGTAGTCGAACTCGTGAGCGACGATCTCGCCGCCGGCGTTCGGCAGGGTGCCCGCTCGAGACGTGACGTCCCACGTCCAGGCATCACGGATGTGGTCAACGTGGAACTTGGTCCCGAGCTCAGGTGCCGAGCCCGAAGGACCGTACACGTGCAGCGGCTCGTAGCGTCCGTTCAACCAGCCTGCCACCCAGAGCGCCGCGATGTCGCCGGCATGGTCCGTGTGCAGGTGACTGATGAAGACCTTGTCCTGTCTGGAGTAGTCGCCCTCGAGGCCGGCGAGTCGGTCGCTGGAACCGGTCCCCATGTCGAACAGGAAGGACTCGCCGTTGCCGAGCTCCACGAGGAAACACGCGGCGACGTTGCTCGGGGACTGGTTCGGCATGCCCGTGCCCAGCGCGACGATGCGCATCTCATCCGGGGCCAGCTTCTCAGTACCGGGGAAGTAGGTCCGGGGATACCGGTTGTTCCGGATCTCCTGGGGGACGCGGCCGAACGGAACGTTGACACCGTCCATCTTGTCCGGCTTCGCCGGGCTCAGTGTGGCGAACAGGAGAAAACCCGCCGCAGCCACGAGGATCATCACTAGGATGCGTCTCACTTCTCTGCCCTCCTCTCTCCCGTCGGGACTGTGAGCAACTGAGACCATCAGGAAGCGGGGTCGACCGCATCTTCGATGGCGTCTTGACTCTGGATGTTGAGATGGAAGTCGAGTCTGACCGATTATCGCACAGCCGTCAATACGTCTCGGTGGCGACTGGACACCCCCACATGCAGAGGCCCACCGTCTCCGGCGGGCCTCCTCGATGCTGGTACCCCATGTGCGATGTGTTTCGAACTCTGTGCCTAGCTCCCGATCGCGACGTAAGAGATCTGTTTGTGGCCGCCAAGGAGCTCATGGGCGCGGCGGGACCACGCTAGCTCCCACTTGTGCCTCGGAGCGGCGACTTCTGTCGAGGCGGTGATGCTTGGGCTTCGCGCGGACCGCTTGACAGCTAGCCGGCGTGGAGTATGGAACGATGCGTCGCTGGGGTGCGAATGGAGTCGGCCTGACGCCAGGCTCTTCGGTTGCATACGCTGTTTAGACGGTCTCGTGACCCGGTGAGGATCTGACTATCCAGATGAGCAGAGCACCGCTCACAACTCCCAGCGCTGCCCCTCCGACAAAGAGGATCCCCGGTCCATCCGATACCGATGGGACGATGCTGAGCCAGAAAGCGATGCCCCAGGACACTAGGCTCGCAAGAACCCACCACTGCGCCCGCGGAGTATGGCGCCTCAGCGTCGGCGCCTGAATCAAACCAGCGAGTGCGCCACCGGCTGCCGCGACCGGGACCCTCCACAGATCGAATCCTAAGTCTACGCCGGGTATGACACCGGCAACGATGAACGGAGTCCCCATACCGACCGCAGCACCCCATACCCATCTCTGCGTCAGAGGGAGCACTCGACGAACCGCGATCATCTGGGCGAGGCCAACCCCCGCACCCAGAACAGGGCCGAACAGCACGATCGGATTCACCTCTTCAGGAGTGATGTGTCCGAGCTCGAACCCTACGCTGAACCCTACAAACCATCCAAGAAAGGTAGCTAGAAGCCATATTACCCACAGGCCCCAGCCGGCATCTCGCACCTCGGAGGTGTCTGATCCAGCGCGGAAATTGACCTGTGATGATCGTTGAGAAGTTCCTGTGTGGTAGGAGGGTTCCGCAGACGTCACGGCTGCTGTCGAGGGTACGACGCTCATCTGTCGGCAGTGAGGGCAGGCTGCTTCCTCTCCGACCTTCAGGTAGCGGACAATGATGTCCTGGCCGCAGTGAGGGCACACGAATGTCAGCGACATAAGCACACCTCCCATGAACTCCTGACCCACGGCCGAGTGCGGTCTAGCACACGCCTTCGGCGAACTTCCTCGGAGCAGGCGCGGTGGCCCAACCAGGCATCAGGCTTCCTGACCTCGGGCGCGGAATCCGACCGATTCGCTCAGCCTATCACCGTCGTCATTCCCGGCCGCCGCGTCCGTGACTCGCTGTCCTGGGGACTCATTATCAGGTTTGCGGCGGTGAACCGACAGGGAATGCACCCCCAAACGCTGGCCCATCACGACCCCAGGGCTCTCGTCATCGCAGCCCCGGCGGGCCTGACGCGCGCGTTCGCGCGTCGGCTGGAGGATCGGCCCATGCGTGGTTGATCGCCTGACGCGTTAGATGACTATCGGTCACCGCCATGGTAGCCGCTGCCAGGGGAACGGTCAAGATGTGAGGCTGCTTGAATACGCGTGCTCATACAGCACTGGGGCATCAGGCTTGACGAACTACCCAGCTGGTGTCCATCCAGGGAGCTTCCGGTGGCGCGGAGCTGCTGGGGATCACTGCTCTTCGGTGGACTCGCAAAACAGCGAGAAGCCCGCAGCCATGACGGGCCTCCAGGCGCTGGTACCCCGGAGCGATGTCCCAGAGCGCGCTGCTGTGGGATGAGGTCGGGTTGAAAGCAGCTCGAGTGGCCAGAGGGCACTCGAGGCTCAGACTGGTCCCGTAGCTCGCGAGGATCGATGTGGCTTCCCAAAGTGGTCGCGTTTCGAATCCGATGGCAGCCTGAGGCAGCAAGGAACGTGGAGGAACGGCTGACACCGCGTGCGCTCGGCCGCTCACGACGAGGTCCGGCGTGGGACGATTTCGCTACTCGACCGTCGCGGATTCGGTGTCCTCTCGCCTCCGCCGAAGCTCCTCCGCGATCGCCTCGAACTCCGGGTCGCCGTGAAGAGATGCAAGATCGGGGTCGTCCATCGAAGGCCAGGACGAGGGACCGCGATAGCCGTGGTCAAGCGCCTCTCTGAGCATTCCGATGGCCCCGTCCCTGTCCCCGCGCAGCGCTGCACCGCACGCGGAATTGTATCGTTGGCTGTTCGTTTCCGGATCGTCATCGCCGTAGCCACGACGAGCGAGATCCACGCACTCCTGCTCGATCGCAGCAGCCTCGTCGTGGCGTCCCTGCCCGATGTACACAGTGGAGAGATCGGCCATGTAATGCAGAGTCCGCGCGTCGGCCTCCCCGTTCACGCGGCGACTGATCTCAAGAGCCTCACCGAACAGCGCCTCAGCCTCATCGTAGCGACCTTGATCCAAGTACACATACTTGGCGAGATTGTGCATGGCGTCCAGAGTCATCTGGCTGTCGTCACCTCGCGCACGCCTGCAGATCTCCAGCCTCTCGGCGTGCAGCGTCTCGGCTTCCTTGTGTCGGCCCTGGCGTGAGTACGTATAGGCGAGGTTGCCCAACGTGAGCAGAGTATTGGGGTGCTCCTCGCCGAGAGTCCGCCGCTGAACCTCCAGGACTTCACTCTGAAGCCCCTCTGCCTCGTCGTAGCGGCCCTTCCGCCAATGGTAGACTGCGAGATTCCCCATAGCAGTCAGAGTCATAGGATCTTCGTCACCGAGAGTCCGACGCTGAATCTCCAGGGTCTCTCGTTGGAGCACCTCGGCCTCGTCGGAACGGCCCTGTCTCTCGTAGATGCCGGCGACACTCCCAACGATCCCCAGGGTGGTCCGATGCTCTTCCCCCAGAACTCGGCGGGAGATCTCGAGGGCTTCCACTGCAAGCGACTCAGCTCTTGCGGAGTCCCGCAGCTCCACATGTGTCCACGCCAGGCCGTGCATGCTGCGTACGGTCGTCGCGTCTTCCTGACCGACGACGCGCTCTTCCAGAACCATCCGAAAGAGCGCTTCGGACTCCTCGTACCGGCCCTGTTTGATGTATGTCCAGCCCAGGTTGTTCTTCGCCTCCAGTGTCAGTGGGTCGTCTTCCCCGAGGAGCTCGCGTCGGATCTCCAAGGCTCTCGCTTCGTGTCCCTCCGCTGCGTCGTACCCGCCTAGCGCGTAGTAGGTATTCCCCACTGTTAGTCGGAGCCGGGCCTCAACGAGCGGCTGCTGCTCGAACCTCTCCCCGAGCGTCTTCGCCATCTCGTCCAGCACCTCCTTCACGGTCACGTCCCGACCGCTCTCTGACGGCATCGTCGACTCGAGCATCTCCTCCAGCGTCGCGGTCACCAGATCCGACTCGTCACGCGCCGCCGAGATCCGCCGGTTCTGGACGGCTGTCAGAACGAACGCCAGCACGAGACCGAGCCCAATCGTCGCCGCGAACCCCACACCGACCCGGTGTCGCTTCACGTACTTGCGCATCCGATACGTCGCAGCAGGCGGCCGCGCCAGGACCGGCTCGTCGTTCAGGAACCGCTCTATGTCAGCAGCGAACTCCGACGCGGACGCATAGCGTCGCGTCCGGTCCTTCTCCAGCGCCTTCATCGTGATCCAGTCCAGGTCACCACGCAGCTCACTCAGAAGGCTCGACCGGTCCGTCTGACGGCGCTTCGCCACAGTCTCTGTGTCCGCACCCAACGAGCTCAACCGCGTGCTCGGCCTCGGCGGATCCACCTCCCGCAGGATCCGGTGAATCCCCGCGTAGCCCGCCGTACGCAACGTCTCCCGCTCGAACGGCAATGCTCCCACCAGGAGTTGGTACAGCAACACTCCCAGCGAGTAGATGTCCGTCCGCGTGTCGACGTTCAGGCCCGTCATCTCGGCCTGCTCGGGGCTCATGTACTCCGGCGTCCCGATCAGCTGACCCTGCTCCGTGTAGACCGTCCGCTCGGTCAGCTGGTGGGCCGTCGCCTTCGCCACCCCGAAGTCGATCACCTTCGGCACCGGATGGTCATCCATCACCTCGACCAGCACGTTCGAGGGCTTGAGGTCCCGGTGGATCACCCCCTTCTGGTGCGCGTGCTGCACCGCCTCGCAGATCTGCGTGAACAGTTCCAGACGTTCCGGCATCTTCAAGTTGTGCAGGTCGCAGTAATCGGTGATCGGGATCCCCTGCACACACTCCATCACGAAGTACGGACGTCCGTCGGGGGTTGCGCCGGCATCCAGCACCCTGGCGATGTTCGGGTGATCCATCATCGCCAGCGCCTGACGCTCCGCTTCGAAGCGGGCCACGACCTGCTTGGTGTCCATCCCCAGCTTGATGACCTTGAGCGCGACGCGGCGGCGCACCGGCTCGGTCTGCTCCGCCAGGTAGACGACCCCCATGCCACCCTCGCCGATCCGCTCGAGGATCCTGTAGGGACCGATCTCGGTCGGGTGGGAGTCAAGGCCGGAGGAGGCCGCCCCAGTCGTCCAGCCGGGCGTCGTCGGATCGCTCTCGTGAGCCAGGACCGACTCGACCTCACGGCGGAGATCGGGATCGTCCTTGCAGGCTTCATCGAGAAATACCGAGCGCTCGGGTTCGCTCAGGGCGGCGACTGCTTGCAGGATCTCCTTCAGGCGGGCGGCTCGGCTGGAGTCCACGAGGTGCTCCCTTCGATCACCGATCAGTGGAGATGATTGAGTAGACTCTAGCAGATGCCGAGGGACTGGCCAAGAACGCCGCGGCAACACGCGGAAGCCCCGGTCTCGACAGACCGGGGCCTCTGGGTGCTGGCTCCTCACGGTGGGCCCGAGCCGCAACAGGGAGGCCTGCCATCTCTGGCAGGCCTCTGCGATGCTGGTACCCCCGGCAGGACTCGAACCTGCGGCACCCGGTTTAGGAAACCGGTGCTCTATCCTCCTGAGCTACGGGGGCACTTGTCGATGGTCGTGGGGCGCCGTTCGTGCGCGGCGCGAAGCGAGGCTACTCCGAGTCGTATTCTACCAGACAGAAGACCTCGCAGTCAGGCAGTTTAGCCCGACCGTTCAGGAACGCAAGGTCGACGAGGAACGCGATCGCGACCACCTCTCCCCCGAGCTTCTCCACGAGCTCGGCCGTCGCGGCGGCCGTCCCGCCGGTCGCGAGCAGGTCGTCGACGATGAGGACCTTCTGTCCCGGGGCGATGCTGTCCCTGTGCATCTCGACCGCATCGGTTCCGTACTCGAGCTCGTACTCGGCTCGGACCGTCTCCGCCGGGAGCTTCCCCGGCTTCCTCGCCGGGACGAATCCGACGCCCAGCCGGTACGCGACGACAGCGCCGAAGATGAATCCGCGCGCCTCGATGCCGACGACGGCGTCGACGCCGGCGTCCGCGTAGCGCTCGACGATCCGGTCGACTGCCGCGCGGAACCCCTCGGCGTCCTTCGTGAGGGTCGTGATGTCCTTGAAGACGATCCCTTCCTTCGGGAAGTCGGGGACGTCGCGGATGAGTTCCTTCAGGTCCATGTGGGTTCTCCTGCACTGCCGATTCGCCGGCGTCCCGGCGGCTCGCGTTGTGCTATGGCAGGTAGTCGAGCGGGTCGACCGACTTCCCCTTGTACCGCACCTCGAAGTGGAGGTGCGTGCCCGTCGCCTTCCCCGACGACCCGACGTATCCGATCGGCTGTCCGCGCGAGACGATGTCCTCGAGCTTGACGGCCGCCCGCGAGAGATGCGCGTAGACGGTGATGAGCCGCTGTCCGTGGTCGATCATGACGACCGTGCCGAACCCGCTCATCCTCCCCGCAAACACGATCTCCCCGCCGGCCGCTGCGAGTACCCGTTCCTCGCGCGCTCCGTCGATGTCGACTCCCTTGTGGAACGAGTTCCCGCCGTAGACGGGATCGCTCCTGTTCCCGAACCCGCTCGTGACCGAGCTTCTGCGCCTTCCGACGAGCGGCCACGAGAGCTTCGCGTCCGGGCGTTCCGCGAGCTGCTCGTCGTGGACGGTCGACGGCGTGCGGGGTGGGACCGCCTTGACGCTCGACGCCCCCGGGATGAAGAGCCTCTGGCCGACCACGATAGTGTAGTCGTCGAGGTCGTTCGCCTCCACGATCTCGGAGATCCCGACCTCGTAGGTGCGGGAGATCCTCCAGACGGTCTCGCCCTTCTTGACCGTGTGGTAGACCCCGCCGCCAGCCGGAGCGCTCGAGCGCGAGGAGCCCGAGGATCTGGTCGAGCTCGACGACCCCGTCGTGTGCTCCTTCGAACTCGAGTTCAGTGGAGTGCAACCGCCGACGGTCGTCGTGACGACAAGAGCCGCGATCAACGCGACCGCGGCGAGGAGCTTCTGTCTGCGCGTACGAACCAGCGTGTCTTCCTTCCCCACCGGCCTAGATGAGCACGTCGAACACGTAGTACTCGCCCGTCGCTTCCGTCCACCCGACCTCAACGTCTCTGACGGCGCTCGCACGGGGACCTTCATACAGCATTCCGAGGAACCGCTCAAGCTCTTCCCGCGTCCCCTCGGCCACCACCTCGACGCCGCCGTCACGCAGGTTCCGGGCGAATCCCGTGAGCTCCATGCTCCGGGCCGCCCGGATGACGAACCAACGGTATCCCACGCCCTGGACGATGCCGCGCACGACCGCGTGTAGCCGGGTGGTCTCTCTGGGAGTCGTCTCCATGCCCGGTTCCAGGAGGGCTCTCGACTAGCGGCCCGACGCGATGTCGAAGGCGAGCGCGACCGCCTCTTCAGGCGAGTCCACGTGCGCGATCCCCTCGATGTCGGTCCACGCCGCGACGGCCACGACGTGAGTGCCCATCTTGATGGCGTGGGCGATCTCGGAGAGCGTCCCGTGCCTCCCGCGGACCGCGATCACGGCGTCGGCGGCGCGCACGTTGATGACGTTCCGCGCCTCGCCCATCCCCGTGGGGATCGGGATGTCGATGAACGCGTTCGCTTCGCTCGCGTCAGTGCCCGGGAGGATGCCGACCGTAGTGCCGCCCTCCGTCTTCGCGCCTCTGGCCGCTGCCTCCATGGCTCCGCCCAGGCCCCCGCAAACGAGAATACCGCCCCGGCGAGCGATGCCTGCACCTACGCGCTCGGCCAACGAGGCGGTCTCGTCGTCACAGCGGCCTGCGCCCACCACGGCTATTCTGATCGGGCGGGTCGCCAATATCGTTCCCCTGCAGTGCGTTCGCTACAAAGGATTGGTCGGGGCGAGAGGATTTGAACCTCCGACCTCACGGTCCCGAACCGTGCGCGCTAACCGGTCTGCGCTACGCCCCGACTTGACCCCACATCCTACACTAGAGGCGCCAGAGATGCAACACCCCCTGGGTGGCAAGGGTCACCACCACTCCTGCTATCATGATGCCGAGAGCGATCGCCGGGACCGCGTATCTCGGCCTCACGCCGAAGAGGTACGCCGCCATCGCCCCGGTCCAGGCGCCGGTCACAGGAAGCGGGATCGCGACGAAGAGGACGAGCCCGATGGCCTCGTACGTCTCGACGATCTGGCTCCTGCGCCTCGTTCTCGCGAAGAGCCTCGTGAGAAAACGGTCGAACGGAGGCCACCGCCGGAGCACGTCCTCGAGAGGCGACAGGAGGAGGACGATCGGGATGACCGGCACGAAATTGCCGAGGACGCAGACGAGGTAGGCCTCCCGCCAACCCATGCCCATGTTCGTGGCGATCGGGATGCCCCCCCGGAGCTCCGCGATGGGGAGCATCGACACGACGAAGGCGATCCACTCGCGCGGCAGGTCCTTGAGAAGTTCGAGCAGCCCCTCGATCACGGTCTACCCCCGTCGCGTGCTTTCCTACTTCCCATTCCCCCAACCTTCCCTGCCGAGGAGCGGAACGAAGACGCACCCTCCAGCGTTCCTCTTCGTGTCGACCCCGTCCTTCCGTTCGAGCACGTGGAGCTCCTGGAAGCCCCGGCTGCCGACCGGGATCGCGATGATCCCCGGATCGGCGAGCTGTTCGAGCAGGCTCTGCGGGACCTCGGGCGCCCCGGCCGTCACGATGATCCGGTCGAACGGCGCGAACTCGTTCCAGCCGATCGTGCCGTCACCGATCTTGATGAGGACGTTCTGGTACCCGAGCTCCTCGATCGTCTTCTGCGCGCGGCGCGCGAGCGACTCGACGCGCTCGATGCTGAACACGCGGTCCGCGAGCTCCGCGAGGAGCGCGGTCTGGTAGCCCGACCCGGTCCCGATCTCGAGCACCTTCTCGTCGCCGATGAGCCCGAGCTCCTGCGTCATGAGCGCGACCATGAACGGTTGCGAGATCGTCTGACCCTCCCCGATCGGAAGGGCGTGGTCCCCGTAGGCGGACGACTCGACCCCCGGACCGACGAACCTGTGGCGCGGCACCTTCCGCATCGCGTCGAGGACGCGCCTGTCGGCGATACCCCGGGGCACGAGCTGGCGCTCGACCATCTCCTGGCGTTCGGTCTCCCGGTCGGTCACGCCTCGTCCTCCCCGGAGCCCCGCGCGCGAGCCTTGATGCCTAGCCTCTCGAGCGGCCAGGTCCTCAGTTCCGCCATCGTCTTGTAGTCCGTGAGATCGAGGTGGACGGGGGTCATCGACACGAATCCGTCCGCGAGCGCCTCGAGGTCGGACTCGGTCTGGTCCGGCCAGGTCGTCGTGTATCCGCCGATCCAGTAGTAGTTCCTCCCGCGCGGGTCGGTCTTCTCGACGATCGAGTCCTCGTAGGTCTGCTTGCCCTGCCGCGTGATCCGGATGCCCCGGATCTCCGACGCCGGGCGGTTCGGGACGTTGACGTTCAGGAGCGTGCCTTCGGGAAGTCCCTTCTCGAGGACGGTCCGCGCAATCTCCCGGGCGAATGCCGCGGCCGGGCCGTAGTCATACGTGCCCGAGGGGTTCCGGTCGAGCGAGACGGCGATCGAGGGGACCCCGAGGATCGTCCCCTCCATTGCCGCCGCGACCGTGCCCGAGTACGTCACATCGTCGCCCACGTTGGGACCGCGGTTGACGCCCGAGACCAGGAGATCCGGCGGCTCCTCGAGAAGGGCCTTGATGGCCAGGAGCACACAGTCGGTCGGCGTCCCCTCGACGCTCCACACGTCCCCCGAGAGCGTGTCGGCCCGGAGGGGCACGTCCATCGTGAGCGAATGGCTCGAGGCGCTCCTCTCGCGGCTCGGCGCCACCACGACGACACGGCCGACTGCGCCGAGGGCGTGCCTCAGGGCGTCGATGCCGGGCGCGTGGACGCCGTCGTCGTTACTCACGAGGATGACCGGTCTCTGCACGTCGTTCCCTTCCCTAGCGCCAGAAGAGGCTCCGGCCGACGAGCCTCACGAATCGGAGCGTGTCGGCGACCGGGTTGATGTGACTCACTGCTCCCCTGTAGATCGACTCGATGGCGGTCGCCGCGACCCGGTAGCCTCTCCGTCCCGCCCGTATCAGGAGCTCGGACTCCGTGTCGTACCGCGTCGTGACGAATGACTTCACCAGGTCCTTGAGCACCCTCACCCGGATCATCCGGTAGCCACTCTGGCTGTCCGGTATCGACTGTCGCGAGAGGAACGAGACCACGCGCGACGTCGTCCGGTTCGTCCAGATGCGGAGCTTCGGCATCTGCCCGACAGCGTGCATCCTCGTGCCGACGACGATGTCCGCGCCGGACTTCTCGATCGTCTCCAGGAACTGCGGGATCGCTGCGGGGTCGTGCTGCCCGTCGCCGTCGATCGTGATGACTGCCTCGTAGCCCCGTTCGACGGCGTACTCGAATCCCGTTCTGAGGGCGGCGCCCTTGCCGAGGTTCTCGGCGTGCTCCACGACCTCCGCCCCCGCCTCGCGCGCGACGCGGGAGGTGTCGTCCTCGGAACCGTCGTTCACGACGAGCACGTCGAGTCCAAGGTCGAGCCCGAGGACCCGCCGGACCACGTCTCCGACCGTTGCCTCGACGTTCTTCGAAGGCACGATGACGAGCGTCCTCATCGCTTTGCCTTGGTTATCCATCGCCTCGTCCGAAGCGGCCGGTCCCAGATCGGTCTGAAGACGTACCACTGGTCGCGGTACGTCGAGATGTACCGCTCGAACACGCGCAGACACCGGTCCGTGCATTCTCGGACGTCGGCCTCCTCGTCGTCGGTCACGTTCGGTACGATCGGCTCGTCGAGCAGGAGTTCGTACCGGCCGTCCTCGCCGACCACGAGGAACGTCGGGATGATCTTCACACCGAGGCGGCGCGCGAGGAGTGTGTGGCCGATCGGTACGAGGGCGTCCTTCCCGAAGAAGGTCGCCCGGATGCCCTGACCCGTGGTCGGCCTGTCACCGACGATCGCCGTCACCCGGCCGCGCTTGAGAGCGCGGAAGCACCTGTGAAACGCCGTCACCGGGACGACCTCTACCCCCTTGTCCTCGCGGCGCTGGTCGAAGAAGGCCGTGACGAGGGGGCTCGGATGGAAGTCGACGAGCGCCGTCAGGTCGTACCCCATGAGCGCCACTCCCGCGGCGCCGAGCTCCCAGTTGCCCACGTGCGCGGTCGTCGAGATGACGCCGGTGTCTCCCGCCGTCTCGCCCAGGACGCGGTAGTTCTCGAGGCTCTGCTCCGTCATGATCTCGGTGAGGTTCTCGCGGGAGATCTTCGGCATCCAGAGGAACTCGGTGACCATCTTCGAGAAATTCTCGTAGATCCGGCGCCTCAGAAGCCGGAGTTCGCGCTCCGAGAGCTCACCACCGAACGCCGTCCTGAGGTTGACCAGGAGGTGTCGCCTGTTCCTCCTCTGGACGAGACACATGAATCTGCCCACCACGGCGGCGACCTTCCGCGCGGTGGGCAGCGACAGCCGCTGGACCAGAAACGCCCCGAACTTGTAGAGGAAGTACGCGAACATTGCGTTCCGATGCCGTTCCGGGCCAAGCGGTGCTGAGATGTTCTGGTCGGGGCGACTGGATTCGAACCAGCGACCCCTAGCCCCCCATGCTAGTGCGCTAACCGGACTGCGCTACGCCCCGACCGGTCACAATCTAGCACAGCACCCGTGCCCTGACAAGCGGAATGTCTGCCCTCGGGTTGGGGTAAGACGACGCCCCGTGGGGAGTTCCGCCGGATTCCCGCGGGACGCCCGGCGGCGGACGGTCGCGTCAGCGTTGCCCGCCTATCGTCTCCGGCTTCGGTTCCCGCACCATCAGCTCGCGGATCGCCTCCTTCGGGTCCTTGTCCTCGAAGAGCACCTCGCCCATCTTCTCGGTGATCGGCATCTCGACGGAATGGCGCTTCGCGAGCTCGACGGCGCTTCTCGTCGTCTTGACGCCCTCGGCGACCATCACCATCTCGTCGAGGATCTGCGCGAGCGTCTTCCCTCGTGCGATTTCCTCCCCGACGTGCCGGTTCCGGCTGTGCTTCGAGATGCAGGTCGTGATGAGGTCACCCATCCCCGAGAGACCGGCGAACGTCTCCGGCCGGCCCCCGAGCGCGACCCCGAGCCTCGTGATCTCCGCGAGGCCGCGGGTCAGGAGCGCCCCCTTCGTGTTGTCGCCGTAGCCCAGGCCGTCGCAGATCCCGGCGGCGATGGCGATCACGTTCTTGAGCGAGACTGCCAGCTCCACGCCCACGAGGTCCGTGTTTGTGTACACCCTGAGGTACTCCGTCATGAAGAGGTCCCGCACGGCGACGGCGACCTCCTGGTCGAGCGCGGCCGCCACGACCGTGGTCGGCAGGTGACGGCTGACCTCTTCGGCGTGGCTCGGGCCCACGAGAGATGCTATCCCTCTGGCGCCGGGGCGGCCGAGTTCCTCCGACAGAATCTCGGACATGCGCGCCAGCGTCTCGTTCTCGATTCCCTTCGAGACGTTCACAACGAGGGCGTCGCCGGGAATCTCTCCGCGCGCGCTCCTCGCGACCTCGCGCACGGTATGAGACGGGACGGCGAAGACGACCGCGGCCGAGCCCGTCGCGGAGCCGGCGAACTCGTTCGTGATCGCGACGTCGTCGGGAATCGAGATCCCGGGAAGGAACTTCCGGTTCTCACGGTCTCTTGCGACCGCCGCGACCTGCTCGCGGTCGTACTCCCAGAAGACGACGTTGTGCGCGTTGTCGTGCAGGACGAGTCCGAGCGTCGTTCCCCAGCTCCCTGCTCCGAAGACAGTGACGCGGGACATCGGCTATCCCTCCTCCGGGTTCCGGCCGAGCCGGCTCTCGGTACCGTTGAGCAGTCGTCTGATGTTGCCCCGGTGCCGCACGATTACGACCACGGCGATGAGGACCGCCGCGGCGAGGATCAGCGGCTCGCGCTCGCCGGTCATCCGCTGCCAGATTGCCACGGCGCACGGGAGCGCCGCCGCCGCCGCGATCGACGCCGCGGAGACGTACTTCGTCGTAAGGACGACGGCTCCCCACACGACGAGCGCCGCCGCCGTCGCCACCGGTGCCATGGCGAGGAAGACGCCGCAGGCCGTGGCGACCCCCTTCCCGCCCCTGAAGCCCGCGAACGCCGGCCAGACGTGCCCGGCGATCGCCGCGATTCCGGCGAGGAGTCGGATCCCGGTCTCTCCGAGAAGCGAGTCCGCGCCCGGAATCGACGCGATCAGAAGGACTGCCGCGACCCCCTTCAGGACGTCCACGACGAGGACCGGGACTCCCGCAGCGGGACCGAGGACCCTGAGGGCGTTCGTGAACCCGAGGTTGCCGCTCCCATGCTGCCTGAGGTCTACGCCCTTGAGCCGCCCGGCGATGGCTCCGGGCGAGATGGAGCCCAGGAGATACGACAGGACGACTACCAGGAGTGTCTGCACCGTTCTCCCCTAGCGCCTCTTCCGCGCGATGATCCTGATGGGTGTGCCGACGAAACCATACTCCGTTCGGAGCTGGTTTGCAAGGTAGCGGCGGTAGTTGTGGTCGACCGCCCCGGCGTCGCTCGTGAAGACCACGAACGTCGGCGGCCTCACGTCGACCTGCGTCGCGTACAGGACGTTCGCCCGGTGTCCGCCCCTCGGCGGACGCCTCTCGACGGCCTTGAGGATCGTCTCGTTCACCTCGTTCGTCGGGATGCGCTTCGATGCCTCCTCGTAGACGTCCCGTGCGATCGTGAGCACTCGTCGGACGCGCTGTCCCGAGAGGGCGGAGATGTGGACGACAGGCAGATACGGCACGAACGACAGCTCGTCCTCCACGTGCCGTACGAACTCCCCGGCTGTCCGCTCGTCCTTCTCGATCAGGTCCCACTTGTTGAATGCAATGACGATGCCCTTCCCCGCTTCTTCCGCGAACCCGGCGATGCGGGCGTCCTGCGAGGAGAGCTTCTCCGTTGCGTCGACGACGAGAACAACGACGTCGGACCGTTCTACGGCGCGGAGCGCCCGCATGGCGCTGAAGAACTCGACGCCCCGCTTGACGCGGGACTTCTTGCGGAGGCCGGCGGTGTCGACGAGGACGTAGCGTTGGCCGTCGAGTTCGAGCGCCGTGTCGATCGGGTCGCGCGTCGTGCCCGGGCTCGAGTCGACGATGACGACGTCCTGCCCGACGATGCGGTTGACCAGCGAGGACTTCCCGACGTTCGGCCGCCCGAGGATCGCGACCCGGATGCCCGGCTCACCCTCTTCGGGCGGTACCTCGGGTATCGCGCGGATGACGAGGTCGAGGAGGTCTCCGACGCCGCGGCCGTGGAGCGCCGACACCGGGATCGGATCGCCGAGCGCGAGCTGGTGGAACTCGTGAACGTCGAGCTCGCCGGCCGCGCCGTCGACCTTGTTGACCGCCAGCAGGATCGGCTTCTCCGAACGCCGGAGGAGCGACGCGATCTCCGTGTCGACGGCCGACGGTCCCGTCGTCCTGTCGACGACGAAGAGTATAGCGTCTGCCTCCTCGATCGCGCTCTCGGCCTGAACGCGGACCATGCCCGACATGCCTTCCTGATCGGTCGGCACGAGTCCTCCGGTGTCGACGATCACGAACGGGCGTCCCGACCACTCGGTCTCGTGGTAGTTCCGGTCGCGCGTGACGCCGGGCTGGTCGTCGACGACCGCCGTGCGGGTCCCGGTGATGCGGTTGAAGAGCATCGACTTGCCCACGTTCGGGCGCCCGACGATCGCAACGATCGGGAGCTGTCCTCTCGCGTCCGAGCTCATGCTGTTTCCTTCTTCATGCCGCTTCCTTCTCGGTAGAACCTCCGGTCCGTCCCGCGAACTCGACGATGGCGCCGACGAGGTCGCACGTGGCGACGACGTGCTCCGCGCCGGATTCACGCGCGACGTCCGCGACCGTCATGCCGTCGAGCGCGAGCCCGGCCTCGTTGAACGCCTCCCCCGGCAGGAGGACGAGGGCGGGGCGTCCGGCCGACCGCGCGGTCCGTGTCGCGCGCGCCATGTCGGCTCCCGAGAGGAGCCCGGCGACCGTGACGGAGGGTCCCAGGAGTTCGTTCTCCGCCGACACCACCCGAACGCCCAGATTCGGGACGTTCGAAAGCGCGCCGGCGATCTTCTCTCTCAGGAACGGTGCAGCGAGCTTCGCAGTGACGACAGTGACGTCGACCGGTGCCTCGAATCCCGCTGCGAGAGCTCCCGCGCTCTCCTCGAGATCGGCCTCGAACGCCCGCAGCAGTCCGACCCCGTTCTCGATCTGGGGGAACTCGCCGTACGCTTCGTACGGAGGGAGTTCCCTTCCGGCGAGGAGGTAGAGCTCGTCGGACCCGTAGACGACCGGCTCGCCGCGCTCCGCCGCGAAGCGCTTCTGCCACTCGTCGATCGCGTCGAGTGCCGCGGCGGCGTCCTCCGCCGCCACCGGCCGCACGCTCGGGAGTCCGTCCCTGTGCGCCGTCAGGCCGACCGGCACCACGGCGACGGACTCGACGGCCTCGCCGAGGGAATGGAGGTCGCCGAGCGTCTGCTCGAGGACCTCGCCGTCGTTCATGCCGGGGCACAGGACGATCTGGGTGTGCAGTCGGATTCTGTCCCCCGCGAGCCGCCGGAGCTCCCTCATTATAGAGGGCGTCCGGTCACTTCCAAGCATACCGCGTCTGACGGCGTCGTCGGTCGCGTGCACCGACACGTAGAGCGGCGAGAGCCGCTGCTCGGAGATGCGCTCGTAGTCCGCGTCCGAGAGGTTCGTCAGGGTGATGTAGTTCCCGTGCGAGAACGAGAGGCGATAGTCCTCGTCCTTGACGTAGAGGCTTCTCCGGAGTCCGCGCGGGAGCTGGTCGACGAAACAGAAGACGCACCGGTTGCCGCAGGTGCGGCTCGGGTCGGGGGCGAGCGTGATCCCGAGATCCGCCGGGCGGTCAGCCGGGAGGTGAGCCGTGATGTGGCCGCCGCCCCGGGCGAACTCCCAGGGGACGCGGCCGCTCCCCGCCATGCCGAGCACGAACGCGACGTCGACGGCGTCCCGGATCTGCGTCCCGTCGATCTGCGAGAGCCGGTCCGCCGCCTCGACGCCGGCGCGGTCCGCTTCGGACCCCGGTTCTACCCTCTCCACCCGCATCGGGACCTCCGCTCGCGGGCACAAAAATGGAGCGGGCAACGGGATTCGAACCCGCGACTCTCAGCTTGGGAAGCTGATACTCTACCAGCTGAGTTATGCCCGCTCGCAACGTCTCACCGTCTCTGTCATCAAGAACGTACGTGAGGACCACGCGAGTGTCAAGCCGTTTCACGGAACGCGAGCCGGGTCGCGGTCCGTTCGGACCGCGCGGGGGTGTCCGAGGGCCGCCTTGACTGGACCGGTGGACGCCCGTAGAATCGCCATTCACCCCGCTGATGATCCCCTGGAAGGAGGCCCACGTGAGCTCCGATATGGCGCGACTTCGGGAGGAGATCGCGGAGCTCGATCGCGCGCTGCTCGAGCTTCTCGAGCGCCGCTTCGAACTGGCCGCGGACGTCGGGCGCGTCAAGGCCGAGCAGGGCCGACCCATCGTCGTCGTGGATGTCGAGCAGCGGGTGCTGGGGCGGGCCCGCGAGGCAGCGGAGCTCTGCGGGGTGTCGCCGGAGGTGATGGAGGCCATCTTCGCCGCGATCATTCGAGGATCCGTCGAGCGGCAGCACCGCGTGGGAGTGGAGCTGAGGGCTCGGGGCGGGGCTCACGTGCTGATCGTCGGAGGAGCCGGCGCCATGGCCGGATGGCTCAGACGCCTGCTGGAGGGTATCGGCCACCGCACCGACGGCGTCGACATCGCCTGGGCCGGCGGCGCGGAGGCGTCCTCCCGGTACGCCAGCCTCGACGACGTCCCCGATCTCGACGCGTACGACGCGATCATCGTCTCGGTCCCGCTTGGGACCACGGCCGAAGTGCTCGCAGACCTCTCCAGGAGGGGTCTCTCGACGCCGGTGTTCGAGATCGCGTCGATCAAGAGCCACCTCAGGGAACCGCTCGATGCGCTGCGCGGCTCCGGCGCGAAGGCGATCTCGCTCCACCCCATGTTCGGGCCGGGCAAGAACCCATACGAGCCACTCACGGTCGTCCACGCCGTCGCCGACGACGAGACCGAGGAGCGTTCGGCGATCCTCGACCTGCTGGCGCATCCCTACGTCGACCTGGTGAGTCTCCCCTTCGAGGCGCACGACCGTCTGATGGGGTGGCTCCTCGGACTGGCGCACCTGACCGGGATCCTCTTCGCCGACGCCCTCGCCCGCTCCGGTCTCGACCCGTCCGAGTTCGAGCGGGCCGCGTCGACGACCTTCACCCGTCAGGTCGCCACGGCGCGCTCCGTTCTGGAGGAGGACCCGGGCCTCTACTACGCTATCCAGCGCCTCAACCCATTCAGGGGCGAGGTGTACGGCGCGCTCGCGGCCGCCCTGGGTGAGCTGACGCACGCGGTCGAGCGTGACGATCCCGAGGGGTTCGCTCGCGTTCTGACGCGCGACGCGGAAGCGCTGCCGAAGACGCCGACAAGGTGACGGCGCTCGAGCTACGGCCCTGAGACGACCGCCCGGTCAGACCGCGCCGTCCGCGAACTCGTCGATGGCGAGGAGGTAGCTCTCCACTCCGAGCCCCGCGATCTGCTTCACGCAGACCGGCGCGATGACCGACGTCTTCCTGAAGGGCTCGCGAGCGGTGATGTCGCTCAGGTGGACCTCGATCGTGGGCAGGTCCGTCCCGCTGATCGCGTCGCGGATGGCGATCGAGTAGTGCGTGTAGGCTCCGGGATTGATCACGAGCGCGTCGCACCTGTCGGGGCCGTCCTCAGCCGCTCGGTGGATCGCGTCGATGATCTCCCCCTCGTGGTTGCTCTGGAACGTGACGACCGAGACCCCTCTCAACCTCGCACGCTCCTCGATGCGGTCGTTGATCTCCCCGAGCGTCTCCGACCCGTAGATCTCCGGCTCCCTCCTGCCGAGGAGGTTCAGGTTGGGACCGTGGATGACGAGGATCTTCATTCCTTCTCCCTCCTGACCGCGGCGAGCATCTCGTCCTCGGAGACGTCGTCGACCACCATCGTCGACCCTGGCCGCAGGGGCAGTACGAAGTGGAGGCGGCCCGACCGCTTCTTCTTGTCGAGCCCGAGGCTTCCTCTGACCGCGGCCTCGTCGAACTCCGGGGCGGCGACGGGAAGACGGCAGAGCTCGAGGGTCCGCCTCACGCGCGCGAGGAGGTCTTCGTCGGCGAGCCCCCTCTCCACCGCGATGCGCACGGCCGCGACGAGCCCGATCGAGACGGCCTGGCCGTGCGTCAATTCGGAGTAACCGGCGGCGGCCTCGAACGCGTGTCCGAGCGTGTGCCCGAGGTTCAGGACCCGGCGCTCGCCCACCTCGCACGGATCCCTCTCGACGATCGCGGCCTTGACCGTCGCTGAGTCCCAGACGCAGCGCTCGAGGAAGCCGGTCTCGCGGAGAGCCCGGACCGGGTCGTCCGAGAGCCTCTCCTCGATGAACGTGAAGAGGTCGGGCGATCCGATGAGCGCGGTCTTCACGACCTCGGCCATCCCGTTCGCGATCTCGTCGTCGGGCAGCGTCCGCAGGACGCACGGATCGCTCAGCGTCAGGTGTGGCTGGTAGAAGGTTCCGATGAGGTTCTTCGCGGTCGGCGCGTTGACGGCAGTCTTCCCTCCGATGCTCGAGTCGACCTGCGCGAGGAGAGTCGTCGGAACGTGGACGAGCGGCACGCCGCGCATGTACGTCGAGGCGACGAATCCCGCGATGTCTCCCGTGACGCCGCCCCCGACCGCGACGACGACGGAGTCGCGGTCCGCGCCGAGCGACGCGAGGTCGTCGACGAGCTCGCCTGCCTGCTCGAGGCGCTTCTCCGAGTCGCCGTCCCTGACGGCGATCTGACGCCAGGGGATCGACGCCCCCTCCAAGGAGGCGCAGATCTGCTCGCCGAAGAGAGCGCCGACGTTCTCAGGTGCGAGGACGAACGCTCTCGACGCGAGGCCCAGGGAACCGAGTCGGTCGCCCAGTTTGGAGAGGAGTCCTCTGCCGATCTCGACGCGGGTGGTCGCGGACACGGCGCCTGCCCTCCCGCCTCCCCCGTCGTCGGCGTCCGTCCCGGCGGTCCGCGTCCCACCGGGAGCAAGGCGGATCGTGATCGTCCGGGACGGGACCTCGAGTGAGGGCGCGATGCGGGAAGCCGCCTGGACGGGTCCGATCTCCGTCGTGTCGACCCTGAGGGAGATGCGATGGTAGGCGGGCTCGCGCTCGGCGAGCAGGTCGAGAAGCCGCCCTCTGAGCCCGCCGTCGCCCGGGCCCGAGCTCACGTCGCCCGGAGTCGCGCCGCGTTCCGTCGAGAGGAGCGGGCGCGCGTCGTCTCCGCCTATTCGCTCGAGGATCGCGTCGATCGACGCCTCCAGGAGGACGAGCGTCGCCGTCCCGTGCAGGGCCGCGAAGTTCTCCTCGTCCACCAGCATTCCCCCGCCCGACGCGACCACGAGGCCGGAACGGGTCGTGAGCGTCCGACAGACGTCCCGCTCGAGGGAGCGGAAGTAGTCCTCCCCGCGGTCCCGGAAGATCTCGGCGATGGTCGCTCCCTCCTGGGACTCGATCAGTGCGTCGGTGTCGACGAACTCGAGACCAAGGAGCTCCGCGAGCGCTCGACCGGTCTCGGTCTTCCCGGTTCCCATGAAACCGGTGACGACGACGAACGGAAGCCCACCGTCTCCGGCCGGTCCGTGATCTGGCCGCGTTCTCACGGTCGGTTCCTCCTAGCGATCGAGGCGATGAACTCTGCCACCCTCGTTTCGATCTCCTCCATGTGGTCGCCGCCGAACTTCTCGAGGAGTGCCCTCGCGAGCTCCCAGGCGACGACGGCCTCGGCGATGACGCCGACCGCCGGCACCACGCACACGTCGGCGCGCACGAACGGACTCTCGCGCGTCTCCCCCGTCTCGAGGTCGATCGTCGGAAGGCACCTGCGCGCGGTCGGAATCGGCTTGGCGTAGACGCGGACGACGACGTTCTCCCCGTTGGAGATGCCGCCCTCGATCCCTCCCGCCCGGTTCGTGGGCCGGGTGATCATGCCGTCCTCGATCACGATCGCGTCCTGCGCGTCGACTCCCCTCATGCGGCTCGTCTCGAGCCCCGCGCCGATCTCGACGGCCTTGACGCTCTGGACGCTCATGAGGGCTCCGGCGAGGCGCGCGTCGAGCTTCCTGTCCCAGGAGACGTGGCTGCCGAGGCCGGGCGGTACCCCGACGGCGAGCACTTCGACCGATCCCCCGAGCGAGTGGCCCTCCCTCGAAGCGGACTCGATCGCGCGGAGCATCTCCCGTCCCGAGGCCGCGTCGGCGCAGCGAACTGCGGACCGTGCGGTCGCCCTCTTCAGGCGCTCGACCGACGACGTATCGGGTCGTGCCTCGACGTCCCCGATCGACACGACGTGCGAGACGACTTCGATCGAGACGCGATCCAGGACAGCCTTCGCGATGCTCCCGATCGCGACGCGCATCGCCGTGCTCCGCGCGCTCGCGCGCTCCGAGACCGGCGGCACTTCGGAGAGGCCGTACTTGAGGCAGCCCGCGAGGTCCGCGTGCCCGGGTCTCGCGACGGTCGAGAGGCCGCCCCCGCCCTTCCCCGCGACCTTCCGCCCGGCGTTCGGAATCTGGATCGCCACGGGCGCGCCCGTCGTTCTCCCCTTCCAGAGCCCCGAGAGGATCTCGACGCGGTCCTCCTCGAGCTTCTGCCGCGAGCTCCTGCCCGGCGACGTCCTTCTGCGTCTGAGGTCTCGCCTGATGTCCCTGAGTGAGATCGGGACGCCGGCGGGCAGGCTCTCGATGATCCCGACGAGGCAGCTTCCGTGCGAATCTCCCGCCGTGAGGAACCGAAGAGTCATCTTTGAACTCCCTCGCCCCGGTGGACGACGCTCCGTCCTTCGTGGGCTTCCAGTGCCGCTGCCATCTCCTCGAGATCGAAGCCGCGTCCCGTCCAGGCCTGGAAGGCGCCGTGGGCCTGCGCCACGAGCAGCGCGAGCCCGTCGAGGCAGAGCGCTCCCCGGGATCGCGCGAGGTCCAGGAAGCACGTCCGGCGCCTGGCGTACGCGAAGTCGAAGCAGCATTGCTCCGGCCGCACCGACTCCGGGGACTCGATGGGCGGTGAGATCGGCGTCGCGTTGATCAGAATGTCGGACTCGAGAACCGCGGCGTTCCTCCGCTCAGCGTGCTCGGCACCCTCCATCGGGACACACGAGATCCGCGCCTCCGGGAAGGCGTCGCGGAGAAGCGAGACGACCGACTCCGCCCTCTGCGGGTCGCGGGCGCAGAACGCGACGGACGAGCCCCCGGCCTCCAGGATCCCGTAGGCTGCCGCGCGCGCGGCGCCGCCGGCTCCGAACACGAGGGTGCGCCTGCCCCGCAGCCGCACACCTCCTAGTCGCTCGAGAGCGATCGCCGTGCCGGTCGCGTCCGTGTTGAGACCTCTGGTCCAGTCGCTCTCGAAGACGAGCGTGTTGGCCGCCCGGATGGCGGCGACGCGGTCGGAGGCGTGGTCGACGAACTCCAGTACGGCCTCCTTGTGCGGGGACGTCACGTTCGCTCCTGCGGCCCCGATTGCCCTGAGTCCGGCGAGCGCGGCGGGAAGCTCCCTCGAGTCGATACGGAAGGCCGCGTAGAGCCCATCGATCTCGAGCCGCTCGAAGGCCCTGTTCATGATGAACGGGGACAGCGAGTGCGACACGGGATCGCCGATGAGGCAGTAGAGCTTCGTGTGTCCTGAGACCTCCAACGTGCGTCCCTCCCACTACCGTGTTCGGCCCGGCGAGACCGTCGCGCTGGCGGGGCCGCGCCCCGGCGTCCCCGTCACGCCACGAGCGATTCGAGATCGCGGAAGAAGCCCGGGTAGGAGACGCCGACCGCTTCGCTTCCGTCGATCGTCGTCTCTCCTCCGGCGCGAAGTCCGGCCACCGCCATGGCCATCGCGATGCGGTGGTCGCCCAGCGATGACACGCGACCTCCGACGAGCCGCGTCGGCCCGCGGACGACGAAGCCGTCCTCGAGCTCCTCGATGTCGGCTCCGACGAGCCGCAGGTTCTCCACGATGGCGCTTATCCTGTCCGACTCCTTGTGGCGCAGCTCGGCCGCGTCCCTGACGGTCGTAGTTCCCTCCGCCTGCGTGGCGACGACCGCGAGGAGCGGCAGCTCGTCGATGACTCTCGGGATCACGGGCCCGGCCACGTCCGTGCCCCGGAGTGCGCTCGACCGCGCGACGATGTCAGCGATCGGCTCGCCCGCGCTCGTCTCGACGTTCTCCAGAGAGACGTCGGCTCCCATCGCCCCGAGCGCCTCCAGGATGCCGGTGCGAGTGGGGTTGACTCCGGCTCCGACGATGCGCACCTCCGAGTCGGGACAGAGGACCGCGGCCGCGATGAAGAACGCAGCCGAGGAGATGTCCCCCGGCACCCGCACGTGAATCGCCCGGAGCTCTGCCCCGCCGCTCACCTGCACTCTGCCGGGGCTCCGGTCGACCACGGCGCCCATCGCGGCCAGGAGGTTCTCCGTGTGGTCCCGCGTCGGCACGCGCTCGACGACTGCCGTGTCTCCTTCCGCGCGGAGGCCGGCTATGAGCACCGCGCTCTTGACCTGGGCGCTCGCGACGGGCGGCCGGTACTCGATGGCGGTCAGGCCGCCCCCGCGGATCCGCATGGGAAGGGTTCCGGCGGGGCTCGTCTCTACGTCGGCGCCCATGAGCGCGAGCGGCTCGGCGATCCGTCCCATCGGCCGTCTCCTGAGCGACTCGTCCCCGTCGATGGTGCAGACGAAGTCCCTTCCGGCGACGAGGCCCGCGATGAGGCGGGCCGTGGTTCCTGAGTTCCCGGCGAAGAGCTCCTCGCCGTTCAGCCTCACTCGGCTCGAGATGCGCGCGCGGCCGCCTGCGTCGACGTCGACCCGACACCCGAGCGAACGGAGGCAGCTCGCCGTGCTCGCGACATCCTCCGACGCCGGCAGACCCTCGATGGTCTGCATTCCTCTGGCGAGCGCGCCGAGGATGAGGGCCCTGTGCGCGACCGACTTGTCGCCCGGCATGCGTAGGGCGCCCCTCAGTCTGTCCGTTCTCTCGACCGTCGTGTGCATCGTTCCGACCTCATCTTCGTCGCACGCGCTCGCGGTGCTCGTCTCGCTGACCGACGTGCCCGCGGCGTCCCCCGCTCCAGCACCGCCCTCAGACGGGCGGGGCCAGACTCCGTCCCATCGCGTTGACGATCGGACGGAGCTCGTCCATGAGCTCCCTGAAGAGCTCCGGTGTAAGGCTCTGCGCCCCGTCAGCCAGAGCCTCCTCCGGAGAAGGGTGCACCTCGACGATGATCCCGTCCGCCCCGGCCGCGACGGCGGCCCTCGCGACGGGCGTCACGTACGGCCGGTGCCCCGTCGAGTGGCTCGGGTCGACGATCACCGGGAGGTGGCAGTTCTCCTTGATCACCGCGACCGCCGATATGTCGAGCGTGTTGCGGGTCGCCTTCTCGAACGTCCGGATCCCGCGCTCGCACAGCATCACCTGGCTGTTCCCGTGCGACAGGATGTACTCAGCCGCCAGCAGGAGCTCCTCGATGAGGCTCATCATCCCCCGCTTCAGAAGCACCGGCTTCCTCGCCTCGCCCACCGCCTGAAGGAGCGCGTAATTCTGCATGTTGCGGGCTCCGATCTGGAGGATGTCCGCGTACTCGCACACGAGCGGCACGAGCTCCGGAGAGATGACCTCGGTCACGATCGAGAGCCCCGTCTCCCGCTTGGCGTCGCGCAGGATCCTCAGACCCTCCTCGCCCAGTCCCTGGAAGCTGTACGGCGACGTCCTCGGCTTGAAGGCGCCGCCGCGGAGGACGCGCGCGCCCGCATCGCGCACGGCCCTGGCCGCCGCCAGGACCTGCTCCGGCGTCTCCACCGCACACGGCCCCGCCATCACGATGAACTCGTCGCCTCCGACCGAGACTCCGTTCACCTTGACGACCGTGGGCTCCGGCTTGAAATCGCGGCTGACGAGCTTGAACGACTTCGTGACCGGCACGATCTGCGCAACTCCGGGCAGCATCCCCACGTCCGCGAGCTCCGAGTCGCCCTTCGCCCCGATCACCCCGATGATCGTCTGGTCCTTCCCTCTGGACGGGTGCGCTCTGAGCCCGCGCGCTTCGAGCTTCCGGATGACGCTCCCGATCTCGGAGAACTGAGCGTTCCGTTTCATAACGACGATCATCATGGGTGGTTCCTCCCCCTACCTTGCGATTGCCCGCTTCACGTCCGTCAGGAAGGACCTGACGTTCTCGACGGCCTCGTCGCTCGTCTCCGACGACTGGACGATCCGTATGATGGCACTGCCTATGATGACCCCGTCCGCGTGCTCGGCCGCCTGCGCGGCGAGCTCTGGGCCCGAGATGCCGAACCCCACGTAGAGCGGGACGTCGGTGTGCGCGCGCACGCGCTGCACGAAGTCGCCGAGCTCCCCCGAGAGGGCCGAGCGGACGCCGGTGACGCCGGTGAGCGACACCAGATACAGGAAGCCGTCCGCTCCTTCGGCGATGCTCGCGACTCGGTCCTCGCTCGAGGTCGGCGCGACGAGATCGACGAACGTGATCCCGCTCTTCCCGAGGGTGCAACGGATGTCGGGCGACTCCTCGAAGGGCACGTCGGGGACGACCACGCCCGAGACGCCGGCGCGGCTCGCCTCTTCCGCGAACCGCTCGACACCCATCCTCAGGATGGGGTTCACGTAGCTCATGAAGACGAGCGCCGAGGGGTTCGTTTCGGATGCTCGCCCGGCGAGCGCGAGCGCCTTCCGGAGTGTCATTCCACCGTCGAGCGCCCGCTTCGACGACTCCTGGATGACCGGGCCGTCGGCGATCGGATCCGAGAAGGGGATGCCGATCTCGATGATCTGACAGCCCGCCCGGGACGCCGCGTCGAGGAGGCGCAGGAACGTCTCCTCGTCTGGGTACCCCGCCGTGAGGAACGCAACGAGCGCCTTCTCCCCCGCCTCTCTCATCGAGCGTGTGAGTTCCCGCAGCATGGTCACTCCGTCAGGTCTTCGATCAGGTCCGTTACGGCATCGATGTCCTTGTCGCCCCTGCCCGAGAGGTTGACGATTACGACGTCGTCGCCGTCCGTTCGGTCTGCGAGCATCTTCCGCGTGAACGCGAGGGCGTGGCACGGTTCGAGCGCCGGGATGATCCCCTCGAGCCTGGAGAGGTCGGAGAACGCGGCCAGGGCCTCCCGGTCTGGCACGCGGGCGTACGTGACGCGCCCGCTGTCCATGAGGAAGCTGTGCTCGGGGCCGACGCCCGGGTAGTCGAGGCCCGGGGCGATCGAGTGCGCGAGCTCCACCTGGCCGTCGTCGTCCTGCATGAGGTAGCTGTACGAACCGTGAAGCACGCCCGGCGTCCCCTCGCAGAGAGCGGCCGCGTGGCCGTCGGGCGAACCGCCCGCCTCCACGCCGATGAGCGCCACGTCCTCGTCCCCGAGGAAGGCCGAGAAGATACCGAGCGCGTTCGATCCGCCGCCCACGCACGCTACGATGACGGACGGGAGCCGGTCCTCGGCCTCGAGGATCTGCTCGCGCGCCTCTCGGCCGATCACGGCCTGGAAGTCCCTCACGATAGTCGGGTACGGGTGCGGTCCGACGGTCGAGCCGATGATGTAATGGGTGTTCCGGACGTTCGTCACCCAGTCGCGGATCGCGTCGTTCGTGGCGTCCTTGAGCGTGCGGCTGCCGCTCGCCGTCGGCACGACCTCGGCTCCCAGGAGACGCATCCGGACGACGTTCGGCCGCTGGCGCTCCATGTCGAGCTCTCCCATGTAGATCGTGCAGTCCATCCGGAACCGCGCAGCGACGGCGGCGGTCGCGACCCCGTGCTGGCCGGCGCCCGTCTCCGCCACGATGCGTCGCTTCCCCATCCGCCTGGCGAGGAGCACCTGGCCGAGGCAGTTGTTGATCTTGTGGGCGCCGGTGTGGTTGAGGTCCTCCCGCTTGAGGTAGATCCTCGCCCTGCCGCCGCACTCCCTGCTGAGGTTCTCCGCGGGATAGAGCGGCGTCGGCCTCCCCGAGTAGAGCCGCAGGAGCTCGGCAAGCTCGGCCCGGAAGGACTCGTCCTCCGTCGCGGCCGCGTACTCCCGCTCGAGATCCAGAAGACACGACATGAGTGTCTCGGGCACGAAGCGTCCGCCGTACCTGCCGAACCTCCCGCCGCCTCGGGTCCCGTCGCTCATCCCCGCACCTCCGTGACGAAACGTCTCAGCGTGTCGCGGTCCTTGGCGCCCGGCTCGCGCTCCACGCCGCTCGCGACGTCGACGCAGAACGGCCGGACCTCCTCGATCGCCTCCCGCACGTTTTCGGGATCGAGTGCACCGGCGAGGAAGACCCGGTGGCCGGCCCGGGCGGCCGTCGCCGCACGAGACCGCAGTTCCTCGATCCCGCCTCCCCGTTCCGGATTCGACTTGTCCAGGTCGAGGAGGATGTAGCGCACCGTCTCGTACTCTGCGAGCTCTTCAGGGTCAGGAATCGCCCCGTTCCGGAAGGCCTTCACGATCGGAAGCGGCGTGAGCGCCCGAAGCGCGGCGCAGTAGTCCGGCGTCTCGTCGCCGTGAAGCTGGATCATGTTGAGTCCCACCGCCTCCGCCGTCGCACTCACGGTCGCGGGGTCCTCGTCCGCGAAGACGCCGACGAGACACGCGTGCGGGACAGCCTGCCGGATCTCGGCGGCCCTGGCCGGCGTCACGCGCCTCTTGCTCTCGGCGAAGATCACGCCGAGGAACTCCACTCCGAGCGCCTCGCAGAGGATGGCGTCCTCCGGTGACGTGAGTCCGCAGACCTTGATCCTGGTCGGCATCACGCGGTCCCTCCCGTCTCGCCCATCGGCGGTGCCTCGCTGCCGGCGAGCTCGCGGAGCTTCGCGCCCGGGTCCTCCGAGTCGAGGAGCACGCCGCCCACGAGAAAGGCGTTCACGCCCATCGCCGCGAGTGCCTCGACGTCCCGGCGGCATCGGATCCCGCTTTCGGCCACTCGGATCGCGTCCCGCGGGATCTTCGGCGTGAGCTCTCTCGTGGTTTCGAGCGAGACCTCGAAGGTGGACAGGTCGCGGTTGTTTACCCCGATGACACCGGCGCCGGAGGCGACCGCCTTCCCCACGTCGTCTTCGTCGTGGCACTCCACGAGAGCGGCCATCCCGAGACCGTGCGCGAGCTCAAGAAGCGAGGCGAGTTCGTCGGCCGAGAGGATCCGGGCGATGAGGAGAACGGCGTCCGCCCCCGCTGCCCTCGCCTCGACCACCTGGTAGCGGTCGAAGATGAAGTCCTTAACGAGGACGGGGAGCGCCGAGACACCCCGCGCGCGGGCGACATCGGCAAGCGACGAACCGAAGTTCTGCCAATCCGTGACGATCGAGATGGCGCTCGCACCATTTGCCTCGTAGACGGCAGCGAGGTGCTCGGTGGGCGCGCTCTGCCGGAAGGCCGGCACGCTCGGGGAGCGCCGTTTGATCTCCGCGATGATCGCCTCCGGACCCGAGATCGCACGCCGGAAGTCCCGCACCGGCCGGAGCGATGACCGGTGCTCGAGCTCCCCCTCGGGCCGAATGCACCTCTTGTGCGCGACCTCTACTCTCTTCGCTTCCACCACCCTCTCGAGGAAGGTCTTCACGACACCCCTCCTTCGAGCGACTGCGACGACTCTCGCAGCGCGCTCAGGAGCTCGAGCGCCTTCCCGGATGCGATCGCCTTCCGAGCTAGGCTCACTCCCTCCGGCACGTCCTTCGCGCGGTCCGCGAGCACCGCGACGAAACCGGCGTTCAGGAGGACGGCGTCCCGACGCGCGCCCCCGTCGCCGTTCATGATGCCCAGGATGAACGCCGCGTTCTCGTCAGCCGTGCCGCCGGCGATCTCGGAGGGCCGGGCCCGCTCGAGACCCGCCTCCTCGGGAGTGAACTCGAAGCTGCGCACCCTGCCTTCCTTGAGTTCGCTGACGTGCGTGACGCCCGTGATCGACACCTCGTCGGTCCCGTCGGCGCCGTGGACGACGAACGCTCTCTCCGCCCCCATCTGTCGAAGCACGCGGCAGATGACGTCCGTCAGGTCCTCCCTGAACACGCCGATGAGCTGGCGCTTGACCCCCGCCGGGTTCGTGAGCGGGCCGAGCACGTTGAAGATGGTCCTCACTCCGAGTTCCCTCCTCACGGGGGCGGCGTGCTTCATCGCCGGGTGATGCTTGGGAGCGAACAGGAACCCGATCCCGACGTTGTCGATGAGCTTCGCCACCGACTCCGGTCCGAGCTCGATGTTGACGCCGAGAGCCTCGAGCACGTCCGCGCTCCCGCACTTCGAAGAGACGGCGCGGTTGCCGTGCTTCGCAACGCCGACTCCCATGGCGGCGGACACGAGCGCCGTCGCGGTCGAGACGTTGAACGTCTGACGCGCGTCCCCACCCGTTCCGCAGGTGTCGACGAGGCCGTTCCGCCTCGGCGCGACCCTGACCGCGTTCTTTCTCATGGCGCGGGCGAACCCCGCGATCTCGCCTACGGTCTCGCCCTTCATCCGGAGGGCCGTCAGGACGGCAGCGATCTCGGTGTTCCGGAGTCGACCGGACATGATCGCGTCCATCAGGGCCCCCGCTTCTTCTGTTGAGAGGTCTTCGTGCCGCATCAGCCTCTCGAGGGTCTCCAGTGCCACCGTTGCCTCCTCGCGCTCGTCTCCTGATGCGGGTCTCACTCCGTCGCCTGGAGGAAGTTCAGGAGCAGCCTCTTTCCCTCGACCGACAGTATCGACTCGGGATGGAACTGCACTCCCTCGACCATCCCGTCCTTCAGCCGGACTCCCATGATCTCGCCTTCCGAGGTGTACGCCGACACCTCGAGCGCTTCGGGGACCTCTTCCTCGCGGACGATCAGGGAGTGGTACCTCGTGGCCGTGAACGGATTCGTCAGGCCGTCGTAGATCGTCCTCCCGTCGTGGTAGACCCGGGACACCTTGCCGTGCATGACTCGGCTCGCGCGTTCGATCTTCCCGCCGAAGGCCTCGACGATGCACTGGTGCCCGAGGCACACTCCGAGTATCGGCAGCCTTTCGGCGAGCCTGGTGATGAGCTCGACGGACACCCCGGCGTCGCTCGGTCTTCCCGGTCCCGGAGAGATGATGATCGACGCCGGCTTCATGGCCTCCACTTCCTCCACCCCGATGCGGTCGTTCCGGCGGACCTCCACCTCTGCGCCCATCTCGCCGATGGCCTGAACGATGTTGAACGTGAACGAATCGTAGTTGTCGATGATAAGGTGCATGGTCAGAGCCCTTTCTCGGCGATCGAGATCGCTTTGAGGAGCGCCCGGATCTTGCTCAGGGTCTCCTCGTACTCGAAGTCCGGATCGGAGTCGGCCACGATCCCCGCCCCCGTCTGCGCGAAGTACTCGTTGCCTCTCACGATGAGCGTGCGGATGGTGATGCACATGTCCATGTCGCCCTGCCTCCCGAAGTACCCGACCGCACCTGCGTAGGGGCCGCGTTTGTCACCCTCCAGCTCGCTTATGATCTCCATCGCGCGGATCTTCGGCGCACCCGACACGGTTCCCGCCGGGAACGTCGCTCCGAGGAGTCCGAACATGTCGACGTCCGACGGGAGCGTCCCGGTGACGCTCGAAACGATGTGCATCACGTGCGAGTACTTCTCGACCTCCATCAGGGACTCCGTGACGACGCTGCCGAGCTCGCAGACGCGCCCCAGGTCGTTGCGCCCGAGGTCGACGAGCATCACGTGCTCCGCCCTCTCCTTCTCGTTGGCGAGAAGCTCCCTCTCGAGCTCGTGGTCCTCGGCCGTCGTGCCGCCCCTCGGTCTGGTGCCGGCTATCGGCGAGACCGTGGCCTTCCGTCCTTCGAGCTTCACGAGCACCTCCGGCGACGAGCCGACGAGCTGGAAACGCCCGAAGTCGATGAAGAACATGTACGGTGACGGGTTCAGGATCCGGAGCGCGCGGTAGACCTGGAACGGCGACGTCTCGCTCTTCCCCCGGAGGCGCTGCGACAGGACGATCTGCAGAGCGTCGCCCGCGAGGATGTACTCCCTCGCCGCGGCGACCTTCTCCTTGAACGCGTCCTCCGTCATGTTCGAATCGAACGACGTGTCCTTTCCGTCGGTCGCCGCCTCCTCGGCCGGAGGCAGGGGGCCCCGGAGCGCGTCCAGGAGGAGCTCGATCTGACTCCTCGCCGCCTCGTACGCGGCGCGGGGTTCGCCCTCGGGAGGCAGCACGAGGATCTCGATCTCGCTCTTCACGTGGTCGAACACGAGAAGCGTCCCGGGGAACACGAAGGAGTAGTCTGGAAGCCCGAGCTCGTCGTGTTCCGGTGTCGGCACTCGCTCGAAGAACCTGGCGATGTCGTATGAGACGTATCCGACGGCCGAAGCGAACGGACCGGGAAGGTGGTCGCCGATGAGGATCGACTCGTCGGCAAACTCCTCGCGGATCGGCGAGAACGGGTCGGCGGGATCCACGGCGACTCGCCGGAGCTCCCCGCTCCTCTCGATCTCGACCGTGTCGCCGACGAGGCTGACGGTGGCATACGGGGACACGCCGATGAACGAGTAGCGGCCGAGCTGGATGCCTCGCTCGACGCTCTCGAGAAGGAACATCGCTCCGTTCGGCTTGAGCTTCAGGAAGGCCGAGACGGGGGTCTCGAGGTCTGCGGGGATCCTGGCGCAGACCGGCAGACGTTCCCGCGAGCCGACCTGTTCGAGGTACGCTTCGAGTGACGGTGTCAGCATTGTGCGTTCCTTCCGTGGTTCCCGGGGTTTCCTGTGGGCGCATGCCGCTTCGGCTCCCACCGCGCCCAAATACAAAGACCCACCATCAGAGGATGGTGGGCCGTCGATTGAGTGCTGTCTCAGTTCGAAAGGACTATCCGAAGCCGCGGAGACGCGCGAGGGCCACCACCCCTATGGTGCTCGAATACCACCACCATCGGCGTCGTGAGGTCTCTGCGTCTCTTCCGCTTCGCGGCCTTCCGAACATCGTCCGTGTGCCTCCGTGCGGGCGCCGGGCGCCCGTCCCGCTACTGGAACCTGCTACTACACTGCCACCATAAGATTGTACACATGTTCACATCCCTTGTCAATAACAAAGAGCGTGCTGGGTGGCTACGCGCCGACGGCTCTCCCCCGCCAGTACTCGACGACCGCTGCGGCGGCTCCCTCGACGCTGGTGACTTCGACGTCGATCCACTGGACGTCCTCGAGCGCCGAGAACCAGGTCAGCTGACGCTTGGCGTACCGCCGCGTGTTCCTCTTGATGAAGCGCGCGGCTTCGGCGACGTCGCCGGGTGAGACGTCGGGCACCGCTCCGTCCGCCGCAACGACGGGGAGGAGCTCCCGATACCCCACGGCGCTCGCGGCGGGCATGCCCGGGCTCAGGCGCCCCGTCCGAACGAGCTCCCGGATCTCGTCGACGAGCCCTGCCTCGATCATCCGGTCGACGCGGTCGTCGATCCGCTCGTAGATCACGTCGCGGTCCATCGTGAGCCCGCAATAGAACGCGGAGAACGCCGGGGCGCGGGTTCCGGTCGCCTGCCACTCGGAGAGCGGCCGACCGGTCGCCATCTGGACCTCGAGCGCGCGCACGATTCGCGCCGCGTCGTTCGGGTGGATGCGCTCCGCCGAGACCGGATCGACCTCCGAGAGCGCTCGGTGGAGTCCGGCGGGTCCTTCGGCCTCTGCCCGGGCCTTCAGCTCCCGGCGGATACGGTCGTCCCTCCCCGGTCCCTCGAAGAGCCCCTCGAAGAGCGACGTCAGGTAGAACCCGGTGCCGCCGACGACGATCGGCTCGCGCCCTTCGTCGATGAGCCGCACGATCGCCGCCTCGGCGTCGTGGGCGAAACGGGCCGCGTCGTACGTCTCCGACGGCTCGACGATGTCGATGAGGTGGTGCTGAACGGCCCGGCGCTCGTCCGGCGCCGGCTTCGCGGTGCCCACGTCCATGCCGCGATAGACCTGTCGGGAGTCGGCGGAGACGATCTCGCCGCCGAGCTCCGCTGCAACGAGGAGCGCGACGGCGGTCTTGCCGACGGCAGTCGGTCCGATGATGGTCAGGATCTCGCGCCGAGCGGGAGTGCCGGCGCCTTCGTGGTCGGCAGGGCCGCTGGCGGGGCTGTCGGCGGTGCTGTCGGCCGGCTCGCTCATGTCCTGCCGAACCTCTTGTCGAGCTCGGCGATCGTCATTCTCATGAACGTGGGCCTGCCGTGCGGGCAGGAGTACGGGAGCTCGGTCGCGAAGAGCTGATCGACGAGCGCGCGCATCTCCTCTTCCTTCAGCCGGTCGCCGGTCTTGATCGACGCGCGGCACGCGACGGTCTTCGCGATGCTCTCGACGAGGTCGCGTACGGCCGTCTTGCCGGACGGGATGTCCGTGAGGATGTCCCGGAGGATCGTCTCGTGCGGCCACCGCTGGAGAGCCGCGGGCGCGGCCTCCATGAGGACGGTCCTGCCCGAGAGAGGTCTGATCGTGAACCCGAGCTTGTCGAGCAGCGGATGGACCTCCTCGAACGTCGCGGCCTCCCCCGGCGTCAGCTCCACGACCACTGGAAAGAGGAGCTGCTGGCTGGGTCCCGCCTCGGCGGCGCCCGAGAGCGCCTTCCGGGCCTTCTCGTAGAGGACCCTCTCGTGGGCGGCGTGCTGGTCTATGAGGAGAACTCCCTCGCGCGTCTGAACGAAGACGTACTGCCCGTGGAGCTGCCAGAACTTCGTCTCCCGCTCCCCGTCCTCCGTCTCCGCGCGGAGCTCCGCGGGCGCCACGTCGCCCGCCGCGCCGGCCGCCGTCCCCTCGGACTCCCGGATGGTCGCGGGGAACGCGAGCTGTCCGCTCTCCTGGCGGCCGGCCGATTCCGCGGGAGCCGGCTGCACCGCACCCGCGGCGACCGAGGCCGGCTCGACGTCCCCTCCGGCGCCGATTGCGAGCTCGCCCGTGGTGAGGGTCGGGGCGGCGTCGTCCTGAAGAAGCGCGTCGCGCACGGCGCTCTCCACGACCCCGAAGATCTTCCTGGTGTTCCCGAACCTGATCTCGCGCTTCGTCGGATGGACGTTGACGTCGACAGCGTCGCCCGACGAGCGGATGGTGAGGAAGACCACCGGGTGGCGGTCGCGCGGGAGAAGCTCCCCGTACCCCGCCCGGATCGCCGCGGAGATGAACCTGCTCCTGATCGGGCGTCCGTTGACCGCGATGACCTGCTGGGCGCCCCTCGCGCGCGCGATTGACGGCTTCCCGATGAGGCCGTCGACCGCGAAGCCCTCCTCGGTCGACGCGACCGGGACCGTCTCCTTCGCGAGGCCTCCCCCGATGACCGCCGCGACTCGCTCGCGGAGGTCCTTGGCCGGGAAGAGACCGAGCACGGGCCTCCCGTCGGCTTCGACGTCGAACCTGACCGACGGGTAAAGCACGGCGTACTCCGTCAGGAGGTCCATGATCTTCCGGAGCTCGACGCGGTCGCTCTTCAGGAACTTGCGTCTGGCGGGCGTGTTGAAGAAGAGTGCAGAGACCTCGACCGTCGTGCCGGGAGCCCGCCCCGCAGGCAGGACGTTCCTGACCTCTCCCCCGACGAGCGAGACCTCCGTTCCCTCCACACTCTCGCGCTCGCACGTGATGAGCCGCGTGCGGGAGACCGACGCGATGCTTGGGAGCGCCTCTCCGCGGAAGCCGAGCGTCGCGATGCTGTCGAGGTCGCCGTCGCTCCTGATCTTGCTCGTGGCGAAGCGGTCGAACGCGGCGAGCGCGTCGTCGGCGTTCATTCCGATACCGTTATCTGCGACCCGGACAAGGTCGCTGCCGCCTCCCTTGACCGCGATCGAGACCTCGGTCGCCCCGGCGTCGAGCGCGTTCTCCACGAGCTCCTTCACGACGGAGAACGGGCCCTCGACGACCTCACCGGCCGCGATCCGGTTCGATACTTCCTCGCTCAGGATCCTGATCCTACTCGCCACGGTTCACCTGCTGCTTGAGTTCCGCGAGCTTGCCGAGCGCCTCGAGCGGCGTCATCCGTTCGAGATCCAGCTCGTCGATCTCCTTCTCGACCTCGGAAGGACCGGCGGCGCCGAAGAGCCCGAGCTGGGGGCCGTCCGGTCCGAGCGGGCCGTGCTCTCCGCCCGCCAGACGGGGCAGCGCGTCGGCCGTGTACTGCGACTCCTCGAGGTTTGCGAGGACCTCCCGCGAGCGCAGGATGACCTCTTCGGGAATGCCCGCGAGCTTCGCCACCTCGATCCCGTAGCTCTGGTCGGCCGAGCCCGGAACGACCTTCCTCAAGAATACTATGGAATCCCCCGTCTCCCTCACCAGAACGTTCAGGTTCTTGAGGCGCGGGAGGACGTCCTCGAGCTCGGTGAGCTCGTGGTAGTGCGTCGCGAAGATCGTCCTCGGGCGGACTCCCTCGCGGTTGTGGAGGTACTCGGTCACCGCCCAGGCGATCGAGAGCCCGTCGAATGTGCTCGTCCCCCTGCCGATCTCGTCCAGGAGGATGAGGCTCCGGGAGGTCGTGTTGTTCAGGATGTTCGCTGTCTCGCTCATCTCGACGAGGAACGTGCTTCTCCCCCGGGCGAGCGCGTCGGTCGCGCCGATCCTCGTGAAGACCCTGTCGACGACCCCGATCTCGGCGCTCCTCGCGGGAACGAACGAGCCCATCTGCGCCATGATGACGATGAGCGCCGACTGCCGGAGGTAGGTCGACTTGCCGGCCATGTTGGGTCCGGTGATGAGGAGGATCTGTCTCGTCTCGCCGTCGAACCTCGTGTCGTTCGGGACGAACGCCTCCCCCTCGAGCAGCTGCTCCACGACGGGGTGCCGCCCATCCTCGATGGCGATGACGTCGGAGTCCGAGAGCACGGGACGCACGTACCGGTGCTCCGCTGCGACCGAGGCGAGCGCGCCGAGCACGTCGAGCCTCGCGAGCACGTCGGAGGCCCGCTGGACGGGGGCGGCCGCCTCGGCCACCTCCGCGCGCACGCGCTCGAACAGCTCGGCCTCCAGCCGGATCATGTCCTCCTCCGCCGTGAGGATTCGGCTCTCGCGCTCCTTGAGCTCCGGCGTGACGTAGCGCTCCGCGTTCACGAGCGTCTGCTTCCTGATGTAGTGCTCGGGCACCAGGTGGGCGTGAGGCTTCGTGACCTCGAGGTAGTATCCGAAGACCTTGTTGTAACCGATCTTGAGGTTCGGGATGCCGGTGGTCTCACGCTCCGAAGCTTGGAGCGACGCGACCCAGCTCTTTCCGTCGCGGGCGATCGAGCGCAGCGAGTCGAGCTCCGCGTGGTGTCCGTCGCGGATGACGCCGCCGTCGCGGAGGGTCGCCGGCGGGCTCTCGACGATCGACTCCGCGATGAGCCCGGCCACGTCCGCCAGGTCCGGTAGCTCAGAAGCGAGTCCGGCGAGCGTCGCGCTCTCGAAGGGACCGAGGCTCTCCCGTATTCCCGGCAGGAGCTCGAGCGACCTGCGGAGCGCGGAGAGATCGCGCGGTGAGGCGTGACCGGAAGCGATGCGTCCGATCACGCGGGAGAGGTCACAGAGCTCCGAGAGCGTCTCCCCGACGTCCCCGGCAGGCCCGGCGTGCCCCAGGAGGTCCGCGACGCCGTCGAGCCGCTCCTCGACCCGCTCGGGCTCGACGAGCGGGTAGAGGATCCACTGACGGAGAAGCCGCGCGCCCATCGGCGACACGGTGCGATCGAGCACCGCGAGGAGCGTTGCCGAGGCGAGCCCGTGCTCCATGGGCTCGACGAGCTCGAGGTTCCGCTGCGTCGTTTCGTCGAGGACGAGGTGGTCGGCGTGGAGAACCCTGCGCAGCGTCGTGATCTGCTTCAGGTCGCGCCTCTTGAGGTTCGAAAGGTAGCTCATGAGCGCGCCTGCGGCCGAGACACCCTCCGGCAGATCGCCGATGCCGAAGCCGTCCAGGTTGGCGACGCCGAAGTGCGCGCGGAGTGTGCGGGACGCCTCCTCCGCGGCGAACTCCCAGTCAGGGATCCTCGCAACGGGCACGTCGCGGACGTCGTCGAGGAGCGAAGCGAGCGGCTCCGAGTCGGCCCTGCCCTCCGGGACCACGATCTCCGCCGCGTCGGCCCTGAGCACCTCCCGCCGGAGGTCGGCGGCCGCGACACCTGAGACCGTGAACTCCCCCGTCGAGAGATCGATCCGGGCGAGGCCGATGCGATCGGACCCGGGCGAGACCGCGACGAGGTAGTTCGAGCGGCGGTCGTCGAGCATCGAGGCCGACAGGACGGTCCCCGGGGTGATGATCTCCGTGACCTCTCTCTTGACGAGTCCCTTCGCCTTCTTCGGGTCCTCGACCTGGTCGCAGATGGCGACCTTGTAGCCGGCGGCCACGAGTCGCCCGAGGTACGAGTCGAGGGCGTGGTAGGGTATCCCCGCGAGCGGGATCGGGTTCCTGCTGCCCTTGTCGCGGGTCGTGAGAGCGATGCCGAGGACGCGGGAGGCTATCTTCGCGTCGTCGTGGAAGGTCTCGTAGAAGTCGCCCATGCGGAAGAGAAGGACGGCGCCCGGGTGCTCCGCCTTGATCTTCATGTACTGCCGCATCATCGGCGTGAGGTCGCTCATGGTTCCTCGGCTCAAGACAGACGAACCACCGGCCGGAGACCGGTGGGCGTCGGGTGCTCGACCTCGCGGGTCACGGCTCCTCGGACGCTTCCTCGGCGGGCCCCGGATCCCCCGGGTCCTCCGCCCCCTCGGGCTCGTCCGGCGGGATCCCGAGCAGGGCTCCCGCGCCCATCGTGTCCGCCGCGGCCGCCTCCATTGCGGCGGCGATCTCCTCGGACAGCGTTCTCACGCGTTCCGCCGCGACCACACCGGCGAACGTGCCCGGGTACTCTGCGGCGAGCGTCGCGAGTGTCGTCAGGGCGGCCAGGGGCTCGTCGTTCGCCTCGTGTCCCTCTGCGGCGCCGGCGAGTGCCTGCATGCGCACGTCCGGCTCGACGTAGGTAGCGGCCACGTGATCGAACTGCTCCGCTGCCTCCGCTGGCCTCCCCGAGTAGAGCAGCGCCCTGCCTATGCCGAGCTCGGCCCACGGCGTTAGTTCTCCCGGGACCGCACCCTCTCCCCAGATCTCGCGGTACGCCTCGAGCGCGGCCGACGCGTCGCCGGCCGCGAGGGAGCAGTCGGCCCGCCGGAGCGCCGCCTCGCCGGCGCCGGGCGCGTCGTACCTCGCGGCCTCCCCGTACTCCTCCGCCGCCGCTGCGTAGAGCCGACTCGCGTACAGCGCGTCGCCCTTCAGGCTGTGCGCCCTGACCAGTAGTCCGGCGTCCCTCGTCCGCTCGATCGCCTGGTCGGCGAACGCCATCGCCTCCTCCGGGTCGGAAGCCAGCCGTGCGAGCTCTAGAAGGACGGACGCGTTGCGCGCGAGCGAGCGGTCGGCATCGACCAGGTCGCGGAGATAGACCTCCGCGTCGTCGACGAAGCCGGTCTCCTCGAGCGCCCGCGCCTTCTCGATCGCCTGAGCAGGTGTTGGTGGGTCGTCGCCGGCGACCGGTCCGGCCGCAACGGCGAGGAGTGTGGCGGCGAGTGCGGTCGCGACGACGACCGTCGGGCCGCGCGCGTTCACTCTAGCAGGCATGGATCCAGGCCCGACATGACGGACAGCGCCAGCCGGGTTCCCTGAGCGTCTTGCCGCACGACGGGCAGTAGGGTGCCCACGGGTCGGACGCGCGCTCGGTGAGGAGCGACTCGGCGACCCTAGCCGCTTCGTCCTGGCGTCCGTTCCGGTTGAGGAGTTCGATGAGCTGCCGGTGCCCCGCGAGCGACTGGCCCTCGTGCTTGACCGCCTCGTAGGCCATCCGCACCGCTTCATCGATGTTGCCCTTTCGCTCAAGCATGCGGGCGAGACCCGAGATCGCATGTACGTTCGAAGGGGCCTTGGCGACGACCTCCTCGTAGATGCCCATCATACGTCCGTAGTCGCCGACGTCGAAGTACGCCTTCTCGAGCCGGTCGAAGACGAAGTGGGCGACGGCGGGTTTCTCGGTGATGATCTTCATCCAGTAGGCGATGGCCCGCTCGTTGTCCTCCTCGGCCGAGGCGATGTCCCCGAGGTACAGGTAGCTCACCGCGGCGCTGGCGTCGTCCTTGAGGGCGGCGCGGAACTCGGCGCGCGCGCGGACCTTGTCGCCCTTCTTGTAGGCCAGGAGCGCGAGGTGGGCTCGGTAGACGCCGATCGAGGGTTCGCCCTTCGCCTCCTCGCCCTTCAGAATCTCGCGGTGCGTCGTGATGGCGTGCTCCACGTCACCCATCGCCTCGTAGGCGTCCCTGGTGAGCGCGAGGACCTTCGGGTCTGTTCGCTCGCCGCGCGAGAGCTGCTTGAGAGTCGCCAGGACCTCCTGCCAGTTCTCGGCCTGCGCGAGGTCGAGTGCGAGGCTCTTGACGATCTCGTTCTTGACGGGGGCCGGCAGCTTCCGTTTCACGAGGAGCTCCCGGTGGACCTGGATCGCCTGCCGGATCTGCCCTCGCTCCCGGAGGAGGTTCCCGAGCTTCACGTACCCGTCGAGGTTCCGCGGGTCCTCACGGACCGCGTCGGCGAGGTGCTTCATCGCCGCGTCCCGATTGCCGGCGATGAGCGCATCGATGCCGAGCTGGTACGAGTTCTCCTCTGTCTTGCGCCGTTTCGGTCGTCGCCTCAGACCGCGCAGAAAACCCATGCTCTCCCCCTGGTGTGAGCTTCCGGGGCTCTCACTGGGTCTCGATGACTTCGCCTTCCTCTTCGATGCTGTCGAGCGAGATGTGTCTCAGGCCGGCGATCTCCTTCTGGAGGTCCGCGTTCTCCCTCCGGAGCTTCCTCATCGCGTTTCTCAGGCTCACCTCGTGGAAGATGGCCACGACGAACCAGACGAGCGCTCCGAGCACGAAGGCCTCGAAGAGGAGCAGGACGAGAGGGACGTCGTAGAACGTCAGGTTCTCGGTCCCGAGCGAGACGGTGGCCTTCTCGGAGCTGTTGATCATGGCGAACCATGTGATGGCGACCACGAGAATCAGAATGAGGAGCATTCTAACGATCCACACGACAATCACCTCCGCGTATTGGAGTCGTTTGGAGGCCGTGGGCGCACCCCGGCATCCCCGGGACGCTCTCGACGCTCAAAGGAGGTCCAAGCACCGGCGAGTCTATCGCGGGCCGCCTGACCCCGCAAGGTCTTTCTCCGCGCGCGTTTTGCCCCCCCCGGGCGCGTGAGTGCCCCTGAGCGTCCAGGCGCTCGCCTCGGTGATGAGCACGGGCTCGAGTCCGCCGACCGTGGCGGTCTGTCCGTCGAAGACCACCACCTTCGACGTTCCCGTCTTCCCGAAGAGGAGCGACTCGTCCTTCTCGCTCGGTCCTTCCACGAGCACCTCCTGGACCGTGCCGACGAGGCGTCGGTTGATCTCCTCTGTCACCGACCGCTGAAGCGAGATCACCGACTCGAGACGCGCGAGCTTCATCTCCTCGGGGACGTCGTCGGTGAGCTTCGCGGCCCTCGTGCCGGCGCGAACGGAGTAGCGGAACATGAACGCGGAGTCGAAACGCACCTCGTCCATGAGCGAGACCGTCGCCCGGTAGTCCTCCTCCGTCTCGCCCGGGAAGCCGACGATGACGTCGGTCGTGACGGCCACGCCGGGCACCCTCGCCCGCAGCTTCTCCACGAGGGCCAGGTAGTCGTCTCGCGTGTACGACCGATTCATCGCTTCGAGGATCGTGTCCGAGCCCGACTGCACCGGCAGGTGGACGTGCTCGCACACGTTGTCGAGGCCCGCCACCGCGTCGATGACGGCGTCGGAGAGGTCTTTCGGGTGCGAGGTCGCGAAGCGGATCCTCGCGAGCCCCGGTACGTCGTTCGCGGCGCGGAGGAGTCCGGCGAAGTCGACGTCGCCGTCCAGGTAGGAGTTCACGTTCTGGCCGATGAACGTGACATCGCGCGCTCCCAGCTCGATCAGGGAGCGCGTCTCGTCGAGGACGCGGTCGAGCGGGCGGCTCCGCTCCCGCCCTCGCACGTACGGAACGATGCAGTACGAGCAGTAGTTGTCGCATCCGCGCATGACGCTGACGAAGTCGCAGATCGACGCTTCCGTCGGCGACGGCCTCGCGTCGTAGGTCTGCTCGCGCACGACGCGCGTCGAGACGCTCCTCGACCCCGCGTGCGCGTTGGCGACCGCCTCGGGGAGCCGTTCGTACTGGTCGGTGCCCACGACGAAGTCGACTCCGTGGGCGGAACTGAGGAGATCGTCGGCCATCCGCTGCGCCACGCAACCGATCACACCGAGAACCGCGTCCGGCTTCATCAGTCCCGTGAGCTGGCGGAGCCTGCCGAGCACCCGGTCCTCCGCCCGTTCCCGGACGCTGCACGTGTTCACGATCACCGCATCGGCGCGCCGCGGGTCGGTCTCACTGGCATGACCCGCCGCCGCGAGCATCGAGGTGACCATCCTCGAGTCGTAGTCGTTCATCTGACAGCCGTATGTCTCGATGTAGATCCGCAACCGGCGAGAGTCCTCCGTGTCCTTCAGCGGACGGTCGAGTCGTCGATCGTCCCCCACGTCCGTTCCACATCGGCGCCGTCGATCATCACGGTCGCGAAGCGATTCCGGAGCTCCTCGTTGCCCTCGACCTCGACCCGGACGTAGTTCCCGGCAAGTCCGGAGAGACGCCCCCCTCCCCTGTCGCTGCCTTCCTCGACCAGGATCTCGAGCCTCTCTCCCACGAGACCCGAGCGGAAGGCGAGCGATCTCGAACGGCTGAGGTCGCGGAGGAAGCGACTCCGCCGCTTTTTCTCGGCCGACGGCACGCGACCCTCCATCGTGGCCGCGGGCGTTCCCTCGCGGGGCGAGAACGCAAAGACGTGGAGGTACGTGAACGGAAGCTCCTCGACGAGAGCGACGGTCTCCGCGAAGTCCTCGTCGGTCTCGCCGGGGAAGCCGACCATGACATCGGCGCCGAGACCGCACAGCGGGTCGCTGTCGGTGACCCGCCTCACGGCGTCGGCGTACTCCGATCCCGTGTAGGTTCTGGCCATCGCCGCGAGGACCCGGTCGGACCCGCTCTCGAGCGGGATGTGGAGGTGGTTGCAGATCTTGTCCTCGGAGAGCACGATCCACGCGAGTTCTGGCGTGAGCTCCGTCGGTTCGACCGACCCGAGCCTAATCCGCACGACGTCCTCGATCTCAGCGAGCGCCGCGAGGAGCTCCGGGAGGTGACGTCCGCCGGTCTCGCCCGGTCCCGCGTCAGTCCCGTACGCGCCGATGTGGACGCCAGTGAGGACGATCTCCCGGTAGCCGTTCGCGGACAACCGCCGCGCCTGCTCGACAACTTCGTCGAAGGGACGGCTCCTCGCCGGCCCGCGCGCGGCCGGGACGGCACAGTAAGTGCAGCGCCGGTCGCAGCCGTCCTGGATCTTGACGAACGCCCGCGTGTATCCGCGGAACCGGCCGATGTCGAGCGCCTGGAATCCGGTCCGCTCGTGCGGGTCGACGACGACACGCTCGGTCCCCCCGGTCCTCTCAGCGACGAGGGAAGCGACCCGGGGCTTGGCGGTGTTCCCGACGACGAGACCGACCTCCGGCATGCCGCCAAGCGTCTGCGGGGCACGCTGGGCGTAGCATCCCGCCGCGACGACGAGCGCGTCCGGGTTTCTGCGGGCAGCGCGCCGCAGCATCTGCCGCGACCTGTAGTCGCTTCGCATCGTGACCGTGCACGTGTTAACGACGTACACGTCGGCCGTCTCGCCGAAGGGGACGACAGTGTATCCCGACTCCTCGAAGAGCTCGGCCATCCCCTCCGTCTCGTACTGGTTCAGCTTGCACCCGACCGTCGTGAGGGCGACGGTCGCCTGGCGCTCGTCCTTCATCGCGACCTCTCAGGACGGGTCCGGGCGGCACTGCCGGCGACTCCCCGTCCACAACGCGGCGCAGGGGGACTCCACCGGAGTCCCCCCGCACGCTTGACTTCAGGCGGCTCGTCCGGTCGGCTCGCTACACTTCCTCGCCGGCCGGAGCCTCGCCTTCCTTCTTCTCTTCGGGCTCGGGGGTATCGGCGGGCTCGCCGCCGTCCCCGGCCGTCTGTGCGTCAGGCTTCTCTTCCTCTCCCTCGGCCTCGGCCGCGGGCTCGTCCGTCTCCGCTGCCGCCGCCTCGGGCGCGGCTTCCTCGATCGGAGCCGCCTCGGCGGGCGTCTCCTCGGTCACCGCTACCTGCTCGGCGGTCTCGGTCTCGTCCGCCGTCGCGACCGCCGCTTCGGGCTCGTCGATCGGGGGCGTCTCGGTCTCGCCGCCCTCCGCCTCGGGTTCCTCCGCGGCCTCGGGCTTCTCGCCTTCGGGCGTCTCACCTTCGGGCTTGTCACCTTCGGCCTTGTCACCCTCGGGCTTCAGGAGCTCGGGGCGGATGTCGTGTGCGGCAACGTACTCCGCCAGCATCTCTTCCGGCTCCTTCTCCATCCGGGTCTTGACCGACAGCACGATCCTCCGGTTGTCCGGGGACACCTCGATGACCTCGAGCGGCAGAGCGTCGCCCGGCGCGAACCGGGCCTCGACCCTGCTGATCTCAGGCAGTGCGAGGTGCGACATCGGGACGAAACCCTCGACGTCGTCGGGGAGGTCGACCACGATGCCCGACTTGTGAATCCTGCTCACGCTGCCCTCGACCGCAGTACCAACGGCGTACTGCTCGGCGAGCTGCGCCCACGGGTTCTCCTTGCACTGCTTGATGCCGAGCGAGATGCGGTGCCTGTCCTTGTCGATGCCGAGCACCATCACCTCGACCTTCTGGCCGCGGTGCAGTACCTCGCTGGGGTGCTTGATCCTCTTCGTCCAGGACATGTCGGAGATGTGGACGAGACCGTCCATTCCCTCTTCCAGCTGGACGAATGCGCCGAAGTCCGTGAGGTTCCGGACGCGACCCTCGATCCGGGTGCCGACGGGGTACTTCGTGTCCAGGTCCTGCCACGGATCCGACTCCGTCCGCTTGAGCGAGAGGGAGATCTTCTCTTCGGCCTTGTTGACGTTCAGGACCTTGACCTCGACGATGTCGCCGATGCCCAGGATCTTGGAGGGGTGGCGGATGTGCTGCGTCCACGACATCTCGGAGATGTGGATGAGCCCCTCGACGCCTTCCTTCAGTTCCACGAACGCGCCGTAGTCGGTGATCGAGACGACCTTGCCGCGCACGCGCGACCCGACCGGGAACTCCTCCTCGACGTTCTCCCACGGGTACTCCGCGAGCTGCTTCAAGCCCAACGAGATACGCTCGCGCTCCGGATCGAAGGAGAGCACCTTCACCGTGAGCTCGTCGCCGATCGCCACGAGCTCGGAGGGATGCCTGATGCGTCCCCAGCTCATGTCGGTGATGTGCAGGAGCCCGTCGATCCCACCGAGGTCGACGAACGCGCCGAAGTCGGTGATGTTCTTGACGCCGCCCTGGCGGATCTGCCCGACCTCGAGCTCAGTCAGCAGGGCCGTCTTCTTCTCCGCGCGCTCCTCCTCGAGCACGACGCGGCGTGAGATGACGATGTTGCGGCGGCGCTTGTTGACCTTGAGGATCCTGAACCGAAGCTCCTGGCCCAGGAGTTCCTCGAGGTTCGGGATGCGTCTGAGTGCCACCTGTGATCCGGGAAGGAACGCCTCGACGCCGAAGAGGTCGACCTTGAGGCCGCCCTTGATGCGGCGCTTCGGCACGCCCTCGACGATCTGCTGCTCGTCGTGAGCGAGCTTGATCTTGTCCCAGACCTGCAGGAAGTCCGCCTTGCGCTTGCTGATGCGGACCTCGCCGTCCTGGTCCTCGGTCGCCTCGAGGAGAACGCTGACTTCGACACCGGGCTTGAGCACCTCCGGCTCGGTGAACTCCTCGATCGGGATTCGTCCTTCCGACTTGAAGCCGATGTCCACCATGACCTCTGAGTCGGTGACCGAGAGTACCGTGCCCTGGACGAGCTCTCCCTCGTCGATCGAGCGGAGGGTCGACTCGTACATCTCCGCCATCTGGTCATACTCCTCGCGGGAGTACCCCATCTCGTCGAGGTCCTCGTCCGACACGATCGTCGCGACCGCGGCCTGCTTCTTCGCGGGAGCCTCCTCGGCAGCCTCTTCGGGGGCCGCCTCTGGAGTCGTCTCGCCGCCCTCGTCCGCCGCGGGCGTCTCGCCCTCGACGGCGGGCTCGGCCGCCTCATCCGCGTCGTATGCGTCCGGAGCGGTCTTCTGAACGGCGTCGTCGCCGCCCGTGTCCGGCGCCGGCTCGTCGGCCGAGTCCGTCACCGGACTCTCGGTCTCCGTGGCGCCTAGTTCCTCCGAACGCATCTCGCTGTGCCCGAATCCCGCGTCGCTCGGCACGCTCGCGTCCGGCGTCGTCGCTTCGTCTTCGGTTGGGGGTTCCGGGTTAAATTCCCTGTCCTTGTCTTCGAACATGCTAAGGGTTCTCTCCTATCGAGCCTGTGACCCGGCCGCTCTAAGGGCGGCTTTCCTTCTCCGGCGCGGCGCGGACGGCCATCCGCCCGCCTACGCCCGGAGCACCTAGATTGCCTCGAGTGCCTGGACGATCTCCTCGATGATCCACTGCGGCGTCGAGGCGCCTCCTGTGATCCCGACCTGTTCCTTTCCCTCGAACCATCCGGGTTCGAGTTCGTCCTTCGTCTCTATATGGTAGGCGTCGCAGCCTGCCTCCTCGCAGAGCTCCCTCAGACGCCTCGTGTTTGCGCTGTTCTTCCCCCCGACGACGAGCATCACGTCGACCTCGCCCGCGAGCTCGAGCGACCTCTCCTGGCGGACGAACGTCGCCTCGCAGATCGTGTTGAACACCTTGAGCTCGCCCGTGCGCTCGAGCAGCCCGTCGACGACCGCCTTCAGATGCTCGAGCGGCTGCGTCGTCTGGCAGACGACGCCGACCCTCGCGGCGTCCTCGATCTGCGTGAGTCCCGTCGGGCCGTCTACGACGACCGCCTGCCCCTTGAGGTTCCCCGTCATCGACAGGACCTCGGGGTGGTCTTCCTCTCCGAGGATGACGACCGCGTATCCTTCCGCCTCGAGCTGCGCCGCGCGGTCCTGCGCCTGCTTCACGAACGGGCACGTCGCGTCGACGATGGCAAGCCCCTTGGCCACGGCCTCCTCGAGAAGGCGGGCGGGTAGTCCGTGCGAACGGACGACGAGCGTACCGTCCTCGAGAGAGTCGAGGCTCTCCACGACGTGGAGCCCCTCTTCCTCAAGCCCGGCGACGACCTGCGGGTTGTGGATGATCGGGCCGAGCGTCACGATCGGTCCGTCACCCTTCCGAGCCGCGTCGAACGCTATCTTGAGCGCCCTCTTGACTCCGAAGCAGAACCCCGCGCCCGGCGCCACCGTTACCTTCACGCGGCCTCCGACTCTCGCCTCAACTCCCGGATCGAATCCATGATCCGACCGGTGATCTCGCAGTACGCCTCTCTCGTGCGCTCCTCGCCCGGCTCGATGGGACTGGCGTACGCGACCTCGAGCTTCCGCCTTCTCGCGAACGCTGCCCCCATGTTAGCCGAGCCGCTTATGTGCACCGGGACGACCGGTGCCCGCGCGCGCGTCGCGATGAGCCCTACGCCGGGCCTCGCGTCTCCCAGCTCCCCCGTCAGGCTCCTCGTGCCCTCCGGGAAGATGAGGAGAGCGGCACCGGACGCGAGGACCTTCGACGCGGCCCCGAACGCTCCGAGGCCGAGGGCGCCCCGCGGTACGGGGATGGCGTTGTAGGCGCGGATGAGCCACGCGAGGAATCGGTTATCGAAGAGCTCTTCCTTCGCCATGAAATAGACTTCGCGCCGAATGCCCAGGCCGATCAGGACCGGGTCCCAGTACGAGATGTGGTTGCACGCAACGATCACCGGTCCCTCGGTCGGGACGTTCTCGCTCCCGCGAGTCCGGAACCCGAACAGGACCCGAACGGACGCGAGCAAAAAGCACCAGCCGAGCCGGTAGTGGAGCCTCAATCACACCTCGCCGGTCGTTTCCGTTCCCGTCTCACTCGGTTCGCGTCACGATCCGCGCGACATCTCTTTCGCCCCGCGCTCGCGCGCCAAGCGGATCACCTCGTCCACCTGTTCCTCGATCGTCAGCGGCGACGTGTCGATCTCGACCGCGTCGTCCGCCTTCCGGAGGGGGCTGTCCGTCCTGGTCGAGTCCCGCCGGTCACGATCGGCGATCTCCTCCGAGATGTCCCCGAGCGACGCGTCGACGCCGCGCGACTCGAGCTCGAGCCGCCTCCTCTCCGCCCTCACCTCGAGAGAGGCGACGAGGAACACCTTGAGATCCGCGTCGGGGAACACGACCGTCCCGATGTCGCGCCCCTCCATCACGCAGCCGCCGCGCTCTCCGAACTCGCGCTGCTGCCGGACGAGCGCCCTTCGCACTCCGGGCACCGTCGACATCACCGACGACGCCGCGGTCACTTCGGGTGCCCGGATCGCCTCGGTGACGTCCTCGCCGTTGAGGAGCACGCGGCCGCGGCCGAGGTCCTCGAGCTCGATCGACGCCAGCTCGGCGACTCGCTCGAGCGCGTCGTGGTCGTCGAGGGGGACGTCACTTCTCAGCGCGCCGAGCGCCGCCGCCCTGTACATGGCGCCGCTGTCGATGTACGTATAGCCGAGACGCTCGGCCACACGCCTGGCGGTCGTGCTCTTGCCTGACGCAGCCGGGCCGTCGATTGCTATGATCAGGCTCGGTACCCTCGCCGGAACACAAGGAGTGGGGTTAGGGGTCGTCCCAGTTGGTGTCCTCTGCCATTCACGTTTGACTGACAAGTATAGCCGGGTGGCTTCGGCATGGCAAGGCGTTTCGGGGCGGGAAGGCCGCTCGGGGCACTCCGGAGGCCGTCAGGGGGCGGTCAGGCCCAGGGCGGTCCGCAGGGCGCCCACCTCCCCTTCCGTCAGGCGCCTCCAGGCTCCGGGGCGCAGGTTGCCGAGTTCTACGGGACCGACGCGCACCCGCGTGAGGGCCTTGACGGGGTGTCCCACGGCCTCGAACATCCGCCGGACCTGACGCTTGCGTCCCTCGTGTATCGTGATCCTGGCGCGGGTCAGGTGGTGCTCGGTCGAGAGGATCTCCACGCGGGCGGGCGCCGTCTTCCTCCCGTCGAGCTCGACGCCCGTCTCGAGCGCCGCCCGTTCCGCCGGCGCGAGCACGCCGAGCGCCACGACATCGTAGACCTTGTCGAGTTCGAACGACGGGTGCGTCACGCGGTAGGCGAGTTCGCCGTCGTTGGTGAGAAGGAGCAGGCCGTCGGTCGCGGCGTCGAGGCGTCCGACCGGGACGATCCCCGGGGCCGCGTCCGGGATGAGGTCCGTCGCGATCGGCCGGCCCTGAGGATCGGACATCGTGACCACGTGCCCGCAGGGCTTGTTCAGGGCGATGTAGGTGAGTGATTCAGGAAGGGTGACGGGCTTCCCGTCGACCTCGACGCGATCCCGTTCGGGATCGACCACGGTTCCGAGCTCCGTGACTGGGGAACCGTTGACGGTGACCCGCCCCGCTGCGATGACGTCGTCCGCGCCCCGGCGCGATGCGATTCCCGCCCGCGCCAGGTAGCGGTTAAGTCTCATCGACCTTCTCGATCTTCTCGAGGAGCTCGCGGTCCCCGATCGGGTGCACGCCGTTCTTCAGGGGATTCACCGCCGCCGGCGCACCCGGTCCCGACACGTCGACTCCGGGGAGCGGCACGGGGCCCGAGCCGCTCGTTCCCGCGTCCGCCTCCGGCTCCGCTCCGGCCTCAGCCTCCGCGCCCCCGGGCTGCGTCGCGATCGCCGAGACGACGCCCGCGATCTCGTGCAGTTCCGACTCGGGCGTCTCGGACGCCGGCCCCTCCGCATCCGACCCCGCACCGTCCTCGTTCTCCCCGCCCGACAGGTCCTCCTCGATCAGGTCGGCGGCCGCCTGCATCCCCTCCATCGCCTCCGCGCCCTCAACGGCCAGTTCGAGTTCCTCGGGCTTGAGACCGAGGACCTCCGCGAACTCCTCGAGCCGCGGGAGATCCGTGACCGAGTTGAGTCCGAAGTACCTCAGGAACTCCTTTGTCGTCCTGTACATCAACGCGCGGCCCATGCCGGGCGCGCGCCCGGCGATCGCGATGAGGCCGCGGCGCAGCAGAGTCGCGAGCACGCCGCTCGAGTCGACCCCCCGGATGATCTCGACCTCGGCGCGCACGATCGGCTGCCTGTACGCGACGATCGCGAGCGTCTCGAGAGCGGCCTGCGAGAGTTTCGACGGGATTCGGCCCTTGTGCAGTTCCTTCACCCACTTCGCGTGCTCCGCGCGCGCGTAGAGCTGCCAGCCTCCCGCGACCTCGGTGAGCATGAAGGAGTGACCGTCCGAGTCGTAGTGCTCGCCGAGAGCCTTGAGGGCCTTCTTGATGTCGCCCCGCTTGGCGCCCTCCAGGATGTCACACAGCTTGTCGGTCGTGACGGGCGTGTCGGCCGCGAAGAGCACGGCCTCGACGGCTCTCAAGAGCTCCTGTTCTGTCACTGCTGCTCCTCCGTCCTGAGGCTCAACTGGATCTCACCGAAGGTGCGCTTCTGCGCGGCCTTGAGCAATCCGAGTCTCACGAGCTCGAGCAGTGCGATGAACGTCGTGACGATCCGAGTGCGCGTGATCTGCCCCTCGAAAAGCTCCGCGAACGCCACGCTGCCGCGCTCGCCGAGGACGGAGCGGATGCGGTCCATCTCCTCCTCGATGGTGACCTGTTCCATGTCGACCGCGTGGACGTCGATCCGCTGCGGCACCCGCGAGAGGACCTCGCGGAGTCCGTCCACGAGATCGAAGAGCGAGACGTCGCGCAGGAACTCCTCGGTGTCGTACTCCTCCGCGGTGTCGCGGTAGGCGGCGACGTCGACGCCGTGCTGGAAGAACGGGCGACGCTCGTCTTCCTTCCCGGCAAGTGCTCGGGCCGCTTCCTTGAACTTTCTGTACTCGACGAGCTTCCTGACGAGCTGCTGCCGCGGATCCTCGTCGGCCTCCCCCTCTTCGACAGGCGGCGGCAGGAGCATCCGCACCTTGATCCTGATCAGGGTCGCCGCCATCTCGAGGAACTCGCCCGCGAGCTCGAGGTCGAGCGACTCCATGAACTCCAGGTACTCGAGGTACTGCTGCGTGATGGTGGCAATGGGGATGTCGTAGATGTCGATCTCGTGCTCGCGGATGAGATGCAGGAGGAGGTCGAGCGGTCCTTCGAAGGCATCGAGCTGCACGCGGTAGACGGGGCGACGCACGAGGGCTGGCCCGCCCTCGCGATTGTCCGCGGGGGCATCTTCCCCCGCTTCGGCGGGCGCCGGGAGCGGAGCGCGTCCCTCCTCCGGGGGCTCCTCGGGGATCTGCTCCGGCGCGGGCTCGCCGCGAGGTTCCTCGCCGGTCACCTGGCGAAGCTCCTCGCCAGGCTCCTCGCGCGCCTCCTCCGGCCCGTCGAGCTCCTCGGTGATCTCCGTCCGCTCCGGGTCGGTCATCGTGACCGTCTCTCCTCCGGGACCGCGCGTCTCCGCCGCGGATGTGTCACTGGTCGATTCGTCGTCGCGCGAAGCTATCAACTCTTATTCCCCTCGTCAAGCTCGCGCGCGAGCCTCGTCGCCAGCTCGATCTCGTCTTCCCTCGAGCCGATCGAGCCGTCCAGCCTGGCCTCGAGGAGCTTCGCGAGGACCTTCCCGACCGCGGGTCCCTGCGGGATGCCGAGGGACTCGAGGTCGCCGCCTGTGAGGGAGGTCGCGGTGCCGGCCAGCTCGTTGACGTATCGGCCGATCCTCTCGGCGACCCGCGTGCCCCGCCAGCGGGCGCGGCAGAACCCCAGGAGTTCCCGGGAGAACCCACTCAGGCTGCGATGGAGCGTGCTGTCCTGCAGCCGGACGTCCGCGGAGATGATCTCGCGCGTCTCGTCTTCGAACCGCGCCAGCTCGAGAGCGAGCGTTCTCATCCTCCTTCCCGCGTTCAACCGATCGAGGACCGCGTTCCTGACGCCGCGATCGGATGGCTCCAGCATCGCGAGGAAACGGACCCGCCAGGTCTCGCCCTCCGCCCGGCGCCCCGGTTCGTCGTCCGAAACGTGGTCCGCGAGCCGCGCGACCTCCGCGAACGTCGCCTCGACCTCCGGCGGGACCGCCCAGCCCGCGACGATCGCGTCGAGGATTCCCCACGTCGCCAGGCGCTCCACCGGCGGCCACGGCTCGGGTTCTCCGAGGATCAGGACGATCTCGTTCGCGATCCTCTCGCCGCTCACGGTCGAGAGGCGGTCCTCTGCGACCGCCTGGCGGAGGAGTCGCTCGGTCTCTGGCTCGAAGCCGAATCCGAACCGCGCGGCGAAGCGGACCCCGCGGAGGATCCTGGTCGGATCGTCCTCGAAGCTCCGCTCCGACAGGACGCGGAGGATGCCGCGCTTCGTGAGGTCGGCGTGTCCGCCGTGGAAGTCGAGGAGTCTCCCGAAGTCCCCGGCGTTGATCGTGACCGCCATCGAGTTGATGGTGAAGTCCCTGCGCTCGAGGTCCCGCGCGATCGGTCCCGGCGTCACCACAGGGAGCGCGCCGGGGCGCTCGTAGACCTCGCTCCTTGCCGTGGCCACGTCGACCTTCCCGCCTCCCGGCACGACAAGGATGGCGGTCCCGAAGCGCGTGTGAGCCTTGACGCTCCCGCCCAGACGGGCGGCCGCCGTCTCGGCGAACTCCTCCCCGCGTTCCTCCACCACGACGTCGAGGTCGAAGCCCGCGCCGACGTCCAGGACGAGGTCCCGGACGACGCCACCGACGACGTAGGCTCCCACGCCGCGCTCGTCCGCGAGCTCCCCGAGCTTCCGGAGGAGCTCGAGCGCCTTGGCGTGCAGTCTGCTCTCGAGGAGTGTCGTGACGTTCGTGTCGTGCATCGGTCTGCCTGTCTGGCGCTGGGCGCCGGTCTCCGTCCACGCTACCCGCGCGGGTGGAAGCTCCTGTGGATCTCCTTCAGGTACTCGCGGTCGACGCTCGTATAGATCTGCGTCGTCGAGATGTCGGAGTGCCCGAGCATCTCCTGGACCGCCCGAAGGTCGGCGCCGCCCTCGAGCAGATGCGTCGCGAACGAGTGCCTGAGGGTGTGCGGCTTCACGCGCTCCCGGATCCCGGCGGCGGCCACGTGCTTCTGCAGAATCTTCCAGAAGCCCATCCGTGTGAGAGGTCTCCCGCGCGCGTTCAGGAAGAGGACGTCCGAGACCACCGACGCCCCGGCTCTGGACGCCCGCGCGGCGAGCGTGGGCCTCGCTCCCTCCCGGTAGCGCTCGACCCACTCGATCGCCTGCGAGCCTACCGGTATCACCCGCTCCTTCGCGCCCTTCCCCATCACCCGAACGTACGCCTCGTCGAGGACGAGGTTGGCTATCTCGATGGTGAGAAGCTCGCTGACCCTGAGTCCGGCGCCGTAGGCGAGCTCGAGCATCGCCCGGTCGCGCGTCCCCAACACGCTCCCGACGTCGACCGCGGCGAGGAGAGCCTCGATCTCGTGGACGGCGAGCACGTCCGGCAGCTTCTTCGGGAGCTTCGGTCCCTCGACGTGCGCCGTCGGGTCGGTCTCGGAGGCTCCCGTGAAGACGAGGTAGCGGTGGTATCCCCTGAGGCACGACAGCGCGCGCGCGACGCTGCGAGGCGACACGCCGTCGCGCACCCTCTCCCGCGCGTATGCCCTGATGTCGTCCTCCCGGACGTCTTCCGGAGTCTCGACGCCGAGGTCGCCCAGGAATCTGGCGTAAGAAGCAAGGTCGCCCTGATAAGAGGCGACCGTGTTCGTGGAGAGGCCCCGTTCGACCGACAGGTGGCTCAGGTAGTCGGCGATCGACTCGTCGAGCGCGGCAGGGATCCTCGTCTCATTCGCCTGTTCGGGTGTCTTCACTCTGGCCCGGCTCCGATTCGAGTAGGAAGCGGATGTGCCGGCGCGCCTCCTTCTCCCCGCCCCTCAGGGCCAGCCCGATCTGTCCCGTCTCGATCTCGATCAGGCGGCGCTTCATGTCGGGCCCGCCGCCCGAGTAGCCCCCGAGCGTTCCGTCGCTGTTGACGACACGGTGGCACGGGACGACGATCGGGATGGGGTTCCTGGAGAGCGCCTGGCCGACCGGCCGGGTCGCGCGGGGAGCGCCGGCCTCCTTCGCGATCGACTTGTAGGACCTGAGGGTTCCGAAGGGGATCCGTCTGACGATCTCGAGGACGCGCGCGCTGAACTCGGGCGTGTCGCCGAGGTCGATGCTCTGGTCGAACACGATCGGGCGTCCCGAGAGGTACTCCCGGATGGAGTCGGCGACCCTTCTGAGGCTGATCCTGTCCTCGACGGCCATGAAGCGGGAGCCGCGGGTGAGGCGTGCGAGAGTCCGCGCGACGTCGAGCTCGGGGGCAAACGTGATGGACCGGAGCCCGGCGTCGCTCCTCGTAACGAGGAACCGCCCGATGTCCGATTCGAACGCGACGTATCGCAGGACCGGCAGGTTCGCTCCCGCCGCGTCCTCTTGGGACACGATCACCACGTCACGCGTCCGCGAGCGCTTGCTTGATCCTCTGTGCCGTTCCGAGTCCAATCCCGGGTACCTCCGCGATCTCCTCCGGCGTCCGCTCCGCGATCGCGGCGACGGATCCGAAGCGCGTGAGGAGGGCGTCCTTTCTCGACTGGCCGACGCCTGGGACGTCGTCGAGCGCCGACCGGATGGCCGCGCGGCCCCGGACCGAGCGATGGTAGGCGACACTGAACCGGTGCACCTCGTCCCGGATCCTCTGCAGGAGCCTCCGCTCCCTGAGATGGTCGTCCATCGGCAGGGCGCTCGTCCGTCCAGGGACGAAGACCTCTTCCTCGCGCTTGGCAAGCGCCGCGAGCGCGAGGCCCCGAAGCCCGGAGGAGCGCACCGCCTCCACGGCGGCGCCGAGCTGTCCCTTTCCCCCGTCGATGAGCAGGAGATCGGGCGGCTCGCGGCCGTCCTTCTGGATCCTGCCGAGGTGTCTGGAGACGACTTCACGAATCATAGCATAGTCGTCGGCGCCTTTCACGGTCCTGATTCGGTACTTCCGGTAGAGCGAGCGGTCGGGGCGTCCATCGCGGAAGGTGACGACCGTGCCGACCGCGTGCATCCCGCCGACGTTCGATATGTCGACCCCCGAGATCAGTCTCGGCGGCCGGCTCATTCCGAGTGCCGTCCCCAGGTCCGCGACGAGCTTCGGCGCGTGCCGCGACTCGAAGGCGCGTCTGAGGGCGTCGCCGGCGTTCGTGCTCGCAAACGCCACGAGGAGCTTCTTCTCGCCCCGCTTCGGCGTCCTGCACGCGACACTGCGCCCCGCGCGGTCCGACAGCCACGTCTCGATGGCGTCCCGGTCAGGGAGGTCGCGGTCGACCAGTATCTCGCGCGGGAGGTCGGACGCGATCCCGTAGAACTGCTTGAGGAAGGTCTCGCGGATCTCCTCTTCGCCGCTCCCGGGACCGAGGTCGAGCGGGACGTTCTCGCAGCCGACGAGCTTGCCTCCCCGGATCCTGACGACCGACGCGACGGCGTACTTCTCGTGCCGCGCGACCGCCACCACGTCCCGGTCCTCGTCACGCGCTGTCATGACACGCTGGCGCTCTACGACCTTCGACACGTCTGCGATCCTGTCGCGGAGCGTCGCCGCCTCCTCGTACCGGCGCTCGTCCGAGGCCTTCGCCATCTTCTCGTCGAGGAGCTCGACGACCTCCTCCCCGCGGCCCTCGAGGAACAGGGTCAGCTGCTTGATCACAGCACCATACTCCGCGGGTGGCACCTCACCCTTCCTGCAGGGCCCCAGGCAGCGGCCGATCTGGAAGTTGAGACACGGCCTGGGTCTGTACTTGAACGTCTTGCACTGCCGAACGGGGAAGATCTGCCGCACGAGGCGGAGCGTCCGGCGCATCGCCTTCACGTCGGTGTAGGGTCCGAAGTAGCGCGAGCCGTCCTCCTTCACCACGCGCGTCACGTACACCCTGGGGAAGTCCTCGCCGAGGGTGACCTTGATGAACGGGAAGCGCTTGTCGTCCTTGAGCTTGACGTTGTACCGGGGATGGTGTTCCTTGATGAGCGTCGATTCGAGGATCAGCGCTTCGGTCTCGGAGCCCGTGACGATGTACTCGAATCCCGTGAGCTTCGACCGGAGGATCTCGACCTTGGCGTCGACGGCCTCGCCCTTCCCCGTGTACGCTCGGAGCCGGTTGCGGAGGTTCCGGGCCTTCCCGACGTAGATGATGCGGTCGTTTTTGCCCTTGAGGAGATAGACGCCCGGGTCCGTGGGAACGGCGGCGCGGGATCGCTTCGTCTGAGCCATGGTCCTCGATGTGCGGGGCCAGGCGGCCCCAGGTTCGGAGTGAGCCCTCTCGACCCGTACCCTACCGCCGCCGCACGGCCCTGTCAACCGGGCCGGCCCGGACGTGGGCAGGGTGACGCCCGACGCCGGTTCCGGCGCGGCCCCCGGCGGGAGAGTGGAGCGCGGCTTGACTCCCCGGTGGACTGGTGCTATAGTTTCCCTTCTGAGAAGGAACGCACAGTCGACGGCCAGCCCCGATGCGCGGCCGTCCCACGAACCGGGTTCCGGAGGTTTCAGTTGCCGCAGAAGAAGTCGACCATCAAGAGGCTCAGGCAGGACAAGAAGATCAACGCCAGGAACAGAGCCGCGAAATCGCGCGTCGCCACCGCAGTGAAGAAGGCCAGGGCGGCCGGTCCCGAGGACCAGCCGGCCGCGCTCAAGAAGGCCATCTCCGAGATCGACAAGGCGGTCAAGACCGGCGTCATCAAGAAGGAGACCGCGTCGCGCAAGAAGTCCCGCCTGATGAAGGAGCTCAGCCGGGCCGCGTAGGCGGGCCGCAGGCGGAGACTCACCGACGATCGAACGCCCCCTTCCCAAGCGGGAAGGGGGCGCTTTCGTGTCTCCTGGACTTCCAGTACCTAGTCGAGCGTCTCGAGGAGCTTCAGGACCTCCTCGACAGCGCTCTCGACGGGGATGTCGGTCTGCTCCTTCGTGCGCCTCACGCGCGCCTCGACCGCGCCCCGCTTGAGGCCCCTCTCCCCGACCGTGATGCGAAGAGGCACCCCTACCAGGTCGGCGTCCTTGAACTTCGCTCCCGGAGAGTCGTCGCGGTCGTCGAGGAGGACGTCGACGCCGGCGGCGCGGAGCTTGCCGTAGAGGTCCTCGGCCACCTTCATCGTCTCCTCGCTCTTCACGTTGATCACGAGGATCTGGACCGGGAACGGGGCCGCCGCCATCGGCCACACGATGCCGTCCTCGTCGTTGTGCTGCTCGATGACCGCCGCGACGGTCCTCGACACACCGAGACCGTAGCATCCCATGATGAACGGCTTCGCGACGCCGTCCTCGTCGAGGAACGTCGCCTTCATGCTTGACGAGTACTTGGTCCCGAGCTTGAAGGCCTGGCTCACCTCGATCCCTCGGAACGAGTTCAGCTCACGCCCACACTTCGCGCACTCATCACCCTTCGCGATGAGCGCGATGTCGTGGAAGGCCGTCACTTCGAAGTCGCGCTCCCGGTTCACGTTCACGAAGTGCGCGTCGGACTCGTTTGCGCCGACGACGATGTTGACGAGCGGCTCGACGCTGTGGTCGGCCATGATCTCGACGCCCTTGAGACCGACCGGCCCCGCGAACCCCACGGGCGCGGCGGTCACCTTCTCGATGATCTCGGGCGACGCCGGTTCGAGGATGTCGGTGCCCAGCGCGAGCGCGAGCTTCGCCTCGTTGATCTCACGGTCACCGCGAATGAGCGCCGCCACCGGCTTCCCGTCCGCCTCGTATATGATCGTCTTCACGAGGCGCCAGGGCTCGACCCCCAGGAACTCCGAGACCTCCTCGATCGTCTTCGCGTCCGGAGTGTCTGCGCGCTCCATGTCCTTCGGGTCTTCCTCGCCCTGCACCGGCCGCACCACGCCTTCGGCTCTCTCGTCGGTGGCGGCGTACCCGCAGTCGCAGACGATGACCTCGGACTCGCCCGTGTCAGAGAGCACCATGTACTCGTGCGACACGCTGCCGCCGATCGCGCCCGTCGCCGCCTCGACCGGTCGGAACGTTAGGCTCAGCCGGTTGAAGATCCTGTCGTACGCGTCGCAGATGTCCCGGTAGGTCTCGTCGAGCGACGCGTCGTCCCGATGGAAACTGTATGCGTCCTTCATGATGAACTCGCGCGCGCGGACTACCCCGAAGCGAGGCCTGAGCTCGTCGCGGAACTTCGTCTGGATCTGGTAGAGCGTGAACGGGAGCTCGCGGTACGATCGCACTTCCTTCCGGACGATGTCGGTGACGACCTCTTCATGCGTCGGTCCGAGCGCGAAGTAGCGACCGTTCCGGTCCTGGACCCGCCAGAGCTCCTTCCCGTAGACGTCCCACCGGCCCGACTCGCGCCAGAGTTCGGCCGGGCTCACGACCGGCATGAGGATCTCCTGGCAGCCGGCCCGGTCCATCTCCTCCCGCACGATCCTCTCGACCTTGTGGATGGCGCGCCACCCGAGGGGAAGGTAGTTGTAGACGCCCGACGTCAGCTTGCGCATGAGGCCCGCCCGCAGCATGAGGCGGTGGCTCACGGTCTCGGCGTCGGCCGGTTCCTCCTTGTGTGTCGGAATCAGTGCCTTGCTCCAGCGCATTGTTCTCCCCGTCGCTCGTTGGTCAGTCGTCTTCCCGCATCCGGACGAGCTCCTCGTAGAGCTCGCGGATCTCCTCGAAGTCGAAGTCCCGGACGTTCATCTCGTAGCCCCAGAACTTCTCGAGCATGCGGTTGCCCTCGCACTCGTACTGGTACGCCTGCGTGAACATCTCCAGCTTGTCGACCGCGCGGACGAGCCTGCCCTCGACGGACGAGCGGTCGACGAACTCCTTCCAGAGGGCGATGTACTCGTCGCCGTCCTCGATGTCGCCGAAGAGCTTCCGCATGATCCGCTCTTCGGCGGCCTCCTTCACGTCCTCACCGAGCATCCGCGTCGCCGGAGCGTGGATGTCCCCGAGCATGTGCTCGGGGAGGTCGTGAAGGAGGGCTATCCGGAGGAGCTTCCCGACGTCGACGTCGATCTCCATCCGGTCGGCCACGAGCATGGCGATGAGCGCGACCGCGTACGAGTGCTCGGCGACGCTCTCCCCGTCCCTGATCCCGCGGACCATCCAGCCCATCCGGGGGATCACCTTGAGCTCGTTCGCCTCGAGGATGACCTCGAGGAGTTCCCTCGCACCGTCTCCGGCGGTCGTCTTCTTCTCGCTCATCGTTCCAGAAGCTCCGAGAGCCGCGCGTCGACGGCAATCTCGAGCGCGCGGCCGATGTTCAGGTCGTAGCCTTCCTGATGGAGTATAACCTCGTTCGTCGCGAGTTCATAGAGGAGCACGACCGGGAGCTCGTCTCCGAGCTCGACCGGACTCCCGCCCTCCGTCAGGGCGTCCGTGACGGACGCCGGCGGTTCGCCCGCCCGGGCGTTCCCCTCGTCGCCGACGACTCGGTAGGTGGCGGAGACGTTCGCCTCCCGGCGGTCCAGCGTGCCCCTGATGAGCGGCAGCATGCGCCTGCTCGGCTCGCCCGAGAGGTCGTGTACCACGAGCGCTCCGAGCACCTGCCCCAGCCCGGCCGCGCTGGCCGGGTCCGGTCCCGCGCCGCGCCCGTCGAGCGTTACGTCGAACGCGACGAATGTCGTCTCGCCCGGCGCGACCACCGTCTCGCGCATCATGACGAACGGGTTGCCGCGCTCGTCCCGCACGCCCGCCTGGACGACGTAGGTCCCCTCGCCCAGGAGCGCCGAGAAGCGGCCCTCCTCGTCGGCGATCGCGTTCAGTTCGTCCAGGGGCACGAGCGCGCCCTCGTTCCAGACGCTCACGGCGAAGTGCTCGAACTCCCGCGCGCGCTCTCCCCCTCTCACGAACGAGATGGCGACCGTCCCGGTCTCCGTGTAGCTCTCGGTCACGAGCACGCGCTCGAACGCGGACAGCGACGCGACGGCCGTCACGTTGCCCGGGTGCTCCTTCTCGAGGTGTCCGCGGTCGCCGAACGCGTCCGGCTCGAGCGGGTAGAGCGGGAGCCACTCCTCCCCGTCGAAGACCTCGATCCAGCTTGCCCCGCCGTCCTCCGCGCCGAGCGCCCTGATGCGGGTTTGGCGGCTCGGGATCCCCACCGCCTTCATTGCCGCACACGCGAGGATCGAGATCTCGGCGCCCGTGCCCCGGCCGCTTCTGAGCGTCAGGATCGGCGACTGGCGGGGGCCGAAGAACTCCCGGTCCCTCTCCTCGACCGTGTCCGCGATCTCAGTGTTGATCGCCCGCGCGGTCCCGCCTGCCGTCCCCTCGCGCTCGGCGACGGGAGCGAAGAGCTCGAAGAGCTCCTTCCTCCACGGCTCGACCGGCTCCTCCTCGATGCGGTACGTGAGGATGTACGGCCTGAACATCTCCTCGGGAACGTCGTACGGCATCTCGTCGCGCGACCTGTGAGCGAACGCCACGTGCTCCACGAGCGTGCGGGACGTCATCTCGAGCCGGTCGAGGTGCGGCATTCCGTTGACGAGCCAGACCGCGGCCTCCCGTTCCTCGCCCTCGAGCGACGAGACGGCCGCTGCCAGCTCGGTCCAGTTTCGTCCGGCGTCCTCGAGCGACGCAGCGAGATCGGCGCGGTCGTCGTCGGGAACGAGTTCGAGTGCCCAGGCCGACGTCTCGGGGTCGAAGAACTCCGGGAGCTCCGGCGCGGGGTCGGTCGCCGCGGCCGTGGTTGTCACGAACACGAGCGCGATCAGGGCGAGGCAGGTCCGGACCGTCCCCCCGTCGACGCGGATCGATCGACCGTCTCTTCTGCGAGCGTGCTCGGGCAGCTACTCCTCCTCCACGTAGACGAGTCGGAACTCACCCTCGAACGGCAGGGCCTCGGCCAGCGTGAGCTCGACTCCCGTCGTGTCTCCGGCGACGACGCGAGCCACCTTCCAGTCGCGCGACTCCGTCGTGCCCGCCGCGACGAAGTACTCGCCGTCACCGATCGTGAGCCGGACGGTGCCCGCCTCGTCGGTCTCGTCCCGGGCGATGGCGCGGAGCGCGCCGAAGTTCCAGAGCGACACGGTCACCGGGACCTCGCGGGCCGCCCTTCCGCCCCGCTTCACGGTGACCTCGATGGCGCCAGGCTTGAAGTAGTTGCGGGTCGAGTTGACGAGCGAGTAGCGGTCCTCCTCGCGGTAGACCTCGTCGCTCGCCGCGGGCGTCCCGACGACCGACGACATGACGAGCGCCGCCCCCTTGACGGACTCGTTGAACCACGCGTCGTCGAGCTCGTCACGCGGCTCGCAGGCTCCGGTGTAGTGCCACTCCGAGTCGACCATGAGCTCCGTCCAGGCGTGGTTGTTGTCCGACGTCGCCCAGTACGGCGTCCACGCCTGCCGCGCGGGGATCCCTACGCTCCGGAGGGCGGCGATGTGGACGATCATCATCTCCTCGCAGCGGCCGTATCCCGAGGCGAGCGTCTCGAACACGCCCTGGTCCCTTCGCTGCGTGGGCTTGAAGCCGACGCGCTCGCCGCACCATCTGTTGACCTCGATCGCCGCCTCCTCCATCGAGCTGATGCCCTCGAGGCGCACCGAGAGCTCGCCCATCAGGTACTCGCGCCACGGCTCGAGCGGCTCCTGAGAGACCCTCGGCGGGAGGACGTACCGCAGGTAGACCTCGTCGGGCACGTCGCCGCCCCAGGGGAAGCGCTCGCGGGCCTCGCGGGCCAGCCGCGCGGTGTCGAAGAGGAACGCCGCATCGACGGTCGCGAGGTCGGCAGCGGCCATCTCGGCGATCAGGAAGCTCACTGCCGTCCGGTCCTCGGCGGGCGCTCCGCGCAGCGCGTCGAGGAGCTCGGGGGCGTTGTCGCCCGAACGCTCGAGCGACTCGATGACGTCGTCGCGGTACTCGGGCGGAACGTACTCGCCGATGTCGACGCCGTCGAACGTGTGTCGGCCGCAGCCCGCGACAGCGAGGGCCGCGGCCAGGAGCGTGACGAGTGCGAAGGCGCGTGCCTGCCGCGTCATGTTCGTTCTCCTCCGGCTAGCCGGATCCGTCGTCGGGCGTTCTGTCGTCGTTGAGTCCAAGCACGTCGATCATGTCGTAGAGCCCTGGCTCCATCCCGATGACGAACCTCGCCGCGGAGAGCGCGCCCCGGGCGAAGGCCTCGCGCGAGAACGCCTCGTGCTCGAGGGTGATCGACTCGAGCGGCGATATGAACCTGAGCGAGTGTCGCCCCACGATGCCCCCGGCGCGGATCGAGTGGACGCCTATCTCGCCCGGGCCGCGGTCCGCGTCGAGACCGTCACGGCCCGCGCGCACGGCGGCCGTCGCGTCGAGCCCGCGCTCCGCCGCGACAATCTCCGTGAGCCTCATCGCAGTACCGCTCGGCGCGTCTTTCTTGTTCCTGTGGTGGGACTCCACGATCTCGACGTCGAAGTCGTCGCCGAGGGCCCTGGCGAGCCTGCCGGCGAGGGCGAACAGCAGGTTCACGCCGAGGGTCGTGTTGGGCGCGACGACGACGGGACACCGGGTCGCGGCCTTCCGGACGGTGTTCATCTGGACGTCGGAGAGGCCGGTGGTGCCGATGACGATGCCCTTGCCCGCGCGGCTCGCTCTCTCCGCGCAGGCCACGGCCTGTCCGGGTGCCGAGAAGTCGATCAGAACGTCGAAGCTCCCGTCCTCGAACGCGTTCAGGCTGCCCCGAACGGGCACGTCCTCGCCGGCGCCGCACGCGAGTTCCTCGAGCGTCCTGCCGACGTCCTCGTGTCCGGCGATCTCGACGCCGCCTGCCAGGCTCATGTCGTCGGTCGACGTGACCAGGCCCGCGACCATGCTGCCCATGCGGCCGCAGATCCCGCTGACAATGATGCGGATCACGGGTCCTCCCCGCGGGTCGACACGAAGAAGCTCGCGTCTCGTGATTGTGCCATGGGTTCGACGGTGTCTGGAATACTCCGCCGCGGGACGGCCCGCGTCAAGGGCAAAACGGTGTTGCGGGGCTAATTGAGGGACGCCGGGGTGTCGTCGGAGGCGTTCGTGGTGGTTGCGTCGAGGGTCTGACGAACGACGCGCGTGATCTCCCGGGGGCCGAACGGCTTCTGCAGATAGGCCGCCGCGCCCCTGAGCATCTCGCTCGATTCCTTCCCCTGCGGGTAGCCGCTCATGACGACCGTGGGCACGTTGTATCCCTCGGCCACGAACTGCTCCCACATCTCGACGCCGCCCATCTCCGGCATGACCACGTCGGTCATGACGAGCGAGACGTCGCCGGAATCCTGCTCGAGCTCGTCGAGCGCCTCCCGCCCGTTCGTAACGGCGAGGACGTTGTACCCGTGCGACTCGAGCACCTCGCAGATCATCGTGCGGACGCTGTCGTCGTCCTCGACGACGAGAATCGTCTCCTGCGCCCGCGCTGTGTGCGTCTCCTCGGGGCCGCGGTCCTCTTCCTCCTCCTCGACGGGCGCACGGACCGGGAGGAAGACGCTGAACGTCGTTCCCTTGCCGAGCTCGCTGACGACGTCTATGAAGCCGCCATGTCTGCGCACGACGCTGAACACGATGGAGAGCCCGAGACCGGTGCCCTGCCCTGCTCCCTTCGTCGTGAAGAACGGCTCGAAGATGCGTTCCTTCGTCTCTTCGTCCATCCCCTCGCCTGTGTCGGTGACCTGAACGACCTGGCAGCGCTCGATGCCCGGGATGCTGAAGCGACGCGGGAGTCCTCCGACGGCCGCCAGCTCTTGCGTCGAGATCGTCAGGGAACCGCCTTCGGGCATCGCGTCACGCGCGTTGATGGCGAGGTTCATGATGAGCTGGGAGAGCTGCTGCGAGTCGCCGACGATCGGGGGCATCTCTTCCGCGAGGTCGAGATCGAGCGTGACCTTCTCGCCGAGCATGCGGCTCATGAGCTTCATCGTGTCCGAGACGACCGTGTTGACCTCGACCGGACCGGTCTTCCCGGTGTCCCGCCTGCTGAACGCGAGGAGCTGACGTGTGAGGCCCGCCGCCCTCTCGCTCGCCATGACGATCTCCTTCAGGCCCGGCATGTCGCGATATTCCTCGGGGAGGCGCATGCTCATCAGCTGAGCGTACCCCTGGATCGTCGTGAGGAGGTTGTTGAAGTCGTGGGCGACGCCGCCGGCGAGCTGACCGACCGCTTCCATCTTTTTCGAGTGGTGGTACTCGGCCTCGAGCTGCGCCCGCTCCTCCACCTCCCGCTCCCGCGCGATCGCCCGGGAGATCAGGCCGCCGAAGAGCTCGAGGAGCTGAACGTCGGCCGACGGCCAGCTCCTGTCGCTCTGGCACTGTTCGAAGCTCGCCCACGCCACGACCGACTGCTGGACCGTGATCGGGATGAGAAGGAGCGAACGGATTCCCATGGAGCTGAGCGGTCCGCGGTCCGCCTCGGGAAGCGAGGCGACGTCGTCGATCACGACGGTCTCGCCGCCCGCCATGGCGTCCCGCCAGCGGTCGACCGCATCGAGGACGTACGTGTCCGAGGAGGCGCATTTGCCGGAGTCCCACTGGTGCCCGATCGTCGCTCCGCTGCCGTCCGCGTCCCGCATCAGGAGCCGGACGCGGTCGAGGCCCCACTCAATGCCGACCTGCGACAGGACCTCGTCGAAGTGCGTCGACGGGGCGTCGAAGTCGCGCATCAGGAGTGCGGAGACCTTGTGCAGGAGCGACTGGTAGCGGACCTGCCGCTTGAGTTTCCCGCGCGCCAGCAGGTTCATCCTGCCGACCGACAGGATTGCCCCGACGGAGGTAATCAGATCGAGGTCGTGCTCGGTCAGGACCGGCTGCTGCGCGGCGTCCTCGACGAGGTTCCCCGCCACGAGCACGGTTTCGACACGCCCGTGCTGCAGGCCCGGGACCCACACGAAGAACGGGACTCCGAGAGCGGTCCTGACAGCCTCGATCCAGTCCGCGGGAGGCGTCGAGCCGTTCACGAGCTGCGGTTTCGACCACTCGCTCCGCGCGTCTGTTGGAAGCGTGACAGGGGCCGCAGACTCGTCGGACGAATACCCGAGGGAGCCGGCCGGCTCCAGGGTGTTGGACTGTCCCGTGTGCTGAAGGACGATCGCCCGCTTCATCCAGAGCTCGGCGACCATCGCCTTGAGCGCCGATTCGTAGAGCGCGTCGATCGACTGCGCGCGGCTGATGCTGTTCTGGAAGCCGGTGAGGAAGCTGAACGCCTCGCGCGAGCGCCGCACCTCCTGCGTGAGGTGCAGGACCTTGTAGTCGGCGCGCACGACCTCGCCGCCGAGCTTCTCGAGCCGCGACCGCAGGCCCTTCAGCTGGTTCTCGAGTTCCCGGATCCGGGCTTCTCTGTCGTCGGTTCCGTTCGTCAACTCATTCGCTCCCCGGCCCGCCACGAGGGCGGGCCGGTGCGGTCCGGGCCGGGATCCGGACGGTCCTCTAGCCTTCCGACAGGACGATCAGCACGCCGGTCCAGTCGAGCGCTCTCGATCCGCCCATGAACGGGGCGATCTCGACGCCCGAGTAGAAACCGAGGAGCGGCATGCGCGAGCCGACCATCTCCTGGACGATCGCTCCCTCTTCCTGGCCGGCGCCCGAGAAGCCGCTCGTGCGGCCGGCGCAGTCGATGTACAGCGCGAGGAAGGGGTCCTTGTCGGTCGTCTTCGTCAGGACGTCCGAAGACATCACGCGGGCGGACTCGAGCATGTGCTCGTTGCTCCGCCTCATCACCTGAACCTGCTCGCCAGGCCCGAAGTCCGACTCGAAGAGCACCACGGAACCGTCGTCCGGGTTCGCGGCAGCGATGAGCCTGTTCACGTACTCGTTCTCGTCGTACACGCCGTAGGGGTCATTGCCGTAGTTGGCGCCGAGCGTCACGAGCAGGCTGTACTGCTGCCAGTCCTGGGCGGCGCCGGGGCCGATGATGTCCTCGATCACGTCGAGCGCCGGCCGTCCGTCGAGCTCTCTGACGACGGGCCCCTCGATGTTCGTGATCGTGTGGTAGTCGCTCGCCGGCTCGCAACCGTGGCTGATCGCGTGGTGGACGTTGCAGTCACCGGAGATCATGACGCCCACGGCGTGCTGCGTCATCGCCTGGTCGTTCGCGAAGACGTGCGACCCGCTCCACTGATAGTCGCGGAGCATCCCGCCACCCAGCACGGGGGCGTGCGGTCCGTCGAGACCTCTCTCGACTCCGCGGATGAGCTGGCTCGCGAGATTGACCGCGAGCGGCTTCGGGTTCTTGACGGAGTCGTAGAACAACAGGATGGCCTTCGACTCGTCAGCGCCCTTCCGCTGGAGCATGTTGCCGAGCCTCTGTCCCGCGGCCTCTTCACTCTCAGTGAGGCCGCCGACGGAGACAGCGTCGAACCAGATCGAGTCGGACGAGACAACTGCGACTCCTGCCTCGTAGCCGCCGTAGCTCGACTTCTCGTTCGTGATCACACCGACCGCCGTCCCACCGATCAGCACGCGGTTTCCGACCACTTCTCGGACCGACTTCAGGAAGTCGATCGGGTCGTGGTTGCCTCCGCAGAACGCGACCGTGAAGTCGCTGCGCTCGGCAGACGCGTCCGACATCGCCTTCTCGGCGGCGCGCCTTCCGGCCTCGCAGGACTCGGTCGAGTTCCAGTAGCCAACACCGGACTTCACCGTTCTCATCGTTCCTGCCCTCCTTGAACTGGGATGAGCCGCTTCCCGAGCTCCACGCCCGCGTCTCGCGCCCACGCTGGACGCGCGCGGTGGCGGTCCGCCTCGCGGACTCGTCCCGTCGTTCCGGCGCCGGTCCGGGAAGTGCCCCCGGCGCCCCTCGTTATGGCTCTCGTGTGGCTCTTACGAGCAAGAGGCGTTCCAGCGGATGAGGGGAAAGGGCCCTGCAGCTGGGGCCTTTCGGGGCACTGCGGTGGCAGGGGCGCACATGGCCGCCGGCAAGCCGCCGCCTGGTCGCAGCTTGCAAGGTCTCTTGTCGCATGTGGGGACAGGTGGGGTCAGTTGTTGAACAGTTGGCCAGGCGGCTCGACGCGCGACCCTGGACCCCCGGTGATTCCACAACGCCCGCGGCGGCCCGAATATGGGCCGCCGCGGGGGGTCCGGCGAGCCGCGTGGCGACGGCTCTGTCCGGCCGTGGATCGTGTTCGTCGCGCCGCCTCGAGCGCCGCGTCCGGTGTCTACTTGTGCCGCGTCTCCGGGTGCGGGTGGAGTCGCACTGGTTCGCCCGCGGAAGGGGGCTCCCTGCGCGCCAGGTGGTACATCTCCTTCTCGGGAGACCAGCCCATCATTCGCACCTTGTCGCCCTTGGCGATCGTGATGAGATGAGGCACGCAGAAGCCGGAGGTCTTGTTCTCGAGGGCTCCCATGATCTCGCTCGCGCGGTGGCCGTCGACCAGGAAGTGCTCCGCACCAGGCGCGTGGATGCCCCAGATGGCGTAATACGGCAGCACGCGCAGGGAGGCGAGCTTCTCGTACATCTCCTTCAGGACCTCGGGATCGTCGTTGATCCCCCGCAGTATCGGGCCCTGCTGGAGCATGACGATCCCGGCGTCCGAGAGCTTGCCGAGCGCCCTCTCGACCTCGGGCGTGATCTCTCTCGGGTGCACGAACGAGACCGTGACGAAGATGGGCTGGTTCTCAGCCAGGATGCCGACCAGCGTGTCGGTAATTCGGGACGGCAGGTAGATCGGTGTCCTCGTCGTAACACGGATGATCTGCACGTGGTCGATCGCGCGCACCGACGAGACCCAGTAGTGAACCTCCTCGTCCGGCAGAATGAAGGGCTCCCCGCCGGTGATGATGACATCGCGGATCGACTCGTTCCCGCGGATATAGCTGAGTGCTCGCTCGCCCTCCTCGTGGCTCAGGTGCTGCACCTTCCTGCCCTTGCGGAAGCAGAACCGGCAGTGCGCCGGGCAGCCCAGGGTCGGAATGAGCAGGAGCTTCCCAGGATATCTGTGTATGATGCCCGGGCAGGGCTGGTACTGCGCCTCGTCGGCGTGGACGTCGTCGTCCTCTTCGCCATGCCTGTGACGGAGCTCCTGAGGCGAGGGGACGACGAGCTTCCTGAGCGGATCGTCAGGACGCCCGGGGTCGATGAGGTCGAGGTAGTGACGCGTGATCTTCATGGGGTAGGCGTCGCGGAGTTCCTCGATCGCCGCCTTCTCGTCGTCGCTGAGCTTCAGGACTCGGTCAAGGTCCGCGGCTCGCGTCACCGACCGTCCAAGCTCCAGCTGCCACTCTTCCTTCCGCGCCATCGGTCCTCCGGGGTTTGCGCGGGTGGACTCCCGCCAACCACACCCTTCATACAAAAACCGCGACGCGCGACTGCGGAAAGCAACGCCGCGCAACGCGGTAGCCGACATGTGAGGCAACAATCAACCTAGAGTGGGTTCCAGGAGTTGTCCACTCCTAACTTCGCCCTTCTGGCAAGCTGCAACCCGGGGAGCTTTCATAGCAAAGACCATGTCTCGCTCGGCTCAGGACAGCGTACTTCCCGCGCGCGAGCTGGACGATGCAACCGTTCCTCGTCGAAGCGGCGCTCATCGCGGGCCACAATCGCACCACTCGACCACTCCCCCGTTGGTGTTGACGACATCGCACCCGGGGAGGATCTCGATGCACTCCGTTGCGCCCTCGAAGCCGCCGTCCCAGAAGTTCTGTCTCGCGAAGATCCAGGTCGGCGTGCGGTTCACGAAGTCGGCGATCGTGTTCCCGGCGATCGTGTTCCCGCCTTCGCTCCCTCGTTCGCCTTCGCCGAAGTCGGGGTTCGTCTCGACGTCGTCCTCCCACGTGTCGACGCCGTAGCCGTTGTCGGTGAGCTCGCAGTGCTCCACGAGCGGCTCGGAGGTCGTGTTGATGAACATGCCTGTCCGCCAGCCCCTGACGACACACCGCCGGACCTCCGCGCGCGTCCCGAACACGAGCTCGAACCCGCGGCCCTCTTCCGGGTCCTCGGTGTTCACGAGCTCGCAGTCCTGGATGACGACGGTGTTCCCTTCTCCGCTCGCGCGGATGGCCGAGTAAAGGAAGCCGTCGTTGACGAGGACGTTGCTGATGAGGCCGCCGGCTGTGGAGTAGATCCCGATCGTGCACCGGTCGGGGTTTCGAACAGTGAGGTGCGAGATGGTCGATTCGTGGAACATGTTGATCGCCTCGTCCTCGAAGGGCCCGTCGACGATGCATGAGTCCCTGTGCGCTCCGCGCAGCGCGACGTTCTCTGGGAGGTCGAGAGGCATGATCTCGCCGAGGGTCTCGTCGTAGGTCCCTGGGAACACGTGCACGGTGTCGCCCCCCGCCACGACAGCGAGCGCTGCCGTGATCGTCTTGAACGGTGACGTCCAACGGCCGTCCCCTCTCCCGTCGCTTCCCTCCTCGGCGTCGACGTAGCGGGTATCGAAGAGAACGGTTATCGTGTCGGCTGCGGCGACCGCATCGTCGTCGGCGAGCCTCGCCTCGACCACCACTGTCCCGCCGGCCGGCACGTCGAACGGGGCGGTGTAGGTCGTCGGGTTCGTCTGCGTGACCACTCCGGCCGAGTCAGAACCGCCGAGCACGCCGTCGACGTACCAGGAGACCTCGAATCGCCCAGCGGAGGCATCCACGGCCTCCAGGAGGGTCTCGCGGGTCACCTGAACCCTCTCCTGCGCCGCCTGGACGACAAGCTCGGTCGGCTCCGAGGGCCCGCACGTCGTGCACTCGTCGGATGAGCAGCCCTGGAGCAGGAGAGCCGCTCCGAGCAGCATCGCGGCCCCCTTCACGAGATTACTGGAGTGTGCGTTCACGGTCTTCCTCCGTTGAGGCGGTCCGGTGGGTTCCGTTCGCGTTGGGGCCCGGGTCGCGGTTCCCCGGGGCGCTCTAGTCGGGGTGCGACTTCGAGAACGGCTTGCCCGCGCGCGCCCAGTGCGACTTCGGCACCTCGCGCAAGATGACAGTCACGGACTCCGGCGGCGCGTCCGATGCCCTCACGACCGCATCGGTCACCTCCGCGATGATCCTCTCCTTCATCTCATCGGTCCTGCCCGGCCACAACGAGATCTCGACGAGCGGCACGGTTCACCTCCTGTCTCGGGCCGTCGGCCCGCGAGTGCCTCTACCTGTCAAGATGCGAGCAGCTTCCGTGCGGTCTCCAGAGCGGGCGCCATGGCCTGGCGCGATTCCTCTCCCGGCTCGACGAGAGGGAGCCTGAGCTCGCCGGTCGTGATGAGGCCGAGCTCGGCCATCGCGTGCTTCACCGGTCCGGGGTTCGTCTCGACGAAGAGTGCCTTCATGATCGGGCGGAGTGTCAGGTGAAGCTGCCGCGCTGCGTCGGGATCCTCCGCGTGAAGCGCGACCATACGGGCGACCTCTCCAGGAAGAACGTTCGCGAGGACCGAGACGACTCCCTTCGCTCCGACGGCCATCATCGGGAGGGTCAGCGGGTCGTCTCCCGAGAGCACTGTGATGTCGCACAGGCTCAGGATGGCCGTCACCTGGTCGACCGACCCCGCGGCCTCCTTGATCGCGACGATGTTCGGAACCTCCGAGAGGCGTGCGACGGTCTCCGGAAGCATGTTCACCCCCGTACGCGACGGCACGTTGTAGAGCATGATGGGGATGTCGACCGCCTCGGCCACGGTCCTGTAGTGAACGTACTGCCCCTCGGGCGTCGGTTTGTTGTAGTAGGGAGTGATGACGAGTGCGCCGGCCGCGCCCGCGTCGGCGGCGGCCTTTGTGAGACGCACGGTCTCCGCCGTCGAGTTCGAGCCCGTCCCAGGGATCACCGGCATCGCCTCCCCCACTTCCTCGAGGCACACGTCGAGAACCCTCATCCTCTCGTCGAACGTGAGCGTCGCGGCCTCACCCGTGCAGCCGGCGGGCACGACACCCGACGTCCCCGACTCGCGGTGGAACCTGAGGAGCTTCCTCAGCGACGCTTCGTCCACCGAGCCGTCCCTCATCGGGGTGACTGTGGCGACGATCGATCCCTGGAACATGGGGCCTCCTCGTGGCCGTGTCCGGTTAGTCCTCCGACTGCTCGAGCGCTCCCTCGTAGACCGTCTTCGCCTCTCCGGTGAGCGTGACGTCGCAGAACCCGTGCTCGCTCATGAAAAACCCGACGGTGAGCGTCGAGCCGCCTCTCGTCCGAACCGCGACGGGTGACGTCGTCTTCCCGAGGGCGGCCGTAGTGAGTGCGGCGGCGACGGCGCCGGTCCCGCACGCGTAGGTCTCGTCCTCGACGCCGCGCTCGTATGTTCGCACGTCGATCGTATGCTCGTCGAGCACGCGAAGGAAGTCGGCGTTCGCTCCCTCGGGCATGAACTCCCTGTGGTGACGGATCGCCTGCCCGACGTCGACCACCGGGAAGTCGTCGAGGTCCGTGACCTCCTGCACGACGTGAGGAACGCCCGTGTTGATCCTGTGCACAGGGACCCGCTCGCCCTTGAGCTGGATCTCCACGCTGAGCATGAGCGCCCGGGGGTCTGACATCGTGAGGCTGACCGAGTCGTCGCCCACGATCTCCGCTTCGTGGAGTCCGGAGCGGCTTTCGAAGACCATCTTCCGCTCCGCGATGCCGCGAGCGTGGGCGAACATCGCTACGCACCTACCCCCGTTCCCGCACATGTCGGCCTCGCTCCCGTCCGCGTTGAAGTAGCGCATGCGGAAGTCCGCGCGCGTGCTCGGGACTACGAGGATGAGGCCGTCGGCCCCGACCGAGAGCCTGCGGCGGCACAGCTGCTTCGCGAGCTCGCGGGCATCGCCCCCGACCGCGTTCGCCCGGTCGTCGATGACGATGAAGTCGTTCCCGGCGCCGGTCATCTTCGCGAAGTCGAGCATCACGTGTCACCTCTCCGGAGCTGAGTGCTGCCTGGAAGCGCGGTCCTGCTATTGCCGGGGGACCACGACTCGGACCTCTATCCCGCCCACCGAGTCACCGAACGCGGCGACGCGAGCCGCGTTCACGGCGACCCACCCCGCCTCGGAGCCGGTGGCGTAGCGGCCGTCGCCGTTGGTGTCCACGAACGCGATGACGTCGTACGGGCTTCCGCGGGGACGCACGTTGTCCACCCGGAATGTCCCGTCGTCGCCCGAGAGCGCCTCGTAGCCACACCGCCCGAGCACTCCGAGCGAATCGGGCTCGACCGGTCCCTCGCACACCCAGACCGTCGCCTCGTTGAGCGGGGCGCCGTCGAATGTCACGAGGCCCGTCACGGTCCCGCGGTCGACGGACTCCCCCGTGGAGAACGCGAAGACGAAGGCCGTTCCCATGGCAACGTTGTGGTAGTCCTGCGCCGACTCCCCGATCCTGACGACGAACGTCGTCGAGTCCGGGAACGCCTCCCTCGGCTCGGTCAGAATCGTGTTGCCGCTCCACCGGAAGTTCTTGAGATCGACGTCGGGAGTGATCGTGAACGCCCGCGCGACCGTCTCCCGGTTCATGTCCTCGTTGAAGTCTACCCTTATCGGTGCCCGGAGGTCGACGCCCACGTCACCGTCCTCAGGGAAGGTCGAGACGACCTCAGGCGGCGCGCTGTCGGGCGGTCCTCCGGTCGGAGGACCCAGCCTCGCGCATCCGTACAAGGTCACGAGCGAGGTCAGAGCAATGACGGTCGCCGCCGTCCAGGCGCCGCGGGCGCCGGGGGTCACGTGGTCCGATCGGATCGTTCGCTCCCCCACTCAGCCTCCGATCAGATCGACCATGATCGCCTTCTGTGCGTGGAGCCGGTTCTCGGCCTGATCGAACACCGCGGACTGCGGCCCGTCCATGACGGAGTCCGTGATCTCGTCGTTTCTGTGCGCCGGGAGGCAGTGAAGCACGATGGCGTCGGCCTTCGCGCGCGACAGGAGTTCGTCGTTGACCTGGAACGACCGGAACTGCGCCTCACGCTCCTTCGCCTCTTCCTCCTGCCCCATGCTCGTCCAGACGTCCGTGTAGACCACGTCGGCTCCTGCGACCGCTTCGATCGCGTCGTGCATGACGTTGATGTTAGCTCCCTTGGCCCTCGCGGCCGAGAGGAGCTCGGGGTCGGGCTGGTAGCCCGAGGGACCCGCGATCCGGAGCTCGAACGACAGGTTCCCGGCGGCGTTGACCCAGGAGTTCGCGACGTTGTTACCGTCTCCAACGAAAGAGACGACCATCTCGTCGACGTTCTTCCCGCGCTCGACGCACGTCAGGATGTCGCCCATCACCTGGCACGGGTGCAGAAGGTCGGTCAGCCCGTTGATGACCGGGATCCCGGCAGCGTCGGCTAGCTCCGTCGCGTTCGAGTGGGCGAACGTGCGAATCATGATCCCGTGGACGTAGCGCTCGAGGACCTTCCCGATGTCGTACGTCGACTCGCGCTGCCCCATCTTGATCTCGGCGTCGGTGACGTACATCGGGTGCCCGCCCAGCTCGGCCACGCCGACCTCGAAGCTCACGCGCGTCCTGAGCGACGGCTTGTGGAAGATGAGAGCGACGGTCTTCCCCGCCAGAGCGTCGGTTCCCGTGCGGTCGGCCTTGAGGCTTGCGGCGAGATCGAAGAGCTCGAGCATCTTGGTACGGTCGATGTCGGCGATCGAGATGAAGTCGGTCATGCGTCCTCCGTCGGGTTGTCTGTGCGCGCTCACGCGCGGGGGTGTGACTTGCGGTAGATCTTCTTCAGGCGCTCGGTCGACACGTGCGTGTAGATCTGAGTGCTCGAGAGGCTCGCGTGGCCGAGGAGCTCCTGCACCGCTCGCAGGTCTGCTCCCGCGTTCAGCATGTGCGTCGCGAACGTGTGCCTCAGAACGTGTGGCGAGAGCAGGCGCGCCTCGGAGACCTGACCGAGCCGGCGCGAGACCATGCGCTGGACGGTCCGTCCCGAGAGCTGGCCTCCCCGCCCGTTCGTGAACAGGGGCTCCCCGCGACCGCGGCTCCCACGCGGGACGTCCTTGCGGGACGCGAGGTATCGCTTGATCGACGTCACGGCTGCCCGTCCGACCGGGACCACCCGCTCCTTCCCGCCTTTCCCCATGACCCGGGCGAGGCCGCTCGAGAGATCGATCTGGTTCTTCTTGAGCCCGACCAGCTCTGAGAGCCGGAGCCCCGTGCTGTAGAGGAGCTCCAGGATGGCCCTGTCGCGGAGGTCCGCGGCCTTGCTTCCAGCCGGAGCCTCGAAGAGGAGATCGATCTCCTTCCTGGAGAGAAACGACGGCAGTCGCTTCTCGGGCTTCGGAGCCGAGAGGCCGGCGGTGGGATTCATATCGAGGAGCTTGCGGGAGACGAGATGCCGCGCGAACGATTTCACAGCCGCGAGCTTGCGTTGAACGGAGCGCCGCGCGTACTTCGAGGCGGCGAGCGATGCGACGAACCTCCGCACCGTCGCCGACGTGAAGTGGCGCGTCGTGGGTTTCTCGTCCCGTGCCACGTCCGTGAGGAACAGCTCGAACTGGCAGAGGTCCCTTCGGTATGCGGCGATCGTGTGCTCGGAGAGGTTCCGTCCCTCGAGGTCCCGGAGGAACGCGTCGATCAGGGGTGCGATCTGCCTTGCCCGAGGGCTCCCGGAACGGCCGGCCGAGCGGCCCGAGGCGCGGGACCCGGTCCTCCGACGAGCGCCGCCCGGGCTCTTCCGCCGGCGCGACGCCCCGGACGTTCCCCTACGCTGCGTCATCCCCCGTAGTCTCCCTCTCCTCGATCTTCTCGCCGCACTCGAGACACACGAGTTCCTTGTCGGAGGACTTCCTCTTCTTCTCCACCATGAACCCCGCCTGGCACGCGGGACAGGTGACGGGCACCGGCCTGTCCCAGATGGCGTACCCGCATTCGGGGTACGAGCTGCAGCCGTAGAAGATCCTGCCCTTCTTCGTCCGGCGCTGCACGAGCGTGCCCTTGCACTTCTCCTCGGGACACGCGACGCCCGTCGGGAGCGGGGACGTCCCCTTGCAGTCCGGGTAGCGCGAGCAGCCGAGGAAGGTCCCGAAACGACCGTGCTTGACGACCATCTGGGACCCGCACTCGCCACACTTGACGTCGTAGGTCTCGGTCTCCTCGCCCGGCATCGGCATCGTGAACTTGCAGCTCGGGTACGCCGAGCACGCGAGGAACCGTCCGTTGCGACCCCACTTCTCCACCATCACCGAGCCGCACTTCTCGCAGCGCTTCTCGGTCTCTTTGATGAGGGCCTGCTTGAGCTCGGGGATGTGCCCCTCGACCTCGTCGAGTCTCTTCCTGAACGGATCGTAGAAGTCCCGGACCACGCTGACCCAGTCGTCCTCGCCGGACTCGACCTTGTCGAGCTCCGTCTCCATCTGCGCCGTGAACTCCACGTTGAAGATGTCCTCGAACCCGTGCTTCAGGAGGTCCCACACCACGCACCCGAGATCCGTAGGAGCGAACTGGCGTTTCTCGAGCGCGACGTACTTTCGCCTCTTGAGGGTGTCGACGATCGTCGCGTAGGTCGACGGCCGTCCGATCCCCTTCGCCTCGAGCTCCTTGATGAGCGTCGCTTCGGAGTAGCGCGCCGGGGGCTTCGTGAACCGCTGGTTCGGCGTGATCGAGGTGAGGGCCATCGGCTGTCCCTCGGTGAGGGCCGGAAGCTCCTTCACGTCCTTCCAGACCGCCGCGTAGACGGCGGTCCATCCGGGGAACCGGACGACCGACCCGGACGCCTTGAAGTCGTGTCCCTTCGCCGAGATGAAGGCGTTCGTGTTCTCGTAGATAGCCTGCTTCATCTGCGTGGCGACGAACCGGCGCCAGATGAGCTCGTAGAGCCTGAGCTGGTCCGTGGCGAGCTGTCCCTTCAGCGACTCCGGCGTGCGCGACACCGACGTCGGCCGGATCGCCTCGTGCGCGTCCTGAGCGCCCTTCTTCGCCTTGTAGCGCCGCGGCTTCGACTCCAGGTAGTCCTTGCCGAAGTTTTTCTTGACGTGCTCGCGGGCCTCGTCGATGGCCTCTCCGGCGACGCGCGTCGAGTCGGTCCTCATGTACGTGATGAGTCCCACGTTCTCGCCGCCGATCGGAAGGCCCTCGTAGAGCTGCTGGGCGAGCATCATCGTGCGCTTGGACGTGAAGCGCAGACGGTTCGCGGCGTCGCGCTGAAGCGTGCTCGTGATGAACGGCGGGAGCGGGTTCACCTTCCGCTCGCGTTTCTCGAGCTTCGAGACCGTGAACTTCTCCTTCTCCAGGAGCTTGACGATCTCCTTCGCGCGGTCGCCCTCCTTGATCTTGGCCTTCCTGCCGTCGATCTTCTCGAGGCGCGCCTCGACCTCGTCGCCGTCGTCCGTGGTGAAGACGGCGTCGACCGTCCAGAACTCCTCGGGGACGAACGCGTCGATCTCGGCCTCGCGCTCGCAGATGAGCCTCAGGGCGACCGACTGAACGCGCCCCGCCGAGAGCCCGTAGTATATCGTCTTCCAGAGGACGGGACTCACCTGATAGCCGACGAGCCGGTCGAGGATGCGCCTCGCCTGCTGCGCGTCGACCTTCTTGAGATCGATGTCCCCGGGCTTCTCCATGGCCGTCTGGATCGCGCGCTTGGTGATCTCGTTGAAGACGACCCTCCGGGTCTTATTCTTCGGGAGCTTCAGCGTCTGCACGATGTGCCATGCGATCGCTTCGCCCTCGCGGTCGAAGTCGGAAGCGAGGTAGACGAGGTCCGCCTTCTTCGCGGCCTCGCGGAGTTCCTTCAAGACCTTGCCCTTCCCCCGAATGGTCACGTACGTCGGCTTGAAGTCATCTTCCACGTCGATGGAGAGGCCCTTCTTCGGGAGATCGCGCACGTGCCCGATCGAGGCCTTCACCGTGAAGCCCTTCCCGAGGAACTTGTTGATCGTCGCGGCCTTGGCCTTCGACTCGACTATGACGAGTGACTTGCCCATCGGTTCCCTCTTGCCTCTGCGCCGCCGTCGCGCGTCAGCGCGTCACCCCCGTCGCCGCTCGCTCCGCGCCCACTACGCGTCCTTGCCGCAGCACTTCTTGTACTTCTTCCCGCTCCCGCACGGACACGGGTCGTTGCGCCCGACCTTCTTGTCCCTCCGGACAGGCTCGGGCGCCGGGGCGCCCTCTGCGCGGCGTTCCCGCTTCTGCGCGCGCCCGCGACCTCCGCGTCCTCGCCCGCGACCTCCGCCGCGGCCGCCCCCTCCGCCTCGGCCGCTCCCTCCCGTGGACGTCGTCCCCGCAAACTCGGGGGGCGGCGTCGCCGACGATGCCCCGCCCGGGCCTCCAGGACCGGGGGCGCCCGGCGCGCCCGGGGGCGCTCCGGGAGGAGGGATCGCGCGCTTCGACGCCTGCTGCGCATCGGGGTGGTGGGCCTGCGCGACGGAGACTCCCGCCGGCTGGCGCGCTGCCGCAGCCTGAGCCTCCTCGGGCGCGGCGATCTGCGCTCGGAACAGAAGCTGAGCCGACTCCTCCTGGATGGACTCGATCATCCCCATGAAGAGGTCGAACGCTTCGGACTTGTACTCGAGGAGCGGGTTCTTCTGGCCGTACGCCCGGAGACCGATCCCCTCGCGAACCCGGTCGAGCTCGTAGAGGTGGTCCCGCCAGTGCTTGTCGATGACCTGAAGGAGGACGAGCCGCTCGAGTCGCCGCATGAGATCGGGCGTCAGCTGCTCCTCGCGGCGCTCGTAGGCGACCATCGCTGCCTTCTTGAGGTTCTCGACGAGATCGTCCTGCTGGATGCCTGCGACGTCCGTCTTCGAGAAGTCGATGTCGACGAGGAAGACGTTCCTCATCTGCTCGCGGAGTCCCTCGAAGTCCCACTTCTCCTGGATGTCGCCGGTGTCCGTCCGCGCGCCGACGAGCCGCTCGACGATGTCGTGGAAGATCTCGGCGATCTCGCCCTTGAGGTCCCCACCCTTCAGGATGTTCACGCGCTGCGCGTAGATGACCTCGCGCTGCTGGTTCATGACGTCGTCGTACTCGAGGAGGTGCTTCCGGATGTCGAAGTTGTGCATCTCTACGCGCTTCTGAGCGCGCTCGATGGCCTTCGTGACCATCGGATGGGCGATGACCTCGCCCTCCTGGATCCCGAGCGTGGTCATGACCTTCGCGATCCGCTCGGAGCCGAAGAGGCGCATGAGGTCGTCCTCGAGCGAGATGAAGAACTGCGAGCCTCCGGGGTCGCCCTGCCTTCCGCTCCGGCCACGGAGCTGACGGTCGATCCGGCGCGACTCGTGCCGCTCGGTTCCGATGATCCTGAGGCCGCACGGCATGTCCTCGAGGCACTCCTCGGTCAGGTCGCGCTCGTTCTCGCAGTTCGCGCAGTCCTTGTCGGTGCACCTCAGGCAACATCTCTCGCAGCGGAGCACGCCCTCGCCGAGCTTGATGTCGGTGCCGCGGCCGGCCATATTCGTCGCGATCGTGACGGCCCCGGCCTGGCCCGCGCTCCTGACGATCTCGGCCTCGCTCTGGTGGTGCTTCGCGTTGAGCACGTTGTGCGGGATCTTCTTCGACTTGAGCATCCGGGAGATGATCTCGGAGACCTCGACGGTGACCGTGCCCACCAGGACAGGCTGCTTCCTCTCGTTCAGCCGCTCGATCTCCTCAAGAGCTGCCGCGAACTTCTCGCGCCGCGTCTTGTAGATGAGGTCGTCGTAGTCGAGGCGCCGGATCGCGTCGTTCGTCGGGACGACGTGGACCGGGAGTTTGTAGATCTCGTGGAACTCGTCCTCCTCGGTCTCGGCCGTTCCCGTCATGCCGGCGAGCTTGTCGTACATGCGGAAGTAGTTCTGGAGCGTGATCGTCGCGAGGGTCTGCGTCTCCCGCTCGATCGTGACCCCCTCCTTCGCCTCGACCGCCTGGTGCAGGCCGTCCGACCAGCGGCGCCCGGCCATGAGGCGGCCGGTGAACTCGTCGACGATCATCACCTTCCCGTCCTGCACCACGTAGTCGACGTTCTTCTCGTAGACCGAGTACGCGCGGAGGAGCGCCGAGACGTTGTGGATCCTCTCGCTCGTCTTCGCGTAGTCGAGGTGGAGCTCGTTCTTCCGGCGCGCCTTCTCCGCCGGCGCGATCGACCCGTCGGCGTCGACGGCCGCGAGCTGCTCGGAGAGATCCGGGAGGACGAGCAGGTTCCGCTCCTCGGGTGAGAGGAAGTCGCGGCCCTGGTCCGTGAGCGCGGCGTTCCTGCCCCGTTCCTCCATCGCGAACAGGAGATCCTCGTCGAGGTCGGTCAGCATCTTGTCGCGTTGGAGCTCACCCTCCGTCCGCTGGACGGCGCGCTTGAGCGACGGGTCCTCGTAGAGCCGCATCAAACGCCGGTGCTTCGGGGCGCCGCGCGAGATCTGCACGAGCTTGATGAGCCCCTCGTACTTCGTGTCCTCGCTCGCGAGGAGCTTCTCGGCCTCGTCGATCAGGCCGCCGATGAGCTGCGTCTGCTTCCTGACGAGCTTCTCGACCGGGGCCTTGAGGCGATCGAACATGTGCGTCGAGTGCTCGACCGCTCCGGAGATGATGAGAGGCGTCCTGGCCTCGTCGATGAGCACGCTGTCGACCTCGTCGACGATCGCGTAGTGGTGCTCCCGCTGTACGCGGTCCTCGAGGCGGACGGCCATGTTGTCGCGCAGGTAGTCGAAACCGAACTCGTTGTTCGTGCCGTAGGTGATGTCGGCGGCGTACTCGACCTTGCGCTCCTCAGGTGTCATGCCGGTCTGGATGCACCCGACCGTGAGTCCCAGGGTCTCGTAGACCTTCCCCATCCACTCGGCGTCGCGGCGCGCCAGGTAGTCGTTCACAGTAATGAGGTGTGCGCCCTTCCCGGGGAGGGCGTTGAGATACAGCGGCATCGTCGCCACGAGCGTCTTGCCCTCGCCCGTGGCCATCTCGGCGATAGCCCCCCTGTGGAGGATGGTCGCGCCGATGAGCTGGACGTCGAATGGCACCATCTCCCAAGGCGTGTCGTGGCCGGCGACCTCCCAGCTCGTCCCGACGAGCCTCCGGCAGGCTTCCTTGACGACCGCGAAGGCCTCGTGCATGAGATCGTCGACGGTCTCGCCGTCCTCGAGGCGCTGGCGGAACTCGCCCGTCTTCCCGGCCAGGGCCTCGTCGGAGAGCGAGGCGAGCGGCTCCAGGAGCTCGTTGATCCTCGCCACATCCGGGAGGAGCTTCCTGGCCTCGCGATCGGACTTCGAGCCGACCACTTTTGTGATGAGTTTGCCTAACAAGCGTAAGTCTCCGGGGTCAGGCAGGTTCGCGCCCGTCCGCGGGGGTTCGCGGGCAAGCTAACCGGACAAGGTAGCAGAGTGTCAGGGAACGCGCAAGCGCAGAGTCCTGGTGACGGCCTAGCGGCCGGCTCCCGGGAGGATTTCGACGGGGAGTTCTGCGGTATCTTGGAAGTACTGCCCTGACGAGTACGTGGGGACCGCCGTGAGGCGCAGTGTGTACCGGCCCGGCGGGAGCGCTTCGGTGACCCTTCCCGCCCTTCCCTTCCAGCGCTCGGCGTTCTCCCCGATGCCCCGGCGGCGTCGATTCACGATGGTGTCGACGACGTCCCCGCTCTCGTCGAGGACCTCGAGGGTGACACGGGATGTCTCGGTGAGGTAGTAGCTCACCGTCGACTCCCCGGCGAGGGCGACGAACGCGGACGGCTCCGCGCGGGCGTTCTGGATGTCCGTTCCGACCCAGAAGTACTGCGCTCCCTTGCGCTCGGTCACGAAGATCTGGCCAAACCGCTTCCAGAGCGTGATCCCTCGGGGCTCGTCCAGCTCCATGTCGCCGTCGCCGGGTCGTCCGATCGAGGTGACGTAGCCCAGTCTCCAGTCGAACTTGTGGATGCGCGACGACTCGCGGTCGGTGGCGTACACGTTCCCGTAGTAGTCGACGGCGAGGTAGCCGAACCGCGCGTCCGCGAGCGGGCTTTCCCCCGCCTCCGCCGTCGCGAGCACCGTCCCGTCGAGCGAGAGCTTGACGAGCCGTGTCCTCTCCCGATCGCTCACGACGAGGAACTCCCTGTTCCTGTTAATCCACGCGTCCTCGCCCTCGACGACGGCGATGCCGACCGGCCCCTCGAGAAGGACCCCGGCCTCCGGGTCTCCACCGAGGACCGAGAGGGGCTCTCCGACCGGGCTCATCACCGCGACACGATCGTTCCCCGTGTCCGCGACGAAAAGCCTGCCCGAGGCGCCGAGCGCGACGTCGGAGGGTTGCGAGAACTGCCCAGGCGCGCTTCCCGCGTTCCCGAACGCCTTCACGAACTGGAGCTCGTCGTCCCCGTAGCGCAGCCTGACGATTCGGTCGTTGCCGGTGTCGGCCACGAAGACGTTTCCGTGGGCGTCCGCGGTGATGCCAAGGGGACCAGCGAACTGGCCGCGTCCGTTCCCGCACTCCCCGTAGATCTCGACCTCGTAGAGCGACGTGTTGTAGATCACCTCGCATCTGCCGGAGTTGAGCCCAAAGACGGTCAGCTCGTCGTCGTCCGCTTCGGTCGCCGGATCGTCCTTCGACAGGAGCTTGACGGCGGCGATCCCCGCCGGCTCGTCGAACGAGGTTCTCATGCCGAGGTAGACGAACAGGTGGAACGTGGTTGCCCTGTGGATCCCGAGGCAGTGGCCGAACGGCGGGTAGACGAGAGTCGTGGGGGCGTACTCGTCGTCGGCGCCCGCCGGCCCGAACGTGGAGGCGAGCGCGAGCGTCGCGAGAATGAGCGTCGCGAGGAGGCGTCTCACCCGGTCCGGCCCTTCGCGGCGCGGTCGCGCCCCGGTTCCGATCCCTGCCGCGGCTTGAGGATGCTCACGCGGCGTCCGTCGACGGTGATTCTGCTCTGGGCGATGAGCTGGAGGGCCATCGGGTAGAGCCGGTGTTCTTCCTCGAGGATGCGCGCGGCGAGATCGTCGCGGGTGTCACCGTCCCTCACCGGCACGGCGGCCTGGAGGATGATCGGTCCCGTGTCGACTCCCGCGTCGACGAAGTGGACGGTCGCGCCCGACCACCTCACGCCGTACTCCCACGCCTGGCGCTGGGCGTCGAGGCCAGGAAACGACGGGAGGAGCGACGGGTGGATGTTCACGATGCGGCCGGCGAAGTACGTGAGGAAGTCGTCGTGGAGGATCCTCATGAATCCCGCGAGGGCGATGACGTCGACCTCGTGGCTCTCGAGCGTCTCGATGTAGCGCTGCTCTATCTCGGGCTCGAGCTTCGTCCGGAACTTGCCTGGCGGGACGTGGACGGCGGGGATCCCGGCGGCGCGCGCCCGTTCGAGCGCCACGGCGTCCGCGACGTCGCTCACGACGACGGCCACCTCGACGTCGATCTCGCCGGCCAGCGACGCGTCGATGATGGCCTGGAGGTTGGAGCCCCTGCCGGATGCCAGCACGCCGACCTTGAGCTTCTCCATGCTCTCCTCCCCCGCCTGCGCGGTTGTTCGTGTCACGTGATGCTCGCGCGAACGAGCGACTCCAGTCTCCCACGTTCCGGTTCCCGCAGGAAGGACGAACTGGCGCTCTCGAGCGCCATGAGCTCGAGAGCGTCTCGTCCGACGCCGAGCTCCGATGCAGCGAGGTCGTACTCCCGCGAGAGCGTCGTGTTCGAGAGGAACCGGTTGTCGGTCGCGAGCGCGACCTTGAGCCCGGCGTCCAGCATCCGCGGGAGCGGGTGCTCGGCGACGCTCCGGACGGAGCCGGTGTGGACGTTGCTCGTCAGACAGACCTCGCGCGTGACGCCCCGCGCGGCGACGACGTCGGCGAGCCCCGGGGAGTCGAGGATCGTCGTGCCGTGCCCGATCCGCCGGGCACCCAGCACCTCGACGGCGTCGCGGATGTGCGCGGCCCTGTGCCCCTCACCCGCGTGGACGGTGACGCCGAGTCCTGCGTCGCGTGCGCGATCGAAGGAGGCTGCGTACCGTGCCGCGTCGAAGAGCGCCTCGTCGCCCGCGAGGTCGACTCCGAGGACGCCCGACCCCGCGTGCCTCGCGGCGAGGGCGGCGACCTCCATCGCCTCCTCGGCCGACATGCCCTCGAGCACGGTGAGGACGAGACCCGCGGTGACCGGGGTGGTCGACCCGTTCCCCGCGGCACGGCCCGCCCCGTCCTCGAGGCCCGTGAGCACCGACTCGACGACGTCCTGGTCGCGGAGGCCGAAGCTCGTGTGGAGCGCGGGGCACAGCCTGACCTCGAGGTGGCGCACTCCGTCCAGGTAGCTGTCGCGGACAAGCTCGGAGGCGACGCGCTCGAGCGCCTTCGAGGTCTGAAGGAGGGTCGTCGTGAGGCGGAAGCGCTCGAGGCAGGACGCGAGCGACATCGCGGGTTCGAACCGAAGCCGGCGTGCGAGCTCCCGCCCCTGGCGCTCGTCCGGCTCGAGCCCTCGCTCGACCGCGAGCTCGACGAGGGTCCCCTCCCGGAAGGAACCGTCGAGATGTACGTGCAGATCGGCGACGAGCAAGCGGCGCTCCCGTGGGGTCGGACCGGCCGGCCGCGGCGGTCCGGAACTGAGAGCTTGACGGTCGGTCGACGCGAAGCATAAGTTCGTTGGCGTTGTCAGGTCAAGGGCGGGGATCGGGAGACCGGGCCTCGCCCGCTCGCGCGGCGGCCTCGTCCCGACGGGGCGGCCCTTCCGACCGGCGGTCGTCAGATGTCCCGTGTTCCGACACCGATTGAGGTCACGCTTCCGAACGGCCTGGTCGTTCTCGTACTGAGACGCGACCACGCTCCGATCGTGGCGACCACCCTGCTGTACGGAGCGGGCTCGCTGCACGAACCGGACGGGCACACGGGTCTCGCGCACCTGATGGAGCACATGATGTTCCGGGGGACGCCGGCGTACCCCCAGGGCGAGATCGACTCCCTGACCGGGCGGCTCGGCGGCGTCAACAACGCCGTCACGACGACCGACTACGCGGCCTACTACTTCGTCCTGCCTTCCGAGCACTGGCGTGTCCCCCTCGAGATCGAAGCCGACCGCATGGCCGCCTGTCCCATCGACGTCGAGTCGTTCGAGACGGAGCGGCGCGTCGCTCTCGAGGAACGGAAGATGTTCCAGGACGACCCCGAGGCGATGCTCGACGAGACGGTCGACCGGCTGGCACTGGAGAGGCATCCGTACCGCCATCCGGTGGTCGGTCTCCGAGAGGACATTGAGCGGATGACCTTCGGCGACCTCCGCGCGTTCTACGAGAGTCACTACGTGCCGAACAACGCGGTGCTGGCCGTCGCGGGCGACATCGACGAAGACCAAGTCGTCGCGGAGGCGGGCCGGCTCTTCGGGACCATCGAGGCCGGCGCCCTCGCTCCCATACCGTCGCACGCAGAGCCTCCTCAGACGTCCCCGCGGCACGCCGAGATCCAGCACGGGGCGGCTCCTCCTCAGGCCGTGCTCGCGTATCACACGCCCTCGGCCACGCACGATGACGCGCCCGCCGTGGAGCTCCTGGCGACCCTCCTCGGAGTCGGGCGCACGTGCCGGCTGTACAAGCGCTTCGTAGCCGGAGACGGAGTCGCCAGTGAGATCTCGGCGACCCGTCTCTTTCAGAAGGAGCCGGGGCTCTTCTACATCGCCGGGACCCTTCACCCCGGGGCCGACCTCGAGCAGTTCGAGGGAGACGTCATGCGGGTCCTGGAAGAGCTGGCCCGGGAGCCCGTGCCTAGGGACGAGCTCGCCAAGGCGACGGAGCAGATCCGCACCGACCACGAGCTAGGGCGGGAGACGTGCCTCGGGCTGGCCGGCGCCCTCGCGTTCTGGGAGACCCTCGGTGGATGGCAGCTCGAGCGCGAGTTCGAGACGGGGCTCGCGAACGTGACCGGCGAGGACGTCGCGCGCGTGGTGGAGACCTACTTCGCCCCAGACACGAGGAGCGTGGCGTGGCTGACGCCCGTGGACGAGTAGAGCGGGTTGCGCTCCCGAACGGGGCGGTGGTCCTCGTCGTCGTGGATGCGACCGTCCCGACGTTCGCGGCCACTCTGACGGTGGAGGCGGGCTCGCGCTACGATCCCGTGGGGAGGTCCGGCCTCGCCTCACTCGCGTCGAGCCTCCTCGTCGAGGGCGAGGGCGCCGGAGAGATCGCGTTCCGGTTCGAACCACTCGGAGCGTCCGTCGACGTCGCGACCGGCTACGAGACGACGACGCTGGGAGCGGTGGGCCTCGGCGAACACTGCGCGGACGCCGTCGGCCTCCTCGCGGAGATGATCCGCTTCCGCTCCCCCGCCGTTTCGATCATCCGGGACGCGCGCCGTCGACAGCTCACCGAGATCGCCGAGGAAGACAACGAGCCCTCGCTCGTCTGCCGCAGGGAGTTCTTCAGGCTCGTGTTCGGGGGCCACCCGCGCGGCCTTCCCGTCGAGGGGGACGCGGTCAGCCTCGGGCGCATATCACGGGCGGACGTGAGCGAGTTCATGGATACGAGGTGGTCGCCGGCCGGCGCGGTGCTCGCCGTCTCCGGCGACGTCGAGGCTCCCCGTGTCATCGACGCCGCCTGCCGCGCGATGGAGAGCTGGAAGGCGTCCGACGCGGCCGTGTCCTCGGTCACGCCTCCGCCTCCGCGGGCGTTCACCGGACGGCGGTTCGTCGAGATGGAGCGCGAACAGGCACACGTCTCGCTCGGTGGCATCGGGATCGCGCGCTCGGACCCGCTCTACCACGCCGCGGCCGTGATGGACGTCATCCTGGGCGACAGCGCCGGGTTCGGGTCGCGGCTCGCCACTCGCGTGCGCGAGGAGGAAGGGCTCGCCTACGTGATCGAGAGCGACACCGCCGGCACCGCGGGAATCGACCCGGGGCTCTTCTGGGCATACACCGCCGCGTCCCCGGACCACGTCGAGCAGGCGGTGGCCGGCATCGTCGACGAGATGCGGAAGATGCGCTCCGAGCCTCCCACGAGTCACGAGCTCGAGTCCGCGGTCGCCTACCTCTCGGGCAGACACGCGCTCGATCGGGAGACGAACGACGCCAGGGCGGCTGCGCTCGTCCGAATGGAGCGCTACGGTCTCGGCCTCGACTACGGAGACCGATACGCCTCCCTCGTGCGTGCCGTCACGCGCGGGGACGTGCTCGCGCTCGCTCGCCGCGTGATCGATCCCGACGATTACTCGATCGTCGCCGTCGGCCCGGCGTCGACCGGGCTCTTCGATTGAGATCGGACCGTCACATTCCGCCCTGTCGAAGTCGTCCTCACAGAGATCGCACTCCCCCGGAACGCCGCCAGGACCGCTCCGTCGCGGTCCGTCCTCAGGAGTCGCGCGCCCATCTCGCGGATGGTCCGGACGGTCGTGGAATCCGGAAGGCCGTGTGAGTTCCGCCTCCCGACCGACACGACTGCGACCCCTGGTGCGACGGACTCGAGGAACGCCGGGGTCGACGACGTCGATGAGCCGTGGTGGGCCACCTTGAGAACGTCGGCTGCGAGACCCGGCGCGCCCCGGTCCCCTGCTCCCGCCCTGCCCGCCGCCGCGGAGCCGCCGAGCGCGCCCTCGGCAGCCCGCTCGATGTCGCCGGTGAGGACGAGCCTCCCCCCGAGTTCTGCAACGAGGACGAGCGAGCGGTTGTTCGTCGACAGCCCGCCGGCGTCGCCGGCGGGCGGCCAGACGACCTCGACCGAGCGCGTGCCCGAGCGAAGAAGCACGTCACCTGCGGACGCCCACTCCACGGGAACGCCCCTTCGCCTCGCGATTCTCAGAAGCCGTTCGACGCGCTTCCCGGTCGCTCCGTCCGGGAGGACGAGCCTCCCGACCGGTAACTCATCGAGCACGGACGCCGCTCCGCCGCCGTGGTCGTCGTGCCCGTGCGTGACGACGAGGGCCTCGAGCCGGCGAACGCCCTGCCTGCCGAGGTACGGGAGCACGACGTCGCGTCCGGCGTCGCGCCCTCCCCACGCGGAGCCGTCCGGTCCCGCGTCGACGAGCAGGTAGCGCCTCCAGGGGATCTCGAGGAGGATGGCGTCGCCCTGGCCGACGTCGAAGAAGACGGCCCTCGGGTGGGTTCTCCCGGGGCCCGTGCACGAGAGGACGAGTGAGATAACCCCGGCCGTGGCGGCTGCGGCGCACCCCGCGCGCCGGGTTCCGCGTCCGGGCCTGAGAGTCAGGACGAGCCCGACCGCGACCGCGAGAGCGACCGGCCACAGCCCGGCCGGGACCCCGAGGGTCGCCCACGGCGAGGAGCCGATGGCGACGGCGACGGTCGTCAGGAGCGTGCCCGAAGCCCAGGCGCTCGCCGCGAACACGGGAGCGAGCGGCGGGACGGCCGCCTCGGCCGCGAGCATCGCAATACCGGAGGCAACCGTGAAGGCGGCCAGAGGGACGACGACGAGATTTGCGAGCGGCGCGAGAACCGAGAGCTCGCCGGTGTGCGCGACGAGGAACGGAGCGACCCCGGTCTGCGCCGCCACGGAGACCGCGAGCGGCGCGGCGATCAAACGGACGGGTCTCGGGGACCCTGTAACGCGTGGCACGACTCTTCGGACGACTCCGGAGGCGGCCCGAGAGAAGCTCGATTCGAGCCTCTGTGCGAGGAGAACGAGACCGACCGTGGCGCCGAACGAGAGCTGGAACCCGAGGTCGAAGAGCGCACCCGGCCTCGCGAGAAGGAGTGCGAGCGCGGCGACTCCGAGCGTGTTCGCAGGCGGCGCGCGCCGGCTGAGCGCCCACGAGACGATGGCGGCCGCCGCCATGGTCGCCGCCCGCAGGACCGACGGCCGCGGGCCGACGAGAGCCACGAAGCACGCGAGGCACGGAATGACCGCCAGGCGAGCCGCCCTGCGCGGGACCCTCACCGTCCGAAGCAGGGCGTACGCGATGAGCGCGATGAACCCGACGTGCAGGCCTGAGACGGCTAGAACGTGGACGGTCCCCGACCTGCGGAACGCATTCAGTGTCTCGTCGGGAAGGGCGGACGACCGCCCGAGGAGCAGGCCCTGCAGGAGCGCGCCGGTCCCGCCGGGCAGCCTCGCCTCGATCGCCGACTCCACCCACGACGCGGCGCGTCCGGGCCCCTGCCCACGATCGAGGACGACCGTGTCAGCGGCACGAAGAGTGGTGTGGATCGACCGCGCTCGGAGGTACTTCCGGAAGTCGAACGAGCCCGGGTTCCGGGCGCCATCCGGCGCGAGGAGGTCCCCCGTGAAGCGGACCGCGTCGCCGCGGGCCGGCCGCGCGTCGACGCCGTCCGGAAGCGAGACCCACAGGCGGCCCGAGCCGGAGCGTCCCTCCTCGCAGTCCCGGTCCGCGTCGAGGCCGGTGACCGACACCACCGCGCGGGCACGCCCGGTCGACGAGGACCGCGTCTCCTCGACGATCGCCTCGACGGCGACCGGGCGGTTCCGCGGGACCAGGGCCACGTCGTCGGGCGCGATCAGCAGGTGCCTCGTGTCGTGCCAGACCCCTCCGGCGACGGCCAGCGCTCCGAGGAGCGCGACGTCGACCGCGACCGAACGGACGGAGGTCGCGCGCCCGGCGCACCGACGGGAGGCGTCGGTCCGCGACCTCCCGACAACGAGGTTGACGGCGGCCGGCAGGAGAAGCACGGCGGCGGCGAGGGCCCGAACGGCGACGGAGTCGGTGACGGAACCGGCGCTTCCGGCCGACGACCCCGCCCCGGCGACGAGGATCCCGGCCGCGAGGGCGGCCGCCGACCACGCGGCGGGAAGCCGGGCGACGTTCCTGATCGCCAATGCAGAACGCTCCGCGGGGAGGCCGAACCTCCTCCCGCGGAGCATCTTCCGTACCCGAACGGGCGCAGATCACGGGCGGCGCGCCCGCTCCGTCTCGTGGGCCTCGACCCGCCGCACGACCACGACGGTCATGTCGTCGATCGCCGGTCCCGGCCCCTTGAACGCGTCGGCCTCGGTGACGAGGACGGTGGCCATCACGCGCGCCGGGGCGCCGCGCGCCCGCTCGATCGTCTCCACCACCCGCTCTTCGCCGAACGGCTCCTCGCCCCGCTCGGAGTCCGTCAGGCCGTCCGTGTAGGCGACCAGGTAGTCGCCCGGGCCGATGCTCGTCCACCCCTCGCTGAAGGTGAGGTCGGGGAAGGTCCCGAGAACGGTCCCGCCCTCCGTGAGTTCCTCCACGCGGCCGTCGGCGCGGAACAGGAACGGCGGGTTGTGCCCGGCGTTGACGTACGTCAGGAAACCTCGGGGGTCGAGGACCGCGTAGAACAGCGTCGCGAAGTGCTCCGGCTCCGTACTGCGCGCGAGCGAGTTGTTCGCGCGCTCGATGACGGCGCCGATGGAGTAGATGTTCTCCACGTGCGATCGGATGGTGCCCTGGAGCGACGCAGCGAGGAGCGCCGCCGGGACTCCCTTGCCGGAGACGTCTGCGACCGCGATTCCGAGGTGTCCGTGCGGAAGCTCCACGTAGTCAAAGTAGTCGCCGCTGATTGTCTGCGTCGGCAGGTTCACACCCGCGATCTCGTAGCCGGGAACGTGCGGGTCGCGGTCCGGCAGGAGCCTCTTCTGGATCGTCCGACCTAGGTCCAGCTCCCGCTCGAGTTCGCGACGCTTCGCCTCCTCCTCGCGGCTCCGGATGGCCCGCGCGTGGTTGCGCGCGTTGATGATCGCCACGCTCGCGATTCCCGCGAGCGCGTACAGGAACTCCCGGTCACTCTCAGTGAAGGCGTCCAGTTCGGGGCTCTGGACGTCGACGACGCCGAGGACCCGTCCGCGGAAGACGAGCGGAACGACGAGCTCTGAACGCGCGTCCTTGAGACCCTCGAGGTAGCGGTCCTCGAGCCGTACGTCAGGTATGATGAGAGCCTCGCCCGTCTCCGCGACCCTGCCCGTGACGCCCTTCCCGACGGCGAGCTCAACCCGCTGCATCATGCTCAGAGGGTACCCGTACCTCGCCGCCACCTCGAGCGATGTGCGGTTCTCGCCAATGAGGAGAATCGTGCAGTAGCGGAAGCCGAGCGACTTGTTCGCGAGATAGAGGAGCCTCTCGAGCGCGGTCTCGAGGTCGAGCGTGGCGACAATCGTCCGCACGGCCTCGAGGAGCGTCTCGTGTTCGAGGCGGATGCCTGCTTCGCCGTTCCGATGTCGGTTCGCCTCCACGCCGCGTCCCCCTCGATGCGTTCGACCGGATCCCCTTCCGTCCGCAGTCCCGCGAATCTATCAGGCGCGGTCGGGACCGGCAAGTTCTAACCCCGCCCGACTCGTCGGCGCCCCGCGCCCGCACGTCGCTCCAGAGCAGCGAGACGTTTGCCGGCCGGGCCCACCCTGCTAGACTCGTGCGTGTCACCGGACACGGCCCGATCTAGGAAGAACTCAGGTGAGACTCAGTGCTCCCGAGCTGCTCGAGAGGGCGCGTTCGCTCGCGGCTCTCTCCGACCCGTGCGTGCTCTGCCCGAGGGAGTGCGGCGTGAGGCGCGGCGAGGGCGAGACCGGCGTCTGCGGCTCGACTCTCGAGCTCGAGGTCGCGAGCTACGGCCCGCACTTCGGCGAGGAGAGCGTGCTCGTGGGGCCCCGCGGGTCAGGGACCATCTTCTTCTGCCACTGCAATCTCCTCTGCAGCTTCTGCCAGAACTACGACATCAGCCACTACGGGAGAGGCCGCCGCGTCTCGACCCGCGAGCTTGCGGCGGCGGTACTAGAGCTCCAGAGGATGGGCTGCTCGAACATCAACCTCGTGACTCCCACACACTACGCCGCGCCCATCGTCGAGGCCCTCGCGGCCGCCGTGACGGAGGGTCTCGATCTCCCCATCGTCTACAACTGCGGCGGGTACGAATCGGTGGCCGCGCTCGCCCTCCTGGACGGCGTCGTCGACATCTACATGCCTGACGCGAAATTCGGCGAGCGGGCGTCCGCCGAGGAGTTCTGCGACGCACCGGACTATCCCGAGGCGATGATCGCGGCGCTCCGCGAGATGCAGCGCCAGGTCGGGGATCTCGATGTGGGCAGCGACGGTCTCGCGTCACGGGGGCTGCTCGTCCGGCACCTCGTGATGCCGGGGGATCTCGCCGCGAGCGCCAGCATCCTCGAATCGGTCTCCCGCGAGGTGTCCCAGAACGCGGCCGTGAACGTCATGGACCAGTATCGCCCCTGCTTCCGAGCCGCCACCGACCCCGGGGTCCTCGGCCGGCGCCTCTCCGCCGGTGAGCATGAGGCCGTTCTCGAGGTCGCGGAGGCCCTCGGACTGCGGATCCTGCCGTGACCACTATTTCTTGACAGAATCCGTTTCATATGATACGCTTGATTCTGGTGAGGGGACACCCGTGATAGCTGGTCCTGAGGGGCCGCACGGAGGTAAGACCGGACTCAACTGCGAGGGAGTTTCTACAGCGTGAGCACATCTGCGAAGCTGCTCGGGATCATCATCCCGGTGCTTCTGGCCACCACATTCTGCCTCACGATTCCATTCATCATCCTGATCGCGGACACCGCGGTTCTCGGGGCGGCCATCTACCTCTACGCTTCAACGAAGGTGGAGGACTCCCGCCGCAAGAACGTCCAGGTCTCCGACACAGTCGCTTCCTAGTCGACCCTCGAGGCGACTCCGTCGGCACAGCAGGATGCCCATAGTAGACGGCCGCCGGTCCCCTGTTCGAAGGGCCGGCGGCTTACGAACGTCTTGCACCCGGGTGCCGCGCGTGAGCGGCCGCCCGGGACTCGTGTCACTTCCCGCGGCGCTCCCTCACGGCGGCGAGCTTCCCGTCCATCGTGAGTTCCTTGTCGCGCCTGTCGTCGATCGCGACGGCCGTGATCACGCGGTCGATGCCCTCGCCGAACGTCGACTCGTGCATCTTCGCGATCGCCTCCATCACTTCCCTGAGGTCCCCCTCGATCACGGTGCTCATCGGGTTGAGTTGGTACTTGAGGCCGGTTCCCTCGAGGACGTCAAGACAGTGGGCCACGTGCTCGCTGATGCTGGCCTTCGACGAACCGACCGGGACCACGGTTACCTGTACTACCGCCATGACCACCACCTCCTCCCCCTGCGACGAACGGCCCGACGCGGAGACTTCAGTCGCCCCCGCCGACGCGAGAGCATCAGTGGTCCTCGTCCTTGTCGACGACGAGGTTCGTCACGGTTCCCGTCACGCCTTCGATCGTCCGGAGCTGGTTGAGCGTCAGGTCGAGGAGCTCGTCGAAGCTCTCGGCCTCCACCAGGGCGATGATGTCCTGGTCTCCACTCGTGAGATCGGCGGTCGTCACCTCGTCGCGCTCGCGGAGGGAGTCCCTCACCTCGCGCTCCTTGCCAGCGGCGACGTTGATCTTGACGTAGGCTCTTGCCACGTGACCCTCCTTGATTGAGGTGCCGAAAGGTCCGGTGGAAGCCGCGGCCGGGTGCACGGACGCAGGTCGATCTTCTCTTCGCAGCTTCGCTGTTCCGGTGGTCACTCAGCATCCCTCAAAAAGGGCTTCGTGTCAACCGCGGCTCCGTCTCGGGGCTATCCAGGGCGCTCGACCCGGAACAGGAGCCGCGCCCAGATGTCTGTGACGAGCACGCGCTCGATACGCTCAGGCCGCGCCTCCAGAATGAGCAGGGCCGTCTGAAGGGCCGGGTCGCCGGCGTCGGGATCGGTCAACGATGCCTTGTTCAGGATCGGGCAGACAGACGCTTCGGCGGGGATCCCCTTGAAGCCGCCGTGAGGCGATGTCAGCGCCGCCGCGACGATCTCCGGCGTGACCGTCAGTTCCCCCGACCCGCTGCGCCCCTCAGCCGGAGCATCAGCAACGAGCGTCCTCAACAGCTCCGGGCGGTGCACAGACGCCTCAGTGATCTTGCGACCGAGAACGTCGAGTCCGGCCATGGGGCACACGACGTGCACGCCCGACGGCAGAACGGGCTCGTGCTCGGCCGGCGCCTTGAGCGACCTCTGCCTCGCGCCGTCAGCCTCCACGACTGCCACGTCCGCCGCGCCGTCCTTTACGAGCACGCGCGGCAGCTCCGGATCGACCCCCAGGTACTTGCCGTCGGCGCCGACCTCACGCGCCGCGAAGACGACGCCGTTCCGCTCAAGCTCGTCTGTCGCGAACGCGCGGTCATCGAGTGAGGGCACGAGGACCGTGGGCAAGGCCCGGGCAACGCGCTCGCCCACCCGCGTCGTTGTCGTCGCGAGGACCCGGAGTCCCGCCTGGGTCAGCTCGGCGGTGAGTGCGAGGAGGGCGGTCGTCTTCCCTCCCCCGCCGACGAGCGCGACGATGTGCCCGCGTTTCGCGCCGAGTGCGTCCGCGAGTCCGGTGACCCCTGTTACTGAGACTGGGTGTCTGTCCAGAGGACGGTCCTGTTCTTGCCGGCGCGCTTCGCCTCGTACAGCGCCACGCGGTCTGCCTTGTCGATGAGGTCGGCCCTCGACTTCGCGTCAAGCGGGTACAGGGCGCAGCCGATACTGATGGTGAGGCCGCGGGTGGGGTCGTCAGGCATCCCCGTGATGAACCGGTGCGTCTCGACGGCGCTTCTGATTCGCTCGGCGACCGCCACCGCGCTCTCGCTCGTGATGTCCGGTAGGATGACCACGAACTCCTCGCCTCCGTATCTTGCGACTATGTCCACCTGTCTGGCGTTATCGGAGAGGATCTGCGCCACCTGTCGGAGGACGCTGTCTCCCGCGGCGTGGCCGAGTGTGTCGTTCACCTGCTTGAAGTCGTCGAGGTCGGCGACCAGGAGCGCGAGGGAGTTGCCCGTCCGCTTGCAGCGCTCGATCTCCCTCGTGAGCTGCTCCTCGAAGTACCGCCGGTTGTGGATCTGGCTCGTGTGATCGATGAAGATGAGTTCCTCGACCTCGAGTCGCCGCTTGATGAGGCCGCCCGCGAACTCCGCGACGAACTCGACGATCCCGATGTCCTCGTCGTCGAACGCGCTGGGGCGCTCGCTCCAGATCTCAAGCACTCCGTAGATATACGCCTCGGCCTCGAGCGGGGCCACGAGCAGGGAGCCGCCGAGGTTCTTCGCGAAGTACCTGCCGAATCTCTCGTCGGACGCTATGTCCGGAATGTGGATCGTCCGGCCCTCCTCCTCGACGAGGGTCTTCAGTTGGTTCGGCGACAGACGCTCGTCATCCGCCCAGCGGTAGACCTCATCGAGTTCGGAGAGCGTGCCCGCCTGGGAGTTCGAGAGCCCCCGGGACTTGAAGACGGCGATGCGGTCGAATTCGACGTTCTCCCGCAGGAGATCGTACAGATGATCGAGCGCCCCTGCCAGGTCGATCCGTCTGCTCGACGCGGCGATGGCCTCGAGGACTGCCTCGGTCAGCGCGACGGAGCGCCCGTCGCGACCCGGCACCTCGGGCGCCGCCGGCAGGGCAGCGGCCCGCCCGGTCCCCTCACCCGGGGCGGGCTCAGCGGCAGCCGGCCCTCGGCCGCCGGGGGCTCTTGCCGCCGGGGCCTGCGGCTCTTCCTCGACCAGCGGGATGGTGAGGCCGATCGTGTCGAGCGTCACGAGATCGCGGTACTTCAGGCGCGTGACACCATCGCCGTCGGCCCTCGAGAGCCTCTGCACCCTGCCGAGGTCGCAGAGACGGTCGAGGAGATGCACGATGCCCTCCCGGACGACATCCTCGTCGTCCGCGGTCGAGAGATCCCTGAAGATCAGGAGCCCCTCCGCGTCGAGCGACTCGACCGGAATCAGCCTGTCGAGCATCTGAGAGGGCGAAAGTCGTGTTTTTCTCATTTCGTACGTTCCTGCGGACCGCGTGCATTGCAGAGTACGGGTGGGCACGCTTCTTTCAACACCAATGATAGAACATCGTCAAGGAACAGTCAAAGCCCTCGGGCTGGCATGCCCGGAAGACGCGTTTTCACTTGCGCCGCCGGGCTCCGTGAGGATACCCTCTCCGACCGTGAGACACGCATCGATACTCATCGGCCTCGCAGCGCTCGCAGCGCTTCTGAGCCTCGCTGGATGTTCCGGGACCGGGACGACCGCATCGTCGCGCGGCGGCGCGGACGTCGTCTTCTCGGCCGAGGACCCGGAGGTCTCCGAGTCGCTCGCGACGGCCGACGGGCTCTACCGCGAGGCCCTCGCCCACTACGTTACTGATGCCTGGGACGAGGCTCGTCCTCTCCTCCAGGAAGCTCTCGACATACTGAACGCGACCGATCCGGTCACGAGCGATGGCGAGTCCGCCAGGGAGTCGCTGAGCGCTCGCGTCTGCTACTTCCTGGACGTCGTGTCCGAGAACGCCGATGTCGAGCCGCACGCTCCGATGGAGACCGTGCGGATCGATACGCTCTCGTCGGTCAGCACACCGCCTCCCCCGACCGGGTCGCGGGACTGTCCGGTGACGATCGTCGTCAATGATCGCGTCGAGAAGTGGCTCACCTACTTCCAGACTAAGGGCCGGAAGGACATGTGCCGGTGGCTCTCGCGGAGTTCCCGGTACCGTCCCATGATCGGGGAAATCCTCGAGGACTGTGGTCTGCCGCCGGAGCTCTTCTACCTCGCGGTCATCGAGAGTGGCCTCAACCCGAACGCCTACTCGAGGGCGCACGCCGCCGGGATGTGGCAGTTCATCGCGAGCCGCGCCCGGATGTATGACCTGCGCGTCGACTGGTGGGTCGACGAACGGCGCGATCCCGAGAAGGCGACGCGGGCCGCTTGCGCGTACCTGTCGGACCTCTACGAGATGTTCGGTTGCTGGGAGCTGGCTCTCGCCGGGTACAACTCCGGAGAGGGACGCGTCATGCGCGCCCGCAAGAAGACGCCGAGCTGCCCCGACTACTGGTGCCTGGACCTTCCGAGGGAGACCGAGAACTTCGTGCCGAAGTTCATGGCGGCCGCTCTCATTGGCTCCGACCCGGAGGCCTACGGCTTCGACAGTTGCGAACCGCTCGACCCGCTCGAGTACGACGCGATCGAGGTCGAGGACGCGTTCGATCTCGAGCTCATCGCGAACGCGACGGGCGCGAGCTACGATGAGATCAAGAAGATGAACCCGGCGCTCAGGCGCTGGTGCACTCCCCCGACGGACGGCGCGTCGACGGTCTACGTGCCACAGGGAACGGGACGGCGCTGCCTTGCGGCGCTCGCGCGCATTCCGGAAGAGGACCGCGTGACCTACCGTCGGCACAAGGTCGGGCGGGGCGAGACGCTCTCGGAGATCGCGAGGGCGTACGGGACCAGCGTCGGGGCGATCTCGTCGTTCAACGATATCAGCAATCCGAACAGGATTCGCGCCGGCTCGTACGTGGTGATTCCCATCGGCCCGGACGGCTCGTACTCCGGAGACCTGTACGCCGGAATCGACATCGGCACCAGGACGTACACGGTTCGTCGCGGAGACACCGTCTCCTCGATCGCACGGCGTCACGGGAAGCGGACGAAGGATGTCCTGCGAGCGAACGGGCTCGGGTGGCACTCCCGGATCTACCCCGGCGACTCGATCAAGATCCCGATGTAGCAGAACGACGTACGGAGAGACGGCCGGAAGACGGAGAAGGCCCCGGGAGACTCCCGGGGCCTTCTCTTGCTCTGCGCTCGTTCGGGCTCGGCCGCCGACTCGGGCCGGCGCCGGCCCTACTCGTCGTAGATGATGCCGCCCGGACCGATGACCGCGGTCCTCGCCGCGTTGCCGCTCGGGATGTCCGAGACCTTGGCACGGACCATCGCGTCGTGGGCCGTGAACTGCTCCCACTCCGTCCAGTTGTACCGGAAGCTCATGAAGTCGATCGGCAGATCGTCGTCGAGACCGAAGATCGGGTTGCTCCGGTGGAGCCACTCCATTCCGACGAAGAACTGCTTGTCCGGATACCACGAGTTGTTCGTGATGTTGACGGAGTTCGGGAGGACCAGCTGCAGCCACTCGTCCTCTGGATACAGCTCGCCCGAGTTCAGGCCGTCGTTTCCGGGGACGCCCGGCCGCATGTCCTGGTTCGGACGCCAGACGTACGCGATGAACGGCTTCGTCGTCGGGGCCTGTGGGTCGTTCGGGTTGTCCTGGTTGTCGTTCATGACGTAGTAGTGGATCTCCGTCACGTAGTTGGCCCACGTGGGCGCCTGGAACTGGACCGCCAGCTGCATGCCCGACTGCCCGGTCGTCTGGTTGCCGATCGAACCGAAGTTCCCGTCGTCCCAGGCGAGGACCGTGTCCCGTCCCTCGGCGATCCAGTGGACCCTGAAGCCCTCGGACGAGACGTTTCCAGCCGCGTCGATCGCCTCCAGGTAGTACTGAACCAGCGTCTCGGGGTCGGCGCCCGTGAGCGGCGGTGAGGTCATCGGGACCCAGAACCGCACCGAGTCAGGTTCGCCCGGCTCACCGGGGAACGTGTCCGCCTGGACCGGCCGGAACGAGTTGATGCCGTACCGGACGCGAGCGTCCGACGCGGTCGTGTCGGTGCGGCCGACGGCGGAGACCTGAGGAAGCCCGGTCGCCCAGATGTCGAGCGTGTCGTACTCCGCGTCGATCACCTGCTCGAATGCGACAGGCGGCGGAGTGATGTCGAGATCGACCTCGATCACGACGGGATCGTCAGCCGTGTTGCCGTAGAGGTCCGTGACGATCGCCTTGAGGACCTTGTGACCCTCTCCGCCGAGGCTCACGTCCTCGACCGTGAATCGCCCGAGTCCGCCGTCGTTGGGTTCGGCCACGGCAGCGACCGCGCTCCCCTGTAGCACGTCGTTCACGAGTATCTCGACGGTGGCTCCGACTTCGGCCCGACCGCGGACGTTGATCGTCTCGCTGCTCAGGCTCTCCCCGTCGGTCGGGTTCTCGATCGTCGATCCGGTCGGCGGGTCCGTGTCAGGATCCATGGCCGTCTTCTCGCACCCCGCTGAGAACGCGAGCGCGGCGGCCGCCACGAGGACCGTGGCCGCTTTCAGCCGTCTCGTTAGGGGTCCTCTCATCTAGTGCTTCTCCTTCCCAAGGAGGGGTTCCTTGTGGACGGCGCGTCGGGCGCGCGCCTCTGTCCGGTCTTCCGTTCCATGCCTCGGGTCCCGCGCTCCGCTCCGCCTCAGAAGGCGTACGCGGCCGAGACCCTGTGACTCGAGTCCAGATACTCGTGCTTTCCGAACGCGTAGTCTATGCTGAACCCGGCGAGCTTGAGTCCCGCGCCGGCCGTCAGTTGTCCCATCGCCAGTCCGGTTCGGATGCTGACGAGCTTCTTGTAGGTCGCCTCGAGACCGACGTGCGTGTCTGCCGTAATCTCGCCCCAGTGGTACTGGTCCGCCGTGATTCGGTTCTCGAAGCGGACGTCCATGTCGGCGGCGACGACGATCGTGCTCTCCATCGACGGTATCGGCTGGGTGTAAGCGGCCCCCAGTTTCACCGTCGGCATGATCCGCTCTCGCTCCTTCGTGTCCCAGACGAGAAACGTCGTCGTGATGTCCTGCAGGTTCGCTGCGATCGTCGTGTTCTTCCAGACATCGTACTTGGCCCCCAGGTCGAAACCGAGGCCGTAGCACGAGTAATCCCCAATGCTCTTCCACACGATCTTCAGGTTCCCGCCAAGCCGGAGGTCGTCCGAGAGCTTCCTCGCGTACGAGACGAGTGCCGCGGTCTCGGCGTCGCTCTCCCAGTTGATCCTGGCGGGATCGTAGTAGATCCTGTCCTCGTCGGACTCGAAGTCGGTGAACGGGATGTCGTCGACGGCCAGCCGTACTACCGTTATGGCCATCGCCCCGCCACCCGAGAACGGGTGCACGTAGGCGCCCGTGTCGTAGTTCACGACGTCGCCGAACGTCTCGGAGTGCATCAGCTGCACTTCCTTCTGGGGAACGTCGACGACTCCTGCCGGGTTCCAGTATCCGGCCGACGCGTCGTCGGCGACGGCGACGAACGCGCTCCCCATGCCAAGCGGCCTGGCCCCCACACCGTGGGTCAGGAACTCGCCGGCATACTTGTTGGCGGCGCCTGCCTCGGCCGCGGCGAATGCGACCGCCAGTAGTGCCACCAGGATGTACAGACAGGACTTCCGTACTGCCATCGATAGCCTCAGGCGGTCGGATCCTCTCGCAGGTGTTCGCGTCACTATTAACACAGCAGCCCCCGGCTGTAAAGCACAAAGACGCAGACCCTTCCGGCCTGTCAGGGGTCCCGTCTCTCCGCCTCACGACGTACGATCTCGGCGCGCATCCGCTCGTTGCGTCGGCCGGCGCGCGCGATGTTCTTGCCTACGTTGGTGAGACGTCCGGCGAGCCTCATGGCTTCAACGAGGTCGTACTCCTCGTCGGCGTAGAATCGGAGATTTCCGCGGTGCCACCGGAGACGGTTCTCGAGGTTCACACCGTACTCGTACATATAACTGAGCGTCGCCCGGGAAACCTGCGAGAGCCGCCGGTCTTCCTCGACGATCCTGACTACTGCCACAGGTGTGGTGGGAAGGGTCCCCACGGCGCCTGCCCTCCATCCCCCCGCCCCCTACCGGACGAGGATCATCTTCCGGGCCTCTTCGTACTCGCCGATGGCCAGCCTGTAGAGATACACCCCGGCCGCGACGTCTGCCCCGAGATCATCCTTGCCGTCCCAGGTCACCTCGTGGTCCCCCGCAGAGTGCGGACCTTCCTTCAGCGTTCTGATCAGCCTGCCCTGGATGTTGTAGATGGCGAGCACCACGTCGCCCGACTCCCTGAGGGAGAACGTGATGGTGGTCGACAGGCCGAAGGGATTGGGTGCGTTCTGGTGGAGGTAGCCGATGCGGGGCTCCTCCTGTTCGCTGTCGGCGACGCCGGTGCCGCTCGGGGCCGCCGCCGTGGCCACGGCTGCATCGTCGATGTAGACGCCTTCGTCGACTTCCGTCGCGTCGGTCGTGAACCGGAACCTCACGCGGACGGTGTCGCCGGTCTGCCCCGCCAGGGCGTACCGGTACTCGAGCCAGTCGTTTCCGATCGACCCCAGCGTCTCGAGTGCGCCTCCGCTTCCGATGAAGTCGAGCGTGTCGATGGCCGCGCCATCGGATGAGAGCAGCTCGACGAAGAGCCCGTCCTCGTGGTAGATGGGGAGGCTGTACCAGCACCAGAACGAGAGCTCCATGTCCGCCCCGAGGACGAACGGCGGGGAGTCCAGCGTGCTGTTCATCCCGTTGACGTACTCCCAGCTTCCGGGCGTGCCGCAGTACCAGCTCGTCGAGCCGGAGTGCGAGCGGTTGTCCGTTCTGTTCCAGAGGTCGGACGTTCCCCCGTGGGTCCAGCCCTGATCGCCCTGCTCGAAATCGTGGGCGAACCCAGCGCTTCCGATGGCGACGACGATCGTGTCGGACCACGCGGTCTCCCCTTCGGCGCCGAGGTCGAGCCTGAGCTCCGGGAAGTGCGGGGCGATCACTCCGTGGCCGATCCCGATCTCGAAGACCGCTTGAGACGACTCCCCCGCCGCGATGCGCTGCACCTCGACGTCTCCGGCAGTGACCACGACCCCGGGGTCGTCCGAGTCGAGGGACGCGGTCACGCCGATCGCATCGGAGTGCCCGCTGTTGACGATCTCGACCATGACGCGCACGTGCTCGCCCGGCTCGGGGACGCCGTCGCCGTCACCGCCCCATGTGTCGTCCGTATCGTACGAGCCCGCCGCGAGGACGGGCGAGCAGATCGGCAGCGTGATGGCCCCCGACCAGGCGCCGCGCGCCTCGTCTGACGTGATGGTGAGGTCCAGGACGGCGACGTGACCGTCCGGGCATCCGTCAGCGACGGTGATCGCGAACGGAGGCGTGCCCGTCTCGGTCGCTCCGCCGGGGATGTCGGGGAACGAGGCCGACCCACTTCCGACGCTGATCCAGGTGTCGCTCGAGCTCAGCGAGGCCGAGACGCCCGTCGCTCCCTGCGTTCCGAAGTTCCGGATCTGAAGCAAGAGCTCGAGGTCCTCTCCCGGGCCGGCGAGCCCGTCGCCGTTCGCGAGCGAATCGTCGATCGTGAAGCCGGCCGTGCGCAGGTAGACGCCCGTGAGGTGAACGGGTACCGTGGACTCGTACGGTGCCAGGTTCATGCCGCTCACCGTCACGTGCAGGCTGTCCGGGAGGACGGTCTCTATCGCGAGCGCGACGGCGCCGTCGGCCCCCGTGAGCGCCCGCGCGTAGACGTCGCTCCCGTTCGTGACGCAGACGAGTGCGCCGTCGACCGGTCCTTGGGTCGTCCAGGCGACCACGTCGAAGGTCGACGCCCCTGCCACGACCGTGTCGGCGTGCGAGACGGTCAGCTGCAGAGGCTCGTTCGTCCAGATCGGCATCTCGGGGTCGCCGAGGAGGTTCAGCTCGTATTGGTGCCAGCGGTAGACGTTCTGCGACTGTGATAGCGGGATGAGGGTCGCCTTGGCCGCCGCGAGGGCCGCGCCCGCGTTTGCCACCTGTTCGACGAAGAGCATGCGGTAGAACTGCTGCATGAACCTCTCCGAGTAGCCGTAGCCGGGGTTGCCCGGCGACGCCCACCCGTAGCGGCTGTTGCCCATGAAGGCCGTCGCCCCGCCGATGGGGTTCCGGAGGAAGTGCTCGGCGATGCAGTGCTGGTCGAGGTCGAAGGCGGCCGGCCAGCAGCCGATCGAGTAGAGGACCGGCTGGCCGCTCGCGTTCGTCAGACCGTCGACGTCCGTCCGGGTCATGTAACCGTCCCCGCATCCCATCACGGTGTACCACGCGTGCCCGCTGTGGAGGACGTGCCCCTGCCCCGCGTTGAGCGCCGCGATCACCGACTCCACGGTCTCGTTCCCCAAGGTCTCGTACAGCTTCGTTATCGGGTCGTAGCGCGGCGGGACGTACTCCCTGTCGATGAGGTTCAGCGCGATGCCGGAGTCGGTGAAGGGGTCGTCCCACAGCACCTCGGCAGCCATGAGCATGTCGAGGTTGTGGCTCGTGTCCTGGCCGCGCTCGTACGCGAGGACCTTGTTCACGAACACGGTGGCCTCGTTGCCGACGGTCACGGGCGCCCGGCCCACGAACACGTCCGGATAGAGATCGACCCCGTCCTCGACCTCGCCATACGTGTCGTCGCCGTCGGCGTTCCAGTCGCCGTCAAGGTCGCCGAAGTAGAGATCGCACGCGAGCTCGTCCTCGTCTGCGTGCCCACCTGCCTCGCATGTCATCGCGTAGGCGGAGCGGGTCGGGACCCACGACGTGTCGCCGCCGAGCAGGACCCAGACCGTGCCCCACGTCTCGTGGGCGTCGGCCACGAACCTCCTGATCTTCTCGGCGAGGTCGGCCCCCGAGTAGGTCGCGTCGATCCACTGGGTGGTAACGATCGATGCGGGGACGCCCTTCCGGGTCTTCCACTCCGCGAGCGGCCGGAAGGAGCCGTCGTGGTCGTCGTCCGCTATGATGACATACTCGATGTCCGCTTCCTCGAGGGCGGTCTCCGAGGGCGTCACCGAGCCGCGCGAGAGCGCGAGCCCCTCGGGGTTCGTCGCCACGGAGCGGCCGAACCCTCGGACGGCGCGCCTCGGTGTCAGCGTTCCGCTCGGCGGCTCCTGCTCGTAGTGGACTCGCACGACGACGCGCCGGAAGAAGCGGAGCTTCCCTGCGTCGGGGACGAACTGGACAGGGTGGATGAGCATGCCGGCGGCCGTGTTGGCCGAGAGCCTGCCCGTGGACGTGAGCCTCGCTATGGTTGCCGGATAGGGGGCGCGGGCCTCGTAGACGGCCCGATCGGGAGGCGTGAACTCCCAGTCCGGGAGCTCGATGCCCGGAATCGGGAGGATCCTCGGGCGCTGAGCCGGCCTGGGGTTGAACTCGCCCAGCAGTTCCCGGCTCTCCGCGCTCACGACCTCGAGGCCGGTGACGGACGCCCCGGGAGGCAGGGCGATCGTCGCGGGCAGAACGGGCAGCTGCGGACGGCCCGGTTCGCGGGTCACGTCGCAGCCGGGTAGCGTGATGAAGTCGTAGCCGTCGAAGACCGCGACGCTGAGCTCCTGCTCGACGAACTCGAACTCGTGCTCCAGCGTCCCCGCCGAAGCGGGACCGGCGGCCGCGATCCACGCGACGACGAGCGCGCTCCAGCGGAAGCAGGTGGGTGCTCGCATGCCTCGTCCAGTCCCCGTCGTGCTCCGGGGTCGTTCGATAGACTCCACCGGGCCGCTCGACCCAGGAGCGCTCAAGCGCGCGCTCGGGGCCGTCGGCCAGGGGGTTAGATGATCCGGTGCTTGAGTCCAGCTTGATACCTGGGCGCGGGGCTGTCAAGGCGTGAAGCGGCTGCACGACCAGCTTGTGAGGAAGATTCAGGGGATAAGAGACCGTTTGCAGTTCACAGGAATGCCGACCGCTCCTCAGTTGACCGCGTCCGCGCCCCCCACTCCTGACGCCTCGAGGGGACCGCCGGCCGGCAGGTCGTCTCGCAGCGGGCACTCTGCGCAGCGCGGCTCGGGACGGCAATACTCCTTCCCCAGCCTCACGAGGAGAGCGTGGAGCTCTCCGAGGATCTCGACGTCGGCCGGAAGCGCTCCGAGGAAGATGCTCTGCACCTCATCGTACGAGGCTCGCGTCCCGATGAGTCCGTGACGGCAGGCGAAGCGTCGGGTGTAGGCGTCGACGACGAACGTGGGTCGGCCGGCAGCATAGAGGAGGATCGCGTCCGCCGTCTCGGGGCCGATCCCCCTGGTGGCGAGGAGCTCCGATCTCAGGCGGGGCGTGCTCAGCTCCAGCATCTCTGTGAGTCCGCCCTCGAACCGACCGAGGGTGTCGAGGAGCGACCTCAGGGTCCGCGCCTTCTGGCGGAAGAACCCCGACGGTCTGACGAGTTCCTCGAGCTCCTCTCCCCCGAGCGCGGCGAGCCCAGGGGGCGTGAGGGCGTCACGCCGCCTGAGGTTCGCGATCGCGATCTCCGCGTTCCTCCAGGAGGTGAACTGCGTGAGGACGGCCCCGATCACCGTCTCGAACGGGGACTCCGAAGGCCACCAGTCTTGCCCCCCGAAGGAGTCGTGGAGCGTCCTGTATGTCGTCCGAATGCGTCTTGCGGTGTCACTCATGGGCCACACAGCGAGACAGGGCCCGCGAACGGGCCCTGTCTGTTCCGTCGCGGCCGTCGAGCCGCGGTCTGTCTGGTGCCCGGAGCGAGACTCGAACTCGCACAGGCATACGCCCACCACCCCCTCAAGATGGCGTGTCTACCAGTTCCACCATCCGGGCACTGCTTTCGTCTGTCAATCGGGCGGCCGACGCCGGGGCGTCGACGGCGTCCCGCTGGCTCCTACTCCCCCTCGGAGTCCGGGTCAACAGGGGTCGCCTCCCCGGCGGGCTCCTGCGTCTCGCCCTCCGCGGGTGGCTGTCCTTCCGGAAGTCCGCCTTCGGGCAGTCCGCCCTCCGGCAATCCGCCCTCGGCCCCCGGGAGTCCTTCCGGGATGCCCTCTTCCGTGACGATCTCGCCGGTCGAACTCGCCGGTGTCGCCTGCCTGCTCTCGAGCCCTCCGGCAACCGTGTTGCTCATTCTCCCCCGCACCACCACCGCCATCGTCAGGGAGGACAGGAAGAAGCCGATAGCGAGGTAGCGCGTCGACTTCGTGAGGAACGTCGCCGCGGCCTGGCCTCCGAACACCGCGCCCATTCCACCCGCGCCGCCGAACGCGCCCGCCAGTCCTCCGCCCTTCCCGGACTGCAGCAGCACGACCACGATCAGCGCAAGTGAGATCGCCACGTGCAGGGCCAAGAGAAATCCCAGCATCTGTTCCTCCAAGGAGTTTCCGAATTGGTTCAGCGCGCTCCCCGCTACGGGGCGGCGCGCACGATCGCCGCGAAACTCTCCGCCTCGAGGCTCGCGCCACCTACCAGTACGCCGTCTATGTCGCTCTCAGCCATGAGGCTATCGGCGTTCTCAGGCTTGACGCTGCCGCCGTAGAGGATGCTGACCCCGTCGGCGGCAGCACCGCCAAACATATCAGCAATCGTGCCCCGAATCAAGCGGTGAACGTCATTCGCCATCTCCGACGTCGCCGTCTTCCCCGTGCCGATGGCCCACACCGGCTCGTACGCTACGACGAGCCTCGGCACGTGGTCGGGCGCGACGTCCGCCAGCGCGGCCCTGACCTGGCCCCTCACCACCGCCTCGGTCTCCCCCGCCTCGCGTTGCTCGAGGACCTCCCCGAGGCACACGATCGGCGTGAGGGCGCCGCGGAGGACGCTCAGGAGCTTGAGGTTGACATCGCCGTCGGTCTCGCCGAAGAGCGTGCGCCGCTCCGAGTGGCCGATCAGGACGTATTCGACGCCGATTGCCTCGAGCATCTCCCTCGAGACCTCCCCCGTGAACGCGCCGCTCGACTCCCAGTGAACGTTCTGCGCGCCGACAGCGATGCCGGTCTCCGAGGCCGCGTCGACCGCCGTCTCGAGCGAGGTCATCGGCGGGCAGACCACGACCAGGGCGGCGGAGTCCAGTCCGGCCAGCTTGTTCCGCAGCTCCCGGACGAGCTGCCTCGTCTCGTCCGTCGTCTTGTTGAGCTTCCAGTTGCCGGCGACGATCGTCCTTCTCGCCACGTGTTCTTCTCCCTCTTGGATGGTCGATCGGCTTGTCGGGGCCGGCGTCGGACCTGGCGGCTCAGTCGGCGTCCGAGAGCGCCTCGACGCCGGGAAGCGGCTTGCCTTCGAGGAACATCAGCGACGCGCCGCCGCCTGTCGAGATGTGCGTCATCTTCTCGGCGACGCCTGCCTTCGCCACGGCTGCCGCCGAGTCTCCTCCCCCGATGATGCTGATCGCTCCGGCGCCGGTCTTCTCCGCCACGGCCGCCGCGACGGCGTTCGTTCCCTCGGCGAAGGTGTCGATCTCGAAGACGCCCAGGGGACCGTTCCACACGATCGTGCGGGCGCCCGATATCCTGTCGGCAAACGTCGCGACCGTCTTCGGGCCGACGTCGACTCCCTTCCATCCGGGCTCGATCCCGTCGGCGCCGACGATCCGGTGCGTCGCTCCCTCTGAGACGTTGTCGGCGACGACGACGTCCTCGGGCAGGAGTATCGCAGTCCCGCTGCTCCTGGCCGCGTCGAGGATCCGCCTCGCCGTCTCGATCCTGTCTTCCTCGAGAAGGGAGTCGCCTACCTCCCTCCCTTCTGCCTTCAGGAACGTGAAGGCCATGCCGCCGCCGATCAGGAACGTGTCGACGAACGGCATCAGGTTCTCGATGACGCCGATCTTGTCCGACACCTTGGCCCCGCCGAGGATCGTGACGTACGGTCTCTCGGGCGACTCGGTGGCCTTTCTCAGGTTCGTGAGCTCGCTCTCCACGAGGTAGCCCATCGCCCTCGTTTCGATGTGCCCGGCGACCCCCACGGTCGACGCGTGCGCGCGATGCGCCGTGCCGAAGGCGTCGTTCACGTACACGTCGCCCAGACGCGCGAGGCCCGCGGCGAACTCCGGGTCGTTCTTGGTCTCGCCCTTGTGAAAGCGGAGGTTCTCGAGGAGGAGGACGTCTCCGTCCTTCATCCTCGCGACGAGGTCCCCGGTCGCTTCACCGACGCAGTCCGGAGCGGTCGTGACGCCGGAGCCCGTGAGCTCCGCGAGCCTCGCCGCGGCCGGGCGCAATCGCATGTTCTCGACGACTGCGCCCTTCGGACGTCCGAGGTGCGACATGAGGACCGCTTTGCCTCCGCGATCGACGATGTCGCGCACCGTCGGGAGCGCCGTGCGGATCCGCGTGTCGTCGGTGATCTCCAGCTTGTCGTTCAAGGGAACGTTGAAGTCGACCCGCGTGAGCACCCGACTGCCCGAGACGGGCACGTCCCTCAGGTGGAGCTTGGCCTTCATCGGTGCGCCTCTCTACTTCGCCGCCACAAGCTTCATCATGTCGACCATCCGGGCGGCGTAGCCGGCCTCATTGTCGTACCACCCGAACACCTTGATGAGATCTCCGCCGAGCACCGCCGTGAGCTGGCTGTCGAAGATGCAGGAGTGACGGTCGCCGATGATGTCGATCGAAACGAGCGGTTCGTCGGTGTAGCGGAGATAGCCCTTGAGCGAGCCTTCCTGCGAAGCCTTGAGGAACGCGGCGTTGATCTCCTCGACTGAGGTCTTCCTCTCGAGCTGGACCGCGAAGTCGACGAGAGAGCCGTCGGGCGTCGGCACGCGCATCGCCATGCCGTCGAGCTTGCCCTTGAGCTCGGGCATGACGATGGTGATCGCCTTGGCCGCTCCGGTCGTGGTCGGGATGATCGACACGGCCGCGGCCCTCGCCCGCCTCAGGTCCTTGTGGGGGAAGTCGAGGATCCGCTGGTCGTTCGTGTACCCGTGGATCGTGGTCATGAGTCCCCGGACGAGGCCGAAGTTGTCGTGCAGGACCTTGACCATCGGCGCCGCGCAGTTCGTGGTGCAGGACGCCGTCGAGATGATGTGGTGGTTCGCGTGGTCGTAGTCGCCGTCGTTGACCCCCATCACGATCGAGATGTCGGGGTCCTTGCCGGGAGCGGAGATCATCACCTTCTTCGCGCCGGCGGCGAGGTGCTTCGCGGCGTCCTCCCGGGCGCGGAACCTCCCGGTCGCCTCGATGACCACGTCGACGCCGAGGTCCTTCCACGGCAGCTTCGCCGGGTCCTTCTCCGACGAGATGTTGAAGCGGTCGCCGTTCACGACGATGGCGTCGCCGTCGGCTCCGACCTCGCCGTCGAACACGCCGTGCACCGAGTCGTACTTGAACAGGTGGGCGAGCGTCTTCGCGTCGGTGAGGTCGTTCACCGCGACGAGGTCGAAGTCCTTGTTGCCGGTGATCGTCCTGAGGACGAGCCTTCCGATCCTCCCGAAGCCGTTGATCGCGAACTTGAGAGCCATGCTACCTCCCGGGGCCTGACGGAGGGAGCGTCGTGCCCGTTCGGGGATCCGACGCTTCTCCTGGTTTCACCTGTCGACTGAGTTCCGTTGTCTTTCGGGGCACAGCACGAACCGAACTCCCGGAGCCGTTCACACCGGCACTCCCGGACGCCCCGGGCACTCACTCGGCGAGAGAGCTCTAGCCGAAGAACGTCCTCGCCACCTCGTAGAGCTCGTTGTCGACCCGCTTGATCGCCTCGGTCGCGTGCGACATCTCGACCGGGATGACCCTGTCGCCGTGGATGCTCGCCATCTTGCCGAAGTCGCGACCGTGGACCAGGTCGGCGGCGACGACGCCGAACCTCGTCCCGAGTACCCGGTCGAACGCGGTCGGTGTGCCGCCGCGCTGGATGTACCCGAGCACGCTCACGCGGGTCTCGTAGCCAGTGTCCTCCTCGATGACTTCTGCGAGCTTGTTGCCGATTCCCCCGAGCCTGACGTGTCCGAAGGCGTCGGTCCCGGAGTGCGAGACCACGACGCTCGCGTCGGCGGCCTCCTTGGTCTCCGCCGAGGGGAACTCCGCCCCCTCCGCCACCACGATGATGCTGAATCTCTTGCCTCTGGCGTGGCGCTTGCGGATCGTGTCGCACACCTCTTCGAGCGTGACCGGGATCTCCGGGATGAGGATGAGGTCTGCTCCGCCGGCGATCCCCGCCTTGACCGCGATCCATCCGGTGTGTCTTCCCATGACCTCGACGACGACGACGCGGTTGTGCGACTCGGCCGTCGTGTGGAGCCGGTCGATCGCGTCGGTGGCGATCGCGACGGCAGTGTCGAAGCCGAACGTGAAATCGGTGCCGCTGATGTCGTTGTCGATTGTCTTCGGGACGCCCACGATCGGCAGGTCGTGCTCCTGGAAGAGCCGGTAGCCCACCCCGAGCGTGTCCTCGCCCCCCACGGCCACGAGCCCGTCCAGCCCCGCCTTCTTGAACTGCCTCTCGATGGCCTCCGGGCCGCCCTCGGACCGGAACGGGTTCGTCCGGGACGTGCCCAGGATCGTCCCGCCGCGCGGCAGAATGCCGGAGACCTCGTCGATCCCGAGGGGCAGCGTGTTGCCTTCCATCACGCCCGCCCATCCGAAGCGGAAGCCCAGAACCTCGCCCCCGTACTTCCCGATCGTGCGACGGACGATCGCCCTGATCACCGCGTTCAGCCCGGGGCAGTCGCCGCCGCCAGTGAGAATCCCGACCCTCATCGTGGTACCTCGTTTCCTGTTCTCTGTTGATTGCGGGTCCAATCCAGACTCGCGATGGTAGTGCCCGCCCGCGGCCGATGTCAACCGCTTTCGGGCGCTTCCGGGCGCTGTCGGCCGCCTGGAGGGCGTCCGCGGCCCTCGACAGGCTCGCGTGCCGAGACGGCCAGACAGACGACGGACGCCGCGCCCGCGTCCTCGACGGCGGAGGAGGCGGCTCGGAGGGTAGCGCCCGTGGTCACCACGTCGTCGACGAGCAGGAAGCGCTTCGCCTCGCAGGCCCCCGGCAGGCCCTCGAAGGCCCCGAGGACGTTCTCGATCCGTCCCTCGCGCGGCAGCGCCGTCTGGCTCCGCGTCGCACGGACCCTCCTCAGGCACCGGGTGTCTGTCCGGACACCCGTGAGCGACGAGAGGGCCCTGGAGACGAGCTCCGCCTGGTCGAATCCCCTCTCCCGCCTGCGGACGCGGTGGAGTGGGACCGGGACCAAGGCGTCGACTCCATCCCGGAGGAGGGAGACGGCGGCCGGGAGCGCCAGGGCCGCCAGCTCGCCGGCGACAGCCGTTCTGCTCCCGTACTTGAGCGCGTGGACGAGCGCCTGCGCCGGCCCCTCGAACGCCACGGAGTACCGCACCTCCAGGCCCTCGCCGCAGGCGGGCGCTGCCAGCAGACGGGACCCCGGTCGAAGCTCGCGCCTGCAGACCGGGCACAGGTGGCGCTCGTCACCGCCAAGCGGTCTGGCGCACGAGAGACACGAGTCCGGGAAGAGGAACGCGAGGAGCGTCCGCGCCGGCCGCGCGAGCCAGGCGGGTGTTCGCCTCGGTGCGTTCACTGCGTGCTGCCACCTCGCGGGGGCGGTTTCGTTCTCGGCGGCACTACCGGGTGGCACGACGCGCAAGCGGCTCGCTCGCGATCAGGCGGCGCCCCGGCTCTTCAGGTCGCGCTTGCGGAGGTAGAACATGAAGGCGAGGGAGACGGCGATGAGGACGAGTCCCATCACCTGGTTCCTCGTGAGACTGAACTTCTCGGTGTTGCGGATCATGGAGATCCAGCTGTACTGCCGGATCGGGTCGATGAGGAAGCGGTAGGCCGCCAGCAGTATCACGAAGAGCCAGAGCAGGAATCCGTCGTACGGCTTCTTCCGGTCGACTGCGAGCAGGACGAAGAAGATGCCGAGCGCGGCGAGGGCCGCGTACAGCTGGGTCGGGTGGACGGGCGCTCCGAGGAACGCGTCCCACGCGGGCGAGCCCTCCGGGAAGGTCACGGCCCACGGCAGGTCGCAGGTCTTCCCGAAGCAGCAGCCGTTCAGGAAGCAACCGATCCTCCCGAGCGCGACGCCAAGGGCGAGCGACGGGGCCACGAGGTCCGCTCCTCTCCACGGGTCGATTCCCTTCACGCGGAAGAAGAGCAGGCCCGCCGCAATGCCGGCTACGAAGCCGCCGTACTGCGTGAGCCCGCCGTCCCAAATCCGGAGGACGCCGATCGGCTCGGAGACGTACTGCGGCCAGTGCCCAGCGACGTAGGCGAAGCGCGACCCGAGGATCGACGCGATGATCACGACGAACGCGAAGTCGATGATCACGTCCGGGTTGATCCCGGCGGCGCGGGCGCGGCGCCGCGCGAACCAGATGCCGAGCGCGAAGGCCAGCGCCATCATCAGGCCGTAGCTTCGCAGGGGGATCGGTCCGAGCTCCAGCAGTACGGGTATCATCTAGTACTCCATGCGTCTGAGGCCCATGCCGAGCACGATGCCGATCGAGGCGAGCGTCACGAGCAGCGACGATCCCCCGTAGCTCAGGAACGGAAGCGGCATCCCCGTCACCGGCGAGAGGCCGAGCGTCACGCCGATGTTGATCGCCGACTGGACGAAGAGCGTGCTCGCGATCCCCACGATCACGAGTCCGGCGAACCGGTTCCGGACCTGCCCCGCCAGCTTGAACATGCGGAGGACGAGGAAGAGCATGAGCCCGATCACGACCAGGCACCCGAGGAAGCCGAACTCCTCGGCCACGACCGAGAAGATGAAATCGGTGTGCTGCTCGGGGAGGAACGCGTAGTTCTTCTGCGTCCCCTGCAGGAATCCCTTCCCGAGCACCGAGCCGGAGCCGATGGCGATCTTCGACTGTATCAGCTGGTAGCCCGTGCTGAAACGGTACTTCTCAGGGTTCAGGAACGCCAGGATGCGGTGCCGCTGGTAGTCCGCGAGCTTCTCCCAGAGGAACGGGCCCATGATCCCGGTGAACACGCACGTCGAGAACACGAGGAGCTTGTCCGTGATGAAGAGCCTCGAGACGTAGAGAAGCCACCCGAGGAGCGCGATGAAGACCGCCCAGGCGATCCAGTTCACGGGGAACCCCTCCGTCCACGGCAGCGCGAGCAGGAGGCTCGCGACCGGGGTCGCCAGGAGCATGAGGAGAAACGGCCGCGTCCCTGCCCAGAAGAGCATCGGGACGAGGAGAGCGACGAAGATCACGGAGGTCCCGAGATCCGGCTCGCGCAGGACGAGCGCGGCAGGCACGAGGCCGAGAAGAAGCGGCACTGCCAGATGGATCGGACGCTCGAGCCGCGTCTTTCGTCGAGCGAGGTAGCGCGCGAGGGCGATGATGACGGCATACTTCGCGAGCTCCGAAGGCTGAAGCCGCATGGGACCGAGCTCGAACCAGCGCCGCTCTCCCCCCTTCCCCACTCCTACGAAGAGAACGGCGATGAGGAGTGCTACCGCGATCCCGTAGAGGATCGGCGCGAGCGCCTCGAGCGTGTCCTGTGAGATGAAGGTCATCGCCGCCATCACGACGAGGCCGAGGGCGGCCCAGATGATCTGCTTCCTAACGACCACGGAGAGCTCGCCCGCCCAGTCGCCGTGCGTCGCGCTGTAGATCATGACGACGCCGATCGCGATGAGAGCGGCCGCCGCCACCAGGATCGCGAGGTCGAAGTCCCTGAGTTGCCTGCGGTCCACCTCAGTCCCCTCCCTCGCCCACGACGTCATCCGGCGCGCCGCCGAACGTCGCGTCCTCGCCGGCGGTTATCGTCTCGTCGCCGCCCCCGACCGGAAGGAGCTCGGGCTCCGGTTCGGGATCCTCGATCCTGAGATAGGCCCTGATGACCTCGCGCGCGATTGGCGCGGCGTTCGCCCCACCGCTGCCCGCGTTCTCCACGAGCACGGCGAGGGCGATCTTCGGATCGTCGGCTGGCGCGAACGAGACGAACCAGGCGTGGTCCTCACCGTGCGGGTTCTGGGCCGTCCCCGTCTTGCCTCCGACCTCGATGCCCGGCACGCGTGCCTGCTTGCCGGTGCCGTTCGGCGCCTCGACGACGTTCACCATGGCCCGGCGTATGAACGCGATCGTCGAAGCGCGGTACGGAAGCTCCTGCGATGCAGCCGGGCGCGCGGTCCCGATGACGCGGCCGGAGTAGGTCTCGACGCTCTTGAACAGGTGCGGGGTGTGCATCCGCCCGCCGTTCACGATCCCGGCCGTCACGTACGCGGCTTGGAGCGGGGTGACGAGGAGTTCCCCCTGCCCGATGGCCAGGTTGAGCACGACGCCCTTGCTCCACTTGCGTCTTCCGTACCTCCGGTCGTACCAGGCCGGCGTCGGGACGTTCCCTCCCGTCTCCCCGGAGATATCGATCCCGGTCTTCCGCCCGAGGCCGCTCTTCTCCGTCCAGTCCATGAGGGTCGCGACGCCGAGGCGCGCGCCGAGCTGGTAGAAGAAGACGTCGCACGACTCGACGATCCCCTTCATGAGATCGGCGATCCCGTGGCCCTCCGGCCGCCAGCAGCGGAACGTCCTGATGCCGTACTTGTAGGCGCCCTTGCAGTTGACGCGCTCGCGGCGCGGGGCGACCTCGTTCTCTTCGATGCCGGCGGCGGCCGTGAAGAGCTTGAACGGGCTTCCAGGCGGGTACGTGGCCTGGACGGCCCTGTTCAGAAGAGGGTGCCTCGGCGAGCCGACGAGCTCGGACCACTCCTCCGAGGACACGCCGGAGACGAGCGAGTTCGGGTCGGGGCTCGGGTGCGACGCGAGGACGAGGACCTCGCCGGTCGTCGGCTCGATGGCCACGACCGAGCCCGCCTCGAACTCGGCGAGCGCCGCCTCGGCCGCCCTCTGCGCCGGCCCGTCGATCGTGAGGACCAGGTTGTTCCCGGGGCGCGCCTCCCGCGCGGGCCCGGGCGGGAACGGGTACAGCTCTCTGCCCGAAGCGTCGAAGACCCAGTACTCCGCTCCGTCGCGCCCGCGCATCAGGAGTTCGTAGCGCTTCTCGACTCCAGTCTTCCCGACGATGTCGCCCTGCGAGTAGCCGAGAGGCTCCATCGACCGAAGCTCGACGTCAGAGACCTCGCTCACGTAGCCGAGGGCGTGCGTTCCGAGCGCGCCCTCAGGGTACCTCCGCACCGCCGTCACGGAGACCTTGACTCCGGGGAGCTCCGAACGGTGCTCCTCGACGCGCGAGACCTGCTCGAAGTCGGCGTCGTCGAGGAGCACGATGCTCCCGTAGTAGCTCGTTCGGGCCTCCAGGAGCTTGTCCGCGACGAACGCGCGGTCGAGGTCGAGCAGCTCGGCCAGAAGGTCGGCGGTGGCCTCGTCGTCCCGTCCCCTCGTCCGGTTGAGTGTGACGGAGAGCGCTGCGCGGTTGTCTGCGAGGATCTCGCCGCTGCGGTCCAGGATGAGCCCGCGAGGAGCGCGGACGATGAAGCCCTGGACGTAGTTGTCCGTCGAGAGGTCTTCGTAGAAGGCGCCCCGGGCCAGCTGAAGCCACCCGAGACGAACGACGATGATGAGCGACAGCGCGATGGCCGCGAGTCTGAGCGCCTTCGACCTCAGCCGGACGCTATCGAGCCCCTGCAGTCCGTTACCACTGATTCCCACCGGCGATCGCCCTCCAGCCCCTCAGCCGAGCCGCGGCGTAGACGAGGACGCCGAAGGCGGCCGTGTACACCGCTCCGATGATCCCGTGGCGGAGGAGGAAGTCGAAGAACATGTCCATGTGATTGCGGTAGTAGATGAGATAGTAGATGAAGTCGCGGAGGAGCGTCGCCACAAGGATGACCGCGCACTGGACCATCACGTTCGTCTTCACGAGATGTTCCCACACGCCGGCCGTGGCGTAGGCGACGATAGACAGCGCGAGCGCGTTCAGCCCCAGGTACTCGGGCATCTGAGAGTCCGCGAAGATGCCCATGATGAACGCGGCGGAGATGGCGGCCCGCCCACCCATCAGGAGGCTGCCGTACACGATGACGAGCACGAGGAAGTCCGGGCGCGCCCCGAGGATCGTGATCTCCGACGCGACGGTCGCGTCGAGGATCACGGCTGCCGCCGCCAGGGCTGCGAACGTCCCTCCGCGCATCTACTCCGTCTCCTCGTCGCCCAACTCTCCGCCGGGCTGCTCCCCCGCGGCGTCCGGCGACGTTCCCTGGTCTCCCGTCTGCTCCGTTCCCCGATCCGCTCCGTACTCATCGTCCCGCGGCGTCACCTGACTCCTCTCGAGCTCCCTCAGGAGCCTCTCCTCCGCCTCGCTCCTTCCCGGGAGCGAAGCCCGTGTGCCGGTCACGACGAAGACCTGTTCGACCGTCGAGAAGTCGACCGCCAGGGCGAGTCGGACGCGCATGGTCAGCGGGCCCTCCTCGATGCTCTGGACGGTGCCGACGGTGAGCCCGGGCGGGAAGACCCCGCCGAGGCCGGAGGTGACCACGAGGTCGCCGGGCTCGACGTCCGACCTCGCCGGGACGTAGTCGATCTCCCAGCTCAGGAGCCCCCCGGGACCTCCGTAGCGCGCCTTCACGACTCCGCGCACGCGGCTGCGTTCGATCGTGACGCTCACTGCCGACGCTGCGCTCGCGAGCGGCTCCACCTGAGCGCGGTCCGCCTGGACGCGCACGACCTTCCCGACGAGCCCGTCGGGCACGAGCACTGCCCGTCCGGCCGAGATCCCGTCGAGGCTCCCCCTGTCGATCTCGATCGTCTCGATCGTGCGCACGCCCGGCATGCCGATGACCTTCGCCGGCAGGAGCGCAAGGTGTTCCTCCTCCGGGAAGCTCACGAGGAACGACATGAGCTCTCGGAGGCGGTCGTTCTCGTGCTTGTACTCGATGAGCGCCCGCTTCTCGTCCATGAGCCTCGCTGCCATCCGCCGAAGGGCCTGGTTCTCGTCGCGGACGCCGGCGAGCTCGTCGCCCATCGTCTTCAGGCTCTTGAAAGGTCGGAGTGGAGTGGCGAGGATGTGCGAGACCGCGTCCTTGGCGGACGGGGGCAGCGCCATGAGCGTGAACGATAACACGACGCAGATGGTGAAGGTGGATAGCTCGCGGTTTCCTCGGAAGAGCCGGGCGAGTTGGGAGAGCATCCCGTCTTCCTACCTCTTCGCGGACCTCATCAGGACGGGTTCGTAGTGGGAAAGGTTGTCGAGGATCCTGCCCGTTCCGAGCACCACGCAGGTGAGCGGGTTCTCGACGACGTTGATGGGGAGCTTCGTCTCCTCGCGGAGGAGGACGTCGAGACCTCGAAGGAGCGCCCCGCCTCCAGTCATCACGATGCCGCGGTCGACCAGATCGGCCGCCAGCTCGGGAGGAGTCTCCTCGAGCGAGAGCTTGAGCGCTTCGACGATGGCCGAGATCGGTTCCTGCAGCGCTTCCCGGATCTCCTCCGACGTGATCTTGAGCGTTCGGGGGACGCCGCCCACCAGGTCGCGCCCCTTCACGTCCACCTCCATCTCCTCCTCGAGCGGGTACGCCGAACCGATCTGGATCTTGATCTGCTCCGCGGTCTGCTCGCCGATGAGGAGGTTGTAGCTTCGACGCAGGTGGTTCATGATCGCCTCGTCCATCTCGTCTCCGCCCACGCGCACGGACGTGTGGTTGACGATTCCGGAGAGGGCGATGACGGCGATCTCGGTAGTCCCGCCGCCGATGTCGACGACCATGTTCCCGGAAGGCTTCTCCACCGGGAGCCCGACCCCGATCGCGGCCGCGATCGGCTCGGCGACGAGGAAGACCTCCCTCGCGCCGGCATGCTCAGCGGAGTCCTGGACGGCCCTGCGCTCGACCTCCGTGATGCCCGAGGGCACGCAGATGACCATGCGGGGCCTCACGAGGAGCCTCCGCCGCTGGACCTGGAGGATGAACTCCCTCAGGAGGTCCTCGGTGCCGTCGAAGTCGGCGATGACCCCGTCCTTCATCGGTCGCACGGCGTTGATCCCGTCGGGGGTCCTGCCGAGCATCTCCTTCGCCTTGCTGCCGACGGCCACCACCTGGCCAGTGCCCTTCTCGATCGCGATCACGGACGGCTCGTTCAGGACGACGCCCCGCCCCTTGACGTAGATGAGGGTGTTCGCCGTACCGAGATCGATCGCGACGTCGTTGACGAGTCCCAGGACAGAATCGAACAGCATGGCAGTGTTCCCGTTGCGGCCGGGGTGCGCCCGAGTCGAACGCCGGCCTGGCCGGACTTCGACTACAGGTGCCCCTGCTCTTTCAGACTTACGTAGCCCTGGCTCCCGACGATGATGTGGTCGAGAACCTCGATCCCCAGGATCCTCCCGGCCTCGCACAACCGCTCGGTGACGAGGATGTCTTCGGCGCTGGGCTCCGGAAGGCCCGAAGGGTGATTGTGAATGAGTACGATCGCCTGCGCGCTCTCCGCGACCGCCGCTTTGAAGACCTCGCGGGCGTGTACGACCGACGCGTTCAACGAGCCGATCGAGATGGTCCTCACTCCGAGAATCCTGTTCTTCGTGTTCAGGAGGACCGCCCGGAAGTGCTCGCGGTCGAGTCCTCCCATCTCGGTCATGAACAGGTCCGCGACGTCGTCGGGACCCGCCAGGTAGAGCCTCGTGTCCCGCTCTTCGTGGACCCTGAATCTCCGCGCCGCCTCCCGCGCCGCGCGAAGCCTCGCCGCCAGTCCCCGGCCGATGCCCCTCACCTGCGTCAGGCTCGAGGGCGGCTCTTTCAGCACGGCGCCGAGCGATCCGAACCTGTCGAGAAGCTCCCTTCCGACTTCGGTTGCAGGTTCCGGTCCCGTCGCACCCGAGATCAGCGCACACAGGAGTTCGAGATCCGTTTGACCGACCGGCGGCAGGTCGCCGTTTCGTCCGGTTGCCCACGCGCGACCGCGCGATCTCACCTTCCCCACCGCCACCTCCGCCCGGGGCACGGTAAAGCTAGCACAGGGGCTCGGAAACCAGCAAGCGCTTTTCTCCCGGAATCAGGTCCCTTGGGCCCCGGGAAGCGCTCTTGCGACGAGATCGAAGCCCGACGCGCCCGTGAACGTGACCTCCGCGAACTCCCCCGGGTTGAGGAGGGCCGCGGGCGGGCCTTCGATCGTCACGTGTCCGTCCATCTCCCAGGCCTGCCCGGCGGTCCGGCCGCGCGCCTCTTCGCCGGCAACGTCGACGAGAACGGTGGCACTCGTGCCGAGGAGCCTGCGCCCGCGCGCGGCGGCGAGTTCCTCCATCGTCTCGACCAGGAGCTTCGCCCTCGCCGACGCGACCTCCCGCGGCACCTCCGGCCGCATTCCGGCTGCGGGGGTGCCGGGTTCGGGAGAGAACTCGAATACGCCGAGGTGGTCGATGTGCCCTTCCTCGACGAACGACAGGAGTTCCTCGAACTCCTCCTCTCCCTCTCCGGGGAAGCCGACCATCACCGAGCTCCTGACGGTCAGTCCCGGTACGCCCCCACGCGCGCGCTCGAGGAGCGACCGGATGCCCGCCCCGTCGATGCCGCGACCCATGGCCGCGAGGAGGCCGTCGGACACGTGCTGGATCGGAACGTCGAGATAAGGGACGATCCCGGCCTCGGTCGCCATCGTCGACAGCAGCTCGTCCGTGACGCGGGCCGGGTGCGTGTAGAGGAGCCGGATCCACGGCACGCCGAGCCCGGAGAGCCTCGCGATGAGCGACGGCAGCAGACTGTGAGATGCAATGTCCGTGCCGTAGGCCGTCGTGTCCTGCGCGATGAGGTTCAACTCGCGGACGCCGACGTCGAGGAGCGCCCTCGCCTCCTCGACGATGGAATCCGCGTCCCTGCTCCGGAGCGTCCCCCGGATCGACGGGATCGTGCAGTAGTGACACCGGTTGTCGCAGCCTTCCGAGATCTTGACGTACGCAAGATGGGACGGCGTCGCGAGGACGCGAGGAGTGAGGTGGTCGTAGACGCGGACCGGTTCCTCGACGATCGCGATTCGGCGGGCCGCAGCGAGCGCCTCGGCCGCCTCCACGATCCTGTCGAACGCGGAGCAGCCGACAACTCCGTCCACACCGGGCAGCACGTCGAACGTGTCATCACCGTAGCGCTGGGGCAGGCATCCGGCCACGAGCACGCCTCCAAGGAGTCCGTCCCGCTTGAGCGCGACGCACTCCTCAACGACGGTCTTCGACTCCTCGACCGCCGACGATATGAAGGAGCACGTGTTGACCACGGCGAGGTCGGCGCCGCGTGGGTCATCCACGAGCGTGTGGCCCGCCTCGTCGAGCAGGCCGAGCATCACCTCGGCGTCGACCAGGTTCTTGGGGCAGCCCAGCGTGATGAGCGCGATTCTCATGGGTCGGGGCGCGATCCAGAGCGTCAGCTGCCGGCGAAGGGCGAGCCTGTCATGCGCTCCGCCCCGGCGGGCAGCTTCAGCTCGAACTCGCTGTCAGGGGTCGGGACGTCGTATCGGGTGGCGCGCATCCGGTACGTCGTGCGGTCGCCGGTCGTGGTGCGGGCCACGAGCCGGACGACGACTCGTCTCGCAGTGTCGATCGTCACCTGGACGTGCGCCGGCTCGACGAAGCTCTTGAGCGGACGCAGGTTCAGGGCACGAAGACCGCCTGCTCCGTCGAGCGGCTCGAACGGCCGCTCGGTGTCCGGAGTGAACTGACGGAGAAGCCTCGCGGGGTCGAGCATGACGTCAGAGGAGTCGATGGAGGACGTGAAGAACTGATTCGTCGCCGGCACGAAGACCCGGAGGCTGTCGCCGTCGACGACGATCCGCCCACCGTCGTCGTAGGTGACCGAGAGCCGGTCCGGACGCTCGAGCAGCAACACGCCTTCGATCGCGTGTGTCGTATCGGCGAGCGCCCAGAAGTTCTCCTGCGTGAACTCGATCTCGTACGAGCGCGAGCTCTCGTACCTGTCGATGACGGACGCGACGAGCGCGCGGGCCTCCTCCACCTCCGGTGACGCGCTTGCGCTCTGTGCGACGCACGCTGACGCGATCATCAGAAACGCGGCCGTCGCCATTCCGACCGCCGCGATCGAGCACCGGAAGACCCGCCGAGCGGCGGGCCCAGCGTCACTCCCTGTCTTCGTCGTCCTCTTCTTCCTCTTCGTCATCCTCGTCTTCTTCGTCCTCTTCCTCGTATTCCTCGTCGTCCTCTTCCTCTTCCTCTTCCTCGTCGTCCTCTTCCTCTTCCTCTTCCTCGTCCTCCTCCTCGTCCCCGTTCTCTTCCTCGCCTTCCTCCTCGTGTTCGTCCTCGTCCTCTTCTTCCTCCTCGGTCTCGCCCTCTTCCTCCTCCCACTCCTCTCCCTCGAGGAATCCGTCGTCGTCGTCCGCCGCTTCTTCAAACTCCTCGTCGGGATCGAGCGCGGTCGCGGTGGCGACGCCGGCCGCCATGGTCTCGAGATACTCCGGCCCGACCATCACGTCGCGCGCCTTGCTGCCCTTGAACGGCCCGACGATGCCGTTCATCTCGAGGAGGTCCATCAGGCGTCCGGCGCGGGCGTAGCCCACAGAGAGCCGTCTCTGCAGGAGCGAGGTCGAGCCCATCTGCGTCCCGACGACGACCTCCACCGCTCTCTCGTAGAGATCGTCCTGCTGTGCGGCGGCGAGCTTCGCCATGCCGCCCTTGTCCTCGATGTCGAAGAGGTAGTTCGGCGGTCCCTGTTTCCTGAGGAACGCGACGACCCTCTTCGTTTCCTCGGGCGAGATGAATGCGCCGTGCAGACGTATGGGCTCGGGCTTCCCCGTCGGCAGGAAGAGCATGTCCCCGTTCCCGAGGAGCGTCTCCGCGCCGTTCCGGTCGAGCACGGTCCTCGAGTCGATCATCGATATGACGCGGAACGCGATCCGGGAGGCGAAGTTCGCTTTGATGACGCCCGTGATGACGTCGACCGACGGCCGCTGGGTCGCGAAGACGAGGTGGATTCCGACGGCCCGCGCCATCTGCGCGAGTCTCTGGACGGGAGCCTCGACCTCCCGTGGCGCGCGGACCATGAGGTCGGCGAACTCGTCGACGATGACGACGATGTGAGGCAGGCGGTGCCGGTCCTCCGGCGGGAGCGCCTCGAGGTCGTCGCCCTCGACGACTCGCCGGTTGAACCCGTAGATGTCGCGCACCGTGAGGGCCGACAGGATGTCGTACCGCCGGTCCATCTCTCCCACGAGCCACTGGAGAGCCATCGCCGCCTGCTTCGCATCGGTGACGACGGGAGCGAGCAGATGCGGGATTCCCGCGTAGCGAGGGAGCTCGAGCCGCTTCGGATCGATCATGAGGAACCGAACCTCGTCGGGGGTCGAGCGGAACACCATCCCCGTGAGGAGCGCGTTCAGGCAGATGCTCTTGCCGGACCCCGTGGCTCCCGCCACGAGAAGGTGCGGCATCTTCGCGAGGTCGGCGCAGGCGACCCTGCCGGTCGTGTCCTTCCCGAGCGCGAGCGGAATCTCCGAGGAGACCTTCTGATAGGTGTCGGCCGCCATGATGTCCTTCAGGTAGACCATGACGGGGTGCTCGTTCGGGATCTCGATGCCGACGGCGCCCTGCCCCGGGATCGGGGCGATGATGCGGATTCTCGTGGCCCGCATCGCGAGCGCGAGGTCGTCCTGGAGGTTCGAGATCTGGCTCACCTTGACGCCGCGCGCGGGCTCGATGTCGAACCTCGTGATGATCGGTCCGGGGTGCACCTTCACGACGGCGGCGGTGACGCCGAAGTCGGCGAGTTTCTCCTCGAGCAACTTCGAGCGCGCGAGGAGTTCCTCCTTCGACACCTGCGTGTGCGCCTCGTCCGGCGGGTCGTCCATGAGCGAGAGCGGCGGGAGGCGGTAGCCGCCGGGCGGCGCCTTCCGGACGGCGGCCTTCGCTCGCGTCGGGGCCTTGGCCTGCATGATCTTCGGAGCCTTCGGCGCGGCCTTCCTGGGCGCGGGCTCGGGCGTCTCCTGCGCTGGAGCCTCTTCCCTCGTCCTTCGGACCCGCTTCGGTCGCTCGGCGCGCTCTTCTGCCTTCGCCTCGCGGCGTCCGGCGCGTGCCGGCCTCGCTCGTTCCGCGCGCGTCGCTTTCGACCGGACGCGCGGCTTGCGCTCCGCCCGCTCGCTCGCCCAGTCCCGGACCGAGTCGAACGTCGTGCCTACCCACTCACCGAACGCTATGAACGGCGCCGTCAGGGCGTCGATGTCGAATTCCGTCGTCAGGAGCGTGATCACGACGATCGCGCCGGCTCCGGCGAGGAAGGTCCCCACCTTGCCGATGTGCATCGTCGCGAAGTCGGCGAGGTAGGCGCCGACGACGCCCGTGACCGCCGCCACCCGCTCTCCGCCCAGGACGTGCACGAGGGCAACCGCGATGAGCGAGACGGCCGTGAGGAAGACGCTCTTGAGTGCGAGGTTCTCGGGGTCGTTCCCGGTGAGGCGGTTCCATCCCCAGAGGACGAGCAGGATCGGGACCACCCACGCGCAGATGCCGAGCAGGTCGAACATCCCGTTCGCGACCTGTCTGTTCTGGACGCCCAGCTGAGTCGTCCAGATCTCGGATCCCAGGTTGTCGGAGAGGGAGAAGTAGACGTGCGTTCCGAGGCTCACGGCGATCAGGAGGCCAAGGAACAGGAGAAGCACGCCGACGAGCTGGCGCCTTCTGTCGTCGGTCATGTGGTCGAAGACTGCCACCTGGTGAAGCCTCCGATGGTTCGGCCGGCGAGGCCGGCTGCGACAGACGATTGCGTTGTGCGTGGCGTTCTGAGAACGCGCCGGACGACGCGCAGTCTAGCGGCGATTCTGGATCTTGCCGCTGATCCTGCCCTCGGCGACGACGGGGACGGTATCGAACGCGTCGAGCCTCGAGCAGAACTCCAGATCGCCGTCGAACCCGAGGGCCGCGAGCTTGCGGCCGTGCGTCGAGCCTCTGACGACCTCTCCCACGTCCTGCAGGCAGCCAGCGAGCGCTCTCGCGGCCTCCGCCCCGTCGTTCGTCGCGAGCCCGTTCCCGAGGCGCTCCTCGAGACTGCGGACGATGTGGCCGCCGCAGACGAGGTCCTCGAGCGAGAGCTGCCCGAGATTGCCGGAACAGAGAATCGCCACCTCGGCGGGTCTCGTCGTCAGGAGGTGCTCGACGACTGCCCTCAGGTTCAGGAAGCACCCGACGACGATCTCGTCTGCGGGGGCGCTCTGCGCGATGGCCGCCGTCCCGTTTGACGTCGTGAAGACGAGCGTCTTCCCGTCGACGACCTCGGGAGTGTACTCGAGCGGCGAGTTCCCCAGGTCGAATCCGTCGATCTTGATGCCCTCGCGCTCGCCTCCGAGAAGCGTCGCCTCCCTGTCGAGCGTGGGTAGGAGCTTCGTAGCGTCCTCGACGTGGGCCACGGGGATGATGCGCTCGACGCCGTTCTCGCACGCGTGCACGATCGTGCTCGAGGCCCGCAGCACGTCGATGATCACGACGTGCTTCCCCTTCGCGTGCGGCTCGGAGAACTGGCTCGGCTCTGTGTAGAGGGAGAGGTCCATGTCAGTCGGCTACCGTCGCTTCCTTCTCGGCCATCCTCTTCCGTTCGAGTGTGCCCGTGTCGAACGTTCCCGCCACGAAGTCGGAGTCGACCATCATCTCCGAGTGGAACGGGATCGTCGTCGCGACTCCCACGATCACGAACTCCTCGAGGGCTCTCTTCATTCGCGCGATGGCCTCCTCGCGGGTGTTGCCGTGCGCGAGGAGCTTCGCGATCATCGAGTCGTAGTGCGGAGGGATCGTGTACCCGGCGTAGACGTGCGTGTCGACTCTGATGCCGGGACCGCCCGGAACGTAGAAGTCGGTCACCTTCCCCGGGTGCGGCGCGAAGTTCCGGTCTGGGTCCTCCGCGTTGATCCGGCACTCGACGGCGTGGCCGCGGAGGGCCAGCCGCTCCTGAGTGAGCGGGAGTGTCTCCCCTGCGGCGATCCTGATCTGCTCCTTGATCAGGTCGACTCCCGTGACGAGCTCGGTGACGGGGTGCTCGACCTGGATCCGCGTGTTCATCTCCATGAAGTAGAAGTCGCCGCGCGCGTCGAGGAGGAACTCGATCGTGCCGGCGCTGGCGTACCCGATTTCCTTGGCACCCTTGACGGCCGCCGCGCCCATTCGCGCCCGAAGCTCGGGCGTCACCGCCGGCGAGGGAGACTCCTCGATGAGCTTCTGGTGGCGGCGCTGGATCGAGCAGTCCCTCTCCCCGAGGTGCACGACGTTCCCGTGGGAGTCGCCGAGGATCTGGAACTCGATGTGGCGGGGCTCGACGATCAGCTTCTCCAGGTAGATGTCGCCGTTCCCGAACGCAGCCTCGGCCTCGCCGCTCGCCACCACGAAGTTCGCCGCGAGCTCCTCGGGATCGTTCGCGACGCGCATCCCCTTCCCGCCGCCGCCGGCGGATGCCTTGATCATCACCGGGTAGCCGATCCCATCGGCGGCCGCGCGGGCCCGTTCGACGTCCGGGACGATCCCGTCGGTCCCCGGGATGATCGGGACGCCCGCCCGCGACATCATCTCCCGGGCCGTCGCCTTGTCGCCCATCATACGCATCATCTGTGCGGTCGGCCCGATGAACGTGATGTCGTGCTCTGCGCAGATGTCGGCGAACTCGGCGTTCTCGGCGAGGAACCCGTAACCGGGATGCAGCGCCTCCGCGCCCGTGACCTCCGCCGCGGAGAGGATGGCCTTGACGTTGAGATAGCTCGCGCCGCCCGGCGCCGGTCCGACGCAGACGGCCTCGTCAGCGAACTTGACGTGCAGGGCGTCCTCGTCGGCCTCCGAATGGACGGCGACCGTCGGGATCCCGAGCTCCTTGCACGCCCGCATCACCCTGAGGGCGATTTCGCCTCTGTTGGCGACGATGATCTTGCTGAACATCGAGCTACCTCCGGGGGGGCGCTCAGTCGGGCTCCACGAGGAACAGGTGCTGACCGAACTCCACCGGGTCTGCGTTCTCGACCAGGACCCTCACGATCGTCCCCGACACCTCACTCTCGATCTCGTTCATGAGCTTCATGGCCTCGACGATGCAGACGACCTGCCCCTTGTTGACGTGGTCGCCCTGCCTGACGTAGGGAGGGGACTCCGGAGCTGGCGCGGAATAGAACGTGCCCACCATCGGCGACGCCACGGGCACGAGTCCCGAGTCCCTGTCGTCCTCGGCCCCGGCAGGTTCCGCGGCTGCCGCGGCCGCCGGCGGCGGTGCCGCCTCACGGACCGGCGCAGACTGAGCCGCGTGGGGCGAGTCGTGCGCGACGACGTGGCCCCCGCTCTTCACGATGCGCACGGAGTTCATCGGACCGGTGACTGAAAGCTCCTGGATGTCGCTCTCTTCGACCAGTCTGATGAGTTCCTCGAGTCTCTTCCTCTTCATCTCGCCTCCGGAGAAGCCCGTAAGCGGTTTCCTACACTCGAGATACGTAAGCCCCGGTCCTGGTGTCGATCTTGACGACCTCGCCCTCCTCGAGGAAGAGCGGTACCTGGACCACGGCACCTGTCTCGAGGGTGGCGGGCTTCGAGCCTCCCGAGACGGTGTCGCCCTTGACGCCGGGGTCTGTCTGCGCGATCGCGAGCTCGACGAAGTTCGGGATCTCGACAACGACCGGCTCGGTTCCGTCGAGCAGCATCTCGACCTCGAGACCGTCCTTGAGGAAGCGTGCGTTGTCCTCCCCCACGGCCTCGGCCGCAAGCGAGATCTGCTCGTAGTTGTCGAGCTTCATGAAGTGAAGGAGGTCATCGCGGTAGAGGAACTGCGCCTTGATCCGCTCGAGCCGGACGTCGTCCACCTTCTCACCAGCGCGCCACGTCACCTCCAGCACGCGCCCGCTCCTGACGTCCTTGAGCTTGCTTCTGACGAACGCGCCCCCCTTTCCGGGCTTCACGTGGAGGAATTCCACGACCTGGAGTAGCTTGCCGTCTTTGCGGATGACCATCCCGTTGTGGAAGTCGTTGCTTGTTGCCATGTCCTCCCCGGCTGTTACCAGCACGTACCCCGGCGGAAGGGCCCGCCGGTGCCGATGCAGAATACACCCGCCCCATGCCCCCGTCAACCCGGTTGTTCCCGGGTTCGGGGGCCGTCGGGCCTCGATTTCGATGCCTCCGGGCGTTTCTCGTGTGTCCCGGACGCAAAAGGGGCCCACTTCCCCGTCGGGTTCCCCGCCGCTGCCGTGAGCGGAGGGGCCGTCCGACGGACTCGCGTCCCCTTCACTGCTAACCTATGGCCGCCAGCGCCTTCCGATATTCGTCGAGGCGCTCTGTCGCCTGTTCGTCGTTCGGCCTCTTCGCGAGGATCCTCTCGCAGACGTCGATCGCTCGCGTGTAGAGCCCCTGACGGGCGTAGATCTCGGCGAGCGTCAGGGTGGCGATGCCGTCCAGCTCGTCCTCCGGCGCTCGATCGCCCGGAGCGGGTGACGGGCTGAAGAGGTCGGCAAGGTGCGTCAGCTCCTCCGACAGGGTCGCCGGCTCGCCGGACGGCTGCGCTTCGAAGGCGGCCGGGGCGTCCGTCGCTGCGGCGCCTGCCGCCGCGAGGATCTCGCCCGGTCCCGGCCCCGTCGGCCCATCGGTCGCGTCGCCCGTGAGGCCGAGCGCGGCCCGCGCCTCCAGATTGTCGCGGTCGCGCGTCACGACGCCGCGGTAAACCTCGAGGGCGTCGTCCCGTGCCCCCGTATCGGCCAGCGCCCTCGCGAGAACGACGCGGATGGCGATATGGTCCGGGAATGCCTCCAGGCCTTCGCGCGCGACGCGGACGGCCTCGTCGGCCCTTCCCATGAGCCTGTTCGCCTCCGCGAGCGGAGCGTAGACACGGGGGGAGCTGCGGGTCTCGAGCTCCTCACTTAGCGTGACGATCACACCGTCGAGAGAGTCTGGCTGATTCGACATGGGGTGCTGGCTCCGCGTGGTTGGCCCATCGGCCGACCGGGCCCGCTCCCGGTCGGGGAATCCACCGGAACGCTAACAGAGCGCGTGCGAGCTGTCAAGACGGAAGCCTTGTCAGACGCGGCCCGGGCCCCGCCTTCCGAGCGGCGACCCGAGCGCAGCGAGACACTCGTGAGCCCGCCGCTCCATCGGACCTAGCGTTCCGGCAGCGGATGCACGGCGAACGTGTTGGCAACCGCGTCCAGGTTTCTCGCGAACGACACCTTGTCCATCGACGGCGCGAAGAGGGTTGCGTCGACCAGGTAGACGCGACCCTGGGTCGGCTCGTAGAAGCAGTACGTCAGGAACGGACCGCCCCCCACGCGCTCGCGATTGCCCCACCATCCGGATACGCGCAGCGCGCTCCTTCCGGCGAACTCGACCGGCTCGATCCTGAGGGGACGCCTCCACTCGATCTCGTCTCCGTCGTAGTAGTGTCTCGAGAGCTCCGCGCGCTTCGAGACGACGAACTCCTCCGTGACGAAGTGCTCCTCCCCCTCCTGCCAGAAGACGAAGACCGTCCGGTCCGGCCGTATCCGTCGAAAGAAGACGAACCCGTCCGCGGCGTCAGTCGTGAAGAAGTCGTACCCCGTCGGCGGGGCCAGCGACCATCCGAATCGGCGGCCCAGCTCGTCTGTGGCGCCGCTCTCCGCCGCCGCGGACCTGAGCTTGTCGACCGCCCTGGCTCTGACCGCCGTCTCGAACTCGGAGAGGAGCTCCGGGCCGTGCTCTGAGATGTACTCGACGAGCGCGTCCTCGCTGCCGCCCATGATCACGCCGACCGTCTGACCCTTCGCCCAGATGTCTCGCTCGATGTGCAGTCGTGGCGGCGCGTCGCGGTCGAGACTGCGGATCTTCCGAGCGATCTCGCGTTCGACGTCGCCGCCGTTCCAGATCCCGACGACCAGGATCTGCCTGCGATTCCTGAGGTCGCGGGCGATCGTGGGGGTCGTGACGGTCGTGTTGAAGGCCGCTTCGCCGAGGAGCCAGTCAACTCCGGACTCCATGGCGCGGACGAGTTGGTTCCTGGCGCGTCCGGTGGCCTCGCCATCGTGGATGATGACGAGGTCATTGCTCTCCCCCACGGCCGTGACGACAGGCCCGGAGCACGAGAGCGGCAGCAGGAGGAGTGCGGCGATCCAGATGATCGGTCTCGGTCTCTGCAAGGTTACCTCCCTGAGAGCAGGTCCTCCCACGTGAGGACCCTTACGCCCGGCGGGACTTCGAATCTGAGTTCATCGGGCTCGAGCGGCGTGCTCGTTCGGAGAGAGTCGTAGGCGATGTCGAACCGCACCTCCCGCGTCGTCCCCTCGAACGCGCGGAGCTTCATGGACCGGGGCGCCGGGAGCCCGTCCTTCCACCCGTGTCCCTCGTAGGTCATCTGAACTCGCTCGTCGCCTGGTTCCTCGACGAGGATTCCGAGGACGACCCCGAGCTCAGCATCGATCGTGGTCGTGACGAGTCGACCGCCGTAGGTTCCGGTCACGACGATCGAGCCATCGCCGCCCGCTGAGGTCGGGTCGTCGAGCCGCGCGAGATAGGACGGGTCCGGGAACCCCACGAGGAAGCCCGGAGGATCCGCGATCCCAAGGTCGCCGAATACATCCTCGAAGCACCCCCGCACTTCGACGAGACGAGCGGGGAAATACGCCCGCACACAATCGTCCTCCATGATGGTCCGGGCCGTGAGCGACGACCCGACGAACGCGACGTCCGGGCGGAGGTCTGCCCGGAGCAGCCCCGGCCTGCGGTAGACGAGCGCGAACTCGTGCCGGAGCGTGCGGCCTGACACGACGATCTCGCCCGAGCCCGTGCCCCTGAGCACGGCGCCGTGGGCGAGATGCGAGTCCAGTGCAGCCACGAGCGCGTCGAGTTCGGGCGCGGAGATGGGCTCACCGGGTTCGGGGACGCGCGCGCACCCGCCAGCGACCAGGACAGCCAGCGCCGCCACGAGTGCCCGCACCGCGGGGAGCGTGCGAAGCCTGCCACCGGACCGGCTCACTGCTCCCCTCCCGATCCGGTCGTTCCTCCGGCTCTTCCGGCGTCGCCGGCTCCGGCGGGCGCCTCCGGGAGCTCAGCGCCGGCCGACTCCAGCCTCTCGCGTGTCGATTCGCGGTCCGGCTCGGATGCCAGCGCTCGAGACCACGCCTCGACGGCGTCCTCGATCCGACCGAGATCACGGTAGACGTCGCCGAGATGCTCGAGAATGACGGCATCCGTTCCACCGAGCTCGACAGCTGTCTCGAGCTCGGCCCCCGCCTCCTCGAGTCGTCCGAGGCGGAAGTACGCCCAGCCGAGAGTGTCCCTGATGAACGGGTTGTCCGGAGCGATCTCGACGGCACGCTCCGCGAAGCCGGCCGCGCGGTCGAGGTCCTTCCCCGCGTCGGCGAGCGAGTAGGCGACGTAGTTGAGGGCCACGAGATAGTCGGGGTCGATCTCGAGGACGGCCTCGTACGCGGCGAGGGCAGCGTCCTCGTTGCCGGCGTCGTGGTGCACGCCCGCCCGCGCGATCGCTGTCCCGCGTGTTTTGCCGTGGACCCGCTCGGCCTGATCGACCCTGTCGAGGGCGAGCTCCGGTTCCCCGAGCGCCGAATAGCCCCGCGCGAGCGCGGTCAGCTCCTCTGCGGTCGGGTGCGCGCCGTCCGCGATGGGCACGAGTATCGGCACACCCTCCTCCGGCTTCCCGATGTCGACGAGCAGGCGGCCGAGGAGGCCGTCGAGTTCACGGTTCTCGGGGTCGAGGCGCTTCGCGCGCTTCAGTTCGTCGGCGGCCTCCTCGAGCTTGCCGGCGATGAGGAGCGCGCTGGCGTGCAGGAACGCGATCCTCGGGGCGAGGCTGTCGACCGACGCCTTCGTCCTGTAGAGCTCCTCCGCCGATTCGATGCGCCCCTGTGAGACGAGCGTCTGCCCGAGCAGGGCGATCAGAGCGCCCGGTGCGCCATCCTCCCAGGCGGGACCGTAGAGAATGGCCTCCGCCTCGCGCAGTTCGTCCCTTGCCAGATGCACGCGTGCCTGAACGGCCAGCGCCGCGAGATCTTCGGGACACTCGCCGCGCGCCCCCAGGATCGCCTCCAGCGCCTCGTCGGTCCGCCCGAGCGCCAGGAGGGTCCTTGCGACCGCCGTCCCGATCTCGCAGTGCCGCGAGTCGATCGACGCGGCCCGTCGGTACTGGACCAGTGCCTCGGAGTACGCTCCTTCGATCTCCATCAGACGACCGAGGCTGTAGTGCAGATACGCCTGCGCGCTGCGCTCGATCCGCCGGGCCTCCTGCGTCCCGGCCGCCGGCATCGCGAGCCCCGCGACGAGCAGCAGTGTCAGGAGTGCGATCGTTCGGCTCGCACCGCGGGTTCTTAGTCTGCGCCGCGCCAATGTGTCCTCCAGGTGTCGTCCAGAAGCTGGGCCGGGCGGCTCTCGCAGGCGGGTTGAGCCCGCGCGTGCTCGCCTCGACGCCCGGAGTGTAGCATGCGCGTCCCGGGCGCTCAAGACGGCCTCTGGCCCCCGAGGAGCCCGCCTGGCCCGCCCTTGGCCGCTCGCCGATGCCTCCGTCTCTCCGACGGCGCCGCGCAACTCGGCCTTCACCCGGTCCGGACCGCATGCTATCTTGAATGGAGACAGCGCATTCCGCGTCCAAGTGAACGGAACTCGGATCGGCAGACACGACCGCGTCACCGTCATGGGTCGACGCGGCCGCCGCGGCCGCCCTGCCTCAAGCGCACATCCGAGAGGAGGCAAGATCAATGAGATTGCGAACGCTGCCGCTCGCCCTGCTCCTCTTCGTTCTTCTTGCTCTCGCCGCCGGGTGCTACACGGTGATGAGACACCCGACCGGCCCCGAGGTCGTCCACGCCGGGGACGACTACAAGTCCTGCGCCGACTGCCACGCCGAGTCGTCCTACTACCATCCCTACTACGGCTACGCCCGGTCCCACTACTGGTGGAACGGTTTCTACGGCTACCCGTGGTGGTACTACGACTGCTGGTGGTGGTACTGGTGCGACACTCCGGGGGGCGGAGGCTCTCCGGCAGAGACGGGTTCGCGCCACCTGTGGCAGACGAGCGGTCTGGCCAGTAGTGGATGGGGCTTCGCTACGGGCGGGACGAGGGGCTCGCAGGTGACCCCGCCTGTCGCGCAGCCACCCCGGTCGAGCGTCAAGGACGAGACGCGCAAGACACCGGAGAGGAGCAGCCAGAAGGACCCCGAACGAAGCAAGGAGAAGAGCAGTCAGAAGGACCCCGACCGCAGCAAGGAGCAGCGAAGCACCCCGCGGCGCGACACGTCGCATCTCTGGCGCGGCCGGAAGAGGGGGTCCTAGATGCGACCCCCTACGGAGAGAGCCTCCAGGGCGCTGGCCCCCAGCGCGCTCACGCTTCCTGCCGTCGTTCTCGTCGTCGTACTGGCCTCGTCCGTCGCGGGCGCACAGCTCGGCTTCATCGGGCCGATCGCTCCCATCGACGAGATCCCTCTCACGTCGCAAGCGTTCGTCGGCGCGCGCGCCCTCGGCATGGGCGGCGTCGCATTCGCGGTGGCCGACGACGGTTCCGCGATGAGAACGAATCCGGCGGCGCTCGCGAGACTCAGGCGCAGCGAACTCTCCGGCGGCGTCTCGAGGAGGACGGACGATCTCACCGGGGAGGCGTTCGGGAGTCCGTTCGAGACTTCGCTCGCGAGAACGCGTCTGTCGTCGATGCGGTTCGCCTACGCGTTTCCGACGTTCCGCGGCAGCCTCGTGCTCGGCATGTCGACCGATCTCGCGTACGACTTCGACGACGACTTCCTCGCGGCGTACGACGACACGTTCAATTTCGGCGGCCACTCTGTCGGCCAGATCGAGGGCTACCTCCAGGAGGGCGCCGTCTATGCCTGGAACTTCTCGGGCGCGTTCGACGCATCCGAGAACGTCTCTCTCGGCGCGACGGTCTCGTACTACACGGGCGACTACCGGCAGAGCTACGCGTGGCGCGTCACCGACCAGGACGACCTCCCTCCCGGCTACGACCTTTTCACGGACTACGAGTTCAGGACGAGCTCGAGCGTCTCGGGGTGGAGGGGCACCTTCGGGGCGCTCTTCTACGCCACCGAGAAGCTCGCTCTCGGGTTCGTGATGGACACTCCGCTGACACTGACGTTCAGAGGCACGCGGGTGGACCAGCTTCGCTACACGAATCCGCCGGAGCTTGCCGAGGAGTCCGTCAGCTTCACCGACAAGGTCACGATCCCCTTCGGGTTCGGAGGCGGCATCGCGTACTTCCCGACCGATCTCGTCGTGATCGGAGGGGACGTCTATCACGTGGACTGGTCGCAGCTCCGTTACTCCGTCCCCGACGACATCACCGACCCAACACAGCGTCTGCCGTACGAGCCGACGACCGATCTCAGGGTCGGGATCGAGGTGACGATCCCGAGCTGGCCCCTAAGGCTCCGTGGCGGGTACATGACGCGGCCGATCGCCTACCAGGGGCTCGAGATCTCCCGGGACCGCTCGTTCTTCACAGTCGGGGCGGGGCTGCTCATCGACACCGTCTTCTCGCTGGACGCCGCCTTCATGTGGGGGGGCTCCGAGAGACACGCCGCGTACTACGACTACGAGGAGAAGACCGAGGAGACCGTGTTCATCATCGAGGGCGCCTACCGATTCTAGACCGGAATCGTGCTGGCGGTGAGGGTCTCGATGGAGCGAGAAGGTGTGCCGACAACGAGACGGCCCGGCGTTGCTGCCGGGCCGATCTGTTTGCTCTCCGGTCGGGGAGTTCCGGACGTTCCCGGGACGCGGTCGGTCAGGCCGCCGCGTGCTGCTTCACGTACTCCTCAAGCATCGTCCGGGTGTTCGTGTCCAGGCCCGTGAAGAAGCAGGCGATGCGGTAGCCTCCCGCCTCGGCGCCCGCGGGCTGGCATCTGACCACGACGGCCGTCGTCGTCACGACCTCGTTCTTGGACTGCCCCTTGCGGTTCTTGATCGGGAGTACCATCGTCACCTGGAGTTTCGTGAGCGGCGCGATGAAGTGACCGACATGGCAGTAGACACCCTCGGAGCCGACGTTGATGCTCTCCGTCGTGATCGATTCGGCGGGGAACGACTCGTCCGTGCCGGACAGCTGGAGCGCGACCTGCGCGTCGACTCGCTTCGCGCGGCGCCTCTCGCGTCCTGCCCAATCGTCCTTCTTCTTCTCGCTCATTACGCCTCCGGGATGTGAACGATGCAGTCCCTGCCGCAGTTCAGGTCCTCGGTCTCACGCCGCCCTGAGTCTGCTCCCGGCCGACGTGAGGAACTGCGGTCCACCCAGATGGTGCAGCGTGTGGTACGGCTTCCGGAGGCGAAGGTGTCGATCGAACGCCTCCCGTTCCACCGAGGCCGCGACGGCCTCACCGACGAACAGCGTGTGGTCTCCCGCGGTCGGCGCCTTCACGACCCTGCACTCGATGTGTGCGAAGCACTCCTTCACCAGAGGCGCTCCGACCGCTGCGGCCGGCATCGCCGTGAGGCCGGCCCCGTCGAACTTGTCGCCGTCCCTTCCCGACTTCGTCCCGCAGTGCCACACGGCCTTCAGGAGCCGCGAGGGAGGCACGTTCACAACGTACTCCCCCGAACTGGCGATGAGGTCGTGGGAAAACCGAGCGGGCGCTATGGCGATGGCGAGCATCGGCGGATCGATGCTGACGGGTGTCACCCACGCCAGCGTGATGATGTTCCTTTGCTCTCCATCCCGGCAGGACGCGAGTACGGTCGGCCCGTGGTTGATGAGCCTCGCCATCCGTGCCCTGTCGAGCGCCCTCTTCGGCATCCGTCGGTTTCCCCGCCTAGCGGACCTTCTTCTTGTGACGGTCCTTCCTGCGTCGCTTCTTGAGCTTGTGCTTCGCCATCTTCTTGCGACGCTTCTTCTTGAGACTCGCCATGTTCCTCCTCAGCCGGAGTGCTCCGGCTCTCCCTGCTCCGGTGCTGCCGACGGCTGAGAGCCCTCCACCCAGTTCACCCTCTCCTTGAGGAACTTGCTGGGCTTGAAGACCGGGACCATCTTCTCCGGAACGATGACCTTCTGGGAACGATCTCTTGGGTTGTACTTCATGCTGGCCTTCCGGCGCTTCACCTTGAACGTACCGAACTCCCTGATCTCGATGTGCCGGTGCTCAGCCAGAGAGTCTTTGATGGCCTCGAGCAGGGCCTCCACCACCGCGGCGACGTCACGCTTCGTGAGGCCCGTCTTGCCCGCCACTCGATCGACAAGGTCCGCTTTCGTCATGGCCTAGAACCTCCGTGGTGGAAATCGACCGGCCGTCCGGGCGAAGCCCGTAGCCGACACGAGGGCGCGAAGTTCCGCCGACATGCCGCCACGCGTCTCCGAGGGACCACGTGTCGCTCGCCACGTCCCCGAGACGCGACTCTACGGCGCAAGCCAGCGGTGCCAGCCTGTCCGACCACGCCCGGACACATCCTAACAGCGAGGGGCGACGCTGTCAAATGCTTTTGTGAAGGTCACTTGGGGGGCTCGTACAGATACTGGGCCTCCGGGTTGGAGGCCATCGGGCCGAGGGCCCCGGCGAGCGATCCCCTGAGGATGTCCCCCAGCGTCAAGCGTTCTCGCCTGACGGGCTCCTGAACGCGGGGCTCCCCCTCGATCCCACCCATCCTCCCGGCGACCCGGATGGCGTCGTCGAGGGTCCCGAGGGCGTCGATCAGGCCCGCATCCAGGGCCTGTCTGCCCGAGAAGATGCGTCCATCCGCGATCGCCCTCACCTCGTCGATGGGCATGTCCCGCTCGAGCGCGATCGTCTCGACGAACTGGTTGTGGATGTCGTCGACCGTGCCCTGGAGAAGCTCGCGCTCCTCGGGCGTCAGAGGCCTGTCCCAGGCCCCCGTGTCCTTGAACTCGCCGCTCTTGACGGTCTCGAAGTCGACGCCGATTTTCGCGAAGAGCTCCTCGAGGTTCGTGAACGACATCCGGACGCCGATGCTGCCGGTGATCGACGCGGGATTGGCGAGGATGCTGTCGGCCGGACAGGCGACGTAGTAGCCGCCAGACGCCGCGACCGAACCCATCGAGACGATCACGGGGAGGCCCGTGTCCCTGATCTCGACGACCTTCTCGTAGATCTCCTGAGACGCGCTCGCGCCACCTCCCGGGCTGTCGACCCGCAGGACGAGCGCGCGGATGCCGGGCGTGCTGCTCATGGTGTCGAGCTCGTCGAGCACCAGCCTCCCACCCGCGAGGACTCCCTGAACCCTCACGAGCGCGACCCTCGCTCCGTACGCGGGGAACGAGATCGTCTCCCCGAGGAGCGCTTCGATCGCGATGACGGTCACGAGGAAGATGACGAGGAGGGCCACGATCCCGATCAGCCAGCCCCAGATGCATCCTTTGCGGGTCATTCGGATCACCTCTCTTGGATTCCGGTCGGTCGTCTCGCGAGGGGCGCGGTCAGCCCTTCCCCATCGCCTTCTCGACCTCTGCGACCACGGCCCGGATGATGTCCTCGGTCGCGTCCACAGGCCCGTCCGCGGTCCCGGCGCCGTCCTGACAGGCGCCGCAGCTTCTGCACGTCGCCGGCGTGCCGGCGAGGCCGAGAGCCTCTCTCACCTTGAGGAGCTTCTTGACGTCCTCGCCGGTCAGGGGCGAGGCGCCGCCGAGGACCCTCGCCGAGAGCGTGATCTCGGCGAAGTGCTCGACGGTCTCGAGCCTGAAGTACGCCTGCTCGATGTCCGCTCCGAGTGTGAGGACCCCGTGGTTCCTGAGGAGGAGCGCGTTCCAGCATCCGACGAACTCCTCGATCGACTCGGGCACCTCCTCGGTCGACGGCGTGGCGTACGACGTGAGCGGCACTTTCCCGAGCGTGAGGATCACCTCCGGGAGGATGCACTGCGCGAGCGGGACCCCAGCGACCGCGAACCCGGTCGCCCGCGGCGGGTGCGCGTGGACGACCGCTCCCACGTCCGGACGCTTCCGGTACGCGAACAGATGCATCGGGAGCTCGGAGGACGGTTCGCGGCTCCCGTGGAGCTTCCGTCCGTCGAGGTCGACAACGATCATGTCGTCTGTATGCAGGAAGCCCTTCGATCGCCCGGTCGGCGTCACGACGATGCGATCGCCAGGGAGCCTCACGCTGAGGTTCCCGTCGTTGGCCGCGACGTACCCGCGCTGCCAGATTCGGCGGCCGATCTCGACGATGTCACGTCTCGCTTCGAATTCGGAGAGCACGCCTACACCTCGATGTCGATCTCGTCGATGACGCCGACGATCACCGTCCGGATCGGTGGGTCTGGAAGCTCGGTGACGATGGCCGCCGAGCTCCCCTCGTCCATGACGAGCACCTTGTCACCGACTCCCGCGTCGACCGAGTCCACCGCGAGAACGGAGTCCCCGAGGGGCTCCGAGTCGGCCGAGAGCTTCTCCACGATCAGGAGTTTACGTCCGGCGAGCGAATCGTGCCGAACGGTGGAGACGACCTCGCCTATGACCCGCGCGATGAACACATCGACCTCCGCAACCCCGTCTCCTGGCGACGCTCAGGGGCCCACTCGCCCGGAGGCGAGGGTGACGTGATCGACGATGCCGATGATGGCCGCGTCGACCGGATTGAAGCGCTCCTCGAGCGCCTTGCTCGCTTCGCGGGACTTGACGACGAAGACGACCTGGTCGGGGGCGGCGCTCACGGTGTCGACGGCAACGAGGGGGCGGCCGCTCTCCTTGAGTTCGTGCGTGAGGGGCTGGACGACGAGGAGCCTGTAGCCCGCGAGCGTCTCGACCTTCTGCGTCGCCCAGACCGTGCCGATGACCCTGGCAAGATGCACGTCTCGTCCTCCGGTGGCCGCTGTCGGCCGACGCGGCCCGTTCCTCAGAGCACCTTGGGTGCGAGGTCGCCGTGCGGCCTCGGGATCACGACGCTCCGCACGAGCGTGCCGCCCTCGCGCGCGATCCTGAGAGCGGCCTCGTGCGCCGCCTCGATCTCGAAGATCTCGCCTGTCATGACGAAGAAGCCCTTCCCGCCCAGGCCCTTCGCGAGCCGGATCTCGATGAGCTCGACCCGGGCCGCCTTGGCGGCCGCGTCGGCCGCGAGGATCGAGGAAGCCGCCGTGAAGGTCTCGACGACGCACAGCGCTTCGAGTTCCTCGATGTCGGTCGCCGCGAGGATGGCCGGGAAGACCTGGGGATGGACGTGTGGGATGAAGAGGGTGTCGACGACCACGTCTCCGCCGACCTCGATCCCCCGCGCGAGTGAGCAATCGACCGACTCCACGTCTCCGGCGACCAGGATGAGGTACTTGCCCGGGCAGATTGCGCTCGCCTCGAGGAGCTCGACGTCGGCGGTCTTCGCCATCTCGTCGGCGATGGCCACGCCGACGGCTATGCTGATGGTCTCGATGACTCCGATCGCTTCTCTCAAGACGACTGGTCTCCTCCACGGCCCCGCCGGGCCGTGGCCCCGCCGGCCTGCGGCTGGTTCAGGACGATCGCGACTTCACTCTCGCTGACCGACTCGACGGTCCCGTCGATGCTCGCGTGCACGCGAGCGCCGAGCGAGCCGTCAGGGATCTCTCCTACGAGGTCGCCCTCGAGCACGCGCTGCCCCTCATCGACGACCGGTCGGGCCGGAGCGCCGGTGTGCTGCTGCAGCCTGAGGACGACGCGCACGGGCTCCACCTTTCGCGGGTCGAACGGCGCCGGGCCGTCGTACTGCGAGAGTCCGAGCCTCTGCACGAGGCGCGCGGACGGGATCTGCCGGTAGTCCCTCACGCCGACAGCGGTGAGGCCGGTCCTCCGGTGCGGGTTCTCGATGCCGCGCCGGGCGAGCTCGGCCTTGAGCGCGGCGAGGATCCGCCGCGGTTGGATCTCGAGCGGGCATGCGAAGAGCTCGCACATCCCGCACTCGCAGCAGAGGAAGGCAGACGTCACGTGGTCGTGGTCTTCCTCGAGCGTGTCGTACTGCACGGCCCGCACGGTCCGGTGCGGCATGAGCTCGTGCCCGAGGAGGAACCTCGGGCAGAGCTCCGTGCAGGCCAGACACTGGCAGCAGGCCGCGCGCGCTATCCTGAGGACGTAGGCGTCGGTCGCCGTCCGCGTCGTGACCATCCGATGGTCCGCCGGGAGCACGATCAGTCCCGCGTCCGTTTTCGTCGTGGGCTCCGAGAGGGCTTCGACGACTCGACCCATCATCGGCCCGCCCGCCAGGACGACCGTGTCCGCGGCCGTCGGAGGACCCGTGAGAGCCACGACCTCTCCGATCGGCGTTCCCACGGGCACGCGGAAGGTCGCGGGTTCTGTCACCTCTCCCTGCACGGTGACGAGTCTCGAGGTCACCGGCCGCCCCTCGACAGCGTCCGCGACCTGCGACAGTGTCGTCACGTTGCTGACGACGACACCGACGTCGGGCGGGATTCCGCCCTCGGGGACGACGCGGCCGGTCGTGTCGTAGACGAGGAGGAACTCGTCCCCCGCCGGATAGACGTTCTCGAGGAGCGTGAGCTCGACCCCGCCCGCCGGGAGCGCGCGCTCGACCGCGTCGACGGCTGCCTCGTTCTTCTTCTTGAGCGCCACGACGGCTCGGCCGGCGCCGACGGAGTCGCGCATGAGCTCGGCGCCGCGGACGACGCGCTCCGCGTGGTCCAGAAGGAGCTCCGTGTCCGAGCGCAGCAGGGGCTCGCACTCGGCGCCGTTGACGAGGAGGACCTCCGCCGACGCGGTCGCCTTGACGTGCGTCGGGAAGCCGCCGCCTCCGGCGCCCACTACCCCCGCCTTCTCGACTGCCTCCGCTATCGACGCGGTCACGCGTCCCTCCCGTCGGCTCGCTACACTATCCGGAAGTAGTCGACGAGCGTGCAGCGGCGCTCGCGGGTGAACGTCTTCGCGGACGTGAGCCCCTCCCCCGTCGGGCTCGCGATCGTGAAGCTCGTGTACCCCTCGCCGCCGAACGACAGGCCTGCGTACGAGGGACCGTTCTTCACGAAGATCGAGACGTTCATGACCCTCGCCATTCTGGAGAGCACTTCGATGTTCCTCGAGTGCGCGACGGCGGTGTGGCCGTACCCGCGCTCCACCTCCCTGGCGAGGTCGATCGCCTCACGGGCGTTCTCGACCACGACCATGGGGATCACCGGCATCATCTGCTCGGTCCAGACCATCGGATGGTCGCGGTCTGCCTGGAAGAACGCGAGCCGCGCGTCGTTCCTGCACGGCAGCCCGGCCGCCCCGAGGATCACGCTCGCGTCTCTGCCGATGAGCTCGCGGTTGACCTTCGAGCTCTTACCGGGCCCGAGGTCCTCCTCGACCACGAGCTCCGTCAGCCGGTCGACACCCTGTCCCCTGACCTCGACCGCTCCCGCTTCGACGAGCGCGCGCGTGAGGTCGGCGGCGATCGCCTTGACGGCGATGATCTCCTTCTCCGCGATGCAGACGATGTTGTTGTCGAGACTCGCGCCCGCGATGATGTCGCGCGCCGCTCCCGGGACGTCGGCGGTCTCATCCACGATGACCGGCGGATTGCCGGGCCCCGCGGCGATGACCTTCTTTCCCGACTGCATCGCCGCGCGGACGACTCCGGGGCCGCCGGTGACGACGAGCAGACGGACTCCCGGATGGGCCATGAGCTCTTGGGCGGTCTCGATGCTGGGCGCGTCCACTGTGTGGAGGAGCGCCCTCGGGCCTCCTGCCTCCGAGATGGCGCGGTTCAGGATGTCGATGGTCGTAAGGGAGACGACGCGCGCGCTCGGGTGGGGATTGAAGACGACGGCGTTCCCGCCCGCGACCATGCCGATGGCGTTGCAGATGATGGTCTCGGACGGGTTCGTAGACGGCGTGACCGAGCCGATGATGCCGTATGGCGCGCGCTCCACGAGGACGAGGCCGTGGTCGCCCGAGAAGGCGACCGGGACGAGATCCTCGAGCCCCGGGGTCTTCGTCGCGACGAGCGCGTTCTTGCTGAGCTTGTCCTCGTAGCGGCCCAGCCCCGTCTCATCCACCGCCAGGCGGGAGAGGCGCTCGACGTTACCGAGAACGGCATCGCGCATGGCGGCGATCATGTCGCGCCTGCGCTCGAGGGTGACGTCCTGGAACTCGAGGAAGCTCGATCGAGCGGCGCGCACCGCGCTGTCGACGTCGGTGAGGATCCCGCGGCCGTCGAACGGAGGCGGCGCCTCGTCAGCCGGCACCTCTCCTCTCGACTGGAGCTCGCCGACGACCCTGCCGACGATCGTCTCGAACGTGAGGTCGTCCTTGCTCACTGTCTATCGCTCCCCAAGATAGAGCGGCGATCTCGTCCGACGCTCATGCCGAGCCAGGAGATCCACCCCCGCGCCCGTCGTCGATCGGGATCGCCACTCTCAGGACTTCTGATAGACGATGATGCCCTCTACCTCGACGGAGTCGACGATGGCCATAATCACCGCGTCGGCCGGCCGGTTCTCGGTGATGTCGGTCTGGCGGGCGGAACTCCCGCTCGCGTAGAGGACGACCTCTCCCGGACCGGCACCGACGGCGTCGATGGCGACGACGAACGAGCCGGTCTCCTCCCCGCCCAGGCCGATCTGCTTGACGACCTGGAGCTTGGTCCCGGTCAGCTTCTCGTTCTTCCGTGTGGAGACGACCGTACCGACGACCTTCCCGAGATTCATGGTCTCACTCGTGGCGCCTCGCAACGCAGGCGCGCACCGCACAGGCGCCGAACGCGCGCCGGGACCTCAGGCCCCGGAGCGGGCCGTCCGCGCACCCGTCGAGCGGTGCTACTTGGCCTTGGCCTTCGCGGTCTTGCCGATCGGGAGCACGTCCTCCAGGCTCAGGTGCGGCTTGGGGATGACGTGCGTCGAAATGAGTTCGCCGACCTTGCTCGCGGCAGCCATGCCCGCGTCGACCGCGGCCCTGACAGCTGCGACGTCGCCCCGGACAATGGCCGTCACGTAGCCGCCACCGACCTTCTCGTAGTGCACGAGCGTCACTTTGGCGGCCTTGACCATCGCGTCCGAAGCCTCGACCATGCCGACGAAACCTCTCGTCTCAATCATGCCAAGGGCTTCGCCCATCGCGTCCTCCTGGAGCTTCTCCAGAACCTGCGGGATGTGTCGCTCGCGGTCGGTAGCGATCCTCGCTGCTGCCGGCGCGGCCTAGGTGAGCATCGTGTCTTCGAGCATCTCGTGCGGCGCGGGGATCACGTGATACGAGACCAGCTCGCCGACCCTCGCGGCGGCCTCAGCCCCGGCGGCCACCGAGGCCTTGACGGCCCCCACGTCGCCGCGCACCAGCACCGTCACGTATCCACCGCCGATCTTCTCGTACTTCGTCAGCTCGACGTTCGCCGTCTTGACCATCGCGTCCGCGGCCTCGATGAGACCGACGACGCCCTTCGTCTCGACCATACCGAGCGCAAGACCGGGCAAGTGCGTCACCTCCGTGAGTGGTCAGCGACTTCGCCGGCGATCATCTGAGGATGTCGACGGCCAAGGGCGGCCTGACGTCGGCCGCGTTCGCGTCGTCCGTGTCCAGGTGCAGCTCCAGCGCGCAGGTCTTGCCCACGCGGATGAGCACGTTCTCGAGTACGAGGGCGCGTTCGCCCGGGAATCTGATCCTGACGAGCTCCCCGTCCTTCACTCCCCGTTCGCGGGCGTCGCGCTCGGTCATGTGGATGTGGCGCGTCGCCCGGATCGCTCCCTCTCGGAGCGCGACCGTTCCGGCCGGGCCGACGAGCGTCACCGCCTCGCTTCCCGCGAGGTCGCCAGATCGCCTGACCGGCGGGTCGATGCCGAGACGGAACGCGTCCGTCCGGCTGACTTCGACCTGCGTGTACGTTCGAACGGGTCCCAGCAGCCGGACGTCCTCGATCGCCCGCATCGAGCGACCGACGACCGTGACCGTCTGCTCGGAGGCGAACTCGCCCGGTTGTCCGAGGTCACCGCGCTTGGTCAGCTCGAATCCTTCGCCGAAGAGGGCGTCGAGCACGCCGCGCGCGACGTGGATGTGCCGGGCGGAGATCGTCACGGGGATGTCCCCCGCCCCGGCATTCACCCCGGGCTCGTCGCCCTCGAGGCGCCTGATGACCTCCCTGGCGATCCTCTCAACGTCGTCCACGCGTCGACCCTCCGGCGCCCGGCCGGGGATCGAGCATAGACAAAACAACGCGCCCGACCGAGGCGTACGGCACCCCGGCTCCGAGTTGAGCGGAGTCTAGCAAAGGGCCCGAAAACTGTCAACGGAAAGGGAGATAGGCGATTCCCGGGTCCGGCGGGAGCCGGACCCCTGAGGAGGGGACGTGAATAGACGCGCTCCCCGCGTGTGCCGTGCAACAGGTACGGTACGACTCATTCTCTGGTTCGGGGATCAGCCCACGACCTGGCGACTGCTCACGAGCATGGCAGGGAGCGCCTTGTCTATTCAGTTGTCTGCGCTTGGTAAGAAGCATAGACCGTGCCATAGGCGGGGCGTCAGAGCGGTGGTGCCGGGAGGAGAGGGAGAGGCCGGAAAGGGCCCGGAGACAGGGTCTCTCCGGAGCGCCGAGGGGTATACCGTCGGGTGCTCGGGCGGCCGGCTCAGGCCGGTCCCGAATGTAACAGGGCCCGCGGTCTTCCGCGGGCCCTCCCCTTCTGCAACGCCGAGGGTTCAGGGTCGCGCGGAGCCCCCGGAGCCGTCGGGGCCGGCGAGACGCGCGAGCCCGACGCGGTACTGGCAGGCGATCAAGTATCTCAGCGTCCAGAGCGATGCCCCGCGGAGGTGGACGCGTCCGGCAAGCCAGCGGACGGCCGAGTAGCACGCCCTGTTCGTGGCGAGCCGGGCCGCCAGCTTCCGCAGTCGCAGCGAAGGAGGGTCATCGGGCGAGGCCGGGAGAAGCGAGTCGACCGAGAAGTCGACCGCCCGGTCCGGGTGGAGGCGCAGGAGGTACGCGAGAGGCTCGGCGGTGTCCTCCCGCTTGTCGAGCACGGCATCGAGCGTCTGGTAGTGGATGTGCCATGCTAGAGCGTCGGCCGAGTACCAGAACTCCGTGCCCTGCTCCTCCTCGAGCCTGATCGCGATCTCCGTGTCCTCGAAGCCGTAGTTCCTGAAGTTCTCGTCGAAGAGCCCCACGTCGAGGAGCGCCTGGCGCGCGATCGACGCGTTGTTCGTCACGAAGTAGCGCGCGGGTGCTCGCGAGCCGGACTCGAGCTGGTGGACTCCCATCGCGTCGAGATACGTGAAGATCGTCGAGCGTCCTAGCTCGGGAGCCTGGAGGGCGCTCCCGATGAGCCCCGCGCCCGGGTGCCCGTCGTGGAAGCGGACGTGCTCCGTGATAAGCTCCGAGTCGCAGCGCATGTCGTCGTCGACGAAGACGACGAGGTCGCCCCCGGCGGCGCGAAGCGCCGTATTGCGGGCGGCCGCCCTCCCCTGGTTCACCTCGTGCCTGACCGGGACGAGCCGGAACGGTGTCTCGAGACCCTGAAGGAACCCGTACGTGTCGTCCTCGGAGCAGTCGTCGACGACAACGACTTCAGTCAGCTCCGCGGGGTAGGTCTGCTTCGCGAGCGAGTCGAGGGTCTCCTCGAGGAGACTCTTCCTCCCGTACGTCGGGATGACGACCGTCACGGTCCTATTCGGGGGCATCGGAGCTCCTCCAGCGTGCGACGAGGTCCTCGCAGAGCTCCTCCATCCGGCGCATGTGCGCCCGGTGGTCTGCGTCCGCCTGGACCTTCGCCGCCGCCCCCGCGCCCATCGAGGCCCTCAGCTCCGGCGCGGCGATGAGGCGCAGGATGGCCTCCTCGAGCGCGGGCTGATCCTCGGGCGGAACGACCAGGCCGGTCTCCCCGTCCTCCACCCACTCCATCGCCGACTCGAGGCTCGAGATGATCGGCGGCGATCCGCAGGCCATCGCCTCGAGGAGCGAGACCGGCGTTGCGTCGACGGACGGCACCGTGAGGAAGACGTCGGACGTGACGAGATACCCGGGAAGCTCCTCGTGCGGGATCTTCCCGGCGAAGTGAGTCCGGCCGTCGAGCCCCAGCTCCTCCCCCAGACTCCTGAGCTCCGTATCGTCGCCCTCGTTCCCGGCGATGATGAAGTGGGTGTCCGGGCGCTCCGCCTGGACGCGCGGGATGGACCGAACGACGACGTCGATGTTGTAGTAGGCCTGCGTGAAGCTCCTGATGCTGATGACGACCGGCGCGTCCGCGGGGATCCCGAGGCGGGCGCGCACGTCGGAGGGAGCGTCGGGACGGAAGCTGTCGAGGTCGACGCCCCACTGGACGACGTGGCAGTGCTCGCGCGCGGCTCCCATTCGCACCGCGTGGTCCATGATGTCCTCGGAGTCACCGGTCACGAGGTCTGCCCTCTGGAGGACGTGGCGAGCGAGGACCCCCTTCAGGAAGGACGTGTGCGGCGTGAGGTAGACATCGTCACCCCACACGGTCATGATGAACGGGTGGAATCCGGAGAACGCTCCCCAGTACCCGTAGCCGGTGAGGAAGTGCGTGTGCAGGAGGTCGGGCTCGATGTCGGCGAGGATCCGGCGCACTCTCCTCAGGGCCACGGCGTAGTGGAGCGGCTTGATCGGGACCCCAGTCCGGATGTCGTAGACCTTGACCCCGTCGATCGGTTCTGGCTGGACGGTCATGAGGTGCACGTCGTGGCCGCGCTCGACGAAGTAGCCGAGCCACCGCTCCGTGTGTATGTGACCTCCGATCGAGAGATACGCGATCCGCATGACCTGCCCTTGTCCTCCTCGCGGCCGGCGCCTACAGCGTCACGGCGAGCCCAGTGTCAGGAACCGTCTCCATCTTCTTCGAATGGCGCCTCAGATACCCCGCGGCTACCCACACGAAGAGCCAGACGAGCGGGATCACCTTCGTCGCGTGGTTCAGGATATGCTGGAACGTGGTCCAGCTCACCTCCGGGTTATCCCCCGCCACGTCGTAGAGGACGAAGAACGTCGGCGCCGCCAGGAGCCCGTACATAACCCACAGCACCCGCGCCCTCGTCCTCGCGTAGAAGAGCACGAAGAGCGGAATCAGGAGCACGTAGTGGTACTCCCAGACCTCGCGGAAGACGAAGAAGTAGACCATCGTCCAGAGTCCCAGCGACTCGAGGAAGTCGAACGGCTTCCGGCGGAAGGTGACCCACAGGCTCACGACGACGGGGACGAGCATCGTCAGGAGGACGAGGCCACGCGTGATCGAGAGCTTGATGGGGCCGACGTACGCGACTATCTGGGACGCTTCGGGGAAGAGACGCATCTTGAGGACCATCAGGAGCGCGAGCGCCCCGAAGTTCCCCGCGTACGGGTAGAGCGAGAGATCGAAGTTGTCGTGCGTGAAGTTGCCGACCCCAGACGACCTCATCGCGAGGTACGGAACCGTGGTGATGAAGACGGCGAAGAGAGCGAGGACGATGGGGCGGTAGCGCCGCATCCGTACGAGAATCGGTACGTAGAGAATGGTCAGGTGCTTCAGGAGCACCGAGAGGATCCACCAGATGTTGAAGGAACGCATCTCTCCCCGCGCGTACGCGAGGGCCATGGTGAAGATGAGCGCGGCCATGATGATGTTGAGCTGTCCCATGTACTGCTCGATGTAGTAGGGCGAGAACAGGAGCCACATCGAGGCCAGGCAGGCGAAGAGGTCCAGGTCGGTCACCATTCGTTTCGTGGCGACGATGGCACCGATGAGCACGAGCTCGGTCAGGACCACCCAGAGCCAGTACGCAGGCCACGGGTCGAGCTGCGTCAGGGCGACGCCGATCGTGGTCGCGACGAACGGCAGGTACCGGTAGAAGTAAGCGTACGGCACCGCGCGGTCGTGGTCGTCCATCGGACGCTGGTAGATGTCCTCCCCGTCGAGGACGTAGCGTCCCGCCTGATAGAACGCGAAGAAGTCCGCACCCGGACCGTCACCGATGTTGTGCACGCCCTCGGGGAAGAGCGGGTTCAGGAAGTGGCTCGGGTGCACGAGCGAAACGAGGAAGACGACGTGCACGGCTATCGCCACGACGAGCAGCAGAGCGGCATACCACTTCACGATCGACCTCCTCGACGGCCCGTGGCCAGCGCTCGAGCGGCGCGGTACCACGGCTTTTCGGACCTGTACTCGCGGTAGGCGACGCGGGTCGTCCCGAACGACTCCTTAAAGGCCTCGACGCCCGGGATGCCGGCGCTCGAGCCGAGGTTGTACACGGAGTGTCCCTCGCGCAGGCCGTCCTCGATCGCGGCGGCGTGGAGCAGGTTGTTGGGCGCCAGGCGCTTCGCGCTCTCGCGCGACACGTTGCCCCAGTTGAAGACGGTCCCGTTCGTGACGAAGTTGAGATCCCCGGCGATGATCTCCCCCTCGTGCTCCGCGAGCCACACGTGCACCAGACCGCGGTCGACGCCCGAGAGCGCCCGGAAGAACTCCTCGCTGAACTCGGACACGGCACCCCACTTCCTCTCGCACTCGGCGAGCATGTCGCAGTACGTCAGGAAGTCGGCCTCGGAGTCGGCTCGGCGCACCGTGACTCCGGCCTTCTGCGCCTTCCGGATCTTGTTCCTCGCCGATGGCTTGAAACCCGACCAGAGCTCCTCGTAGTCCCTGTCGAGCGCGAGCACCTGCGCCGTACCCTCGGCGGTCTCGAAACCCTCGAGACGGTCTCCGACCCTGCCGGCGAAGTCGACGAGATGGGCCGCCCCGGTCCGGGCCTCGCGGGCGGTCTTCCGGAAGGTGTCGAGGAGGGAGGCGGCCGCGCCGTCGGGGGCCCCGGGAGACACCACCGGGCCTCCGAACGTCCCGTGCGGCATCGAAGAGAGCACGCGGACCCCGCTCCGTTCCCTGATCGCTGCAGGGAGACCCGCGGCAAGGGTACCGCCGGCGTCGAGCAGCAGCCACACCGGGTGGAACCCCGCGCCCGTCTCCTCGAGAAGCGCGTTCCAGGTCGACGTGTGGAAGAACGTGGCGGCTTCGTCCCTCCGGACGAGGTCGTCCCACTCCGCCGGTGCCTTCCCGTGCGCGACGTGGATCTCCACGGTCTCCTGCCCTATCGCTTGTAATGACTGAGGAGTTTGCTCACGGCCGTCACGACGTCGGCTACGTCGCCGTCGGTCATCATCGGGTAGATCGGAAGCGAAACAGCACGCTCGAAGTAGCGCTCGGTCACCGGGAAGGCGCCGGGCGCGTGGCCGAGGTGATCGCGGAAGAAAGGATGGTAGTGGATCGGGATGAAGTGAACGCTGACGCCGATTCCCTCCTCGAGGAGGGCGAGGACGAAGTGGTTCCTGTCGATGGTGAGCGCGTCCGTGTCGAGCTGGATCGGGTAGAGGTGCCACGCGTGAACGCACTCGGTCAGACACGCGGCAGGAACGACGACCCCCTCGACGTTCGCGAGCTCGCGCGTGTAGGCCGCGGCGATCCGCTCGCGGTCCGCACGGAAGACCTCGACCCTCTCCATCTGTGTCAGGCCGAGGGCGGCCTGCATGTCGTTCATGTTGTACTTGTACCCCGCCTCGAGGATCTCGTAGTACCAGGGACCCTTGTCGCTGTACCGCTTCCACGCGCCGCTCGACATCCCGTGCAGAGAGAGCCGGCGCACCCTTCCGATGACGTCCCGGTCGGGGGACGTCACGATCCCTCCCTCGCCGGTGGTGATCCCCTTGGTCACGTAGAAGCTGAACGAGGTCGCGTCCGCGAGCGACCCCACCTTCGCACCGCCGTAGTCGGAACCGATGGCGTGCGCGCCGTCCCCCACTACTCTGAGCCCGCGGGAGCGCGCGAGGTCCATGATCGTCCGCATGTCGCACGGCCGGCCTGCGAAGTGGAGCGGCAGGAGCACTTTCGTGCGGGGAGTGATGGCGGCCTCGAGGATCTCTGGCGTCACGTTGAGCGTCTCGGGGTCGATGTCGACGAGCACCGGCGTCGCGCCCAGGTGGATCGCCATGTTCGGTCCGGCCGCAAAGTTGAGCGCGGGCATGACGACCTCGTCGCCGCGGCCGACGCCCAAGACAGCGAGCGAGAGATGGAGCCCCGCCGTGCACGAGTGGAGAGCGGCGGCCTTCTCGACGCCGATGTACTCCGCGACGATCTTCTCGAACTCCTTGGTCCTGGGACCCACGGTGAGCCAGCCCGACCTCAGGGTCTCGACGACCCTGGTGATGTCGGGCTCGGTGATCGCCGGCCGCGCGAACGGAAGGAACTCGTCTCGCACGGGGCTTCCGCCCTCAATTGCAGGTCTCATCGCTTTCGTTGCCATTCTTGCGTCCGATGTTCGGGAAGATCCGGCCCAGCTCGCGCATGATGCCGTCTCTGTCGCCCTTGGTCGCCAGCTCCTCGAGGCGGCGGACCGTCGCGCCGAGATCCTCGACCTCGGTCTCTGGGTCCGATTGGACGACCATAATCTTCTGATGTTCGGTCCTCGTAAGGGTCTCTCCGGAGCACCAGAGTTCCTCGTGGAGCTTCTCCCCCGGGCGGAGGCCCTTGAACTGAACCGCGATGTCCGTCCCCGGCTCGAGGCCTGAGAGCCGGATCAGGTGCTCGGCGAGCTCGGCGATCCGGATCGGGTCGCCCATGTCCAGCACGAACACCTCGCCCCCAACGCCTATGAACCCGGCCTGGAGGACGAGCATCGCCGCCTCGCGTATCGTCATGAAGTACCGCGTGACGTCCGGATGCGTTACCGTGACGGGGCCGCCCAGGCGGATCTGCTGACGGAACATCGGGACGACGCTCCCGCGGCTCCCGAGGACGTTCCCGAACCGCACCGCGACGAGCTTCGTCTCGCACCCGGACGCAGCGCGCTCCATGAGGAGGAGCTCGGCGACCCGCTTCGAAGCGCCCATGACCCCGTGGGGCCTCACGGCCTTGTCGGTCGAGAGGAGCACGAGACGCTCGGCGCCGTAGCGCACCGCGGCGTCGATGAGGTCGCGGGTGCCGGTCACGTTGTTCTTCACCGCTTCGTCGGGGAAGAACTCCATCAGATGCACGTGCTTGTGGGCCGCCGCGTGATAGACGATCTCGGGCCTGTGTTCCTGGAAGACTTTTTCGACCGACACCTTGTCGGAGACGCTGCCGATCACCGGGATCCGGTTGACTTCCGGGAAGTCGATCCCGATCTCCTGATCGATCTCGTAAATGCTGTTCTCGCCGCGTCCCATGAGGACGAGCTCGGAGGGGCCGAACTCCGCGACGAGCCTCGTTAGCTCGGAGCCGATCGAGCCGCCCGCGCCGGTGACGAGAACGCGCCGGCCCTTCAGGCGGTTGGTCATGGCCTCCGAGTCGAGTGAGACCGTCTCCCTGCCCAGGAGATCGTCCAGCTCGACCTCGCGGAGCTGGCTGATCGCGACGTTCCCGAGGATGATCTCCCAGACTCCCGGGACGATCTTGAACGAGCGTCCCGCCTCCTCGCAGAGCCGCACGACCTCGCGGATCGTGTGACCGGACGCGGAGGGGATCGCGATGACGATCTGCTGGACGCCGTGCTCCTCGGAGACCGCCACGAGGTCGCCGGTCCGCCCGATCACGGGGACGCCCACGATGTCGCGACCGATCTTGGTCGGATCGTCGTCGAGGAAGCCGACGACCGCGTATCCCTGTTCGGGACGCCCCGCCATCTCCTGCGCGACCATTCGGCCGGCAGCGCCGGCGCCGACGATGAGTACGCGCACTCTGTCGTTCGAGTCGTTCATTCGTCGTTCGTCCGCTCGCCTCACATCACGATGAGCGCCGGGTCAGAGCGCTCGACGCGCCGCCCGGCGTCTGAGTGCCTCGTTTCCGAAGGGCCGCGCGCCGGTTACCAGATCACGGCGACCTTCGTGAAGACCGTCGGTCCGCCCGGCTGCTCGACCCTGACCACGTAGACTCCGCTCGCCGTCTTGGACCCCGACGAGTCGAGGACGTCCCAGACGTACGGCTGCTGACGGGCCTCCAGCACTCGGATCGACTCTCCGGTGATGTCGAGGATCTCCACCACCGAGCCGTCAGGAGCGCCGACGATCTCGATGCTCTTGTCGTACGTGTCGGACCGCCAAGGATTAGGGAATCCGTAGACCTCTCCGGACCCGGGGGCGATCCCGCCCCTGAGGACGTTCAGGGCCGTCGTCTGCTCGTCAACGTCGAGCGACAGCGCCCAGATGTCCCCCGTGACGCGGTCGACGGCGATCGCGTCGACCACGTCGCTCGCGAGCCCGTTATCGCTTGTGTAGGTAGCAGTTACCGTGCCGTTCGGGTAGAGAGCCGCGACGCCTCCATCCGTGCCCACCCACACGAGCCCCAGGGCGTCGGTATCGATGGAGAGCATCTGGGATCCCGGCAGCGCGGGGTCGTCGACCGTGCTCCAGGCGTCATCCGACGGGCTGTAGAACGCGAGACCGTCGAGCGTCCCTACCCACACCTTGCCATCCTGCGCAACGTGGAACGTGTGGACGAGATTGCTGGGGAGCCCGCTCGATGCGTCGTAGTGCGTCCACACGTCGTCGTCCCAGACGTCGATGTCGCCGTAGTCCCAGACGTCCAGCCCCACCGAGTGGTAGCCGATCCAGAGCGCGCCCCCGTGGTCGATGGCGACCGCGCGCACGTCGTCGTCGAAGAACTGCGTCTCGTAGGGAGGCAGCGCGTTGTCGAAGTGGCGCCACTCGTCGTCGTCGACGGTGGACGGGTCGTTCTCGATGAGGTGCTCGACGACGACCTCGTTGGCGTGGTCCTCGTCCCTGCAGCCGAACCACCTGTCTCCCGCCGGCGTCTCCGTCATCGAGAAGATCCGCTTGTTCCAGAACTGGTCGCCGCCAGGCGCGTACGTGTAGGCGTACCAGATGTCGTCGTCCTTCGAGTGAAGCGTCCCGCGGTCGTCGAGCCGGTCGGCGGTGAGCGGCCAGTCGCGCGTCACCCACTTGTGGCCGTTCGAGTCGACGAACATGTTGTAGCCCCACGAGTCGAAGCTGAGCCCGCCGTCCGCCTGCAGGTGGTTGACCCACCCGCTCCCGTCGTACCCCCAGAGACCGTCGTTCCGGGCGGAGAGCCACACCGTGCTCCCGTCGAGCGCCATGTCGAGGATCCGCGGCTGGTTCTCCGGATCGCTTCCGATCACCACCTGTTCCCAGGTCTCCCCTGCCGCGGGACAGGCCAGCCCGAGCGCGACGAGAGCAAGTAGCGTCATCAAGAGCTTCTTCATGGATGTCCTTTCCGGTTCTTCTTCTGCGCGCATCCACCTCCGAGACATCGCGTGAGCCAGCGGAGCAGAATGCGCACGTCTCCGCCGAGCGACCAGTTCTGCACGTAGTAGACGTCGAGAGCGGCAGGGTCGCCTCCCTCCTCGTCGCCTGGATCGAGAGCGACCTGCGAGAGCCCCGTGATGCCGGGGCGGGCGTCGAAGCGGAGCCGCTCCCGGCCCTCGAAGCGAGCGGCCCTCTCGGGCGGCACCGGCGTCGGGCCGACGAGGCTCATCTGGCCCTTCCATACGTTCAAGAGAGACGGGGCCGATGAGAGCCCGTGCCGCTCGGCGAACCTCCGGAACGCCGACGGCCCGTCGGTCGGGTTCGGGGCGTACATGTCGAAGGGTTCCGCGCCGAGACCTGCGCGGGAGCTCGACGTGAACGGGCGCGCCCCGCGCGTGGCGGTGACGAGCGCGGTGAGCGCGAGGGCCGGAGACCACAGCGCGATGAGGACACCCGAGAGAACGACGTCGACGACGCGCTTGGCGCCCGCACCCGCCCTGAGCAGGGCCTCTCTCTCGAACGAGACTACCGGCATGTCCAGGAACTCCTCGACCTTGGCGCGCTGGGTCAGGATCCCGGAGAGGCCGGAGACCATCTTGACGTCGACCGTGCTCCGGCGCGCGGTCATGAGGAAGTCCGCGACGGTGTCGCCCGGGAGGTCCGGGTCCCCGAAGATGACCTCCCCGACACGCTGCTCGTCGATGAGGCGCGGGAGGTCTTCCAGACTGCCCATGACCGGGAGCCCCACGTCGCCCGGCGCGTCACCGACCGCGACGAGCCCTGCGAGATCGTAGCCGAGCTCGCGGTGCGCGACGATGCGGCGCCCCAGTCTGAGCGCGGTCGGGCCCGTGCCGACGATCGCGACCCGCGTGAGGTCGAAGCGACCGGCGCGCACGCGCCGGTGGACGCCCCTCAGGAAGAGGCGGAAGACCGTCGCGAGCACGATCGTCAGCACGCAGAACACCCCCACCAGCACCCGGGAGTAGACCGTCTGCGACGTGAGGAACGTGCTGGCCATGAGGATCACCGACGAGACGAACGTCGCGCGGAAGACCCTGAGGAGTAGATCCGAGCCGGAGTCGCGCGCACTCGAGCCACCGTAGAGCCCGAAGAACGCGAACGAGAAGACGAAGACGATGTTCGCGAAGACGATGAACGGACCGTAGATCTGGTAGCCGAACATCGGCTTCTCGAACACGCGCCCGAGGTTCAGCCGTACGAAGTAGGCCAGCCAGAACCCGAGGTTGACCGCCACCAGGTCGGAGACGAGCAGGACCGCTCTGAGGATGACCCCGCGGTACTTCTTCACGCCGTAGATCACCTTTCCCCACTTCTCGTAGAAGTGGATCATCGACATCACGTGGATGACGAGCATCCGAGTGATGCCGGGGCGCGCGCTCTCACGCGCGTAGCGGTGCTCCATGACGGAGTCCGCCACGTAGTAGACCTTCCATCCCCCGCGCCACATCCTGAGACACCAGTCGACGTCTTCGAAGTAGAGGAAGAACCTCTCGTCCATCCCGCCGACGTCGGCGAGCGCCTCCTTCCGGACCACCATGCACGCGCCGATGATCCAGTCGACCTCGCGCGACTCCTCGTGGTCGAAGTCGAGCATCAGGTAGTCGCGGATGGTGCGCGAGTTCCGGAACACCTTCCCCAGGAAGGTCCGGCGCAGCAGGAGCGTCCAGAACTTGTAGAACCGGCGACACGAGTGCTGGACGGTCCCGTCCGCGTTCAGGAGCTTCGACCCGGCGATGCCGGCGTCCGGGTGCCCGTCCATGAACTCGACGAGTCGATCGAGCGAGCCCTCCGTAACGACGATGTCCGGGTTCAGCACCAGGACACACCGCCCGGACGCCGACGCGATGCCCTGGTTGATGGCGGACGAAAGGCCGAGGTTCGCCGAGTTCTCCTGCAGGACAACCCACGGGAAGGTCTCCCTGACGAACTCGGGGGTCCCGTCGGTGGAGTCGTTGTCCACGACGATCGTCTCGGTGGCCGCCCTCGGCGGGTTGTCCCTGATCGACGACAGAACGTCTGCGAGCGGCTCGCGGCTGTTGTAGCCGACGATGACGATCGACAGATCGAGCTCGTCGGCGGAACCTAGAGCCTCCCGAGAATCCTGTCGAGCCTCAGGCGCCAGACCATCCACGTCGCTTCCCATACGATCCGCCTGGACATCTTCGAAGTACCGGAGTGACGGTCCACGAATATGATCGGGATTTCCCGCATCGAGAACCCCTTCCTCCAGGATCGGAAGTTGACCTCGATCTGAAACGAGTATCCGTCCGACCTGATGGCGTCGAGGTCGATCGTCTCCAGCACGGCCCTTCGGAAGCACTTGAATCCGCCGGTGGAATCGCGGAGCGGGAGTCCCGTGATGATGTGCGTGTAGACGTTCGCGAAGTAGCTCAGGAACAGCCTGCGGAGCGGCCAGTTCACCACGTTCGCGCCCGTGATGTAGCGCGACCCGATGATGACGTCGCGATCCTCGGTACCCGCGACGAGCTCCGGGATGACGTCCGGGTCGTGGGAGAAGTCGGCGTCCATCTGGACGATGAGCTCGGCGGACGTCCCGAGCGCGTGTTTGAAGCCCTGAACGTATGCCGAACCGAGCCCCATCTTCCCGGGGCGGTGGAGCACGTGCACGCGCGGATCCTGCGCCGCGAGCCCGTCGGCGTACTCACCCGTCCCGTCGGGAGACCCGTCGTCGACCACGAGGAGCTCCACGTCGGGGAGCTGTGACAGGATCCTCGGGGCGAGTTCCTCGAGGTTCTCGCGTTCGTTGTAGGTGGGGACGACGACCATGACTCTCACTGCTTCTTCCTCCGGAAGGGCTGCCCGGCCGGCACGAGAGCGAGCGCCGCGATCGCCGCGAGCGCGATGAGCGACACCGTCAGCCCGGTTCCGAGGGATGACAGCCCGTGCCGCATCACGACCGTGTGCTCGCCCGGCTCCAGATACACGGATCGGAAGGCGTAGTTGGTCTGGAAGATCTCCACTTCCTCACCGTCGACGTACGCCTTCCAGCCGGGCGGATAGTATACCTCTGAGAATACGAGAAGACAAGGTCGCCCGACGCTGGCGGCGACCTCGATCTCGTGGGGATCGTGCGAGATCACCCGCGCAGTGCTGCCCTCGACGCTCTCGACGGGACCCGGCAGGTTCCCGAGCACGGACGCGTAGGCCGTCGGGTCGAAGCTGTCGATCCCGTACTCGGTGAGCATCAGTCCTTCGCTCCCGGCGGTTCTCGCCTCCCCCACCAGGAAGACGCGGGGGAGCGTGTCCATGAACTCGTGGACGCCCGGCGCCACGGTCCGGAAGGCCGGGTGCCCGAGGCTCTCGGGGCCCACTACGTACCTGACGTTGAGCATGGCGAGGAGCTTCAGATTCCCGATTCCGACCTGGTTGATCAGCCTGTCGACGAGCGTGAGCTTCGCGGGGTGGTACCCCCCGATAGACTCGATCCCGTGGTACATCCACGCGTTCGAGGAGAACTCGCGCCCGGCTGGCGCGATCCTGAACGGACCGTCCTGCTGCTGGAGGTATCTGACGGCCTCGGTCCTCGGGTAGTAGCGCTCGAGCGGCAGCATCCTCTCCGGTTTCACGAACCTCGCGTTCACGAGGGCGACGTCGGCCACGAGGAGCGCGAGGAGGATGGCGGCGACGACCCACCCCTTGAGGCGCCTGGTCCCGGCGAGGAAGACGAGCGCGCCGGTGGCGACCGCGGCCACCATGAGGACGACGGAGTCCCTAACCACCATGCGGGCGGCAGCCCTTCCGAGTTCGCGCAGCGCGGATGCGGGAACCCCGGGGTGCTTCTTCATGAGCTCCGTCGCGGCCGTCCTGGCGATCTCGGAGTTGGCGGCGAGCATGATGAGCCCGGCGGCGAGCCCGACGCCTGCGACCGCCCCCGCGATCCGGACCCAGGACCTACTCCCCGTGTCGAGCTCGCCGAGGAGCGCGCTCGCTCCGTGGCCCGCGAGCGCCGCGACCGCGAACTGCGACACGAGCAGGAAGAGCGCGGGCACACGGAACCTGCTGAATCCCGGCAGGACGGCGTAGAGCAGGCGGTAGACCGGACCGATGTGGCGGCCGAACGACAGGAAGAGACCGACCGCGAACAGGACGACGAGGAACCGGACGTCGCGGTCGCGCTTCCGCACGACGGCGATCGCCGCGAGGCAGAGCGCTACGTATCCCATGTAGTGCGAGACCTGCTGGAACGGCATCGTGCCCCAGTAGGTCTCGTTCGCGAGCCCGAAGAGGGACGGGTTCAGAAACGTGAGGATCTCCTTCGGGTGGAACGACCACTGCACGGCCTGGTCGTAGCCCATCCCGCCGCCCTCAGCGACGCGCGTCGAGAAGCCGGAGTACTGGAGGAGCGGAACGAGAATCACGGCCGCGAGAGCCGCGGCGAGCACCCCGGCCGTCACGAGTTCCCCGGTCCTTCTTCCGAGGACGGGCCACTCCTTCCCCGCTCTCCGGTCGGCCACGAGTATGTAGACGAACAGGACGAGCACCACGAGCCACGTGTAGTAGCTCACCTGGACGTGTCGCGCGAGGAACTGGAGACCTCCCAGCATCCCGAGGACGGCGACCCAGCGCCGTCCCTTTCCCTCGAGGACGTGGAACGCCGCCATCAGGATGAGGGGTATGTACGCCGCCGTCAGGACCTTCCCGCCGTGACCGATCGTCGCAAGCCCGACCAGGTGGGGCGTCAGCATGAACGCGAGTCCGCCCGCGGTCGAGCCGCCATGGCCGACGCCGCGCGATCGGAGGAAGAAGAACATCCCGAGGCCCGCGAGGAGGTAGTGCATCACGAGGAAGAAGAGCCTCGGCATCGTGGAGCCCGTCAGGCTCTCGATCCCGTACTTCAGCCAGAACGTCGGGTAGACGAACGCGCTCCACGTCATGCTCTCGAAGAACGGCATACCGGCGAACATGTACGGGTTCCAGAGCGGGAGGTTGCCGGCTGCGATCTCCTCGTTCGCGTAGTGCTCGAAGATAGCGGCGCCGGCGAGGACGTCCCCTCCGGTGAGGATCTCCCCTCCGAACACGACTCGGGCGAAGACGACGAGACACACGACCGCGATGATCCCGAGAGCCACCCAGGTCGACCGGCGTCCGAAGATCGGACGCTCGGACGTGTGCTCCTTCTTTGGTGTGGCCGCCGCCGCGGCCTTCTGTCTCCGTTTCTTCGTCATGGATGTCTCCTGGAGTTCCGGGAGGCCGCCATCCTCGGGCGCCGGTCGGGCGGATCGCTGTCGAGCACCTCCGCGTCACGGAGCGTCGACGTCCGCGTTCGGCGCGCCGAGGTGTTCCCGGTTGATCGCGATGATGACGTATCCCCCGATGAGCCGGAAGGCCCAGGCGATCGCGGTGGCGATCGCCGCGCCGACGAGTCCCCAGAGGCTGATGAAGACGATGTCGAGTGCGACGTTCAGCACGATGGCTCCCAGGCTGAACCACAGGAAGCCCTTGAGAGCCTTACGCGGCAGCCGGCCGCCGATGACGCTCGATGGGACCGAGTAGAAGAGCTTGAGGATCCCCGCGAGCACGAACGGACCGATCAACACGATGCCCGCGTCGTACCGTCCGCCGAAGAGGAAGCGAACCACGTCGTCGCCGAAGAGCAGATAGCCCGCCGTGAGGACGACGGCCACGCCGGCGATCCCGGTGTTCAGGCGTCTGAGGTTCACCCTCTCCCATATGTTGACTCGCGGCATGAGAACGTAGGCCAGCGAGTAGAAGACGAAGTCGAATGCCTTCATGATCGAGAACACGACCGCGTAGACGGCGAGGTCCGCGTACGGGAGCATCTTGCCGATGACCATCTTGTCGACGGAGACCATTACCGAGAACGAAACGGTGATCCCGAACAGAAAGAGCCCCTCGCGCATCACGCCCGCCGGGACGCGCTCGCTCCCCGGTTCGTCCGCTCGGAGCTGCCACAGTGTGTAGAGGACGGCCGCTCCCCCGAACGACAGGATCATGGTCGCGAGCGCCGCTCCGTACGTCAGTGACCCCGAGGCGAAGAGCACGGCGTACACGATCCCGATCGTGACGAGCGGAAGCCACCTGCCGGTCATCGCGCGCTCGTATTCGTGCCGCGCGCGAGGTACCGACGTCGCCACGAGGAGAGCGTTCTGGGAGACCACGAGCACGACGATCGCGGCGGCCGCCGCTCCCGCCAGTCCGTAGTAGGCCGCCCCCGCGGCCCCCGCGACCGCGCCTAGCGGGAGGACGATCAGGAGCACCCTCTTCACGTGCGACCTGGCGTCGAACGCGAGTCCCCCCGGACGGCTCAGGAACCGGACGGTCGCCGCGTCCTGGCCGAAGAGAGACAGGGTGGAGAGAAGCGGCAGCGCGCCGAGGATGAGGGCGATCACCCCGACCTCGGACTTGGGGAGGGAACGCGCGAGGGCAGTCTGCGCGAGGAGCTGGAACGCGGCGCCGAGAACCACGATCGACAGCACGCGGCCTATTCGAACGTGCGCATGAGTCGACTGAAAGAGCTCTCCGAGCCTGAACCTGTCGCCTGGCGCCACCGGGCCTCCATCGCGTCCCGCGTCGACACGAGTCGCAGCCGACGCGCACCCTCTGTGCGATCCGCGCTGTCCGCGCCCATCGCGGAGCGCGCTCACTGCCTACTCGATATACCCGAGAGACCTGAGCTGTTCCCTGATCGACTCGTCCATCGTGGAGCCGACTTCAGCACCCTCCCGACCGATCGCGGGTTCGTACGAGGGAATCGTCGTCACCGGATGCTGTTCGAGGTGTTCGTCGCTGATCGTCTCCTCGAGCACCCGGCCGTCCATGTCCTCGGGGACCGGGAGCCCCATCACGGCGAGGGCAGTCGGGGCGATGTCGAGCACCGTCGCCCCCTCGAAGTACCCGGCCTCGCGGAACGCCGGCCCCGAGGCGATGATGACTCCGTCGATGCGGTGTTCGCCGGTGAGCTGCGGCCTCCCGGGGTCGGGGTGCTCGTGGCGTGACGTGAACCCGTGGTCGGAGACGATCACGACGTTCAGGTCCTCGCCGAGCGAGTCGAGGAGCTGCGCGAGCAGGGCGTCCTGGTAGCGGTAGTAGCTCCGGATTACGTCGCCGTACTCCCGGATGCGCTGCTCTTCAACCTCCCCGAACGGGTTCGGGTCGTGGAACTTCCAGAAGAAGTGCTGCACGAAGTCCACGCCGCGGTAGTAGACCGCCGTGAACGCGGGCTCGTAGTACGGGCCCAGTGATGTCGCCGCCTTCCCGTAGATCCTGTCGCGAAGGTAGCCCCACCTGAGCGGCTCGTCGACGATCCTGTTCAGCTGGAAGCGCTCCTCTTCCTTAGGGTAGCGCTTGTAGCCCGGATCGAACACGAACTCGCCGAACGCCTCGAGTCGTTCGTTCGTCGGTCGGCCGGTGAGCGACTGGTACATCTGCAGGGGTCCGCGGAGGAGCGAGTGCAACCTGTCCGAGACGAGGACCCCGTTCACGCGGTCGGCGGGCCACGTGACGTACCAGCCTACCACACAGACCTCCTCGCCGTGGCCGGACACGATGTCCCACACCGGGGACGCCAGGCGCATCCTGGAGTTCACCGGCACGTTCTGTTCGTTCACGAACCCGTGGATGCCGTGTTTGTCGGGCAGCTTCCCGGTGGCCATGCTCGTCCAGATGATCGGAGAGAGAATCGGCTCGATCGTGCGCAGAGGCCCGAAGGAGCCGCCGTCTGCGAGGCGCTTGAAGGTCGGGAGCTCTCCCGACTCCATGAGGGGTCCAAGCACGCTCCACTCGCAGCCGTCGACGGCCACGAGCACCACTCGCGGCAGTTTCCCGGGAGTCAGGTCCTCCGGAAGCGGCAGCCTTGAGAGGTCTCGGGCCGTGAGGGCCGGACCGACCGCGAGGAGGACCACGCACACCGCGGCGCCGGCGGCCCCGAGCGCCCTGGTGCCGCCCGGCGTCAGCCTGCGCCGGAGGAGCGCGACGACCCGACCGACGACGACCGCTACGATCCACCCTCCCACCAGGCCGGCGACCACGATCGCAGCGGCGGCCAGGGCGTTCAGCTGCAGAGTCGTGAGCTTCCCGGCCTGGACCGACGCCTCGGTTCCCTTGAGCGGCAGGAACATGACGGCGAGCACGGCCCACAGGGTCACGGCTGCCATCACGTGCACGAGGCGGCGTTCCAGTCTCGCGGTGTCAGAGCGGGCCTTCCGCCCCAGGGCGTTCGCGCCCGCGACGAGCGCGCCGGCGCCCAGATAAACGAGGAACGCGAGGCCCGCGACCGGGAAGAGCTGGCTGGGAGACATCGAGATTGCGAAGTTGCTCGTCGCGACGCCCGCGACCCCGAGGTACGCGCCGACGAGAAGCGCGAACGCGACCGCCGTCCTGAGGAGCGCGGCGATGGCGCCTGGCGGGCGCCCGGCGCCGTTCGGTCCGACCTGTGAACGTCCCGTCAAGATTCCTCCAGCACCTGTTCGAGGGCCGCGAAGACGTCGGCCGTGGTGATCTCGTCCATGCACGTCGGCGTGATGTCGCACTCCCGTCGGTAGCAGGGCGCGCAGTCGATCGAGGTGACGACCTTGCGGCCTCCTCCGTAGAGCTCGATCTCCTGCGGGACGGTCGGTCCGAAGATCGCGACGACGGGAACTCCGAGCGCAACGGCGATGTGCATCGCGAGCGTGTCGCCCGTCACGAGCGCGTCGAGGGTGCCGACGATCGCCGCGAAGTCGAGGAGCTCGTGCAGCCCCGCGTCGACGGCCGGCCCACCCGCGAGCCTGAGGATCTCCTCGGCCCTCCCCCGGTCGTCGCGTCCCGAGAGGACGAGCGGCGTTCCTCCGAGGTCGCCGGCGATCTTCCCCGCGAGCTCCCCGTACCCGGGAGTGGTCCAGGCCTTGTTCGCGAAGACACGACCCGCTCCCGCGTTCAGACCTACGAGCGGCCCGGCCGGGTTCAGCTTCTCGGCGAAGGCGTTCGCGTGCTCGATCGAGGCCGGCGGCAGGACCAGCATGTACGGGTCGCCCTCGTAGTCGACCTCGGCGACGCCGCACGCGATCTCCGCATAGGTCCTGTCGTTCACGTGGAACTTCTTCTCGTCCGAGAGGCCGAGTTCGAGGTCGTACCACGCGCCCTCGTTCAGAGGCTCCGTCGTTCCCCACGTCGAGAGCCCGAACCCGAGTTTCTCCGTGGCGACGACGGTCGACACGAGCGCGCAGGCCCGGGGTTCCTTGTCCAGGCCGATCGCGACGTCGAACGTCTGCACCGGCAGCACGAGCGACGCGTCGACTCCGTACGGAATCAGAACGTCGACGTACGGGTTGTGCTCGAGGAGCGGAACGGCGGACTCGTCGGTGACCCACGTGATGTGCGAGTCCGGGTACTTCCGCTTGAGCGGAGGGAGGACCGCCGTCGTCCGGAGCACGTCTCCGGCGGCCGCGAGCTTGACCACGAGGATGCGCGTGCCCATCGGCGAGTAGTCCTCGCATCCCTCGCAGGCCCGCCGGAACCGGCACGGCCTGTCGCCAAGGTAGAACCTGCAGTCGAACTTCACCACGCTCGGCATGTCATCCGCCTGTCTGGGATTCCGCGTACCCGGGGCTACTCGATGTAGCCCAGCGAGCGGAGCTTCTCCTTGATGCCTTCGTCGACAGGGGACTCGAGGGGCGTCTCGTCGCCCCGCGGGCCGCCTGTCTCGTGAGTCGCCACGTACTGCACCGGACGGGCGGCAAGCTCGTCGGGCTCGAAGACCGCCTCGATGGGCCTTCCTGCCATGTCCTCGCCGACCGGGATCCCGAGGTATGCGAGCAGCGTCGGCGTCACGTCCTCGACCGCGGCGTCGGGGCCGCGGTATCCCGCCCGGATCCCTGGCCCGCGCATGATGTAGACGCCCTCGAGCGAGTGATCCCAGGGCACGTCCTTGCCCCCGATCTCGGTCCGGATCTCCTCCCCCTGCTTCCACGGCTCGACCAGCTCGCGGACCGTCTCGAACCCGTGGTCCGAGACGACGAGCACCGCGGCGTCAGGGGGCGCGATCGCGACGAACCTCCCGATCACCTCGTCGACGAACCGGTAGTAGTTCCTGACCACCCCGCCGTACATCCGCGCCTCAGCCTCGTCTACCTCGAACCCCTCGCCCGTCTGATAGCCCCAGTAGTAGTGGGCGGTGACGTCCGGGCCGTGCAAGAAGATGGCAAAGACGTCGGGGCGGTAGCGCTCGACGAGCCAGAGGCCCGCGTCCGTGAACGTGCGGTCCTTGGCGTAGACCCATCGGGCGTGGAACTCCCTGGAGGGGTCGGTGAAGCCCGAGTCGGCGAAGAACCTGCCGAGCTCCGCGGCGGTGATGTCCTCCTCGGTCACGATGAACTGCTCGAGCTGTTCGTAGAGCGACTCGGGATACGTCCGTCCCGGGAAGTCCTGAACGACGAGCTCTCCGTTCGAGTCGCGCGTCGCCCCGAACGGGATGCCGTTCCTGCTCCAGTTCATCGGCCACGCGCGCTGCGCGACCATGAACCCGTCGACCTCCTCGGCCGGCCAGCTCGGCCACCACCCGACGACGCCCACCGACGTCTCGTTCTCGGACAGGATGTTCCAGAACGCCTTGACCCTTCGCATGTTGCTCGTCACCGGCACCTCGCGATCGCTCCCCTCGAGCGGTGCGGTGAACCCGTCGATCCCGTGCACCTCAGGCATGAACCCGGTTGCGATCGTCGTCCACATCGGGGGCGACTGCACGGGCGGGTGGCTCAGGAGGTTCCCGAACGAACCCTCGCGGGCGAGCCTGGCGATGTTGGGAAGCTCGCCGGACTGGATCATCGGCGTGATGACGTTCCACGTGGCCGCGTCGAGACCGAAGACGAGGAGCTTCGGGGCGACCGGCGCCTCCTCCCTGTTCCCGCACCCCGCGACGGGAACGAGCGACAGGATCACGACTGCCGCGATCGCACGTCGCAGGCCGGACCGCGAAGCCCGGGCACGCCGGTACGTCGGTACTGCAGCCTGACATCTTCGCCTCATCATGTCTCCTTCCGCTTCCTCGCCGCGGCGATGTCGAAGGTCCCCCGAGCGACCGCGGCGGCGTTGGACGGCTTGCCGCTCAGGAGCTGACCGAGCGTGAAGACGACGGAACGAACGATCGTCGCCGGCACGATTCCGAGCCAGTGGTACGGCTTCGCGTAGAGCCCGAAGAACCTGTAGGTACTCCTGAGCCTGTGGTAGATCTTGTATGGCGTGAGCCCCCCTCCGGAGCTCATCGACACGCGGTGCCACGCCTTCGCGCGCGGCTCCACGATGACCCCGTAGCCGAGGAGCGCGGCGCGGGCACACCAGTCGGTGTCCTCGTTGTACATGTAGTATTCCTCGTCCATGAGGCCGATCCTCGCGAGAGCCGCGGCCGACGCGAGGACCGCCGCCCCGGTCACGTAGTCGACCTCGCGCGCCTCGATGTACCGCCCGTCGTCCTTCTCGCGGATCGCGTGGTGCCTGATGTTCCCGCTCCAGTACGAGACAGCCCCCCCAAGCGACCAGATGAGGTTCGGCGGCTCGTGGTAGTAGATCATCGGGCCGACGAACGCGGCGTCTGGCCGCTCGCTCGCCGCCGCCACGAGCGCGGAGACCGCGTCCGGAGCGACCACGAGGTCGTTGTTCATGAGGAACACGTAGTCGGCGCCGTCCGCCATGGCCACGCGGATCCCGGCGTTCGCGCCGGCTGCGTACCCCTCGTTCGTCTCGTTCTCGACGAGGCCGACGTCCGGGAACGACTCATGGACGAGGTCCTGCGACCCGTCCTCCGACGCGTTGTCGACGACCAGGATCGCGAGACGCCCGTAATCGGACTCCTGAAGCGAGCGCAGCGCGGCCTCCAGGAGCTCGCGCCCGTTCCAATTGACCACGATCGCAGTCACCTTCGGAGCGTCCACCTAGGACCTCTCCATCTCGAGGAAGTCCCGCACGGCCCGCCGCATGAGCTCGCCCGCGCGGTCGCGGCTCGCCTCCGTTTCGACGTTCGCGCTGAAGCTCTCCTTCCGGCCCTCCTCGAAGTACCTGACGATGGCGTCGGCGAGGGCGCCCTCGTCGCGCGGGGGCACAATGTAGCCGGTCGCCCCGTCCGTGACTACCTCCGGGAGCCCCCCCACGCGCGTGCTGATGACCGGCAGCCCGAACGCGAAGGCCACCTGCGTGATGCCGCTCTGGGTGGCAGAGACGTACGGGAGGACCACCACGTCCGAGGCCGTGAAGTACTCCCCCACCGTCTCGTCGGGGACGTGCTCCGCGACGATCTTGACCCGCTTGCCGATGCCTAGGTCGGCGATGATGCGGTCGTACTTCGCGCGGTCGTCGTAGAACTCGCCGACGATGAGAAGATCCACCTCCACGCTCCGGAGCACCGACGGCATCGCCCGAAGCAGGTGCTCGAGCCCCTTGTAGGCTCTCACGTACCCGAAGAAGAGGATCGTCGGCCGCCTGAGGCCGAGTCTTCTCCTTGCGGCGTCGCGGTCGAAGTCGCTCGCGCGGTAGCAGTCGTAGATGGGAAGCGCGGCCTGTCTGAGGGGCATGCCCGGGTAGAGGGCCTGGATGCGCCTGCGCACGACGCCCGAGAGGACCATGAAGTAGTCGGCCTGCGAGAGCGCGAACCTCGTCAGGTACTTGTCGACGAACCGGTTCTCGTGGGAGACGACGTTCTCGCAGACGAAGACGATGCCGCAGCCGATCCGCTTCTTGAGGAGGCGCGCCATCGAGCCGTAGCACATCCCGAAGAACGGATTGTACCAGACGAAGATGACGAGATCGGGGCGTCGCGCCGGCTGCGAGATCCAGTCGACGGCCCTCCACCAGCTCAGCGGGTCTATGGAGTCGATCAGCTGCCGGGAAGGCGTGCTCTTCACGGGGTCGCGGCTGACGTTGGCCTGCGTCTTCCCCGGGAACAGGAGTGACGGGTAGAGCCTCGTGAACGACACCACGTAGCAGTCGTGGTCGACCCGGAGGTTGTCGTAGAGGTGGGCGACGAAGAGCGCGTTGCCGCCCCTGAGCGGATAGGCCGGGCCGACGATCGCGATCCTTGAGCCCGCGCCCCCGTCGAACGACGAGTCGGACGCGACGCTTCGCTCGAGATCAGCCGCCACCCTCGCCTCCGTCCCTGGCCAGCCGCTCCCGGACGGGGTAGCTCACGTCCTCGCTCCGGAGGTACGCGAGCATCTCTCCGATGAGGCCGAAGGAGACGAACTGGACTCCGACGACCATGAGGAGGATCCCGAGGGTCAGAAGCGGCCTCCGGCCGATCGCGCCGCCCATGATCTTGACGATCGTGAGGTAGATCCCGATGCCGAGTCCACCCGCGAACAGGATGCCGCCGAGCATCCCGAAGAGGTGAAGCGGTCGGGTCGCGTACCGCCGGAGGAAGAGCACCGTCAGAAGGTCGAAGAACCCCCGCATGAAGCGTTCCGCACCGAACTTGGACGTGCCGTGCTCGCGCGGGTGGTGCTTCACCGGGACCTCCGTCACCGTGAATCCCGCCCAGTGTGCGAGGGCCGGCGTGTATCGATGCAGCTCGCCGTACACCTTGATGGTCTTCACGACGAGCCGCCTGTAGACCTTGAGACCGCAGTTCATGTCGTGCAGCCTGATCCCGGAGAGCCTCCCGGCCACGCCGTTGAAGATCCTCGACGGGAGGCGCTTCGAGAGCGGGTCCTGCCTCTCTTTCTTCCACCCGCTGACGAGGTCGCAGCCCTCGTTCAGGAGGTCGAGCATCTTCGGGATCTCGGAGGGGTCGTCCTGGAGGTCCGCGTCCATCGTCACGACGGCCTCTCCCTGGACCTCGCGGAACCCGACGGCGAGCGCGGCCGACTTCCCGAGGTTCCTGCCGAACGCGAGCACCTTGACGTTCCCGTGGGCCTCGTAGAGCTCCCTCAGGACGTCCATCGAGCCGTCCGTGCTCCCGTCGTTCACGAAGACGACCTCCCACTGCTTACCCAGCGGCTCCATCGCAGCGGAGATCCTCCGATAGAGCTCGCGCAGGCTCTCTTCCTCGTTCAGGAGCGGGATGAGTATCGAGACGTCCATGCTCGGATGACCTCCGCGCCGCCTTGCGACGGCACTGCCGGTGAGCTTGTCAGAACGAGACGCTCCGCAGCCATTCGCACTCGCGCGCGATGCCTTCCTCGAGGGTGACGCTCGGAGAGAACCCGAGGAGGTCGCGCGCCTTCCGGTTGTCCGCGAGGGTGTCGGTTACGTCGCCCCGCGCCGGGTTCTCGTGGTGCCGCTCGATCGGGCGCCCCACGGTCGACTCGATGAGGTCGATCGCTTCGCTCAAGGCAACGCGACTCCCTCCGCCCACGTTCAGGACCTCGCCCTCCGGCCCGTCCTCGAGCGCGCGCACGGTTGCCTCCACGACGTCGTCGACGTACGTGAAGTCGCGCGTCTGCGCGCCGTCGCCGAGGATTGCCACCGGACTGCCCTCGAGCCCCGCGCGGATGAACCGGTGGAACGCCATGTCAGGGCGCTGTCTCGGCCCGTACACGGTGAAGTAGCGTAGCGAGACCGTCGGCACCCCGTAGTTCCTGTGGTAGAGAACGGCGAGGTGCTCGCCCGCGAGCTTCGTCACACCGTACGGCGACACCGGGCACGTCCGCCCCTCCTCACGCATCGGGAGGTCGTCGGTCTGCCCGTAGACCGACGATGAGGACGCGTAGACGAACCTGTCGAGACCCGTCCCCTGCGCCACCTCGAGAAGCCTCTGCGTCGAGCGGACGTTGCAGTCGAGATAGATCGAGAAGCTCTCGCCCCAGCTCGCGCGGACTCCGGCCTGCGCCGCGAGGTGGCAGACCGACGAGACGCCTTCCATGAGCGGGCCGAGGTCGCACGTCGCCAGATCGGCCTCGACGAGCTCGAAACCAGCGCTTCCCTCGAGGCCGGCGAGGTTCTGTTCCTTCAGCTTCCGCGGGTAGTAGTCCGTGAACGAGTCGACGCCCCTCACGGAGCGCCCGTCCCGCGTCAGTCGTTCCGAGACGTGCGAGCCGATGAACCCGGCCGCTCCCGTCACGAGGATCTTCCCGTCCCCTGCGCCGCCCATCATCCTCCTCTTCCGGCGGCAGCGTCCGGTGAGTCGGACCCGGCAGCCTCCGCCACGTGCCTGAAGCTCTCGCTGACCTTGATGCTCATCGCGCCGAACGACCAGAGCCCGATGCCGGTCACGATGAGCCCGGTCATGAGGTGCGCGAGGATCATGACCGCCGTCACCTCGTCCCTGCCGAGCCCGAACCCGACGGCGAAGATGAGCACCATCACCGCCTCGTTGTGCCCGATCTGGGCGGGTGGCGTCGGGAGGATGTAGGACAAGGATATGAGAGTATACCCGAAAAGCACCATCACGAAAGGGACATCCATGGAGAAGGCCCTGAACACGCAGGAGAAGTAGAGGGCGTCCAGAAGCACCGCGAAGGCCGTGTATCCTACGAGCGGCGCCAGCGTCCTCGCGTTCTGTCGGGCGACGCCCATCCCGCCGACGAAGAGCTCGAGCCACGCGCTCAGACGCGAGGAGACGCGGGCCGGGAGCCAGGAGACGGCTGCCGTCAGGACCCGCGCGGTCGCCCGCTCCCTCCAGATGGCCATGACGAGGAGGGCGAGCGCAATGGCGAAGACGACGAGCACCGTGACGATGAGCGTCCCCAGGTAGCCGTTCAGCTCGATCGAAAGGACCGGGATGAGGAGCACGACGAGCACGATCGACAGGAGCTCGAGGAGCTTGTCGACGAAGATCGTCGGGAGGCTCGTCGCGATCGGGACGCCGCGCAGCCGCTTCAGGAAGAACGACTTGGCGACCTCGCCCGCCCTGATCGGGATGATGTAGTTCAGGAAGTAGCCCGCCATGAGCATGAAGAAGCTCTCCGAGACGCGCACCCTCTGCACCGGCCTCAGGACGAGCCTCCACCGGAGGCTCCTGACGAGATAGGCCGAGACGTAGAGGACGGCAGCGAGCGCGAGCCACGGTGCGTTGACGTGCGCGATGAGCTCGCGGACGCGCCCGACGTCGACCCCGTACAGAGCGATCGCGAGGAGCACTATTCCGGCAACGGTGGCGAGCGCGATCTTGGAGCCCCGGCTCAAGCGGTCCCTCCTCCTGGAGTCGTCGCGTCCTCCCTCTCGGTCAGGATCCCGCGGTGGTGGGCGAACAGGACCCTGAAGGGGAAGCGCTCGGCGTTCTCGATGGCGAAGTGCTTCCCGAGCTCGGCCTCGAGCTTCCTGCGCCGGTCGGGGTCGAAGTACGGGAGGTCCTCGGGCGTCCACGTGTAGTGCTGGAGCCGCTTCGAGCCGCTCGCGAACCTCCTGAGGAACGGCAGGAAGGTCGCAGCGACCTCCTCGATCGGAGAGTCGATGTCGGGCCACCACGGCGTGTCAACGAGGAGTCTCTCCCTGGCCCGGAACCCGCGCTCCGCGAGCATCTTCTCGATGAGTCGTGGGTTCATCATCTCGACGTCGCCGTGGCTCCACTCCTCGCGCGCGGCCCGGTGATGGAGTCTGTGGATCGGGTAGCCGTAATTCATGGTGTTCCCGACGAAGACGAGGACGAACCTCGCGCTCGCGTCACACATCTCGCTCAGAATGGCCTCGGGGTCCGCGGCCTGGGGCAGCGAGTTGAAGTTCCACACGAGGTCGAACGAACGCGGCGGCACGTCGAGGCGCCCGTCACGGGAGTGCCGCACCGTGACCTGGTCGGCGAGTCCGAGCTCTCGCCACACGCGGCGCGCGATCGTGACCTCGTCCGGGTCCCCGAGGACGAGCTCGACCCGTGCTCCGCCCTGCGCGAGCGGGACGCTGTTGAGTCCCCTGATCCCCGTGATCCCGTCGGTCGGCCCCTCGAGCACGTTCCGGATCGGGTGGTGCTCGGCGAAGCGCTCGAGGAGACGCGCGACCGCGATCCTCTCGTATGTCGTTCCGAGTCCGGTGTCCTTCTCGGTGGCAGCCATAGCGCTAGAGCTTCCTCCGCATGGTCTCCGCGACGTCTCTCGCCGACGGGGGGCATCCCGGGAAGTGGATCAGGCCCTCGCTCTCCGCGAGGTCCCTCGTGCACTTCCCGAGGCAGATGACGCGCCCTTCGGCGTCCGGGACCTTCGCCTCGCGTCCCTGGATGATGTGGAGCTTCCCGAAGAAGCCCCAGTAGACGAGCTTCGGCACGAGCGTGAACCAGTACCGGGGGTCCCGGACCGCGAGCTTGACGCCCGCGCTGAACGAGTCGATGCACATCGAGCAGGCCGTGCAGTCGCGCCACGAGTAGATGTTCATTACCTGCCCGTAGTCCTCGTTGGCAGGCATGAACCTGACCAGCGGCGCGTCTCCGAGGACCTCGGGGTCCATCGTCCCGATGCCCTCGCGCTCCGCGATCGCGAGGTGCTCGATGTCGCGCGGGTCGAATCCCGCGTGTCTCGCTGCCGTCGCGTCGACCTCGAGCATGTTCGTCCCGATGGCGAAGATGCCGGCGCGCTTGGCCTTCCCGTTCAGCGGTCCGTCCTTCTCGACTCCAACGATCCCGTCGAGCACGATGAGGTCGGGAGGCCTCAGCTTCGCCTGCTCCACGAGCGGCTCGTGGAGTCCCAGGTGGTGGTCGAGCTTCTTGTCTTCCTCCGAGAGCATGCCCTTGTGGTTCTTGATGGAGAGCGTCAGGGTCGTGTAGCCGTGGGTCTTGAGCTTCGGCACGTTGACGTAGAGGTCAGCGTCCTCGAGCACCGCTGGCACTCCGAGCTTGCCGTACTTCCACTCCCGCTCGCGACGCTCCGCCGTGTTGAAGTTCAGGAGTTCGACTCCGAGCCGCGACGCGAGCGCTGCGTACCCGCTCTTCCGGAAGACCTCCTCGACGTCGAGTCCGACGCCCGGACCGTCGGCCAGCACGATCCGCTCGCAGCCTCGCTTCCGGAGCACTGAGACGATGGCCTCCACGACGTCGGGATGCGTCACGACTCCCGTCTTCGGAAGGGCGGCGATCACGAGGTTCGGCTTCACGAGGGCCGTGCGGACCGACGCGAGGTCGATCGACAGCGCCTCGATCGCGCGTTCGATCGAGGCCTCGATGTCGGCGACGCGGTAGCCGCGGATCTCGTCGAGATAGACCGCCACCTAGCGCTCCCCTTCGCGTTCGCTCTCGCGGGAACCCGTCCGTCCGTGTCCCACGCGCCCGGCCGCGACCTCGGTGGCCACGCCCTCAACGGTGCGGACGTGCATGAGCATGTTCGTGTAGCCCGCGTTCGCGAGAGGGCACGCGCACTCGCCGTTTCGCACCCTCCGCCTCTCCTCTCGGGCCTTCTCCCCGAACCACACCGTCGCGAAGTCGTAGTCCGCCTCGCGGAGGTTCCCGACGGGCTCGGCCTTCACGCAGCAGAACCAGACGTCGCCGTCCGGGGCGATCTGCGCCGACGCGACACCTGCGTAGCAGGGGATCTCCTGACGCCCCGAGCGCATGTAGCGCTTCACGAGCTCGTAGTAGCGTATGCGGAACGCCTGCGTGACCTGCGAGATCCCCGAGTAATCGGCCTCCTTGATCCTCTCGATCAGGTAGTCGACCGCCTTCGCGTACGAAGCCGCGTCGGGCGTGATCCCGGCTCCGAGCGTTTCGAGCTCGACCCGTTCCTCGGCGATCTCGGTGATGAAGGAGTCGGGCTCGAGCTCACGCGTGACGTACTCGTAGACGTCGGGGATGCGATCCACGTTGTAGACGGAGATGACCGTGTGCACCCCGACGGTCAGGTTCGGCAGGCGGAGGTCCCGGAGGCCTCGGTAGCTCTCGAGCGCACGCTCGAAGCTGCCCTCGACGCCGCGGATGGCGTCGTGGGCGTCCCCGATCTCGTCGATCGAGAGGTTGATGATGATCTGGCTCTTCGGGCAGCGCGTCGCGATGTCGCGGACAGCTTCGGGGATCCTGTCCGGCAGAAGCCCGTTCGTGGGGATGTTTATGATCCCGGGCGCCCCGTGGCGGTATGCGCTCTCGCAGATGTCCGGCAGGTCCGATCTCAGGAACGGCTCGCCCCCGCTCATCGTGTACCAGTAGGGAGCGCGTCCGAGCGACGCGAACGTGCGGTCGAACTCCTCGACCGTGAACTCCTCCGCGTCCTTCGTGTACACGTTGCACGTCCGGCAACGCGAGTTGCAGCGGTAGGTGACGCTCACCGTGAGGTTGAGCGGCAGGACGCGGGGCCACCCCGTCGAGTACATGAGCTTGTAGAAGGGGATCCTCGCGAGCACCTCGATCATCCCGCACCTCCGGCCGCGGGGCCGCGGCCGGCGTTCGTCGGTCGACCCGCTCCGCCGCCCTCCGGAGCGGCATCGAGGTCCTTCGTGGACTCCGCCACGTCCCAGGTGTACGGGTTCTTCTTGAGGACGCGGTAGTCGACTACTCCGAGGAACCGTCCGACGGTCTCGAGGAAGATCCCGCCCACCGTCCAGAGGACCGTCCTGGGCTTCCATTCGAGGTCGTCGAGGAGGACGCGGAAGATGCCGCCGACCTTCTTCGTGGAGACCTCGTACGACTGCTCCTTCTCGAGCCAGAGGTGCCCCGCGTAGATTCTCCGGCGCTGCTTGAGGAAGTCACGGACGCTGTCGGGGCCCTTGTTGTAGACGATCGCGTCGGGCGCGTACCTGAGTTCCTGTCCCCGGTCGATCACGATCGCCTCGATGCTCGCCTCGTCGACCGCCGTGTTGACTGGAATCGCCCGTACGAACGACCGGAACGCCACCATCTCCCCGAGCTTCGGGGTCCTGAGCGCCAGGCAGTGGTGGAGCCTCCAGAGCATGTGGACGACAAACCCCATGAAGGTGCCGGGGTCGTCCACCGGAACCGGCCTCGCGCCCGTCATGCCCACCTCGGAATCGGCGAACGGCGCCAGGAGCTCCTCGACGCAGTCTGGCGCCGGGAGCGTGTCTCCGCTCTCGAGTACGAAGACGTCCGCATCCGCGCGCTCGAGGAAGAGGTTGATGGCCGAGGCCTTCCCCTCTCTGCTCTCCTGGCGGATGAGCTCGATCCGGGGCTCGCGCGACGCCCAGTCGGCGGCGATCGCGTCCGTGCGGTCGGTCGAGCCTGACGAGACGACGAAGATCTGGCGCAGCTCGACGTTCGTGAGGTTCTGGCACACGAGCGCCTCGAGGAGCTTCCCGATGTTGCGCTCCTCGTTGTAGGCCATCACTCCGACGCTCGCGGTCAACATCGAGACTCTCCGGGGGATTCTCCGCGGCGGTGCCGAGGACTCGCCGCGGTCGTGTCGGACTGCTACTGGCCGACCAGCAGGCGCTCGCCGAGGAACTTCGGCAGGCCGGCGTCGATGATCTTCTCGGCGGTCTTCTCCGCGTTATACGCGACGCGTCGAATGGCGACGGTTCCTTCGTCGAGGTCGAGGACCGCGAAGCTCGCTCGCACGTCGCGGTCGCGCGGTTGCCCCACGCTCCCGACGTTCGCGATGAGCCTCATGCCGGGCGTGACGAAGACCTCGCTCAAAACGAGCTCCCACACTCGCTCCTCGAGCTTCGCGACCATCATCGGTACGTGCGAGTGCCCGATCAGGCAGATCCGCTCGTCGAAGGCGTCGAACTCGGAGATCGCGTCCGGTCTGCCCAGGACGTACCGCCACGCCTCCGGCCTGCTCGGCGACGAGTGGACGAGGAGTGCGCTTCCGAGCGATGCGGTGTACGGCAGCCCGCCGAGGTAGGCCTGCTGGCTGTCGGACAGGTGCTCGCGAGTCCAGCGGATCGCCGCGGCCGCCCAGTCGTTGAAGAAGGCCTCCTCGCGCGGGTCGACGGCTGCGTTGTCGTGGTTGCCGCGCACGGTCACCGCAGAGCGCTCGCGGACGAGCTCGACCACCGGTCCCGGGTCGGGACCGTAGCCGACGACGTCGCCGAGACAGACGACGGCATCGTGCTCAATGCTCTCGATCTCCTCGAACACTGCCTCGAGCGCTTCGAGGTTTGCGTGGATGTCGCTCAGGACGACGTATCTCACGAAGTCGGTTCTTCCTCCGTCTCTTCCTCGGCGGGCTCGGCCTGCTCCTTCTCAGACGGCCTGACGAGTTTCGCGATGTGGTCGAGGACGCCGTTCACGAAGCGTCCGCACTCGTCGGAGCTGAACTTCCTCGCGCAGTCGACCGCCTCGTTGATGACGACCCCGATCGGGATCCGGGGAGCGAACAGCAGTTCGTACGCGCCGATCCGGAGCACCGTCCTGTCGACTGCGCCCATGCGCGAGATGTCCCAGTGCTCGCTCGCTTCGGAGATCGCGCCGTCGATGGCCTCGAGGCGCTCCCTAACTCCGTCCACTATGCGCCCGGCGAAGACGAGGGCCTCCTCCCGCTCCTCCTCGATTCCGGGGATCGCGAGATCGGTGAGCCCCGTAACCTCCTCGCGGTAGAGAAGTTTGACGGCTAGCTCCCGCCCCTCCCGTCTCACACCCATTGGCGACGCCTCTTCAAAGAGCGCTACTCCATCCTGGCGTACACGTCCGCGAGCTCCATGGCGGCGCGGGCAGCGTCCCAGCCCCGGTTCCCCGCCTTGGCTCCAGCGCGTTCGATCGCCTGCTCAAGGTTGTCCGCGGTCACGATGCCGAAGACGGTCGGCACGCCAGTGTGGGTCGCGGCGTTCGCCACGCCCTTCGCCACCTCCGCTGCCACGTAGTCGAAGTGCGGGGTCGCCCCTCGGATGACAGCGCCCAAGCATACTACTGCATCGTACTTACCAGCGTCACCCATTCTTTTGGCGACGGCCGGAATGTCGAAGGCGCCGGGCACCCAGACGATCGTGACGTCGTCGTCGTTCGCCCCGTGGCGCCTCAGACAGTCCATCGCGCCTTCCAGGAGCCTGAGCGACACGAACTCGTTGAACCGCGAGACCACGATCCCGAACGTACGGCCCTCGCCTGTGATCTTGCCTTCCAGCACCTTGCTCATGAACGTACTCCCTTCCTCTCGCGGGCTTCCGCCTGCGCGTCGGTCTCTCCGGCCTCGTCAGCTTCCCCCGTCGCGAGGTCGAGCAGGTGACCGAGCTTGTCCTGCTTCGTGATCAGGTAGTCCAGGTTCCTGTCAGTCGGTTCGACGACGATCGGAACGCGCTCGACGATCTTCAGGCCGTGCCCCTCCAGGCCGACCACCTTCCTCGGATTGTTCGTGAGAAGGCGGATGAGTCGAACACCCAGGTCCGCCAGTATCTGGGCACCAATGCCGTAGTCCCTGAGATCGGGCTCGAACCCGAGCTCCTCGTTGGCTTCGACCGTGTCCCTGCCCTGGTCCTGCAGCGCGTACGCCCGGAGCTTGTTCTCGAGCCCGATCCCTCTGCCCTCCTGCCTCATATAGAGGACGACTCCCTCGCCCTCCTGCTCGACCATCCTCATCGCGGTCGCGAGCTGATCTCCGCAGTCGCACCGCCTGGAACCGAAGACGTCTCCGGTGAGACACTCGGAGTGCACGCGGACGAGGGCGGGTCGCTCGGGTGATGGGTCGCCCTTCACGAGAGCGATGTGCAGGAAGTCGTCGATGTCGCTGCGGAACAGGTTGAGCTCGAATTCCCCGTATCTCGTCGGGAGCTTCGTCCTGACCGTCCGCCTGACGAGCTTCTCCGTCCGTTCTCGGTACTCGATCAGCGCCCGGACGCTGACGATGTTGAGGCCGAAGCGTCCGGCCATCTTCTGAAGCTCGGGCAGCCGCGCCATCGTTCCGTCCTCGCTGAGGATCTCGCAGAGGACGCCAACGGGCGCGAGCCCCGCGAGACGCGCAAGGTCCACGCTCGCCTCGGTGTGTCCTGCGCGGCGGAGCACCCCGCCGTCGCGCGCCCTCAGGGGGAAGATGTGTCCGGGACGTGCGAGGTCGTCCGCGATGGTCTCTTCGTCGACGAGCGTCGCGATCGTTGCCGCGCGGTCGTGGGCCGAGATGCCCGTCGTCGTGCCCTTGACCGCATCCACCGAGACCGCGAACGCTGTCCCCATCTTCGAGGTGTTCTTGCCGACCATGGGATGGAGATCGAGCGCGTCGAGCCTCTCGCCCGTCATCGGCACGCAGATGAGTCCCCTCCCCTCACGTGAGATGAAGTTGACGGCCTCGGGCGTGATCTTCTCAGCCGCCATGATGAGATCGCCCTCGTTCTCGCGCGTCTCGTCGTCGACGACGATCACCATCTTCCCCTGCCTGATGTCGTCGACGGCCTGCTCGACCGCTCGGATGCTGTCAGTCATAATCATCGCTCCCGTTCGTGGCTCCCGTACCGTGGCTCCGATTCCGTGGCTCCCGTATGTGGATTCGTTCTCCTCGTCCGCGCCGGCGCGGCGCTCTGGCCCCGCTACTTCAGGAATCCGAGATCCCTCAGGCGATCGAGTGTCACGCCGTCTTCGCGACTGGCCGCCTCGTCGCCCTCACGAGGACCCGCGGCCGCGAGCTTCTCCTGGTGCTTGGCGAGTATGTCCGTCTCGATGTTGACCGACGTGCCGCGGCGGTAGGACGACGCGACCGTGGCCCCGAGTGTCTCGGGAATGAGCGCGACCGTGAGGACCTTTGCCTCGATGCTCGCCACCGTGAGGCTCACGCCGTCGATCGCGACCGACCCTCGCGCGACCACGTATCGGGTGAGGTCGCTCGGGAGGTCTACCGAGACGAGGACGCCGCGGTCGGTCTTCGTAACCGACGTGACGGTCCCCACACCGTCGACGTGGCCGGTGACCACGTGGCCTCCGAGCCTCTCTCCCGCCACGACCGCGCGCTCGAGGTTCACGCGGGACCCCGGCGTCAGGGTCCCGAGGGTCGTGCGCCCCACGGTCTGTCCGATGGCCTCGACCTCAAAGCTCCGAGAGGAGGTCCGGACGACGGTCAGACAGGTTCCGTTGACCGCGACGCTCTCGCCGCGCGCGAGTTCGCTCGCGAAGTGCGCGCGGACCGCGAACACGGTGACGGCTCCGCTGCGTCGGATCGCCTCTACGGTTCCGACCGACTCTACGAGGCCCGTGAACATGTCAGGCTCCCTTCCGACGTCTCCGGCGCCCCTGAGCGACGGCAGACCCTGGCTTCGAGAAGCCGGTCGTCTCCGGTCTCGCTCCATCTCACGTCCCGGAGCCTCCGCGCGCGCTCCCACCAGCCCGGCCCAAGCCGCTCGAAGGCCGCGAGACCCTCCGGCCCGAACGTGGTCGGCGCCACGAAGAACGCGATGCGGTCCACGAGGTCGCTCTCGAGCAGCGAGCAGGCGACGTCGGCACCGCCTTCGGATATGACGTCGAGCTTCCCGTCGCGCGCGAGATTGCGCAGGACGTCCTCTAGATCCAGCCGGCCTCCGGAGACGGCACACCTCCACACGCGGACCCCGCGCTCCTCGAGGGCGGACTGCCTGTCGACGGGTGCGTCCTCGGAGCAGGCCACGATCGTCTCCACCTCGCTCGCGCTCCGCACGAGCGCCGAATCGGGCGGCGTCCTGAGTCCGCTGTCGAGGACGAGTCTCGCGGGCTGCCGGCTCGCCCCGGGCCGGCGGTCGGTCAGGAGCGGGTCGTCCGCGAGAACCGTTCCGATTCCTACCATCACGCAGTCGCACGCGGCCCGCATCGCGTGGACGCGCTCGCGCGAGGGCTCTGACGACACCCACCGGGCCCCTCCGGGCGGCGACGCGATGCAGCCGTCGAGCGACATCGCGAGCTTGAGGGTGACGTCGGGAAGCCCCGTGTTGCAGAACCGGCGGTATGGGGCGATCAGTTCGTCGGCCTCGTGACGGAGTAGGCCGACCTCGGTCTCGATTCCTGCGTCCCTTAGCTGGCGGATGCCTCCCCCTGAGACTCGGGGGTTCGGATCCTCCGTTGCCGCGACGACACGGCGTATCCCCGCTCGGCGCACGGCGTCGACGCAGGGAGGTGTGTTGGCCCAGACACAGCAGGGCTCGAGGGTCACGTAGATCGTCGCGCCTCGCGCGCGGGCGCCGGCTTCGGCGATCGCGTTCACCTCCGCGTGCGGTCCGCCGTAGCGCTCGTGGTATCCGCGCCCGACGATCTCGCCGTCCTTGACGATCACGGCGCCGACCGCGGGGTTCGGGCTCGTGAACCCTCTCCCGCGCGCTGCGAGCTCGAGCGCCTCTCTCATGTACCGAGCGTCGTCCATCTGTCCTCTGCTCCGCGCTGCGTCGCCCTGCTCCATTCCCCGCCACACGAAAACGCCCCGGATTCCTCCGGGGCATCGACGCGTCGAGCACACTCCGCTCGCGCGGCTGTTCCTTCTACCATCCAGACTCTCACTGTCGGCGCCTGGATTTCACAGGCTCTGCGAGACCTCTCGGTCCGCTCGCGGGCTTTCACCGCCGGTGGGGACTTCCACCCCGCCCCGAAGGAACGCGCTATTCGACTCTGCTAGCCAATCTACCACCGAGCGGCAACGCTGTCAAGCCCTCTGAGGCCGCTGGCGCACCATGCCTCATCGATCGTCCCTGGGGCCGTCGTCAGTGCCTCCGCGGACCCCACCCACGCCCAGGAGGCCCCCCGCGAACACCCCGGGGTCGAAATCCTCCAGGTCGTCGATCGCCTCCCCGGTGCCGACGTAGCGCACCGGGATCGAGAGCTCGCGGGCGATGGGCACAACGATCCCTCCGCGCGCGGTACCGTCGAGCTTGGCGAGGATGATGCCCGTGAGGCCGACCGCCTCGTCGAAGAGCCTCGTCTGCGAGATGGCGTTCTGCCCCGTGTTCGCGTCGACCACGAGGAGGACCTCGTGGGGCGCGCCCTCGAGCCTGCCCGCGATCACGCGCCTGATCTTCCGAAGCTCCTCGACGAGGTTCTTCTGCGTGTGGAGCCTCCCGGCGGTGTCGACGATCAGGACGTCCGTCCGTCGCGCGACCGCGGCGTCGAGCGCGTCGTAGGCCACGGCGGCCGGGTCGCCCCCGGCGACCCCGCCCACGAGCTGTGCGCCGCTCCGTTCCGCCCACACCGCGAGCTGCTCACCCGCCGCGGCCCTGAATGTGTCGGCCGCGGCGACGATGACGGTCTTGCCGTCGTCGACGTAGCGACGTGCGAGCTTCCCGATGGAGGTCGTCTTCCCTACCCCGTTGACGCCGACGACCATGACGACGAGCGGCGGGGTGGCCGGCTCGGGCGTCGCGTCCGCGCACGCGCTCTCGAGAATCCGCCCGATCTCTGCGGCGAGGAGGGTCGTGACTCCGCCGGCGCCATCCGCGGACCGTTCGCCGGAGCCCGCCCGAAGCACGTCCACAAGATGCGCCGACGTGTCGACGCCGACGTCCGCCCCGATGAGCGTCTCCTCGATGTCAGCGAGCCCGCTCTCATCGAGTGCGGGCCCGCGACTGAGCGCGTTCTTGATGCCGTCGAGGATCGCGAGTCTCGTCTTGGCGAGACCGTCAGCGAGCCTCGAGAACCGCTTCCTCACGCTGCACCTCTTCGTCGGCCGTGTCGAGTCGTACGGAGACCACCTTCGAGACGCCCGATTCCTCCATCGTGATCCCGTACAGCCGGCCGCCGGCGCGCATAGTCGCCTTGTTGTGCGTGATGATGACGAACTGGGTGCGCTCCGAGAACTCCTTCAGCATCTTCACGAAACGCTCGACGTTCGCGTCGTCGAGCGGAGCGTCGACCTCGTCCAGGATGCAGAACGGCGAGGGCTTGACCAGGTAGATCGCGAAGAGAAGCGCGATGGCCGTGAGAGCGCGCTCTCCGCCCGAGAGGAGACTCAGTCGACCGAGCCGCTTGCCGCGCGGAGAGGCGACGATCTCGATCGCGGACTCCAGCGGGTCCTCGGGTTCGAGGAACCTCAGGTCCGCCTCGCCTCCCTCGAACAGCCGCTGGAAGGTCGCGATGAAGTTCTCCCTGACGAGCTTGAAGGTCTCGACGAACATCTGCGTCGCGGTCGAGTTGATCCTCTCGATGGCCTCTAACAGGGAAGCCTTCGACTTCTGCAGGTCCTCGAACTGGCCCTGGAGGAACTCCAGACGCTTGCTCTCCTCGTCGTACTCCTCGAGTGCGAGGAGATTCACCGGTCCCATCGAGCGCAGCCGCGCGCGCAGACGCTCGACCTCCTCGCGTACCTTCGCGATGTCGAACGGCTCGGCCTCGGAATCGTCCTCCAGGCTTCCCATCTCGCGGATGTCGATCGAGTATTCCTCGCGGAGCCTGTCGCGCATGGCCTCGGCACGCCCCCGCCGCTCGGTGTCACGAATCTCCAGCTCGTGGAGCTCTGTCTGCACGCGGTCCTTTACCTCGCGCGACGACCTCGTGTCGTCGTCCAGCTTCTCGAGCTGTGCCTTCAGCCCGCCTGCTGCCTCCCGCATCGCGTCGCGGTCGGTCTCGAGCGCCCGCTTCTGCTCGTTCAACTCATCGAGCGCGCGGGCGTCGGCGGCGATCCTCTCGTCGAGCTCCGCGACGGTGCGCAGGTGCTCCGTGCGCTCTATCGTCTTCCGCTCGTCGGCGCTCTTCGCGTTCCTCGCCGTCTCCGTGAGCTGCGCATGCTCGGTCTTGAGCTGAGTGAGCCGGGACTGCGCCGACGCCGCCTCGATCCCGGACTGCTTCTCCTCCTCGATGGCCCTGGTGCGCGCGTGCTCTACACGCCTGAACTCGCGCTCGAGCTCGTCGAGCTTCTCGCCGAGCTCGTCCTCCCCCTTCGAGAGGAGCGACAGCCGCTCGGCCAGAGACTCGATGGAGCCTCGGGTCGTGTCCATGCGCGCCGCGAGGACGTCGCGCTGGGCTGCCAGCTCAGCGATGCGCTCGGATAGATTGGTCTTAGCGAGCTCGTGCTCCGTGAGACGACGCTTCACTTCCCAGAGCTCGGCATCGGCAGTCTCCGCGCGTCCTTCCGCCGCCTGGGCGGCTCCCGAGGCTTCGGTCAGCTGCTTCTCGGCCCCCGCCTCCGCTCTTCTCGCTTCCGCGAGGTGAGCGGACAGGCTCGCGATCTCCCGCTTCGCCGCCTCGACGCGTTCGGCGCGCCGGAGGAGCCCCGCCTCGTTGCTTCCCTGCCGTCCTCCCGAGATCACGCCCTCCGAGGTCGCCATCTCTCCGTCGGGTGTCACGAAGGCGAGGTCGCGCCCCTCCGGACGTTCGGCGAGCGAGAGCGCCACACCGAGATCCCTCACGATGACGATGCCCTCGAGCAGGAATCCCACGAGCGCGGAGAAGGAGCCTTCCGACGAGACGAAGTCGGAAGCGCGGCCGATGACCCCGTCGCCGTTCACGACGTGGTCCGGGACGCGGGAGACCTCGATTCTGCGAAGCTCGGACATGGGCAGGAACGTCGCCCGCCCGAGAGAACGCGACGCGAGGAAGTGCATGGCCGATCTCGCGGTGGAGAGGTCGCGCGTCACGACGTACTGCGCGGTGCCCGCCAGGGCCGCCTCGACGGCCCCCGCCATCTTGGGATCCACGTCCAGGAGGTCCGCGACGGTTCCGAGCAGTCCGTCGATGCTGTGGGAGCGATCGGCAAGGAGCGACCGGACGCCGTCCTGGAAGCCTCCGTAGCTGTCCCTGATCTCGGACAACAGGTCCGCCTTGTGCTTCGCTGCGGTGAGCTCGCCTTCCACCCTGCTCGCCAGCTCGCGCGCCTTCAGCCGGGCCTCCCTGGCGTCGTTCAGCGCAGTCGTTCGGGCGTGCTCGGCGGTTCTCGCCTCGTGCGAAGCGCCCATGAAGCGCTTCTCCTCCTCGAGCGCCGAGAGGACCTCGCCCTCCTTCTCGGCGAGAGCGTGCCGTGCCGCCGCCAGCGAGTTCTCGATCTCGACGTGCTCCCTCATGAGGTCGTCCAGCCGCGCGCGGTAGCTCTCGAGCTCGCCCTTGAGCCCCGCGGAGCTCTCGAGGCCGGCCAGGCGCGTCTGCTTCTGACCCGCGAGGAGGTCGTTCAGACGCTTGTACTTCTTCTCGATCTCGGCGGCCTCTTCGTCCTTCTGCGAGAGATCGTCCTCGCGTTCCTGCGCGAGCCCGGCAGTCTGCTCGATCTCCCCCTCGAGGGACGCGGCGCGCTTGAGTGCGAGCGACAGATCGGCGCGAAGGTCGGTCAGCTCCTTGTCGAGGTCGTTGACGCGGCGCTCGGCGGCGCTTCGACGTTCGCGCGCGACGAGGAGCCCGTCGGCCAGCTGACGCGATCTCGACTCGAGGTCCTTGACCTCCAGCTCGAGGCTCGAGAGCGCCTCCTCCTTGTCGCGGAGCTCCGTGCGGATGCCGAGCCCCGAGCGCTCCGCCTCCTGCACCGTCCCCTGGTGCTTGCCGAGCGTGCTGCGGAGCTCGGCCGCCCTCGCGGCCGATTCCTCGCGTTGGGACTCCCACGTCCAGAATTCCCGCCGTCCGAGACCGATCTCGAGTTCCCTGAGCTCGTCGGTGTATCGTCTGTGGCGGCGGGCCTGCGCGAGTTGCCGCTTCAACGAACGGACCTGCTTCTCCACCTCGACGATGATGTCGGCGACGCGCTGCATGTCGGTCTCGGTCGCCGCGAGCTTGTTGAGCGCCGAGCGCTTCCTGACCTTGTACTTCATGATGCCGGCGGCTTCCTCGAACATGAACCGCCGGTGCCCCGTGGAGTCGGACAGCACGGAGTCGACCATCTTGCGCTCGATGAGCGAGTAGGTGCGGGTTCCGATTCCCGTGTCGAGGAAGAGGTCGCGGATGTCGCGCAGCCGGCACTCGGTCTTGTTGATGAGATACTCGCTCTCCCCGGACCTGAATACCCGCCGACCTATCACGACCTCCGAGTAGTCGGTCGGGAGGAAACCCTCCGAGTTGTCGATCGAGAGCGTCACCTCCGCCATGCCGAGGCGCCGCCGCTTCTTCGTGCCGTTGAAGATGACGTCGGCCATGCTCGACCCACGGAGCTCCGAGGGGCTCTGCTCGCCCAGGACCCACCGGATGGCGTCGGCCACGTTCGTCTTGCCGCAGCCGTTGGGCCCCACGACACACGTTATCCCTGGACCGAACTCCAGGGAGAGCTTGTGGGCGAATGATTTGAACCCGAAGATCTCGAGCTTCTTAAGGAGCACCCGACCTCCTCACTCGTTCCTGGACACCCTTTGAACCCAGGCACCTTCGTAGCCGAGTTCTTTGACCCTGTCAAGGACTTCTCGCGCCGAGGAGAAACTCGGGTACCCGCCGGCGATGGCCACACGGTGCCAGGTGCCCCGGTCCGGGACCTCCGCGCTCATGACGGCCGACTCGTACCCGCGGGACTCGAGCTCGCCTCCCTCCGTACGCGCAGCGGCTTCGTGCTTGTGGGAGCTCACGAAGACGAAGTACGGGCCTCCGGGTCCCCGGACCAACCCCTCCGGTGTCAGCGTCTCGGCCGGGGATGACTCGGGGGCGGGCCCGGTGGTCGTGGGAGCCTGCTCCTCCTGCTGTTGCCCGGCGGGCCGCTCTGTCGTCTGCCCTGGGCGCTCCTCCTGAGCCGCGCCCTGCGCGGCGGGCTTCGCGACGTCGTCCTCTCCGGAGACGGATGCCTCCTCCTGCTCGGCGTCCGCGCCTCCGCCGGGAGGCTCTCCGGGGCTCTCGGGGCCGGCTGCTACGATCTCTGGGCCTTCCTCCGGCTGAAGCTCGCCGGTCCCGATGCTCGCCCTCCACCAGATGAGTGCCACGACCGGGACGAGCGCGAGGACGAGTACCGTGAGAATGACACCGATCGGACGGCGTCGTCTGGGCCGCTCGGCCGACATCACGACCGGCGGGTGATGTTCCGGGGTCCGTCTGCGTTCCGCGTCCTCGGTGGCGAAGCCGAGTTCCCGGTCGCGCTCCTGCTCCCTCTCGAGATCGGCTGCCACCGCCTCCTCGGCGCCTGCCTCAGGTTCCTCCTCCGCGGGGGTCTCTGAGGGCGCGGCACCGTCGCTGACGGCCTCGACCGGCTCTTCGCGCGTCGGCTCGCCCGGCGTTGATGCGTCGGTGACCCTCTCCGTCTCGAAGCCCCTGCTGACGGCGGCAACGTCCGCCGGTGCGGGCGCTTCGGCCTCGGCCGCTGCGGCCGGCCTCTCGGTCTCCTCCGGGACGTGTGTGTCGTCCGACACGATCAGCGCCACGCGCCGAGGCGGCTCCTCACCGGTCGCGGTCCCGACGGTGCGCCCGATCGCCTCGACCTCGCGCTCGCTCCGTCCGGCGACTACCACGGCGGAGAAGGCGGGAAGGGCGGCGTCGATGTGCGCAGAGTCGAGCGCAACGATGACGACCCCGTCGTCGCGGAAGGCACGTAGCGTCGGGGCGAAGTCCTCCGACTCGAAGACGGCGCGGGCAGAGACGGGATAGGAGCCTGCTGTCACGAGGCGGATGCCCGACGCCAGCGTCCTGCGCGCGACCGCGCGCGGCGAGACCCCGAAGACGACGGCGTCGACGAGTCCCTCGTCGCCGTCCTCCATGAGCGCCTTGCCGATGGCCGGAGCGGAGACGCTCCCGTCCACGAGGGTGACGCGGCGTCCGCGGTCGCCCAACCAGACCGCGGCGTCCCGCGCGATGGCGGCGGCGAGCGTGGGCTCCGCCGCTGTCACGCAGACCACTCCGCCGCCCTCGCCCCCCATCTCCGTCTCGAGGGCCGCCATCCAGTCGTACATGAGCTCGCCGACGACGGGGCGGACGAGCACCGGCTCTTCCACCGGGTGTCTGATGACGATCGCAGCTCCCGCGTCGAAGAGCTGCGCTTCCACCAGACGGCGGGCGCCGGCGTCGTCACCGGATGAGGCGAACGTCCCGCGATACGCCATGTCGCTCATCGTTCTTCGAAAGCCTCCACTAGAGCCGCGAGCAAGGCCTCTTCCTCGGAGGGGGCGACGGTTCGAAGGTCGAGGACGATTCCGTCCTCCCTCGTCAGCACGATCACGGCGGGTCTCGTCTCGAGGAGCGCCGCCGCCACTGCGGACGGCGACGCCGTCCGGGGCGCGATCGTGAGCGCCACGCTCGGGATCTCACGCTCGGGCGCGGCCCCGCCCCCGACCCGCGCCTTGACCTCGGCCGTCGCGACGGACGCGCGGTCGCCGAGCTTCCCTGCCACGATGGAGGCCAGGGCGTCCGCCCGTGAACGCAGCGACTCCACCGGCTCGGTGATCCTGGCGAGCACGGGGATCTCTGCGAGAGCATCGTCTTCGAGGTAGTGAGCGAGCGTCGCCTGCAGCGCGCCGAGCGTCAACTTCCCCGGCCTGAGCGCACGGGTCAGCGGGTTCGCGCGCATGCGTCCGATCACGTCTGCCGTCCCCACGGCGATCCCGGCCTGCGGTCCGCCGAGCAGCTTGTCGCCGCTGAAGGTCGACACCGTGGCCCCTGCCTTCACGCTCTCGGCCACGGTCATCTCTCCGCGGAGACCGATGCGATCGGTCTCGACGAGGATCCCGCTGCCGAGGTCGTGGATGACCGGGATGCCCCTGCGTCCCCCGATCTGCGCGAGCTCCCGAATGCCCACACGCTCCACGAATCCGACGATTTCGTAGTTGCTCCAGTGGACCGCCATGATGGCGCCGGTGGTTCCCCGGATCGCCCCTTCGACATCGGAGACGTGGGTGCGATTCGTCGTTCCCACGGCGGCCATCCGCGTTCCGCTCTTCTCGAAGACCTCGGGGAGTCTGAACGAGCCACCGATCTCGATGAGCTCGCTTCGGGAGACGATGACCTCACGCCCCTCGGCGAGCGTGTTGAGCGCCAGGAGGACCGCCGCGGCATTGTTGTTCACCACGAGCGCGTCCTCCGCTCCGGTCAGCTCGCAGAGAGCGTCCCGAACGAGGAAGTCACGCTTGCCTCGTTTCCCCCGGGTCAGGTCGTACTCGAGGTTCGAGTACCCGCGGGCGACCGCCGTCACGGCGTCCAGCGCGGACTGCGATAGCGGGGCCCGTCCGAGGTTCGTGTGGACGACGACGCCGGTGGCGTTGATGACGGGAACGAGGTCGCTGAGGGCGGAACGTTCGACCTCTCTCTCCAGGCGCCCGAGGATGGCCTCCCTGGCTTCCTCGATGGAGGCGGCCTCGCGGCCGTCCTCCGCGAGTATCGCCTTCCGCTCCTTCTCGAGCGCCGCGCGGACCGAACGTACGACCAGCGGACGCGGGCGCTCGCTCAGGACTCCGCGCCCTTCAAGGTAGCGGATGGCCTCGTCGACGGACGGGATCGCCTTGAGGATGTCGTGACTGCTCATGAGCGTCTGGTGGGTTCCGGGATCCCCGCGTGCCATCGAGCGCATCCGCGCACGGCGGACCCCCAGCGAGCGCGACGTAAGAGCGGTCCCGCGCTGCGGTTGCGGCGCGCCGCTCTGAGCCTCGACAGAATAGCCCGAGGCTGACGGGTGGTCAAGCCATTTCGCCTTCCCTGGGAGGCCGCGGCGAGGGGCCAGTGCCTCGCCCATCGACCGCGGCGGGGACGGGCGGAGTCGGGCGCTCCGGAGAGAGCGAGCTCAGAGGTGGCGAAGCCCGGCCGTCACGCGCCGGCCGTTACACCCTCCGTGCCCGTCGGAGCCAGCGGGACCGATCCAGCGCGCCTTCGAGTGCAGAAGGAGAGGCCGGCGAGCGCCGAGTGGAGCTCACGATCTCCGCCTCAGTGGTGCGTAACATTGTCCAGTGCAAGTAGTTAGGCGGGATTCAGGACGCCCGCACAACTCCTGTGGCACGTCAATTGCAGTACGTAGACGTGGACGCCCCCCGGTCCAGGCAAAGGGGTTTCCCGGTAGAACGGGGTGGGGTGAAAGGAGACGAAGAGCATGACCGTGTACGCCGGGCAGGGAGTGTGACGCCCGGCGCGTTCGTTGTTGTCGGGCGGCCCGTGCGAGGCCGTCTGCAGGACAGGTCTTCCACACCAGAAGAAGGAGTCACGCGGATGAACGGAAAGCTACTGGTTGCAGTGTCGATGCTCGCTCTCCTCCTCGTCGCCGGTTCCGCCGTCGCGAAGAAGGAGATCGCCTATCCGGAGAAGCCGTCGGCCCCGTCCAAGAACGGGCGGACGCCGATCGTCGTCTTCTTCGACGACATGGAGAGCGGTGCGAACGGCTGGACGTCCGTCGACAACACGGCGACGGCCGCGACGAAGTTCCACCTCGACACGTACTACGCGTACGAGGGTGAGTACTCCTGGTGGTGCGGGGAGCTGAACCCCGAGTTCGCCGGCGGAGACGGCTACGCGAACGGCTGGGACCAGAGGCTCAACGTCCCGCCGGTCGACCTGACCGGTGCCACGTACCCCGTTCTCACGTACGCGTTCAGGTACGATTCCGAGGCAGGCTACGACTTCAGCTACGTCCAGGCCGAGAGTCTCGGCGCCTTCGTGAACCTCAACCGCGGCTACGACGGCTCGAGCGGCGGCTGGCAGGATCTCGGGGTGTACGGGTTCGCGCTCGGAACGTACGACAACCCGTTCGTCGCCCGCTTCAGGTTCATCTCTGACGGAGCGTGGTCGGACGCCGACGGCCTGTACGACTCGGACGGCGGGGCCTTCCACTGCGACAACGTCAAGGTCTTCGACTTCTACGGCGGCACCGTCCTCTTCTACGACAACGGCGAGGGAGGCGGGCTCTGCACGCCTGGCGTCCCGGCCGCCTCCGGCGACTGGTGGCACCAGATCGCGCGGTCGTGCCCGGCCTACAGCGACCCGCACAGCTGGTGGTGCGGCGACGACGGCGACACGTCACTGATCCCGCCGAACCTCAGCAACTCGCTCCTCTCCCCCGTGGTGAACATCGCCGGCAGCACGGTCTGCACCATGCGCCTGTTCCTCCACGCGGAGGTCCCGACGGTCGACAATGACTACTGGACCGAGGAGGTCACGGTCGACGGCGGTTCGACGTGGCATCTGACCGGCGCGTGGTGGGGTGACTTCGGGCAGTGCGACGGGTGGGGCACTTCGGGCCTGACCGGGATCGACATCTCGCCGTTCCTCCCGGGCTCGTCTTTCCAGTTCCGACTGAGCTTCCACACGACCGACAACGGTTGCGGTCCGGGCGTCACCGGGGCCGCGGGCATCATGCTCGACGACTTCTGGGTCGAGGACTGGACCGGTTCGGCCGTCGAGGAGACGACCTGGGGCAGGCTGAAGGCGCTCTACCGGTAGGAGGCGCGCGCGGAAGAGACGCGCACGCGGACATCAGACACACAAGGACGGGCGGCGCCTCGGCGCTGCCCGTCTTCTCTTTCGGCCCGGTCTCGGGCACCGGGAGTTCCGCTAGATGTACCTCACGACGATGTAGACGCTCGTGATCGCCAGACAGAGAGCCGTCACGGGCACGCCGGCCGAAGCGTAGGCCCGGAACGTGAGAGGCTCCCGCGACTTCTCGGAGATCCCGACGACCGCCATGTTGGCCGCGGCGCCCACCACGGTCGCGTTCCCGCCGAGACAGGCGCCCGCCGCCAGCGCCCACCAAAAGGCGAAGGCGATCTCGGGACTGCCGGACCCGCCGAAGTGGTTCGCGAGGAGCTGCACGACGGGTATCAGCACGGTGACGGTCGGCACCGCCGAGAGAACGGCGGAGAGCACGGCCGTTCCCCAGAGCGTGATGAGCACGAGCACCACAGGGCTGTCGCTCAAGGAGAGGAAGCCCTGCGCGACCGAGTCGACTATGCCCACCTTCTCCATCGTCCCGACGAGGACGAAGAGCCCCATGAAGAAGAAGAGCACGCCCCACTCGACGTCGACGAGAACCTCCTCGGGGTTCACGCGCGTGATGACGAGGAGGAGTGCCGCCCCGGCAAGCGCGACCGTGGCCGGCTCGATCCCCAGCTGATGGTGGAGGAGGAACCCGCCGAGCACCAGTCCGAGGACGACGAGCGATCGTCTCAGGAGACCCGCGTCCTTGATGACCTGCGCGGGGTCCATCGACTCGAGCGTCTCCATCTTGGAGGCCTCGGGCGGCTCGAGGAACTCCCTGCCCACCCGGAACCGGAGCATGAGGAGGACCGCGACCGCGCAGATCGCCGCGAGCGGCCCCAGGTTAACGAGGAAGTCCGTGAAGCTCAGGCTCTCCCCTCCCGGGGGGATGAGGGCCCGGCTGCCGACGAGGATGTTCGGCGGGTCGCCGATCATCGTCGCCATGCCGCCGACGTTCGACATCATGATCTCCATGATCAGGAACGGGACGGCCCGCTTGCCGAGGACGTCGGCGATGAGGTAGACGACCGGCACGATCATGAGCACGGTGGTGACGTTGTCGATGAACGCGGACGCGACGGCCGTGACGACTCCGAACCCGGCGAAGATCAGGAACATGCGCCCCCGTCCGCGCCGCGCGACCGTGAGCGCGAGGAATCGGAACGCGCCGGTCCTCTTCAGGACCGCGACGATCAGCATCATCCCGATGAGAAGGCCGATCGTGTTCCAGTCGACGAACCCGACCGCCTCGTCCTGAGACAGAGAAAGCCCCGGCAGGAGCAAGAGAGCAAGCGCTCCCGCCAGGGCGATCGTTGTCCGATGGAGCCGTTCGGTCACGATGAAGAAGTACGTGACGAGGAAGATCACCGTCACCGCGACGACCTGATACATTATCGTCGGGCCTTTCTCACCGCTCCGCTAGTCCGTCGAGAGGACGTCCGACTCCTCGAAGGGCGGCTCCTCGCTGCCCATGTTCTCGATCATCCACTGCGCCGACTCGACGAGGTCGGAGTCGGGGTACTCATCCATCACGCGTCGGAAGGCGTTCCTTGCGGCGGCCTCGTTCTGGAGCTCCTCCGCGTGGATGAAGCCGATCATGAACTGGGCCTCGGCCGCGTGCGCGCCGTCGGGGTAGTTGAAAACGAGCTCGGAGTAGTAGTTCAGCCGCTCCAGCGGATCGTCGGTGTCCTGGGCCAGGGTGAACAGCTCCTCCTCCGTGCGCGGCTTCGTTCTGAAGGCGTCCTCATTGACCTTCGCCCCGTGCTGCTCCTTCAACTCGACTAGCACGCTGTCGTAGTACTCGCGCGTCTTCGCGGGCATGAGGCTCTGGACGATGTTGTCGCGGACCTCGTCGAGCGGCTTCTTGCCGGCCTCGAGCCGCTCCTCGAGCACGACGACGTGCCAGCCGTTGCCCGAGCGGAGGGGCTCCGTCACCTGTCCGACCCTCCAGTCCTCGTAGACGCGTCTGATGAAGTCCTCGTCCATGCCGGCGCTCGGGAGAGCGCTCCCGACGTTCACGGACTTCATGAGGCCCCCTGCCTCTCTCGATCCGCCGTCTGTCGACATGTCACGCGCGACCGACGCGAAGTCCTCCCCCGCGAGGACGCGACGGCGCCCTTCTTCTGCCTGCGACCTCGTCGGGGCCATGATGTGCCTGAACTTGATGCGCGCTTCGCGCTGGAACTGCTCGTCGTGCTCGTCGTAGTACGCCTGCACGTCCTCCTCGGGGACCTCTACGGCCGACTCGATCTCGCCCTTGTAGTACGCCTGGATCATCGAGCGGCGCTTGATGGCTTCCAGCGTGCGCTTCACCTCGGGGTCGTCCTCGTACCCGGCCTTCACGGCCGCCTGGTAGAGAACCTCCTCGTCGACGAGCCTCTTGAGGAAGTCGATCGTCCCCTCCGGTCCCTGGAACTGCTGGCGCGTGAACGGCGGGAGCTCCGCGAGCTTCTGCCTGAGCTCCTTCTCGGTGATGTTGACCCGTCCGACGCGAGCCACGACCTTGTCTCCCTCGTCCTGCCCGCAGCCGGACAGGATTACCGCAGCGAGCGAGAGGGAGATCAGGAGAATCCCGACGGCTCTTCGATGCATACCACCCTCCTGGTCTGCCTGGCGGGAGGCGTCCCGTCGCCGCGCCGCGCGGACGGCGGGGCTCCCGGCCTACTCCCTGATGACCCACACCTTGATCTCTGCAAACACGTCCTTGAAGAGCTCGATCCGGACCGGGTAGACGCCCAGCATCTTGATCGGCTCCTCGAGCTTGATCATGTTCGGATCGACCTCGACGCCCTGCTCCTCGAGCGCACCGGCGATGTCGCGCTCGTGCACTGCCCCGTAGAGCTTGTCGGTCTCGTCGGCCTGCACGCGTACGGTACAGGAGACAGCGCTCAGGCGTCCGGCCATCTCCTCGGCCAGCCGCTTGTCGCGCTTGACCCGCTTCTCCTCTAGCTTGATCCTGCCCTCGAAGCGGGCGAGGTTTCCGGGGGTCGCCGGCAGCGCCTTCCCCGATGGGATGAGGAAGTTCCGGCCGTACCCGTCCTTCACGTTCACCACGTCTCCCTGTGAGCCGAGACGCTTGATGTCCTCCGTCAGTATCACCTTCATCGTACTTCCCCTCCGTGGGCGGTCCGCCGCTCCTAGCCGTGCCTGTGATGTCTCCCCACGTAGGGCAGAAGCGCGATCTGGCGGGCGCGCTTGACCGCGATGGCCAGCTGTCTCTGATGCCTGGCGCAGGTACCGGTCACCCTTCGAGGTATCATCTTCCCGTGCTCCGAGACGAACCGGAGCAGCCGCTTCTCGTCCTTGTAGTCGATCTTAACGATCTTGTCCTGGCAGAACCGGCAGAACTTGCCGTGCCGTTCTCTTCTCGCCATGAGTGCCTCCGCGTCTCTTCGATTCGGTTGCGGCGTGTCCGCCTAGTCGTCCAGCACGATGTGCATGTGCCTGAGGATGTTCTCGTTCAGGCGGTACACCTGCCCCATCCGCTCGATCGCGGCGGGCTCGCCTTCGAACGTCAGGAAGGCATAAACGCCGTCGGTCTGGCCATTGATCTCATAGGCCAGCCGGCGCCTCCCCCACTTGTCCCACTCCTTGACGGTGCCACCCTCGCGCGCCACGATCTCGCCGACGGTCGTCATCTCGCGCTCGAGCGCCTCGTCGTCGAGGGCACTGCTGAATATGAACGTGGCCTCGTAGTTCCTCGCCATCTCTCGAAGTCCTCCTCTCGGTCTTCGTTGCGACCCCGCCACGCAGGCGGGGTGAGGAGATCCTGCCGCCCCAAGCGGCCGGACTGCCCTCCAGCGAACACTTCTCCTGCTAGTGGAAGTGGACGAGAACCACGTCTCCGTCCTGGACGACGTAGTCTCTCCCTTCCGTCCTCACGTGGCCCACGTCACGGGCCCCGTGCATGGAACCGCCGTCTACGAGGTCGTCGAACGTGACGACCTCCGCCTTGATGAACCCTGTCTCCATGTCGGAGTGGATCTTCCCCGCCGCCTCCGACACCGGCGTCCCTCTCGGAACCGTCCAAGCCCTGACCTCGGTCCCCTTGATCGTGAAGAAGGAGACGAGCTCCAGAAGCCTGTAGCCTGCTTTCACGAGCCGCTCGAGTCCCGCCTCGGGGATCGAGAGACCCGCGAGGAACTCCCTCCGGTCGCTCTCGTCGAGCCCGACGAGCTCGGCCTCGAGCGAGGCCGCGAGCGGCAGGACCTTCCACGACGGGTCGCCCGTCGCCTTCGCGATCCGTTCGACCCAGCCTTCCTCCCCGCCTCCCGCGTCGGCCTCCGCGATGTTCGCGACGTAGAGGACGTCCTTCGCGGTCAGGAGGCCGTACGAATCGAGGATCGCGGCCTCGGCTTCGGACAGCTCGAGCGCCCTCACGTTCGCTCCGGCGTCGAGCCCCTCGAGCGCCTTCTCGAGAGCCGCCACCGTCGGGGCCGCCTCCTTGTCCCCCCTCTGGAGGTCCTTCCTCTTCTTCTCGAGGTTCCTGCCGACCGTCTCGAGGTCGGCGAACTTGAGCTCCGTGTCGATGATGCCGAGGTCCCGCTCGGGGTCGACGCTGCCCTCGACGTGGCTCACCGACGAGTCCTCGAAACACCTGACGACCTGCACGACCGCGTCGACGTCCCTGATGTTGGCGAGGAACTTGTTCCCGAGCCCCTCACCGTGGCTCGCGCCCTTCACGAGCCCGGCGATGTCGACGAACCGGATCGTCGTAGGGGTGAGCTCCTCCGGTTCGAGGAGCGTCCCCAGCTTCGTCAGCCGCTCGTCCGGCACCGGGACGACGCCGACGTTCGCGTCGACGGTGCAGAATGCGTAGTTCTCGCTGGGCACGCTCGTTCCCGCAAGCGCGTTGAAGAGCGTCGACTTCCCCACGTTCGGAAGTCCGATGATGCCCAGCTCGAGCGACACGGCTGCTCCATCCAGCTGAGGTCGTCGGTCGCCTGTCGGGGGCCCGTCGCGGCCCGGTCACCCCTACTTCACGAAGAGCGGCGCCAGGACGAGCGCGATGACCGACATGAGCTTGATCAGGATATTGATCGACGGGCCCACCGTGTCCTTCAGCGGGTCGCCGACCGTGTCCCCGACGACCGAGGCCTTGTGCGCCTCCGAGCCCTTGCCGCCGAAGTTCCCGTCCTCGATGTACTTCTTCGCGTTGTCCATAGCGCCGCCGGAGTTGGCCATCTGGATGCCGAGCACGACGCCCGTGACGACAGCGCCCACGAGGAGACCAGCGAGCGCCTTCGGATCGTAGAATCCGACGGCGACCGGCACGAGGATCGCGAGGACTCCCGGTCCCAGCATGCCGGCGATGGCTCCGCGCGTGCTGATATCCACGCACGTCGCGGAGTCGGGCATGACCTCACCCTTCAGGAGTCCGGGAATCTCCCGGAACTGGCGCCTCACCTCGTCGATCATCTTGAACGCGACCTTCGAGACCGCGCCGAAGAGCATCGACGAGAAGTAGAACGGGAGCATGCCCCCGACGAGGAGCCCGGCCATGACCTTCGGGTCCGCGATGTCGGCATGCTTGATCCCGGCCGAGACCATGTACGCCGTGAGGAGTCCGATCGCCGCGAACGCCGCGGAACCGATCGCGAAGCCCTTCCCGATCGCAGCCGTAGTGTTCCCGACCGCGTCGAGGTTGTCGGTGATCTTCCTCACTGACGGATCGAGCTTCGCCATCTCGGCAATCCCGCCCGCGTTGTCCGCCACCGGGCCGTACGAGTCGACCGCCACCACCATCCCCGTCGTCGCGAGCATCCCGAACGCCGCCATAGCCACTCCATACATCCCCGAGAAGTGGTGCGCGATGACGACCGCAAAACCTATGACGACGACGGGCACCGCCGTGCTCGCCATGCCGACGGCGGTACCACTCGTCACCGTGATCGCCGGACCCATCTGCGAGGATTCCGCGAGGTTCCTGACCGGCCTGTACTTGCCGGACGTAAAGAACTCGCTCACGAAGCCCACGATGACGCCTGACGCGATGCCGGCGACCGTCGCGTAGAACGGCCCCATCACGGAGTAGGTCTTCTCGCCGAACGTGAACGACGTCCCGAGGTTCCGAATGATGAACCAGCTGGCCACGGCCGTCAGGACGGCGGCGACGTACGTTCCGCCCATGAGCGCCGCCTGGGGGTTCCTCCTCCCTACCGCCTTGACGAAGAGGATGCCCAGGATCGACGCGATGATGCCCGCCGAAGCGATGAACAGCGGGAGCTGGACGAGTCTCTCGGCCGCCACGTGCCCGAAGCCGAGGAGCGCCACCGCGAGCGCCATGCTCGCTATGATCGACTCGACGTACGACTCGAGCAGGTCGGCGCCGAGTCCGGCGACGTCGCCCACATTGTCGCCCACGTTGTCCGCGATGACAGCCGGGTTCCTCGGATCGTCCTCGGGGATGTTCGCCTCGACCTTCCCGACGAGATCGGCGGCCATGTCGGCGCCCTTCGTGAAGAGGCCACCTCCGGTCCGCGCGAAGAGAGCGACGAGGCTCGCGCCCATTGCGTAACCGTTCACGATCGCGGGCTCGCGGAATATCCAGTAGACGGCCACGAGACCGAGGAGAGCGAGGCTCGCCACGCTCATGCCCATGACGGCGCCGGCTGAGACGGCCACGCCGAGCGCGCCCCTGACTCCTCCGTCGACGGCGGCCTGAGTGGTCCGGGAGTTCGCGCGCGTGGCTATGCTCATGCCGACGTAGCCCGCTATCGCCGAGACCACGGCCCCGATGATGAACGCGACGGACGTACGCCAGCCGAGCGGGAGGTTCGGGTTGCCGGCGAGAAGCGGAGCGAGCGCGATCGCCAGCGCCACGACTGCGACGACGACGGCGACCGTCGAATACTCCCGCTTCAGGAAGGCACGCGCTCCCGTCTGGACGGCGCGCGACAGGCGGTCCATCAGCTCATTGCCCGGGCTCTTCCTCAGGACCTCGATCACGAGGAAGACCACGAAGAGAAGACCCACCAGGCTGGCGACGAGCGGAGCCGTTATCGCGCTCATTCAAGCCTCCTCGGAGTCCGGCGGAACCTCACGGACCGCCTTCCGATTCACGACGTTCATCGTTCTGTCTATGCCGTCCCGGAGGATTCCCTCGACCGCGCGGGCGGCCTCCTCGACCATCGTCTCCACCACGGGAAGTTCCTCGGTGAGGAACCTGTCGAGCACGAAGTCGGCCATGTCGATGTCGGCCTCCGGCATCCCGACGCCGAGCCTGAGCCTCGGGAAGTCCTCCGTGTCGAGGCACTCGATCACGGAAGCGAGCCCGTTGTGCCCGCCGTCGCCGCCGCGGCGTCTGATCCGGAGCTGGCCGAGTTCGAGCCAGACGTCATCGCAGATCACGAGAAGCTCGCCGGGAGCGGCGTCTTTGGCCTCGAGTATCTCGGCCACGGCCCTCCCGCTCAGGTTCATGAACGTGAGCGGGACCATGAGGGTGACCTGCGTTCCTCCGATCCTGCCCGACCCGGTCAGAAAGTCGCCGCGGCCGGCGCCGAGCCTGATGCGGTGCTCGCGTGCCAGCCGGTCGACGACAACGAATCCAGCGTTGTGCCGGGTCCCCTCGTACTCTCTTCCCGGGTTCCCGAGTCCCGCGACGATCTTCACTAATCCTTGCTCTTCTCTTCCTTGCTCTCCTCCGCGGCAGGCGCTCCCTCCTCGCCCTCGGCAGGCTCGGCGCCCTCCTCCGCCTCCTCGGCCGCGGCCTCCTCGGCCTCGACCTCCTCGGCGTAGATCGTCGGCTGAAGGATCTCGACGACAGGTCGGTCCGGGTGATCGAGGATCTCGACGTCGGCGACCTCGATGTCCCTCACGTGGATCGCGTGCTTCACCTCTAGTCCGGAGATGTCCACCTCGATACGCTCCGGGATGTCCTTCGGCAGGCACTTGACCTCGAGCTCGCGCATCGTGTGGTCCAGGATGCCGCGCCCTTCCTTCACCGCCAGGGACTCGCCCGAGAGCGTGAGAGGCACGTGCATGATGACCGGCTTGTTCTCCGAAATGCGCTGGAGGTCGACGTGGACGATCTCCCTCGTCACCGGGTCGCGGTCCATCTCCCTGATGACCGCTCTGGTGACCTCGTCACCCCCGTCCATGCCGAGCTGGATGATGACGTTTCTTCCCGACGGCGTCGAGAGCGCCACTCTGAGGTCGTGCGCGTCGATCGAGAGCGGGACGTTCTCCTGCTCCTCGCCGTAGAGGACGGCCGGGATCCGGCCCTTCGCCCGGACCCGCTTTGCCGCCTGCTTGCCCCTCTCGCTCCGTGTCTGCCCCTGCAGCTTCACCGTGGCCATTCGTGTCTCTCCGGGTTATTCCGTTCAGGACTCCGGCCCCGGTCGCGAGCGCCCGGGACCCGTTCCTCTCCTAGACGAAGAGGGAACTCACCGACTTCTCCTCGTGTATCCGCTCGATCGCCTCCCCGAGGAGCTCCGCGACAGACAGCACCTTGACGCGGCTCCCCTCAAGATCGTCGTGGGGAAGCGTGTTGGTTATGACGATCTCCTCTATCTCCGACTCGGCGAGCCTCTCGAGAGCCCCCTCCGAGAAGAGCGCGTGCGTAGCGCCCGCTGTGATCTTCTTCGCTCCCAGCTTCCTGATGGCCGCGGCGGCCTGGATCATCGAGTTCGCCGTGTTGATGATGTCATCGACCATCACGACGTGCTTGCCCTCGACGTCGCCGACGACGTTCATCACCTCGGCGGCGTCCGGCTTCGGCCTCCGCTTGTCGACGAATCCTAGGGACCCCCCGAGACGCTTCGCGAAGGCGCGCGCCATCTTGATGCTCCCCGTGTCCGGCGCCATCACCACGAGCTCGTCCGACGCGTGCTGGTCGAAGTACCGAAGGAGAATCGGCGCCGCGTAGATGTGGTCGAGGGGGATGTCGAAGAACCCCTGGATCTGCGGCGCGTGGAGGTCCATCGTGAGGACCCTCTCAGCGCCGGCCGCCGTCAGGAGGTTCGCGACGAGCTTGGCCGTGATGGGGACGCGCGGCCTGTCCTTCCTGTCCTGCCTGGCGTAGCCGAAGTACGGAAGTACGGCCGTGATCCGCTGGGCCGATGCTCGCTTCATCGCGTCGATCATGATCAGAAGCTCGAGCAGGTTATCGGCCGGCGGCGCGGTCGACTGGATGAGGAACGCGTCCACGCCGCGGACGTTCTCCGAGATGCTCACCCGGATCTCGCCGTCGCTGAACTGGGTAACGCTCGCCTCCCCGAGCCTCATGTCGAGGTAGCCCGCGATCTCCTCCGCAAGCTTCCTGTTCGAGTTCCCGGTGAACAGTCCTAGCTGATTTGGCATCGACTGCCTCCCGCGGACCGCGGCCTATCGCGCCGATTCACTCCACCGCCCCAGCAGGCGGCCTGGCTGGGGCGGGAGGATTCGAACCTCCGATGCGGGATCCAAAGTCCCGTGTCTTGCCACTTGACGACGCCCCAGCGACCTCCTCCCTAGTCGGAAAACTCGTCCACGTGGACCAGCTCTTGTTCAGAAAGCGGTCGCTGCTCGGTTCCTTCGGCACCCTCCTGGGCGAGCTGGCGGTTGTACTCGTTGATCACCGCCTGCTCGATCATCTCCCTCGTCTCGTTGTTGATCGGGTGCGCTATGTCCCGGAACTCACCGTCCTTCCTCCGGCGGCTCGGCATGGCCACGAAGAGGCCGGTGTTTCCCTCGATGACCTTGAGGCCTCGAACTACGAAGGCGTTGTCGAACGTGATGCTGACAAACGCTTTGAGCCTCTCCTCGTGACGCAGCGTCAGCCTGACCTCAGTGATCTCCATTCGTCTCACCGCCCTTTGCCTGGAAAAAGGGACTGGATCGGTCCGGGTTCCGCCGCCTGCGCGGGAACGTCTCAGGGATACGATCTCTAACTGACGATCGTGCACCCGGTGTCGATCGGCTCTGCGACATGGACCTGCCAGCCGCGCCCCTCGAGGCGCGACGCGATTCCTGTGGCGTCCTCCTCGCGTGTCGTCACACCAAGGACGGTCGGCCCGCTCCCGCACATGACAGCAGCGAGAACACCCAGCTCGATGAGGCGGGCCTTCACTCGTCCGACTTCCGGATAGGACGATACAACTCCAGCCTCCAGATCGTTCCCGAGTCCTCTGGCGAGAGCACGGAAATCGCCATTCTGGATAGCTGAACAATTGAGTCTAGTGAAGGACCCCGTACCTGTCAACCCGATTCTGGCCCTCCGATACGCCTCTGCGGCCCGTACCTCGAAATCCGGCGTGACGAGGACGAACGCGAGCCCTGAGACGGCGGGGAGAGGCTCGAGGAGCTCCCCCCTCCCTCGCCCCCTCGCGGTCCCGCCACGCACGAGGAACGGGACGTCAGAGCCGATCCCGATGGCGAGGTCCGCCAGGGCCGCCTCGTCGAGCCCGAGGCCGAAGAGCTCGTTCATGCCGACGAGCACGGCGGCGGCGTCGGCGCTTCCGCCGCCCAGCCCGGCGGCGACCGGGATCCGCTTCGTGAGCCTCAGAGCGGGGGCGGCGCACCCGGTCTCCTTCATGACGGCGCGCGCCGCGAGCACGGCGAGGTTCGCGGCGTCGAGCGGTACGGGCAGCCCCTTCACCTCCAGGGTCGGGTCGTCCGCGACGGTCGCGCCGGGGGCCACCTCGAGCGTGTCACTGAGGGAGATCGTCTGGAAGATGGTATCGATGTCGTGGTATCCGTCGGTCCTCCGACGCACGACCTCGAGCCCGAGGTTCACCTTCGCGTGCGCTTCCACCCGCACGCTCGCCATGCTGCCTCCCCTCTCCGACAGAGCGCCGCCCCGGAGGACGGCGCCCGAACGGCCGATCATGCTCGCTCACGCCCTCGAGCGCCCCTCCAGGCGATCATGTGTAGATCACTGCCACGACTGCTACGACCCAGAGCAGGATGTTGATCGCCAGAGGCGCGTCCGTCACCAAGGCGCGGGACGGCTTCCCGCCGCCCGCGGGCGTCGTGTAGATGAGGTAGAGATACCTGAGCACTCCGTACACGACGAACGGCACGGTGTAGACGAGGTTCGCGCTTCCGACCTTCTCGACGGTACCCGGCCAGATGGCGTAGATCGCGTACGACACCACGGTCGAGGCCGTGACGACCCCGATGAACGAGTCCACGAGCATCGGCGGGTAGGCGCGAAGCGCCGGGCGGTGCGCGGCGGCTGCCTCGCCGAGGAGCATCACCTCGTGACGCCTCTTGCCGAGTCCCAGGAAGAGCGCGAGGAAGAAGGTACAGACGAGGAGCCACGGCGACAGCTCGGTGCCGGGCGCCGCCCCCCGGAGGACCTCCACGCTCCCGACCGCTCGGAGGACGAACCCGATCGCGATGGCCATCACGTCGAGGATGACCATCCTCCTGAGCGCTACGCTGTAGAGGATGTTGAGCGCCAGGTACGCGGCAGCGGCGTGCGCGAAGACGGGGTAGAGCCGGAAGGCCCAGAAGAGCGCCGCCAGCGCCATCACGGAGGCGGCGGTCGCCGCCACCCCGACCGAGAGCTCACCCGAGGCGAGCGGTCTCTTCTTCTTCTCCGGATGCTCCCGGTCGCGCTGCACGTCGATGAGGTCGTTCAGGATGTAGCTCGCGCTCGAGAGGAGGCAGAAGACGAAGAACCCCTGGACCGCGAGCCTCACGAGCGCGGGGTCGCCGATCCCGCCGGCGAAGACGAGGCCGGCGAAGAGGACGAGGTTCTTCGTCCACTGATCGGGACGCATCGTCGTGATGAGCTTCCTCAACATGCCTCGGGTTCCCTTCCTGGCTGCGCTAGTACGCGTGCTCGTCGTGACGCGCCAGTATGTCGCGGACCTTCGTGACGATGAGGTCGACCGCCACGACGTTCAGTCCGCCCTCGGGGATGATGACGTCGGCGTACCGTTTGCTCGGCTCGACGAACTGGAGGTGCATGGGGCGAACGGTCGCGAGGTACTGTTCGATCACCTGGTCGACGTTCCTCCCCCGCTGCCCGATGTCGCGCTTGAGGCGGCGGATGAATCGCTCGTCCGCGTCGGTGTCGACGAAGAGCCGGATGTCCATGATCTCGCGAAGGTCCGTCTCGGCCAGGACGAGGATTCCCTCGAGGAGGATGATCCTCGCCGGTCGCACGGTGATCGTCTCCACGAGCCTCGTGTGAGTCTCGAAATCGTAGATCGGCTTCTCGATCGGCTTCCCGGACTTGAGCTGGCTCAGGTGCTCGATGAGGAGCGAGTTGTCGAAGGAGTCGGGATGATCGTAGTTGATGCGCTCACGCTCCTCCGGCGGGAGGGGGCTCCTGTCGATGTAGTAGGAGTCGTGGTGCACGATCACGACGCTCTCCTGCGGGAAGTGTTTGAGCACCTCCTTCGCGACGGTCGTCTTCCCGGACCCCGTGCCGCCACCGATGCCGATGATGATTGGATCCAAGTTCGCGTCTCCTCCCGTGTGTCGCAGAGACATCTGGTCGTCGAGAACGTCAGTCGCCGAAGAGCGCGAGCTCCGCCACCTCGCAGATCGCGTGACCGATCGCGATGTGCGCCTCCTGGATGCGCTGCGTGTCGCTCCCCGGCGCGCGCACGGCCACGTCGCAGAACTCCTCCATCGGAGCGCCGCCGGGCCCCATGAGCCCGATGGTCACCAGATCGCGCGACTTCGCTTCCCTGAGAGCGTTCACGATGTTCGGCGACGCGCCGCTCGTCGAGATGGCCACGAGGACGTCGCCGGCGGAACCGATCGCCTCGACCTGCCGCGCGAAGACCATGTCGTATCCGTAGTCGTTCGACAGCGCCGTCATCACCGAGGCGTTCACCGTGAGGGCGAGCGCCGGAAGTCCCTTCCGGTCGCGCTTGAGCCTGCCGGCGAGCTCGGCGGCGATGTGTTGCGCGTCTGCCGCGCTGCCGCCGTTCCCGCAGAGGAGCACCTTCGACCCGGCAGCCAGCGCCGCGGTGACCAGGTCGGCCGCGCGCGCCACGAGGGGCGGGAGCGTCTCGGCTGCAATGCGGAGCGCGTCGGCAGACGCCAGGAGGATCCTCTCGGCGACGGCCTCTGCGTCGATGTTCGTGTTCGCCATCTCTCCTACCTTTCGCCCGTCTGTCTCTCGGCGATGTACTCGGTCAGCGCTTCGCGCCAGGGCCGCGGCTCCCACCCGACGAGCGACACCAGTCGCCCGAGGTCGAGGAGCGAGTTCGTCGGCCTCCGCGCCGGCCGCGGGAACGCCGAGCTGGCGACGGGGAGCACGCTCACCCCGTCCCTCCCGGCTAGCTCGAGGATCGCGCGGGCGAACCCGAACCAGGAGCAGCTCCCCGAGTTCGTCGCGTTCACGACGCCGGTGGCGCCGCTCGCGGCGAGCTCCTTCAGGATCACGGCGAGGTCGCGCGCGAACGTGGGCGTCCCTACCTGGTCCACCACCACCCTCAGTGTGTCCTCCCGCTCTGCGAGCGACAGGATGGTCTCGACGAAGTTCCGGCCTGCGCTGCCGTACAGCCAGGACGTCCTCACGATGAGATGGTCGGCCGTCGCCTTCGCGACCTCCCTCTCCCCGGCGAGTTTGGTTTCGCCGTACACGTTGAGAGGAGCAGGCTCGTCGGCCTCGAGGTACGGCTCTTTCTTGCTCCCGTCGAAGACGTAGTCCGTCCCGATTTGAAGCACCCGCGCCCCGGCGGCGGCCGCTCCGCTCGCGACGTTCCCGGCACCCGTCGCGTTGATCGCGAACGCGAGCTCGCGCTCGGTCTCGGCCCCGTCCACGTCGGTGTATCCCGCGCAGTTGACCACGACGTCCGGCGACACACTGTCGATCGCGGCGCGCGTCTCGTCGGCGTCCGTGATGTCGAAGTCCTCGACGTCGACGCCGACCACCTCCGCCGACCCTCGCAGGACCGGCACGAGTTCCGTCCCGAGCATCCCGCGCGCCCCGGTGACGAGGATCTTCTTCATCGTCCGACCACCTCCACGCCTGCTAGGGGACCTCGATCCTGCTCGCGTCTCCCACCATGAACCTGTACGCCACGGGCATCGTCGCGCATTTGACTATCTCGACGTCCTTTCCGACGAGACTCCGCTCCATCCGGGCCCCGAGGTTGACGATGCGCGAGCGCTCGAGGACGATGCTGTGTTCGATCTCCGAGTTCTGGATCGTCACGTCGAAGTAGATCGAAGTGAACGGGCCGACGTAGGACTTCACGACGCGGCTGCCCCGTCCGACGACGAGAGGTCCCCGGAGCACGCTCCCCTCGACGACCGCGCCCTCCTCGATCACGACGTTCCCGTCGATCCGGGACGCCGCGTCGATGCTCCCCTTGACGTCCCGTTTGAGCGTCTGGAGGATGAGGCGGTTGGCCTCGAGGATGTCGTCGAGCTTGCCCGTGTCCTTCCACCACCCGGTCACCTCGTGCGCACGGACGTCCTTGCCGGTGTCGATCAGATGCTGGATGGCGTCTGTGATCTCGAGCTCGTTCCGCCACGACGGCTCGATGCTGTTGACCGCCTCGAAGACCGCCGCGTCGAACATGTAGACCCCGACGAGCGCGAGGTTCGACTTGGGGTGCTCCGGTTTCTCCTCGAGTCGGACGACGCGCCCCTCGGACAGCTCGGCGACGCCGAACTCACCCGGGTTATCGACCTTCGCAAGGAGGATCTGAGAGTTGGGCTTGTTCTTCTGGAACTCCCCGACGAACCCGGATATGCCGCCCGTGATGAGGTTGTCGCCGAGGTACATGACGAAGGGTTCCTTCCCCATGTAGTCGCCGGCGATCTTGACGGCGTGGGCCAGCCCGAGTGGCTCGTCCTGCTGGATGTAGGTGACCTTGAGCCCGAAGCGGGAGCCGTCTCCGACGGCCTCCTCGATCTCCCGGTGCGTGTCGCCGACGATGATCCCGACGTCGACGATCCCGGCGTCCCGGATCGCCTCGAGGCCGTAGAAGAGGATGGGCTTGTTCGCGATGGGAACGAGCTGCTTCGCGCTCGTGTGCGTGATCGGACGCAGCCGCGTTCCCTTCCCTCCGGCCAGAACCAGTGCCTTGATGCGATCACCCGCCTTTCGAACGATGAGGTTCGGACGCGCGCCACGCCGCGCCGCCTAGCGACCGTGCACGGCGTCCGCCATCTCCTTCACGAGCCCGGCGTCTCGCGTTCTCTCGACCACGTCTCCCGTCACGAGCAGTTTCGCCCCGGCGCCCACGATCTTCGCCGCCGCTTCGGGCGTCCTGATCCCGCCGCCGACCATCACCGGAATGTCGACGTACCCAGCGACGGCCGCGACGATCTCCTCGGGGACCGGCGCGTCCGCTCCGCTTCCTCCATCGAAGAACGCGATCCTCATGCCGAGGTACTGCCCGGCGAGGGCGTGAGCCATCGCGATGTCCGGCTTGTTCCTCGGGATGGCCCTCGTCGCGCTCATGAACTCGACCGACGTCGTGCGGCCTCCCTCGACCAGCATGTAGGCGGTCGGGATCGGCTCCACTCCGGCGGCCTTGAGGATCGGCGCCCCTATCACGTGCTCCCCGATCAGGAACTGCGGGTTCCTGCCGCTCACGAGCGACAGGAAGAGTATGGCGTCGGCCTCCGGCGCGACGAACGCGACGTTGCCGGGGAATATCACGACGGGGATGTCGACCACACGCTTGATCGCTGCGATCGTCTCCGAGCAGCGCGGAGCGAGAGAGAGACTGCCTCCGACGAGGAGGACGTCGACCCCGGCCCCGGCGGAGATCTCCGCGAGCCGGACGTTCTCGGCCGGCTTGAGCCTGTCGGGATCGAGAAGAACCAGGTAGAGCGCGCCCTTGTCCTCGATGGCGTTCGTGATCGAGCTCAACACCGGCCCGGGTGGAACCGTCACTCCAAACCCCCTCTTCGTCCGGCGCGTTCGCTCTATCCCTGCGGCAGGAGCTTCGCCACGATGTCGTAGACCGCCTCGAGTGCGCCGTCCAATCCCTCGGGGTCGCCTCCCCCACCCTGCGCGAGGTGGGGTTTGCCGCCGCCCTTCCCGCCCATGAGCTGTGCCACCTCTCGGACGACGTCGCCGGCCTTCACGCGGCCTCCGTCGACCAGATCCTGACTCACGACCGCGATGACGGTGTTCCTCCCGTCGATCGCTGCCCCGAGGACGCCGACGCCGCTCCCGAGCCCGTCGCGCAGCCGGTCGGACTGCGTCCTGAGATCGGCGACGTCCGCGGCCTCGGTGCGCGCGGAGACGACCCGCACGCCGCCGACGTCACGAGCGGTCTCCGCGAGCGCCCCGATCGTCTCCCCCGCGGACCTCTGCCGTTCCTTCGAGAGGTCCTTCCGGAGCCTGGAGTGCTCCTCCTGAAGCGCGCGGGCCCGGCCGGTGAGATCCTCCGGCGTGCACTTGAGGACCCCAGCCGCATCCCGCACGAGTTCCGCGTGTCCGCGGGCCCGCGCGAGCGCCCCGGCTCCGGTGACCGCCTCGATCCTCCGGACTCCCGCGGCCACGCTCCCCTCGGAGACGATGGTGAACAGGCCGATCTCCCCGGTCCTTCGGACGTGCGTCCCGCCGCAGAGCTCCAGGCTCACACCCGGGATCGAGACGGCCCGGACCTCCTCGTCGTACTTTTCGTCGAAGAGGGCCATGGCCCCGCGTGAGAGCGCGTCGTCGAGCGCCGTCCACTCCGGACAGATGGGAACGTCGGCACGAATCCACGCGTTCACGCGGTCCTCGATCGCGTGGAGGGCGTCGTTGTTGAGCTCTGAAAAGTGGGTGAAGTCGAAGCGCAGCCGCTCCGGACCGACCCAGGATCCCGACTGGTGGACGTGGTCGCCCACGAACTGCCTCAGGGCCGCTTGCAGGAGGTGCGTCGCGGTGTGGTTCTTCTCGGTCCGCCTCCGGAGCGCAAGGTCGACGCGGGCCTCGACGGTCATGCTGGGCCGGATCTCGCCGCCCTCGGGTCGTCCGACGTGCACGGAGTGCCCGTCCTCGACGTAGACGTTCACGATGGCCACCGTGACACCGTCGCCGTCGACGGTCCCCGTGTCGGCGACCTGCCCGCCCGCCTCGGCGTAGAACGGCGTCCGGTCGAGCGTGAACTCTACGCGGCCGTCCTTCGCCGCAGGCCTCACGCGCACGACCGTCGCCTTCATGGGCTCGGAGTAGGACCCGCCGTCGGCGAGTTCCGTTCCAGCAGCGTCCTCGGCCACGAGATCGTATCCCGCGAACTGCGACTCCACGATGGCGCCACCGTCTCGCACTCCCGCCTCGCCCGACCACTCGCGCGTCCCGGCGCCCTTCCCGAACGACGAGGCGCGGCGCCCCCGCTCCTTCTGCTCCTCCATCGCGGACTCGAAGCCGCGCATGTCGACATCGAGACCGTGTTCCGCTGCCATCTCGCGCGTGAGGTCGACCGGGAACCCGTAGGTGTCGTAGAGCCGGAAGGCCTCGTCGCCCGGGATCACCTTCGATCCGGCGCCCCGTGCGCGCTCCAGGATCCCCTCGAAGAGCTGGGACCCGGCGGAGAGCGTCTCGTGGAAACGCTCCTCCTCCGACTTGATCACGAGCGCGATGTGCTCGCGCTTTTGCACGATGTGCGGGTGCGCGTCACCGAGGTTCTCGATGACGACACCGGCGAGCCGGTAGAGAAACGGCTCGGTGATGCCGAACTCGTGACCACGCCGAACCGCCCGTCGGATGAGCCGACGGACGACGTAGCCCTGCGACTCGTTCGACGGGTTGATGTTCTCGGCGATCGTGAACGTCGCGGCGCGGGCGTGGTCGACGATGACCGAGAGGCCGACGCCGAGCTCATCGGTCGGAGGACGCTGGCCCGTCGCCGCCTCGACCTCGCCCGCCGCGGCCTCGACGATCGGTTTCAGGAGGTCGGTCTGGTAGATGCTGTCGACCTTCTGGACGACGCAGCAGAGGCGTTCCAGACCCATCCCCATGTCGATCCCGGGACGGGCCAGGGGCACCCGCGTCGTGTCCACCTTCTGAAGGAACTGCGGGAAGACGTGGTTACACACCTCAAAGAAGCGGTCGCAGTCACATCCGGGAACGCAGTCCTCGCGGCCGCACCCCTTCTCGACGCCCATGTCCATGTGGACCTCGGAGCACGGGCCGCAGGGGCCCGCGTCCCCCGCGGGTCCCCAGAAGTTGTCCTCGTCGCCAAGCCTCACGACCCGTTCGGCGGGGAGGCCGATCGAGGAGAGCCAGATGTCCTCCGCCTCGTCGTCGTCCGTGTGGACGGTCGCCCAAAGGCGGTCCCCCGGAAGGCCGACGACGTTCGTCAGGAAGTCCCAGCCCCACTCGAGCGTCTCTCTCTTGAAGTAGTCGCCGAACGAGAAGTTGCCCATCATCTCGAAGAACGTCATGTGGTACGGGCTCCGGCCGACCTCCTCGAGATCGGAGAGCCTCAAACACCGCTGGATGGAGACCGCGCGGCGGTACGGCGGGTTCTCGGCGACGTAGTGCGACTTGAACGGGACCATGCCTGCCGACGTGAACAGGAGCGTCGGGTCGTCCTTGGGGACGAGCGGAGCGCTCGGCACGAGCTCGTGCCCGCGCTCGACGAAGTAGTCGTAGAACGCCTTCCTGATCTCAGCCGACGTCATCCATCCCTCCGTCGTCATCGTCCGGCAGTCCCCTGAGGACCGCTGTCGCGACCTCGTGGCTGAACCCGCGCCGCAGGAGGAAGGCGCGCAGCCTCGCGCGCTCCTTCGGGGGCACGGCTCCTCCCACGAACCTGCGCGTCCTCTTCGCCGCGGCCTTCACGGCCAGCTCGAGCTCGCTGTGCTCCTCGAAGATCTCCTCGAGGACGTTCGCGATCACGTCCCGCGGGACGCCCTTGCCGATGAGCTCGCTCTCGAGCCTTCTTCTCCCGGATGGCTTGAGCCTCACCCGCTCGTCGGCCCAGGCCCTCGCGAACGCCACGTCGTCGACGAGTCCGGACGCCTCGAGGTCGGCGATGACCGCCTCGACGGCGTCGGCCTCGTGGCCGATGCGCGTCAGGCGGTCCGTGAGCTCGCGTCTCGAGCGCGCCCGCACCGCGAGGAGGCGGAGCGCCTTGTCGCGCGCCTTTCCCACACGGTCGTCCGACTCGATCGTGGCGATCTCGGTCTCGCCGAGGTCGACCCCGACGGCGAGACCGAGTCGCTCGGCAACGTCCTGGGACACCGTGAAGGCACGACTGCCGTCTACGAAGACGGCCACGCGAGCCGAGCCCTCACTGGCCCTCTCGATGGCCGTGATCCGTCCGCCCACCGGCACCTCGCTTGGGACCCGGGGCCGCCGCGCGGGAGCGCCCTGACACTAGCGCTTCTTCCCGCCCGTCGCCACCTTCTCCGGCTCCTTCTTGGACTCCTTCTTCGGTTCCTCTGCAGGCTCCGGCTCGGCCACACCCTCCGCCGCTGCCTCGCCCGGCTGGGGCAGGCCGATCGACTCCCTGACGGTCTTCTCGAGCTCGGCCCGGACGTCCTCGTTCTCCTCGAGGAAAGCCCGCGTCCTCTCGCGCCCCTGTCCGAGCTGCATGTCGCCGTAGCTGAACCACGTGCCCTTCTGGCTGACGACGCCGCTGTCGAGACCGAGGTCGATGAGGTCGCCCTCGAGCGAGATGCCCTTCCCGTAGATGATGTCGAACTCGGCGGCCCTGAACGGCGGTGCCACCTTGTTCTTCACGACCTTCACCTTGGTCCGGTTGCCGACTGCGGTGTCGCCGACCTTGAGGGCGCCGATCCTCCGGATGTCGATCCGCACGCTCGCGTAGAACTTGAGTGCCCGTCCGCCCGAGGTCGTCTCCGGGTTCCCGAACATCACGCCGATCTTCATCCGTATCTGGTTGATGAAGACGACGCAGGTCTTCGACCGGCTGATCGAGCCCGCGAGCTTCCTGAGCGCCTGCGACATCAGACGCGCCTGGAGACCCACGTGCGAGTCGCCCATCTCGCCCTCGATCTCCGCGCGGGGAACGAGCGCGGCGACCGAGTCGATGACGATGACGTCGACCGCACCGCTCCGGACGAGCATCTCGGTGATCTCTAGCGCCTGCTCTCCAGTGTCGGGCTGTGATATGAGGAGGTTGTCGGTATCGACCCCGAGCGCTCGCGCGTAGCCGGGGTCGAGCGCGTGCTCCGCATCGATGAACGCAGCGACGCCTCCGAGCTTCTGCGCGTTCGCGACGATAGAGAGGGACAGCGTGGTCTTGCCCGATGCCTCCGGGCCGTAGACCTCCACCACCCTGCCTCTCGGCACGCCGCCGATTCCGAGCGCCTGGTCGAGCGAGAGCGACCCCGTTGGGATCGCCTCGATGCCCTGGCCGACCTCCTGTGAGCCGAGCTTCATGATCGAGCCCTTGCCGAACTGCTTCTCGATCTGGGAGACAGCTAGATCCAGCGCCTTGGTCTTACCCTTCTCCTGAGCCATCGTCTCCTCCGAAGTCAGGGGTCGTGCGAATGTCGTCCGTCAAGGGTCGGTGTCTTCAAGGGGTCTGGTCTCCCGCGTGCACACCGGGAGCGCGTCCGCCGGCGAGTCGGGCCATCGCGATGACCTCGTGGACCGCCCCTCCCGGCCTGAGCTCGCTCCTCATCGTGAAGACCTCGCGGGCCTCCACCGTCTCAGCCGGCGCCTCGAGGGTCCTCAGGAGCTCCTCCACGGGAGCGTCGTCCCGGGGGTTCCTGACGCGGCCGAGCGTGATGTGCGGACGGAACCTCCGCTTCTCCCTCGGGAACCCGAGGCCCGCCAGTTCGTCTTCGACGCCCCTCGCGAGGTCCCACAGTTCCTGCGGTGCCTCGACGCCCACCCAGAGCACCCCCGCTCGCCGCGGCGACGGGAACGCCCCGAGCGACCTCGACTCGAACGAGAACGGGGCCACCCGGGCGGCCGCACGCGCCACCGCCTCGAATACGTCGGGCAGGTTCTCCTCCTCGACGTCCCCGAGGAACTTGAGTGTCAGATGCAGGGTCGACGCACGCGCCCAGCTGGCGCGCACTCCGCGCGCCTCCATGCGCTGGGCGAGGTCGAGTATGCCTTCTTTGAGGGGGCGGGACAACTCCAAAGCGACGAACGTCCGCACCGCCATCAGGTCCCCCGGGGGTTCATGAGGGCTCGTCTGAGGAGGTCGAGGGCGGCCTGCGCGGCGCGCTCGCGGACGGTGTCGCGACCGCCGCGGAACTGATAGCGCTCGCCCCTGCTCCCCCGTTCCCAAGACACGGCGATGTGGACGAGACCGACCGGCTTCTCGGGGGTTCCCCCTCCCGGCCCGGCGGTCCCGGTGATCGCGACGCCGTAGTCCGCCTTGGTTCGGGCCCTGACGCCGTCCGCCATCTCCTCCGCGACCTCCGCGGAGACGGCGCCGTGCTTCCTGAGGGTGCCGGTCTTGACACCCAGGAGCTTCTTCTTGAGCTCGTTCGAGTACGAGATCACGCCGCCGACGAAGTACTCGGAGCTCCCCGATACCCTCGTGAGGCGCCACCCGAGCCTCCCGCCGGTGCACGACTCCGCGACCGCGAGGCTCTTCCCCGCCATCGAGAGGAGATACCCCACCACCTGTTCGAGCGAATCCTCCCCCGTCGCGTAGACCGCATCGCCCAGAAGCTCTGCGACGCGCTCCGCCGCGCGGTCGGCCGTGCGGCGCGCCTGCGCGGCCGACTCCCCGCGGCAGATGAGGAGGACGTCGACGCCGGTCGCCGACGCCAGATAGGCCACGTCGGTCCGCGCCAGCCGCTTCGCGACCGGGTCGACGAGCTCGGCCACCTCGGACTCGGGCACGCCGGTTGTCCGGACGAGCCTCTCCTCGGCGAGGCGCTTGAGGCCGCGCCCCTCGAGGAAGGGGATCACGTACGTTTCGACCATCCTCTTCATCTCTACGGGGACGCCCGGAAGGACGAAGAGGATGACGCCGCCGCGCTCGAGCAGAAGCCCGGGGGCGGTCCCGAGTGCGTTGTCGATTGCGCGCGCTCCCTCGGGGATCATCGCCTGCGAGAGGTTGATCTCGGGCATCGCGAGCCCCTGCGACTCGAAGTGAGATCTCACGCTCGCGAGAACTTCCTCATCCAGCACGAGCTGTCGGTCGAGGAGCCTGGCCACGACGTGCTTGGTGCGGTCGTCGCTCGTCGGACCGAGCCCGCCCGTCGTGATGACGATGTCCGCGGAGTTCATGGCCCGCGCGAGCACTTCCTCGATCGCCCGGGGGTCGTCCGGGACGCTCGTCGATCGCGTCACGGTCGCGCCGAGGACACGCAGCCGCGACCCGACGTACGCGGTGTTCGTGTCGACCAGACTCCCGTCGAGGAGCTCGCGGCCGATCGTGATGATCTCTGCGTTCACGGGGGTTTCTCCGCGGGGCGTCGGTCGGTGTGCTATCCGCCCTGCACCAGGAGCATGAGTCTCACGAGGAGGTTGGTGTAGATGCCGGCGATGACGTCGTCCATCACGATGCCCCATCCTCCCGGGAGCGACTCGGCACGCCGTGCGGGGTACGGCTTCAGGATGTCGATCGCCCGGAAGACGACAAAAGCTACCGCGTAGACCAGCAGGGTCTTGGGGAGGAAGAAGATGGCGATGACGAACCCCGCCCACTCGTCGATGACGATTCGCGAGGCGTCCTTCCCAAACGTCCGTTCCGCCTCGCCGGACGCCCACACGGAGACGGCGACGAGGGCCAGGACCGAGAGGACGTGCACGAAGACCACGAGCGGGGCGGTGCCCGGTCCGATCGCGGGAGCCAGGAACCAGAGGACGACGGCGCATCCCGCCGCGCCGACCGTCCCCGGCGCAACGGGAGCGTAACCCAGGAACGCGCCGGTCGCGATGAAGCGTACGATCGGAGAGAGACGCTGTGGTGCGCCGTTGCCCATCGTCGCTAGCCCCTTTTCTCAGGGTTCGCCTGCGCGGCAGCAGCCCGCTGACGCGCCACGCCTCGCATCTCCAGCAGGTACTCGGCGCCCGACACGATCGTGAGCACGACCGCGACGATGCCGAGGACCCACAGAACGACCTCCACCGGCCGCGACGCCGGGACCTTGAGCGACGCCCCTGTCCGCGAGAGGACCGTCACGTAGAGCAGGACCGACGCGAGCCAGGCCATCTGCGCTGCCGTCTTCCACTTCGCGATCCTGCTCGTCACGAAGCCCTCGGGGCTCTTGAGCGCGCCCGTCCGGAACCCGAGAATGAGGAGCTCGCGTCCGACGATGGCCGCGACCATCCAGAACGGGACGTAAGGGAGACCGAGAACGAGAAAACCGACAAGGACCAGGGAGACCAGGACCTTGTCGGCCAGGGGATCCATCAGTTTGCCGAACTCGGTGACGTTGCCCGACCGGCGCGCGAGGTAGCCGTCATAGAGGTCAGTGATCATCGCGACGACGAAGAGGTAGAACGCGAGCCGTTCGGCGCCGAAGATGATGCACATGAGGATGACCGGTCCGAGGACCAGGCGCGCGACGGTCAGTCCGTTCGGCCAGTTCATCGTTTCTCACGCCGCGCGGAGCTCGGAGCCCCGGCGCGTCCCCCTCGGCGCCTACGTCTGCGAGAGCTCCTCGCGTTTCAGGAGCAGCTCCCAGTAGCGGTCGATTTCCTCCTGGATCTCGTCGATGATGTGCCTGTTCTCTTCCTTGAACAGGTGGCGGAACCGTCCCTGGTTCTCGAGCCACTTGGCGATCGGCACCTTCTCCTTCGGCTTCCGCGTCACGCGGATCTTGCCGTGCTCGACCTCGAAGATCGGCCAGAGGCACGTGTCGACCGCGAGCCGCGCGACCTCCATCGACTCTTCCATCGGATACCGCCATCCACGGGTGCAGGGCGCGAGCATGTTGATGAACGCCGGGCCCTCGATCGTGAGGGCCTTCTCGACCTTGTCGGAGAGGTCCTTGGGGAACCCCGGCGTGCACTGCGCCACGTACGGGATGTTGTGCGCGATCATGATCTCCGTCAGCGGCTTCGGGAACTGCTTCTTCCCGGGGACGACCTTCCCCGCCGGTGTCGTCGAGGTCGCCGTTCCCTTGGGCGTGCCGCCCGACCGCTGAATGCCCGTGTTCATGTAGGCCTGGTTGTCGTAGCAGATGTACAGCATGTTGTGACCGCGCTCCATCGCTCCCGAGAGCGCCTGGAGCCCGATGTCGTACGTTCCGCCGTCACCGCCGAACGCGATGAAGTTGATCTCCTTGTCCACCCTCCCTTGCTTCCGGAGCGAGCGATAGGCCGCCTCGGCTCCCGAGATCGTCGCGGCGGAGTTCTCGAACGCGCTGTGAATGAAGGGCGTCCTCCACGCGGTGTACGGGTAGATCGTCGTCACCACCTCCACGCACCCTGTCGCACATCCGCAGACCGTGTCCTTCCCCGCAGTGAGGAGCGTCTGACGCATCGCCGTCATAGGCAGACATCCCGCGCACGCGCGATGGCCTCCGGCCATGAGCTCGGGCCGCTGTGCCAGCTGTTTCAGGCCAGGCATCGGGTTCTTCCTTTCTTACTCCCTCAGTCCAAGGAACCGAATGGCGTCGGCAGGAGTTCCCTCACCGGCGACCGTCTCGAGGTCCGCGAACGCCTCGTGGATGTGCTCCATCGAGATGTCGCGACCGCCGAGCCCGTAGATGTAGTTCACCAGGCCCGCGGAGGAACCGGAACCGAAGAGCGCCGCCTTGATCTCCTTGTGAACGGGTCCACCGGGGGCGCCGAACGACACAGAGCGGTCGAGTACGGCGATCGCCTTCGCGCCCTTGAGCGCCGCGGCGATCTCTGCCTCGGGGAACGGCCGGAAGCACCTGATCTTGAGGAGCCCCGCCTTCGTCCCCTTTGCGCGAAGCTCGTCGATGACGACCTTTGCCGTCCCGCACGTCGAGCCGAGCGCGACCACCGCGAGCTCCGCGTCTTCCAGCTGGTACCCCTCGATGAGGTCGTACGGCCGCCCGGACATCTCGCCGTAGAGCTTCCCGATCTTCTTCACGGTCGCAGGCGCCGCGCGCATCGCCTCCATCTGCTGGCGCTTGTGTTCGAAGTAGTAATCCTGGAGGTCGAGAGGACCGAAGGTCATCGGGTTGTCGGTGTCGAGCAGCGTATACTTCGGCTTGTACTCGCCAATCCAGTTCCTCACAGGGTCGTCCTCGAGCGCCTCCAGAACCTCCGCCGTGTGGCTGATGATGAAGCCGTCGAACGTCACCATCACCGGGAGGAGCACCTCTGGCGACTCCGCGATCCGGATCGCCTGGATGACGTTGTCGTAGACCTCCTGCGCGTTCTCGGAGTAGAGCTGGATCCACCCGGTGTCGCGGCATCCCATCGTGTCGCTGTGGTCGCAGTGGATATTGATCGGTCCAGAGAGCGCGCGGTTCACGACCGGCATCACGATCGGCAGCCGATACGACGCCGCGATGTACACGATCTCCCACATGAGCGCAAGGCCGTTCGCCGACGTCGCCGTCATCGACCTCGCCCCGGCCGCCGCCGCCCCCACCGTCGCGCTCATGGCGCTGTGCTCGGATTCGACGAGCACCAGTTCGGCCTTCACCTCTCCGTCCGCGACGTGCTCCGCGAACTTGTGCATGAGCTCAGTCTGCGGGGTAATCGGGAACGCGGCCACGACGTCCGGGTCGATCTGCCTCATCGCCTCGGCGGCCGCGTCATTCCCCGTCAGTATCAGTCGTCTGCTCACTAACGGTCTCCCTTCCGACTCGGGACGCGGGAGCAATCCCCATCCCGGCTGTCTCTCGCTGGGTCAGCCGTTCTCCACGTCCGTCTCGAGCTTCATCTCGATCGCTTTCGGATCGACCGGACACTCGAATGCGCAGATGCCGCACCCCTTGCAGTGCTCGAGGTCGATGCCTGTCATCTTGCCTTCCGAGAGCAGGATCGAGGAGTCCGGACACGCCACCCAGCAGCGAAGGCAGTGGATGCAGGTCTCCTCGTTCCAGAGCGGCCGGTAGGTCCTCCACGATCCGGTCTCGTACGTCTCGGCGTTTCCTGCTTCCTCAATGGCCCCGCCGATCGGAATCTCGGTCCATGTCTTCTCGCTCATTCCCCCCTCACCTCCTCGTGTGCCCTGTGAATCGCGCGCACGTTCCCCTCCACCACCTCCGGCCTGAAGCCGTGGGAGAACTTCTTCTCGATCTGCGCAATCACCGTGTCGAGCGACAGGAGCTCGGCGACCCTGATGAGGGCCCCCAGCATGGGGGCGTTCGGGATCGGCCGCCCGATCTCGTCGATCGCGATGCCCGTCGCGTCGACGGTGTGGACGCTCCGTCCCTTGAGGCCCATCTCGCTTCGCACGTCGGCCGCCGACCTCACGGTGTTCACGATGATGACGCCGTCTTCGGGAGTTCCAGCCGCCACGTCGACCGCCGACAGGAGCGTGTCGTCAAGAACGATGACGATCTCCGGCGCGTAGATCGCGCAGTGCAGGTGGATCGGCTCCTCGCTGATGCGCGTGAAGCCACGCATCGGCGCCCCCATCCGCTCCGGACCGTAGTCCGGGAAACCCTGGCTGTACTTCCCGTCCATCGCGGCGGCCTCCGCTAGGAGGAGCGAGGCGGTCTTCGCCCCCTGCCCTCCGCGGGCGTGCCACCTGATCTCCATCAGCTCTGACATTACGACCCCTTCTCGAGTGCCCGGAGTACCTCTACCGTCGAATCAAACCAGAAAGAAAAGTTAGCATCCTGCATGAGGGGGGTCAAGTGGAAAGGACCGGTGCTTGGCGCCGACCGCGCGCCGACCCGGCGTCGACCGCGCGCGATCAGCCGTCGCGCATCGTCGGGGGTGTCGTACTGAGGTGTGTTCGGCGTCAGCGCGGGAGCCGATCCCGTTCACAGGTCGCGGCGTTCCTCGAGCGCGGTTCCGAGGGTCAGCTCGTCCGCGAGATCGAGATCGCCGCCGACCGGGAGTCCGCTCGCGAGCCGCGTCACTCGCACTCCCGCGGGGGTCACCAGCTTCGCGATGTAGAGCGACGTCGCCTCACCTTCCGCCGTGGGGTTGAGCGCGAGGATGATCTCCGACAGTTCGCCGGCACGCGCGCGCTCGACGAGCGTGTCGATCCTGAGGTTCTCCGGGCCGACGCCGTCGAGCGGAGAGAGGAGGCCGCCCAGAACGTGGTAGCGCCCGCGGTATCTCCCGGTGCGTTCGAGGGCCAGGATGTCGCTCGAACGCTCCACGACGCAGATGAGGCCCCGGTCGCGTCGAACGTCTGTGCAGATGCCGCACGGATCTTCTTCGGTGAGGCCGCCGCACGTGGAACAGCGGATGGTCTTCTCGCAGGCCTCGACGATCGAGCGCGCGAGCTCGCGGCTCTCGGCCTCGGAGGAGTCGAGCAGTCTGAGCGCGATCCTCGTGGCTGACTTCCGTCCGATGCCCGGGAGCCTCGACAGAAGACCTATGAGCCGTTCGAGTGAAGGGGGCAGGGAAGCCATCGGGGACTGCCTTCCGCGACTAGAACGTCCCCGGAGGGGCGACCATTCCTGTGACCTTGGCCATCTCGCTCGCGGCGAGCTCGTCCGACTTCTGCTTGGCGTCGCGCAGCGCGGAGAGAAGCAGATCCTCAAGCATCTCGTTGTCCGCGCCCTCGAGCGCGTCCTGCGAGATCGACACCGCCACGACGTCCCTCTGTCCGTTCATCCGGATCTTCACGGCTCCGCCGCCCGCGCTCCCCTCCACCTCCATGCTGAGGAGGCTCTCCCTCACCTCCGTGAGGCGCTTCTCGAGCTTCTGCGCCTCCTTCATCATCTTCGAGAGTCCCTTGGCCATCGGGCAGCTACTCCTTGCTGTCGCGCGAGGTAATCTCGCCGTCGAAGATCTCGAGCACCTTCCGCACCACTGGATCGTCGCCTGCGGGAGCCGGTGCGCTCCCCACAATCTGCGAGGACATCGAAGGTGACGCCGGAGCTGCGGCGCCCTGGCTCTCGCGAACGGGAGAAGCTCCGAAGATCAGTCCGAGCCGGACGCTCCCTCCGAACACCTCGCACGCGGCGCGCTCCATGAGTCTCATGTTGCCGCGGTCCTGGAGCTGCTCTCTGTGAAACCGGGAGCCGTTCGGGACGAGGAGAGAGACCTCGCCGACACAGGGCGTCGACGCCACGGCTTCGGTCAGGAACGCCGCGAGGGCGGGTTTCACTGTCCGAATCCTCTCCAGGACGTCGGGCCACAGTTCGACGTCGACGTCCGCGACCGGCGCCGGAGCCCCGGCCGCCGTTGCCGTCGCGCTCGTCCCGGCTCCGGACCGAGCCTCCGCTCCGCCCGTGGACGGGGCGCTCCTTCCCTGCTTCACGCCGGACGACGCTTCTCTCCCGCCGCGCGGCCCCTCGGCGGATCCTCCCGTCTGGGCTGACGAGGACTTCCTGGCCGCGCCGCGGCCGCCGCCGGCGCCCTTCCCGCTGGCACCCGCGCCTCCTCCGGCGCCGGGAGCCGCCTGCGGACCGGTCTCGATCGCGCGTACCACGTCCTCGAGGTCGATCGCCCGCGCGAGCTTCGCCATTCGGATGAGCGCAAGTTCGACGATGAGTCCGGGCTGCGTCGTCCACTTCGCCGCCGCCTGGGCGTCCACGCCGATTCTCGTTAGCCTGACAAGCTCGTCCTCGGTCAGTGCCTTCGACTCCCCCTCGTGCGCTCGGTAGTCCGCTATCCTCCCTACCAGACGCTCGGGTGAGGGAGCCGTCGAAACGAGGAGCAGGTTCCTCAGGTGGTCGACGACTCCGTCGATGAGATCCCGCGGGTCGAAGCCGGAGTCGAGCGCGACCTCGAGCGCGCCGAGCGTCGCCGCGGAGTCGTGGCGCGCGATGGCGTCCGAGATCGCGAAGAAGACATCGATGTCGGGGATGCCAAGAACGCTCGCCACGTCGTCGACCGTGATTGCATCCTTCCCCACCGAGACCAGCTGGTCGAGGAGACTCTCCGCGTCGCGCATGCTCCCGTCGGCCCTGGCGGACACGAGCCTGATCGCATCCTCGTCGATGTTGAAGCCCTCCGCCTTCGAGATCTCCGTCAGACGGGTCTCGATCTCGGACGCGGCGATCCTGTGGAAGTCGAACCGCTGACATCGAGAGACGATCGTGTCGGGGATCTTCCCGGGCTCCGTCGTGGCGAGGACGAAGACGACGTGCGGCGGCGGCTCCTCCAGCGTCTTCAGGAGTGCGTTGAACGCCTCTCGCGTGAGCATGTGTGCTTCGTCGATGATGTAGACTTTCATCCGCCCCGAGAGCGGGGCGTACTGAACGGTCTCCCTGATTCCGCGCGCGTCCTCGATCTTCCTGTTCGACGCTCCGTCGATCTCGATGACGTCAAGGCTCTTGCCCGTCGCGATCTCCGCGCACGACGAGCACTTGCCGCAAGGCTTGTCGGTCGGACCCTTGTCGCAGTTGAGGGCCTTCGCGAGGATACGGGCGACCGTCGTCTTCCCCACGCCGCGCGGGCCCGCGAAGAGGTAGGCGTGCGCGATGCGCTCGGCGCGAACTGCCGCCGAGAGTGTGAGGACGACGTGCTTCTGACCGACCACGTCCGCGAAGGACTCAGGCCGCCACTTCCTGGCGAGAACGAGATAGGACACGGCAACTCCCGGTCGGTTCGGGGCGGGAGGTTACTTCGCTCTGGCACGCGTCCACGTCGACCCCCACCACCGAAGGTCACGCGGCCAGTTGGCTCCAGCCAAGCTTCCCCGCGGCACACCGAGGAACCGGCTTACGGCTGCTGCCTCCCGGCCCTGACCGGCTTCACCGGACTCGGTTGCGCGGGACCTGGCCTTCGACGCTACTTGTCCGCGCTCGCTGTCGACGGTGAAAGGCCTCGTGTGGATGTTCGACCCCGCTGTAGCGGATTGCGGGTCACAGGGCACCGCTAGTTCCCCGTCTAGCGCACCAGAGCGAAAGACCCTCCGGGGATTCTGTCACCCGGGGCCCGACTCACAGGACGCGAGCGGGCCCCGAGGGAATCTGGTGGAGATGAGCGGGCTCGAACCGCCGACCTCTGCCTTGCGAAGGCAGCGCTCTCCCAACTGAGCTACATCCCCATCCTGAGGTGTGACGAATGCGTTCCTTGTGCTGGCGGAGAGGGAGGGATTCGAACCCTCGGTAGGCTCATCACCTACACGCGATTTCCAGTCGCGCACCTTCGACCACTCAGTCACCTCTCCGCGGGTGTTCTGGCGGTGGGGGTGGGATTCGAACCCACGGTACCCCAAGGGGTACAACGGTTTTCGAGACCGCCACGATCGACCAGCTCCGTCACCCCACCGCGGTCGTGTCGTCCGGTGCCGCCTGCTAGCGCGTCCTCCGCGCGCGCGCGCCCTCGAAGAACCCGGAGACGAGAGCCGCGCACTTCTCCGCGCAGACGCCCGATGTCACCGCGGCCTTGTGGTTGAGCGCCGGGTCGTCGACGATGTTCCCGAGCGAACCGGCGTAGCCAGCCTTGGGGTCGGCGCAGCCGTAGACGAGACGTTTGAGCCTCGCCTGGACGATCGCGCCCGCGCACATCGGACAGGGCTCCATCGTAACGTAGATGCCCCCCTCCGTCAAGCGCGGCACCCCCAGAGAGCGGCACGCGGCACCGATCGCGATGATCTCGGCGTGTGCGGTCGGGTCGCAGAGGGAGATCGTCTGGTTGTGTCCGCGCCCGACGACGCGCCCGTCCATCACGACGACCGCGCCGACCGGGACCTCACCCTCGTCGAGGGCCCGGGCCGCCTCCTCGAGGGCGACCTCCATCCACTTCTCGTCTTCTGCTCGGAGGCTCTCCGTCTTCTCCCTCCCGAAAGGGTCCCTGACAGAGCAGTTGTGAACGTAGCAACGGCCCGGAGGGGTGTCAAGCCGTCAGAACCTGTCGCCGTCCACCCGACCGGGAATCGAGACTCCACCGCGTCCCCCAACAGACGACCCCCGGCGAACCGAGCGTCTCGGGCCGGGGGTACGTGAGATCGGGATCGACGGTGCCTAGTTCACGGCCTCCTCGCCGAAGACGACGACGCGGTTCTTACCCTTCGCCTTGGCCTCGTAGAGTGCCTTGTCGGCGTTCCCGAGGAGCTCGCTCTTGCTGCCCGCCTGAACCGGGAACGTGGCGACGCCGATCGAGATCGTCAGCCGCCCGCCTGGCATGGTCTCCTCCCCCTCGAATTCCGATTCGTCGATGAGGGCCCTGACCCGCTCCGCCATGCGCCGCGCCGCGTCCGCCTTGACCTCCGGGACGATGACGGCGAACTCCTCGCCACCGTACCTGGCGACGAAGTCGCAGTTACGCGACGAGCGCTTCACGAGCCGCGCCAGCCGCCTCAGGATGAGGTCTCCCGCAGGGTGCCCGTGGGAGTCGTTGTACCGCTTGAAGTCGTCGATGTCGATCATGAGAAGGCTCACGACCCTGCCGTAGCGCTGGGCTCGCGACACCTCGGTGTCCAGGAGCTGGTGGAAGAACCTGTGGTTGTAGAGCTCGGTGAGGCCGTCCTTCCGGGACAGCTCCTTGTAGAACTCGCCCTCGGCCGCCCTCTTCCGGAGCGCGCGCGCCTCGAGCGTGTTGGACACGATGATTCGGATCTGATCGATGTTGAAGGGCTTCGTGATGTAGTCGGAGGCGCCGAGCTTCATCGACTCGACCGCGGTCTCCATGGAAGCGTATCCTGTCATCACGATCACGGCGACCTCGTACGGCAGCTGCTTGGCCGCCGCGACCACGCCGAGCCCGTCGAGCTCGGGCATCACGATGTCAGTGATCACGACATCGTACTTGCCCTCGGTCATCTTCGTCACAGCCTCGGTGCCGGAGCACGCGAGATCGATGACGTAGCCCTCGTCCCCGAGCACTTCCTTCAGGAACTCGCGCATGATCTCCTCATCGTCGACGATGAGGAGTCTGGGAGTCTGACACTCCTCGGTCTCTTCGCCTTCGTGATGCAGGTGTTCGGGGGTAATCACTTGGCTCCTCCGACCGGTTCCAGCTGAACGCGCGACTCAACGAGCGGCAGGCGGACGGTGAAGATCGTCCCCTTATCTACCTGGCTCGCCACCTCGATCTGTCCCCCGTGGTCCTTGATGATGCCGTAGCTCACGGAGAGCCCCAGTCCGGTGCCCTCACCGGTCGGCCGCGTCGTGAAGAACGGCTCGAAGACGCGCACGAGGTTCTCCTCGGCGATCCCGCACCCTGTGTCCTCGAAGATTGCCTCGGCGCTCGTCGTGCCGTCGGCGTCCTCCGTCCGAATCGAGCGAACGGTCAGCGCATCGCCCGACGTCATCGCGTCCCTCGCGTTCAAGATGAGGTTCGCGAAGACCTGACGCAGCTGGTACGGGTCGCCCAGCACGGTGAGCTCCGAGGTGTCCAGCCCGGACGTGAGCCGAATGCCGCGTGCGGTCAGCTGCCTGCCGGTGACGCGAAGGGCCTCGCTCAGGACGTCGTTGAGGTTGATCTCGGAGTACGCTGACTGCGAGGCCTGCGAGAACGTCAGGAGGCTCTGGACGATGCCCCGACATCGCTGCGACGCCTTCTCGATCGAGACCAGGTGCTTTGCGAGCTTGTCCACCTCATCCGGCGTCAGCGGCGAGCCGTCCTTCCCGAGTATCTTCTCGAGATCGTACTGGACGTAGCCGAGGATGCCTCCCAGCGGATTGTTGAGCTCGTGCGCTACGCCCGCGGCCATCTCGCCGACCGCAGCAAGCCTCCCCGACTGGACGACGCGCGCCTCCATCTCCTGGAGCTCGTTCGTCCTGACCTCGACGCGCTCCTCGAGCTCGCGGTTCAGGACCTCCAGCTCCGCCTTCATCTCCTCGAGTTCCGCCGTGCGCTCCTCGACCTTCTCCTCGAGCTCCTTGTTCCACTCCTCGACGTTCGTGCGCGACTGCTCGAGCCCCGCGTAGAGGCTCGCGTTCTCGATGGCCTTCGCGACCTGACTTCCGAGAGTGACGATAAGATCGACCTCGTCCTTCCCGAACGCCTTCGGACGCGAGCTCAGGATCGTGAGCACGCCGACCAGCCGTTCGCGCGAGACGAGGGGCACGCCGAGCCACGTGACCGCCTCCACGCCGGCCCGCTCGTTCTGCTCCGCGAGCCAGGGGTCGAGCGTCTGTCCGTCGTGACTCCTCAGGTCGTCGACGAGGAGCATCGCGCGCTCGCGGATGACCCAGCCGATGAGCGTGTCGCCGGGCTTCCTCCGGCGCGGCGGCAGTCGACGCGAGCTGCTCATGTTCACCCTGTACTCGACCTCGCCGGTGGACTCGTGGTAGAGGCAGACCGAGCACATGGAGTCCGCGAAGAGGGAGCTCGTGCTCTCCTCGAGTTCCTCGAGCAGGTCGTTCAGCTTGAGTGTCGAGGAGAGCACCTTCCCGACCGTGTTCAGTGTCCTGAGCTCGGTGACGCTCTTCTCGAGCGACTGCTTGGTGTCCCACATCATCTTCCCGGCTGCGCTCGACACGATGAGCACGACCGCGAGCAGCGGGAAGGTCGCCGGCTCTCCGGGTATGTAAGCCGCAGCGAGGAGGAGCGCGAGGGGAAGCATGGCGAGCTCGACGACTACCCCGCGCCCGGTCATCCAGCGGAGGTAGCTCGCGACGGTCCTCCGCATCTCTCCCCCGGCGGCGCGCCGGACGAGGACACTTGCCGCGCCGTAGATTCCGAACATCAAGGCGAATCGCGCTGAGTCCGCGAACGTGATCCCGCCGGTCAGGAGCTTCCCTCCCGTGAAGGAGTACGCGCACCCCGCGGCGAACACGGCCACTACCTGTACTCCCATCTCCCGCATCGCGACCGTCGTGTCGTGCCGGAAGCACACGAGCTGGACGGCGGCCGTTGACATCGCGGCGACCCAAACCCCGACACTCGGGCCGAAGAGCGCCGTCGAGGCGATGAAGACGGCCGCTCCGAAGCTGACGTAGGTGTTCTTCCCGACCGGGAATGCAAAGAGGCCCGTTGCGAGTCCGAGCGCTCCCATGAGACCGACGGCCGCCCAGTGGGTCCAGTCCATCTGCAGGACGGCGAGACCGAGGACGAACGCCGCGGCGACCACCGGTCGCCACCACGCTCGTCCGGTCGCGGCCTTTGCCGGGGCGCTCGCGGAACCTCGCATCGGGTCCGGCGCCTCTTCCATGTCCGGCGTTAGATGGCGTGGGATGTCGTGCATCGTGCAACCCCCCGAGACCCTCTCGACCCGCGCGCGCCGAGGCGTCTCCGGACCACCCGTGGGAAAGGCGGTTCCTCTCAATCGCGCGACCCCCTCCGGGTCACGCGCCCGAGAGACCTCGTGTGCGCACCCTAAATGCAAGTCGTGTGCCACGATGGCGGGCTCAGCCGGCCGTCCGGCACGTGAGAGTGGATGTCATGTGATATAGAGGAAGGAACCTGCGCGTGTGCTCAAAGCGGCCCGGACGGGCTCAAGAGGCCGCGGAGTGATTCAGGAGGAATCCTCGATGCGGCCCTACTCGGCCGGGATCTCGGTCGGATCCTCGGCGTTGTCCTCGGTGATCTCGATCGTCAGCGAGAGCCCCCGCTCGCCGACGGTCCTGCCAGTGACGCGAAGGGTGTTCTGGCCTCGGGCGAGGGCCCAGGGCCCGAACCGCCCGTCGGAGTCCAGCGACTCGGGGCCGTGCCGCTCCCCGTCCCCGCTCATGGCAGCGGAGAGGCTGAGATCGGGGCTCCCGAGACGCGTCAGTCTCCCCGTGAGGGCGGGACGCCCTCCTCCTCGGATGTCGATCCTGCCTTCGAGCAGGAGATCGTCGTCGCCGCGCCAGGAGAGCAGCACGGCTTCGTCGCTCCCCCGCGCGAACGCGGGCGCGAGCTCGTGCGCGCCTCGGCCAGCTCCTTCGAGGGCCTCCGCCTGGGACCGCGCGAAGTCCTTCACCACGGAGACGGTCGCGCCTGCCCACCGTACGATCGCGGTCCGCGCCTCCGACTCGAGACGCGCGATTGCCGCGCTGACCGCTCGGTCTGGCGCGTCGACTGGGCTCCCGGCGGAAGAGAGGCGCCAAAGGTCGGCGACCTCGGCGAGACAGGAAGCGCATCCTGCGAGGTGTCGCTCGACGAGGGCGGACGCGTGTTCGTCCGATGAGCCGTCCGCGTAAGCCGCGACGAGCTCGGGATCGGGACAGGCCGCCCGGGAGGGCTCGAGATCGTCAGGAAGCGGCTCCGTCGCCGCGCGTTCCAGCAGTCCGACGAGCTCCTCGAGTCCGGCGGCTCGCTCCCGGCACGCCTCGCACGAACTCACGTGCGCCCGGACGCGACTCGACGCCCCGTCGTCGAGAGCGTCCCGCACGAGTCCCAGGAGCTTTTCTCCCGCAGGACATCCGTCCTTCGTCATCCTCGTTCCCCTTCCCACTCCCTGTTCACTCCGCCGTCCGTGCGGAGCTTCGCGAGCGCGCGGAAGACCAGACCGCTCATCGCGCCCACGCTCACGCCCATGCGTTCCGCGACCTCCCGGTACGTGAACCCCTCGAAGTAGATCAGTCGGACCACGAGCGCCTCCTTCGATGACAGCGAGCGGTCGATCGCCTGCTCGAGGGATATCCTGAGATCCCTGTTCTCCGGCGTCCCCGGTCCGCGTGGCGTTCCCGCGACCGCGCGACCTTCACCGTCTTCTGGGAGCTCGTCGGACTCCCGGCGCCGCGACCGCTTCCTCAGTACGTCGATGCAGACGTTCCGCACGATCCGGTAGATCCAGGTCTCGAGGCGGCAGTCGCCCTTCCAGGACGCGAGCGCTCTGCCGTTCCTCCGCAGGAGCTTGAAGACCGCTTCCTGGAAGATCTCCTCCATCGCCGTCTCGTCCCACTCCGCACGAAAGCGAGCGTTCGATCGCACGATTGCGCTGTAGATGAGCTTCCGATAGCGCTCCACGAACGCCTCCCAGGCCTCGGACTCGCCGGCCCTCAGGCGGTCGATCATGCGCGCATCGTCGGCACCGATCTTTCCACGGCTCGCCAAGGCGGACATTCCTCTCCTCATACAACAGTCGTTCGGGAGCCCGGTCTTCTTCGCGGGAGTACGAGCGTCACGGCGGGGCAGTCGTCGGCCCCGGACGGGCTTTACGACCGAATCGGCCCGGAGGCGGCCGCTACGACGAGCGCGGGGTCCCCGTACAGGACGTAGTTCGCCCAGGTGACGGGCTCGACGCCGAGGAGTGCCGAGCGCGCCGCCGAGACCGCCGCCGCGAGCGTGGCGCCCGCGGCGAGCCGCCGGTAGAAGACGCCGGCGAACCTCGCGCTCCCGCCGTCGTGAAGGTCCCAGAGCGTCCCGAGGTATGCCTGGACGCCCCACTCGAGGAAGTGACGGGCCGCGTCCCAGGAGCGGCTCTCCGCTCCCACATCGCCGCCGTCCGTGCCGCACGTGTTCGCGAAGACGAGCGAAGGGGTCCGTTCCGGACAGGGTCCGAGTGCGTCGAGGGTGATACCCTCCCCCTCACCGAGATCCCACCCCGCCCCCGCGTGGCTACCGAGCGAGTGACCCGCGAAGTGGACGACGTCGAATCCCTCCGAGAGGAGTGTCGCGAACTCCGCGTGCGTCCTCGGCGACTTCCTCTCGACCTTGAGGAGGTCGGGGCGCGACGCAGCGAGCTCGAGCAGTTCGGCCGCCTCGCGCTCGGCGTGCGGAAGATCGCGGCCGGAGCGTCCGGCCTCGAGGTTCGCCATGAGCAGCACCCTGAGGGGAGCGCACCGTCTCGCTCCCGCCGTCCGTCCGGCGGTCTCCGTGCGGATCTGTCGGGACGTGTGGAAGAGCTGCCACAGGAACTGCCCCCCGGGGCGCGGCACGAGGAGCTCCCAGGGAATGCGCGAGAGCTCGGGTTGGATCCTGAGCAGCAGATGATCGCCCGGCAGATCGGCGATCCTGGGCCCCGCTCCCGAGTCGCCTCCCAGAAGCGACACGCCGATCTCGAGCCCGAGGGAGTAGATCCGGCGCTGCGTCTCCGCCACCTCCTCGGGGGACGCGGTACGGTCCGTCGCTCCGCCCTCCCGCGCGTGGTCGAAGGCGGCGCTCCTGGCGGCCAGCTCGCGGAGGCCCGCGAGTATGCGCTCCTCGGCCTCAGGGCTCCGCTCGACGACGAAGTCCCGCACCGCCGCCCCACGCGAGTCGGAGATCACTGCGGTGATCTTCCCGGGCGGCTCGGCACGAAGATGGACGTCGGGCGCCACCGCCGCGGCCGGCGCCAGCTCCACGCGAGACGCCCGCCGCTTCCACAGGAAGAGCGCGACGCCGGCGAGGACGAGCGCCGCCAACCACAGCGGGTGGAGGAAGCCCTCCACGAACGCAGACGCCGCACGGTAGACCTGCGCTCGCCCACCGTACGGGAGCAGTCTCAGAACCACCCACAGAACGGCGAGGAGGACCACGGCCCAGAGGAGCGCCGCTGCGGCGCACGCGGCCGGGGCAGGCCGGCCTCGTTGGCCCCCGGGACCGCCTCCTCGTGCGTCGAACACGCCGCCGCAACTGCCGCAGCGCAGCGTGCGGCCTATTCGACCGTCTCCAGAGTCCCACCGCTCACCGACGAGCTCGAGACGCGCCCCGCAGCGCGGGCAGCGATCACCTCTCACGCGGCACCTCCTGAGGCGCCTCGCCTCCGGGCGACGCGCTCCCCGCGTTCACTCCGTCCAGCCGGACGACCTCGTCCGCCGATTCGGCAGCGTGGTTCTCACAGGAGAGCATGATGACCTGCCGCTGGCGCGCGATCTCCCGCAGGACGCCGATCGCGGCATCCCGCCTCTCCGGATCGAAGTGCACCAGCACGTCGTCGAGCAGGAACGGCGCTCCACACGGTCCGGACAGGAACTCGAGCAGCGCGTAGCGGACGGCCAGGTAGAACTGGTCGATCGTCCCGGCGCTGAGCTCGTCCCCGCCGAGAGTGGGAGGCGCACCTTCGACCGGGTCCGGGTTCTTCACGCTGAACTCGAGATCGGTCGCAACGCTGACGTCCGAGTATCGTCCGAGCGTCACTCCGCCCAGCACGCGGGACACCACCGGCGCAAGGGCCGTCGAGGCCTCTCTCTTCGTTCTGTCGAGCGCGGTGAGGAGTCCCTCGTGAGCGAGCCGCAGCACGCGCTCCCTCCGGAGCACGAGCGCGAGCTCGCGCGCGACGTTCTCACGACGCGCCTCCAGGTCCGGCAGGGCCGTGTCCACGGCCGCCTCCTCGAGCCGGACCTCCTTCGCTATCGTGCTCTTCCGCAGACGGTCGATCGTCTCGAGCAGTCCGTTCCTCTCGTTCCTCAGCCGCGCCGCCTCGACAGGGGACAGGACGTTCTCCGCGCCACCGCTCTCCTCGAGCTTCTCCTCGAGTTCACCGGCGCGGCGCTCGAGGGCGGCGCCGTCAGTCAGCAAGCTCTCCTCGAACTTGTCGGCGTCTCCCTCCCCCGTCTGTTCCTGCAGAAGCGCGTTCCACTTCTGGATGCTGGCGTGGAGCTCCTGCTGCCTGGCGGCGAGGCGGCCGTACTCCTCGTACGTGGAGACGCCCGCAGCGCCGAGCGCCTCCCGGTACGACCTCTCGGCCCTCTCCTTCTCCCCGAGCTCGCGCTGCATGTCGTGCGCGAACCCCCATAGCCGGGCGCCCCTGCGGAAGAAGTAGACCGTGAGCGCACCGAGCGCGGCCCCGCCCAGGATGAGCCACAGGCGCACACCCGGCGGGATCGGCGCGTAGACGGGCGCGAAGAAGAGCGCGAGCGCGGCGGCACCGAGCACGATGGCCGCGGCACCCGGTCGCTTCGAGGCGGTCCTCCAATCGCCGGCCGGCGATCGCTCCTCGAGCTTCGCGATCCTCTCTCCCGCGGCATCGAAGTCGCGCTTCGCTTCCTCCACGGTCTTGCCGAGCTCCGGGAGGGTCCCGTCGATGCCCTCGTAGGCTTCGGCGATGTCGGTCTTGAGCTTCCGGAGCTTGCCGACCTCGGAGGCGTTCCGGGAGAGCTTCTGCCGCACGTCCTCGAGCTCCGCGACGTACCTGCTCCTCGCACCCTCCGACTCGAGCATTCCCTCGATGGATTCGAGGCGCTGCTCCGCCTTCGCGAGATCTGCTCGCTCCGACGTCAGTTCCTTCCGCGTCCTCACGGCGTCGGCCCACGCCTTACCCGACCTCGATATCCTCTCGGCGAGCTCCTCTTCCTGGTCCATCAGCGATCGAATCGGTCCCGGCCGGTCGGCGAGGCGCTTGACCCCCACACCCATTGCCGCGATCGACTTCTCAAGTCGTCCGATGACCCCCGCCGCGTCGGTCGCCCCGCTCGAGCTCGTCATCTTCTTCTCGATCATGGGAAGGAGATCCGAGCGTCTCGACTTCCCCCCCTTTCCCTCGAGAGCCGCGAGCTCTCCCTGTCGGACCGCCGCCACCGACTCGAACGCCTGCTGCTCCCGAAATCCCACCATCTCGCGAAGACGGGCCTCAACCTCTCCCCTGTCGCCGAGAGTCTCGGACCCGTCCCCCTTCTCGAGCACGGCCCGACGAGCCCCGAAGTCCTTCCGCAGGCGGTAGATCTCGCCGTCGTGCTCGAAGTCGAGCTCGAGGCGCATGGCGCCCTTCGAGCCCCAGCGCTCGAGATCCTTCACCGCCTTCGCCGTCGACGCGACGTCGCAGAAGAGAGCCGTCGCGATTCCGTCTAGGATCGTGCTCTTGCCGGCCTCGTTCGGACCCACGATCAGGTTCAGTCCCGGGCCGAAGCTGACCTCGCGGTCGCGGAACCGCCGGAAGTTCACAAGTCTGACGCGACGGATCCTCACCGGAGAACGTCCTTCCCCTGCAGGAGCGCGACGCCGAGTTGGAGTGCGTCCTCGATCTCGCGCCTCTGCTCCTCGCCCGTCGTCTCGTCCAGCTGCCTCTTCATCAGGCGCGCGAACTGGCCGATCACGAGCCGCTCCGGCAGACGCGCCAGGTCGTCGCCGTCGAGCCGGAGGTGGTACGTCCGGTCGCCCGGCACGACGTGGAAGTAGTCGCCCCGGATGGCCTCCGTGAAGGTCGACTCGTCGAACCCGGAGTCGACGGCCAGAAGACCCGAGAGAGCCAGCCTCAGTATGGTGTCGGGGTCCGGGGAGACGGTCTCGCGCACGCGTGCGGCGAACGCCGAGGCGTCCGCCGTCTCGCCCACGTCGACGGCGAGTCCTGCGACCGACCTCACACCGACGCGGTGCTTCCGGACCGTCGCTCCGTCCGTGCCGAGGTGGACGACCGCGACGTACCCGGCCCCCGTCTGATCGACTGCCATGATCTCCGGCGCCCCCGCGTACACCGCCGGCGCCGACGCGCCTTCGATCTCCCGCCAGGAGTGCCAGTGCCCCAGGGCGAAGTACGCCCACCCCCGCGCGGCAAGTTCGTCGAGCTCGATGGGATGATCGTCCGGATCCACAGGGACCACGTTCACGGAGCCGTGCGCGACGGCGACGCTGAACGGAAGGTCGGCGCTCGGCGCGAGGCCCGCTAGCTGATGGGACGTGGAGCGGTTCGAGCGGAGGGCGGTCCCTCGCACTGAGACTCCGGGGGCCGCGAGATCGACGGTCGTCCGATCGTCGTCGCCCAGGATGAAGAGCCGGGGGACGCGCGCGAACTCATCGCCGTAGCTCGTGTAGACGGACGAGGTCCCGAGCGAGTCGTGCGAGCCCGGGAGGATGACCGCCGCACCCTCCGACTGACTCGTGAACCTCCCGATCTCCTGCAGGACGAGCCGGACGTCCGATGACGGCGGGACGCCGGAATCGAAGAGGTCACCGGCGATCAGAAGGCAGTCGGCCTTCTCCTCGAGCGCAAGGTCGACGATCGATGCGAACGTGCGCCGGATCTGCTCTCGCTGCTCGGCCGCGCGGTCGCCGAGCCAGCCGAGCGGCGCGCCGACGTGGACGTCTGAGGTGTGGACGAGAACGGGCAACGGTGCCTCCGGGAGGGCAGTGCGCTTTCGTCTGAAATCCTATGTGCGCGCGTCCTCCAAGTCAAGCACACCTCGTGCCCGAGGACCGTAACATTGCACTCCCGGAACGGACGACGCGGGCACCGTCGTCGATGCCCGCGTCTGCAACTGCTGCCGTAAGTTTCCCCCGGCGGTCCGGCCTCTCGCTCGATCGGACAGAGCGCGGCGGCTGGGCTACGTCTCGTCCAGCCAGTCGATGATCTCCTGCCATTCGGCGTTCGACATGCCCGGGAGGATTCCCTCGAACGTCGGGTCCGGGAAGTTCACCGGCTCGACGAACGCACCGTCCAGGTCGTTCGGGTCCGGCCAGACCGGTACGAACTCCGGGAAGTAGTCGGTCAGCGGATCGAGGGGATCGTTGAAGAACTGCGAGACGTCGATCGTGATGTCGATGTCCGGAGCTCCCGGCTCCTCGTCGGACGGGTTGATGACGATCGGCTCGTTCAGCGCGTCGTAGATCAGGTCCGCGTACGCCCGGATCGTGTCACACGGCGCCGGTCCGAACATGTCCTCGAGGACGATGTACATCCCCCCGTCCCAGTAGAGCTCCGTGATGAGGTCGAACGTCTGATCGCCCGTCTCGTTCTGGAGCATCGTGCACGCGTCGCTCAGGTCGTCGTGAATGTCGCTGAAGTAGCCGAAGGCGGTCGGCATGTGGCTTCCGGCCCTGAGACTCAGGAAGTCCGGATCCGTCGTGAGGAGCTCCTCGAGCGTCTGGCCCTGAGTCACGTCCATGTTGTACGCGACGATCATCTCCAGGGCGCCCATGATCGCGTGCAGCGGGGCCATCGCAAAGGCCACGTCGGTCGCGTCGAGATCCACGAGCATCCACATGGTGTCGCGCGAGGCGTCCTCGATCGGGATCTCCAGGTTGACCTCGCAGTCGAGGTCCTGGAAGTCCATCAGGTTGCCTTCGGTGTACTCGAGCGCCGGAATGACCTCGTCCTCGATGTACTCCTGAAGGAGTGAGATCTCGAACGGGTCCTGGCGCCTGTGGTCGAGCGACTGGAGCACCCGCTTCGCATCGACGGCGCCGGGAACGTCCACGTACCACATGAGCGGGAACTTGTGCGATGCCCGGACATCGCCGCCGAAGATGTCCTCGAGGATGTCCGCGAGGTCGGGATCCGTCACTACCTCGATGAGCCTCGTCAGGCCCGCCATCAGGAGGGCCCCGCAGTGCTCGGGGTCGGCATCGAGCGCGTCCTCGAAGTCGCTGAGGGGACCGGAGACGTTCACATCCCAGTCCCAGATCGGGTTCTCGAGGTTCAGCTCGGTCAGCTCTCCCTGAAGATCGTTCATGCCGCTCGCGAACAGAAGATCAGCGCTGACGGGGATCTCATCCTCTTCGAGAAGGTCACAACCGACGAAGAACAGCACCGTGCCGACGGCCACGAGGCTGAGCAGCAGCAAACGAGTCCTCTTCATTCCGTCCTCCTCCTCCGCTTCCTGGCCGGGCGTTCTCCCCGCCCGGGATCGGTTTCTTGAGCCGGAACCACCCAACGCGCCAACAGTATGCCCGGATTCTTGACGTGTCAACCCAAAATGGAAGACACCCCGCCGATGCGGCGGAGCGTCCTTCGACTCACTGGACGTCGGCTACTTCGGCGGGAAGTCCTCGAGGATCTTCGCCGCCAGTTCGTTGAGGAACTCCTGGGTGGCCGGTTCGGTTCCGAGCCGTACCGTCCCGACCCCGAGCCAGACTTCTTCTGGGTCCCCGCCCACCCTCATGCCGATGACCAGCGCACCCTCGTCGTAGTACTTGGTGTCGGCGACCCAGTCCTCCGCCGGGACGTACCAGTTATCCTGGTACTTCGAGACGATTGTACGGAACCTGCCGCCTCGGACAACGGTCACGAAGTCCTGGTCCCCCGACTGAACGAACTCCAGCCCTTTCGACTCGAGCGTGCCGACGACGGCGTCTTCGATCCGGTCGACGACGGCGGGGTCGACGGCGACGCCGTCGGGCGTGGTGAAGGCTCCGGTCTGATAGCCGAACGTGCGCAGCGACGAGAAGTCGATCGCGTCGTCGAAGGTCGTCTCGATCTTGAGATCGGACCCGGCACACCCGGCGAGCAACGCGAGCGCCGCCACCGCCACGAGCCCGGTGACGATCCTCAGTCCTCTGTTGATCTCCTTCAGCATCGCTTCCCCTCCGTGGCCAAACCGACATTGATACCGAGTCCGTCGACCAAGACCTCGCAGAACGGCTGTTTCAGCGGGTCGCGGATGTGGTACGCCCAGGAGGACTCGAACCCCCAACCTTCTGATCCGTAGTCAGACGCTCTATCCAATTGAGCTATGGGCGCGGTCGTCTTCTGGCGGAGAGGGAGGGATTCGAACCCTCGGTACAGTTACCCGTACAACTGCTTAGCAGGCAGCTCCCTTCAGCCACTCGGGCACCTCTCCGGTGTCCTCGATGCCTGACGCGCGCGGAGTCCGCTCCGCGCGCCGGCCCTGCGTGTCCCCTCTGGCATGCTCCGATACTGGCGGAGGGCGAGGGACTCGAACCCCCAAGGGCTTGCGCCCGGCGGTTTTCAAGACCGCTGCCTTACCAGTTAGGTCTAGCCCTCCACGCCTCCGGGGGCAGTATAGCAACCGCTCCAGGGGGTGTCAAACCGAAAGCCCTCCGCTACTGCCACGACGAGCCTGACGGCCGGTTTCTTCGTGCCGACTCCTGTCTCTCCTCCTCGTCCCACTCGCGCATCCGCCTCCTCGCTCGGCCGACGCGCACCACGAGGGCCACGAGGAAGAGGACTGTCGCCGCGACCAGGAAGAAGTCCCACCTGGTGAAGAGCAGACCCCACGAGTAGCGCTCTCCGAAGTGCGCGATGGCGTCACGTCCGAAGTCGTCGCGGTCGCCCCCGTAAAGGACCTCGAGGGCGGCATCGAAACCGCCCGCCTCCCGCACGGCGAGCACAAGCTCTTCGGCGCGCGAGAGCCCGGCTCTCTCCATCAGGAATGCGACGGCCCGAAAGCTCTCTGCGTACGCGAGCGCTGCGCCGGCTGACGAGTCCGGGAACCTCGTCTCCAGGTCCCTGAGCGGGATCAGCGTTCCGCTCCGCGCGGCCGCGGTGAGTGACGGGACCTGCGACAGGCGCCATTCCCCCGCGATCGACATCGCCACGCCCTCGTGGAACCACCGGGGCGCCCACACCTCCCCCAGCACTCGCCCGGCGGCCACGTGCGCCAGCTCGTGGACGAGCACCTCCTCCATGTGGAGCGGGTACGTCACGATCCTCGGGCTCTTCATGACGACGAGGCCGCGCGACGGGAACGCGCACCCGACCCACCAGTCCGGCGCGCCGCCCATCGTCCTCTGCTCGAAGTCCTCGTGAGTGGGTGCCACCACTATCCGGACGGGCACGACCGTCCCCAGGGAGACGGCCTCCGCGAGCGCGGGGCCGCGCTCAACCGCCATCTCGAGGATGAGTTCCGCCGCGCGGCCGTCCTCTTCCCGGAACGTGACGGTGATCCCGTCCCGCGAGGTCTCGTGCCAGCCCGCGGTCCCGGCGGCCGCGGTCTCAAGCGCGGTCGGGAGCGACGCCGCGAGGCAAAGAAGAAGGAGGGCGGTCGCCGCCCCCCTCACCATCACCCTCCGGTCCCGAGAGAGCCTCATGACCGTCGAGTCCTCCTACGAGTCCTTCCGTGGAGTCAGCGGCGACATCGCCCTCAGCCTCTCGACGATCCCCGGGAGCACCGAGAGCAACCTCTCCACGTCTTCCTCGGTGTTCGATCTTCCGAGGCCGAACCTGACAGAGCCCTGCGCGACGTTCGGCGCGACCCCCATCGCGGAGAGCACGTGCGACGGGTCCGCCGAGTCGGTCGTGCACGCCGAGCCGGTCGAGACAGCGAATCCCTCCATGTCGAGCGCCAGCACAACACTCTCGCCTTCGACGTAGTGGAAGGCGATGTTGGCCGTCCCCGGTATGCCGCTCGCCGGGTCTCCGTTCAGCGACACGTCAGGGATGCCGTCGACAACGCCGGACACCAGCCGCTGGGTGAGCTTCGACAGGCGCTCCGATTCCCGCGGCATGTCGTCCACGGCCAGTTCCAGGGCCTTCGCGAGGCCCACGATCCCGGCCACGTTCTCCGTCCCCGGCCGCACCCCCCGCTCGTGGTTCCCTCCGTGCGAGAGCGGGTGGAACCGCGCTCCCTTCCTGACGTAGAGCACCCCGACTCCCTTCGGTCCGTAGAACTTGTGGGCGGATGCCGCCAGGAACGTCGCGCCGAGCGTTTGCACGTCGACCGGGATCTTGCCGATCGCCTGCACGGCGTCCGTGTGGAAAGGGACGTCCCTCTCGCGGGCGATACGGCCGATCTCTTCGAGCGGCTGGACCGTGCCGGTCTCGTTGTTCGCGTACATGATCGAGATGAGTATCGTGTCGTCCCTGAGAGCGCGCGATACGTCGACCGGATCGACGAGGCCCCCGGGGCTCACGGGGAGGAACGTGACGTCGAAGCCGAGTTTGTCGCGCAGGTACTCGCACGTGTGGAGCACGGCGTGGTGCTCGACCGAGCTGGTGACGATGTGGCCGCGCCCCTCGAGCTTCGACAGCGCGACGCCCTTGATCGCGATGTTGTCGGACTCCGAGCCGCCGCTCGTGAAGACGACCTCGGCAGGGTCGCAACTCAGCGCGTCCGCCACGGTGCCGCGCGCCCACTCGACGGCCTGTCTCGTCTCCTGTGCCAGCGCGTACGGACTCGATGGGTTGCCGTACGCTTCGCTGAAGAACGGGAGCATTGCCTCGACGACGCGGGGGTCGGTCGGCGTCGTGGCGTTGTGGTCCATGTAGGTCGTGCGGTCCTCAGGCGTCGCCATGGTCACGGTACCCCTTGAGCGCGCGGCCGGCCCTCGTTTGAGGATAGCCGGCCGCCCGTCGGATGATCATCACGCCCGCGCCCCCGTCGGCGGTCCGTCTGACAGGGCCGCCGATCGCGGGCGGGCGGCGCTACTCGCCTTCGTCCCAGATCCCGCGCAGCTTCCGCTGCTCCGCGATCTCGATGAGCTGTTCCTGCCTCTCGATCTCCCTGTTCGCGTGCGACCGCCACTTCGGGTCGTTCGTCGCCAGCTGGAGCTTCGAGATCGCCTCCCGGTACTTGTCCATCGCGGCGTCGAACTGGCTCTGCCTCTCCAGCGCGTTGCCATGGCGCTCGAGCGACTTGGCCCAGGTCAAGTACGCCCCGCCGTCTCCGGGGGAGATCTGCAGAAGTTGGCGGGCCGAGTTGATCGCCGAGTCGTAGCGTCCCATGTCGTTGTACGCGTCCGCGAGCGCCCCGACGTAGTCCGCGTTGTTAGGCTGGCTGGCGACGAGAGCCTCAAGCTGAGCGACGGCCTCTTCGTACCGACCCTGCTTCCTGTAGACCGTTGCGAGGTTGGCCCGCGCGCTGATGTCTTCGGGGCTCTGCTGCAGTACAGTGCGGAAGAGCGTCTCGGCCTCGCCGAGCCCGCCGACTTTCATGTAGAGGAACCCGAGCGTCGAGAGGGAGTAGGTGCTCGCGTTCCCGAAGTTCCTTACCCGCTCGTACGAAGCGATCGCCTGATCGTACATCTGCGCCCGGTAGTACAGCCCCGCGAGCGACTGCGTGGCGCGAGAGTCGGTCGGGGCCAGCTCCTGGGCCCTGCGGTACGCGCCGAGCGCGGCGAGGTCCATCTCCATCTTCTCGTAGGCGTAGCCGAGGTTCAGGTACGCGTCCGCGTTCTCCGGGTCGAGCTGAACCGCGTCGACGTACGCCTCCACCGAGGACTGGTAGTCCCCCGTGAGGAAGTGCGCGTACGCCAGCGAGGTGTGCGAGTAGGGATCGTCAGGCGCGAGCTCGACCGCCCTTTGGTACATCTCGAGCGACTTCTCGAACTCCTGCGTCTCCACGAGGTAGATGCGCCCGAGCCCGTAGTAGGGCTCGACGTAAGTCGGGTCGAGGGTGATCGCACGCTCGTAGTTCTCGATCGCCTTCCCGATCTCACGCACCCGAAGGAACTCGGCCGCGCTGTTCGCGGCCCTCTCGGCCGGGGAGATATCCCTCTGTTCCCCCGCGTCCTCGTGCCCGACGATGGTGATTGTCGGTTCTTCCTCCTCGGGCATCGTTCCCGTGCAGCCGCCCAGCAATGCGGCGAACGCGACAACGGCCGCCAGCGTCCACGCCAGTCCCGATCTGGATCTCAACATGCTGCCCCTCTCTTCTCCCTGCTCGCGGAGAGGGTCGTCGGTCACCCCCTCCATGTTGGTCTTCCCGTGTCCTCGCCGGCTCGCCGGCTACTTGAACTGCGCCCTGAACTCCTCGATCATCTGGATGTTCTCTCGACACACCTGGGCCGCCGGAGCCTCGGGAGCGATCTCGATGACCTTCTGCCACTCCCTTATCGCTTCGTCGAAGAGCTGCGCGTCGGCGAACGCGACCGCCATGTTGAAGTGCGCCTCGATGTTGTTCGGGTCCATCTCGAGCGCCGTCCTGTACATCTCCACGGCGTCGGCGTACTTCATCTGCGCGTAGTAGGTGCTGCCCAGGTTCGTGTAGACCATCGCGTTCTGCGGAGCCAGCTCCATCGCCTTCTCGAGCTCCGAGACGGCAGACACGAAGTCAGCGCGGTCGGCATACAGCGAGCCCAGGTTCAGGCGCGCCCCCGCGTGGTCGGGAGCGAGCTCCACGGCCGCGAGGTATGCGTTCAGGGCGTCGTCCAGGAGGTTGCTCTCGTAGTAGACGTTTCCCAGCTCCAGCCAGAGATCCGCGGAGTCCGGTGTCTCTTCGAGCCTAGACCGCAGCTCCTCGATCTGGGCCACCGTCTCCTCAGCGGTCTCGCCTTCCTCCTGGGACACGGCCGGGAACGCCAGCCCCGCGATCAGCGCCGCGACGCACGCCACTCCGATCGCCTGGTTCTTCAGGTGATTCAATCCGCTACCTCCGCTTGACGTTCAGGCGGACGCCGGAAGCACGACTACTCCTCCGGTGCGACCTCCGCCGGGACGGTCTCGACTCTCACCTTCACGATGGTGTCCGGGTCCTCGACGGCTCCGTTCTTCTCCTTGGGACCCTTCTTGATGTTGTGAATGACGTCCATTCCCTCGACGACCTCGCCGAACGCCGCGTAGCTCCCGTCCAGGTGCGTCGCGCTCGCGAGCATGATGAAGAACTGGCTTCCCGCGGAGTCGGGGTCGGACGACCGCGCCATGGAGACGACGCCCTCGGTGTGATGGAGATCGGCGCTGAACTCGGCTGGGATCGTGTAGCCGGGACCTCCGTAGCCGCCCTTCTTCTCCACGTCGCCCGTCTGGGCCATGAAGCCGCCGATGACCCTGTGGAACTCGACGCCATCGTAACGCCCGCTGTTGGCCAGGTAGACGAAGTTCACAACGGTGTTCGGAGCGAGGTCCTCCCAGAGCTCGATCTTAACGACGCCCTTCGAAGTCTCGAGGGTCGCAACCTTCCTGCCCTCGGGAAGATACTGCACCTCCATCGACTTCTTCGCGCCCTTCTCGCCCTTGCCGCCTTCGAAGTACGTGAGGGTCGCCATCACCGTCGCCGCCTCCTCTGTGGCCTCTGCCGTCTCTGCCACGGCCTCGTCCGCCGCGGTCTCCGCGGCGCTCTTGTCGGCCTCCGTCGCCTCCGGCCGCTTGCTCGACATGCCGCCCTCCTGGGCGTGGACAGACGCGACGAGGGCCATCAGAAGCACCGCAACGACTGCCACCACGATCGTCACCTTCCCGCGCATGGTGTCCTCCTTGACCTGCGGGTTCGTGAACTTCACTGCATCCTGTCAGAATAATCTAACCGGCGCGAGTTCGGGGTGTCAAGCCTTTTGGCCCCTGGACCCCTCGGGAGGCCTGTCTGCCCAAGCGAGCCATTGAATCTCTCGCCCGGATGCGGTAGAATGTGTAGTGTGGCATGGGGGCGTTGCACGCGGCGCCCCGAACGGTGAAGCGCGTCCCACGCACATGGCTGGAGGCTGTTGGACACGAGGGAATCCTGCCTTTCGCGAGACCCCGCGGGTGGGATTCCCGGAGAGCGGAGCGGCGCTGCCGCGAAAGGAGTGATGGATGTCGAGAAGATTGGCGATCCTGGGGCTCTCTGCCCTGATCCTCTGTGGCGCGGCCACGCCGGCATTTGCCGCGCAGCGAGCGGTGCTCGCAGAGCTCTTCGGGGGCACCAACTGAAGTTTCTGCCCCGATGCGCAGTTGGCGCTCGAGAATCTCAGAGGAGACGGGACCTTCAGTGAAGAAGAGCTCGTCATCATCTACTGGCACAGCAGGATTGGCGGCAACTACTACACGAGCGAGGCCCGCAACCGGCAGCTCCTCTACCCGGACATCAGTGCGCACCCCACGTGCAAGTTCGACGCGGTTCTCACGTATACCGGCGGCGGGAGCGGCGTCTACTCGGCGTACAGAGACCGGATAAACCAGCGGCTCCCCGTTCCCACCCCGATCACGATTCGCACGAACGGAGTCTTCGACGAGACGGGCGGCTGGGTCGACGCGACGTTCAAGGTCGTCGACCCGGTGAGCGCAGGGGTTCTCAGGGCCCAGTTCGTCGTGATCGAGAAGACCGGCGAACACTACAACTGGACCATGCGGGACCATCTGCCCCACGAGGATGTGGTCCTGACGGCTCCCGGCGACTCCGTCGTGGTCCACAGGGAGTTCACGATCACCGACACCCCTTGGCCGCTCGTCGGCGCGCTCGATGTGGTGGTCTTCATCGAGGACATGTCGCCACACGTGGTGTACAACGCGCAGGTCGTACCCGATCTCTACTCCGTCCAGATGGCGACGACCGACTACGCGAAGGAGATCGGCTACCTCGGAACCGCCACGTACACGGCGACGCTCTCGAACATCGGGCTCGCGGCGAACGTCGTCACCGTGAGCGTCAACCAGGACGTGCTGCCCGACGGAGTCGGGCCGGCGGACTGGGAGGCGAGCTTCCGGGAGGTCGGAGGCACCTGGTACACCGAGCCGACGGAGTTCGCCCTCGGTGTCGGCGAGGATCTCGACCTCGAGGTACGCGTCGTCGACAACATCGGGACGGCTGAGGGCATGGCCGTGACGACCCTGTCGGCCGTGAGCGGTGGCAGTAGGGCCGCCAGCGACCAGGTCTCCTTCTCGACGTTCGTCGAGGTGCCCTCCCTCCTCCTCGTCGCGGACGACGACGGATGGGGCTGGCACGCGTGGTGGGAGGAGCCTCTCTCGAACCTGGGGCTCGGCGCGACGGTCTGGATCGCCGACGACCGCGGACGACCCGAGCTGGATCTGCTCTCGTCGTACTCCACGGTTCTGTGGACGACCGGCTCCGGCTTCGCGACGGACCTCGGCGATGACGAGGACGTCCTGATGTCGTACCTGGACGGCGGCGGGAACCTCTATCTCTCGAGCATGAACTACCTCTCGAGTCTCCCCGGCTCGACGACGATGACCACGGACTACATGCACATCACGTCGTGGATAAACGCAGTCGGGCAGTACACGGTCGTGGGCGTCGACGGCGATGTGATCTCGGACGGGATGGTGTTGGACGAGCTCTGGTACCCTCTCGGGAACAACGCCGAGGCCATCGTGATCGACTCGCCGTCCGAGACCATCTTCACGAGCACCTCCGGGATCCAGGGACTCAAGGTAGCCGAGAACGGACACAAGATCGTCTTCACGACGTTCGCGTTCGAGTCCGTGAGCATGGACGATCCGACTCCGAGCAACCGGACGACGCTCCTCGGGAGGATCCTGGACTGGTTCGCACCGGCGGTGGGTGTCGAGGAAGGCGAGATGCACAGGCTCGCGATCTCACAGAACTTCCCGAACCCGTTCAATCCCGTGACGAAGATCGCGTACACCGTGCCGTCCGGCGCCGAGCGCGTCGAGCTCACGATCCTCGACCTTAGCGGACGCGTGGTGCGCTCGCTCGTCGACGAGACGCTCCCTCCGGGGCCCGCGCTCGCCGTCTGGGACGGGAAGGACGACGACGGGCACCGTCTCGCGAGCGGTGTCTACTTCGCCAAGGTGAGTGCCGGCAGCGAGAGCGCGTTCACGAAGATGACGCTCCTGAAGTAGCGTAGTACGAAGAGCCAGGCGCTTCCGCCTGAGAAGGGGGCCCGGGACAGACGTCCCGGGCCCCCTCGCACGTGGTGCCGGACCGGCCTTGTGCGGACCGACCGATTGACCGGGGACCGTCCGGACGCTACAATCGACGTGACGGAATCGCGGACGAGGGCACGGGAGCCCATGTCGGCCGACGCATCGAGGGCGGGACCGGACGGGTCACGCCCTTTTTCTCCCGAGACTCACACGATCCCACGGAGGACCAACGGATGCATCAGCACCTCGAACTCTCGACGAGGCTCCGCGAGACGGCAACCGGTGACGAGTTCGTCGCGATCGCGCTCGACGCCGAAGTCGACTTCATCAACCTCAGGTTCGCCGACCTGCTCGGCAGGTGGCACCACGTTACGATCCCGGCGACCGCGTTCCACGCGAGGCTCTTCGAGAGCGGGGTCGGCTTCGACGGCTCCAGCGTCTCAGGTTTCAAGTCGGTCGAGAGGGGCGACATGGTGCTTCTCCCCGACCCGACTACCGCGCTCGTAGACGACTACGGAGATCACACCGTCGTCTCGCTGATCGCCTCCGCGGGCGAGGCCGACACCAAGGAGCTCTTCCGCCTCGATCCCAGGACGATCGCCCGGAACGCGGAGGCGGTCCTCAGCTCTTCGGGGCACGCAGACGTCAGTCTCTGGAGCCCGGAGCTGGAGTTCTACATCTTCGCCGCCGTCGACTACGACGACACGCCGAGCGGGTCGTTCTACGACGTCGCGTCGCACGAGGCGGGCTGGCCGGCGACCGAGGAGCGGGACGAGGAGCTCGCCTACAGGATCCGCCCCGAGGGGGGCTATCAGGCAGTCCCGCCGTCGGACCGCTACTTCGATCTGAGGAACGAGATCTCGACGCGCATGCTCGAAGCGGGGATCCCCGTGAAGTACCACCACCACGAGAACGGACGACCGGGACAGCAGGAGATCGAGGTCCACCCCGAGCCGCTCCTGCTCGCGGCGGACCACCTGATGCTCGGGAAGTACATCGTGAGGAACACGGCCGCCGAGTGGGGCGTCGCCGCCACCTTCATGCCCAAGCCTATCGCTGACCAGGCCGGAAGTGGCCTCCACCTACACATCCGGCTCGTCAAGGACGGCCAGCCGCTCCTCCACGGAGACGACGGCTGCGCGGGGCTCTCCTGTAAGGCTCTCTCGTTCCTGGGCGGCATCCTGTCCCACGGACGGGCGCTCGCCGCCGTCACCTCGCCCAGCACGAACTCGTACCGGCGCCTCAGGCCCGGGTACGAGGCGCCGGTCGCGCTCTCGTTCTCCGCCGGGGACAGGAGCGCCGCGATTCGTATCCCCAAGTACGCGACGGAGCCCGAGATGAAGTCCGCCGAGTTCAGGCCTGCCGACGCCACCTGCAATCCCTACCTCGTGATGTCGGCGCTCATCGCGGCCGGGCTCGACGGCATGGAGCGCGGCATCGACCCGAGGGACGAAGGCTTCGGACCCTTCGAGGGCAACCTCGACGAACGCGACCCGGGCAGGAAGCTCATCCCCCTCCCGGCTTCGCTCGACGAGGCGCTTCACGAGCTCCGGAAGGGCGGGGCTTTCCTCTCCGACTCCGGTATCTTCCCGGCGGAGTTCGTCGAGACCTGGGTCCGGCTGAAGACCCGCGAGGCCGAGATCGTCGCCGGCCGGCCGCACCCGACGGAGTACGCGCTCTACTTCGACTGCTGATCCCGCGGCGCGAGCGACCCCGGTACAACACGAAGCGCCCCGGCCGGAGTCGGGGCGCTGTCTCTGTGCCTGTCGTCCCTAGAACCGCCTCGACCGGCGGGACCGGTTGTCAGGGCCGGAGCCTCGACAGCATCCTCGGAAAGGCGATCGTCTCCCGGATGTGCGGAAGGCCGCACACCCACGTGACGAACCTCTCGATGCCCATGCCGAACCCGCCGTGCGGCACGGAGCCGAACCGTCTGAGGTCGAGGTACCACTGGTACTCGTCGACCGGCATTCCCTCTTCCCGCATCCTTCTCTCGAGCCGCTCCGCGTCCATCGCTCGCTGTCCGCCGCCGACGATCTCGCCGTAGCCCTCGGGCGCTAGCATGTCGACCGACAGCGTGACGGACTCGTCGTCCGGGTCGTCTTCCATGTAGAACGGCTTCACCATCCTGGGGTAGCGGTGCACGAGGATCGGTGTCTCGAACAGCTTCGACAGGACCGTCTCGTCCTCGGCCCCGAAGTCCTCGCCCCACTCGAACGCGTGACCGGCCTCGTTCAGGCGCTTGACGGCTTCCGTGTACGAGAGCCGCGGGAACGGCGGCGCGGCCTTCGCGAGCGCCTCGGTGTCGCGCTCGAGGATCGCGAGCTCGGGAGCACGCGTCTCAAGCACGTGGCGAATGAGCTCGGCGACGAGCTCCTCCTGAATGTCCATGATGTCTTCCAGATCGGCGTACGCGATCTCGGGCTCGATCTGCCAGAACTCGATCAGATGACGCCGGGTCTTGCTCTTCTCGGCGCGGAGTGCGGGACCGAAGCAGTAGACCTTCCCGAGCGCCATCGCCGTCGCCTCGTTGTAGAGCTGACCGCTCTGCGTGAGATACGCGCTCTCGTCGAAGTACTTCGTCTCGAAGAGCGTGGTCGTCCCCTCGACGGCATTCGGCGTCAGTATCGGCGTGTCGACGAGCGTGTATCCGCGCGAGTCGAAGTAGCGTCGGGCGGCCACGATGACCGCGGCGCGAATGCGGAGGATGGCGAACTGGCGCGAGGAACGGATCCACAGGTGCCGGTTGTCCATGAGGAACGCCGTCCCGTGCTCCTTCCGAGAGATCGGGTACTCGTCCGCGGCGTGGACGATCTCGATGCCCGCGACGGACAGCTCGTACCCGCTCGGGGCTCGGGCGTCGGCGTGCACCGTCCCCGTCACGCGGAGCGAGGACTCGATCGAGAGCTCGTCCGCCGCGGCGAAGGTCTCGTCGCCGACGTCGGCACGGCTCGCGACGCACTGGATGAACCCTGTGCCGTCGCGCAGCTGCAGGAAGAGGATCTTCCCGCTCGAGCGCTTCCCGGCGAGCCATCCCTCGAGGGTGACCTCACGATCGACGTGCCGGCCGATCTCCTCGATGTAGTAGCGTTCCCTCAATTCCGCCTCCGACGCCACGAAGGGCGCTCCGGGTCCCTCACGCCTCCTCTGAGGCGGCCAGTCGCTCGATCGCCTCGTCCGGTCCGTCGACGAGCAGGACGTCGCCCTCCTCGAGGACTGCCTCGGGGTCGGGCAGAAGCGTCGCCGGACACGACCGCGTCTCACACTCGGGCTTGATCACCGCCACGACGTTCAGCCCGTACCGCTGGCGGAACTTGATCGACGCCAGGGTCTTCCCCCACATCTCTTCGGATGTCTCAATCCGGGCGAGACTCATCCCTGGCGAGAGCTCGACGATGTCGACGAGGCTCGGGGTCATCATCTGCTGGGCCAGCCGTTTGGCGACCATCTCCTCGACGAGGATCACCTCGTCCGCGTGGACGAGCTTGAGGACTCTCGCCTCCTCCTCGGTGACCGCTCGCGAGATCACTCGCGGGATCCCGAACTCCTTGAGGATGGAGGTCGTCAGCACTGCCGCCTGGAAGTTCTCCCCGATCGCCACGAGCGCGGCGTCCACCTTGTCCACGCCCTGCTTCAGGAGAGCTTCGCGGTTCGTGGAGTCGAGCCTTATCGCCAGCGCGACCTCCTCCGCGATCGACTGAACCAGCCCCTGGTCGACGTCGATGGCGATCACCTCGAAGCCCCTGCCCGCCAGCTCGCGGGCCACCGTGCGGCCCAGGCGTCCCAGACCGACCACTGCGAACCGCTTCATGGAAGACCTCCGTCAGGCGTCGGCGTGACCCGCACCGGCCACGTTCGCCTTCCCTGGGACCGCTACCCGATGACCACCCTCTCCTCCGGGTAATCGTAGTCGGGCGGCTCGGGTCGCTGGCCGAGCGCGAGCGCAAGTGTCAGCGGACCGATTCGTCCCGTGAGCATGATAATCATGAGGACGATCTTCCCCACCGGCGACAGCGTCGCCGTGATGCCGGTAGAGAGCCCGACCGTCCCGAACGCCGAGGTTACCTCAAACAGAACGTCGCTCATAGACAAATCCTCGACGATGAGGAGCACGAAGATACCCGCGCTCACGACGAGGATTCCCATCGAGACGACGAGGAGCGCTTCGGCCACTATCCACCGGGGCACGCGCCGACCGAAGAGCTCGACGCGGCCCACCCTGCCTATCATCGAGCGGATCGACATCAGCACCAGCGCGAAGGTCGACGTCTTCACACCCCCGGCCGTCCCGCCGGGAGAACCCCCGATGAACATCATGGCGGCGAGCAGGAAGAGCGTCGGCAGCGCGAGCGCCGAAGTCCGGACAGTGTTGAACCCGGCCGTCCTCGCCGTGACTGAGGCGAAGTAGGACGTCATGACCTTGTCGCCCAACGGCTTCCCCGCGAGGATGCCGTCCCACTCCAGGCCCAGGAACGCTATCGTCCCGACCACGAGGAGCGCGACGGTCGTCGTCAGCACCAGCTTCGAGTGAAGCGACCAGCGGGACACTGCGGCCCCCGGTCGCGCTACGAGCACGCGTCTCCCGAGGACGTTCATGATGACCGGGAAGCCGAGGCCGCCTATCACTATCAGCGACGTCATGATGAGGTTCACCGGGACGTGTGACGAGTATCGCTCGAAGCTCGTCGAGTAGAGCGAGAACCCAGCGTTGCAGTAGGCGGAGATCGCGTGGAAGACGGACTTCCACACGGCCTCTCCGGCCCGTGCGAAGTCGAGGCGCGTCTGCGTGAAGAGCAGGAGTGCCCCCAGCGCTTCCATCGCGAACGTGAAGCCGATCATGTACCCGAGCGTCCGCCCAAGGCGGCCCACTGTCTCGAACGTCATGACCCCGCGCAGCACCAGGCTCTCCCTCACTCCGAGGCCGCGCCTGATCATGAGCGCGAAGAAGGCCGTGAGCGTGATGAGCCCGAGGCCACCGATCTGGATCAGCGTGAGGATGATCCCCTGTCCGAAGGCCGTGAAGTACCTCCCTGTGTCGACCACGACGAGGCCCGTGACGCAGACCGCAGAGGTCGCCGAGAAGAGCGCGTCGACCACGTCGATGTCCCCGCCCGCCGTCGCCTTGGGCGTCAGGAGGAGCAGGAAGCCGGCGAAGATGATGAGCAGGAACGAGAACATGACCGTCCGGGCGGGGTGGATCCGGAAGGACGCCACGCGCCGGTTCGCCTTGACCGCCTGCCCAAGGATGAGGACGACCAGGTAGACCTGGAGGACGATGATGTAGCCCTTCGTGAGCGACAGGACGCTCCGGGACTCGAGGAACGCCGGGAGCCAGCCGCGGCCCGAGAGGTGAGCCACGAGGAAGAGCTGCACCAGGATGAGCCCCAGGATCACGAGCCCGGGCCACCTGGCGCGCACGTAGGCGAGCCGCTTCCGGGAGAGCCCGAAGCGGATGAGCCCGTCGAGGACGAAGACGACCACGACGACCAGGTCGATCAGGTGAACGAGCCTCTCCTGGGCCGGCGTGAGGTAGAAGCCGTACTCGAGCACGAGCGAGGCCACGGCGACCGCGGCGACCCCGAACATAGCTCTCGACAACCAGGCGAGGATCCTCTCTCTGTCCATCCAACTCCTCCGCCATCAAGCGGGTCGACCGCTCGGGGACTCTCAGGAGGGCGGGTCGGCCCGCGTCCCCTACCCGGGCGGTCGACGTTGCCGCGAGGATAAGGACGCCTCTCGACGCCTGTCAACGGAAAAGCCGGAATCAGCAAGCGGTGTGCCTGGGGTGTTTCGGCGTTCTGAGGCCGTTTCAGGGAGTTCCGGGGCCCGGGTAGGTAATACCGAACCGTGCTAGGTAATACGCCCTTGAGAGGAGCACGACGGCCGCGACGAGCACGAGGAGGTACGGTGCGCGAGCCCCTACGATGAGTCCGAAGACGGCGACCGCGATCTGGTTGGCGGCCACCCTGTGCGCGCGGCTGCCTGTCCGGTGCGCCCGCAGGAGGAGCGGGAGCGACACAACCGGACCGAAGAGGCCAAGGAGGTCCTTGGCGATCGCCCCCGCGAGCGCGGCCGCGGCGAGCAGGACCACCCCCAGGAGGCTCGTCCTCCCCACTCCGAGGACCGCTCCCGTGGTCCTGAGCCCGAGCGCCGCGTCTCCCGGGATGTCCGGGATCGTGGTCGAGGCGGTGATCCCGGCGACCGCCAGGGTGTACGAGAGCGCCGGGAGAGCCACCTCGCCCGAGAGGGGCGCCACCGTCGCCCAGCCCGCCACGACGGCGACCGCTCCGAACCCGAGCCCGTTCCAGATGAGGTCGAGCGGAGTGCGCGCCTTGGCCGAGACCGGCGGCGCGGAGTAGGTCAGCGCGAGAAGGAACGCGGCCCCGAGCGCCCACCCGAACTCGGGCGCGAGCGGGACCGCGAGAAGCACTGCCAGGAGCCAGAGAACCGCGAGCTCGGTCCACGCGGCTCGCAATGAGATGAGGCCCCGCGGGAGGAAGAAGAGCTTCTTGTTCCTCCGGTCGGTCTCGATGTCGCGGATCTGATTGAGGAGGTAGCCCCCTGCGAGGAGGGCCGTCATCGAGAGGAGTCCGAGGACCACGTCACGGGGTGGGTAAAGCAGCGGGAGCTCTACTCCCGATCTCGCGGCCGCCAGGCGCGTTCCCGCGACGAAGAAGATCCAGAGCGGGACGATCGTGGCTGGGCGCAGCACGAACACGAAGTCGAAGGGCCGAAGCCTCGACTGCGGGGCCCCTGGGTTCGTCATGGCCGCTCCCCGGTCAGTGCCCGGCGCCGTCGCCGCCGCTACCGCCCCCGCCACCGCTGTGGCCGCCGGTGTGGCCGAATCCGCCGGCCTGGCGGTCGGTCGTCGCAAGGACCTCAGCCTCCGCCCATTCGACCCGCGACACCCGGGCTACTACGAGCTGCGCGATCCGGTCGCCGCGCTCGATGCGGAAGGGCTCGCTCCCCAGGTTCGCGAGGATGACACGCACCTCGCCGCGGTAGTCGGAGTCGATGGTACCGGGGCTGTTGAGCACGAAGACGCCGCACCGGAGGGCAAGTCCGCTCCTGGAGCGGACCTGGGCTTCGAAGCCCTCGGGTACGGCGATCGTGAGCCCCGTCGGCACGAGCCCGATCCGGCCCGGCTCGACGACGGTCGGCGACTCGACTGCGGCGCACAGGTCCATGCCTGACGCCCCGTCGCTCATGTAACGCGGGAGCGGGATGTCCTCCGCTCCCGGCAGTCTGCTGATCTCGATCTCGACTCGATCCATCCCGCGCTCCCCGGAGGGTCTCTGAGGACGGTCCGTCGCGTCGAAGGAGGGCGGTCGCTACGCGCCTTCCGGTCCTACTTCCGTCTTGCGCGGTCGGTCGACTTGCTGTCCGAGCGTCCGCCCGAACGTCCGCCGGGGCGCCCGCGGGGTCTTCCGTCACGACGTGGTCCGCGCGAACCGCGGTCGGGCCTGCGCTCCTCCACCCAGCCCTCGGGCTTCGGCATGAGCGCGCGCCTGGAGAGGCGGACCTTGCCGTTGTCGTCGATGCCGATGACCTTGACCTTGACGATCTCCCCCATCTTCAGAACGTCCTCGACCTTCTGAACACGGTGGTACTCGAGCTCGGAGATGTGCACTAGGCCGTCCCGGTTCGGGAGGAACTCGATGAACGCGCCGAAGTCCGTGATGCTCTTCACCGCGCCCTCGAAGACCTCGCCAATCTCCGGCTCCTTCGTCATGAGTTCGATCGTCTCGCGTGCCCTGTCGACTCCCTCCTGCGACTGGCCGGAGATCTTGACGATGCCCTCGTCGTCGACGTCGAGCTTCGTGTCGGTCTCCTCCTGGAGCTTCCGGATCACGCGCCCGCCTGGGCCGATGATCTCGCCGATCTTCTCCGTCGGGATCCGGATCATGACGATCTTCGGCGCATAGACCGAGAGCTGCTCCCGGTGCGTCGAGAGCGCCCTGTCCATCTCACCGAGGATGTGCAGCCGGGCGGCCTTCGCCTTGGCGAGCGCCTCGGAGAGGAGCTGGGTCGGGATGGCGCCGATCTTCGAGTCGAGCTGGAACGCCGTGATGCCGTTCTTCGTCCCGGCCAGCTTGAAGTCCATGTCGCCGAGATGGTCCTCGACCCCGAGGATGTCGGTCAGGACGGCATAGCGGTCGCCCTCCTTCACGAGCCCCATCGCCACTCCCGCCACCGCGGACTTGATGGGCGCGCCGGCGTCCATGAGCGCCAGAGAGCCTGCGCACACGGTCGCCATGCTCGACGAGCCGTTCGACTCGAGGATGTCAGACACGATTCTGATCGTGTACGGGAAGACGTCCTCCGTCGGGATGACGGGCTGGATCGAACGCTCCGCGAGGGCGCCGTGCCCGATCTCGCGCCGCCCGGGACCTCTGATCGGCCTCACCTCTCCGACCGAGAAGGGCGGGAAGTTGTAGTGGAGCATGTAGCTCTTCCACGTCTCCCCCTCCAGGGCGTCGATCTTCTGCTCGTCGCTGCTCGAGCCCAGAGTCGTGACCGCGAGAGCCTGCGTCTGGCCGCGCGTGAACACGGCCGAGCCGTGCGTGCGCGGCAGGACCGACGTCTCGCACGTGATGGGCCGCACGTCGTCGAGACCGCGCCCGTCAGACCTGACGCCCTCGTCGAGGATGCGGCTCCGCATCTCGTGCTTCTCGATCGCCTTGATCACGTCGCCGATCGCTCCCTCGCACTCGGGGAACTCCTCGGCGAGCGCCTCTCTCGTCTCTTCCTTGAGGGCGTCCATCGTCGCGTAGCGATCGTCCTTCGATCCCGGCAGAATCGCTTCCTTGATCCTGTCGATGACCATCGAGTGCACGCGCTCCTCGAGACCCTCCGGGTACGTCTTCGGCGGGACGTCGAACCGCGTGACCTCACATCGCGAGATGAGCTCCTTCTGCGCGGCGACCACCTTCCGGATCTCGGAGTGCGCCAGATCGAGCGCGCGCTGCATGTCGTCCTCCGAGAGCTCGAGCGCTCCGCCTTCGGTCATGACGACCGCCTCGTCGGTTCCTGCCACGACGAGGTTGAGCGTGCTCGCTTCGAGCTGGTCGAACGTCGGGTTGACGAGGAGCTCGCCCTCGACCAATCCGATCCTGACCGCACCGATCGGCCCGTCGAACGGCACGCCTGACAGCATGAGCGCGGTGCTCGCGCCGATGATCCCCAGGGTGTCCGAATCGTTCTCCCCGTCCGCGGAGAGAACGTTCACCACGACCTGGACCTCGTTCCGCATGTGTTCCGGCAGGAGCGGCCGCACCGGCCGGTCGATGAGCCGCGAGCTCAGAACCTCTTTGGTCTGCGGACGTCCCTCGCGCTTGAAGAACCCGCCGGGGATCTTCCCGGCGGCGTAGAACTTCTCCCGGTACTCCACGAAAAGCGGCAGGAAGTCCCTGTCGATCTCCCTCTTCGAATACGTGGCGGTCGCGAGGACCATCGTGTCCCCGTACCGGACCAGCGCCGAGCCGGGCGCCTGCTTCGCAAGCCTGCCCGTCTCGATCGTCAGTTCCCGTCCCGCCCACTCCAGCACTGCGTTCTGCATCTCATCCTCCGCGGCAGCTCGTGCGCCAAGAACAAAGCCCTCCCGATCGCTCGCGGGAGGGCCAGCTCCCGGGCGCACGTGCAGCCGGATTGTCTCGCGTATCGCGTCCGACTACCTGCGAAGCCCGAGTTCCTTGATGACCTGCTTGTAACTGCCCGGCTTGTGCTCCTTGAGGTAGTTCAGCAGGCGACGACGCTTGCCGACCATCTTGAGAAGGCCGAGCCTCGAATGATTGTCCTTCTTGTGCATGTCGAAGTGCGTGGAGAGAGTCTGGATCCTCTCGGTCAGAAGCGCGATCTGCACCTCCGCCGACCCGGTGTCGCCAGCGTGCGTCTCGAACCGCTTGACGATCTCTCTCTTCTTTTCCTTCGTTAGCGACACTCTCGAATCCCTCCGTCCCGCAACTGCGCGATGCCCTTACGAATCTTGGTCAACCTAGCACAAGACCGGTACCCTGTCAAAAAGAAACTGCCCTTCTCAGGCCCGTCTGGTGGACGCCCCCGGTGAACCGCTCCTCACATACCGCGCGCCTGTGCCCGTTCCCTGACCCGCTCGAGGTCCTCCCCGATCCGGGCAGCCAGTTCCTCGGCGCTCCCGAACGTCTCGTCTCCGCGGATCCGTTCAACGAGATCGACGGCCAGAGTCGCGCCATAGAGGTCGGCCTCGAGGTCGAGGATGTGAACCTCGGCCCGCCTCTCGCCCCTCCCGAACGTGGGGCGCGTGCCCACGTAGAGCGCCGCCGGCCTCCCATCGAGGCTCGTCGCCGAGGCGACGTAGACACCGTCCCCCGGCAGCAGCTTCTCCTCCGGAAGTTCGAGATTCGCTGTCGGGCTCCGGAGGAGCTTCCCGGCTCCCTGGCCGCCGACGACCTTCCCTCGGAGCGAGTACGGTCTCCCGAGCATGACCTGCGCGTCCTCTACGTCGCCCTCGGCCACGCTCTCACGGATCCGCGTGCTCGAGATCGGGAGGCCATCGTGCTCGACGGGAGGCACGACGTCCAGCCCGTACCCGATCTCGGCGCCGAGCTCGGAGAGCCGGCCGATGTCGCAGCAGCGCCCCTTGCCCATGTGGAAGTCGTAGCCGAGAACGAGATGGGAGCCGTGGCCGACCTTGAGCCACGACAGGAACTCGCGGGCGTTCTCGTTCATGACCTCCGGCGTGAACTCGACGACGAGAAGAGCGGCGAGGCCGGACGGAGCCATGAGCTCCGCCTTTTCATCGGTCGTCGTGAGGAGTCCGGGGGCGTGCTCGGGCGCGACGACCGCGATCGGGTGCGGTTCGAAGGTGACTGCCACGGCCATCGCCCCGCGTGAGCGTGCGCTCTCCACGAGCTCCTCGATGACGGCGGCGTGGCCGCGGTGGACGCCGTCGAAGTTCCCGACGGTCACCGAGAGAAGCTCAGGATCGTCCGCAGGTATCCCCTCTGGAGTTCGAAGAAGCTTCACGCGTTCACCTCTGATCCGCGAAGACGCGCACCGGTCTGACCACGATGGTTCCGTTCCTCTCGCCCGACTCCCGCCCGATGGCGAGCAGCTCCGCGCCGTCGGCAGTGATCCGCACGAGACCGTCGAGGGAGCCCGCCAGCCGGTCCGGCGCCACGTCGATCGCGCCTCCGGTCGAGATCGACTGCTCTTCCCGCTCGTCGACGGTCAGAAGTGGCAGACGAGGCAGTGCCTCCAGCATCGGCAGGCCGAACGACGACAGATCGCGGCGAGCGCTTTCTATCGCTTCGAGGGACGCAGCCTGCTCGAGCCCGAACGCGCCCACTCGCGTCCGGGAGAGACCTCCGAGGTGCGCCCCGCATCCCAGGAGCTCGCCGACGTCGGAGGCGATCGTGCGTACGTAGGTTCCGCTCGAGCACACGATCTCGAATTCCACCCGCGGCGGCTCGAAACGAATGACCTCGAGTCTCTGCACGACGACTCGCCTGGGCTCGCGGTCCACGACGACGCCCTTGCGAGCGAGGACGTAGAGCGGAGTTCCCTCGTGCTTCAGAGCGGACACCATCGGAGGTACCTGTTCGATGTCGCCCACGAACTGCGCGAGCGCGCTCTCGATCTGTGGGAGCGTCACGCCGCCCGGGTCCCTCTCCTCCAGGATTTCGCCGTCCGCGTCCTGCGTGCCAGTCGTGACGCCGAGGACCAGGTGTCCCCGGTACGCCTTGTCGTCGTTCACGAAGAACTGCGCGAGCCTCGTGGCCTTTCCGGTCAGGAGCACGAGGACGCCGGTCGCGGCCGGATCGAGCGTTCCAGTGTGGCCGACCTTCTTGATGCGGGAGGAGCGTCTCACGCGCTGGACTACGTCGTGAGAAGTCATACCGGGAGGCTTGTCGACCACGAGCACTCGATCCAAGGTACGTTCCTGCCTCCCCTCCCGCGTCCGCTTCTGCACCCGCACCCTCGGGCGTTCCTAGACGAGGAACTCCTCGATCGCTTCAATGAGGCGCCCGCGCGCTTCCTCCAGCGATCCCTCCATGACGATTCCTGCAGCGGCGCGGTGGCCACCTCCTCCGAGGCTCGCGGCCACTGCGTTCACGTCTACCGGTCCGGCCGACCGCAGGCTCACCCGCACCGCGCCGTCAAGCTCCCTCAGAAGGGCCGAGACCTGTGCGCCCTCGATGTGCCGGCCGTACGCCGCGAGGCCCTCGATCTCGTCTCCGCTCGATCCCGTCTCGCGCCGCATCTCGTCGGTCAAAGTGAGCACAGCGACCCTGCCGTCCAGGACCGTCTCCGCCGACGCCAGGACGAGCCCGAGAAGCCTCAGTCGGCCAAGCGGCTGCTCGCCGTAGACCATCCGCGCGGTCAGCGCGGGGTCGGCGCCAAGCTCCACGAGTCTGGCAGCCGTGGCGAGGGTCCTGGCGTCGGTGTTGCCGAACCGGAATCCGCCAGTGTCGGTGAAGATCCCGACGTACAAGAGGGACGCGATCTCGGAGGCAAGCCCGCCGAGGGGCTCCAGGATCTCGTACACCAGCAGCGCTGCGGCTGAGGCGCTCGTGTCGACGAGGTTCGCGTCACCGAACTCCTCGTTATCGGGGTGGTGGTCGATGTTGATCACGGGAGACGCCTGAGCGACGAGCTCCGGGGGCGCGCCTGTGCGCGAGACCATCGGAGTGTCGACCACGATGAGGGCCGCTTGCGCCGGAGCGATCGGAAACCCGCGAACCACCGACTCCGCTCCCGGCAGGAATCCATACGGTTCGGGAACGCCTCCGGGACAGACAACGGCGGCGATGCCTCCCCTCCCCTCGATCCACCTCGCGAGGGCGAGCATCGAGCCCAGCGCGTCCCCGTCCGGTCTCCTGTGCGCCGCAAGGACGAAGGAACCTCCGGCCTCAAGGGCCTTCCGGATCTTCTTCCGTTCCGTCTCGTTCTGTGTTTTCGGCATGGATCTTCTTGAGTACCTCGTCGATGCGGAGGTAGTCCTCGGAGGAATCGTCGAGGACGAACGACAGCTCGGGGGCAGTGCGCATGGTTAGTGTGTGCGCCAGCTCTCCCCTGAGAAAACGTCTCGCCTTCCGGAGGATCCTGAGGACCGTCTCCTTCTCCTCTGGTTCCCCGAAGAGGCTCACGAACACCTTCGCGTACTTGAGGTCGTCCGAGAGCTCGACCCTCGTTACGGTCACCATGCCGACCCTCGGATCGTTCATCTTCCGGTCGAGGATGAGGCCGAGCTCGCGCCGAACCGCCTCTCTGACTCTGAGTATGCGCTTGTGCGTCAATCTGCTTCCTTCGGCGGCCGCTCGTGCGGCTGCCTCTCTTCGTGGAGGCGGTGCGGATACGCGTGGCGTCGGAGGGAGGTGCTGCTACACGATGTCAACGTTGTGATCGAGCACGTCGACCCGCGGGTCGGAGAGGACCAGCCGCAGGATCTTCGACAGGACCTCGCGTGCGAAGCCGCCGTCGTTCGACACAACGGCCACCGCGAGCACGGCGCTCTGCCACACGTTCTGGTCGCCGACGTCAGCGACCGATACGTTGTACCGTGCCCTGATCCGGTCCTTCAGGCTCTTGACGACTCTGCGTCTCGACTTGAGGGACTGGCTTCCGCCGATCCTGAGAGTTACCTCGAGGGTCCCGACTATCACAGCGCACTTCCCGACGGCGCGTCACTCACGCGGCCGCTGCCGTGTCGCTCAGCTTCCGCGCCACCTCCTCGATGTCGTACACCTCGATCAGGTCGCCCGCCTGAACGTCGTCCATTCCTTCGATCCCGATGCCGCACTCGAAGCCTGTCTGGACCTCCCGTACGTCGTCCTTGAAGCGCTTGAGCGAGTCGATGGTCCCCTCGTGGAGGAGCATCTCCTCGCGAATCAGCCGCGCCTTGGCCCCGCGCCTGACCGCGCCCGACAGGACATAGCAGCCGGCGATCATGCCAAGCCGGGGAACGCGGAATATCTCGCGCACTTCGGCGGTTCCGACGACGACCTCGCGGCGCTCGGGCTCCAGGAGCCCCTCCATCGCCGCGCGGATGTCCTCGACTGCCTCGTAGATGACCTTGTACAGCCGGATCTCGACGTGCTCCCGCCTCGCGAGCTCCTTGACGTGCACCGACACGCCGATGTGAAACCCGACGATGATCGCGTTCGACGCTGCGGCCAGGAGGACGTCCGTCTCGGTGACGGCGCCGACCGCCTTCCGGATGACCTCGACCTTGACCTCGGCCGTCGACAGCTTCTCGAGCGAGTCCGCCAGCGCGCCGACCGACCCGTCGACGTCGCCGTTGATCACGATCCGGAGCTCCTTGATGGACCCGGCCTCGATCTGCTTGTGGAGATCCTCGAGGGTCACGCGGTTCTGGAACCGCGTCTGACGCTCCCACTGCTGCTGTCGTCTCTTCGCGCTAATCTCACGCGCCAGCCTCTCGTCGCTCACCACCGCGAGGATGTCACCTGCCTGAGGAACGCCGGCGAGTCCCGACACCAGAACAGGCTTCGACGGGCCCGCCGTCATGACCTCCCGGTTCCTCTCGTCGTAGAGCGCTCTCGCCTTGCCGTCGGCGAGCCCCACGACGAACGGGTCGCCGGAGTTGAACGTCCCGCTCTGAACGAGCACCGTCGCGACGACGCCGCGGCCACGCTGCTTCTCCACTTCGACCACGACCCCGCGGGCCGGTCCGGTGTCCACCGCCTCGAGCTCGAGGAGGTCCGCCTGGAAGAGCAGCTCCTCCAGGAGCTTCGTGACACCGTCTCCCGTCTTTGCGGACGTCTCTACAGACGTGATGTCTCCGCCCCACTCGCTCACCGTGAGACCCTGCTGAGACAGCTCCGTCTTCACCTTGTCCGCGTTCGCTGTCGGGAGGTCGCTCTTGTTGATCGCAACAACGATTGGGACCCCAGCCGCTCTCGCGTGGTCGATGGCCTCGACGGTCTGGGGCATCACGCCGTCGTCCGCCGCCACGACGAGAACCACCATGTCGGTGATCTGCGCGCCGCGCGCGCGCATCGCCGTGAACGCTTCGTGACCCGGCGTGTCGAGGAAGGTGACCTTCTTCCCGTCGTGCACGACCTCGTACGCACCGATGTGCTGCGTGATCCCGCCCGACTCGCCAGCCACGACGTTCGTCCGTCTGATGTAGTCCAGGAGAAGGGTCTTGCCGTGATCGACGTGCCCCATCACCGCGACGACAGGAGACCTGGGAACGGTCTCGGCACCCTCTACGGCGACGTCATGCTGCTCCTCGAGGATGTCCTCGCCGTACTCCTTCAGGAACTCGACCTCTTCGTCGAACGCATCGGCGAGGAGCAGAATCGTGTCCTCATCGAGCCGCTGGTTGATCGTCACCATCAGGCCCAGGTCCAGGCACTTCTTGATCACGTCGTTGGGCGGCACGTCTAGTGCCTCCGCGAACTCCCCAACCGACGCGAACTCCGGGATCTGGACCTTTATCTCCTCCTCGATGATGGCGCCGTCGCTCCGCACCTTGCGCCTCTTGCGCCTCGGACGTCGTTCGCCGGTCGCGGCGAGGGTCCTCCTGACGGTATCCTCGACCGTCTTCTGATCGACCCGCGGCTTCCTGCGCTTCTTCCCCTTCCGCCCTGCCTCCGCCCTGGTCGGCGCCGCGGGCTTCGCTGCGGACACCACAGGCTTCGCGGCAGCTGGCTTCGCCGCCGGCGCCGCCTTCCTGCCCGGCGCTGCCGGCTTCTTGGTCGGCGCCGCGGGCTTCGTCGCCGTTGCTTCGGCCGTTGCCTTCGCGCGACCTGCCTTCGCCGCCGCGGGCTTCGCGGTCTTCTTCGGCTTCTTCTCGGGGGCCTTCTTCTCCGCCGCCTTCTTCTCCTTGGCCTTCTGCTCCTCGGCCTTCTTCGTGCGCTCGCGGACCGCCTTCCTGACCTTCTTGGCGTACTCCTTCTTGAGCGCGTCCTTCTCCTTCTCGAACTCCGCCCGCACCTTCTCAACCACGTCATCGTCGATGGCGTTCATGTGGCTCGTCGCCTCGGCGCCGAGCTTCTTGAGCATGCCGATAAGGGCCTCGCTCGATATCCTGAACTCTTTCGCGACCTGGTATACTCGCTTCTTCCCCACGTGTTGCCTCCGTGTCGCTCCTGTCAGCATGCGTGTCCCGACGGCACCGTGTCGGTCTTCCGTCGGTCGCGACGCTCGCCCTGCCGTCGCCGACCCTCCGCGCTGCGAGCCTCACGCTGAGTCTCGCTATCGATCCTCGTCGTCGGCGGGTTCCTCCTCCGCGTCGGACTCGTCTTCTCCGTCGGCTGTAGCTTCGTCGTCGGACTCGGTCTCGTCTTCCTCGTCGCCCTCAGGCTCGTCTTCCTCTTCGCTCTCAGGCTCCTCTTCCTCGTCGCCCTCCGGCGCGTCTTCGTCCGGGACTTCTTCTTCGTCCACCACTTCTTCGACGACCTCCTCCTCGTCCGTCTCCTCAGCATCCTCGGCGGCGCCCTGATCGGTGTCCTCGGCCTCAGGCGCCTCCTGTTCGGAGTCCTCCTCGACCTCCTCCTCACCCTCCTCGGCGTCCTCTTCCTCCCGCCCCTCCTCCTCTTCCCGCGCCGCCTGCTCTCGTGCCTCCGCCGCCCTCATCGCCTCGGCGCGCGCCTGCTCCTCGATCTCCTTCAGGAGCACCTGCTTCTCCTCGTCGAGCACCTCGAGCACTGCCGCGACGGCAATAGAGATCTTCTCGGCAGTCTTGGCTCCGACGCCCGGTACGTTCAGGAGGTCCTCCGTTGAGATTCCGTCCAGGTCCTGAACGTGCCGGTACCCGGCGTCGGCGAGGTTCTCCGCCATCTTGGCGCCGACTCCAGGCAGCTCGCTGACGTTCACCCGCTGCGCGAGGTCGATCTCGAGCTCCCTCGTGTGCTCCGTCTCTCCGACGATGTCGATCTTCCAACCGGTGAGCTTCGCAGCGAGTCGCGCATTCTGTCCGCCCTTCCCGATGGCGAGCGACAGCTGGTCGTCCGGCACGATCACCTTCACGGCGTGTTCGGCCTCGTTCACGAGCGTCCTCGATACCTTCGCGGGGTTGAGGGCCCTGGAGACGAGGACGGCCGGGTCGACGTTCCACGGAACGATGTCGATCTTCTCTCCGGAAAGCTCCCGCACGATCGTCTGGATCCTCGATCCCTTGACGCCGACGCAGGCGCCGACGGGATCGACCCGCTCGTCGTGCGACACGACCGCGACCTTCGAGCGTCCGCCGGCCTCCCGCGCGATCGCCATGATCTCCACGACCGAGTCGTAGATCTCCGGGACCTCCATCCGGAACAACTTCTTCAGGAAGTTCGGATGAGTCCTCGAGAGGATGATCTGCGGCCCCTTCGTCGTCTTCTCCACCGAAAGCAGGTACGCGCGCACCCTGTCGCCCTGGCGATAGCGCTCGCGCCTGATCTGCTCCCGTGTCGGAAGGAGCGCCTCGGTGCGCCCGAGGTTGACGACGATTCCGCCGCGCTCGATCTGCTGCACGTCCCCCGTGACGATCTCACCGATCCGGTCCTGGAACTCACCGTAGATCTGCTCCCGCTCGGCCTCACGGACCCTCTGGACAACGATCTGCTTCGCCGCCTGGATCGCGTTTCTCCCGAACTCGTCGAGCGGCACCTCCACCCTCACAACGTCGCCGTCCTCCGCCGTGCCGTCGAGCTCCCTCGCCTCCTCGAACTCGATCTCCGTGATCGGGTCCTCGGGATCGTCCACGACGGTCTTGTTCAGGTACACCCCGAGCGTGTCGGTCTCGTCGTCGACGAGCACCTCGATGTCGGCCGCGGGTCCGTACTTCTTCCGGGCCGCTGACATCAGCCCGGCCTCGAGCGCCTCGACGAGGAGCGCGCCGTCGAGCTGCTTCTCCCGCGCGATCCTCCGGAGCGCCTCCAGGATTCCGGTGTTCATCTTGCGTGTCTCCTCAACTCGAGTTGACCGGCCGGGCGGGCTCGCCCGCCGCCGGGCTTCGCTACATGACCAGTCGGGCGCGAGAGACGTTCTCAAGTGGCACGACGATCTCCGTGCCGTCCACGTCCAGACGGACTGAGCCCTTCTCCGCTCCGAGGATCGTCCCCGTCAGGACGTTCTCTCCGTCAACCGGCTCCCTCACGACCAGTCGGGCCTCCCGGCCGGTGAAGTGCGCGTACTCCCGTTCCTTCCGGAGTGCGTGGTCGAGTCCCGGCGAGCTGACCTCCAGAACGTAGCGCGCCTCGAGGGCAAGCTCGTCGTCCAGAAGGTACGCGATCTCGCGGCTGACGCCCGCGCAGTCCTCGACCGTGATGCCTCTCTCGTGGTCGATGGTGAATCGAAAGGTCCTCCGCCCGTGCTCGACGACGTCGTCGACCGTGACGAGCGTGAAGCCCATCCCGGCCACGAGCTCCGCCGTGAGGTCATACAGACGCTCGTCGATCCGTTCCACGCTCGCACCCTTTCCGGGCCGTATACGGAGAAAGTGGGCACCCAGCCCACTTCCCGCGACAAAAGGTAGCACGGGCCCCCGGGGGGCGCAAGCGAAAACTTGGGCGAAGGGCTCGCAGCGGGCCCTGGGAGGCCGAACTCGAGTCGGGTGCGGGGAGGACCGGTCCGGGGCGCCCGCGGGCGCCCGGACGAGGCCCCGAGCAGCAGGCCCGCCTAGTAGATGAGCTCGACCAGGACCCGGCCGACCTCACCCAGGCTCGCCGGACTGCACTTGTCGGGGGTGTCTTCGGTCGTGTGCCAGCTCTCGTAGTGGGGATCGATCACGAGCACCGCGGGGATGCCCGACCGGATGAGGGGGACGTGATCGTCGTACATCGCGGGGCCCACGTGGTCGAGGAAGCTCGTCGAGCCGACGCGCTCCGCTGCGTCCCAGACTTCGCGGACGACCTCCGGGTGCGCCGCGAGCGAGTTCGGTTCCTTGGGGATGCCCAGGTCGCTGTCGCCGACCATGTCGATCACGACCGCGTACCGCGGGGCGTACCCTCCGACGTGCGCCGCGTAGTACGACGACCCGAGGCACCAGTCGCCCAGGCCTCCCCCGCCTCCGCCGTCCTCGCCGTCGAAGAACAGAAGGTCGACGCCGACGGACGGTGCGCGCTCCGCCATGAGCTCCGCGAGCGTCACGAGAACCGCGACGCCGGAGGCGCCATCGTTGGCCCCGAGAATCGGCTCGGACCGCCGCTCGGGGTCCGGGTCGCGGTCGGCCACCATCCGTGTGTCCCAGTGCGCCGCGAGAAGCACGCGCTCGCGTTCCTCGAGACGGAACGATGCGATCACGTTCGTGAGATCGACGCCCCCGGCCGGCGACTCGCTCCTGAACCGCTGCACGGCCACCTGGTCAGCCGACTGCGAGAGCGTCCCGGTGAGCCATTCCAGCGTTGCCGCGTGGCCAGGGCTGCCGGGGGCCCGCGGCCCGAACTCGCACTGGCGAATAAGATACGCGAACGCAACCTCCTCGTCGAACTCCGCCCTTCCGCATCCCGCACCCGCGAGCGCGACGGCGGCCAGGAGAACGGCGGCCAGTGCTGTCCCTTGTGAACTGCGTGGTCTCGTCATTAGAACTTGAACTCCGCTGTCACGTGCATGCCGATTGTCCGCCGGGTCTGCTCCCGCTTGACGTCCCGGCTCTGCGAGAAGTTGACCTGAAGTCCTCCGGACACGTTCCGGGAGAAGCTGTAAGTCGCGTCCGCGACGACGGAGATGTCCCTCGTCGATGACGTCGGGTCGACCTGCGACAGACTCGACTCGTCCTGAGCCGTCCGCGTCTCCTTCGAGCCCGTCCGGAACGTGAGTGCCGTGTCGAGGTTGCTCGTGAACTTCACGCTCTGGCCAAAGAACGGGAGCTTGAGTCCCTGAGGCGCTGAGAACCTGTAGTTGAGCGTCAGGCTCAACGACGACGTCTTGTCCTCGGTCACGGAGCCCGCTCCCGTCAGGCTGTGTGACAGCGTGCGTTTCCTGTCCCAGGCGAGGTTCGCGCTCAGGCCGTTCTTGAACTTCGTGTCGACCGAGACGATCGGGTTGAACAGGAGCGCGCTCCCCTCGGAGGTCGGCGTCCCCACCGGTCCGGAGTAAGACCGGCGGTACTCGATCCCGCTCCGCGCGCGCACGCTCTGGAACACTCCCGAAAGCGGTCCGATCTTCTCGAGCGCGTTCCACGAGAACGTCCCCTTCGTGGTCTCGTTCATCGACTTTGTCTGGCTGATGATGAAGATCGTGTCGGACACCACGCTCTTGTACCATCTGCCCGAGTGCGTTCGCTTGAAGTCCCCCTTCAGACGGATCTGGTTCGTGAACTTGAATCCCGTTCCGAGGTCGAAGGTCGTCTCCTCGGTCCGGTCGTCCGCGTCGCGGCCCCTGTCTAGCCCGAGCTTGTACTTCCAGTCCGGAACGTCCTCGTGCGGGACGCGGTCGTACCTCGAGTCCCACCTCAGACCGATTCTCCCGTCGATCGCGTCCATCTCACGCAGGAACGTGACAATGGGACGCACGACGTCGCCCAGTCCGGGCCCCTCACCCGGCGGCTCCTCCTGCTCCCCTTCCTGCTCCCCCTCCTGCTCTCCCGTCTGGTCTCCCGCCTCGCCCTCCTGGCCCTCGGCGCCCTCCTGCCCCTGGCGGCCCTCTCCGGCATCTTCCTCTCCCGTCCCCTCGCTTCTCCCGGGCTCCGGAGCCCCGGAGGCGCCGGGCGTCCCTTCCGGCGCTTCGCGGCCGCCCGCCGCTCCGACCGATCCCGAGTCGGGACTCTCGCGTCCCGTGCTCCCGCTCGTGCCCGTCCTCGAGGGCTGCCGCTCGCGCGGAGGCGGTCGCGACGGCATCGCAGCGGGGCCGGGACCGAGCAGCTTCTTCAGGTCGAAGCTCGCACGCAGCTCCTGGTTCGTCTGCGACCGGATGTTGTGCACCTTCGCGGGATCTCCCGGCCGCCTGATCTCCGGGCCGTGGCTGTCCGTGTAGTTCGAGGAGAAGCTGTACTGCGGCGCGAACCACTGGCCGAACTTCGGGTTGAAGTTGAGGCTGTTGGCGTATCGGCGCTCGGTCTCCGAGCCCATGTTGAGTCCCACCGTGACATCGCCGATCTCCTTGATCGGCCGAGTCAGGTCGCGCCTCGAGGACACGCCGTGCGTCGTCCGGAGGTTGTCCAGGAACTGGAAGTCGATGTTCCCGTCCGCGTTCAGCTTGTTGTCGTGCGTGTTCACCCTGCGCGTGACCAGTCCGTCGGCCGCGACGTCGTAGCTCTTGTTGTGGATCAGGTGCGTCTCCACGAGGAACCGCAGACTCGTGGGCTTCACGAAGAGGTCCGTGTTGCCGAAGAGCCTGATCGGGGACCTCTCGGGCTGGTACTTGTAGGCGATTCTGCCGCGGATCGTGCTCGACGTGTCGATCCTGGTCGGCGACTGCCGCACGTTGTCGGAGACGGACGCTCTGAGCGCGAGGCCGTCGATGAACAGGTGTGTCCAGAAGTTCTGCGACTGTCTCCTCCTTGCGAGAGACGCGGCGAGCGTCCGCTCACGCGAGACGGTCTTCTCCTCCTCGCTCTCTTCCGCATCAAGGACGATGTCCGACCCAGTCGAGAACTCCGGTCGACTTTGCGTCTTCTTCCACGTGAAGTTCAGGGGCGCGGAGAGCCCCATGCCCCCCACGAACTTGTCCGAGTTGAGCGTGCCGGTGAGGTTGTAGACGACGTTGTCCGAACCGGATCCCCGCGTCTGCTTCAGGGTGTGGAAGTTCTCGTCGACGTGCCTGAAGTCGAAGTCGATCACCGCGAGGTCTGCGAACTTCGAGTTGATCGTCACACGCTCCGCCCAGCCGATCTCCTTCCGCACGTCCGTGAGCAGGAGCTCGTCGACCCAGACCGAGCCGGAAATCTCGTTCCCCACGAAGTCCTCGCTGTCGTTCCTCACTCCGACCGCAAGCGCGCTGATCCTCGAGAGCGACGGCCAGCCGACTCGCCTGAAGAGCTCGCCCTTCACACGCGTCGTGTCACCCCAGACGGCCACCGTGTCCTGGTCGGCGTACGGATCGAGCTTGAGGTCGGTGAACGACTTGAACGCGACGGCCAGTCTGTTCGACGCGCTTCCCAGGTCCTGACGCCAACCTTCTCTAAGCTCGAGGCTGTACTCGTAGAAGTTCAGACTGTCCGCCCCGAGGCGCAGGAAGAACCGCGTCCCGTCTGCCACGTCGTCGTCACCGTGCACGTAGAACTCGAGGGTCTCGTAACGCGTGTAGTCCTCCTCGGAGAAGAAGGCGTTCTTCGCGGAGACGTTCCACTCGCCCGGTAGGTTCAGGAAGTTCAGGGACAGCGACTGCTCGCGCTCCGGCAGGTTCGTCTCCGAGTCGATCCCCGGGGGGAACGGCGGGTCGTTGGCGTACTCGGGATCCTCCTTCGTGTTCACCGCTCCCACGATGAACTCGAGATCGCCCAGCTCCTCTTCCGGAACCGGATTCCCTTCCTCGTCCCTCACGGCCTGCCGCTCCCACGTGTTGCCCTTGATGTCGAGCGATCCGATCATGAGGGGCTCGGCGCCGACCGTGAGGTCCTCCACCCAGAGCCTGGCGGACTTGATCACTGTCCAGTCCAGCACGCCCCCGACCGACGTCGCGTGGGAGAGCGGGATGCGGTACAGGCGCCAGTCCGTTCGCTTCTCGGGATCGGGGACCTGATCCGGGTCGCTGTTGTCCTGCATGAGGTACGTCGTGTCCGAGAGATCGATGACGAGCTCCCAGTAGCGGTTCTCTACGTCGAGGTACGTGTTCCCGTTCAGGTCCTCAGTGTCGAACCTCTCGTTGCCCTCCGTGCCGTTGATCTGACTGTAGTCGTCCGAGCCGAAGCTGAACGCGTAGTCGTCGTCCCCGTCGTCGCCGGGCACGTTGTCGCCGTCGGCTCCCCACACGTTGTCGAGGCCCGTGTCCTCGTCGGCGTCGTACCCGTTCGGCGGGATGTCGACGTCCTCGGTGTCCAGCTCTCCGTTCGGACCGATCGCGGGGTCGAGCGGGTAATAGTCCTCGCTGATCGTGCCGAGGTCCATGTGGATCTTGCCCTGACGATGCCCGTCGTCGTTGACCCACATCTCGAAGTACGTGTCCCTCGAGTAGTCGCTTCCCAGCTTGGAGATGAGCCGCATCAGTCCGGCCCACGAGGCCGAGTTCGCGGCGTCGTAGTCGATCTCGAGCACCGTGTGCGTCTCGTTGGCCTCGCTCGTGGGGAGGTTCGGGTGGAGGTCGCCCTCCCGGACCTTGCGGTCCGGGTTGTACCAGTCGATGGGCATTCGGTCCGTGATCTCTACTCCGAGCTCTTCCGGTGCGCTCGCGAACGACCACAGGCGGCGCTGCACGCCGAGCATGTTCGTCTGATCGACACCCTCCATGTCGTCGATCGAGACGAAGCCCTTCGTGTTCGGCTCCGGGATGCTGACGGCGGCCTCGCCGGCGATCCTGAGGCGCGAGAGCACGTCCGTGTCGACGAGGGGAACCGCGTCGGCCGCCGCCGTCATCCAGTACGGGGCGAAGTCCGCCGAGAGGTTCACGTCTCCCACGACGTTCCTGGTCGGCTCTTCGCCGAGCCGGGGACGGTCGTCCGGCGTCCCCTTGCTCTGGTACATCCAGGTCGTCCCGAGCTCGACGTTCTCGCTCCAGCGGTAGACGCCGCGGCCTCCGAGAAGCGTCTTCTCCCCCGCGATCCCGAACGGCTTGTAGTCGAACTCGACGGTGACCTTCGCCTCGGGTTCCTTCGCCTCTTCGTTCAGGAGCGTGAGCTGCCCGGCCGGATAGTAGATCGTGTAGTCGGTCCCACGCGTGAGCGGGACGCCGTTCAGCCGTACGATCTCGCTGTTCTCGATGATGTTGATCTGTCCCAGGTAGAACGTCGTCTGGGGCCTGCTGTACTTGACGACCATGTAGTAGAGGTCGTCGCCAGCCTGGAAGACCTCGTTGTTGTAGACCGCGCAGTTGTACTCCTCGAGTTCCTCCGCGACGAACTCGGGAGGCGGCGGGTTCCCCGGATCGTAGTAGAAGCCCGTTGTGTCCCAGCCGGGGCAGTACGGTGTGTAGTACGGGTAGTAGAGGTAGCCCTTCTCCAGATCGAGCCACTGGGGGTCAACCGCGCCGTCCGGCGTCGGATCGCCTCCGGCGCCCTCCGTGTCGAGTCCGAGGATTTCGACGTACGGGACGCCGTTCTCCACGTCCGGGTCCTCTCCCGACGCGCTCTTCTTGCGGATGGTGAGCGCGAATCCCTCTTCGGGGATGTTGTCGGCGCCCAAGTCGTACACGTGCCTGAGCTGGAACCGCCTCGTCGGCTCCCAGGGGCTCCCGAGGACTCGGCCGTCCTTCTTGATCATCTTGAGGCGCAGGGTGTCACCGTCGGCGCCGCCCACGGAGTACGGGTCGAAGCGATTGTAACTCACCGCCAGAACGTGGCCGTCCGGGATCGGGAAGAGGAACTCGAGCACTCCGCTCTGGTTGTCGAAGAGGTAGTCCTCGAGCGCCACGAGCTCGTCGAACCGGCCGATCTGCTTCACCGCGGTCGTGTCGCCGGGATCGATCGTGCCCTCCTCCTCAACGAGGTACACGACTCCGACCTGCGCACCCGTCTCGACGTCGTTCGCGCCGTTCAAGTCATCGATGTAGACAGAGATGTTCTCGACGGCCCGGTCGGCGTACTTGAGCGACGGGCTGTCGACCGCGAAGAAGGTGCCGGCCTTGTACTGGATGTCCTTGATCACGAGCGAGTCGGCCTGCGACGTCCCCGTGAAACTCGCGCCGGACGTCTTTCCTTCCTCCTTACTCGCGATCGCTGTCACGTCGAGCTTCCCGAGCTTCGCGAGCATCTTGGCCCCGAACAACCCCTGCGCGTGACCGCTGTAGCTCACGAACTCGGTCCCCGGAAGAGACAGGTTCACCTCGCCAAGCTCGATCCTCTGGACGATCTCGTCCTCCTCGCCCTCGTAGTGAACACGGATCTCGTTCGCCTTTCCGGTCCCGAACGTGTCGCCGCCGCTCCTGTGGTCGACGTACACGTGGATCTTGTTGCCGATCGTCCCCTCGAGGTTCACCGTGAGCTGCTGCTCCATGTCGAGCTGCGGGAACCGCGACGGAGCGCCGCCCTCCGAGTCGAGCGCCTCGACCACGTAGCTCGTCTGTCCGCCGAACGTGATCCGCTCGCTCCCGCGCACCCTCAGGTTCGCTCCTGCGCCGAGGGGCATCGGGATGTCGATGTCGAGCAGTCCCCCCGGTCCGGACTCGACGCCCTTGCCGAGCTCGTACTGCGACGTCGTGATCCAGGTGTCCTCGACCCTCTCCCCCCCGCCGTGGCGCATGAACTCGGAGAGCGGGGCCGCGTAGCTCACGCGCTTGAACGAGTCGCCCGCGCGCGTCACGAGCACGATCGAGTCGCGCTCGCGGTCGACGACGAGTTCGCGGGTGAATGGCGTCCCGGCGACGGGAGACATGATCACCTCCGGCGCCACGACGTCGAGGCCCCTGCGGCCACGGATGGCCGAGAGGTCCCACGGTCTCACGAAGGGGGGTACCGTGTGGGGAAGCGCCACGCCGAGCGCGTACGGATCGACCGGAGGAAGGTCGGGCCCGAGCGCGGCCTCGTACATGTCGGTCGGCGGGCCGATGAAGGTGTCGGGGGGCGCAAACTCAAGCGCCAGCGAGTTGGGCAGCGCGAACTCGTGGAGCGAGTCGGCGGCCGCGCCCGCCGCTGCCTCAGGCGGGGCGCTCTCGACCCCCGTCGCGTCGGGAAGCGCCGGCGGCCCGTCCGGAGCGGCCCCTTCGGGCCCGGCGAGTGGCTCCACGACGACCTCGGCAGCGGGCGTCGGCGGCTGCTCAGCCACGGTGTCGGCGGGTGCTCCCTCCGGCGGTCCCTCGGCCTCCTGCGTGTGGAGCGGTAGAGGCAGCGCCACCACGGACAGGAGCGCCGCGACCGTGGCGGCCCCGGCGACGAGTATGGTCCGCGGCGTGCGATCTACACGCATGGTACGGCTCCGCGTGCGCGCGTTTGGTGATGCGTCTCCCGAGTCCGGGGGTCTCTCGAAGGCGGCCGGGTCGGGGCGGTCGGCGATCCGGAACGGCCGCCGCGACGGACGACGCGTCTCGGCGGTTCGAGCTGTACACCCCTCCGGACCCCTCCGCTGGCCTTCCTGGAAGGGGCGCGGCCGTCGGCAATGTACCAGCGCCGGAGCGCGGTGTCAAGATGCGGCGGCCTCACCCACAATGCTGTTGCGGGTCCCGGAGGTTTGATTGTATACGTTGTTCTCACGCCACGCCGTCTGCCCGTGCCTTCACCCGTCGGGCTCGGCTCGGGTCCGCTCGCCCTCTCTCTCCCCGAGCGGTGAATACTGGAGCCCAGGTCGGCTTCTCAACCACTGGACCGTTCGACCACCGGCCCGATTGACCACCGGCCCGATTGACCACCGACCATGCGAATACTGACGAGATACGTTCTCAAAGCCCACATCGCGCCGGCCCTCGCCGGCCTCGCTCTCTTCTACTTCGTACTCTCTATGGACTTCATCGTCGACTACCTGAACCTCTTTCTCACGAAGGGCGTTCCGGGCATCGCCGTGCTCGAAGCCTTCCTCCTGAGCCTCGCGTGGATGACCGTCCTCGCGGTCCCGATGGCGGTCATGGTCGCGGTGCTGACGGCCTTCGGACGCCTCTCCGGGGACAACGAGATCACCGCCTCGAAGGCGAACGGGGTCAACGTCTGGTCGCTCGTCTTCCCGGTCATGGTCGCCGCAGCGGTCGCCACCGCCGCGCTCTTCTACTTCGGCAACCACGTCCTGCCGGCCGCCAACTTCCGGCTCAAGACGCTCCTGGTCGACATCCACCGGGTCAGGCCGCTCGCGACGATCGAACCCGGGATCCTCACGGAGCTTCCCGGAGGCTACACGATCGTCGTCGACCAGCTCGATCCCCGGACGTCGGAGATCTTCCAGGTGAGGATCCACAAGATCGAGGGCGGAGAGCCCCTGCAGACCATCGTTGCCAGGCGTGGCGTGATCTCGAGCAGCCAGACGGAGAACGTCCTCAGAATGGAGCTCTTCGACGGAGAGATACACGAGATCGATCCCGAGGATGCGACGAGGTATAACCGACTGCTATTCGACAGGCACGTGATCAACCTCGACGCCGGGATGGGGGCCTTCGTCAGGGGCGAAGGGGCCAGGCGAGGCGACCGAGAGATGTCGATGAAGGAGCTTCAGGAGGACATCGCCCGGCACACGGTGGAGATCGGGGCATCGAGGGAGAAACAGAAAGAGGCCGCTCAGGGGTTCGTGGGGGCCCTCCTCGACCTCGCCGACGGCACCGGGAGCCTCCCCGACGGCGCGACGGTCGGCTCGGAACGGGAACGCGTCACCCGGGAGATCGTGTCCGAGGCCCGACAGGTCCGCGGAGCCCTCAAGCGGACGCGGCAGCTGAACGTCGAGTACCACAAGAAGTTCTCGATCCCGTTCTCGTGTATCGTGTTCGTGCTCCTTGGCGCGCCTCTCGGGATCCGAAGCAGGCGAGGCGGTGTGGGGATGGGCGCCGGGATCGGGATCCTCTTCTTCCTCGTCTACTACCTCTTCCTCATCGGGGGAGAGCAGCTCGGCGACCGCGGACTCGTGAGTCCGCCGCTCGCGATGTGGGCGCCGAACGTCCTGTTCGGGGGCCTCGGTCTGTTCCTCACGCTGGCCACGTGCCGCGAGTGGCGCGTCCAGCCTCTCACGCGCGTCCTCGACTTCCTCCTCCGGGTTCCGACGAGACCTGCAGAAACCGAGGAGGCCGCGTGACCACCCTCGACTCCTACATGTTCCGGAAGATCGCCAGACCGCTGGCCCTCGTCTTCATCGCGTTCGTCGGGATCTTCATACTCGTCGACCTGTTCGACCACGCGAACAAGTTCATCGACAACAAGGTCGGCCCCGGAATCGTCTTCCTCTACTACCTCTACTACATGCCGTGGATCGTCGTGCTCACGGCTCCGGTCGCGATGCTCCTCGCGAGCCTCCTCGCCATCGGTCGTCTCTCGCGGAGCAACGAGATCATGGCGATGAAGGGCGGCGGGGTCTCGCTCTACCGGATCCTCGCTCCCGTGCTCCTCCTGGCTGTCGGACTGAGCCTGGCGTCCCTCTTCATAGGCGAGGTCGCCATGCCACCCGCGACCAGGCGCCGCCTCGAGATCAAGGAGACGCACCTGTCGAGGCGCGCGGACCGGGCAGTGCGGACCGACGTCATCTACATCCGCCCGGACGGCGTCATGCTTCTCGCGCGCAGGTTCAACGTCGGCAAGAAGAGGCTCGACCAGGTCACGGTCGAGGAGTTCGACGACGAGTCGAACCCGACCATGAGAATCGACGCCGAGCGAGGGCGCTGGGAGGACGGGCACTGGGTGCTCGAGAACGGACGAATCCGCCGCTTCACGCCCGACGGCGAGGAAGCGACGTCGTTCGAGAAGTACCGCCTCCCCTACACCGAGCCGTCGCCCGACGATCTCCGCACGAGGCGTCTTGAGCCGGAGGAGATGGGGTACGCGGAGCTCCGAGGCTACATAAAGAAGCTGCGCGCGAGCGGCAACAATCCGCGGGACCTCGACGTCCAGCTCCAGCTCAAGATCTCCTTCCCCTTCGTGACGCTCATCATGACGCTCATCGGGGCCCCGCTCGCCGCCGCGACGAGGAGGACCGGGTTCGCCATCTCGTTCACCGCCGCGCTCGCCGTCTCGTTCATCTACTTCGGACTGATTCAGGTCGGGGACGTCCTCGGCAGCCAGGGGTTCCTTCCGCCTGTCCTGGGAGCGTGGGCCGGGAACATCGTCTTCGCCGGAATAGGGGTCTGGCTCCTGATCAAGGCACCGAAGTAGCCGGCTCGTCACTCCCCTCGGAGCCGGCGCCAACGTCGCTGCAAGAGGAAGCGGACCGTCCCGAGGGACGGTCCGCTTCGCTGTCTCGCGACCGGGGGCCGCGGTGTCGTTCGACGCCTAGGTCCCCATCTTCCAGGACGCCAGATACTCCTCCTGCTCCGGCGTGAGGACGTCGATCGTCACGCCCATCGTCTCAAGCTTGAGCCTCGAGATCTCCTCGTCGATCTCCGCCGGCACGCGATAGACTCGCGGCTCGAGCGGCTCCGGCAGCTTCACGAGGTACTCGGACGCTAGCGCCTGGTTCGCGAAGCTCATGTCCATCACGGAGGCCGGATGGCCCTCGGCGGCCGAGAGGTTGATAAGCCTGCCCTCGCCCAGGAGATTGACCCTCTTCCCGCCCGGGAGGACGTAGGTCCGCACCGACGTGCGCGGCTCCAGGACCTCTTCTGCGAGATCGGTCAGCGCTTCGATGTCGATCTCGACGTCGAAGTGCCCGGAGTTGGCCACGAGCGCTCCGTCCTTCATCGACTCGAAGTGGCGACGGGTGATGACGCGAATGTCGCCGGTGACCGTGACGAAGACGTCCCCGAGCGGAGCTGCCTCGTCCATCGTCATCACGCGGAACCCGTCCATCACGGCCTCGAGCCCCTTGAGCGGGTCTACCTCGGTCACGACCACGTTCGCGCCGAAGCCCCTCGCCCTGTGGGCGAGCCCCCGCCCGCACCACCCGTAGCCGGCGACGACGAACGTCGACCCCGCGATGAGCGCGTTCGTGGCGCGCAGGACGCCGTCGATCGAGCTCTGTCCGGTCCCGTAGCGGTTGTCGAACATGTGCTTCGTGTCCGCGTCGTTCACGGCGATCACGGGGACCTTGAGCGCCCCGTCCTTCTGCATAGCGCGGAGACGGATCACGCCCGTCGTCGTCTCCTCCATGCTGCCGAGGAGATTCGGGATGAGGTCCGTCTTCTCGGTGTGGATCGTCGACACGAGGTCGGCGCCGTCGTCCAGGGTGATCGTGGGGACGGTGTCGAGGACCGCGCGGATGTGGTTGTAGTACCGCTCGTTGTCCTCTCCGCGAACGGCGAAGACAGGAATCCCGTGGTCGACCACGAGGTGCGCCGTCACGTCGTCCTGTGTCGAGAGCGGGTTCGACGCGCAGAGAGCGACGCGCGCGCCACCCGCCTTGAGGGCGATAGCGAGGTTGGCCGTCTCGGTCGTCATGTGCATGCACCCGGCGATCGCGGCGCCCTCGAGGGGTCTCTCCCGCGCGAAGCGCTCCCGGATGCTCCGGAGGACCGGCATGCTCTGGGACGCCCAATCCGTCCTGTCGCGGCCCGCCCGCGCCAGGTCCGCGTTTGCGATGTCGTGCTGCATCAGGTCTCCTCGGGGCACTAGCCCTCCTTCAGAGCGTCGACCATGTCGAGCCGCTCCCACGTGAAGTCCGGGTCCTGACGTCCGAAGTGTCCGTAGGCGGCGGTCTTCCTGTAGATCGGCCGTCTGAGGTCCAGGCGTTCGATGATCGCGCCGGGCCTGAGGTCGAAGTGCTTCCGCACGATCGCCACGAGCTCCTCGTCCTTCACCTTGCCGGTCCCGAGCGAGTCGATCATTACGGAGACCGGTTCCGGCACGCCGATGGCGTACGCGATCTCGATCTCGCACCTGCCCGCGAGGCCGGCGGCGACCAGGTTCTTCGCCACGTGGCGCGCGGCGTACGACGCCGACCTGTCGACCTTCGTCGGGTCCTTCCCCGAGAAGCATCCGCCGCCGTGGCTGCCGAGCCCGCCGTAGGTGTCGACGATGATCTTCCGGCCGGTGAGCCCGCAGTCGGCGTGGGGACCGCCCCTCACGAACCGGCCCGTCGGGTTGATGTGGAGCGTGTAATCGCCCTTCACCAGTTCCGCCGGAAGGACCGGCTCGACCACCTTGGCTCGGAGATCGTCGCGCAGCTGGTTCATCTCGACGTCCTGGTCGTGCTGCGCCGAGACGACCACCGTGTCGACACGCGCCGGGAGACCGTCCTCGTACTCGACCGTGACCTGGGTCTTGCCGTCGGGTCTCAGGTACCCGAGGACCCCGTCCTTCCTCACCTTCGCCAGGCGCATCGCCAGAAGATGGGACAGGTGGATCGGCATCGGCATGTACTCCGCGGTTTCGTTCGTCGCGTATCCGAACATCATCCCCTGATCGCCCGCGCCACCCTCCTTGACCGCGTGCCCGCTCTCGTCGCCGCGCCAGATGTCCGGGGACTGCTCGCCGATCGCCGTCACGACCGCGCACGTCTCGCAGTCGAACCCGTATCGCGCGTCGTCGTAGCCGATCTCCTGGATGGTCTTCCTGATGACGGTCGGGATGTCGACGTAGGCCTCGGTCGTGATCTCCCCGGACACGAACGCGAGACCCGTCGTCACCAGGGTCTCGCAGGCGACGCGGCCGCGCGAGTCCTGCGAGAGGACTCCGTCCAGGATCGCGTCCGAGATCTGATCGGCCACCTTGTCGGGGTGCCCCTCGGTCACGGACTCCGATGTGAACAGATGTTTCTCCAAGTTCCCCTCCGTTTCTGTGGCTTCTTCTGCCCGACGGCGCCGTGGCTCCGCCGGAGGCGGTCCGTCACCCGCCGATCTCGATTACCGACGAATCCCCCACGTTGAGTCGCTGGTAGTGACCGAGCACGACCGCACCCTCGCCGATGAGTGAGCTGTCGAGCAGGCTCCTCTCGACCCGCGCGTTCGCGTTCAGGATGCTGTTCCGGACGACCGAGTCGAGGATGGTCGCCCCGGCCGCGACGGACACGTGGGGCCCGACAACCGACCGCTCCACGACCACGGAAGGATCGATCGACACGGGCGGGATGACGATGGAGCCCGGGATCTCGTTGCCGTTCCCTCCCGAGCGCTCGAGCAGCACGCGGTTCGTCTCGAGCAGGGTCTCGGGACGTCCGCAGTCGTGCCAGTCCTCAACTGGAAACGTGCCCATGTTCTCACCCTTCTCGAGCATGCAGGTGAGAGCGTCGGTCAGCTGATACTCGCCCTTCGTCCGGATGTCGTTCTCCACGATGTTGTGGAGACACTCGAAGAGGAGCGGCGTGTTCACGATGTAGTACAAGCCCACGATCGCGAGGTTCGACGGAGGAACGTCCGGCTTCTCCACCAGGCTCCTCACGGTGTCGCCGTCGACCTCGACCACGCCGAACCGCTGCGGGTTGTCGACGGCCTTGACGCCTATGCGGGTCCGCCCGCCCTCGACGAGGGCCTTGAAGTCCGCGGTCACAACGGTGTCCCCGAGCACGATGAGCATCGGGGAGTCACCGACGCACTCGTGCGTGAGGTAGATGGCGTGCCCAAGGCCCTTTCGCTCACGCTGATCGACGTAGCAGACCTCGAGGTCGGGATACGCCCCTTCGACGTATCGCTTCACCCGATCTCCCAGATACCCGGTAACGAGAACGACCGACTCCACCCCCAACGGCAGGATCTCGTCGAGGATGTGTCCGAGGATCGGTTTCCCTGCCACCTGGACGAGCACCTTCGGCATCGTGTGCGTGTGCGGCCTGAGCCGCGTCCCGATGCCCGCGACGGGGATGATGGCCCTCATGGCTCTCCCTTCAAACACCGTTCGAGAGTGTCGTCCACGTTCCCGCGGTGACTGGACTTCGCACTAGGAATCCGACAGCGCGCGCTTCAGTCTGTCGATCGGAGCGACAGGCGTCGGGTCGACACCGGAGACGATCGCCGAGTAGAAGCTCACGTAGTCGCCCACGAGCACGAGCGAGAAGAGCCTCGCTAGCGCCGACGGGCCGAAGCTCTCGACCTCCCTTACCTCAACGCCCGATGCCGCGATCTCACCGCGCGTGATCTCGATCCGCCTCGCGACCCGCGGGTGGTCGTCGGCGTCCCTGAGAAACACGACACGCGGGTCGCCTCCGAGTGGCGTGCCCTCGCTCCACCCCACTATCTCATTGTGGTTCATCTCAGGCAACTCGTTCCTGTGAGCGATCGTCTTCGAGTTCTCCGAGAGCTGCCCGCACCATCTCCCCGCTACGACGGAGGTCCACGGGACCGTCCCGTAGACCACCGGCACGCGGCCCTGGAACCAGAGAGCCAGGTCCTTCGCGAGGTTCGATCCGACTGGGACCTCTGGTCCCAGCTCGCTCGCGGCCTGCTCCGCGACCGCGATGGCGTCCTCTATGTCGCTGGTCCGGTCGCGAACGAGTCCGAGGCGGCCCAGCACGACCAGCGTCGACACGAGGGAGTACCCCAGGGCGGCTCTCGGAGGGAGCCCTGCGGGAATCGCGACCAGGTCCTGGTGGTTCGTGCGGGCCCGCTCGGCGAGCTCGCCGCCGGTCGTGATCGCGACGAGCCGCGCACGTCTGTCCGTGGCCTCGCGGTAGGCCGCGAGTGTCTCCTCGGTGTTCCCCGAGTAGCTCGACGCGATCGCGAGCGTGCGCGGACCCACGTAGCCCGGGAGCCTGTAGTTACGCACCACGCCGAACGAGACGCGGAGCTCGTCGGCGAGATACCCGGACAGCAGTTCCCCACCGATGGCGGACCCGCCCATCCCGAGGACGGCGACGGACGTGATCCCCTCCCCCGAGACCGTCAGGGGCACCGAACTTCCGATGTCGAGCGCCTCGCGAAGCTGCCCCGCGAAGCCCGCGAGATGTCCGAGCATCCCGCCCGGGTCCTTGCGTGCCATTCCGCCGGGATCGTCGAGCACGCTCACGTGATCATCTCCGTTTCGCTGATCTCCGGGAATCTCTTCCGGAAGATCGTCTCGAGGTAGCGCCTAACCTCCGGCCCTGTGCGCTTGCTCATCGCGCGCTGTGCGACCTTGCGTGCGTAGTTGTAGCTCGTCGCGCGGATGATGCTCTTCACCTCGGGTAGCATGAGCGGGCTCGTCGAGAGCTCGTTCAGCCCCAGGCCGATGAGTATGAGGACGCTCAGAGGGTCCCCCGCCATCTCGCCGCAGATGCCGACCCACTTCTTGTGACGCTTCGCGGCCCGAACGGTCGCGTCTATGAGCTTGAGTACGGCCGGGTGGTATTGGTCGTAGAGATACGCGACGCGGTCGTTGCCGCGATCGACAGCCAGGGTGTACTGCACGAGGTCGTTCGACCCGATGCTGAAGAAGTCGACCTCCTCGGCGAGCACGTCCGCGATCGCCGCCGCGGCCGGAGTCTCGACCATGATCCCGACGGGAACGTCCTCGTCGAACGCGAGCCCCTCCATCCTGAGCTCCTGCCGCGCCGCCGCCAGCACCTGCTTCGCGTCCCTGACCTCCTGGAGCGACGAGATCATCGGGAACATGATCCTGACGTTCCCGTGGCTGCTTGCCCGAAGGATCGCCTTGAGCTGCTTCAGGAAGACGTCCGGGTTCGAGAGGCTGTACCGGATGCCCCTCCAGCCGAGGAACGGATTCGACTCCCTCTCCGCCGGCCCCTGAGGTCCGAATTTGTCGCCGCCTACGTCGAGGGTGCGAATCACGACGTACGAGGGAGCCATGGCCTCCACCGCGGCCCGGTAGGCGTCGTACTGCTCCTCCTCCGTCGGCAGCTCGTCCTCCGCTATGAACAGGTACTCCGTCCTGAAGAGACCTATGCCCTCCGCGCCGTGCGAGAGAGCCGAGTTCACCTCATCGGGGAGCTCGATGTTGGCTCCGAGCTCGAACTTCCTGCCGTCCTTCGTCACCGCGGGGTAGTCCTTGAACGTGAGGAGCTCCCGCTCGAACTCCTCGAGCTTCCTCTTGCGGTCGAGGTAGTAGTCGAGGATAGCGTTGTCGTACCTGTGCACGAGGAGCCCGACGGTTCCGTCGAGGATGATCGTCTCGCCCTGCCGGATGATGTCGGTCGCGTCTCGGAGCCCCACCACCGCCGGGATCTCCAGCGATCTCGCCATGATGGCCGCGTGCGACGTCCTTCCGCCTACTTCCGTCCCGAAGCCCATCACGCGCTCGCGGTGCATCGACGCGGTGTGCGTCGGCGCGAGCACCTGCGCGATGACGATGACGTTGTCCTCGAGGTGTCTGAGGCTCTTGGCCTTCCTGCCGAGGAGGCGCATGAGCAGACGCCGCTCGATGTCCTTGATGTCGTAGACGCGTTCGCGAAGGTACTCGTCCTGGGTACGGCTCATGGCCTTCGTCACGATGCCGATGTTCTCGGTGAGCGCGAAGGCGGCGTTGATGCCGTTCTCCTTGATCCGCCGGACTGTCCCGTCGATGACCATCGAGTCCTCGAGGATCATCAGGTGGGGGTCGAAGATCATCGCGTGGGTCTCACCCAGCTCCTCCTCGAGACTCGAACGCAGCCGGACGAGTTCGTTCTTCGTGTCCTCCACGGCTGATATGAAGCACCCTATCTCCTCCTCGATGTCCTCGGGAGGGATCGGCTCCTCCTCTACGTGAGGACGCTCCGTGTCGAGGATGAACGCCTTGCCGATGACGATCCCCGGCGAGGCCGGGAGCCCCTCGATGATCTGCGCTTCGCCGATGTCACTGAGCTCGATCAAATTGCCCCTATCCCTGTTCCGTGTCCTTCTCGAGGAATGCCACGAGCGACGCCAGCGCCTCGTCCTCGTCGGGACCGTCGACTGCGATGAGAAGCTCACTCCCGCACTCGGCAGCGAGCATCATGACACCCATGATGCTCTTGCCGTCTACGGTCAGGTCGTCCTTCGTGAGCTTGATGTCCGACTCGAACCGACTCGCCAGCTTGACGAACTCGGCCGCCGGCCTCGCGTGCAGGCCCACCTTGTTAGCGATGATCACGGTGCTTTCGAGCACTCTACCCCCCGTACGTTCTTGCAAGCATCAGCGCCAGCGCTCCGAGGGCCGCCGCCGCCGCGACCACCGTCGCCGGGATCCTGAGTTTCGCCGCCGCAAAGGCGAGAGCGAACGACGCTCCGGCGATCGCGAGCCGCCACCACTCGAACCGTCCGGTCGGCGCGACTGCGAGCGCGACCACGAAGCCCGCGGTGAAAGCACATGTCCACCTGAACCCGCGCACCACGTCCTTCATCCGCGGGCCCAGGACCTCCCGTGCCGCCGACGGACCGTGCGCGGCGCCCGCGGCGATGCCGCGCGCCCGCAAGGCGAGATGCGGGACGTTGTAGATCGCCAGGAGCACGAGCGGAGCCCACGGACGCCCCGTGAGCGCTAGACCGGCGCCCATGATCCCCGCGAGCGGCCTCACGGTGCCCCAGAGGAGCGCGTCACCGGCCATCCCGAGCGGCCCCAGCAGTGCCTTCTTCATCTCCTCGACCGACCCGCCGGCCCCGTCGGGCTCCGCAACCTCGGCGGCGGCCGCTGCGCCCAGCACGTACGACGCCGTCGCCGGGTTCGTGTTAAAGAACGCGAGGTGGCGCTTCAGGAAGCGCTTCGCGGCGTCCCCGGAGAGCCCGCTCCGCTTGAGCGCCGGGAGCATCGCGAAGCAGAACCCCACGTTCTGCATGCCGCGCGCGTTCCAGACGGACTGCAGAAGGAACGACCGCCAGAGGATGCTCCACCGGTCCGCCGCGCTGAGAGAGACGGGAGCGCCCGCTCGAGTCGCACTGCCGTTTTCGTTCGAGTTCCCCACGCGTACCTCACCCGACCGATGTGACGACGGCGCCGAGCGCGAAGCCGGCGCCCGCGAGAAGCCACTCGACCTTCGACCTCGCCGCGGCCGCCACCCCGGCGGCCGCAAGCGGGGCCGCCCAGAGCCCCGTCTGGAACGTCCCAGCAGCGGGCGGAGGCCACACCCACGCCCTGAGGAGGAGCGCGGCCCCGAGGAAGACGGCCGCGAGAACGGCCCCCGCAGCAAAGCGCGTTGCGAGTGCGAGCGCGACGGCCCCGTACACCCCGCCGGCGCTCGTCCGGTCGGCCCCGGCCCTCGCGATGTCCGCGTACCGGATGTTGCGCCGCCTGACGAACGCGATCGCACGCTGGCCGACCGCACCTGCCGCCATCGCAGCGAGCACTCCGGCTGCGATTCCCCATCCCCCGACGACGCCGGGTGAGAGGAACCAGGCAACGCCGACACCGACGACCCCTGCGAGGGCCGCGTCCGGGAACGAAGCCGCTCCGACGGGGAGCACGCCGATCCAGACGAGCTGGAGCGCCGCTCCGACGACGAGCCCCAGCTGAACGTCGCGCACGATGAACCCCGCGACGAAGGCGGCGACCAGGGGCTGCGATAGCATCACCTGGAACGCGGCGGTCTCGTCGAGCGACAGCACTCCCGCGACGATCGCCAGAGCCAGGAGGAACGTAAGGTCGGTCATTCCTCCTCCTCGAGGGGCTCCACGGCCAGCGTCATCGAGCAGCTGGCTCGGGAGCCAGCCGTGAGCACGACCGGCCAGTTCGCGACGACCGTCACTCCCTGGAAAACCCGCTCGAGGCCGCCTTCGGACTGCGAGGCCGTCTCGAGCGGCCACGTCCAGAGCCCGCCCGCAGGCTCGAACGTGAATCTCAGCGCCCGTCCGCTCAGACGGTCGAGGAACGCGATCCCCCTGGACTCCGGGAACTCCCAGAGCTTCCCCGCGTCCTTACGTCTGTACCCCTCGTGCGAGAGACGGAGGTAATCGGTCGACGCCGTCAGGAACGCGAGGTTCCACTCGGGCGCGAACACGATGTTCGCGTCGTCCCCTGCCGCGAGCTCGTAGTCGACCCGGACAGCGCCGTCTGGTAGGAGCCACACGTGCTTCTCGACGCTCAGGCGCGCTCGACCGTTCGCGGCAGAGAGCGAGCCGTCCTGTCGGAGGACGACGCCGACCGCGGAACCGTCCCTTCTGAGCTCGAACTCACAGCGGCCGTCTGCGAACGTCCCCACGTCCGCCACCGTCCCGCCCGCGACCTCCGCCGCGGTCGTGCCCGGCGCGTAGAACCGATCGACCGCCGAGCGCCTCGGAACCGAGTCGACTCCTGCCAGCGCCTCGAGCCCGTCCTCCTTCGCACGCGCGGCGCCGTGGATCGTCCTGACGTCGCAGTCCTCGTCCCCGCAGTCCTCGGCGACCGAATGGTGGTAGGCCTCGTCGTACCGCGACATCGTCGCGAGGAAGTTCACCTCGGCCTCGCGCGAGTCCAGCTCGAAGATCGTCCCTCCGCGCGCGGGCGCGATGAAGACGTTCGCCCAGTGCGACTCGAGGACGATCTCCGCGTTCCCGTCCAGATCGTGGTCGACGACCTCGACGGCGTCCCACGTCTCGCCCCGGAACGAGTCAAGCAGGTTCTCCGCTCTGATCAGGTGCCGGTAGATCGCGGACCGGAGGTGCGGAAGGTAGAGCCCCCCGAAGACACCGTGCCAGTACGCGCAGTTGCACTGCCCCTTCCAGAGCTCGTTCCTCGCCCGAGCGACCAGGCCGACGTCGACGACAGGGTCGTCTTCTCTCCCGCCGGCCGTTCGGATCGACGGGTGGCTCTCCGCGCCGCGCAGGAGGTCGTTGGCCCGCTGCTGGCTCGCCACCTTGTCGCTGACCCGGTACATCTTCCGCGCCATGACGTTCGACTCGTCGTACTTCGCCTGGAAGCCCTTCCAGATCCCGCCGGAGAGGAACGGTCCCCACTCCGGGAGCGTGCCCTCCTTCTCGAGCCGCGCGAGCATTCCCTCGTAGCTCTGCCTCGCGGGAGTCGGCAGCGCCCACTCCATCATCTCCGGGTAGGAAGCCGTCGGGAGGTGTGCGCGTCCGCGCGGGGGCTCCCGGTCGACGTACTCCGCAAACGTCGAGGTAGTCAGCCAGTCGGAGTTCTCCTCGAGCGTCCCGAAGAACCGCTCGAGCCAGCCGCCCATGTACACGTGGCTGTGGGTCCCCGGCCAGACTCCGAACTTCTCGCCGTCGTCCCCGAAGAGCGCCATGAGACCAGTTCCCCTCTCGGCGAGGCCACGAAGGTGAGCGACGGTCTCCTCGGGCTCCCGGAACGGGATGGCGTACCTGAGGTGCTTGCTGATCGGGAAGATGCGCAGAGGCACTCCCTGCTCCTCGGTCACGTAGTATCCGGTGAGGTCCTCGTCCTCGATCCCCGCGAGACGAAACTCGTAGTCGTCGAGAGGCACGTAGTCGACGCCCGCCTCGGCGATCGTCTTGGCGAGTCGGGGCTCCCACACGCGCTCGGCCAGCCACATGCCCCGCGGTGTGACGCCGAAGGTCGACTCGATGTAGTCACTCATCTTCGCGATCTGTCCCGCCGCATCGCGCTCTGGGATCCCGCAGAGGATCGGCTCGTAGAAGGCGCCGGTGAGGATCTCGACCTGGCCGCGATCGACCAGCGCGCGCAGCCGCTCGATGTACGAGGGCTCGTGTTTCTCGTACCACTCGAGAAGCGGCCCGGTGTTGTGCAGGGCGAGCTTGATCCCGGGGAACCTCTCGATCGCGTCCAGGAACGGGAGGTACGCGTCCCGACAGGCGAACTCGAAGACGCCCGGCAGGTTGCCGACGGGTTGGTGGTTGTGGATGCAGAGGATGAGCGTCGCCTTCACCCCGTCACTGCTCCTCTCGTCCGGCGCCGTCGTCGAGGCCCGCAATCAGCGAGGCCACGTCGACCGGATTCGTGTGCGGGACGTCCCGGGCTTCGAGCCGCGTCCCCCTGGCGAGGATCGCGCGGATCGCCGCGAGATCGTCCGCGTCGACGAAGAAGTACGGCAGAAGCTCCCGTTTCCCCTCGCTGAAGTGGAGCCCGCCCACGTTCGCCGAATCGATCGCGAGCCCACCCTCGATCAGGCGAAGCAAGTCACGAGGCGATTCGACGAGGACCATCGCCCGCTCGCTCTCCCAGTCTCCCTTCCGGTCGCCCTCGAGGAACTCGTCCGTCGAGAGAACCGAGACAGACGCCCCCAGGGCGTCCGTCTCGGCGTAGAGGCTGCGTCTCCACTCGTTTCCCGCTACCTCGTCGTTGACGAGGATGATTCGGTCGGGCGCAAGGTCGCTCCCCCACGCGACGGTCACCTGTCCGTGGATGAGTCTGTCGTCGATCCTGACGAGGACATAGGCCATGCGTGGCTCGCTTCCTAGAGGATCCGGATCGCGTCGCGGCCGCGCTCCATGATCAGTCCGAGGAGGTCGTCGACGTTCTGCCGGTCGCGCTTCACGAAGAACTCGAGAAGCATCATCAGGTTGAGGCCGGACACGGCCCTCACCTCGGCGTCCTGTCCCACCATCTCCTGACATGCGTGGTGGCAGCTCCCCCCGGGCATGTCGCTCATGACGATCACGTCACAGGTCTTCTGAAGCTCTTTGACTGCCACCGCGATCGCGGCGTTCAGATCGTTCAGCCCCAGCCCCGTGTTCGAGATCGCGGTCCAGTTCGACTGCGTGCCGAGGATGCCCTGGACGGCATCCATGAGGCAGTTCGCGACGTTGCCATGGGCAACGACAACGCAGCCTATCTTCTTCCGCGCCTCGCTCATTCGGTGTCGCCCTCGAGGATCCCGCGCGCCCTTCGCCTTGAGGATGAGAGTTCCTTGAGCCGCCTCTCGAACTCCCTCGCGGGGTGGACGCCACGGATCTTCAGCAGGTGATTCAGTGCTATGACCTCCGAGATGACCGTGATGTTCTTCCCGGGAACTAGCGGCAGCGTCACCACCGGAATCCCCACACCGAGGATCTCGGTCATCGTCTCGTCGAACCCCAACCGCTCGTAGTCGTCGACGTCCGACCAGGTCGCGAGTCTGACCTCGACCTCGATGCGCTTCTGCTGCCGGATCGCGCGGATTCCGAACATCGCCTGCACGTCGACGATGCCGAGCCCGCGGAGTTCCATGAAGTGACGCACGTCCTCGTGGCCGGAGCCTATCAGATGCCCTCCACGCATGCGAACGACGTGCACGACGTCGTCCGCCACCAGGCGGTGTCCGTTCTCGACGAGGTCCAGCGCGCACTCGCTCTTGCCGATGCCGCTCTTCCCGGTGAAGAGGAGGCCCACGCCGTAGACGTCGACGAGGGTCCCGTGAACCGTCTTCTCGGGAGCCAGCAGGTCGTCGAGCGCGGCGCCCAGCTCGCGCACGAACGGGCTGCGCGGCGTCCCAGTCGCGACGACGGCCGTCGATGCCGCCTCCGCCCGCTCGACCAGCCCAGAGGGGGGCGCCAGACCATCGACGATGAAGATGCAGGGCACGGAAGCAGCGCACAGCCTCTCGAGCGCGCTCTCCCTCTCGGCGTCGCCCAGTGACTCGAGGTACGCCACCTCCTGTTCCGCCAGGATCTGCACGATCTCAGGGTCGAAGCCCTGCTCGAAGCCGGTCAGGAGAAGCCCCGGGCGCGAGATCTCACTCCTCGAGATCTCTGCGCCGCTCGTCGCCTCCGACGTCAGCAGGTCCAGGTCGTGTGTCGCGCGGAGGCGTTCTGCGAGCTGTGTGACGGTCACGCGGTCCATCGGTTCCGGGTTCCTTCCGAAGTGGGATGGCTAGTCGCCCCGCTCGACGAGACCGTAGTTGCCGTCGTCGCGCCTGTAAATGACGTTGACCTTCCCGGTCTCCGAGTTCTCGAACACGACGAACCGGGCGTTGAGCTCGTCCAGCTGCTGGAGTGCTTCTTCGGGAGTCAGCGGAGTCCCGGAGAGGGTCTCAGGCACGATCCCGAGTTCCTCCGGCGGCATTCCCCCCGCGAGGGCGGCGGCCTCCGCCGTCCGTTCCCCGTGCTTCCTGTCGCGCACCCGTCCCTTGTGTCTCCGGATCTGCCTTTCGACCTTCTCGAGGGCGCGGTCGAAGGCCGTCCGCTGGTCCTCACCGGTCTGCTCGCTCGACGCCACGACTCGCGCCGCGTGCACCGTGACGTCCGCGCACGAAAGAGGACCCTCGCGACCGAACACCACGTGCGCCTCGTCGACCCGGTCGAAGTAGCGCGCGAGGTTCTCGAGCTTCCCCTCCACGTGCTCCCGGAGATCCTGTGCGAGCTCGGTGTGCCTTGCCGTGACTCTTATCTTCATCACCGCTCCTTTCTCGCGTCTCGTCCCTGCTGCCAGGAGCGCCCGCGGACCCGCGCGAACGCGGTGTCCGCCTCGTAAGAACTCCTCACGAACGGCCCGGAAGAGACCCAGGCGAATCCCATCGAAACGCAGACTCTCTCCCACTTCTCGAACTCCAGAGGCGTGACGTACCGCTCCACTCCGTGGTGCTCGGGTGTCGGGCGGAGGTACTGACCGATGTAGACTATGGCGACGCCAGCGCTCCGGAGGTCCATCAACGTTTCGCGAATCTCCTCGTCGGTCTCGCCCACGCCCAGCATGATCGCGGACTTCACGAGTTCCCGCTCTCCGCTGGCGCGCGAGAGGACCCCGAGCGAGGTCCAGTAGTCGGCCCCCGCGCGGACGTCCGCGTACAGCCTTTCGACCGTCTCGATGTTGTGCCCGAAGACGTCCGGCCGCGCTGCGAGAACCGTGTCGACGGCCGACGCGTCGCCCCGGAAGTCCGGCACCAGCACCTCGATGCCCGCGTCGGGGAGCTCTCGTCTGAGCGCGCCGACCGTTTCCGCGAAGTGCGCAGCGCCTCCGTCCGGGAGGTCGTCTCTCGTGACGGACGTCACGACTACGTAGTTCAGTCCGAGCGCCTTCGCGGCGTTCGCGACGGCAGCCGGCTCGGAGGGGTCGAGGGCAACGGGGTCGAGGTGCGCGACAGCGCAGAACCGGCAGTCCCGCGTGCATCTGTCGCCGAGGATCAGGAACGTGGCGGTGCCACGCCCGAAGCAGTCGGCCCGGTTCGGGCACTTCGCCTCGTTGCAGACGGTGTTGAGGTTGTGGGTGGTGAGGGTCTTCCTGACACGACCGACCATGCCTGGGTCGCCGAGCGGCTTCGTGAGCCAGGATGGGAGCCTCGGATCACCGGTCACGGAACGTCAATCCTCCCGAGCACGTCACCCGCCGAGATCGTCCGCCCCGTCCGGGCGACGACCTCTCTGAGCACTCCGGTGTACGGTGAGGGGACGACGAGCGCTACCTTCTCCTCGACGGACTCGACCACGAGGAGTCCGCCCCCCTCACTCACCCCCCCGCCGGGATCGACCTTCCAGTAGGAAACAGCGAACATCGAGGCGTCGGCGCCTGTAGGCTGGAAGACGACGTCCTTGAGCAAGTCCCTGACCCCGCCTGGAGGAGTCTGCTAGATCTCTTTCCTGAGTCCTGCCCTCAGGATCTTCATCTGGTCGCGGTACTTGGCGACCGCCCGCCGGGAGATCGTGAAGCCCCTCCGCTTGAGCTCCTCGGCGATCTTCTGGTCCGAGAGGGGCTTCTTCTTGTCCTCCCGGCTGATGATCTCCTTCATGGCGTCGCGTACGGCCTTCGACGCCACCTCCTCGCCCGTGCGCGTCCGGATGCCACTCGAGAAGAAGTACTTGAGCTCGAACGTCCCACGAGGCGTCTGAACGTACTTCCCGCGCGTGACGCGGCTGACCGTCGACTCGTGCATGCTGACGTCGTCCGCGATCTGTTGCAGGGTCAGCGGCTTCAGGGCGGACACGCCTTTCTCGAAGAACTGGTCCTGCGCGCGGACGATGCTCTCCGTCACGCGCACCATCGTCCGCCGACGGTTCTCGATGCTCTGTACGATCCAGCGGGCGGCCTTCAGCTTCTTAGTGATGAACTCGCGCTCTTCCGATCCGGGCTCCGTGCCGAGGATCTCCCGGTAGGTCGGGTTGATGCGCACCCGCGGGACGTCCTGGTCGTTCAGGTAGACCACGTACTCCCCGTCGATCTCCTCGACGACGAGGTCCGGGGTGATGTACCCCGGGTCCTTCACGGTCGGGTCCGTCCGAGGCCTCGGGTCAAGCTTGGAGATCTCGTTGATGGCCTCGCGGAGTTCCTCGGTGGTCGTTCCCAGCCTGCGCCTGATCTGGTCGTACTTGCAGGCCTTGAGCTCCTCGAAGCACTCCTCGACGACGCGGACCGCGAGCGTGTCTCCGAGCCCCTTCCGCTCGAGCTGCAGAATCAGGCATTCCTCGACCGTCCTCGCGCCGATGCCAGCCGGCTCCAGCGACTGGACGAGCTTGAGGGCCCGCTCGACGACGTCGACGTCGACCCGGAGCGCCCGCGCGATCTCCTCGAGCGAGTCGTGCACCCGGCCGTCCCGGTCGAGCTCGTCTATGATGTACTCGGCGATTCCGATCAACGAGTCGTCGTTGCACTCGAGGTGCAGCTTCTGCTTGAGCTCGTCCTCGAAGGTCGTCACGGCCACCGGCACGCGCTCGTACTGCTCGTCCTCGTCACGCTCGAGGTTCTGGCCGTAGGCGTGCGAGTAGACGTCGTCGTAGTAGTCGTCCCAGTCGAGGTTGTCCTCGGGTTCGTCCTTGTCCCCGGAGTCGTCCTTGACCGGCTCCTCTTCCGCGGCCTCCGCCTTCTCCTCGGCCGTCCGATCGTCGGCGGACGCCTCCTCGGACGCGCTGTCGTCCGAGGTCCCTTCGTCCGTCGACTCCTCCCCGCCCTCCTCGGACTCGGTCCGCTCCAGCTCGGTGTCCTCGTCCTCGACCGGCTCCAGGAGCGGGTTCTGCAGAAGCTCCTGCTTCAGGAACTGCTCGAGCTCGAGTGTGGACACCTGGAGGATCTTGAGGGCCATCTGCAGCCGCGGCGTCATCACAAGCTGCTGCGACATTCGGAGGCCCAGTCTCGGCTTCATGTCCATGGTGTGTTTCCTCTTCCGGCTCTCTTCTCTCCCGCGCCCCGGTTCGGCTCGCTCGACCGCCCTACAGCTGGAACCGCTCGCCCAGGTAGAGCTTCTTCGCCTCTTCGTTCGTGGCGAGCTCGTGGGCGCCGCCGGACAGGAGGATCTCTCCCTCATACATGATATACGCTCGGTCGGTCACCGACAATGTCTCCCGCACGTTGTGGTCCGTGATGAGGATGCCGATGTTCCGTTCCTTCAGTCGTCTGATGATCGCCTGGATGTCCTGGACCACGATCGGGTCGATGCCGACGAACGGCTCGTCCAGGAGGAGGAACGCGGGACGCGTCACGAGTGCCCTCGTGATCTCGACCCTTCGCCTCTCTCCACCGGAGAGCGTGTCGGCCCCCTGCTGAGAGAGGTCGGTGATGCCGAGCTCTTCGAGGAGCTCGGCGAGCCTCGCGTCCTTCTCCTCGCGCGTGCCTCCCTGCATCTCCAGGATCGACATCACGTTCTGCCGAACCGTGAGGCCCCTGAAGATCGACGACTCCTGAGAGAGGTAACCGACACCCATCCGCGCGCGCCTGTACATCGGCTCCCGCGTGATCTCGACGTCATCCAGGAAGACGGCTCCCTCATCGGGGGCGAGGAGTCCGACGATCATGTGGAACGTCGTCGTCTTGCCGGCGCCGTTCGGTCCGAGGAGCCCCACGACCTCACCCCGTCCGAGTTCGACTTGCACGCCGTTCACCACGGCTCGCCGGCCGTACCGCTTCACCAGCCCCGAAGCGCGAAGCGTCCCCGGGTCTCCTCCCACGTTCGCCCGAGGGCTGTCAGTCTTCTTCGACAAGTTCACCCTCCGGGGTTCGCACGTACGCCTTGAACTCCGACTTCACGCGCATGTTCCTGAGATCCGGGTCCGCCTCGACCCCCACTCCCGTGAAGACGTCGCTTCCCTTCGTCACGCGCACGAACTTGTCAGACTCGATCTTGCCGGTTCTCTCGTTCCACGTCAGTTTCTGCGTCGTGAGGATCGTGCCGTCGTCGGCAGTCACCACCACGTCGCCTCGAGCTTCCATGTCGTTCGTTCTGCGTCGGAGGAGTCCGTGCAGGGCAGTGAGGGTGGAGCGCGTCTCGCCGTCCTCGTTGAAGTAGTCGATCCGGATCTTCTCCATCTCGACCCGGTCGGCATCTTCGAAGATGAGCGCGCGCTGCGCCCTGAGCTTCCACAGTCTCGCGCCGTCGCGCGTCTGGGTGAGCTCGAAGCCGTCGATCTCGTGGTCCGCCAGGACAGACGACTCCGTCTCCTCTTCGGTCGGGCCGCTCTGACATCCCGCGAGCGTTGCCGCCAGCGGAAGAGCGAGTCCGATCAGGAAGAGAGCGCGCAGCACCTTCATGTTCGTGAGACCCCCCGTATTGGATAGAGGCGGGAGTATTGCAAGCAGCGGGCCAGAAATCGTCGCCACAGCCGATCAATGCCAGCGACCCAATATACCCGAGCGCGGGAGTCCACTCAAGGAGGCCGTTGTCCCGGCGCAACTCCCTCTCCTGTGTCACGATACACGCACCCGGTCCGGCCACTGGCCATCCCGACACTCGCTCGAGCGTCAGGGCCGGGAGCGTAGCAGACGGGGCAACTGGGGTCAAGCGGACGCGAGAGGAGCGTGCAGAGTGCCTCCCGGGCTCTCTCGCGGCTCTGTGTTCCGGGGCTGGTCCTGGGTGCTGCGGGGAGGCGGTCGCCTACCGCACCGCCTTCAGGCAGTCGTGGATGTGAATGACGCCCTCGGGACGTCCCTCCGCGTCCACGATGACAAGTGACGTGATTGGGGAAGGCGGGAGTGTCTCCATCTTCTCGAGCGCCGCGGCGACGAGTTCGTCCCGCCCCACCGTCTTCGGGCTGCGCGACATGACCTCGGACGCCGTGGCGGCGAGGATGTCCTCACGCTCGATGAGGATGCGCTTCAGGTCGCCGTCGGTGAGGATGCCGACCAGCTTCCCGTTCCGGTCGACGACCGTCGTCAGCCCGAGGCGCTTGTTGGCGATCTCGACGATCGCCTCCCTCATGATCGTGTCTTCCGTCACGACGGGGAGTTCCTCGCCCGTGTGCATGACGTCCCGCACCCTCAGGAGGAGTCTCCGACCGAGCGCTCCTCCGGGATGGAAGTAGGCGAAGTCCTCTCGCCCGACCTCCTTCTCCTTCATGACGACGACCGCGAGCGCGTCGCCCAGTGCCACGGCCGCCGTCGTGCTCGCCGTCGGCACGAGGTCGAGTGGGCAAGCCTCGCGCTCGACGCTCGCGTCGAGAACGATGTCCGACAGTGACGCCAGTGACGACGAGGGGTTGCCGGTGATCGCGATGATGGTCACCTTGAGGTCCCTCAGGATCGGGAGGATCTGGAGGAGTTCGTCTCCCTCCCCGCTCTTCGAGACCGCCACGACAACGTCGCTTCCGGCCACGAGCCCTATGTCACCGTGCGCCGCGTCCGCTGGATGCAGGAATGCCGCCGGCGTCCCCGTGCTCGCGAACGTCGCGGCGATCTTCCGAGCGACGATCCCCGACTTCCCCACCCCGGAGAGGATGACCGTCCCCCGCGTGCGGCTGATCGCTCTCGCCGCCGCGACGAAGGCACCGCCGACGCGTTCGGCGAGCGCCTCGAGCGACGCGCACTCGACCTCGAGGACCTCCCTCGCGAGGGCGACGATCTCCTCGTCCCCGGCCCGGGATTCCTCCGCTCGTGTCTTCTCTTCGGTCACTCTCAGTCGGCCCTCCCGCGGCCGTCGTGGGCCCGGGGATCAGATGCTCGCCAGGTAACCCTTCACCGCGTCCTTCCAGCCGCCGCGCGCCGTCAGAATCGACTCGACCGTCTCCCGCACAGCGCCACCCCCGCCCGGGACCGTCGTCGTGTGTGACGCGACTTCCTTGAGGTCATCGCAAGCGTCCGCTACGGCGACGCCCATGCCGACTGCCGCGACCGGCGCCAGGTCGACGATGTCGTCGCCGACGTACGCTACCTCCTCGAGTCCGAGCCCGAGCCGCGAAGCCATGCGCTTCACCGCGTGCAGTTTCTGCTGCTCGCCTTGGTGCACCTCCTTCACTCCGAGCGTCTCCGCCCGGTTCGACACGATCTTGGAGGACCGCGCCGAAAGGAAGGCCACCTCGATGCCAGCGTACTGCGCGACCTTGATGCCGATGCCGTCCCGTGCCGAGAAGAACTTGAGCTCCTCCCCGGCCGGCCCAAGCACGAGGCTCGCGTTCGTGAGGACGCCGTCAACGTCGAGCACGAGGAGCTTGATGCGGGTCGCGACTTCCGGATCGACGGTGTACACGGCTCTCTCCCTAGGCCCCCCCGCCATCGCGCACGAGCTGCGCGATCGCGATGGCCGGGGCCAGAACGCCCTCCAACTCGGAGAGCCTGATCATCGACTGCGCGTCCGAGCCGGCCGACGGCGGGTCCGGATGCGTCTCCACGAAGAGCGCGTCCGCGCCAGCCGCGCACGCCGCCCGCGCAAGCACGGGCACGAACTCCGGCTGGCCCCCGGAGGTCCCGGACGACGACCCGGGGAGCTGGACGCTGTGCGTCGCGTCGAACACGACGGGGTACCCGCTCCGGCGCATGATCTCGATCCCGCGCATGTCCACCACAAGGTTGTGGTAGCCGAACGACGTGCCTCTCTCGGTCAGGAGGATCTCGTCGTTCCCCGCCGCCGCGGCCTTCCCCGCCACCCGCTCCATGTCCTCAGGAGCGAGGAACTGCCCCTTCTTGATGTTGATCGGCTTCCCCGCCGCGGCTACGGCCTCCATCAGACGCGTCTGCCGGCACAGGAAGGCCGGGACCTGGATGGCGTCCAGGACCTCGGCGGCCGGGCCCACCTCGCCGCGCTCGTGCACGTCCGAGATCACCGGAACGCCGACATCCTCCTTCACGCGTTCGAGGATGCGCAGCCCTTCGTCGAGCCCCGGGCCGGCGTACGACCCGGCCGACATCCGGTTGTCCTTCAGGTACGACGACTTGAAGACGTAGCCGACGCCCAGCCTGATCGCGAGCGCCGCTACCTCGTGCGCCACCTCGAGCGCGAGCGCCTCGCTCTCGAGCGCGCACGGCCCGGCGATGAGCGCGAGCGGCCGTCCCTCGCCGACTTCGACTCTGCCTATCGAGACGACCCGTCTCCCCATCCTACGCCCCCCCCTCGGCGTGCTCGAGCGCCGCCCGTACGAACTCCCTGAAGAGCGGGTGTGCCCGCCCGGGGCGGGACAGGAACTCCGGATGGAACTGGCCGGCCACGAACCACGGGTGGTTCGGAAGCTCCACGATCTCCACGAGGTCCTTGTCGAGGTACAGCCCGGAGGAGACGAGGCCCTTCGATTCCAGGGCCTTTCGGTAGTCGTTGTTGTATTCGTAGCGGTGTCGGTGCCGTTCGCGCGCGCTTGCGACCCCGTACGCCTCGTGAGCACGCGTGCCCTCGATGAGCTTGCACTCGTACGCCCCGAGCCGCATCGTCCCGCCCATGTCGACGATCTCCCTTTGCTCCGGCAGGAGATCGATCACCGGCGCGGCCGACTTCGGAGCGAACTCCGTGGAGTGCGCCCCCTCGAGTCCGCAGACCGACCGTGCGAATTCGATCACGGCCACGTGCATGCCGAGGCAGATTCCGAAGTACGGCACTCCCTCCGTTCGCGCGTAGCCGGCGGCCCTTATCTTCCCCTCGATGCCCCGTTCGCCGAAGCCCCCCGGAACCAGGATGCCGTGGCACCCGCCCAGGTGCTTCTCAGCGTCGCCGCTCTCCTCGATCTCCTCGACGTCGACCCAGCGCAGGTTGACCGACGCGTCGTTCTCCGCACCGGCATGGATGAACGCCTCGATGATACTCTTGTACGCGTCCCTCAGATCGACGTACTTCCCGCAGATCGCGATGTCGACCTCGCGCGCCGGGCTCTTCACCCGCTCGACCATCTCTTCGAGAACCGACAGGTCGGGCTTCCCGTCCTCGATCCCGAGCTTCGTCAGGACGATGTCGTCGAGCCCGTCCTGGTGGAAGCGGAGGGGGACCTCGTAGATCGAGGCGACGTCGCGCGCGTCGATCACTGCATCCGTACCGACGTTGCAGAAGAGCGCGATCTTCCTCTTGATCTCGTCGCTGAGCTCCCTCTCCGTCCGGCAGATCAGGATGTCCGGCTGGATTCCGATGTCCCGAAGCGCCCGCACGCTGTGCTGGGTCGGCTTGGTCTTGAGCTCTCCGGCCGTCTTTATGTACGGAACGAGCGTCAGATGCACGAAGAGGACGTTCTCGGGCCCGTGGTCGAGGCGCATCTGCCGAATCGCCTCGAGGAAGGGCAGGCTCTCGATGTCGCCGACCGTCCCGCCGATCTCGGCGATGATGACGTCGACGCCGTTCCCCGCCTCGAGCTTCTCGAACCTCTCCTTGATCTCGTTCGTCACGTGAGGGATGACCTGAACCGTCCCGCCCAGGAAGTCGCCTCGCCGCTCCTTCCTGATGATCGTCTCGTAGATCTGCCCGGTGGTGATGTTGTTGTCCTGCGAGAGCTCCTCGTCGATGAAGCGCTCGTAGTGACCGAGGTCGAGGTCGGTCTCGGCCCCGTCCTCCGTCACGAAGACCTCGCCGTGCTGGAACGGACTCATGGTACCGGGGTCGACGTTGAGGTACGGATCGCACTTCTGGAGGGTGACTGACAGGCCTCTGCTCTTCAGGAGATACCCGATCGATGCCGACGCGATTCCCTTGCCGAGGGCGGACACGACCCCGCCCGTCACGAATATGTACTTCGGCATCCTGACCGTTCTCCTCTCGCTCGGTTGGCGGGTCCAGGCTACGGGGACGTTCTCAGGAGTCCTCTCGCGTCCTCTCCAGCTCTTCGAGGTCGGCCTCGCGGTCCACGGCGAGACTCGAGCGATCGGTCACGACGACCCCGATCGACATGCCGTTCTCAAGAGCCCGGAGCTGTTCAAGGGACTCGCGCACCTCGAGATCGGTCCGCGGGAGTGCGGCGAACCGCTCGATCGCGGCGCGACGGAAGCAGTATATCCCAACGTGGTGGAGATACAACCGCTTTCGCTCAGCTTCATCGGAGGGCGGCGGCTGCTTCGACGACGGCACCGGCGCTCGCGAGAAGTAGAGTGCCCTGCCGCTCTGGTCGGCGACGACCTTCACGACGTCGCGGCTCTCGTAGCCCCTGAGGTCGCTCGCGGGGAACGCGAGCGTCGTCAGGTCCCACCCCTCGGACGCGTCGAGCTCCGCGACGAGCCTGTCGACGTCTCCCGGTTCGATCCGGGGCTGGTCTCCCTGCAGGTTCACCACGATGTCAGAGGGAAGTCCGGCGACCGCCGCCGCCACGCGGTCCGAGCCCGTCGCGTAGGGCCCGTCCACGAACAGGCAGTCCCCGCCGAAAGAGGCGACAGCCCCCTCGATCTCGTGGCTGTCGGTCGCGACGATCACGTGATCGACGAGCGACGCCGCCGCGAGACGTTCGTAGACGTGCTGGATGATCGGTTTCCCGTGCAGCCTGGCGAGGACCTTGCCGGGGAAACGGGAAGAGGCGTACCGGGCGGGGATGACTCCGAGCACCCTGTGGTGGGTCATCCTCTCACAACCTCACGTGGGGTGACTCTACTGGTAATCGAGAACTACGACCTTCGTGGCCTCGGGCAGATCGTCCGGGTCGATCTCGACGGTCGTGCCGGAGATCCGCTCGACGTCGTCCATGAGCTTCAGGAAGTCGTCTACCGGCTGGATCGGGAACCCGAGTGCGTCGGTCTTGAAGTGCATCGGGATGATGATCTTCGCCCCGAGCCCCTCGGCCACCTTCTTCGCTTCCTCGGGGCCGATCGTGTAGTACCCGCCGACAGGTGTCAGGAGCACGTCGACCTTCCCGAGGGCGCGAATCTCGTCCGGCGTCAGCTCGTGTCCCAGGTCGCCAAGATGTCCGACGCTCACGCCGTCGACGGTCATGACGAAGACGGTGTTCCTGCCGCGGTCCTGACCTCTGCTCTCGTCGTGGTACGTCGATACTCCGTGGATCGCGATACCCTTCACCGTTCGATTCTCGGTCCCCCGCACCACCTCCGGCTCCCCCGCGACCGAGTCGACCGCATTGTGATCCGCGTGGTCGTGACTCACCGTGACGATGTCGGCGGCATCCGAGATCGGCGCGTAGCCGACCGCACCGTCATAGGAGCCGGCTTCGAACGGGTCCGTGATGATCCGCGTACCGTCTTTGGCTTCGACCATGAACGTCGCGTGTCCCAGCCACTTGATCTTCATCTTTCGGCGTTCCTCCGATGGCGGCGGTGTGGTGCCCGCCAGTCTCCGCTTACAGAGAAGGGACACCACGGGACGGCTCGCGCCTTCCGGATGTCCCTTGCGATTCTCTCGTTCGTGTATGAGCACCGCCGGACCGGTTGTTCCCCTCGCCGTCCGCCCTCACGCCTTCCACCCGGTCTCCGCGCTCCTGCCGCACCTCGGCCACCACCTGTGGGTCAGCCCCGGTCTAGTGGACGCTTACGCGCTTCCTGTTGCGGCCCCAGCGCTCGAACGTCACCTGCCCATCCTTGAGAGCGAAGAGCGTGTCGTCGCCCCCCTTCCCCACGTTCTCGCCTGGGTAGAACTTCGTCCCGCGCTGCCGCAGGATGATCGTGCCGGCTCTTACGAACTGGCCGCCGTACCTCTTGATCCCCAAACGCTGCGCGTTCGAGTCGCGGCCGTTTCTGGAGCTTCCGACGCCCTTCTTGTGTGCCACTCTCGGTCCCCTCCGCCTGCCGGAACACCATCCGCCGCTCGCCTACGCACTGATCGTGCTGATCCGGAGTTCCGTGAACCCTTGGCGGTGTCCCTTCTTGCGCTGGTAGCCCTTCCTTCTCTTCTTCTTGTACACGACGATCTTCGCGGCGCGCCCGTGACGCACCACCTCCGCGGAGACCTTGGCTCCCTCGACGAGGGGAGTCCCCACGGTCATGTCGCCGCCGCGGTTCACCGCAAGTACCTCGTCCATGTCCAGCTTCTCTCCGACCTCGGTCTGGAGGCTCGGAACACGGATGAGGTCGCCCTCAGAGACTTTGTACTGGAGTCCCCCGGTTCTGATGACGGCGTAGTCCACATTACCTCCTGCATACAGCCGAATCGCACCTGTGGGGCCGTTTTCTACGAACCTCTATACTATAGACGGGAGCCGAGGGCTGTCAAGCGCCAAGTGAGCCCCGAAGAGCTCGCGGCGGCCCGTTTTAGCCCGTGGCCGCCCGCTCCGACCGTGGTATGCTCTCTCTTTCCTTTCTCCAGACGACCCCGCGAGGGATACCGCGTGCCTGACATCCCCCATCTCGGAGAGTACTTCTCGGTCCTGGCGGCCCTCGTCTGGGCTTTCTCCGTCGTCCTCTTCCGAATGAGCGGGAAGGCCCTGGCGCCTCTCGCCCTCAACTTCTTCAAGAACATCGTGGCCACCGTCCTCATCGCCGTGACCATGCTCTTCCTCGGTCAGTCGCTCTTCCGCGCGGCGCCTCTCCTCGACTACGTTCTGCTGGCCTTGAGCGGCATCCTCGGCATCGCCATCGCCGACACCATCTTCTTCACGAGCTTGAACCTCGTCGGCGCCGGCCTCTCGCAGATCGTGAGCCTGGCGTACAGCCCGTTCGTCATCCTCTTCACCTTCGCTTTTCTCGGCGAGCGTCTCTCGCTCGGGGACGTCGCGGGAGCCCTCCTGATCTTCGCAGGGATCTTCCTCACCGCGGCGCACGTTCCCCCGCCCGGGGTGACGAAGGCTGGTCTCAGGAAGGGGCTTGCCCTCTCGACGCTCTCCGTCGCCCTCATGGCGGCGGGCATCACGCTTGCAAAGCCCGTGCTCAACCGCTCGCCGCTCATGTGGTCCACCGCAGTCCGTCTCTACTCGGGAGTCGCTGTGCTCGTCATCCTCTGCCTCGTCTCCCCGCGCAGACGCTACGTGTGGAAGACGCTCCGCCCCGCAGCCTCCTGGAAGATCGCTCTCCCGGCCGCCGTGCTAGGCGCGTACGTCGCAATGATCGTGTGGATAGCTGGGATGAAATACACGCAGGCTTCGACCGCGTCCATACTGAATCAGACGAGCGCGATCTTCGTTCTCCCGATCGCCGCCCTCGTGCTGAAGGAACCGATCACCCCGAGGAAGCTCGCCGCCGTCGGCATCGCGATCGCCGGCATCGTCCTCGTGACGCTCACCTGATCCGTCCCCAGCGGCAACAACGCGCGACGCGGCTCGACGAAGAAAACGGCCGCCGCATCCACGCGGCCGCCGTCCGCTGACACCCATCCTGTCCTTCGCAGTCGGAGACGTTAGACCGTCCCGGCCGGTCCGCTCTCGTCCACCCTGCCGATCGCCTCCCTCACTCGAGCGACGAGTTCCACGGCCAGATACGGCTTCTGAACGAACCCGGCGATGCCCTGGCCCTCGAACCTCTCGCCCACCTCGAGTTCGCTGTACCCGCTCGAAAGGACGACGCACACGTCGTCGCGGATCTGCTTGAGCTCGCGGTAGGTCTCCTCGCCGCCGAGTCTCGGCATCGTCAGGTCGAGCAGTACGCACGCGATCTCGTCCGCCCGGTCTCGGTAGACGCCGACCGCCTCGGCGCCGTCGCACGCGGTGATCACTCCGAACCCGGCCTGCTCGAGCATGAGCGTTCCGACCTCGCGGATCGCCTCCTCGTCGTCGACCACGAGGACGGTTCCCCCGCCGTCCCACTCCACTTCCGGCAACTCCTCGGAGACCGGCTTCGCCGCCGGCTCTCCCCCGGCCGGGAACAGGACCCTGAACCGCGTCCCCTTTCCCACCTTGCTGTCGACGCGGACGGCGCCCTTGTGTCCGCGGATGATCCCGAGGGCGGACGCCAGCCCCAGCCCCCTGCCCGTGAACTTGGTCGTGAAGAATGGGTCGAACACGCGCCGACGCGTCTCGTCGTCCATGCCGCAGCCCGTGTCCGCGACCTCGAGGTAAACGTAGGCCCCTTCCTCGAGCTGGTCGTCGAGGTAGACCCCGGCGAAGTCCGCCCGCTCACAGTTCATCCAGCCGGTGCTGATCGTGATGAGGCCTTCCTCGTCGCCGATAGCGTCCGAGGCGTTCGTGATCAGGTTCATGATCACCTGGCGTATCTGCGTCACGTCCCCGACCATCTCGGGAAGCGCGTCGTCGAGGTCGTACCGCATGACCACCTTCTTCGATATCGACACCTCGAGAAGGTGCACCATCTCGGTCACTAGCGAGTTCAGAGCGATCGGCTCGATCACGAAGCTGCCCCGGCCGGAGTAGGCCAGCATCTGCCTCGACAGGTCGGCCGCCCGCTCCGCTGTCGTCTTGATCTCCTTCAGGTGCCCTGCGACCGACGTGTCCGGTCCGATCTCCATCATCGCGAGGTCCGCGTTGCCCAGGATCCCCGTCAGGAGGTTGTTGAAGTCGTGCGCGATGCCGCCCGCCAGGACGCCGAGACTCTCGAGCTTCTGCGCCAGCTGGATCTGCGTCTCGAACTCCCGCCGCTCCTCCTCTGCCTTCTTCCGCTCGATCGCGACCCCGATGCTCTCCGAGACGAACGCCAGGAGCTCTCTGTCCTCGGCTGTGTAGAGCTGCGCTTCGTCGTAGCACTGCACCACGACGACGCCGATTATCTTGCCACCGGCCTTGAGCGGAACTCCGAGCCAGATCGTCGACTGCGCGCCGATGAGCTCCACCTCGCCCTGCTGGATGAGGGCGGCGTGCTCCTGCGGATCGACCATCAGAGCCTCACCGGTCCTTCGCACGTAGTCCGTGAGGCTCTTACGAAGTGGCACTGCCCCGATCTCGTCGGAGTCGTATTTGTCGACGTGATACGGGAACGTGTAGAGCTCCGTCTCCTCGTCGTAGAGGGCAACGTAGAAGTTCGTCGTGTCGACCAGCCGCCCGAGCTCCCGATGAACCACTCCGATGAGTTCCTGAAGGTCAGCGGTGTCGCTCACCGCCTGTGATATCTGGAACAGGACGGACTGGACGTCCTCCGCCTTCGCGCGTTCCGAGACGTCTCGGACGACCGTGATGACCCGAACCACCTTGCCGTCCTCGAGGATCGGGATCTTCCGCGTCTCCGTGATGACCGTTCGCCCGGCGACCTCGTTCTCCTCCTCGGTCATCATCGCTTCGCCCGACTCGAAGACGCGACGGTACTCTTCCCGGATCTTATCGTTGAGGAAGGGACAGACGTCGAAGATGTTCTGCCCGACGAGGTCGTTGGAGACACCGAACTCCGTGGCGTATCGCCTCAGGGTCTCGTTGGCGAGCGTAATGGTGAGATCGCGATCGACCATGTGGATGACGTCGGCCATCGCGTCGATCGTCGCGCGGTACAGGAGCTCGGAGCTCTGCAGAGCCTCCTCCGCGCGTCTCTGTTCCGTGATGTCGGTGGCTATGCCCTCGACGATCGTCTCGTCGCCTCGGGTCCGCCTCCCGATCGCGCGGTCGTGGAAGAGGTGCCAGCGACCCGAGCGGTCCTGGATCCGGTACTCCATGTCGAGTTCGGCGCCCGCGGTAGATCGGGCGAGCGCTTCGAAGGCCCGCTTCCGATCTTCCGGGTGCATCCGTTCTGTCCAGAACCAGGGGCGCTCGTACAGCTCCTGGCGGGTGAATCCGAGAACCTCCTCGGCCCTCGGAGAGACGTACAGGAGGCCGCGCTTGTCCGACATCGACCAGACGATGTCCGGGAGGCCCTCGACGAGCCTCCGGTAACGCTCCTCGCTCTGACGGAGCGCCTCGTCCGCGTGGCTTCGCTCGCCTTCGGCCGCAGCGAGATCGTCGAGCGTCTCGCGCAGGTCCGCGGACTCACTGCGGGACTCATCGAGCGGCTCGTCGACCGACTCATGCAGGCCGGCGGGCTCTGCCCCGAGGTCGTCGTCCGATCGTCGTTCCTCGTTCCCGTGCGCGTCGTCGGTCATGGTCACCCGTGCTTCCGTCTCGTTCCCGTGACCGCCGCGCGCAGTCCTACTCGCCGGTGATCTCCAGGAACTCCTCGTCCTCGTACAGCGGCTCGAAGTCGGGATCGAGCTTCGCGCGGGGCGCGAGATCGGGCTCGAGCTCCACGGCCTTCCGGAGCTCGCTCAGAGCTTCCTCCCGCATCCCGGCCTTCGAGTAGTAGCACCCGAGGTGGTAGCGCGGCTCGCCCTTGTCCGGGTCCATCGCGACCGCCCGAAGCCCCACGTCGAACGCCTTCTCCCACTTCTCCTCTTCGGTCAACCGGTAGCCCTCGTAGATGAGAGCCTCGCCCTTCCACATGTTGAAGATCCGCCGGAGCTCTCCGATCGGATCTTCATGATCGTCCACACGAAGATCGCAGTAGACGTCGTTGTAGCCGCCGTACCCTCCGCCTTCCCTGACGATCAGGATGGCGGCCGACTGCACGCCTCTCGAGTCGCCGCCTGCGACCTGGCCTTCCTCGATCGCCCGCATCAGGCGCTCGCCGAGGATGTCCTCGGTCTCGCGGAAGGCCTTCGCCATCGCCGCGACCGTCTCCTCGCCGACGAGGATGTTGCCCTGGGCTGTGAAGTCCTCGCCCGTCACGTGCCCGGCCCAGTCCATACACTCCTGGCCGGTGAACGCGGCGGCGCCGCCCTGGGCGTTCACGATCCCGACCTGACGGCGCTGCCGGTCCGGGTCGTCAGCGAGAAGCTCCGCGAGCACCGCTTCGACTCCGACACCCTCCTCGAGAAGCGCGAGGCCTCGGGGACCGAACGTCGTGTTCCCGTACGCCTGGCTCGCGATCGCGCCGACGTTGGCCTTCGCCCACGGCACCACCGCGCCGACGGCGAAGAACCTCGACTGAACGGCCACGCCGAGGTCGCCCGTCTCCGGGTCGTACCCGACGATCGAGAACGTGGCGATCGGCTCTTCTGCAACGGCCGCGCAGGCAGCGAGCACCAGGGCGGCCACGACGAGCCCGTACACGGCCACAGAGGCGCCCTGTCGCGTCCCTACCATGCAAAGGGAGGGCCAAGTTGGTCTCCTCATCGTCCTCTTCCTCCTCTCCACGGGAGTCCTCTCTGCATCAAACTGGATGTCCCTTATCATGCCTTATCCGGACTCGCAACTCGTCTCCAAGCCTTAGGATACGGGCCCCTCGAGCGCGAGTTTCGCCAGCGTCTCCAGGTCCGGTACCGTGAGGTCCGGCACTGCGGCGGACTCCGGGGTGGCACCGAAGCCCACCTTCCCCCCGCGGCGGTTGACCCACACCGTGGCGAGACCGAGCCCAAGTGCGGGCTCGATGTCGTGGTAGAGGCTCTGTGCAACGTGGAGCACGGCGTCCTGCGACGTCCCGATGAGCTCGATGGCCCTGTCGAAGACCACGGGCGACGGCTTGTACGCGCCGACCTGCTCCGCTGTGACCACGATTTCGAACGGGTCGCCCAGCGTCTTGGCCGTGTCCGCGAAGAGGTCGTCGTCGACATTCGAGATCACGGCGAGTCGGTACGTTCTCCCCAGTGCCGCGAGCGCGGCCACGGTGTCAGGAAACGCCGGCCACAGCGGCAGCGAATCCTCCAACGTCAACACTTCGTCTGCGGATGGCTCGAACCCGAACCTCCTCCCGAATCCCCGCACGACCTCGCGAAGGACCATCCGGTACGTCCGATACGGGCCCCGCTCGAGCTCGGACTCGAGGCCAGCGTAGATCCGGAGAACCTTCTCGTCGTCGGGCTCCGCCCCGTGGTTCCCGAGCAACGGGCGGAGCGCGTTCAGGATGCCGCTCTCCCAGTCGATGAGCGTTCCGAAGCAGTCGAACGTCAGGGCCTCGAATCGACCGAGGTCGAGCGCCACTCCGTTGCTCCTCTCCGAGCGGAAGCCCCGCCTCTCGGCGGGGCTTCCTCCGCGGGGCCGGGCCAGGACCCTCCGGCCTCAGCTCGCCGGAGGCTCGAGGTCCTTCACCGTCACCATCACGAACTCGAGTTCCCTGAAGCTCTTAGCGATAGCGTTCGCCTCCGCGGCGATCGCTTCGATCCCCCTCCCCGAGAACTCGTTCTTCTGGATGTGCGAGAAGACGAGCAGTTCGAACGCCGTCGAGTGCATCCAGTTCACGTCCGTCCGGTACCCGCACACGGCCAGAGCGTCGGTCCTGCGGAGGAACGTCTTGAGTATCCGCTTGTCGATCCCGAGCGTGCTGCACGCCGAGAACATGATCAGGCGGTTGGCGCACTTCCCCTCGAGGAAGGTCCCCAGGTCTTCGATCGAGTAGCGGTCCTTCCCGAGCTCGACCCCGCTGGCGTAACCGTGGCTCGCGAGGTAGAGGATCGGAAAGCGGTCGTACCGCTTCTGCACCCACTTCAGGAGATAGAACTCGAACTCCTGCGCCGTCGCGCAGTCGAGATGGATGTACTCGAGCGGCGCGTTGAGGTTGAGGAGGTCGAGAAACGGTACGACTGACGAGCTTATGCGGAGATCCTGCGACCACAGCCCTTCGATGCAGAAGATGCCCTTCGACTGTCCCTTTTTCCTCACGGGATCCTCCGGGTGAAGTACCGGGTGTTCTCAGGTCGTGCGAGCCACCGGTGGCACGTCCACGGGCGGCGACGCCATCATCATCCTCCGCCGCCCGCTCCCCGCCCCGTCAGCGTCTCGACCCCATCGTTCCTGCCGACCATCACCGCGTCGGTCATGCCGACGAAGAGCCCGTGCGCGAGCGCCCCTGCGATCGCGTCGAGCTCGCACGCGAGGTCCCACGCGTCGTCGATCTGCTGGAAACGACAGTCGAGGATCCAGTTCGTCTGGTCCGTCACGAACGGGTCGTCGCCCGCAGTCCTCAGCACCACCTCCGCCCCGATGGCCTCGATGCTCCTGGCCGTGGACCTCCACCCGAACGGCAGGACCTCCACCGGAACCGGCGCACGGTTACCGAGCTTCGACACGAGCTTGCTCTCGTCCGCTATCACGACGAACCGCTCGCTCGCCGCGGCCACTATCTTCTCCCGCATGAGCGCGCCGCCCTGCCCCTTGATGAGATCCAGCCACGGGTCGATCTCGTCCGCGCCGTCGACGGTCAGGTCCAGGCGCGGGCACTCCTCCAGCGTGGCGACGGGCACGCTGTGCATCCAGGCCAGCTCCCGGGTCGCGGCCGACGTCGGCACGCCCACGACGTCCGCGACCGCTCCTCCCGCGATCCGCTTCCCCAACGCCGCGACGAAGAGCCCGGCGGTCGACCCGGAGCCCAGTCCCACGCGCTGACCGCTCACGATCATTCGGGCCGCCTCGTCGGCGACGAGTCTCTTGAGCTCGTCCGCCATCGGTCTCCCCCAGGGACGGGCGTCCCCGCAGCTAGTGACCTGCGTACGCAGCAGAGAACGCAGTCAGGAGTTCGCGAAGACGCGCCACTACTTCCGGATCGACCGACTGCTTCGCCTTCATCGCCTGCACCAGCATCCCATGCAGGAGGGTGAGCTTCTTCACGTACGCCCTGTGGCCGTCCCCACCCGGATCGACCGGCTTAACGCGCTGGGTCATGAAGTACTGCCACACGACGTGCTGGATCGCCTCCGCGTGCTCTTCCTTGTTTGCCACCCAGCGCGCGAGCTGGTTGTGGTCGATGTCGGGTCCCGACGACAGCTCCCCGATCATGGTCATCGACTTTTCGATCGTGGTGACGTGCTCCGCGATCTCAGCCAGACGAGCTTCGTCGTCGTAGATCCCGCACGGGATCTCACAATGTGCGAGCGCACCTCCGGCGCACGTCACGGTCACGAGCAGGATGGTCAGGATCCTCTTCATACTCCCCCCCCGTTCTGTCATTCGGTTTCACCTTCTGTTGGCTCAGTCTCCTCGCGCCCCCCGTCCGCATGCGTCTCCGTCTCCCCGTACGGCCCTCGAATCCTGACGGGCAGGCCGCGCGTGTGCGCCGCGGTCGCCGCGCTCAGGTGCGCACCGTACAGAACGATGGCCGCCACGATGTAGATCCACGAGAGGAGCGCAACGAGCGCTCCCAGCGATCCGTACACGACGTTGTACCGAGCAAGACCGCTGTCCAGGTACCACGTGAACCCCGCGGTCACCAGCCGGAACGCGAGGATTCCCACCGCCCCGCCGAGCGCCGCTTCACGCCATCTCACGCGCGTCCCGGGCACCAGCCGGTAGAGGAGCGTGAGAGTCAGGAATATGAAGCCGGAAATGGCGGCTCGGCTCGGGAGCCGGCACGCGATGGCGACCGTCTCCTGCAGCGGCCCCGGGAGCGACCATCCGGTCGGGATGCAGATGAACGACCGCGCGAGGAGCAGCAGAGCCGCCAGGCCCACCAGGCCGAACACGATCACGAGCGCGACGAGCCTGGACAGGAGCACGTTCCTTGTCAGCTCGCCTCGCCACGCCCGGTCGACGTTCCGGACGACTGTCGTGAAGACGCCGGTCGCCGCCCAGAGGAGGCCCACCGCACTGACGACTCCAGCCGTCGCGCGTGAGCCGACGAGGTTCCGCATGTTCTCGGTGACGATCTCTCCCGAGACCGGCAGGAACCTGAGCACGGCGGAGAGCACGCGCTCCTGCGTGTCGGGGGACTCCAGGAGGAAGCTGCTCGCGGCCACGAGCAGGAGCAGGAACGGGAAGAGCGCGAAGACCGCGTAGAATCCGATGCCGGCCGCGGCCTCAGGACAACGCTCGGCGAAGAAGCCCTGGAAGGACGTACCGACGATCCTCGTCAGTGTCCGGGGCGCCGAGGTTGCGTGTTCAGACGGCATGGAGGTCCTTCCGGCCGGTACTCAGCGGGACTCCAGATCTAGCAGGTACTCCTTCCGATCGAGTCCTCCCCCAAATCCCGTGAGGGATCCGTCGGCGCCGATGACGCGGTGGCAGGGCACGATGACTGCAACGGGGTTCCTCCCATTCGCTGCCCCGACGGCGCGAGAGCTCCCCGGCGAGCCGAGGCGCGCCGCGATCTCGCCGTAGCTCCGGGTCTTCCCGTACGGGATCCTCGTGAGCTCGCGCCAGACCCTCTTCTGGAACGCCGTGCCTTCGAGCGCAAGGGGCAGTTCGAACCGGCGACGAGCGCCCGAGAAGTACTCGTCGAGCTGCGCCGACGCGGCCGCGAGGACCGGGTGTCTCGGGTCCTCCTTGAGCTTCGTGAGCTCCCGCCCGTACCGTTTGGCGTCTCCGGCGAAGAGGAGCGCGCGGAGTCCGGAGTCGGTCGCGACCAGCGTCAGACGTCCCACCGGGCTCTCTACGGCCGCCCGGACTGCCGGGCTCTCCAGAGCGTCGACTGTCTTCGAACTCAGCACGATCTCCTCCAGGCTCGCGCGGCGCGGTCGCACCCGCAGCCGCGGCAGCTACTTCAGGCGCTTCTCAATCTCCGAGATCCTCTTCGAGATCTCGTTCAGGCGGAACTCGATCGTGTTCAGGATCCAGAACTGGAAGTGCTCGACCTTCGTGGAACGGTGGATCATCCAGATGATCTTGATCGACACCAGCAGCACGCCGAGTTCGAGCGAGAAGAGCGCCGGGAGCGGCAGCTCCCACCCGAGCACGTGGCGGAGCACGTCGATGATCAGGAGGAGTCCGATCGCGACCATGAACATGACGTTCATCATCCGGTCGCGCCGGTTCGAGGCCACTCCGCCGATCTGCCCGACGAGCCGGCGGATCTTCTCCTTCTCCTGTCGATACTGCGCGAGCTCTTCCTGCAGCCTCTCCGTGTCCGGAGTCACCTCCGAACAGTCGGCGTTCACGCGCTCTTCCGTCTCCATCGCAGTCCCTGCCATCGGATTCCCCGGTTCACTTACGTCCGACCATCTCGATGCACCGCTCCGGGCAGGCGTCCGCACAGAGCCCGCACCCGTAGCACTGCTCACGCGTGACGACGAGCTTCCCGTCCTTCATCTCTCTCGCGTGGAAATAGCACACGTCGGGACAGAGCCCGCAGTCCGTGCAGGCCTCCATCGCAGTCCTCTCGAGAAGCGTCCCCTTTTCGCACACCTCGATCGGATCCAGGAAGTAGCCGCAGCAATCGTCGCAGCAGAAACAGATTCCCTCGGTCCTCGACCGGTCCACGTACCCGCGAAACGGCCTGGTCACGAGCCACTTGCTCGTTGCCTCTTCGAAGATCGCCTCGAGGTCGCCCTTCGTGATCTCCTTGAGCCCCGATCCGCTCGAACCGGTGTCGCTCGCAAACATCAGGCAGACGTCGATCCTGGAGCGCGCGCAGCCTTCCTCGCGGCCCTCACGGCAACCGCAGTTCGAGACCCAGAACCTGTCGAACTCCGAAGCGAGTTCACGCGCCTGATCGTGCGTGCAGACGTAGTGAAGCGGAACGCCACCGTCTTCCATTGCTTCCTCCGTCGTGTGCGACCGTCCTCGCCGTTCGGTGATCGGACTACAGAAAGCGATCGAAGCGTTCCTTCGTGGCCTTGCAGATCGGGCAGACTTCAGGGGGCTCGTCCCGCCCGCAGAGGTACCCGCAGACGGTACACCGCCAGACCGGAAGTGGCGGCACCAGGCCTCCGGACGCCCCGCCGGTCCCCGCGATGCTCGCGCTTCGAGCCTCGCGGGCTCTCGCTCTCTCCTCCTCGGTCGGCCTCCGTTCCGGAACCGAACCGAGCTCGCGCTTCCCCGTCAGCACGTCCCCCGAAACGTAGAGCGCGCAGTAGCAGGCGCCGTGCTCGGAGAGATCCGGGTCCCTGTAGTCGCAGGGACAGATGATGTCACGGTCGCGTTCGCGGTCGTCGACCGCGAGCCGGCACGGGCAGGACCGATAGCCGTGCCGCTCCTCGTTCACCAGGAGCCCCGCGGCCAGGTCCGTCACGAACCCCAGGTCGGGATTCAGATGATAGCTGCCCGCCTCCGCGTCCCGTATGAGTTCGTTCACCAGAGCGTCGATCCGCTCCTGTGGTATCGGCGCCTCCCGGCTCACAGCCCCAACACCTCCTTGAGCTTGTCCGGCTTGAAGCCGACGACGACCTCCGTCCCGTCGATGAGGATCGTCGGGAAGTTCTTCCCCGGGTTCACGGCGGCGATCTTCGCGACCGCCTCCTCCCGCTCCTCGTACTTCAGGAGGTCGACGTAGACAAAGTCGAAGGCCACGCTCTCGTTCTCCAGATACTCCCGCGTCTTCTTGCACCAGACACACGTCGACAGTCCGTAGAAGAGCACGCTGTGGTCGGCGTGGTCGCCCTGAACCGTGCCTCTCGCGTCCGCCATGTCGTCTCCTTGTGGGAATCCTGCGATCTACGGGACGGCCCCGGGCGTCCGTCCCACAGGCGCCGCGCCCTCCGTTCCGCCATCATACACCGTATCGGGGGCCAGGAGGAACCCTAACTCTCCCCGCCTGTCCCGACGTCGGCGGCCACCGCCCCGGACGCTGCCCCAAACGGAGACCTCGGGGCCGTGAGCCCCGAGGTTCCATACGCTTCTATTCGAGCCGAGATACCGCCCGCCGCCTCGAGGGCACCGCTCACGCCGCGGCGACCTCCTCACGGCCAAGCTCGTCCCCGCGGATCCCGACCGTGACGACCTCGAGCTTCGTGTCGGGCGCCACCTCGTTGCGCGCCTGGATGGCCGCGCTCGCGATGCCTCCGCAGCACGGCACCTCCATCCTCACGACGGTCACCGAGTGCGGCTTCGCCTCGGCGAAGATCGCCTTCAGCTTCTCCTGGTAGTACCCGATGTCGTCGAGCTTCGGACATCCCACGATGACGGACTTCCCGGCGAGGTAGTGCTCGTGGAAGTTCGCCGTCGCGAACGGCACGCAGTCCGCCGCGAGGAGGATGTCGGCGCCCTTCAGGAACGGCGCCGCGGGCGGAACCAGCATGAGCTGGACCGGCCAGTGGCCGAGCTGCGACTGCCTGGCCGTCGCTGTGGCCGTAGCCCTGGCGGGCGCCGGCTGGTCGAAGCTCCGCATCGCCGAGCCCGGACAGCCGCCCCCGTGGTGCGCCTGCTCCGCGGCTGCGGGCTTCGGAGCGGCTCTCCCGATTCTCGTAAGGTGTTCCTGGACCGCCTTCTCGTCGAAATCGGCGGCCTCGCGCTCCTCGATCGTGATCGCGTCCTGCGGGCACTCGCCAAGGCAGTCGCCGAGGCCGTCGCAGTACGTCTCGTTGACCAGTCTGGCCTTCCCGTCGATGACCTGGATCGCGCCCTCGTGGCAGGCGGGCACGCATACCCCGCACCCGTCGCACTTGTCCTCGTCGATGATGATTATGTTCCGTACAGCCATGATGACTCCTCTGTGTCTGACTTATGCCGGCCGAGGTGTGCTCAGGTATCTGAGCGAATTCAGCAATCACTACTTCGACGCATTGCGAGGGGCTTGGATTCCCGATTTCCGTCCCGGCGGCCCTGGCAGCGCGTTCCCCGCTTCAGAGCCCGGCCTTGACGACGTTCAGGAGGCCTCCCGCCAGCACCATCTCGACCTGACGGGAGCTCAGAGCGTGCTCGAGCTCGTAGATCTCGTTCCTGGTGGCGTTCCGCACCACGACGGCGCCACCGGCCTCGATCGCCTCCCGGATCCCCGGGAGGACCAGCTGGTCTCCCTGCTCGATCCGCGCGCAGTCCTCCTCGTTCAGAAACGTCAGCGGCAGGATTCCGAAGTTCGCCAGGTTCTTCCAGTGGATGCGCGCGAAGCTCCTCGCAAGAACGGCCCGGAGCCCCAGGTACCTCGGTGCGAGCGCGGCGTGCTCCCTGCTCGACCCCTGGCCGTAGTTCCCGTCCGCGATGACGAAGAACGGCGTCCTCCCGTGGTCGACCGCACGCGAGTAGAACGTCTCGTCGACCTGCCCGAAGACGAAGCGGCTGATTTCCATGATGTTGCTCCGGTACGGCAGGACCCTCGCACCCGCTGGCATGATCTCGTCCGTCGAGACGTCCTCTCCCACCTTCAGAAGGACGGGTCCTTCGAGCGCCTCGGGGAGCGCGTCGAAGGAGGGCAGCGCCTTGATGTTCGGCCCTTTCTCGAGCTCGACGGGCGTCCCGGGCGGCGGAGGTTCGAGGAGCATGTCGGTGTTGATGCGGATCTCCTCCGGCTCGACGAACCGCGGGTACGGCGCGTCGTGCGTTCGCGGGTCCGTGATCACGCCGGTGAGTGCCGACACGGCCGCCGTCTCCGGGCTCACGAGATGAACCTGGTCGCCTTTCGTCCCGGAGCGGCCGGGGAAGTTCCTCGGAACCGTCCGCAGGCTGATCTTCCCCGTCGCGGGCGCCTGCCCCATCCCGATGCAACCGTTGCAGCCGGCCTGGTGGATCCGCGCTCCCGCGTGGATGAGCTTCTCGAGGTACCCGAGCGCTGCCAGGTTCTCGAGGACCTGTCGCGACGCCGGGTTGATGTCGAACGACACCCGGTCGTGCGCCTGACGCCCGTCGACGATCATGGCGACCGTCGCGAAGTCGCGGAGGGCGGGGTTCGAGGACGAGCCGACGTACGCCTGGTAGATCTCCTTCCCCGCCACGTCGCGCACCGGGACCACGTTCCCCGGACTCGTCGGAAGCGCGACGAGGGGCTCGAGCGCCGAGAGGTCGATCTCGTCGCGCTCCTCGTACTCCGCGCCGTCGTCCGCGGAGAGCGGGACCCACGCGTCCTCCCGTCGCTGCGACCTCAGGAACTTCCTGGTCTCGTCGTCCGACGGGAAGACGGAGCCCGTCGCCCCGAGCTCGGCGCCCATGTTCGCGATGACGTGCCGGTCCATGGCGGAGAGCGCCGCGACGCCCGGCCCGCTGTACTCGACGATCTTCCCCCGCCCGCCGGCCACGCCGTGCCGCCGGAGCATCTCGAGAATGACGTCCTTTGCGCTCACCCAGTCCGGCAGCTCGCCTGTCAGCCACACCCCCATCACCTCCGGCATGACCAGGTAGTACGGTTCGCCCGCCATCGCCACCGCGACGTCGAGTCCGCCGGCGCCGATCGCGAGCATGCCGAGAGAACCGGCCGCCGAGCTGTGGCTGTCCGACCCGAGGAGGGTCTTCCCGGGCACGCCGAACCGCTCCATGTGCACCGGGTGACTCACGCCGTTCCCCGGCCTCGAGAACCACACCCCGAACCTCTGCGCCGCGCTTCTGAGGAAGAGGTGGTCGTCGGGGCTTCGGAAGTCAACCTGGAGGAGGCTGTGGTCTACGTACTGCACGGAGACCTCCGTGCGGACGCTCTCGAGGCCCATGGCCTCGAGCTCGAGCATGACGAGCGTCCCGGTGGCGTCCTGGCAGAGCGTCTGGTCGATCCGGATGCCGACCTCCTGACCGACGTCCATGCTGCCCTCGACCAGATGCGACTCGATGAGTTTGCGCGCGAGGTTCGATCCCATGACGATGCCTCCAGTGACGCGACCACTCCGAAGTCACACGGACGGCAAGAGCCCTACCCCGCCACGGCGCGTCTTCCGGGCGGGCGGCCGGCGAAGAGCCCGGCCACGATGAGCGCGAGCCCCACGACCGTCGCTCCGAGGATCTCCTCGCCAACAAGGAAGTGGATGAAGACGAGGGAGAGGAAAGGGGCCACGAAGATGAGGCTCCCGACCCTCGCGGTGTTCTCGGAGAGCTTGAGCGCCTTGAGCCAGAAGACGAAGGCGAGGGCCATCTCCACCACGCCGGCGTACACCGCCCCCAGAAGCCCCGGTCCGAACGAGACGCGGACGTCCGAGAAGACCAGGCAGTACACGAGCACGAACGGAGTGCCGAAGAGGAAGTTCAGGAAGAGCCCCACGACTGGCTCACGTTCGTCCATCGTGTTGTAGATCCAGTAGATCGCCCAGAGGCCGGCGCTCCCCATGGCCAGAGCCACTCCGAGCGGGCTGTCGACCCGAAACCCACGGAGGTCGCCTCCGGTAGAGATGATGAGAGCCCCAGTGTAGCAGACGAGGCCGGCCGCGATCTCCCTCGCGTGGATCCTCTGTCTGAGCAGCGGAATCGACAGAAGCGGGAGCGCGATCCCCCACGTGTGGTTGAGCGGCTGCGCGACCTGCGCCGGCAGGAGGTCGTAGGCCTTGAAGAGGACGAGGTAGTACACGAACGGGTTCAGAAGCCCGAGCCACAGCGAGCGAATGTACTGCTCGCGCGTGCACCGGAACACCTCGCGGATCCTGCCGGTCCCGAGAAGCGTCGCGGCGAGCACGACGACCGTCGTCAGACTCGCGTAGAGGAGAAGCTGCGCGTAGTCGAGATGGCGGAGCGTCAGCTTGAAGGCAGAAGCAACGGTCGACCAGAGGATCACCGCGGAGAACCCGTAGAGGTATGCCCTCGTCTGTTTCGTCATCTCGTCCCACTCGCCTCCCCAGCGGCGACCCGAACGACGGCCGTCACAGGGAAGTGGTCGGAGGGGTATCGCCCCTCGCGCTCGGAACGGTCGATCCCTGCCCCGAGGACCTCGACCTCGCGCGAGACCAGGATCCAGTCGATGCGCGCACCACCGGTCCGCCCCTCGAACGCGTTAAACGTCCCGTCGTCTCCCCTGTCCTCTCCTCCGGCTGCCGAGTACGTGTCGACCAACGCGCTCTCGCTGGACCCCGTCAGCACCGTGTACGGTCCCTCCGCCGAGGCAGCCGCCGGTGCGTTGAAGTCGCCCGCAACGATGATGGGAATGCCCCCTGCGAGCTCACGCGCCTGCTCCAGCACGAGCTCCGCCGAGCGCATCCTGGCCGTTTCGCCCGCGTGATCAAAGTGAGTGTTCACGAAGAGGAGGTCCACCGGGACGTCTCGCCCCCGGAGCCTCACCCAGGACGCCATCCGCGTGAGCGCGCTGTCCCAGCTGACGCTTCCCGGCACCTCCGGCGTCTCGCTGAGCCAGAAGTGCCCCGAGTCCAGCAGGTCGAACGCCGACCGGCTGTAGAAAATCGCGCACATCTCGCCTGCGTCCGTGCCGTCGTCTCGTCCGACGCCTACGAAACCGAATCCCGGAAGGTGCTCGTGAAGGTACTCGCTCTGGAAGCCGAGGGACTCCTGGACGCCTATGAGATCCGGTTCGAACGCCCTGACGGTATCGACGACGAGATCGCGCCTCCGCTCCCAGGCGTTGTCGCCGTCCTGCGCAGTCCCGTACCGAACATTGAAGCTCATCACGCGCGTCGTCACGCCGGTCCCGTCCTTCGCATCGGTCGCACCGCCGCTACTGCCACCGGCGCAGCAGGACGACGCGAACGCCGCCGACGCCGTCGACACGACGAGGACGAGAGCCGCCAGCAGCCGGATCGTTCGCAAAGCGTCACCCCTTCCTCCGGACTCACACCTCGAGGAGCATCTGTCTGAACCTCTCGACCGTGAGCGGAGCGGAACCCTCGTAGTGGTTGTTCGCGTTCACGTAGACATCGATGCCGCTCTCCAGGATCTCGTTCGTCATCCTCGCGATGCCCTTGAGCTCCTCGTCCCTCGGGGCGACGATCGCGTTCCACCGCTTCCCCGTCTCTCTCTCGATCGCCTTCCGGTCGGGACCGTGAAGCCTGATGACGGCCGCGCCACCTCCCGCGAGCGTCTCCCGCGCCGTCTCGAACACGTCGGTCACGGGCGGCATGTAGTAGCCCTGGAGGAAGACCGGCGCCAGTCCAGTCCGGTGCAGGAAGGCGAAGTACGAATCGTCGAGGTAGTTGGGGTTCCGGATTTCCACCCCGAACCGGAACCCGCTTGGGAGCCCCGCGACGAACTCCCCGATGGCGTCCAGGAACGCCGCCTGCGACGCCATCTTCTTCCTGTTGAGGTACTCGAACTGGAACATGAGTGGACCGAGCGTGTCGTGTATCGGCTCGAGCCTGCTCAGGAACTCGGTCAGAAGCTCGTGAGAGAGGAACGACGGGTTCTCTACGAGAGGCGCGTCCTTCCCCCGGGCGTAGTAGTGCGTCAGCGTGAGGCTGTTCGGGATCTTGACCGTGAAGCGGAAGCCGTCGGGCACGGCGGCCCGGTACGCGCGGACGTCGGCCGGGTTCGGGAGCTTCGGCCGCGCCCCGGGGAAGAGCGACCAGAACCACTGGTCGACCTCGACCGTGTCGTAGCGCCGCGCGTACTCGGCAAGGTAGTCGATCCCCTTTGGAGCCGAGTAGACGATGCCCGCCCACGATGGGTACTTCCAGCTGCACGTGCCTGTCCGGAGGTCCGCCACGCTCGCCCCCCTCCCCTCCGTCCCCGCCTTCCGCTACTGCCTACCGCCGCGCCTCTCCGCGGCGCTCGCTATTCCGCGAACAGGAGCTCGCCTTCCCCGTAGACGGCCGTCGGGTATGCCGTCACGTCGAACGGATCCCCGTTCCAGCACGCGAACGACGCCCATTTCCCCCGCTCGAGCGTTCCGAGTTCCTTGTCGATGCCGAGGATCTCCGCGTTCTTCCGAGTCACGAGCTCGACGGCTTCCTGCTTGGAGAGGCCGAGCCGCGTGAACCACCGCGTCTGGTAGAAGAGCTGCCGCGCCGCGCAGACCGGATGGTCCGTCATCAGGCCGTATTCAACGCCCGACTCGATGAGGTGCTTCACGTTCCGCCAGTTCTCGTGCTTGAGCTCGACCTTGTATGCGAAAGCGTCGATGGGACCGAACAAGACCGGGATCTTCCTCTTGGCAAGGGCCTGGAAGATCTCGGGCTCGTGCACGTCGGACGCGTGCTCCACCGTGACGTCGAGATTGAACTCATCGACGATCCGGAGGAGGGTCGCGATGTCGTCGATCTTGTGGACGTGGACGCGGAGCCTGAGCTTCCGCGCGAGCACGTCACGCAGGATCGCCTCCTCCGCGGAAAACGTGACCTCCTCCTTCTTCTTGCCGGTGGCCCTCCTGCGCTTCTCGACCTTGCGCTTCACTTCATCCAGCTTCGCTCGGAGGATCGCTATCGCTCCCATGCGGGTCGACGGCCGCTTGCCCTTCCACTCGACGGTCGACATCGGGTTGTACCCGAACGCCGCCTTGACACCCGAGCGCGTGAACATGGCGTCAGAGGTGTTCTTCGCGTAGTGCCGGATCACCGCCGAGAGTCCGCCGATGATGTTCCCGCTGCCCGGCACGACGCACGAGTAGAGAACACCGAGCTCGATCGCGTCCTTGAATGCCATGTCGTCCATCTGGACGGAGTCGAGCGCGTCCGGAAGCGCCATGAGCGCCTCCATCTGCTCGTTGCCCTCGCCCTCAGCGCTCGGCTCGCCGGAACGGAACATGCCGATGTGGCTGTGCGGGTCGATGAACGCCGGTGTGACGACGCTGCACTCCCCAATGACCTTTCCCTTCTTCGTCTTCGAGACGCCGTCCAGCTTCGCGCCGTCGAAGACGACGTACGAGTCCTTCACGACCTTCCTGCCCGTGTAGACCGTCCTCGCCTTGATGCTCTCTTTCACGTGTCTCCTCCGTGTTCCGTCCGGGCGGCCGTTCGCTCTTCCGCCTGCCTGTGTTGTGTCTCCATTCGGTGCCGCCACTCATCCCGGGTCGGGGTTTCGACAGCGCTCATGCGTCGGGCCCGTGACAGCCGGGCGTCCCACCCACCTCGATCTCGCCCACGAGGTAGATCACGACCCGCCCACCGATACCCACCCGCTCTCCCCTGTCCTCGCAGAGGATCTCACCGCCGCGCTCGGAGATCTGGAGAGCCCGGAGGCTCTTCTTCCCGAGGCGCTCGGACCAGTACGGCGTCAGGGTCGTGTGGGTCGAGCCCGTCACCGGGTCCTCGGGGATGCCGGTCTTCGGCACGAAGAACCGTGACACGAAGTCCGCGTCGTCTCCCGGCGCGGTCGCGATCACGCCGAGCGCGTCGAGCGCCTTGATCTTCTCGAAGTCCGGTCTGAGCGCCGCGACGTCCGCCTGGGTCTCGAAGACGGCCATGAGGCTGTTGCTCGACACCACCTCTCCTGGTCTCGCGCCCAGGGCCGCCACGAGCTCGTCGCTCGCGGCCACGGGCGTCCCCTGTCGCGCCGGGAAGTCCATCATCAAATCGTCCCCATCTCGGACGACGGTGAGGAGCCCGCTCTGCGATGTGAACGTGAGCGCGTCGTCGCCCGCGCGCTTCCTCTTGAAGAGCACGCACGCCGTCGCGAGTGTGGCGTGGCCGCAGAGGTCGACCTCGATCTTCGGCGTGAACCAGCGGAGCCGGAGCGGCTCCACTCCCCGGATGACGAACGCCGTCTCGGAGACGTTGTTCTCGGCCGCGATCGACTGCATCGTCGCTTCCGGCAGCTCCTCGTCGAGCATGACGACGCCCGCGGGATTTCCGCGGAAGAGCTCGTTCGTGAATGCGTCGGCCTGGTAGAAGGGCAGTCGCATGGGGCACCTCCTCGCGCGCCCGGTGACGAACGCACGGAACGGGTGGCCGCGCGGAGGGCGAGGCTGTTCACACCCGTCAGAGCCGGCGGAACGCGTACACGCTCGAAGACTGCCGGTCAGACACGAAGGGGTCCCGCCGGAAGTTGGCGAAGTGACCGAGGAGGGTGAAGCCCGAACCCTCGTGGATTCGGACGTACTCGTCGCGTCTCACGGGATGAAGCCAGACGTCCCCCTCGAACACCGTCTCGCCGTCCTCCGTGAGCCTCGTCAGGAAGTGGAGTCGCTCCTCGGCGATGCTCTCGTAGCGTCTCGAGAACACCACCTCGCGCGCGTCCTTCGCGCCTTCCGCGAGCGGCATCTCCACGTGCGTGTCGGGGAACTCGAACGTCTCGAGTCCGAGGACGTAGTCCCAGTTCACTGTCTGAAGGAGCCAGGGAGAACCGGGGCCGAGGAGCGCGGCCACGTCCGCTAGGAACCGCGGGAGCGCGTCCTGCGGGATGTGCGCTGCGACGTTCCCGATGCAGTAGGCCATGTCGAAGGGAGGTTCCAGCCTCCCGACCTCGAGCATGTCCATGATCTCGAAGGTCGCATCCGGATACCGCCTGCGCGCCGCCTCGATCATCTTCGGGTCGACGTCGACCCCGACCGCCTCCAGCCCCATCGCCGCGAACCGCCCGCAGAAATCGCCCGTCCCGCACCCGACGTCGAGGACGCGCCGGCTCCCGCTCGCGAGGTAGCTCGCGAGGTATGCGAGCACGTCCTCCTCCAGTGGGAAGACGGCGTCGTAGTACTCAGCGAAGTCGGAATAGAACGCCACGTGTTCTCCAAACGCCTGACCCACAGCGTCCGGCGACTCAGTCGGCCGCCGCCTCACGCGAGGCCGCCCGCACGGCCCTCGCTGCGGCGAAACCGAGGCCTATCGTGACCGCCGGGATCATGAGGTACGTGAGTCCGATGTCGGCCATGTACTCCCCGAAGCCCATCTTCATCGGACCGCCCAGCAGCATGAGCGGGGCGTCGATCGCGACGCTCATCGCGTACCAGATGGCGCCGATCAGGATCCCCTCGACGACGAACCGCCTCGTCACTCCCCGCATGTAGAGGAGCCCGAACACGACCGTCGCCACGGCGAGGATCACCGCCATGATCGATTCGAAGAGCGCGCGGTTGGCCTCACGGAACGGGAAGACCGCGAACGCGACAACGAACGGGATGAGCCACACGAGGAATCCGAAGAGCAGCGCCTTTCTGATCGAAGCCATCCGTACCTCCTCCCGAGGCCGGCCGCCCGGCCTCTCGACTCGGAGTCTCACGACACGGACGTGAGTGACCTGAGAAACTCGTCCGCGTCACGAGGATGCCTGAGCTCGATCACCGCGAACCCCGGACCCGTCCGGTCGGCAAGGAGCGCGGCGTACTCGCGCTTCCGGCGTCTGAACGTCCTCACGACCCACCAGGGAATCGCGTCCCTGCTCAGGAACCCGGCCCGAAAGGTCTCCCGATTCCCGGAGAAGATCCTCTCCCCGGTGGCCACCCTCCGCGCGGTCCGTCTGACCGCTCGCCCGAAGACGAGCGGGAACGCGTAGTTCAGCCACACGACCGCGGTCGCTCTGTCCCAGACGAGGTCCCGCACCACCCGGTAGTTCCCGTCGACGACCCAGCGGTCGCAGTCGAGCTCTGCGCTCACCTTCCTGCGGAACTCCTCGGCCGGACACTCCGCCCACTCCGGGCCCCAGTACATCGCGTCCAGCTCGAGATGCTTCGACCCCAGGATCTCCCCGAGTCGCGAGGCCGTCCACGTCTTTCCCGCGCAGCTCGTTCCGATGACGGCGACGCGAGCGAGGTCCTCTCTTGAGACGCGAGCTTCCACTGTGCCACCCCGCGGGACGCCGCCTACCTGCCGCCCGCCTTCGCGATCTTCGCCCAGGTGTCCCGGAGCGACACCGTCCTGTTGAAGACCGGCGCCCCCGGCTTCGAGTCGACGCTGTCGGCGCAGAAGTAGCCCTGACGCAGGAACTGGTAGCGACCGCCCGGTGGAGCGTCCGCGAGGCTCGGCTCGACCTTGCAGCCCGTGAGCACGGTCCGTGAGGTCGGGTTGATGAGATCGTCGAGCTCCGCCCCGGCGTCTCTCTCCGGGTCGGGCTCTCGCAGGAGGTAGTCGAGGATCCGCACCTCTGCGTCGACCGCGTGCTCCGCCGACACCCAGTGGAGCGTCCCCTTTACCCTGCGCCCGTCGGGAGCGTCGCCGCCCTTGGTCTCGGGATCGTAAGTGCAGCGGAGCTCGAGGATCTCGCCTGTCGACTCGTCCTTCACGACGCTCTTGCAGCGCACGAAATACGCGTGCTTGAGACGCACCTCGCGGCCGGGCGCCAGCCGGAAGAACTTCTTCGGAGGATCCTCCTCGAAGTCCTCGCGCTCGATGTAGACGACGCGGGAGAACGGGAGCGTGCGCGAGCCGGCTTCGGGGTCCTCGGGGTTGTTCACCGCCTCGAACTCCTCCACCTGGCCCTCCGGGTAGTTCTCGATGATCACGCGGAGCGGGTTCAGCACCGCCATCACCCGCGGCGCCTGCGCGTTGAGGTCCTCCCTCACGCAGTGCTCGAGGAGGGCGACGTCGATCTCGCTGTCGGTCTTCGCCACCCCGACGCGCCTCATGAACTCCCGGATCGACTCCGGGGTATATCCGCGCCGGCGCAGGCCCGCGAGGGTCGGCATCCTCGGGTCGTCCCACCCGTCGACGTGCCCCCGGGCCACGACCTGGAGGAGCTTCCTCTTCGACAGGATCAAGCGGCTCACGTAGAGCCGGGCGAACTCGATCTGCTGCGGGTGATAGACCTCGAGCGCATCGAGGAACCAGTCGTAGAGCGGGCGGTGGTCCTCGAACTCGATCGAGCAGATCGAGTGTGTGACACCCTCGATGGAATCGGACAGACCGTGCGCCCAGTCGTACATGGGGTAGATGCACCACTTGTCTCCGGTCCGGTGGTGCTCGGCGTGGATGATGCGGTAGATGACCGGATCGCGGAGGTTGATGTTCGGCGACGACATGTCGATCTTCGCGCGGAGCGTCCGCGCGCCGTCAGGGAACTCCCCTGCCCTCATGCGCTCGAACAGGTCGAGGTTCTCCTCGATCGTCCGGTCGCGGTAGGGGCTGTTCTTCCCGGGCTCCGTGAGGGTCCCCCGGTAGGCGCGGATGTCATCGGGACAGAGGTCGCAGACGTACGCCTTCCCCCGCCGGATGAGATCGACGGCGTAGTCGTAGAGCTGCTGGAAGTAGTCCGACGCGTAGAAGAGGCGGTCGCCCCAATCGTAGCCGAGCCAGTGGATGTCCTCCATGATCGACTCGACGTACTCGGTCTCCTCGGCGGTCGGGTTCGTGTCGTCGAATCGGAGATTGCAGAGGCCCCCGAACTCCTCCGCGATCGAGAAGTTCAGGTTGAACGCCTTCGCGTGGCCGATGTGCAGATAGCCGTTCGGTTCCGGCGGAAAGCGCGTGTGGACCCGCCCGTCGTATCTCCCGGTGCGAGTGTCCTCCGCGACCTTCGTGCGGACGAAATCGAGCCCCTCGGCTCTCTCGTGTGTCGCCATGGTGTGAGTTCCTTCGCGTGTCGCGTTCAGGGAAGCCGGCGCGGTCGGCCGGTCTCCGCGGATTCTATCGCGGCCGGAGGGCCACTTCAAGACAGGAAGGCCGGCCCCGGGCAGAGCCCGGATGACCGGCCTTCGAAACGTCATCCACCCCGCGCGGCTACCAGGCTATGAACTGGCCTGGACCTGCGGCTGGGACGGGAACAGGGGAACCGATTCGTCGCTCATGAGCACCCAGATCGTGTACACGCCGAGGGCGGTCCCGAGCGGGATGTCGAGGAGGTCGATGATCCCGATCACGAGCGCCAGGATGCGGGACCAGGGGCGCCTCTTCACGAGCCCGATCCCGGCGATGATCCCCGGGACCGAGATGACGATCATGAAGAACGCGATGATGCTCATGACCATCCCCAGGATCGAAGACACCTCAGGCTCTCCGACGAAGTGGACGATCCAGCCCAGGAGGCTGACGATGAGGACACCGATGAGCAGCCCCAGGGCGTGGTACACGATGTGCAGCACGCCGAGGAGGGTGATGTGCTTCTCCATAGCCTTCCCCTTTCCCGGGGTCCGCGCGAGGCCCCCATGCATCTCCTCAGTGACTCACGCAGTATCGGACACCCGGCGCGAAGGGAGCGATTAACGCCGATCTACACCCCCCACACTCGAGGCGGCTACTCGTCGCCCCAATCGGAGAGCTCGCGCTTGATCCTGGCCTCGATCTTCGACGCGATCTCCTCCCACTCGCGGTCTTCCTTCTCCGTCTCGTCCAGCCAGGCCTTCACGCCCTTCCGCACCTTCTTCTCGACGCGCTCGGCGATCTCCTCCCACTCCTTCTCCCGCTGTCGCTTCTTGCGGCGCGTCCTCAATGTCTGCCGACACGAGCCACCGAGCGCGATCATGACGCCGATGACGTATCCGAGATCGTAGAGCGCTCCGGTGTTGTGCGACTCGTAGATCCGAACGGTGTCGCTGAAGAGGCTGATGATGAACGTGATGATGATAATGAGGCCGTGCCAGAGCCCCATCCAGAACCCCGCGTCCTGCGCCACGAAGCGCTCCGAGCCCGCGGCGCACCCTCCGCAAGCGACGGCGATGGCGGCCAGCGCAGCCAACAGCAGGACCTTCGTCCTCGTGGTCATGTGCGTATCCCCCTCGGCCGCCCGCGCGGCCTCTGCCTACATCGTCACGACCTTATCGGCCCCCATGACGATCGAGATGATCTCGGGCATGTCGCTCACGCGTCCTACCGCTATCGCGTCCCTGATCTTGAAGTACCCGGCGCACGTCCCGCATGCGACGAGGTCGACGCCCGCGTCGAAGAGGCCGTCGAGCGCGTCCATTACGTGCGAGCCGACCACGAGGAGCTTGACGCCCGTGCCGTAGAAGACGATCGCGTCTGGCTTCTCATCGGACGCCCAGAGCTTCCGCAGGAACGATCCCATGAGCTTGCTGCCCAGTTCCTCGGGCGCGTCGCCGAACGTCTCGCTTTTCAAGATGATCACGGTCCTCAGAGACACACCTCCCTCTCCGTAACGGTGCGCGCTCGCAGCGGTTCTATTCGCCCCCGGCGAGGCTCCCCGGGATGAGGATCGCCACGACCTCACCCCGCGCGCAGACCTCACCCTCGGCGGACACGCTGGCGCTCATGACGACCTTCCGCCCCTTCATCTCGTCGACCCTCGCCCGGACCTCCAGCTCTGGACCGAGCGGCGTGGGCTTCAGGTAGTCGACCTTGAGCGACGCGGTCACGAACCGGAACGGGGGATCGGAGTCGATCGCGCGGTCCTCGGCACGCGCCGCCGCGGCGGCCGCCGTACCGGTGCAGTGGCAGTCGATGAGGGATGCGATGAGGCCACCGTACACATACCCGGGAACCGCCGTGTGGTACGGGCGCGGCGTGAATCGGCACACGGTCTCGCCGCCGTCCCAGTAGCTCTTGAGCTGAAGACCGTCCTCGTTCAACCTCCCGCAGCCGTAGCACTGCGCGAAGTCTCCCGGGTAGAAGTCCTGGAACGCCTTGTCGGCCACTGCCCGTCCTCGTGTCCGTCGGCCGCCGCGCGGCCTCCACAAGAGAGGTCCGCGGTCACAGGTCCCGCTCGAAGAACGTCGCTCCCTCGATTGGATTCGCCCTGTACGGTTCGATCTCTCGGAAGCCGAGAGATCGGTAGAGCGCGTTCGCCGCCTTCATGGCTTCGACCGTGTCGAGCCGCATGCGCGCATAGCCGAGCCGCCGGCCCTCTTCGAGCAGCGCCTCCGCCAGCGCCCGACCGGCTCCTGACCCACGGCCCGACGGGCGCACATAGAGGCGCTTCATCTCGCAGACGCCATGGGAGAGACGCCTCAGGCACACGCAGCCGAGCGCCTCGCCCCCGAGTTCGGCGAGCAGAATGGCACCCGCCGGCGGCCCGTACTCCCCCGGGAACCCCTCCAGCTCCTGCTCGAAGTCCTGGAACTCGAGGCCGAACGCGAGCGCCGCGGCATACTCCTCCACGAGCGACCGCGCCGTCGCCACGTCCTCAGCCGTCGAGGCCCGGCGGATCGTCACCATTACGCGCTGCCTGCCGCCCTCTCGGTCAGACGGGCTTCTTGTCCGCGATGAACGCGAACTTGAGCGCGATCGCGATGAGCGCGAGGTTCGTGCACGCTCTCGAGTAGCCCTCGGGGCTCACGTTCAAGAAGAAGAACCCCGTGAGCGATCCGATGAGCGCGATGACGAACGCCAGCGCGGCGAGCACTACCAACACCTTCATGAGATTCAGCACCGCCAACCTCCTCGGCCGGATGCGAACCGTCGCTTCTCATTCGGTGCAGCGCTCTTGATGCTCTCTCGTCTCGAGTCCAGTATCGCGCCGGGTGCCCGGCGCGTGTTCGTCCTAGAGGATACCTTCCATCGACTTGCCGCGGTTCTTCGCACGCTCCGCCATCCACGCGCGTCCGTTCGCCGGTGGTGCGTCGACCTGTCCCTCGGGCCGCCGCCTGAGCACGAGCGCGTCCGCCGGACACGCCGTCACGCAGACGCCGCACCCGACGCAGCGAGTCTCGTCCACGGCGCACACATCGTCGACGCTCATGGCCCCGAAGCGACACCGGTCGAGGCAGGCGCCACACGCGACGCACGCCCCGTCGTCAACGGTCATCTGGAAGTCCGAACGCGCCACGGCGGTCGGGATCGCGAACTCCGCCACCCCACGGAGGATTCCGCAGCAGCACGTGCAGCAGTTGCAGATGTAGTGAATCTGGTCCTGCTGGTTCGACGTGGAGTGCACGAGCCCGGCGTCCGCCGCCTCGGCGAGGATGCCGAGGGCTTCCTCTTTCGAGAGGACGCGTATCTCCTCGCTCTTGTCGAACACGCCCGGAACGGGCGCGAAGACGATGCAGTTGTCGATGGGGCTGTCACAGCCCTTCCCGATCTTCTTCTGTTGGACGCGGCAGATGCAGTCACGGACGCCCCACGCGCGCGCGCGCTCCAGCATCTCCGTGGCGCGCTCGTATGGGAAGACCTCGATGTCGACGGGGACCGACTGCTCGACGGGGATTACGCGGTGAAGGGCCGGCTCGCCCTGCGTCATGATGCCGCCCCTCGACTCCTGGTAGTACTGCTCGAAGAGCGAGGCCATCTCCTCATCCATACGCCCGAGCTGGTCCTCGTAGACGCCCACCGCGAACGGCATGAGTCCGTAGAGCGGACCGGCGTCCCCCCGGGACGCGCGAATCAGCCCACGCTTCCTCATGGCCGCGAGCCGTTCGGCTGCCGCCTCGGCATCGAGTCCCACTCGCTCGCCGATCGCAGCGGGAGGCTCAGGCGTGAGGCGCATGGCCGAGGCGGTCTCCGCTTCGAGGGGCTCGTACATCTTCGCGAGGAGCCTGAGCTCGATTCCGCTCTCGGTGCGCGTGAACCCGTTCGGGATCTCGTCGAGACGCTCCGCGAGCTTGCTGTAGACGTCGTCCGACATGGTGCTCTCCCATCATCCGGCCCGACCCGCTCGACCCGTCTCCGTCCTTCCGTCGCCGTCCTGCCCGGGCCTTCCCTACTTGTCCTCCACCGGGAGTCCTCCCTCGACCCAGGCCCCGTACCCGCCCCTGAGCGCGTAGGCGTTCTCCCAGCCTTCCCCCATGAGCTCGAGCGCCACACGGGCGCTGGATCCCTCGTTGTGTCACGTGCAGTAGACGACGACAACGCCCTCCCTGGGGATCTCGTCGAGATGCTCTGCAACCTCGCTGGAGGGAACACGGATGGCTCCCGGGAGCTTCTTCGTCGATCCCTTCCAGGACTGCGCGCTCCGTGAGTCGACGAACACGAACGTCTCCCCGCCGTCCATCCGCGCCTTCACTTCCTCAGGCGTTATCCGTGAGACGCCCTTCTTCTCGGTCTGGACAGTCTCCGTCGTCGGCTCGCCGCCGTTCTTCTCCGAGCATCCTCCGAGCGGGACGGCGGCCAGTGCGAGCACGAGCAGGCACCCCAGCGCCCTTCCGGTGCGCGTCGATCTCATGACACCTCCCAGTGAAGCCCGACGGGAGACGATCGTCCCCCCGCGGCGTCGGCTCTTCCGACTCACATTCATCGAATCCAGTTCGTCACCCGCAGCAGCAGTCGCCATCGTCGCCCGGCTTCGCCCCCTCCGGGGACGAAGCCGCGCTCTCCTGCACCGGCTCTCCGCAGCACCCTGCGGGCCGGGACTGCTCCTGAGCGGCCTCTGCGTCTCCTCCGCGCGAGCTGGGCGCCCTGTCCCCGCAGCAGCTCAGGTCATCCCGCCCGGTGAGAGCGGACCAGATGATGGCGTACGCGCAGCCCACCCCGCTGTCTACCTTGAGCGCCCCGGTCGGGCAGTTCAGCTGGCACGCGCCGCACTCCATGCACGAAGGCGCGTGGGCGACCCGGACGACGCCGTTCTCCCGCGCGAAGACCTCGTGCGGACAGACGGCCATGCACGTCCAGCAGCCGGCGCAGAGCGTCGGGTCGTATTCGAGTGTATTCGTCGCGTAGGCGTCGTACATCATCGCCCTCCGACCTTCGCCGCCACGGCGAGGACGATCGCGAGCACGAGGCCCGCCCCGAACGTCCAGACCATGGCGGGGATGTACCTCCGTATCTCCCTCTCGACGCCGGTCTTCGAGGTGTACGTCGTCGAGCCGGTGAAGTTCAGGGCTATGTAGGCGGTCACCGGGGGCATCGTGAGCAGGAGCGCAAGGGCACCCCCGTAGAGGAACCACGGCCCGAGTTCCTGCCGCCCACCCAACCAGCCTACCAGAAACGGCACCGCCGCGACGACCCCGAGAATGAGCCCCTTCGTGCTGAAATTGGGGGTCGGGAGCCACGGGAGGAGGATCGGGAAGAGGACGGCTCCCGCCAGAACCGCCGTGAGGGCAGCCCAGGCGAGAAGGGGGCCCCCGAGGAAGTAGAGCAGGATCGCCGCCCCGAGCCCGAACGGAAGCGCCTTCACGAGGTCCACGGGGATGAGCACCAGGCGGTCCTTGAGCGGGAAGGTCATCCGCCGCATCGCCGCCGTCGCCTCGCCGAGCTCCAGGTACTCCGGGATGTCCGCGGCGCGCACGGGTCCGTACTCCACGCGGAAGCCTGTCCTCCTCGTGACCTCGTGTGCTGCGACCCCGGTCGCGCCGAGCTGTGGCACGATGAGTCGCCTGTGGTCCACCACGTCGGCGAGTCCGGTCGCCTCGACCCTGCGGACGAGCTCGTCGGTCCCGAACGTCCCCTTCCCGGCCGCGCACCAGACGTTGACCCCGAGCGTGTCGAGGACGACGATGTAGCAGTCGATGTCCCCGACCGCCGTCCTGAGAGCGTCGAAGCTCAGCGTGTAGTTCGCGGTGACGAAGACGGGGGCCGCCCTGTCCGGGGTCCCGAGGGCGTAGAGTCCCGGCTCCACCCGGTGTCCCTGTCGGTCGATCGACCACCGCGCAAGGAGGTGGTCCCACCAGTCCGCGGCGGTCATCGTGGAGGTCGCGTGCCGGACGACGGGCTTCGTCGCCTCGCCCATCACCTCTCTCGCCGTTCCGCTCTCCATCGCCCTACTCCCCGCCGGCCTCCCTTCCGCATCCGTCCCAGGCCGGATCGTCGAAACGCTGGATCTCGATCACGTAGCCGTTCGGGTCGCGGCAGAAGCAGTGGTAGATCGCGTACTCCGGGTTGTGCGCGGGTGGCCTGTCGAACGTGACGCCCGCGGACGCGAGCCTCTCGTGCCAGCCGTCGACGTCGTCGGTCACGAGCGTCAAGAGCACTCCCGCCGGACGCGCCGCGTCCTCCCTCTCACAGAAGCCGAGGTACGCGCTTCCGGCGACGCGGTAGATGCGGCAGCCGCCCTGGTCGAGCGCGAGCCGCAGTCCGAGCACGTCCTCGTAGAACCTCGCCGTGCCTGCGAGATCGAGCGTGTAGCAGAACGTGATCTGCGCGTCGATTCCCGTCACGTCGCCTCCCGCTTCGCTTGCCCGCCCGTCTCACTTCCGATGCTCGCGTTCAACTTCCGGTGCTCGTAAACCTCTGCGTCAGCATCTCGAAGGGACCCGTTACGGCCGGCTCCACGGTCTCCTCGAAGGCGCCGTGCGTGTACTCCGAGATGACCTTCCTCCAGAAGTCCTGCGCCGGCCTGTTGCCCAGGAGTTCCCTGACCTCCCAACTGCCCTCGAGGGTGTCGAAGATCCCGTGCGCAGCCTCTCGACCCACTCCGCTCCGGCGGTACTTCCTGAGGACGAAGAACTCGGCGATCTCGTAGACGGGGGGGGCTCCCTCCTGGAGCCTGCGAACGAGCGCGAAGCCGGCGAGCCGGCCGTCCACCCGGATCATGAACGGAAAGCCCCGCCAGCTGCCGGGCCACCTGTAGCGCGGGTCCGTGGGCGGCATTCCCCAGTACAGCGGCAGATCGTCGCAACCGCCGAAGTACCCCGACTCCGGGCAGTCCCACCCCATCCACTCGGAGATGTCGTGGACGTAGAGCGGTACGAGGTTCCTCACCACCTCGTAGTCGGCATCCGTCGCAGCGAGCAGTTCGAGGCGCACGCGAGCCTCCTCCCGAGGCTACTGAGCGGCGGCCCCGTCGGCCATATTATAGAGGAAGTGGACGAGGGCCTCGATTCCGCGCCGCCACGTCGGCAGATGGATCCTCTCGTTCGGTCCGTGCACGTGGTCGTCCGGGAGCGAGAATCCCGTCAGGAGGGAGTCGACACCCAGCGCGCTCTGCATCTGGCCGACCGCGGCGATGCTCCCACCGCTCCTGTAGTAGACGGGCTTCCGTCCCCACACCGTCTCCATCGCTGCGCTCAGCGACTGCACCGCCGCGGAGTTCCGGTCCGTGAGCGACGCCGGGAACCCGGACCAGTCGAGCACCTCCCAGTTCACCGTCGGTGGTACGTGGCTCTCGAGGTAGCGGAGGAGCTGTTCGTGCACCTCGTCGGGCGACTGGTCGGGAACGAGCCGCACCGTGAGGATCGCCTCCGCGGCAATCGGGATGGCCGACTTCGTGCTGCCGCCCGAGATTCTGATGACGTCGAGCGCCGGACGCGCGCCCTCCCTCTCGGCCGCGATGTAGTCCCGCTCCCCCCAGAGCTCGGGCACTCCTGACTGTTCCAGATACGACGCGTCTCCCCTCGGAAGCGCCGCCATCTCGGCGCGCTCCTCCGGCGTCATGTCCCGCACGCTGTCGTAGAAGGACGGAAGCGCCACCCGGCGCTCGCAGTCGTGCATGCCGGCAATGACCTTGCTGAGCGCGTGGATCGGGTTGTGGACGACGCCGCCGTACCCACCCGAATGGAGGTCCCGCGAGGGGCCGGACACGCGGAGGGTGCACACGTACATCCCGCGCAGACCGTAGTAGACAGTCGGCCTGTCCGCACCGAGCATGCCCGCGTCGGGGTTCAGGACGACGTCGGCTCCGAGCCGTGACTTGTTCTCCCGCAGGAAGTCCAGAAGGTTGACAGACCCGATCTCCTCTTCTCCCTCAATCAGGAACCTGACGTTGACCGGGAGCGGCCCTGCGCTCGCCGCAGCCTCGACCGCCGCGACGCAGGCCATGATCTGGCCCTTGTTGTCGGAGGCGCCGCGCGCGTAGAGCTTCTCGCCCCGGACGGTCGCCTGGAAGGGCTTGCTGTCCCAGCCTTTGAGCGGGGACGGGCTCTGCACGTCGTAGTGTCCGTAGACGAGGACCGTGGGCGCGGAATCACCGGCGGAGAGGCTCTCACCGTAGACGACGGGGTTGCCGCCCGTGGGAAGCACGCCGACGTCGTCGAGCCCCAGAGCACGGAGACGATCCGCCATCCAATTGGCCGCTCCATCGATGTCGGACTCACTCGTAGGGTCGTTCGAGATCGACGGGATCGAGAGGAAGTCCGAAAGCTCCTCCAGGATCCTGTCGCTGTTCGCTCGCGCGTGCTCGACCGCCGCCGCCCGCCTGTCTGTCATGTCCTCTCCCTGCATTGGCGTCCACGTGTCTCTGCCGAAATCGTGCCGCGGAGTATAGCACGGAATCACCGCCGCACAAGTCGCCCCTGCGCGGTGGCTCGAGCCGCGCCGCGAGGCGGAACCGGAAGCCGTTGCCCTCGCTGCCCGCGCCGAACGGTTACCTGAGCCCGAAGCGGATCACGAGGTAGCCGACGATCAGTCCGGCTACCACCTTGACGATCGTCGGGACGACCCCCTCGCGAACGAACCTCATCGCCCCGGCGCGGAGGCGGCTCCGCTCGGCCGCGGCTCCGATCAGGAGCTCCTTCGTGATCTCGGGCACGAGCCGGTCGACCGCTTCCTCGCTCAGGCCGGAGACGACGAGCTGCGACGTCCCGCCGCGCCTCTCGAGAGCGATCCCGACACCTCTCGGCAGGCCCCTGCCGCCGACCTCCGCGAGGACCCTGGTCTCCTCGACGCGGGCGCGCTCGCGCGCCTCGGCCGCCTTGAGGTCGGCCTTGGCGCGTGCCTTCTCCGCCTTCGCTTCGTACTTCGCCCGCTTCTTGTCTGTGCGGTCTTCCGTGTTCGCCAACGTGCACCTCAGCTCCGGCGCGCCCCTCGTCCCTTCGAGCGCCCGCGCGACACCCCGGGACCGGTCCAGCCGTACTCCTTCAGACTGACGCGGCCGCTCCCGCTGAATACCACGCCTTCCGCTTCGAGCATCGCCCGCTGCTCGGGGGACTCCCGGCCGTCTCCTCGGACACTGATTCGCCCCTGGCTGTTGATCACGCGATGCCAGGGGACGTTGCTCCCGAACGGGACTGCCGCCATCGCGTATCCGACCATCCGCGGCGTGCAGCCCCCGGCGATCTCGGCGATCTGCCCGTAGGTCGCCACGCGTCCCTTCGGGACCATTCGGACGACCCGATAGATCCGCTCGTGGAGACCCGGGTTCTCTCTCGCCAACCTCTCCCCCTGTCTCCCCCACTACTCCTTGACCGGAAGCACGTGGACCGCCTTGATCACGAGGCGAACCTCGTCGCCCTCGGCGAGCCCCATGCGCTCGACCGACTCCGCCGTCAGGACCGAGGCCATCTCGCACGGCTCCTTCACGTCGAACTTCACGATCGCCATGACGTCGCCCGTCTTCAAGGACTTCACGGTCCCTCTGATCTCGTTCCTCGCTCCGTACTTCATCTTGCGCCTCCCTCTCACTGGCCCCTCGACCGGGCCTCGCCGCCACGACCCCGACCTAGTCGTAGCTCCTGGGCGGATGGAACGCGTCGACGATCCGGCACGCGGTGATCGCCGTCCCCGAGTGCGGCACGTCCGGGTCGATGACGGCCAGCGACCCCGGCCCCATCCTCCGCGTCTCGCCGCCGACTGTCAGCTCGAACTCCCCGTCGATCACGTTGACCACCTGCTCGTTCGGGTGGTGGTGCTCAGGCATGACCGCTCCCGCGTCGATCTCCCAGTGCGCGACCGTCATGCCGGCAGTGTTCACGACCCGCGCGCGGAATCCCGTGACGGGTTCCGCGACCTCGATGTCCTTCAGCTCCAGAAAGGGCATGTCCGTCCTCCTTATCCGCTGTCGCGCCGGGAGCCGTACCCGCGCGCAGCTACCCGAACCTGCCGTCCGACCGCTTACGCTTCCACCGCTCGCTCGCGCCCGCGAGCCACCCGACCCGGACGTCCTTCCGCTCGTCGGCGTCCGGGACGTACGGCTTGATGTCGAGGAGCGGCGTCCCGTCGAGCATGTCGACGCCGTCGACGTCGAGAGTCGACCCTCTGACGCCGTCGAGCCTGACGGTCGAGATGCCTATCGGGTTCGGGCGCACCGGCGCCCTCGTCGCGAAGACCCCGCGCCGCTCGGTGTCCATGAAGGGCGTCACCGTGAGCCGCGTCTCCCGCACTTCGTGCAGGTGGTAGACGAGGATCACGTGCGAGAAGCCGTCCAGATCCCTGAGCCCCTCGACGAACTCCGGGTGGACCTCGACGCTTCCTTTGACCCCTTCCGCACCCGCAGGCTGAATCGGCATGTCGGACACGTCCGTGTGCGGGGTCCGTATCACGCCGATCTCGCGAAACTCCACCATGATCACCCCGTCGCGGGCGCGCCCGCGCTAGAACGAGATCCCCAGAAGCGGCATCGCCACGGCGTAGGTGAGCGCCGTGATGAGAGCGATGCCGATGACGTTCAACCAGAAGCCGGCGCGCGCCATCTGCGGCACGGTCACGTGACCGGAGCCGAACACGATCGCGTTGGGCGGCGTCGCCACCGGGAGCATGAACGCGCAGCTCGCGGCGATCGCGGCAGGCACGATGAGCACGAACGGGTCGTGTCCCATGCCTGGCGCGAGCGATGCCAGGATCGGGACGAGCGTCGCAGTCGTCGCCGTGTTGCTCGTGAGCTCCGTGAGGAAGATCAGCAACGTCACCACCAGAACGACGAGCACGACCGAGGGCAGTCCCGCGAACGCGCCCACCTGGTTCGCGATGAACTCCCCCACGCCGTTCGCCCTGATGGCCGCCGCCAGGCTCAGTCCTCCCCCGAACAGCAGGAGCACCCCCCACGGCAGCTTCGCCGCGGTCCCCCAGTCCATCACGAAAACGCGCTCGCGGCGGTCCACCGGGATCACGAAGAGCGCGAGCGCGGCGACCATCGCAATCGCGGGGTCGGAGAGGCCTGCGAGCGGCCGAGACCCCACGACCTCGATCCTCGTGAGGATCGGCCGGAAGATCCAGGCCAGGGCCGTGAGCGCGAACACGACGAACGTAGCGCGCTCCCCCCTGCTCATCGGACCGAGCGCCTCGGACACCCCGGGGATCTCGAGCGGCCCGCGGTCCGCTCCGGCGTCCCGCAGCGGGAAGACGATCCTCGTCAGAAGGAGCCACGTGACCGGCAGGAAGATGACGACGAGCGGTATCCCGATCCCCATCCACCGGACGAAGCTGATCTCGATCCCCAGGTTGCTCTTCACGTAGGACGCGAGGAAGAGGTTCGGCGGCGTCCCGATGAGCGTACCGATGCCGCCGATCGACGCCGCGTAGGCGATCCCGAGCAGAAGGCAGAGCGCGAAGCCGTCGCCCGCATCGCCGCCGAACGGACCTGGCGGTCCGGCGCCGGACGCGTCGGCACCCTGATCGCGCCGGCGGAGGAGCCCGATGACGCTCAGGGCGATCGGAAGCATCATGATCGTCGTGGCCGTGTTCGAGACCCACATGCTGAGCGCCGCCGTGATCAGCATGAACCCGCCGACGAGACGACGGGGCCGCGAACCGACCAGCCTGAGGACGGAGAATGCGAACCGCCTGTGCAGGTTCCACCTCTGCATGGAGAGGGCGACCATGAACCCGCCCATGAAGAGGAATATGAGCTCGTGCGCGTACGGCGCCGCCGCGTCCCGGATAGGCACGGCCCCGGCGATCGGGAGGACCGCCAGCGGGAGGAGCGCCGTCGCGTAGACGGGGAGCGCTTCGGTCATCCACCACGTCGCCATCCACACGGCGAGCGCCGCCGTGACGCGCCCCGCGTGGCTGAAGACTACCGTCTGTCCTTCGGTGTCCCGAAAGGTCTCCGGCAGGAGGAAGTAGACGAGCAACGCGACCGCCGGACCGGCGATGAGACCGATCCACCTGACGCGTGACTGCGTCCTGGCCGCTCGGCCGCTCATGCTGTGCGCCGCCCGTCGCTAATCGGCATCGTACGCCTCGACGGCCGGAGGCAGCGACTGGGTGACGGCGTGCCCAGCCGCCGGGAGCCCGGTCAGGATCGCGCTCAGAACCTCGTCGCGCGTCGCGCCCGACTCCTTGGCCTGTCGCACGTGGAAGGGGATCCCGCTGGTGCGCCCGAGCGCGGCAAGCACGGCCAGATAGGCCAGCTGTCCGGTCTTCGCGTCGAGCGCGCTCGCCTGCGAGAGTTTCACGACCAGCTCACCCCACGCCCTGGCGTGGTCCGGTGTGTCCTTCTGGAATGACAGGAACGCCTTACTGATGAGTGGCTGTTTGTCGCTCACCGTTCGCCTCCTCGAGCCACCGACTCTCGTCGAACGAATAGACGAGTCGGGTCGTGCCCCCGCTCGGGCTCTCGCTCTCGTCTCCCTCGACGTGCGCGGGGAAGCTCCTGACGAGCTGCCCGTCTGTCACGCCGAAGGTGTCGTTCCCCGCGTAGCCCTCGCGCTGTCCTTCGTCGAGCCCCGCGATCTCCACAGGCGCGAAGCGTCCGCCGTCCTGGCGATAGACCGCCACCGCCCCGTACGAACCGCTTCCCGCGGATGCCGTCACGATCACGAGTTCGAGCACGCCGTCCCCGCCCAGGTCGCAGAGCCACACGGCGGCCACGCTTCCGTCCCGCTCTCCCTCCACGAGCTGCGTCGTTCCGTCCGGATACGTCACGGCCGCCAGGAAAGTGCCCACGGACGCCGCCTCGCCGACGGGGACCGTCACCTCGGCCCGGAACCCCATCGCCTCCGCGATCTGCTCGGGAGTGAGCTTCGGGGGCTCCTCCTTTTCGTCCGAACAGCCGACGAGCATCGCGACGATGACAACGGCAGCGAGTGTGAAGGCGCCCACCCACGCGGTCCCGGGTCTCTTCCTCATCGACTGCCCCCTCCGAGCGAATCCGGCATCCCGTGCCTTGCCCAGGACTCGAGGCCCGCGCGGACGAGCGCCGTGCCCGACGCCATGTCCACCTCGTTCTCCTCAGGACTCCCGCACACCGAGACGACCGCGTACGCCGCGACCTTTCCGGTCGCCATGACCGCGTCGACGGCGACGCTCAGCTCCTTCATCCCCGGCCCCCGCGGCTCCCGCGTCCGGTGCGCCGGGACCATCGTCTCGTCGAGGATGTCGGCGTCGATGTGGAGGTAGATCAGATCGGTCCTGTCGGCAAGCTCGCTCACTGCCATTCCGAGGTCCTCTCCGGTCCGCTTCGGGCTGGCTCCCGCGATGATGACGTCCGTGGCGCGGATGAGACGCTCCTCGTCACGGTCGAGGTTCCTCACGTCGACCATCACGATCCTGTCGGTCGGAAGCGGGGCGGCGATGTGCGAGCCCTCGCGCCACTCGGGATGCGCGAGCCCCGCGCAGACCGCGACCGGCATACCGCCGAGGAATCCCGTGAGCGACGTCGTCGGCGTGTTGAAGTCGCCGTGCGCGTCGAACCAGACGAGACCGATCCGGACGTCCGCTCCGTGAGCGTCCTCCAGCCCTCCGATCACCCCGGGCATGTGCGTGCAGTTACCTCCGACGACGAGCACGCCGCGCCCCTCCCGGCTCGCCGCCGCCACCACGCCCGCGATCTCACCACCGAGCGCCCCGAGCACTTCGGTGTCGCTCGCGTACTCCGCGTCCGCCGGAAGTCCGGGCTCGGTGACGGTGAACGGAACGCCGGCAGCGGCGTAGGCTCCCTCCGCTTCGTACGCGTCGAGAGCGCAGACCGCCTGGCGCTCGCGGCCGCTCCCCCAGTAGCGGACCGCAACGACCTCCAGTCCCGCGAGAGGCCTTGTTCCCATCGCTTCCTCCGACTCCGTCCAACTGCGCCGTCGCTCTGCTCTAGGTCAGCCGCCCGTTCCCTGTCGCCCGTGCTTCTCCGCCGCCTCCCGCGCCGTCCGAAGCGCCGTCCGGTGCCTCTCGGTCTCCCTCTGGAGCGAGTTCATCACGCGCCGGAACTCCGGCGTGTCCTCGTCAGCGATCTCGAAGAACCGCTTCTCGAGCATGGCGTCCTCGATGTCGAGGGCGATCACCAGCGCCTTCATGAAGCCCGGCGACTCGACCGAAGCCTCGCCCGCCCTCCTTCTGATGTACCTGAGCGACGTCTCGATCGCAGCTCTCGCGAACCTGTCCTCCCTGAGCCCAAGGGAGCCGTCCTCGACGAGAGGAACGAGCGACCGGACCCAGTCGGCATGGTTCGCCTCGTCGTCCGCGAGGTCGTTCCAGAACCGCCGGTGATCCGGAAACACTGAAGCGTAGGTCTCGTAGAGGCGCGAGATCTCACTCTCGTGCTCCGCGAAGACCTCGAGCAGTCTCACCTGCTGCGCTGTGTCCAGCATCCGGCAAGAACCTCCGTTCGCCTGCTACCAGCTGGCCTGGCGACCTCCGCCGGGGTGGAGAACCGCATCGAGGTCGGGTCTCGATACGAGCTCGCACGAGTCCGCGAAGGTCGGCTCTGTGCTCCTCAGCCACATCAGGCTTGGGAGCACGTAGTCGTCGTTGTCGAATCTGACGACCGTCGTGTCCGGCGCGAAGACGGCCTCCCAGTCCTGGCTCGAGAGAACGAGCTCGCCCTCGACGTGGTAGACCCAGCTCCCGCGGACGCTCTCGAGCACGGAGTGCCCCGCATCGCCGCCCGGAGCGACACGCCTGAGCTCGAAGCTCCCGTTCCCCTCGAGGTCGAGCGTCACCGTCCCGCGCGGGCACTCCAGTCCGGTGTAGGCGGGACTGAGTCCCGCCTCCACCGCGCCCCGCGGGGTCTCGGAGCCGCAGCCGGCTGCCGTGAGCCACAGGAGAACCGCTGTCAGGAGGATGGCGGCCGCCCGCTCGAGGGCGGGCTTCCCGTCGACAAGGACCCTTCTCATAGAACCTCCCGCGCGACCGCACGCCGGGCATCGCGTCGGCGCGACGCCTCCCCTACTTCGAGCCGATGGGCGCGTACCCGAGCTCGAACACGGCGGCCGGGTCCGGAGCGTCGGCGCACGAGCGCTTCTCCCACTTGTCGAGCACCCCCTCAGGAGAGAACCACAGCCCGTACATGAAGCACGGGGCCGAGCCCGTGTGGAATCTGTAGTCGTCGGCCCGCACGGTCTCTCCGCCCTCCTGGTAGACCCAGACGACCACGTCGGCGCTCTCGTAGAGAACGGCGGTCGGGTAGCCGTACTTGTCCTTGATCTGTTCCTGGGTGGCCGTCTCGATCATGTCGGTGAGTTCGTTCGTAGTCGGGGTCTTCTGTCCTCCCCCGCCACAGGACACACAGCTGATGACAACGAGGAGCGCCGTGCCGGCGAACGTCACGAACCGCAGGATACGCATCGTCAGAGCTCCGGTGGAGTGAGTGGAACGCGTGTGGCTTCGCCTCGCGCGGGAGTCGCGTCCGCGACCGAGGTCGCGCCGCCCGGGGAGACGTCGATCGGTCACTGACTCTGTCTGATGGGAACGTACACGTCAAGCTCGGATTCCGAGAGCTTGTCCATACCCTTGAAGCGGTCGCCGTCGTAGACCTCGAAGAGGAACTTGTGTGCCTCCTCGTATCCCGAGTCGGGCATCCACTCCTTGAAGATCTTGTCCGGCCAGTTCGACTTGATGTCGTCGCCCGCGAAGGTGAAGACAGCGTAGGTCGTCGCGGGGAAGACGCGCACGCACAGTTCGAGGGGAAGCCCGTCGGCCGCCGACACCTCCAGGCCGACCATCACGTAGAAGCTCTTCGTCTCTCCGTACTCCGCCGGCTCGTAGTGCGCCTCGAAGCCAACGTTCGGGTCGACGACGTTCTTCACCCGGTCTCCGTTGGCGTCCATGAACGCGCTGAACCTGCTCCACAGCTTGCCGATCTCGTTCCCCTCCGACCACCCTTCTGCGGTGAACGGGTCGCCGTAGAAGTCCATCCCCGCGATGATGATCGGCTCCTTCTCGATGATCCTCGGCTTCACGCGTACACCTCCCTGCTCAGCCGGCGTTGGCTGGACTCTGGGCTCTTCTGGCGCTATACTTGCATCGGAGACTGTGTTCAGTAACGTGCCCGGGTCGTCCGGGAGCAGTCGGATCGACTCGGAGACGTCCTCCAAGGCGCCGTCCGACAGAGGATCTCGCGATGGGTCTCATGGACAGACTCCGGCGCCGTCCGCCGAAGTCGGCCGCGTGTCTCGGCCGCAACGAGCCCTGCTGGTGTGGCAGCGGCAAGAAGTACAAGCACTGTCACTTCGACTCGGACGCGCGGTTCTTCGCCCGCGATCTCGAGGACACGCGCAAGGGCTCCACGTGAGGCCGCCCCCTGGGGTGAGTTCACCCCGATGTTCGCCTAGAGCGCGTCCAGAAACTCCTGCCACGGTATCGCGACCATGGTCTCGGTGATCGAGTGCCCGACCGAGCGGATGATCAGGCTCGCCCGCTCGACGTCCTTCGGGTCGTCCGCCTCGATGATGTCGACGACGTCGAAGCGCCCGAGCGTCGCGTAGCTCGACTTCCAGGTGACTCCCGAACACTCGGACCTGATCGTCTCCGACACCGCCTTCGCCAGCTGGCGGAATCCAGCAGGATCCGCGAACGCGTCCGGCGAGACGCGGCTGAGAATGACGTACGTCGGCATGCGCACCTCCTCACGGCCTCGACCAGATCTACCCCGCGCCGGCACCGACGGCCGTGCTTCGCCGGCCTGCGAGGCCGCCCTCCCTACAGCTTCTCGATGACGCTCCGGAGCTTCTCACGAACCTGCGGTGCGATCTCCTCGAGCGCCGCGTTCTCGACCGCCGCCATCGACGCGATGGGGTCGATCGCGGAGACCTCGACGTCCCCTCCGGGCGTCTCCTCCACCACGACGTTGCACGGGAGCATGAGACCGATCTTTGGCTCCGCTTCGAGCGCCTTGTGGGCGTAGTACGGGTGGCACGAGCCCAGGATGCGGTAGTTCCGGAAGTCGACGTCCAGCTTCTTCTTGAGGGTCGCCCTCACGTCGATCTCCGACATGATCCCGAAGCCCTCTTCCTTGAGCCCCTCGACGGCAGCAGCGATCGCTTCCTCGAACGAGAGATCGACCTTCTTCGTGAAGTGATACCCCATTGCGCCTCCGTTCCTGTCTGGGAATGCCCCGGTCCCCAGAGACCCCATCCTCATTTGTCAGGTCTTGTCGAGCCCCATCGACGCCGCGTTCGGGCAATCGTACTTCGCCGCGCATCTGCCGCACGCGATCTTCGGGAAGATCACGAAGAACCGGAGGAGCAGGAGCCCTACGACGAGAAGCAGGATGATGAGGAGCCGCGCCGAGAAGCTCAGGAAGAGCGCCGGGATCATCGCGGCGATCGGCAGGAAGAGCGCCCCCATGTACGCCGTGTTGTGGCTGAAGAACCCGTCCGCCCGCTCCGCGAAGCGCTTCCTCTTCCCGGGCCGAGCTACGCGCCTCGAGACCACGTTCAGGCCGGAGACGCAGAGAGCGTCCTCGGCGAAGTAGTAGGCGCAGTGCCGACACACGGCGAAGGGCATGATCACGTACATCTCGACGAAGGCGAACGCAAGGTACGCCCACGCAAGCGCCGTGACGAGCGGCGAGTTCCCGTACCCGGCGACGATGCCCATGGCGCCGAGCACGAAGTGGACGACGGTCACTCCGTTGTAGATGAGAACGCTCGACCAGGGATACCGCTGGTACACCTTGATGCGCCCGCGATCCTCGTCCACGCTCTCCTCCTCCTTCGCGGAGCGCCGGAGCCGCGCCCCTACTCGGTCGGCAGCAGGACGTACATGGCCCACCCGACCCAGCTTCGGGTGTACCTGAAGTACTCGTCCTGGGACTCGCGCAGGTGGTCGATGACCTCGCGCCGCTCGGGGTGGTCGGGGTTCTCGCCGAGCCATGCGAGAAGGCCGCGCCAGTTGCCCGACTCGTAGTGGTCCCATTCCCCAGTCGTGGCGCGGACCACCGCCTCCACGTCGAAGCCCTCCTCGCGCGTCCACTCGAGGAGCCGGTGCTCCTGGTGGATCTCCGGCTCCGACGTCGCGTACTCGTGCGGCACGTCGTCGGAGAGCCAGTACGCTTCCCCGATCGCGAGCCTCCCCCCCGGTCGGATCGCGCGCTTCATGGCTCTCACCGAGGGCAGGAACCCCCGCCACACGAACGTGGCTCCGATGCAGGTAGCGGCGTCGAAGGAACCCTCCTCGAACGCGTAGTCGGCTCCCTTCCCGCACACGATCTCGATTCGGTCCGAAAGGCCCCGCCCGTGCAGCTTCTGCTCCGCCCTCTCGCACGCCGCTGGGCGAACGTCCACTCCCACGCCCGAGATCCCGAAGTTCTCCGCCCAGAGGACGAGCGCCTCGGCGTACCCGCAGCCGAAGTCGATGACCCGGTCGCCCTCAGCGAGCCCGAGAAGCCGTCCGACCTCCAAGAGCTTCTCCGGGGTCGTCGGGTTGACGATCTCCATGTTGCGTTCCGCGATGTTCTTGAAGTCGAAGAAATCCATCGTCACCCCCCGTCGGTGCCGAGTCGCTTGCCCATGCTCACGCGGTCCTCGACGGCGTAGCCAAGCCGTTCGTAGAACGCGACGACGTCCCCGTTCGTTGAGCGCACCTGCAGGTTGAGCTTCGGGCAGCCGAGCGCCGCCAGACCCTCCTCGATGCGCCGCATCAGCGCCGCCCCGATCCCGAGCCTCCTGTGCCGCGGGCTCACGGCCACGAGGTGCACCCACCCCCGATGCCCGTCGTAGCCCCCCATCGCGGTCCCGACGATCTCGCCGCCCTCGCACGCGACCACAAAGAGGTCTCGCTGAACCTCGAGCTTCCTCCTGATGTCGTCTTCCGGCACGTTCCACGGAGGCGCGTCCGGGAAGACCTCTCGCCAGAGTCCTGCGATGGCCGCCTCGTCGTTCTCCCGGTACGGACGGATCTCCATCAACGCTCCTCGTCCAGCTTCGACTCGACGCTCCCGATCTTGTCGAGCATCGTCTGGTCCCGGTCCGTTCTCGTCCCGACCTTGATGACGGTCGAGATCCGCGGCGCCCCCATCGTGTGGATCTCCTCGTGGCACCTCCGGATGGCCCCGAACACCGCGTCCCACTCGCCCTCGACGTTCGTCCCGTACGCGTGGAGCCGGGTCGGGAGTCCTGCCTCCGACAGAATGCGGTGGCAGACCGCGACGTACTTCGAGACAGACACGCCCACGCCGATCGGCACCACACTGAAGTCCGCGATCACCTTCATACGACCTCCCCGGGAGCACTCGCTCAAACCGGCGCCCGGACGACGCCGACCCTCGGATGACTCCCGCACTCACCGGCCCCTTCGCTCACACGACTCCGGCGTTCCTCACGCGTCTGTCCGTCCCCGCTCCAGCACTTCGAGGTATTTCTCGGCGCACGAGACGCACCTGGCGTGAAGCCCACAGGGGCCCGAGTACAGGAAGTCCCAGCGCGAGCCGTCCCACCTGACCTCCTCGTAGACGGCGCGGCCTTCGGCATCGCGGTACACGACCGCCGCGTCCGCCCCGTTGCTCCGGGTCGACTCGTAGACATCGCAGACGACGGCGTCGACCGCCGTCTCCGTTCCCAGCTTGATCCACTCGCCGTGTCGGACGGCCTTTCTCTCGGTCACCGTTCAGCCCCTCCGCTCCTGGCCACTGCGTGTCTCTCCTACCTTATGACGGCTCGCCGGCATCGTCAACAGGGCGGACCGGCGCGGCGGGTCCAGGGCTTTCCGGTGTCCTGGCAAGGTGCGCCCCCGGCCAGGATCGCGGGAACGGCCGGGGGCGCGGTGGTGAGAGGCACCTCGGGTGCCGAGGAGTCGGAGGCCCGGACGGCGCGGTATGCCCCGAGAGGGGCAACGTCCGGCCTCCAGGACGATCAGTCGAGACAGGCGGTCGCCCCGTTCGCACAACCACAGGCGGAGGGGCGGAAGACGCCGCGAGCGGACTGCCCACCCAGGACGTTCCACGGTCCCGTCAGGGGGCCGCCGCCGCCGGAAGACCCGAAGCCGACTCCGGCGCCACGCGCACGTACGGGCGACGGGAGCTCCCAGAGCCATTGAAGAGGTGCGTGAGCCTCCGCGGGGCGGAGCTCGCATGCGACAGCGTTCTGCACTCGATCCACCTCCCATCGTGGCGGACATAGCTGTTGTGCTCGGAGAACCCGATGACAGAAGTGGGGTCCGCCAGCCTCGACTGCGCGAGCAGCGTGAAAAGAAGGAGCGCGCGATCGCGGTCGTCGCCGGTATCGAAGTAGAGCGTCTCGTCAGGAAGAGCTACCCTCCCTCGGCTCCCGAAGACCGACCGTCGCCCGCGGACACTCTTCACGATCGACACTGCGTCCTCCAGGGTCGCGACGGAAGCCGCCGCCCTCTTCGTGTGATAGTCGCGCAGCGCCGCCAGGACGTACGCGTCCGGTCGTGGCACGTCGATCCTGCGGAACGCGTACTGCGCGAAGTCGTAGGCGGATCCCGGGCGACGGTCGGCGAGGATCCAGACCGCCGACTGGAAATCGTCCGCGCATGCGAACGACCTGGGGTCCAGGAGGGGCTCCTCCTCGCCGGCGAACCTGAGCTCGGAGGCGTCGGGCTGCTTGAGAGGACTCGCGAGAAAGCCCTGCACCTTCCCGCAGAGGTCGTCGAGCCGCTCCTCCGCAATCGTCGACCTCCCGTCGGTGCAGTGGCACATCCCCTGCCACGGGTTGTAGAGGAACGTCGTCTCGGATCCCGTGGTCACCATCCTCACGAGTTCGGAGACCTCGGAGGAGTTGTGGATGCGCGTGCGGCTGAACCACCTCGTGTTGTTGAAGAGGTGGCCTTCTTCCTGATCGAGATACACGAAGAGATGGGAACGGTTGCCGATCAGGATCACGTCACCGGGCGAGAACCGCCCCCACACGATGAGGGCTGCCGCCCACAGGAGCGCCAGCGCGACGCACTTCCCCGAGGCCTTCCCGTCGTGCGAGACCCCCGCGTAGGCGTCCATCGTCTCAATGAGCTCGTTCCTCAGCCGCGGGAAGTAACCCGCCCTGTAGTAGTCCTGATTCACGATGTTCCCGAACTGGCTGTCCGGGCTCTGCGCGAGGACCGCCCGCAGTGCGGCGTCGTAGTCGGCCCGCACGCCTCGGACGAAGCCCTCGCCAAGCCTGCGTTCCTCTTCCGGGAAGTACAGAAGCCCCCAAGGATCGCCGCCCGGTTCGCCCGGTATGTTCGTGAACGTGTACCGGTGGAACTGCCGTTCGAGCCCCTTGAGACGTCTCCGCACTCCGAGCGGCGCGCCGTCACGCGCGTGCGCTCTACGTTCGTCCCTCCACGCCCAGAGCGCCGGTGACATCATGTTCGCGATGAGATACGCCGGGAGGAGCACATCGCAGTCCACGTCGATCTCGAGGACGGTAAGGCTCGCGGCCCTCGAGTATCGCTCGGCCTGTTCTGAAGCGCGCGGTCTCATGGCTCGTTCCCTCTCCTCAGCGGGCTCCCGTCTGCCTCGTGTCGGAGCCCGGGCCGCGCCGCCCGTCGGTTCGGTACCGGCGGGCGACACGGCGTCAGCCGCTGCCGGACCTACTCGTTCGAGTCGTCCTTCGGCTCGCAGCAGTCATCCGCGGGCGCGCAGCAGTTCTCGAACTTCTTCATCATCTCCTTCGCGCCGTCAGGATCGCAGCAGACGATCTTCACGCCCTTGGCGTCCTCGTCCGAACCGCAGCAGACGATGATGCAGCAGCTGCTCTGGCCCTTCTTCTCCTCCGCCATCTCCTCCACCTCCTTTCATAGACGTATAGGGCGATGTCTATGGCCCAATCGAAAAAAGGGGGCTCGCCCGCCTACCCCTTCTTCTTGCCCCTGCTCGTCACCTTGAACCCGTCCTTCCCAACCGAGACGATATCGATGTCGAGCACCCTCAGCTGATTCCCGCAGCAGTCCAGGATCGCGTCAGGGTTGAACCGGTAGTACACCTCCCGTCCCCGCTTGTCGCTCGTCACGAGCCCCGCCCTCTTCATCACGTCCAGGTGGTGCGAGATCGACGGCTGCTTCATCTCGAAGTGCTTCGCGATGTCCGTCACGCAGAGCTCCTCTTCCTTCTTGAGGAGCTCGAGGATCCTGAGCCTCGTCTTGTCCGCCAGCGCGTGGAACATCTCGCTGCACTTGTCGTCCATGCTCGCGCCCCCTTGTGCTCACATCTACATAGACCCATCTCTATGCGTCTAGGTTTAATCGATGGCATCGGGTTTGTCAACCCCGCTTCTCGTCTGACGGACGGCGCCCTAACGCGCAACAGGTCAACAGGTTAGCAGAGCCAACTACGTCGCCGCTCGAGTCCGCCCGTCCCGAGACTCGTGCTCGGTGCGGGTCATGTCGAAGTAGAGCACTCCCTCGAACGCCGCGTGCTCCTCCGGGAGACCGGTGATCTGCCACCGGTAGGTCAGTCCGATCTTCTCGAGGACCCGACGCGACGCGGCGTTCTCCGGGTAGACGATGCCGACGATCCGCTCGAGACCGAGGGCGTGGAACGAGTGGTCGACGAGTGCCGCGGCCGCCTCCGACGCTAAGCCTCTCCCCCAGTGGTCGCTCGATAGACCGTAGTAGATCTCGAACTCGCCTGGATCGATGTTCAGACGTCCGACCCCGCACCACCCCACGACACGCGCGGTCTCCAGGTCCTCGACCGCCAGCGAGCAGCGCTTCATCTCCTCCACGGACGCGAATTCGTAGGAACCGCCGATCCGAGCGAGCGCATCCCTGGTCTCCTCGCGCGTCATCACGTCGTTCGGAAGATGCTCCACGACCTTCGGGTCCGAGAGCATCGCGTGAAGGTCGTCAAGATCCTCCGGTACGAAAGGCCGCAGGACGAGCCGCTCGGTCTCGATGCGCAGATCTCTGAACAAGGTCCCTCCTCCACGTGTCCGGTCAGTCCGAGCGCGAGTCGTCCCGCGTCCCGCGCGCTCCCTGTGAGTACGGCGCCTGACCCGCCATGCCCAGCCCCACGAGCACCGCCACGACGTTCACAACCGCCTGGAATCCCGCCAGCATCGCCACGTTCCGCCACGACGTCAGGTAGCCCTGGGTGGCGTAGTGCACGGCGAGGAACAACACCGCCGCCCACGGGAACGCCGCCAGGTAGACCCAGAGCCCTTCCGCCGAACGCTCGAACCTGAGCCCCGTCCACGCCCCGCGCTGCGTGACGAGTGACCACACCGCGAAGAGAACGAGCGTCATCGCGATTGCGACGGGGATCTGGATCCCGAGCTGACCCGCGCGGCCCGACAAGACGTAGGCGACGAAGCCCGCCAGGACGGCGCAGATGTTCGATGCGGCAAGAACAAGTGCGTGCACCAGAACCCGGTCGCGCCGCGTCATCGCGCCCCCTCCCGCACCTGTTCGAAGAAGCGGACGACGTCCCTCTCCATCTCCGCGGTGAAGTCGTGCCCGACGCCCGGGTACAACACGAACGTCGCGTTCGCTCCGGCTTCCGCATAGATCTCTCGCGCGACACTCCACCTCTCGACTGGCGTGCCGCCGAAGAGCCCCATGATCAGTTCCTCGTCGACGTCCTCGTAACCGTCGTCGTACGGCACCGAGTCGTTCTCGTCTTCGGAACCGAGCATGAAGAGGTGCGGGATGGCGAGGTAGGCGTCGAGATCGGGTTCCTCTCCGATCAGCTCCGCGACGTCCGCGATCCCGATGGGGTATCGAAGGGACCTGCCCTCCGCCTCGCTCACGGGCACGATCGGCCAGCCGCCAGGAGAGCCGACAGCGGCTGCCGCTACCCTGTTTGGGTGCAGAAGCGCGAAGCGGTTCACGAACATCCCGGCCGCCGAGTATCCCAACATGAACACCGAGCGCTCCGCCGCTACCCCTTTCTGCCCCAGCCGTACCGACGCATCGTCGAGCATCGCCACGAGCTGCCGGTCGAGTCTCCTGAGCCGCGGGTCTGACACGAGAAGGCAGTCCCTGTCGAGCGCGTGCGTGTACACCTGCCAGTTCGCGTCGGGCCTCGGAAACGCCGGGACCAGCAGGACCGCCCCAAGCTCGTTGGCGATGAGCCGCCCGTGATACGCGGTGACCCTGGCTTCGCGCTCGTGCACGCCCGGATCGTCGTCCACCCTTCCTGTGTTGTTCGGGACGACGAGGACAGGCACTCGCGCGTCGTCCCCGGCCGCCGCCGCGCTCGGGGAGACGTAGAGGAAGTACGGCCAGCGGAAGCCGTCGTGTTCCTCGGGTGCCACCCGGTCCGATCTCGCGAGGAAGCTCACGACCGGCCACGCCACGAGCGCGACGATCACCGCGACCACCGCGACGAGCGCCCCCCACAGCAAGCGCGGCGGTGGTCTACTCACTATCCGCCTCCTCGGCCTTCGCCGCACGCTCGCGCCTTGCTGTGACGAACTGCCACACCCAGAGGATCCCCACAGCGCTCCAGACGACACCGTAGATGATCCTGCCGACCGCGTCGTCACGGAGAACCATGCCCGCGAAGCAGACGGCCGCGATCACGAAGGCGATGATCGCGAGCAGGGCGGCCAGCGAGGGAGGTGTGCGAAAGAGTGCCACGGGCTTCTCCTCTCACCCAGAGTGTCCTGTCCTCAGGCTCTCGACCGCGAAGGCGTCACCGCGAGGAAGCGCCCTGGCGAGATCCGCAGCTTCCGGCCGGTCTTCGAATCTGAAGAGATGCGTCGGACATCGGCAGTCCGATGAGCCGAATCCCGCAAGCGGCACCGTCGCCCCGGGGATCTCCGCTACCGCCCGTGCCCATTCGTGCTCGGTCGCTCCCGGCGAGTGGCTGAACCACACATCCTCCAGCGAGCTCACCTCCCGCAGGAAGTCCACGTGCCACTTGAGGACCTTGCGCCGCCTCCCGTGCCTGCCGACCCGCGCCGCCACTCCCCCGGGGCCTCGCGCGCTCCCGACGTAGACGTAGAATCCCGGAGCCACCTCGAGCCTTCCGAGACGCCCCACCTGGATCCGGCGATTCACGGAGACAGACAGGACGAGAGCATACGTGCCCGCTTCCCGCCTCACGGACCGGCCTCTTTTCCGATCTCGCGGAAGAGATACCACGCGCCCTTCCGGTCGGTGACGCTTCTCGGCGAGCGGTCGTAGTAGACCTCGAAGACGCGTCCGCCCTCCGTCCTCACGCGATAGTAGAGCCTGCCCACTCCCCAGGAACCGTGTCGCTCGGCGGCCTCGGCGTGCACCGCCTTCATGTTGTGCGCCATCCGCCCGCGCCTCGAGTAGTCCTGCCACTCCTTGAGAAGCCCGACGATCCTGAATGTCTCCCCACGCCACTTGAACTCCGACGGACACACGGGCTTCTTCTCGAGAGCTGGCTGCTCGCCGAGAGTGACCTCGATCTCCTCGCTGATGAAGCGCGGATTCCCCATACTCCTCCTGCGAGCTTCCTTCAGAGCATCGTGCCGCCGACGGCGCTCCAGATCAGCGACACCGCGATGTCGGCAGTTCGGTGCCCGGTCTCGAGGCCCGGGTTCACCTCCACCATCTCGATCGCCACCAGGTCCGAGGAAGTCGCCGCGCACTCCATCACGACGGCCGCCTCGCGGAAGGTGAGCCCCCCTGGTTCGGGGTACTGCACGGCAGGAGCCTCGCTCGGGTCGATCACGTCGATGTCGAACGAGAGCACGAATCCGGACGTCCCCGCGGTCACTCGCTCGAGTGCTCGCCTGCAGACCTCAACGATGCCGAGTCGCTCCACGTCGGTGAATGCGAACGCCAGCATGCCGAGCTCCCGGATCGCCTCACGCTCTTCTGTCACCACGTCTCGGAGACCTATGAACGCGACGTCGACGGGTCGGAGCTTCGGCGCGAATCCGCCCAGGTTCGCGAGCTCCTCGCGTCCGCGACCCAGGAGGTGAGCGACGGAGGTTGCGTGCATGTCGGTCTCCGGGTTCACCTGCGGGGTCTCGATGTCAGGGTGCGCGTCGACGTAGAGGAGCCCGAGCCGGGCCTCCTCCCCGTGCGCCTCGCGAAGGCTGCGCGCCGCGGCGGAGGCGGTCGCGATCGAGACCGTGTGGTCGCCGCCGACGACGATCGGGACGCGTCCCTCGCCGAGGCACACGCCGAGCCGCGCCATGAGGGCATCGCAGTAGGAGACGGTCTCCGCCATGTGCTTCGGCCGCGCGTCCGGATCACCCGCGGGAGGTGCCTCGACGTCGCCGCCGTCCGTCACAGAGAAGCCGAGCCGCTCTCCCAGGAACGCCAGACGCTTCTCGAGCCTGCGCTCCCGGAGGACGCGGGGCGCCTCGGCGCATCCCGGCTTCCAGGATCCCAGCTCGAACGGAGCGCCTATGATCTCGTAGTGCTTCGCTCGCGCCGACGACACCGTCGCCTCCCTCATCGCGTCCCGGGTGTGACCGTGATCCGGCGACTACCCGCCTGCTCGCTCGACTATCTCCGCGAACTGCGACCGAACACGGCACGCCGCCACCGACATCACGATCGCCTCGACCGCTCCGATCTCGTCGTCCGTCATGCCCTGGTCCCTGGCGCCGCCAAGGTAGTGCTCCGCTCAGGGGTAGCACCCGACGGCCATCGCCGCCGCCAGATGGAGCATGACCGTCGTCTTCGGGTCGAGCTCGACACTCTCCTTGGCCGCTCGAGAGAACGCCGCGAACGTCCTGTCCTGCTCCTTCGGAAGCAAGGTGCCCTCCTATCGCTTGTGTCCGGCGTCGTCCGGGTCACCGGCCGCGCTGAACTCCGACAGCGTCCCGATCGACTTCCGCATGAGGACCTCCGAATCCCCCGCGACGATGAAGTCCTCGAGCTCGCCGACCGCCGTGTACCCCAGGCGCTCGTAGAGTGCACGGGCACGAGTGTTCGCCGACGACACCAGGACGAACACGTTCGGGTTCTCCCGGAAGATCCTCTCCTCCGCGTACGTCATGAGGCTCGTGCCGATTCCCTTCCCTCTCCACTCGGGGACGGTCACGACGGACTGGATGTACCCGACGAACGAAGCGCCGGGTACGAGGACCACGAAACCTACGAGCTCCCCGCCCGCGCGCGCTACGTAGACCTCGCGGGTAGGATCCAGGATCCGCTCGAGCGACTGCTCGTAGGAGGTCCCGAGCGAGATCCAGGGCTCCGATCCAGACATGAGACGCGCGCACGCGGCCGCCTCGTCGTCCGACGCGAGCCTCGCGATCTCGAGCCCGTCCACGCCTGTCACGCCTTCGTCCTCTCCCTCATCTCCGGTCTGTCCGGCGTGCCCTCGACCGCCATCTGCGGACGCATCGTGCGGATGCGCTCCACGCGGTCGGCGACCTCCGGCATGTGCGTCGCGACGAGCCCGAGGATATCCTCCGTGAGCTCCTCGAGAATCTCGACGGCCGTCTCCCCGTCCGACTCGAGCGCCGTGCGCATTCGCTCCCACGCGTTCTCCGGGCGGATGGGCATCAGCCCGAGGTAGTACTCGATCCACCGAGGCTCGCCGGTCGACATGTACACCCGGTTCAGGCCCGCGAGGATGTTCAGCATGTTCTTGAACATCAGGCACAGTCCGTCGTAGTACGCGAGAACGTCGCCGCGCTTGAGCGCCTGGTTGAGGAGATAGCCCGGAACGAACATCCTCATGTGCTGGCCGACGACCTTCGTTCGAATCTCATCCGGGTACTCCTCGAGCCGCCTCTTCCAGTCGAGAGCGAGTTCCTCGCCGACGAGGGGAAGCGACGTTCTGAACCCCGCGATCGCGTCGAAGGTGTCCGCGTCGAACTCGTGGCGCTCGAGCACGCCGTCGACGGTGTCCTTCCAGTCCGCGAGAGTCGAGTGACCGAAGTCGACCTTCAGGTTCCCGAAGTAGTACCCCTCGAGATAGAGGTCGGCCTCGCCCATCTTCCGGAAGTACCTCCGGTCGCACTCGATGCCGGAGAGCGGCTCTGCCTCGAGCCAGTCGCCGTCGATGGCGTCCCAGAACACGATGAGATCGAGATCCGAGTACTGGTCTGAGAGTCCTTTCGGCGGCGAGCCGGAGAGGACGATCATCTTGATGCCCGGCTGCTCCACATAGGGCCGGATGACCTCCTTCGCGAACTCGATCCGCCACACGCTGTCAGGAGTCGGCTGTCGTCCCACGTGAACCTCCCTGTCCGTCGGGCGGCGCCAGCCCGCGCTCTTCGCCCGATCAAGTTCCCCCGGTCTCACCCAGACTTGAGTCTCGTCACTCTGCTGTTCGCCTTGCGTCTCGCGAACTTGAGTCCCGACCACGTCTCGTCGACGGAGCACACCTTGTAGTCCACGATCCCCGCGCCGAGCCCCGTCTCCCTCACCACCTTCTGTGAGACGTCGCTCGCGATCCCCGAGGCCTTCTTCGGCCAGACGATCCAGAGGGCGTGTCGCCACCCGAAGGCCTTCATCCGTTCGACGCGTCCCTCGAGCTCCTTCCGCGACCTCACGAACCAGATCGCGAGGTCCGGACGCCCGCGCGCGCCCCGCCGTACTACCGCGTCGTCGGGAAGCGTTCCGAGCGCCTTCTCGAATCCATCCGGCGCGCCGACGAGAGCGACGACGGTGCCCTCCTTCACGCCCAGCTTCTTGAGGAGCGGCGTTCCGGCGTAAGCGTCGAAGGTCGAGTTCGGCACGACCGGCGCCGTCGGTTTCGCCGTCACCGCCTTGCGGAGACGCGCGCCCACGCCAGCCCAGGTCGTGAACGCAGCGTCAGGCAAGAGCTCCTTCACCCGCGTGACCTTGTCCGGTTCCCCGCCGGCGAAGACGAGTGGGATGCCTCGCGTCGACTTCTGCTTCCTGAGGAAGAGCCCGAGGTCGCGGCCCTGGGAAGGTGCACGCGTGAGGTCGATCACGATCGCGTCCGGCGGCCGAGCGGCCAGTGCCTTGAGTGCCTCGCGGTCGACTGGCGAGCGGTCGACGACGTACCCCGCCGCGCGCAGCGCTCCGGCGCGCTCCCTGCTCTCGGCCTCGTTCCAGTGGACGAGACGGACCCGCCTCTTCCGGGTCTTCCCCACGGACGATTCCCCTCCCTCCGCAATCGCGCGGCCATGGGCGGAGCGTCAGGCCTGCGAGCCCCTCTCCTTCCGGGCGTTCCCGTACATGAGCGCCCAGAAGGTGCCCAGAAGACCGAAGATAACGACGCGCGCCACGTCCATCGTCCCGCCGCCGGCGCCGGCCGCGATCTTCCCGAGGTAGATTCCCGCGGTCATCGGCGATCCGATCGCGAGCACGAAGTAGAGCCACATCAGGAACGTCGGTGTGTGCCGTTGTGCCACTTTCGCCTCCTGGCCCGAGCGAGGGCCATGCCGAGCCTCGCGACCGCGCTAGCCGCGGGCCCGGTCGCACAGCTCGTCGCCGATGAGAGCCACGCCGTACGGGAAGAGCTCGGCGCGGAACACGCCCGCCTGGACGGCCGGGTCGTTCTCCATGACGCGGCGCGCGTCGCCCTCGGACTCGGCCCGGAAGATCACGATGCCGAATCCGGTGTCGTCCCTGTTGAGTGTCCGCCCGGCAAGAAGGACGACACGTTCGCGGGTGAGTCCTTTCAGATACTCGAAGTGCTCTGTGATGACGCGGTCCTCCTCGGCAGTCGCCCCCTCGGCCAGGAGCGACGTCCGCGTCGGCCGGATCCTGTAGAGGTAGTCACAACTCAAGTGTGTCCCCCTCACTCCGCGCGGATGAGTTTGAGCGGCATCGTGTAGACCCCGATGCCCGGGTCCTGCACGTCGCCCGACGACATGCAGTCGGTCATCTCCATCCAGAGCGTGTCTGCCACCACGCGGTAGTCGTAGACCGCGAAGCCGCCCACGAACTCGGGCGTCTTCGCCACGAGCGGATACGTCGTCACCGTGGAGTCGGTGTACGTGTAGGTCCCCGTGTTCACGACGATCGAGTTCCAGCTCGTGAGCTTCTCCTCGTCGGTCGGCCTCCAGATCTCAGCGAAGTCGAGGAGCGGCTCGCCGAACGGCATCCAGATCATGCTGTAGTGTTCTTTCCCGAAGATGAACAGGCCCGGCTCGGGCTCGGGGTCGGTGTACTCCCCTCGCTGCGAGACGACCCTGATCTCCACGATCTTCCACGACCCTTCCAGGGGTCCGGGAGCCTCGATCGCGGCCTCCCGGCAGCCGGCGAGCATGCAGAGGACGATCACCGGCACGACGAGCCATCGTGTCATTGCGCTCCCTCCCCGATGCGGTCGCGTACCCGACACGACCGCGAATCCTGCACCCTGCCGGCCGTCTGCGGTGCGCCCGCGCCGCTCACAACGCAAACAGGTATCGCTCCCTCAGGCGTGCAACGTGCTCGGCCGCTCCCGACCAGCTCGCTTCGTCCTCCCAGCGCTCCCACAACTCCGGATAGCTCATGCTCACGAACGGAACGGCGCTGCCCGAGACGGCTACAGAGAACGTCAGCACCTCGTATCGGTGATCCCGGAACTCCTCCACGTCCTCCGCGTTCGTCGGCTCCCAGTACAGATACACGAGCGTCTTCGGGGCCGGTTCGTCCTGGAGGCTGTAGTGGAGCCCGAGGTAGTGCATCACGAGCTGGGCGGCGTCCAGCTTCCTGAACCGCTTCGGCTCCCGCTGCAGCGAGGAGTACACGGCGTTCCAGGGAGGATCGTCGATGTCGGCCATCGCCCGGTCGTAGTCGAGCGTGAAGCTCGCGAACTTCTGGACGAGAGGCTCCGTGAAGACCCCCTCTACCGCCACGATTCCCGACGGCCCTGCGGCGTAGAACGCGAGCGACGGCGGAGACCCCGTGAGACCCGTGTTCAGACGCTTCCCGAACCTGGCGAGCGTGAACCCGGAGTGTCCGGCGAACGAGAGGCTCTCCGGAGAACGCCTGAACGGCGCGAACGTGTTGACGGCGATCGCGGCCGACGAGTGCGCGGCGCTGAATCGCGGCGGCTGTCCGCCGATCTCCGCGAACTCGATGCCGTCGCCCCCAAGGAGGTCGTCCGCGAAGTCGGACCGCGTGACGCCCGGGATCAGGTTGTCGTCGATGTCACGGACGTACGCCGGATAGCCGTCGCGGAACTTCGCCTCCGGACGGCCGGAGGCCAGACGCGACGCGGCGGCGTGGGCGATGCTCAAGGTCAGCCGCGGCTCCTGCGCCATCACTCCCCTCTCAGATGCTCGCGACGATCGCGGCGAGCGAGTCGAGCCCTGCGGCCTCCGCCTCGCGCGCCCTCCTGAGCGCGACGACCACCGCCTCCGTGCGCGCGTCCACGCCGATGGCGTCCTCGGACAGCCCCGGCGTGAAGGGGTAGGTGGCAGCCACCTCGCGCAGCGACTCCGCGGCCTCCCTGTAGCGGCGGGCCGCCTCTCCGAGGAGCGGTCGGAGGCCGGCAGACAGCCGCTCGCCCGCCTCCTCGAGAAACCCCACACCATACATACGACACTCGGCCCACACCTGGGAGTTGTATCCCATTCCGACCGCGACAGCGGTCCCCGCCTCAACCGAGCGGACCCAGGTGTCGTAGGCCCCGAGCCCCGACGCGTAGCCGGGGAATATCCACTTCGAGGGACGCCCTGCGTGCTCCAGCGCGAACGCGAGGGCATCGCGGACGGTCGCCGCGTCGTCGGCCGGAGTCCCCTCCCGAACGCTCACGAGCTCGAGACAGCCGATGCCCGTGTCGCCGAGCTCCTGCCACGGCTTCGGTCCGGCGCCCTCGTCGTGCGCGCAGCCCGAGAAGTGATAGCCCACCTCGTCGTATCCGTACAGAACGTAGAACTCCGGCACGGCCAGCTCCCACCCGTAGCACGGAGTCCCCTCGTCGATCGCGGACCGGAACGTCTCCCACGCGCGCTCCTTTGCTTCCGCGAACCCGGGCTCCCGAGTGGTCGCGAAGAGCACCTCGCCCTCGCATCCCACGTTCTTCGCTAGCGTGTGGATCATCCCCGTGTGCCAGGCCGTCGGCCCGCTCGGACACACGACCTCGTGCATGTTGATGACGAACGCATGGCCGGTAGCGCCGTAGAGCCACGCGTCGCTCACCTCGACGCCGAGGTAGTCGAGGCAGCCCTTCAGACAGCCCATGTGCGAGGTCCACCTCGGCACCCATCTCAGCCCGTCAAGCTCCTTCATGGGGTCTCCTCGCGACGAAAACGTCGCGCTCGTACTGGTCTATGATGACCCGCGGCTCGAATCCCACCTCCTCGAGCAGCCGCAGCCACGTGTCCCGCGGGAAGAGCCCGCAGACGTGACGGTCGTGCTCTATCCGCGCCCGTCCGTTCTTCTCGCGGAGCACGTAGACCATGTCAGTGACGTAAGTGGTGTCGTCCGGGTCGGGGTCCCAGCTCCACTCGAGGTAGCGAAGGGCACGCTCGCCGCGGTCGTGACCGCCGTGGCTCGTGTCGGGGTGGAAGGTCTCCCGCACGTGATCGGGCATGAAGACCGCAGCGCCGCCCGGACGGCAATGAACGTGAGCCGTCGCGATCGCGCTCCCGAGATCGCCCTCGCTCGTCATGTACGTAACGGCATCGTGCACGAAGACGCCGTCGAAGACGCGACCGAGCCTGAGAGTCCGCATGTCGCCCTGCACGTGCTCGCACTCGGGATTGAGCGAGCGGCTCACCTCGAGCATCTCGGCGGAAATGTCCGTGAGGGTCATCTCGAACTGCTTCTTCAGATGGGAGGCGTTGTTCCCGCCTCCGCATCCCAGTTCGAGGATGGTGCGCGGCAGCTCGTCGCACGACTCGGTGAAGAGCTTACGTGCGAACTCCGCCTCGTCGGCATAGTCGGAGGGGTTCGAGAGCACCGGCCACCACGTGGCCAGCTCGCGGTAGAGCTTGAGCGGGGCCTTCGTCCCGTGGGTCATCGCGTCCGGACCTCCGCGCCTAGCCCTCCCTCGCACGCACGAGAGCGACGACCTCCTTTGAGCTCGGAAGCTCGCCGGTCTTCGCCCTCGAGTACACGACCTCCCCGTCGACCGCGACGTCGAACGACCCGTGCGGCCCCTCGACAACCTCTGCCCTGATCCCCGTCTCCGTCTCGAGAACCGCCGCCACACGGACGGCGCGCTCCTCGAATCCTCAAGGAACGCAGTAGCTGATCTTGACGTGCACGACAGATCTCCTTTGCCTTCACCCGCGTGGACCGCGGGCGCGCCTCCCCCTGCCGGCTCAGTCGATGTAACCGAGCGACTTGAGCTGCTCCCTGACCGTGTCCATGTCCTCGGGCGTGAGCTCCCGATCCACCGGGAGGCTCGCGAGCGGGTGTTTCACCCTTCCCCAGTCGATCTTCTCCCAGATCCGCTCGTGAGCGTAGTACAGGACGACGCGTATCCCGTGGAAGACGACCGTGATGACGGCCATCTCCTTCCAGTCCTTCGTGATCATGTAGGTGATGAGTCCCAGGAGTACGATCCCCAGGATGCGCCAGGTGAGCGATTTCGCCCACGATCGCTTCCGCGTGTCCATGCAGTTCCCCGTATTGGTGGATTGGATTCCACATCCCGACCGACGGCCGGAATCAGGCCGCCACTCAGTAGCTATCATACTTGAGGGCGGAAGTCGACGGAAGAGACGGGGGGGCGGGGCGTACGGGTAGCTGAGTGGGAAGAACACGGAGTGGATCGCACCGAAGAGAAGGAAGAACACCGATCGAAGGGGCAGGCCAATGTCACGGACCGGAGGGGCAGCCCGCCCAGCTGCTGGTTCGCGAGCGGTCAAGTGCAGCGCCCGTCAGCTCGGACGACATGCGGTGTAGGACGTCACCGGGCCGTGAGCGTGAGCACGGCCGCGTTCGCCCACGCCTGACCGTGGCCCCTGCACGGAAACGCCGCTCGCCTCTGCCTGCCGACATCGGTCACCTTGAGCGCCGCGCGGAGGTCGCCTCCGCAGTCCCCCGCCATCTCCTTCGTCCATGCGTACCCGTACCCAAGATACGGGAAGCCCATCTCCCGTTCCTCACCTACGTCCGTCGCGGTCAGGACAATCGGGTTCCCACCGACGAGACCCTCCATCCTCTCCACCCACGCGTAGCCGAACCCGAAGTAGACCCACCACGAGTGCTCCTTCACGCCGACGGCCGCGGCCCTCAAAACCACCGGCACGCCCTCCCTGGCACCCTCCATCGTCCTCGCCCACGCGTGCCCGAAGCCCCTGTAGGCGAACCGCCACGTCTCGTTACGAGCCACGTCCGTCGTCGTAAGACGAACCGAGAGGCGGCCGTCGTTCCCCCGCACCATACGGACGAGGTCCTCGTAGGTGATCCCCTGCCCCCGGCTCGGACGCTTCGGCGGCGGACCGTTGACGAGGAGCACTCGGCACGCGGGACACTTCCTCACGTGGTCCCGGAATTCGACGCTGCAGCTCGGGCAGTGCATCCCGTCCCCCATCTCGGGCGGTGCGACGCGCCTAGCGACCCCGGTGCTCCTCCTCGAGGCTCGCGATGAACTCGTCCCACTTCGCTGTCACGTCGTCTCCGAAGGCGTTCCTGAAGGAGTTCGCGAAGGACTCCCCGTCCTCGACGCGTGTGAGGAAGGCCCTGAACACCTCGGGGTCGGCGTCGTATAGGTAGGCGGTGAAGAGCCTCGACTGCGCGTGGACCATGTGGAAGTCGATGCCGTAGTCCTTCACGTTCGTCGTCCGCCAGAGTGATCCTATGTCGTCGGGGACGAGCCGGTACCCACCGAGGAGCGCGCCGATCCCCTGCTCGTCCGTGACCATCTCGCCGCCCACTCCAGACACGATGTCGGCAAGCCCCTCGTGGAACCACGTCGGGACGTTCGCCTTGTTGCGCACGAAGCCAAGCCGCTGACGAACGTGGAAGTGGGAGAGCTCGTGCACGAGGCTTCCGCGGTGGGTGTCCCTGCCGTGAAACGAGAAGGCGCGCGGGGCGATCCAGACGTCGGCGAGCGCCGAGCCCCTCGCTCCCCCCTGGGGCGGGGCGGCCGTGAAGTCGTTGAAGCTCCTCTGAGTGGCGCAGACGCGGACCACGAATGGTCCTTCGAACGGCCGGCCGTGCACCGACTCGACGTGCGCGATCGCGCGCGGGAGGTACGCGGCGATCCCCGCGGCCATCTCCTCAGCGCCTGGCTCGTAGAGCACGCGTGCGTCCACCTCGGACGTGACGAAGTGGCTCCTGGACTTGAAGATCGCCACGCCGGCGCGCGTTCGGGAGAAGGCGAGGAAGGCCGCAACCAGGAGGACGGCGACGACCGTCCACGTGATCCCCCGTCTCGTCATCTCTTCCCCACGAGTTCCTTCGGCCTGAATCGGAGCGCCGACCAGACGTTGTCGATTGCGATCTGCGCGACGGGCCGGAGGCCGTACGCCGACATGACCTCCCAGCCGACGTCTCGCGTGATATCGGTCTTCACTCCCGAGGTCTTCTTCGGATAGGAGATCCAGAGGAGTCCGTCAGGCTTCACGGCCCTGACGACTTCGGGGGCGAGATCCTCGAGCTCGGCGACGCTTCGAACGAACAGGTGCCCGAAGTCGCAGACGTCGTGCCCCTTGTGGACGATCCTCGCGCCCTCGGGGAGTTCTCCCAGCTGCTTGACGTATCCCTTAGGCGCGTTGATGAGACGCATCCGGTGTCCCGAGTGGACGCGGAGCTTCTTCGAGAGCGGAGAGGCCACGACGACGTCCTAGTTCCACACCTCCAGGAACAGAAAGAGAAGACCGATGCCTGCCCCCATGACACCTATGATCACTGCGACGAGGCCGAGTTCGGAGAGCCCGACCTGCGTTCGGTACGGGTCGATCGGCATCTGCGGGTCGGCCACGCGTCTGTCGACCCGCCTCTTGAAGCGGATGCGGGAGTTATCGAGCTTCTCGATCATCTCCCAGCCTGCAGTCGCCTCTTCCCGACAGAGCCGCTCGAGCTTCTCTCGCCTCTTGAACCGGTTATCGATGGACCGGACGATCTTGAACTCCCAGCCCTCGAGGTCGTCCCTGGCGTAGGCCGTCATCCGTTCCTCCTCCTGCTCTCTGCGTCGCTTGGCCGCCGCTGCCGCCGCTGCCGCCGCTCCTCCGCCCATCTGCGCGAACCTCCCTTCTGTCATCTCTACACGCAGGACGCCCGGCTATTCGGCCGGAGGCGTCGCGACGTGCTCGCGCACGATGAGCCCCAGCGCCCGCAGGTTCAACGTGATGTCGTGGATGAAGAACACGAGCGACAGCACGAGAGAGCCGATTCCGAGTCCCCAGAGGACCAGCACGAGGGCGTGGAGACTCGCGTGGAACGAGTACATGGCGAAGAGACAGAAGACGATGACGCTCGCGAACAGGATGCTCAGAGAAGCCAGGATGATAGAGGCCCTCAGGATCTTCGACCGGCGATAGAGGATACGTATCTGCACGGAGACCCGTTCCTGCTCGTCCCGGTCCTCCGGTCTCGGACGCTCGGAGAGCTCGCGCGTGCGGTCGATCGTCCTGCCGAGACGGTTCGTCATCGAGAGGAGCAGGAGACCCACCCCCGAGACCAGCGCGACCGGCGCGATCGACATCTGGAGGATCTTGATCAACTGGTCGGTTCCGACGAACTCCACGTTCTTCCCCCTGAGTCCGGCAGGCCGCCGCCCGGACCGACGAGCGACCATGGCAGGCCGGCGTCTACGGACACAGCTCCGCCGCGTACGACACGGTCTCGGCGCCCCTCCAGCAACGGTAGGCGCGCCGCGCCCCGGCGATGCGCCACGTGCCGTCGCCCGTCCTCCGCAGCCGGATCTCGTCCCAGATGGCGCGGACGGAGTCGTCGAGCAGCCCCTCGCGGATGACGGTGATCGTTGTCGCCGGTGCACTCTCGCCGGCTTCATCACGTTTGACTAGCGAGAGACCCCCCACGTTGTAGTACTCCAGGAAACGGAGGACGATGAGAACAGGATCGGCAGGCCACGTCTCCCCCACGAGCACGGCGCCGTCGAGCCCCGTGTTAAAGGCCGTGACGTCGACCTCCGCGGAGGAGATCACGGCCAAGCTCGAGAGCGCTCCCTCCGAGGCCGTCGTTGAGCCCGCGACGGCCCCGACGCCCACGGAACCGGCGCCCGCGGCATCGCCCTGATGAGTCGCCGTGGCCGCCTCGTCGCCCGCCCCCGAGCTCACGAGCACGCAGCCGCCCTGGATCACGGCGCCGTCCACCTCGACTATCGCTCCACCCCCCTTGGCCCAGAACGTCACGGCCCCGTCGGAGTACTTCGCTCCCGACGCCGCCTCGACGTGCGGGAGTTCGTATTCCTCGCCGTCGATCGTGAGGACGATCAGATCCCTGTCGTCCCGCATCGCGACGGACACCTTCGTGCCGTCGAAGCAGTCGTACTCGACGTGCTCCCAGCCGGGCTCTTCTGCGAGTGCCGCCGCGCAGGCGAGTGTCGCCACACCAAGAGTCAGAACCGACCTCACCATGCTCACCTCCCTACGTGCTCGGTGGCTCCCAGACCACGCCGTAGACCGGATACGTCTCGTCCGGGACGAACCCGAGCTTCGCCGCGACCCTCTGCGACGGCTCGTTCCACTCCGTGGTCTCCCACAGCGGCTTCATCCCCCGCTCGAGGGCATGCTGGATGAGCGCCGCGCTTACGATCGACGCGTACCCCTTGCCGCGGTCCTGCTCGCTGTACGTGTCGACCGCGAGCATGAAGCTCCCGTCCGACGCGAAGCCGTACGCCTTGCAGAGCGCAGCGACTCGCTCGTCGATCACGAGCCTGAATCCGGGGGTCGTCCGGTCCCGGACGTCCGGCGGGATGACGGGAAGCTCGCGCGCCGCTCTCGAGAGAAGCGGTATCTCCACATGCTCGAGGATCACGCCCGTCGGCGGCACGAGGGCCGGGAGAGCGGCCTCGAACCTCTCCTCGTCCAGGAAGTAGGTCGTTTCCAGATGTCGGTCCGTCTTGAGCTTCGGTCCGTCGGACTCGTCCAGGGAGCCGAACGCGCGCTCACACGCCTCCATCCAGTCGGCGTCGTTCGGAGCGTAGAGCTCGAACCAGTTCATCCCCAGCTCGCGGGTCCCCGGGAGCACGACATCACGAAGGAACGCCGAGAGCCGACCCGCTGCGTCCGGAGGCGCGCTCCCGCGTCCCTCGATGTACGCCCACCATGTGATCGCCCAGGCGACAACGACGCGCGGCTCGTCTGGGGTGTCGACGAAGACCCGCCCCGGGAGCGTGTCCTCGAGGACTGCGAGCGCGGGTGCGTACTGACGGTGTCCGAGGAAGAACGGCCGGGCGTCGCGGAAGGCAGAGCGGTCGAGCTCGGTCAACTCGGACCCTCCTCGTCGGCCGTGTCACGACGTCGCTCGCCCAGGAGGATGATGTTCCTGAGCTGCTCCGGGCCTCCCGCCGCGAGCCACCTCTCGTCGAAGCCGGGGTCGCGGGTGATCTGCGCGATGTGCATGAGCGCGCGGAGGTGGTAGTTCCGCTCGTCCCGCGAGCCCATGAGGACGAAGACAGCGTGGACGGGAGGCTTATCGTCCGCGAAGACGATTCCCCCCTTCGACCGCGCCAGAAGGATCCCGAAGATCCCAGTGCCGTCCACTACGATGTGAGGGATCGCGAGGCCCGGACGGAACGCGGTCGTCGACTCCTTCTCACGCTCGACGAGGAGGTCGTTCACCTTCCCCTCGTCCATCCCGAGCTCCTCAGCGAGGACCTTCGAGATGCCGCGGAAGAAGTCCCAGACCGACTCGCTGCCCTCGCGGTCGAGGATCGGGCTCGCAGCCACGAGCTCGTCGAACCGGTCCTCGACGATCTCATCCCTCTCTCTCAGGATCTCGCGGAGCTCTCCCTCGAGCGCCGGAGCCGAGGGCGCCAGGTCGCGGTTCGCGATCCTCCGCACGACTTGGATGAGCGCCGACTCACGCCGCTCGCTCGCACCGACGTACGCGAAGTACCAGAGGAGGCTCCCGCCGAAGAAGATGGCGGCGATCACGAGCGGGAGCGTCCCCATCCTGATCACGAGGAGCGCGTAGAAGATGATGCCGAGTACCTGGACCCAGGGGTAGAACGGAGACTTGAACGTCGGTTGGTAATGCTGGATCCGGCTCTCGCGCATCATGATGACCGAGAGGTTCACGAGCGCGAAGAGGATGATCTTCATGGTCGACGCGACCTTGACGAGCGTCAAGAGGTCGAGGAACGCGATCGCGAGGATCATGAAGATGCCGGTGAGGAGGATGCCGTACTCAGGCGTCCCGAACCTCCTGTTCACCCTCCCGATGAACGGTGGGAGGAGCCCGTCCCGGCTCATTGCCATCGGCGTGCGCGACGCCGAGAGGATCCCTGCGTTCCCGGTCGTGATGAACGCGAGGATCGCGGCAACCGCAAGGACCACGACGCCATGGGTCCCCATGAAGGCCCCTGCCGCCGTCGAGAGCGGCGTCCGCGACCCGGCGAGGGCCGCCCCGTCGAGGACCCCGACCGTCGTGAAGACCACCACGACGTACGTGACCGTGACGACGATGAACGCGAGCGTCATGCCGAGCGGGACGTTGCGTCCGGGGTTCCTCGCCTCCTCCGCGACGCTAGCCGCCTTCGTGAGCCCACCGTAGGAGACGAAGACGAGGCCCGCCGTCGCGAAGAGCGCTCCTCCTCCCTCGGGCAGGAACGGGACGTACCGCTCGACCTGGATTGCGGGCATGCCGCGCACGACGTAGTACCCGAGGACGCCGAGGAGGATGAGCACGAGCGTGGACTGGAACCGCCCCGCGTGCTTGGCACCGACGAGGTTCAGAAGCATGAAGAACACGCAGAAGGCGATCGCGAGCAGCTTGATCTGGAGCGGGGTGATGCCGGGGAACACGAGGACCGCGAACCAGCCCATGCCGAGCAGGGCGAACGCGGTCTTGAGCGTCAGCGAGAACCACGCGGCCATGCCCCCGACCGTGCCAAAGGCGCCCCCCATGCTCCGCTCGATGAAGAAGTAGTCGCCCCCTGCCTTGGGCATCGCGGTCGAGAGCTCGCTCTTGCTGAAGAGGGCGGGGATCGCGAGGAGCGCGGCAAGGGAGTACGCCACGAAAACGCCCGGTCCCGCGACCGCGAACGCGATGCCGGGCAGCACGAAGAGCCCCGAGCTGATCATCGCGCCCGAGGCAATGCAGAAGATGTCGAGGAGGCCGAGGTCGCGTCTGAGCTTCGAGAGAGGTGCACCTACCACAGACCACTCCTTCCCCGCGGTCGCGACGGCCGATCGGTCTCAGGTCGGCCGGAGACCCCGCAGAAAGAGTGCACCACAAACGTCACCCGCACTCAAGGGAATATCTGATGCATGTTCGGCAACGTGAGAGGGGCAGTAGGTCGAGGTGCGGGCGCGTTCACTTCGACGAGGGAGCTCCGACGACGGGCGGCATGTGGAAGAGGTTGTCCTCGAGCGGGACATCGTGCACGACCTCGGCGAAGACGAACGTCGTCGAGCCGCCCTTTCGGCTCCCGGAGATCTGGAACGGGACCATCACGCCGTCGACCTCCCGGTAGTCCCCGAGGCTCCAGTAGTAGCCGACCCTGATGAGGAGCCCGGTCTCCGTGTCGAAGTAGAGCGCGTAGTGCGCGGTGTCGCGGTCGCACTCGACGACGTAGACCGGCTGGCCCTCGACGACGCCCCGACCGGCAAGGTGCATCCCCGGGAAGTACTCCTCGAGGCGGACGGGCCCCTGGGGATCGAGCAACCACGCCGTCCTGCTCCTGCGCTCCGACTCCTCGAGCCGGACCGCGGTCGGTCCCGTGTGCCAGCCGACCCACCCGTCGCAGCCGGTGCACGCGACTCCGTCCGGGCCGTGCACGACGGTCAGGGTCCTGTCCGGCATCTTACCGTAGGCTTCGACCCGCGAGGTCTCGACCGGGCCACGATGGGGACGGTCGTCGATCTCGAGTCCTTGGCAGACGCGTGTCTCGAGGTTCTCGACCGCGTCCCGGCCGCCGACGGCCTCGACATACCGTGCGAGGACGAGGCTCAGGGTCGGAAGCTCCTCTCCCTCCGCGCCGGACGCGGAGGCACCGCGGGCAAGGAGGATGAGCGCGCAGAGCGCGAACACCACGATCCAGGAGATCCTGAGAGCCTTCACCGAATGCCCCCTCTCTTCGGTCGGAACCGGCGGTCCGGATGGAACAAGCGTCCTGATCTCGGGGTTGCCCCGTCTCTCAGGACGCTGGTAATGGGGAGATTCTTCTCTTGCTTCCGGGGGGGGGCGACGCCCGATCTACGGCCCCGCCGGGAGCTTCCTCGCCCGGATGCAGAGGAACCCGGGCCACTCCATGAGCTTCGCGTAGTCCTCGGGGTCGGCTTCCTTGAACTCCTCGGTCGGTCTCGGTTCCACGACACGCTCGAGCGTGAACCCGGCACCCGTGAGTGCGTTCAGGAGCTCCGAGAGGGGTCGGCGGTAGCTCCGGACCATGACGGGCTTCCCGAACCCGCGCCAGGTGCAGCCGATGATCTCCGTCTCGAAGTAGTGCTCAAGGTGACGTCGGGTGAAGTCGCTGAAGGGATGCTCCTTCGAGAACACGAAGCGCCCGCCGTCCCGCAGGACCCGGTGGTACTCGGCGAACAGCCGCCCGAGGTCCCGGACGTAGTCGACGGAGAGCGCCGAGAGCACGAGATCGAAGGACTCGTCCTCGAGGAATCCGATCGGCTCCTCGAGGTTTGCGCAGAAGAACTCCGCCCTCTGTCCCACGCGCGACCGCGCGAGCTCGATCATGCGCTGGCTGACATCGATCCCTACGACGGTCGCGCCGTGCTCGAGGAGCCACTCCGCGTAGACGCCCGGCCCGCAGCCGGCGTCGAGCACGCGCATCCCGGCGACTTCCGGCAGGAGCGCGAGCATCGCCGGCTTCTCGTAGTAGGCGTTGTGCGCCTTCGTCTCCACCCGCGCCGCGAACTCGTCGGCGAGGAGCTCGAAGGCCTCGGCGCCTAGGGGCGGATCCCTGTCACCCTCTCGCGTCACTCCGCCTCCGCCGTTTCCACGCGCTCGAAGTAGTACGCCACGAACTCGAAGTCCTCTTCCGGATTCCCGAAGTAGTCGACGTGGTCCTCCCTGAACCCGTCGGCGTTCTCATTCGTCTCGCCGCGCCACAGCCTCTCCGGGATTGCGTCCCACCGGCAGACCTCCATCGCCACGATCCTGATCGTCGCCCGGTTCACCAGCTCGCTGTCGTAGACGTCGTAGTACTCCCCGACCACGAGCGCGTCGTTGTACTCGTCCTCCTTCACGTCGACCTCGCCGAGGTCAGCGACGCTCGCGGTCTTCCGCCCGCCGACGATCTGCTCGACGAGCGAGTCTGACACGAACTGGATGCGTCTGTGTTGTCGGGTCACTTCTCCACCGCCTGTTCTCCTCTCAACATCGCGTACATGTACAGGTCGCAGAACCGGCCGTTCCAGAACGCGCGTCCCCGGAGGAGACCCTCGCGCCTGAAGCCCACCTTCTCGAGCACGCGCATCGAGGCTTCGTGCTCGCTGTGGACAGTGGCCTGAAGACGGTGGGCGTCCGTCTCTTCGTAGAGGAACCTGACGACCTCGCGCAGTACCTCGGTCATGAGTCCCTGGTTCCAATGCGTCTCGTCCAGGTGGTATCCGATCATGCCGAGGTATTGCCGGATGTAGGCGAACTTGACGTGCCCAACGAGCCGATCCTCGCCACGGAGGAAGATTCCCCACGGGATGTCCTCCCGCCTGAGGAACCACTCTCGCCACTCGCTGATCCGCTTCGAGGCCTTCGCCGGGTCGGTCCAGGGATCCGGGCCGTAGCGCGCTCCCTCGGGATTCGCGCGCATTCGGAAGAGGTCGCCCGCGTGATCGGCGGACACCTCGCGGAGTTCGCATCGTTCGGTCTCGAGACGGGGGAACTCGCGGAAGAGCGCGTCGCGATCCATGAGCTCGAGGCGTCTGGGCATTCGATCTCCGGAGGAAGTCCTGCGTGAGCCGTCAGTCGCCGGGCTCGGATGGTGCCGAGTCGGTCGTGTCGGCCGGCGCTGTTGCCTCAGGGGGCGCCGGCGCCGCGAAGTCGGACGAGTCCTCGGGCGCCCTGATCATCAGGTAGTCCTCGTCCTCCAGCCCGGGCCACTTGTACCAGATGCAGGCGGGTCCTCCCGGGATGAGGCGGACCCGCCAGTGGCTCATGCTGCTCCCGCCGCCCAGCTGGCCGGCGAGCACCCACGCCACGTCCTGGCTCACCACCAGGTCGGCGCAGCGTGGCTCGGACGGCTCTTCTCCGGCCAGGAGTTCGTCCTGACCGCAGCACGGGTTCAGGGTGTCGGCGAACTCCTCGTTGTGGAACGAGCAGCCGACGATGCAGACGAGAAGCGACAGACCGACGAGACGCATCCGAAGCATGTTCGGCGTCCCTCCTCTGTCGATTCGTCACCGCCCGGGCGCGCGGTGCAGGAAGATGTGCTTGGCGGGCTACTCCGTGTCGCCTGGCGCGTCGAGCTGCACGACCGCAAGGAGAGTGGGCTCATCGCCGACGACGCGGCTTCGGTGTCCCTTCCCGCGTGTGTCCTCGAGAAGTACGACGTCACCGGGGCCGAACACCCGGCGGGTGCCGTCGCTCATCTCGCCCTCGATCCGACCTTTGAGGTAGAACATCAGCTGTCGGGCGGGTGCGGGGTGCCACTCGCCCTCCCACCCCACGGGGCCGCTGAGGAAGCCGACCCTCGACGCGTCCATGAAGGCCGAGAGGTCGAGCGGCGGGGCCGGCGGAGCGAAGTCGACCGTCTCCATGGGGACCTCGACGGACTCCATGTGGGACTCGCCCTCGGAGTCTGCGTATATCCTTGTGTACTTCACTTGAGACTCCCGCCCGGTGTCGGATTACGCCTCGCCGACGAGCACGATACCCTTCTCGCGCAGGAACTGCCCGAACCGCACGTCTGTTCCGCGGATGTGCTTCAAGAGCCAGTTCACGAGGAGGATCTCGATCGAGTCTGCGAGGCTGGCCGTCGCTCCCTCTTCCTCGAAGTCCTCACCGAGGCTCGTGATCGTCCCGCGGAACTCGTCGTGGAGCTTCATGTGCTCCGCCATCTCAGGATAGTCGTTCGCCTTCATGTGCGTCTCTTCGGTGCCGAAGTGGAACTCCGTGTACTCCGACAGGAAGTTGAGCGTCCTGACGATCTCGTTCGGCCCCTTGTGTGCCCCGACAGCCTCGTGGAGGTCGCTCAGGCGCTGAATGAGCATCTTGTGCTGCTCGTCGATGAGATCGACGTTGACTGACAGGCTGTCGTCCCACTCCACCTTCGCCATGCGGTCTCGTCTCCCTTCGCGCTCGTCGCGCCCCGGCGGAACGTCCCGGAGCAGTCGCCTCGCGGGTGCCTCGGCACCCTTCTGTTCTGCCTAACTCGTGCCTCGATCCCTTTCTTCACCCGTCCGAAGAAGGGACTCGGGCACCCACATCATACCAGAAACGGCGACCGGAGTCGCCGTGTCATCGGTCCTGGGTGGACCGCACGCGGCTGTGGGGTCAGCCGTCGAGGAAGAGGACCAGGAGCAAGAGCGCAGACAGGCCCGTCGTCGGTATGAGCCAGAGCCGCGCGAGCCGGAAGCGGAGCGAGCCCGCGATGCCCGTGAGAAGCGCGCCCACCGCGCAGGCGGCGGCCGCGATCGCGAGGGCATTGAACGTGGGGAGAGCGTCCAGGTAGTCGCGGGTCCTGCCCAGGTGCTGGGAGACGGCCACCAGGGCGAAGGCGCATGCGAGGAGACCGGCCGAGACGACGGCGAGAGGTGGCGCCCAGCGTTCTCGCCGCGTCCGCCCGCTCGTCCGTCCGCTGCTCTCGGGCCCCGGGCTCCTATTCCCCAATGCGCTCCCTCACGCATTCCGCGTGGCCGTCGTAGTGCTCGTACGTGTTACTTGCGATGACGTCCCAGGGCGCCCACTCCGGGGACATCCCCGGAAATGCGGCCGCGTCGTTCAGGTCGTCGTCCGAGAGCCCGTCGAGGAGCTCGACGAGCCTCAGGTGGACGCGGCCGGAGTCAGCCAGCACGTCCTCCAAGGGCCGGTCCCTGTTCTCTTCCTGGATGACGGCGTTCCGTTCCTCGAGGGTCTTCTCCCAGAGGGGCGAGCCCTCGAACCGCCGCGCTTCGAGAATCTGGACCATCTGCCGCTCGTACCAGCTGATGTGCGCGATCACGTCCTTGAGGGTGCGCTCGCCGTAGAACCCTGGGAGCTCCATCTCCGTTCGAGGCACGCGCGAGATGAGCTCCTCCCACGCCCTCCACGCCACGCGGACCTTCCCGACGAACGCATCCTTCACGACCCGTTCGTTCATGTGCTCCTCCGGTCGTCTAGCGCGCCGAGTCCCGCTGTGCCCGCACGAGCTGGAACAGAAGCAGGACCGCCGTGAGAAGCATGAAGGCGTTCCCGACGTCCGAGAACGTCTCGCCCGCGCTCGCGTTGATGAACGCAAGCGCGAGGCCGTACGCGACTATGCCTAGTCCGAAAAGCACGTAGCACACGAGGATCACGCGTCCCTCCCTTCGCTCAACCGACCGGCGGCCGGCGTTCGTCGGAGCCTGACCTCACGGACGATCATGGCCGCCGTACCGGTCGCGAACATACCGAAGACGATCAGCATCGGGCCGAACGGGTAGCTCGCGAACGCGCCGACGAGACACCCGACGAGCGCCCAGACCCACGCGTCGCGGAAGCCTCTCGTGCGCCCCGTGATGCCCTCACCGAGCTGCATCCCGAGCGCGTACCCGGTCGCGGTCGCGATCGGCGCCAGCGCGAAGATCGCGAGCGCCGCAGGGCCCGGACCCGTTCGCGCTCCGGGGATCCCCGCGACCATCCAGAGGGTGTAGAACGCCCCCGCGCCCAGAACCGACAGGAAGAGCCTCAGGATCGAGCCGGCCATCGCTCCTCCCTTCGCGGCGTCCCCGTCGTCGGGCCCCGGCTGAGTGGGAGCTCGCCACTCAAGCGCTCCCCCTCCTCCCGAGGAGACCGAAGAGCCTCCGCACCACCACGAACGACGCGAGCACGATCACGAGCGTCTGACGGAGCCGGTCCCCGGGAACGAGGACGCCCGCGATGACCAGGACGACGAGGGCAACGCAGATGGCGATGACCAGCAGATCGAGGATGCTCCGCAAGACGTCCGCCCTCCTCGCGCTCCCGGGAGTCGCCGCCCCGGACGTTCCCGACCGATCAGGTTCCGTTGCTGACACCCCAGCCGAATCCCATGGACTCGATGCACGCCAAGAGGTCAGCGGCCTCGACCGACTGCAACCCGAGACGCAGGCTCTCCCGGCATCGCCGTTCCGCCTCGCGGAAGACGTCCGCTCCCTTCGAGTCACCGGTGTGGAACACGAGTCTGTCCACCCGCGCGAGATGAGCGGCGACGAGCTGGAGCAGCGCCATGAGGACCCGATTCCCGCCGTACGCTCCGCAGCCCCAGAACCCCGTGTGTATGACGACCTTCGGCGCGTCGTCGCGGTTCACGAGCCGGCGCGTCTCCTCTCCCGCCGCGGTGAAGCCCGCGAACGCTGTCCGCAGGATGAAGACGATCTGGTTCACCATGTACCGCCCGCTGCCCCCGGCGGGCGCCTCGATCGCGAGGATGTTCGTCCGGGTCGGCGGAACGATGGGAGTCGTCGCCCTCTCGACCACGTCCGGGGCGGCGTGTCCGAACTCGTTCCCGTAGAGCCCGCGTGGGCGGCCCTGCGACTCGTCTGGGTTCGTCGCGATCCGGCAGCGGCGCTCGACTCCCGTCACGAGCGCCGGTGTCGGCTGACCGCTCTCGACGGCCAGCGGCCTCACCCCGTCGGCGATCAGCGCCTCGCGAAGCGATGCCAGCGCCGGGTGCTCCGCCACCTGCATCTCATCCTGCGCGAAGAGCGCCCCGCCGTACGCCGAGAAGAGGTCGAAGTTCGCGAAGTTCAGATACCACTCGACGGCATTCCCACCGGCTCCGCCCGGCTCGTACCCGAAGAAGTCCTCCCGGACCTCGACCTCCGGTCGCCCGTCCTCGAATGTGGCCGACGGGAAACCGACCGCGACCCAGCGTGAAAACTGAATCTCGCCGGCGTAGACGCTCCCGGGCGGGCACGCGATGTCGTACACCAGCTTCTTGTTTCGATCGTGCAAACGTGGCGGGTGCTCCGACGCGAGCCTCTGTGCGTCGAACGCGCGCCTGACGATCTCTTTGACGCCTGCCGGCATGGGTCCCTCCCAGCGGCCCGCTCGACCGCGCCGAGATAAGTCTCGTGACGCGCCTCCTGCGCGCGTCTGATGCCACTACTCCTCCTTCGCAAGGACGGGACACACGGGAGCGGCGACCACTGCCGAAGCGACGTCACCGAACTCCATGCGTCCTCCTTGCGGAACGCGCCGTGCAGTGAGATCAGTCCCCCGAAGTCACGACCCCTCGCTCTCCATGGCCTCGCTCACGGCCTCCCTGTGCCCCCTCGTCTCCGCGGCGAGACGCTCGAACACAGACTGCATCTCGGGCGAGTCCGCCTCGAGGACCTTGAAGTAGTCCCGCTCTAGGATGGAGTTCTCGACGTAGTGGGCAGTCAGAAGCGCCGCGCCCGGGGTGACGTCTCCCGTCTCGGCCTTCGCAATCTGCTTCTGGAGGTTGTCCATGGAAGCCCTGATCGTGTCCGGACGGAACCGGCCTGTGTCGAAGTCCGTCGTCTCCAGGCTCTCGTCCCAGCACAGCTCGCGGAGCCACGCGGCGTGCTGCTCCTCGTCGCCCGCCAGCCTCACCCAGAGCTCGCGAGTGGCGGGGAACTTCGACGCGTAGATCTCGTAGAGCCGTTTGACAGCCAGCTCGTGGCTGACCAGCAGCTTCAGCACCTCGCGCACGTCTGCCGCCAGCATAGCCCTGCCTCCCGTCAGTGCGCCGCGCGATCCGCTACGAATCTCCGAGGAACCGCTCGACGAGCCGTCCCGCCCTGTCGATACTCGCGGTCAGCCCCTCACGATGCGAGGGATGGCGCTCCCTCATGGCGGCACACCACAGAGCGTAGTAGACGTAGAAGGCCGCAATGAAGAGCTCGAGCCGCGCGAGCTGCGTGTCAGGCAGTAATCGAACCTCCGCATACCCATCGAGCAGTGCATCGCGGAAGGCGGAATACGATCCCGTGTCCCGGACGTGCTCGAGCGCGGCAGCCAGATCATACACCCAGTAGCCGAAACCCGAGCCATCGAAATCGATCGGGCGCGCCTCCCCCTTCCAGAAGAGCAGGTTCGCGTCCGCTCCCACCTCCGCATGGATGAGCCCGAAGACGTCCGAACCCTCGCCCCACTCGTCCATGACGCGCGCGGTCTCAGCCGCGACGGCCTCGAACGGCCTCACGAGCCGACCGGGCAGATGCGGCCACGTGTCCTCCTCCGTGAGTCCGCCGCCCGCGTCGGTCCGGAAGAGCCCGTCGGCGTCGTACCGGCGTTTCGTGGGACAGGACGGGGCGTCCCAGCGGGCCGCGTGCTCGTGCATGCGGGCCATGAGCCGGCCCTGCGCCCTGTAGTGCGGTGGCCCGATGCCCTTGGTGAGGAGGCTCCCTTTGATCCACTTCAGAAGCGAGTAGTCGCGCTCGCCCGGGATGCCCGGAGCCTCGACGCGCCCGCGGAGCCTTCTGCCGCGGTCGGGGACGGGCTCCGGTACCGGAAGGCCCGCGTCGCGCCGCATCGAAGCGAGCCACTCGAGCTCGAGGTCGATCGCCTCCGGCGTCTGCCATCCCGGCTGGTAGATCCTGAGAAGGAACTGCCCCGGCTCGTACGGACCGTCCGCTTCCCCCGCCGCACGCGAGTCGGCGGCGTACACGCGGAAGAGCGTGTTCCCCGCCTGACGGACGAATGCGAACCGCTCGACCTCGATGTCGTAGTTCTCGAGAGCGGTCTCAGCGAGCACGCGGAACCGGCGGATCTTCCCGAGTCGCGTCAGTTCTTCGTAATCCCTCATCGCTCACCCGTCACCCGCGGCGGGATGGCCCCGGTCCCGTCAGCTTCCCGCGAGCCTCTCAGCTCGCTCCTTGAGGGCCTCGTTCATCGCCACGAACCCGCGCTCCGTACCCTCCCCGAGAATCAGCAGCATGAGCGGGACCAGGAATCCCCGGAACTCCTCGCGCTGCACGAATCGCGTTTGCTCGCCGAGGTCGGCGAGTTCGAGGACGTGCTCCCCGTCGAAGATCCCGGCGGCGAACGTGTGCCCCAGCCACCGGAACTCACGCCCGCGCTCGACGCGGAGCACGGTCGGGCGGAATCTCACCGGCGTCCTGCCAGGCAGCTGCATTCGCACATGCAGCCTCTCCCCCTCCGCCGGCGTGCCCACGACCTCCGTCATGAACGGGTTCCACTCCGGGAACCTCCCGAAGTCCATCAGGACCTCCCACACGGCATCCGGAGACGCGGCTATCTCGATGGAAGTTACGATCTCTCTCACGGACTCCCCCAATGCGCCGCTACCTGCGCGTCGTCGCGAACTCACCGGCCCAGAAGCGGGTTCGCTCGAGGTACTGCTCGGGAGCGAGCGGCGAGTAGTCCTCGTAGACGTACTCGCCGACCGTCTTCGGCACGGCGGGCTCGATCTGCGTCCCCTCGTGCCACTCGTTGAACGACGTCACGCCGATGACGGAGGGGCGGGACGCTATGGCCGCCTCGAACATCCGGTCGTAGTAGGCGCCGCCCTCCCGCGACCGCGTGGTCGACGCGTTCCACGGGCGTATCCTCGTGTCGACGTAGCCAGGCCCAACGCAGGGGATGAAGAGCTTGTTGTTCCGGCGCGCCCACTCCGCGAGGACCGGCCAGTTCCTCGCGGCCGAGCCGTAGGTGAACCCGTCGCTCCCGAAGTAGGTGTAGAACCCGTCGAAGCTCCCGTCGAGGAAGAAGTCGCCCTCGTCCTCGTTCACCCAGAGACCGATGGCGACGACGTCGTACGGCGTATTCCGGATCGTCAGGTCGCCCGCCGGATGAAGGAGCCGGTGCCACTCGTCCGCGCCCGTGAGGTACGAGTCGTAGACGTAGATCATCGGCCGTCCCCGGAACTCCTCGGGGCGGTACGTCGCCGGGTGCGAGCCGTACTCGTCCAGCAGGTACTCGATCGCCTCTCTGCTCGTCGCTGCGTCGCGCCCCGCGAACGGTTCGAGGTGGAACGCGACCCGGACGCCGTGGCGTGCCGCGGTGTCGAGGAGAAGAGGAACCGCTCTGTCCTCGAACGTGTTCCGCCCCCACCAGCTGACCACGATAACGCCGATCCCGGCGTCAGCGCACTGGCGCACGTGCGTCTCCACGACGGCAGGGTCGTTGGAGCTGTACGTCCCGAGGGCCGGGTAGTAGTTCGCTCCGATGTCGTCGCCGCCGGGATAGCCGGCCTCGTAGTCGACTCCGAGCACGTCGTGGTTCCAGTGCGCCGTGAAGCCGTCCTCGGTCTCGTTCGCATACCACCCGTAGTAGAACGTGTGGACGAAGTCCCACGGCGGGGCGGCCGCCAGACGAGGCTCCGGGTCAGCCGCACACCCCAGAAGCGCCAGGACGCAGACCGCCACTCCGAGGGCGACGACCCCGAGTGCGGTCCCGCGCGGATTCTCACCTCGGCTCACGGACTCTCTCCTCCTCGATCAGGCGCTTGAGGTTCTCCCCCTCTTCCTTCAGGTGGACCCTCCCTTCCTCGAGTCCCTTCCTGACGTGCGTCATCCGCGACGAGATCCAGCCCAGCCGCACGTCGCTCTCCGCCGTGAATCGGCACCCGCCGTTCGCGGGCTCGAAGACCCACACGTTCCTGGGAAGGAGGAACCGCACGAGGGGATTCGTCCAGGAGAACTCGATGCGGCGGTTCGGCTCCACGCGGTCGATCCGCACGTTCTGCCTCTGCGACTTCCCGCGACCCATCTGGTCCGCGAACGCGACCGAACCCTCGTGCATCGCTTCCCCCTTGATCCAGCGGAACTCGTTGTGGTTCGGGTGCCAACGCGTGTAGTTCTCCTCGAGGTTCACGAAGAACGCGAAGACCTCTTCGGGCGAGGCGTCGATCTCGATCGAGTGGCTCATCGTGATTCGCATGGTTCCCAAGCTCCTCCGATGGGAGCGCACTGCCCCCAACGGCCGACGTTCACAGCAGCAGCTCGAAGATCTCGACGTCGAGCACGCGGCCGAGCTTCTCACCCACCTCGTGCATCACGCCGACGGACCTGTACCCCGCTCGTCTCAGGAGCGTCCTGCTCGGCTCGTTCGCCGCCTCGATTCGCGCAATCAGGACACGGTGGCCGGCAGCGCGGGCACGCTCGACGAGAGCGGCGGTCAGGGCCTTCCCGAGCCCTCTCCCCTGATGGTCCGCGGCCACGAAGAGCGAACCCTCGACCGTTCTCGAGTACCCGGCTCGCTCGGACCACGGCGAGAGGCTCGCCCATGCGACGACCCGCCCATCGTCTTCGGCGACGAGCACGGGATGTGCCGGCGCCTGGTGTGCCTCGAACCACTCCCGCTGCGCCGCTTCACTCCGCGGCTCCGTGTCGAACGTGGCGGTTCCGACCTCGACCTCTCGGTTGTAGATCGCGGAGATCGTGGCAAGGTCCGACGGAAGCGCGTCGCGGATGCGCACGGTGCACTCCTCCGGGTGCTTCCTAGTCCGCACGGTAGCGCGTCTCCCCCGCTCTCTCAGTCGCCGCCGAGCCTCTTCTCCCAGCGGTAGCACGTCCGCATCTTCTTGAACCCGATGGCCTCGTAGAAGGGGTCGAATCCGCCTGCCATCGGCATGTGTGTGGCGCCGAGGTCCTTCATCCTCCGCAGGCACTCGAAGTTGAGCTCCCGAGCGAGACCGCGCTTCCGGAAGTCGGGGTGCGTGCCGAGAGGCTCGAGGTGTCCTACGCGGTTCGCCTCGTCGTACCAGATGATCGCGCATGCGGCGTACCGGCCGTCCGGAGCCACGATGAAGAGGTCGTCCTCCTTCCGGTAGTCAGGCGCCTTCATGAGCTCGCGGTACGCGAACGCCGACGGCCACTCCTTCGGGTCCTCGTGATTGAACGACCGACCGAAGATCTCCCGTCTCTTGTCGACGTCGCACTCCTCCGCCATCGTGCGGATGGCGAACCCGTCCGGCAGGTCGGGCTCCGGGAGCTCACCGATCTCGAGCTCGAGGTGACTCTCGCTGCGCTCCGCGTTCACGACGTACCCGCGGCGTTCGACCGCCGCGAGGAGAGGCTCGTCGTCCTCGTACACGTAGATGTGGACCGCGTTCTTCTCGGGATGCGCGTAGCGCTGCTCGCCGAAAGCGAGCATCTCGTCCAGGAGTCCCATGTGGCCCGGATGCCGCTCAACGAACATCTCGCCGAATCCCGGGTGCCAGGCCACGGGGTGCTCGATCGTCGCCACGCCGGCCACTTCCCCCTCCTCGTCCTCCCAGAGCCCGACCAGGTCCTCCCACAGGCGGATGGCGTCGAGGCTCCCCTGCGGCGTGCCCGCGTCTGTTCCGTAGGACCCCAGCATCGGCGCGACGAAGTAGCGCGCGTAGTTCCAGCGCTCGATCCCCCAGTTCACCGGCGCCTCGAACGCCGCGTACGTGTCGACAAGGAAGTCCCGAACGCGCATGAAGTCGCGCTCAGGCTCGTACGTTCGTCGGGTCGTTTCCATCTGTCCTCACTCGCTCTTCCCGAGGACGTACACCACCCACGGGGCGATGCGCGTCTCGCTCACCCAATCGTACGGCTCGCTCTCCGTCGCGAGAGGCCGGCGCATCTCGAGCGCCGTGAGACCCGCCCGCTCGTACACGTCCGCGTACGCCTCGTCGGACCACACGATGTCCTCGACCGGCCGAGCGTCCTCGACGTCGAGCATGACGATGAGAACGCTGTCGCCCGTCCGGGCGTTCCTGTTCTCCGGGAAGTCCTTCGTGCTGAAGGACGCCCATTCGTTGACGTAGATGTCGGGGGACGAGACCACGCTCACGATGCGCCCGCCGTCGTCGAGCAGGCGCCCGAGGTCCAGGAAGAGCGCGACCTTCCTCTCCATCGTAGGGATGTTGTCGAACGTGAACACCGAGAGGATCAGGTCGAAGGGGCCCGCGTCCAGGCCGCTCAGGTCCCCGTCGGGGACCCTGCGGTAGTCACCCCCCGGGTCCCGCTCCCGCGCCTTCGCGAGCATCCGGTCGGCGATGTCGACGCCTACGACGTCGAACCCGAGCTCCCGCAGGAACCGCGTCGACCGCCCGGTCCCGCAGCCGAAGTCCATCGCTCGCGCGCCTGTCACGTACGCCCCGATCAGCTCCGGCAGGTCCCGATAGGCCAGGTAGTACGTCCCAGGGAACTCGAGCTTGTCGTACGCGTCGGCCCGGGTCCTGTCGTCGTAGACGTTCGAGAACTCGTCGCTCACGCGGGCCTCCGTCAGTCGCCTGCCGGCTCGGTCGCGGCCGGCTCGAAGAGGAGCACATGCGCCTCGGTGGAGGCGACGGGACGGTGCTCCACGCCCTTCGGCACGACGAGGAGCTCGCCCTCGCCGAGCTCCACCGAGTGGTCGTCGAAGTCGATCCTCAGTCGGCCCCGGAGGACGAGGAACATCTCATCCTCGTGGTCGTGTCTGTGTCGGACGAACTCGCCCCTCATCCTCGCCAGGCGCACCTGCTGGCCGTTGAGCTCCGCGATCACTAACGGCGACCAGTAGTCCAGCACGCCGGCGAGCTCGTCCTCGATGTTGATCTTGTGCATCTCCGTTCCCCGTCTCGTCTCGCGGCCCCTCCGACCCTGTCACTACCCCGGGTGTTTGAGGTTCCTCACGTCCTCGAGATACGCGCGCACACGGGCGTCCAGATCCTGCGGGTACCTGAATCCCAGCAGGTCACCGACCTCGACCGCGACGCTCCGGAAGAGCTCCAGGGTCGCGAAGAGCGCGTCCCAGTTCCCCGAGATGCTGCCTCCAGCGTAGGTTCGCTCGAGCTCTGCCCACAGCGGCGCGCGCAGGAGCGCTCTCAGTCCTTTCCCGTACGTCCGGGCGGCCACGCTCCAGCCGCGGTCGACGCCGATCCGCCACTCCAGCATCTTCCGGAGGTTCACCTGCTTCATCGCGTGGTCGAGGTTGTACTTGGCGGGCAGGAGATCGTCCCGCCAGAGGTGCTTCGCGACGTAGGTCGCCTCGTGCAGGAACTCCTCGACCAGCCCGAGGTACTCGTCCTCGGTCGGCGGCTTCGGAACGAACGCCGTGTACGTCGGAGCACCCAGTCCGAGCGCGAGGTCATCCTTGTCGAGGAGCACTGCGTAGCCGACGTCGAGCTCGTCTGGGAGTTCCGCGACGCTCGCGGTGTGACTCAGCACTCCGATCGAACACACGGTGAAGTCGATCTTGAGGCCGTTCTCGTACTGCGTGATGTACGCGAAGCTCTCGCCGCCTTCGACAGCCCGGATCGGATCTCGATAGAGCACGAGGACGCTGCCGAATTCACCGAGCCACCCGCGGTCCCCGTAGAAGCGGAGCACATCGTCCACGGCGACGATCACGTCGTAATCGGAGAACGGATCGACGATGGCACCCGGCTTTGCGCGCGTGCTCGTCAGGATCATCGCCCTGACCGCGTCGCGTCCCTCACCCCACTCGATGAGACGGGCGATGACCTCTTCGCTGCCAGGTGGATCGAACATGGTCCGCTCCGGGAGCATCGCGATGGGTCAGGCCTTCTCGCGCGCGTCGAACTCCTCGCGTGTGAGTCCGAACAGGACGTCGTCGCAGTACTCGCCGTTCAGGAACCACCGCCTCCTCACGCGTCCCTCCTGCGCGAAGCCCAGCTTCTCGTGGAGCCGAATGGAGGCCTCTTTCGTGGCGACACAGGCGGAGTTGCACTTCTGGAACCGACGCTCCCAGAACCCGTACCGGAGGAGGACCCGAACGGCGTCCTCAGCGTAGCCCTTGCCCTGGTGCTCCCGATCGGTGACCACACCGAAGCTGAATACCCCGTTCTTCCGGTCACGGCTGTGCAGGGAGATCCCCCCTGACGATCTCGCCCTCGAGGTTCTCCACCGTGAAGACGACCGCGCCGTCCGCCTCCTTGCAGCCCACCCACTTCAGAAGAGACGTCCTGAGCTCCTCCACTGAGGTGGGCAGCTCGATCCCGAGCTGGAGGAGCTGCCTCGAGGGGCTGTCCAGTGAGGCCGCGAAGACGTGCTCCGCATCGTCGATGCTCAGCGGACGCAGCCGCACGCTGTCGCCCTGCCAGAAGTACCGCGAGTAATCGAGCTCGCTGCCACTCATGTTCTCTCCCGATGCGTGAAGTCCTGATGAGCCTTCGTCAGTGCGAGCAAGCATACCACGCCCCCGGGAGAGGACGTCAAGCGGCGCCGCCCGAGGGCCCACCGTCGCCTGTGCTGGGGTCATTCCTTCGGAGGGAGCGACTTCTCCATCAGCATCGTCCGCCGGCCGGAGAAGACGCCGGAGACGTGGTCCTTGTGGCCCGCGACCCGCATCCCCAGGGCCTCGTAGAAGGGCACCGTCGCCGGCGTCGTGCCGAGCGAGACCCTCTGGAAGCCCGACGCCCTCACCGTCTCCACCGCGGCATCGAAGAGGGTCCGACCCATGCCCCCGCCGTGGTGTTCCGGCGCGACGTAGAGCTTCGTTACGACGTCGTCGGAGACCGCGACCACTCCGAGCAGCACCCCGTCCCGACACGCCACGAGGTACTGCTCCTCTCGGGACTCGCGTCGCACGGTCTCGAGCGACCCGCGCTCGCTCAGGAGGTACGCGACCTGTTCCTCGGTGTACCCCTCCGGCTCCGCGATCCAGCGGTAGCACCTGCAGAGAAGGTCGCTCACGGCCTGCTCGTCGTCGGCCGTCATCGGGCGAATGGTCATCATCGTCCCGCTGAGTCGCGCCTAGCGCCGCGCGATGAACACAATGCCGATGGTGATGATGATCGCCGCGATCACGATGATCACGATCATGGGCATTCCCTGATTGAGTCCTCGGACCGAGGGTCTGAGTCCCGTGCCCGAAGCACAGCACATGCTCGCAGAGGCCCGTTGCGGGGCCGGCGTAGCGCCCGGCCGCGGTGGCAGCCACAGACTCAGGCAGGCCACCCGACCACCGGCTAGTCCGCTCGCTCGATCCAGACGTCTCTGTCGGCGAGGAGCTCCATCGTCCCGTCCCCGGCCGTCACGCCGACGACGACATCGACGAAGATGTGGGGGCCCCACTGCGGGAGGTCGGCGACCCGACGCACCTGCATGTGCGGTGGCCACCCGGGCTGCGGCGGCTCAGCGAAGACAGAGACCGCCACGTTCTCGCCGTCGACCACCCAGATGAACGCGAGGTCGACCCCTTGCGGAATCGCCAGCGAGTCGGCCTCGGCAAGAGTCGCGACGGCGAGCATCGGACGCCCTCCCGGAGGCGAGATCGGCTGGAAGTTCCGCCAGACGTACGCATCGAGGGTGAACGTGTGCCCGGCAACTGCGACCTTGTCCGGCGCCGCTCTCAGTACCCTCAGTGGCACGTGGGGCACCGTGCCCCAGCGGCCGTGGGGTTCCGTCGGGCTCTGCTCGCAGGCCGCGAGGGCGGCTGCTATCCCTGCGATCAGGAGGATGGCGATCGTCTTGCGCATCGTGTCCGCTCCTCCGTACGTCCGTTCCTCCGCCGGGCGCTCGCCGTGTGGCCGGCCGAGCTCCCTCAGGCAGCCCGGCGGCGCCTGAAGAGCCCGAACCCGCCGATGGCGAGCATGATGAGTCCGCCCACCAGGGATCCTGCGGAGCCGGCGAACCCTATCACCGTGAAGATGTTCCCGAAGAACAGCAGTACCACGAAGAAGGACGTTGCCATGCTGACGAGAGCCATGAGTGTTCTTCCCGGCCGCGTTCGGTGCGTCTGTGTGTCGCAGGCAACCGGCGTGCCGCCCTCCGGACGCGTGGTGACTGCGGTGAGGCGGCGCCTCCCGGTCGCGCGGCGACCGGGCTCGCCGGATGCGCTCGCTCTTTAGATGCACCGAACTTCGAACCGTCCGGTCGGAATCACACAAGCGTCAGCACAACCCGAAGCCCGTCAGCGTCAGAGCCTGCGGAACACGTTCGCTGCTCAATCCCTCCAGCGCGGACCGCGCCGGGGCCGCATCGGAAGTCACGTGGTCACGTTCTTCGCGATGTAGATACGCAGCGGACACTCGCAGAAGTCCGAACCGCTGATGCTCACCGAGAACGTGCACGAGGCCGGGTCGTCCTCCAAGCACGCGAGGTGGTAGGTCAGGCCGATGTCGGCGGCCCTGCACAGGTTCTCGAACCCGGACTCGGCGCAGACGAAGTGCTTCGGGCAGTCCATATCGCCCATGAGGTTCTGGATGCGGTCCATGAGGTCGTCGGCCATTCGCAGACCCTCCAGGATGCCCGGGCTGACTATACCTCCGTCAGCTTGTCGCGCACCCGCGCGGCCCATGAGGCCGCGTCGTCCCAATCGCTCAAGCGGCCGGGCTGGACCTTGACGTTCCTGTGCCTGACGCGTCTGGCGAAAGGGAGTCGCTGACGCGCGACTTCGCCCGGCCGGACCGTACCGCCGAAGAGCCCGATGTCGACCGGCTTGACCTCCGGGTACTTCTCCCAGATGTCTGCCAGCACGCCTTCGACCTCGCGCCGGTTGTCTGGCGTGTCCGCCTTCATCGCGAGGCATACCGCGAAGAATGCGACCGGGATGTCGTCGAGCGCGGCGCGGTGCTGCTCCACGAACTCGTACACGCCCTGGTGCAGGTGCCCGGCCTGGAGCGGGGTGCCGATCACGATCGCCCGGTAGCCGGACAGATCGCGCACGTCGTCGGCGGGGCGGATGTCGACCGAGACGTCGTCCGCGCCCAGAGCCTCACCCACGGCCTCCGCCACGTTCCCCGTGGAGCCTCCCCAGGCTCCGTACGTCACGAGTATCTTCCCACCTGTCTCCATACACACCTCTTCTCTGCCACCTCGTGTGGCCAGCTATCCCGGCTAGGCCCGGCCCCGCGAACGGCATACCCTCGCCTCCGCGGCTCAGACGCCGTCACGGCCGTCAGGCGTCCGCATCGAGCCTCAGGACGAACTCCTCGACCTCCTCTCCCCTTGCGTTGGCGTAGCCCTTGTCTTCTCCCGCGATCGCGAACCCGCACTTCTCGAGCACCCGGAGGGAAGCGACGTTGTCCTTCGCGGCGCGCGCGAAGAGGGGACGTTCCGTCACGACATCCAGGAACTCCGCGAGAGCTCTGGTGGCTATGCCGCGCCCCCAGTACTCCCTCCCGATCCAGTAGCTCACCTCGCGTTCGCCGAACTGCTCGAAGCTGAGGACGCTGCCGACGACGCGGCCCTCGTAGAGGATGGTCTTCACGGGTATCGCGTCGCTGGCGAGTATCTTCTCCCACAGTGCGTCGAACGCGGCCCTGTCCGAGGGATCAACGGACGTGAAGGCGGCCATGTGGTTGGCGACCGGGTCAAGCTGGTTCTCGAAGAAGACCGAGAGGTCGTCCTCCGCAACGTCGCGGAGCAGGACCGCGCCGATTGCCCTCTCGCTCGCCGCGTCTCTCATTCGTACGCTCGTCTCGTCTCCCGCCCTCGCCGGACTAGCCCAGGATGGCCTTCCTGAGCTTGTCCTCGTCGATACCCTGGCCTTCGCAGCACGCCGCCAGCTGCCCGTCGATGAGAACGGCCGGCACCGCTTCGACTCCGAGGTCCTCCGCCCGCTGCGCGATCACCGGGTCTCTCATGTCGAGCACCTCGACCTCGCAGGAATCGCAGGCGAAGCCCTCGACGAGATCGACGACCTTCTGACAGACCGGACAGCCGGCCGTGAAGACCTCCACCCTTCTCTTCTCCGGCACCTTGACCCTCCTGTTCTTTCACTCCGGTTCAGACTCTGCCGATTCATCCTTCACCCACGCGCCGTCGGTGAAGGAGTACACGAGACTGACCGTACCACCTGTCGGCTCGGCGTTGGTGTCACCCTCGAGATAGCGCGGAAACGACCGTCGGAGATCGCCGCCCTCCACCGAATAGAGGTCGTGCCCCATGTAGCCCTGCGCCTGCTCCTCGTCGAGCGGCGCGAGCGCCACCTCCTCGAACGTTCTTTCACGCTCCCGATAGACGTCAACTGTTCCGTAGGACCCGCTGCCAACGGACGAGATCGCGACGACGGCCTCGAGAACGCCGTCGCCCCCGAGGTCGGCGAGCCAGAGGTCAGAGACCATGCCGTCACGGTCGCCCCGAGTGGTCACCTTGTCGCCGCCGGGGCGAACGACCTCGAGCCGGTAGGTCCCGATCGACCGCGCCTCGTTGACGGGAACCACGAGCTTCGCGCTCACGCCCTCGAACTCGGCAACGTAGGTCGCCTCCGCGAGTTCCGAATCGTCTCCGCAGCCCGCGACCGTGCCAAGCAGCACAAGGGCCGCCGGGACCAGGCAGCACGTGCGCTTCCTCATCGCCGAACCTCTTGCCCCCGGTCTGCTGTGTGTCGCGCCCGCCTCCCCTAGACCGGCGTGACGTGGATGTGGACGATCTTCCAGCTCCCGTCCTGCTTCACGAGGACGTTCGTCTCCTTGATGTAGACCACCCGGGGATCCGCGCCGTAGCTACCTCGCGTGTGGTACGTGGCAACGGCGGTCTCTCCGTAGACGCGGATGTCGATCTGCAGCATCTGGAAGTACCCGACCGTGGTCCACCCCTGTTCGAGGGAGTACTCGAATTCCTCCCGGTCGTGCCCGATCCCGTCGATCCGATACGGGGACGAACCGATGAAGAGAGTGACGTCGTCGCTCAGAAACCCGAAGTACTCCTTCACGCGGTTGTTCGCGAAGTGGTCGTTCCACTCTGTTATGACCGCGAGCACTTCCTTCTCGTCCGGATTCTCCACACGCACCTCCCGACGGATGTCGGTCATTCGCCCTCGCAGCCGAGGCCCTCGAAGAAGACCTCTCTGTAAACCTCGTAGCCCGCGTTCTCACCTGTCGTCTTCCGGACGTAGAGCGTCGCGCACATTGAAGCGACCCGTGGCTCCTCGGCGGACGTGTGCTTGATGGTGAGCGTGGCCTTCAGATCCTCGATTCTCCAGGTACGTTCCACCTCGCCCTCCACGACGAGGTATCCGCCCGCGAACTCGAGCGATACCCACTCCACCTCCGGGGCCGCGAACATGTTGCGGGACGCCGTCATCGACGCCTCGCGGTCGAAGATATCGGCCTCGGGCGGAACCACGACGACCCAGGCGTACTCGGGCGCCAGCAGGCGCTCGAGAAGCTCTATGTCGCGTTCCGCGTGTGCCTGGGTGAAGCACGTGAGAACGACCTCCGGCGACTCCCCGGGGCAGGCCGCCGTGACGGCGCCGGCCGCTGCCGCGAGAAGCCCCAACGCGAGACCGAGTCTCGCCAAGGAACGGACCTGACGCGTGAACCCTTTCATGAACACCTCCTGCCGTGGAAAACTGTCCTGCGTGGCACGGCCCCCGGTGGACGGGAGCTGAGGCGAGCTTCGCGGGCGGACGGCGGGAGGGCACCGGTCCGGGTTCGCGGTCCGGGGCGCGTCTACCCGTCAGGCGGCGCCCCGCTCCTCCTTCCTGAACTCCGAGTACGGTCCCGTCGTCTTCCTCATTAGAATCTCTGAGTGTCCGCGAAGAATCAAGTCATTTAGTTCACCCGCGACCTCGTAGCCGAGCCGCTCGTAGAACCGCTGTGCCGCATCGTTGAAGGAAGAGACGCACAGGAATACGTTTGGGGTCTCCCTGAGGATCCGCTCCTCCGCGAACTTCATCAGCTCGGCGCCGACGCCACGGTTCCTGCACTCGAGCCTCACCGCGAGCGACTGGACGAAGCCGACGAAGATGCCCCGCATGATGAGGACGACGAACCCGACGATCTCACCGTCGACCGTCCCGACGTAGACCTCGCGGGTCGGGCTCGTCATGATGCCCGTTGCCTGCTCGAGCGTCCTCCCGAGTGTGATCCAAGGCTCGGACGACGCCATGAGCGTCGCGCACTCGCGGACCTCGTCGTCTCCGGCGATGGGTCTGATCTCGAGCCCGCCTGCCATCCTGCAGTGTCCTCCGCTCCCTCGACCTCCGGTTACGCCCGCGACGTTACTCGAGCCGAAGCGTCGGGCGGAACTCCGGCCGCGTCCTCGCCTTCGTGGTCCTCTCGAACGCGTGCGCGATGCGGAGGAGCTTGGGCTCGCTGTACGCCGTGCCGAAGAACGAGAGACCCACGGGCAGATCGTGAACGCTACCCATCGGGACGGTGATGTTCGGGTATCCGGACACGGCGGCCAGGCTCGAGCTCGCCAGCCCGAAGTTGTCGCCGTTGATGAGATCGGTCAGCCACGCGGGGCCATTCGTGGGGGCGATGATGGCGTCGAGATCGTTCGCCTCGAGGGCCTCGTCGATCGCGCGCTGCGCCACAGGCTTGCTCGCCTCGAGCGCTTCCTGATAGGCCTCATCGGTCAGCGGCCCCTTCGCCGCGGCCGCCTCGAACGTCTCCTGGCCGAAGTACGGCATCACGTCTCCGCGGTTCGACTTGTTGAAGGCGATAAGGTCGTCGAGCGTTCGCATCCCGTTGGGCTCGCCGTGCTCGACGAGGTAGTCGCCGAGGTCAGCCTTGAACTCGTAGAGGAGCACCTCGTACTCCGCGCTGTTCATGCCCTCCCGGTCGCCGATCTCGGCGGGGTCGACGATCTCGGCGCCGAGTTCCCTCAAGGCATCGATCGCCGCCTCGAAGCTCGCCTCGACCTCGGCGTTCCCGCCGGCCCCGTAGTAGTCGCGCTGGACCCCGATCCGCACGCCCACCAGGTCCCGCTCATCGAGGGCGGCGACGTAGTCCGGCACCTCCTCGGGGAAGTCCCGGGAGGCGGGGTCGTCGCCGTCCTCCGCGACCATCGCGGCAAGGAGTACAGCTGCGTCCCGCACCGTGCGCCCCATCGGGCCGGCCGTGTCCTGGCTGTGGGCGATGGGGATGATCCCGTCCCGGCTCACGAGCCCGAGCGTGGGCTTGATGCCGACGATGCCCGTGGCGCCAGAGGGACAGACGACCGACCCGTCGGTCTCGGTGCCGACGGCCACGACCGTGAGGTTCGCTGACACCGCGACCGCCGAGCCGCTTGACGAACCGCACGGGTTCCGGTCGAGCACGTGCGGGTGCCGGGTCTGCCTCCCCTCGCTGCTCCAGCCGCTCGAGGAGTGATCGGACCGGAAGTTCGCCCACTCGCTCAGATTCCCCTTGCCGAGGATCACGGCACCCGCCTCGCGGAGCCTCGCGACGAAGAAGGCGTCGCGTTCCGCCCTGTGCCCGGCGAGCGCGAGAGACCCCGCCGTCGTCGTGAGATCATCTCCGGTGTCGATGTTCGCCTTGAGCACGACCGGGATGCCGTGGAGCGGACCGCGCGGACCGTCGCTGCGCCTCTCCTCGTCGAGCGCCGCGGCGATCGCGAGGGCGTCCGGGTTGACCTCGATGATGGCGTTGAGCTCGGGTCCCGCATCGTCCAGTGCGGCGATCCGGTCGAGGTAGTACCGCGCGAGCTCCCTCGCGGTGAGGTCCCCTTCCTCCATGAGAGACTGGAGCGCGGCGATGTCGTACTCCTCGAGCTCGAACGCACGGGACTTCGCGACCTCCTGGGGTCTCCGTGCCGCGCTCGTGCCCGCGAGGACCAGCAGACAGGTGAGAGCTGCCAGCAGATGGCGGAACCGGATGCCCCGATCACGCCGCCGCATGCGATGCGACCTTCCAGCTTTCATGTTCAGACTCCGTTCTCGGGCGAATCCCGGCCCACCTTCCCCGGCAGCGTCCCGACGACGGCCTACCGGCCCAGGAGCCTCCAGAAGCAGTACGCCATCTCGAGGATGCCGAACGCGGGGAACATGCCCCAAACGATGACCCAGTACTCGAACGTCCTCCTTCGAAACCCCATGTCGCGGTCCCACACGAAGATCGTGATCGCGGTGTACACGAACGGCACGGCCCCCATCAGGGCGAGCAGGAACCCCCACCTCTGTCCCGCGAGCATGCCGATGCTGCCGGCGAGCTGGATCGGGGCCCAGAAGAGGACGTCGGCCCACGCCAGGCCCTGGTTGTACGCGAAGTAGGCGCGTGCGTCCGTCGCGCTCGGGTCGGAGCCGTAGACGTTCTTCACCGTCCACTCGCCCCTGGGTCTGAACACGGCGACGAGCTCCAGTGCGAAGAGGAGGCCCATGATGACGAGACCCGCGACGGCGACGATCCAGGTGAGCAACGTGACTTCCATCAGGTAGCGCCTCCTTGCGAGCAGGCGTCAGGACCCGGGCGGGACAGGTCTCTGTTCGCCCACAACCCCCAGATTCCCAGCAGACAGGGAACCGTCCACAGACACAGCGCCGTCACGGCCGTACCGCGGTACGTCGACCAGCGCTGGAACGCGAAGAAGATCGGGAAGTAGACGCCGATGGCGAAGGCCATCACCCCGGCGACGAGGCCGTAGTGGCGTCGCCTGAGAAGACCCACCAGAGCGACGATAGTGACCGGAAGTGGCCACACGATGTCGGCCAGAGCCAGCCCGCGGCTCTCCGTCGCCCAGGCGCGTTCTGCCGGGTCCTCCCCGAACCTCTCGTTCTGAAGGCCGAGGTCGACGGCTCGGTCCCAGTCGAGGAGCGAGAACGCCTGCATCCCCCAGGCCAGCATGAGGAGCACGAGCGCCGCGAGCGCGATCCAGACGCCGACCGGGAACGGTCCTGCCGCTTTCCTGACAAACTCCATTCGGGACTCCCTCCTCGCCGACGCGTTCCGGCCGCCAACAGATGAACCGCTCAGATCGATGCTCGTACGGCCACCCGCTCCTCTGCCGCCGCCTGCCCGCTGCGCTCGTTCAGCCAGCCTGAGATCTCCTCGAGCACGGACGCCCTCTCCGGCTCGTTCAGGATGTCGTGGTAGAGCCCGTCCAGGACGCGCATCCGCTTATCGTTCGACCGGACACGCTGGTAGAACTCCCTGCTCCCCGCGATGTCGGCGACCTGGTCCTGACCTCCGTGCATCAGGAGGAGAGGAACCTCGATCCGCTCCCCGTCGCTCTCAATCCGCCTGATCGCCCGGATCACCTCCGACGCTGTTCGCGCCGGGGTCCGGCCATGGTGGACGAGCGGGTCCTCCCTGTAGTCGTTCACGACGGCGGGGTCGCGCGAGATCGATGCGCTTCGGATCCCCGACATCGGGAAGAGCGGAAGCAGGCGACCGAGCACGAGTGACGCCCGTATCTCGAACTTCGAGAAGTCCTGACCGAGCTGCACCGCCGGGGCGCTCAGGACCAGCCCGGAGAGCTCGGCCCGCGCCTCGATCGCGAAGAGCGAGGCAATGAGCCCGCCCAGACTGTGTGCCAGCAGGAACACCGGCCGTTCAGGCCACCTGCGCGTCATCCGTCGAAGAACCGCCCCGAGATCGTCCAGGTAGTCACCGAACGCCCTGACGTAGCAGCGCCTGCCCTTCGAACGTCCGTGCCCTCGCAGGTCGAACGCCTGGACCGCGAACCCGTTCCCCGCCAGGTGGCGAGCCGTAGGTTCATACCTCGCGCAGTGGTCCCCGTAGCCGTGGACGATCGCGACCAGCGCTCTCGGCTCTTCTGGAGACCACCACCGCTCGTACAACCTCAGGCCACCGCTCGAGTCGATGTGACCCTCGCCGTGATCGATCATCGCGTGGGAACACGCCATCTGCGTCGCCCTCGATTCCGCGCCGAGGCGCCGTTCGCGCCTCGAGCCGGACTGCCTCGCGTCTAGCGGTACGTCGCCTTGATCCTCCCCCAGGTGTGCTCTTCGACCGCACTTCCGCACGCTGAGCAGTCCGAATCCCGCGATCCGACCAGCTCCGGCCACGTCGCACCCGGCAGACACGGTGAATCCTCGCAGAGATCGACGTCGCCGTTCTCCACGTCGCAGAAGCGCGGGTCCGCGTACTCGATGTCCGAGAAGTTGCCGCCGCAGAGCGTGTCGCCCGCCGCGTTGCCATAGACGAAGCAGTGGTTGATGTCCGGGGTCTCCGTTTCGTTCTCGCAGTAGACGGCCGGCCCGTCCGCCGAGAACGCGAAGATACAGTACTCGAAGGTGGGCGACGCGGTGTCGAGCCACACGTGGCTGTAGTCGTTTCCGGCGAACGTGCAGTTCGTGACGATCGGGTTCGCGCCGAAGACACACTGGAGCCCTCCCGCCGCGGTCCATCCGCCGACGTTCCCGACGAACGTGCAGCCGGTGACGGTCGAGCTGACGGCACCCGTCATGTGCATGCCGCCGGACGCACCTGAGATGTTGTCGCGGAAGTCGCAGTCCGACACCGTGATGATCGAACTGGAAGCGTGCAGGCCGCCACCAACGCAGGTCGAGACGCCATTGCCGTAGAACGCGCACTCGGTCACCGATGTCCCGTGGGCGGTCACGAGCCCGACCCCGGCTCCGTTCCCGTACCCTACGATCCGGTTGGCCAGGAACTGGCAGCGAGCGACCTCGGGCCACGCGTTCTGCGCCCACAGCCCGCCTCCGGCGTAGCGAGCTTCGTTCTCACTGAAGACGGTATCCACGATCAGCGGCGAAGATCCGGAGAGACAGGCGATCCCGCCGCCGTATCCGTTGTCTCGGGCTCCCTCGACGGCGACGTTCCGAACGAACTGGCAGCCACGGACGATCGGAGAAGACGCGTCACAGCAGAGACCTCCACCTCTCATCTGTGCCGTGCTCTCGAGGAACTTGCACGACTCGAAGCGCGGGCTCGAGCCGGCCACGCAGTACGCGCCAGCGCCGCTGTCGGCAACGGCGTTCGCGATGGTGAAACCGCTGACGACGGCGGTCGTGTCCTCGCCGGAGTGGAAGTAGAACCCGCGCCCGGAGCCCTGGCAGTCGATGATGGTGAGATCCAGGCCGCTCTCCGATAGAAGGACGATGTTCGTGCCGCCGAAGTCCAGGTCGCGATTGAGGGCCCCCGTGTACGTGTCCGCGGCCACGAGCACCGTGTCTCCTCCAGCAGCCGCATCGATGCCCTGCTGGATCGTAGGCTGTCCTGACGGGACGTGGATCGTGGTCGCCGAGGCGGATGCCGACACTACGGTGAGGATCAGAACCGCCAGCAATGCCTGCCGTCTGTGTGCCATGCGAACCCTCCCGTTCCCTGTCTCCGAACCGCCCAGCGATGCTCGAACGAGACGTCCCGCGAGAGGACCGCCGCCATCCCGATAGGGCCGTCCGGCGCGCCCGGCTCGGGCTCGTCCGTGCAGCCGAGGAGACAACACGCGGCCATCGTGACGACGATGAGCTTCACTGCCACTCTCCAGGCGCCGGAAGCGGGCCTGCTCTACTCCTGCCCCTTCTCCCGACCCCTACCGCTCCAGAACCCAGGCCTCGTGAACACCCAGGCGCGGGCGAAGTATGCGAACCAGATCACCGCGAAACCGACGAGCGTGAAGACGATGGCGGTCGGTACGCCCCGCGCTCTCGCGAACACCGGGTACGCGAGCGCGGCGAAGACCACGCACAGGGCCACGGTCGCGATCACCCACGGTCTGCTGTACATCCCGGTCCTCCTACTCCCCGTACCTCGCCTTGATGCGGCCCCAAGACGTGCTCTCTACACTATGGGACCGCCCGGGTACGATTCGACGTTCTCCCAGTGGTCGCTCCGCCAGATCCAGGCCTCGTTGCTGAAGGTGATGATGGACTGCCGTGTGAAGAACTTGATATCGGAGACCGGGACCGGGAGCGCGTAGCTCTGTGTCCAGCCGACGGTCCAGTCGTAGTGCCAGCAGATCCCGTCCTCGTCGAGGACCCAGAACTGACCGTTGCCCTGATGGTGCCCGATGAGGCCCTGCGCGGAGAAGTCGACGTAGGACGACTCCGCCGTCATCGACCCCAGATGGAAGGCCGCGACCAGACACGTGATCGCGATCGACGCGTACATCACAGTCTTCACAGCGCTGCCTCCTTTCGTCTCCCGAGGGACGAAGTCGCACGACCATCTGCCGCCTGAACTCACCAGCGGCGACGCCCCCGAGTCGCCTCCGGGCATGGAGCACGTCCAGGCTACGCGGGCCACCCACCAGCCCAGATCACAAGGACCCCGAACACGACCGCCACCAGCGCGAGGAGCCGTGAGAACCCTGGCGGTCGCTCGATCCACCACGAGAAGAAACGCTGGAACCGGCCGGGGCCCATCGCCACCAGTCCGAGCGCCGCCGCGAGTGCGATGATCCCGACGATGCGCACGACGCCGGGGGCTCGGCAGTAGGGCGCGGCCACCAGGAACAGGATTCCAAGGGCGATGCGCGCGGCCACTGCCCAGGGCAGGAGCATCGAGCTCCGCCACCCGGCCACGAGCGCGTTCAGCTTCGCGGGGACGGCGCCCCAGACGATTCCCACGAGCACCATGAAGAACCCGAACACCGAGACGAAGACCGCCATTTGTGATCCTCCCCTGCCGCCAACGGGTCGTGCTCAGCGCGGGCGACGCCGTCCTCGGCTCGTCCTCACAACAACGGTGCTCGAGATTTGGTCGTGCGCCAGCCGGCGGTTCGCGTCGCGCCAGAAGTCGAGGACGCCCAGGCCGAAAGTCCCGAGGCTCGCCATGTATCCTCCGAACCGCTCGAAGCTCTCCCACAACGTCAGCGGGCGACCGTCGAGCCTTCGCACGCGGATCCCGAGCAGCCACTTCCCGATCGTCGCTGCCCGCCTGCGCGACGTTAAGAACGTCAAGTACAGCGCCGCCAACCCGAACATCGCGGCCGACCGGAGGCCCCTCGGCACGAGCCGCTCTGCCCTCACGACGATGTGCCCCGGCTCGAGATGCCCTACGTCTCCCGCGGGCGACAGCGTGATGTCGATCGAGTACTCGGAGAGGAGCTCGCCGGCGCGCTCAAGGTCCGACTCCTCCACGGCGAGAGCGACCGCGGGCGGGAGTCCCGGAGCCTGGATTCGAACGAGCACCGGCGCCAGCGCCCCGAGGCGCTCGGCGACGGGCATCGCGTCCTCGGGCTGGTTGCTGAAGAGCGCCATCGTAGCCCGCAGTGCAGCGGGTTCTGTGACCCAGAGCGACAGAGCTACCGCCGCGCCCGCGATCGCCACCGACGGGAGAAGCAGGAGCGCGCAGTCGAGGAGGAAGGCCGACAGCCGTCTGGTCGGCGACGCGAGCGTGAGGCCGGCGAGCTCGGGATCGAGCCCGGGGAACGAGGCACTGAGCGTGCGTGGGGCCATTGTGCGACTCCCCCCATCGCCGGAGAATGTCGTCAGAACGCCTGACCCATCTCCTCTGCGGCGTAGCGCGCGCCCGCTCGGATCACGTGCCGAACGAACTCGAGTGTCCTCTCGAACTCGTCGGGATCGGCGGGCTGCCGTACCGAGACCGCCGGGTCGGGGCGCCCGTCCCACGTCCGGTCGATGAGCCCGGCCCACGACGGATCGAGCACTGTCTTTGCCCACTCGGCACCGGCGCGCTTGGATCCCACGCGCCCCGTGTGAAGGGCGTGCAGCATTCGGCAGTAGCTCAGCACGATGAACGACTGGTAGAACCGGTTGCTGAACCGTTCCGGCTCCGTCAGGATCTCGTGCCCCCAGTCTCGGATGGTCGTCAGGACCTCCTGGCGAAGCGTCTCGACCGGTATCGCGTCGACGAGCGCCTTCGGGGCGGGCCCGGCCAGAACGACGCCGTGCTCGCGTACCTGCCAGCGGACCACGGCGGTATTGCAGTGCTCCGACCGGGTGAGGGACCGGTCCCCGTGGTTGAGATACCAGAGCGGCACCCCCCGGCCCGCACAGGTCCGCAGAACCTCTCTCGGGAAGTACGACCCCTCCAGGTGCTTCGCCCACTCGCTGTCGATGTCGTAGACCCGACCGTGGAGAGTCTGGAGAGCTCGGACCTGTCCGTCAGTGAGCTCCTCTTCCGTTACCACGATGAAGTCGACGTCGCTGTGGCGGTCGAAGCCGCCTTCCGCGAACGAGCCCTGCAGGTATGCGCCGACGAGCGAGTCCCCCAGGGCGCCCCGGACCCCCGCGGTCAGTTCGTCGAGGACCTCATTCAGCTCCGGGTATGGTGTCGGGTGCATTGCGTTCGCTCGCCTCTTGAGTGCCCCCGTCGCGGATCGGTCGGTTGCGAGCCGGTAGCCGGCTCGTCAGTCCTCGGCCGGCACCGTCGGTCCCCGACTGAGAACCTCGACGACCGACCACCGCTCGTCGACCCAGAGTCCGAGCACCGACATTCCGGGGAACTCCTTCGAGACGCGTTCGACCGACTGGAGCAGCGCGCGCTGCTGCTCTTCCTTCCCCACGGGATTGCCGGCGCAGTCCGCGTGCGCCACGACGGCGACCACTTCGGAGCCGTGCGCCTCTCTTGACAGCCCCACTCGCCACAGCATCGACCGCAGGGCGTCCGCGTACTCGGGATCTGTGAAGACGCGAACCGGCCCGGGCTCGGTGACGACGTCCACATACAGGACTCCGAGCCGCTGCCGCAGGTACTCGCTGACGGGGATCTGCACTCTCCCGTCGATGCAGTTGATGACAGTGCAGAACGACATCCTCGACTCCGGTTGGCTGACACAATGGCCGCGGAGCGGGCCCGACCTCAACGAGCCAGACATGAAGACGCCGCGGAAACCACACCTCGCGGCGAATTCGGTCTCCCGCGGCTTCATCCCTGCTATATAGAGGCGCCGAAGGTGTAAGCTCCTGACGCACGCATTATACCTGACGCTGGTTCAGTCCGTCAATCGACTTCTCGATAGACCTGCCCGTCGCCACCGGAGAGCAGCACGCCCAGGTTCCGCGGCATGAGATCGAGCCATCGCATCAGGTCCCACTTCTTGAGCTTCCTCTCGAGGGTGGTCGGCAGGTCGGCCGACGGAGTTCCTGCGAGCAGCAACGCCGTCTCCTGCTCCGTGAAGACGGGGCCCGCCTCGCAGTAGTCGAGGACCTTGCGGTTCTCGGGACAGATGTTCTGGCAGACCATGCACCCCACCACGCTGTTGTGCCAGGACCGGTCCAGCCACTCGGGAAACGGCACCTCGCGCGGCTGCTCGTTCCAGTTGGTGATGCAGAGCTCAGCACGGAGCAGAAACCGGTCCTCCGCGATCGCTCCGCTGGGGCACGCGTTCGTGCAGAGTCGGCAGTGTTCGCATCGTTCCAGGGCCAGCGGCGGTCCCCAGTCGTCCTCTTCGCAGGGAAACTCCGTACAGAGGACGGCGAGACGATGGAAGCTCCCCATGCCCGGGACGTACGTGATGTTGTTCCTGCCGTAGCGAACCAGCCCGCTGCACGCGGCCAGGCGCTTCTTCGGGACCCGGAGCCGGCTCGCCCGATGTCCCTCCGACTCGAGCTGCGTCCTCACGGTCTCCTCGAGACTCTCGTCCTTCCGAAGTCCGTGGACGTACGTCGGAGGCACGGGAAACGATACGATCTCTCCGCGCCACTCGAAGCGGCAGCTGACCACGGGATCTCGAGCCGCGACGACGATGAGCGACCGGGCCTTTGGCATATCCGCGGGCGGTTCGTAGGCGAGCGCGCTCACGTACCGGTAGATCTGCTCGTCGAGCAGACCTCCGCGGTGAAGGTCTTCACACACTTCGCGCAGGTCGTCGAGCCGGCGGATGGAGACCGCCCGCGCCTGGTATCCGCGTTCCTCCAGGGCGATAATGACTTCACGCATGTGTCGAGTGTCCTCCGTAGGAGTCGGCCGGCCCTGCGGGATCACCGCACGGCTACTCCCTGAAGAGCGCCTTGATGCTGCCCCAGCTGGCAACGTCCACGGGGCTCGGGTCCCTCCAGGTCACGAGCAGGTCCACACCGCCCGCCGACCATCCCGGCAGCTCAGCCCTGCCCGTGGGATAGACGGTGATCAGAGTCCTGATCGCGACGGCGAAGAGAGCCCTGTCCCCGAGCAGCCGCTCGACGTCGTCGATCACGCTCCCCCCGAGTTCGTGGCTGCGCAGGCCGTCGGACGTCCCCATCGGAACCTGGGCGTACACGGGCCCGCTGAACAGCTGCCCCCAGAGCTCCTCGCAGGCGGGCGGCGGGAGGGGCACGTTGCCGAGTCCCGCATACACGGTCTCGAGCTCGGGCTCGTTCGAGGGGTCCGGCCACAGGTTGTGCTCGATCACCACACGAATGACCTCCGCGTTGCCCGGGATGGCGTCCAGCGACCAGACCGCCCAGGCGGCCTCGGCGGCACCGAAGGCGTTCGAGTAGTACGCTGCCGTCGTCGCGTCGTTGAGCGAGCAGCCCATCATGTTATTGGCGATGTAGCCGACACCGTACGCCTCTTGCTGCGACCCGATCCTCGTCACGGTCGACTCTCGGCGCGCCGCGACGACATCGGCCGGTCCGGCGACCTCCGCCGCGCCACTCACCGGGACGTCCGTCTGCCCGGAGGCGCACGCCGCCAGCGCCAGGAACATCATGACGACAATGGTCTGCCGCACGAGACCTCCTCTCGGACACGATCCGTTCGAACGGTTGCTCTGCCGGTCGCCCGGCACTACTCCCCGCTCTCGAGGGGCCACCACTCCTTCAGCTGCTCGGCCGTGAACGACGGCGCCGTGGCGCTAAAGTACTGAAGAACGCTCTCGCCGTTGTTGCGGAGACCGTGTGCCTCCCCCGACTGCACCAGAATGCAGTCGCCGGCGGTCACCGTCTCCGTCTCTGCACCGACGGTCATGAGACCCGACCCGGCCAGAATGAAGTACACCTGTTCCGGCGGATGGCTGTGCACGCGCTGTTCGCCGCCGGGGTCGATCTCGACGAGCGTCGTCGTGAGGTGTTCTGCGGCGGAGGTCCGGGGAGACACAAGAAGGAAGGAGACGATGCCTGCCTTCCGAACGTACCGCGGAGCTCCCTCGCGCCTGAGTATCTGCACTCGTTGCCTCTCTGCCTAGGGGATTCTCTCGTCGTCTCCGGTGAGGTCCGCCCGGAAGAGGACTCCCTCGCCTCCGACGAAGGTCACGCCCGCGAACTCGGAGCCTCGGGCCACCTCCACGAATCCGAACCGCGCATGAAGCGCGATGCTGACGGGGTTCCTCGCGTTCGAGAAGTAGTGTGCGAAGCGGCTCCTCTCCGAGATCCACTTCAGTCGCTCCGCGGTCAGCCGCGAGCCCACTCCCCGCCGCCGGAATCGCGAGTCGACGACTACGCCCGTGAGATACCATCCTTCCGGAGCGACATCCCCCTGTTCCGAACGCGACTCCCCGAGATGCCTCGCCTTCCCGAAGCCTACGACGTCGCCCTCGACTTCGGCAACCAGGACGAGCGAGCTGCGTCCGTGCTCGTCGCTCTCTATTGCACGCGTGAAGGCAGCCCGGTGCTCCCCCGCATCGCCGCCCTCCCGCTCCGCCGACAACCGCCCGAGTGGTTCGGCATCCTGCGAGGTGGCTGGTCGCACGGTGAGCGATGCGTGCAGGTCGGGTCCGCCGGTGCGGTGGCAGTCCTCATCGAGTTCTTCGAAGAGGCGGTCGGCCTCGTCTTCCATCGGGTCGCTCCGTCGAGGTTCTGCTTCCGGACAGCGAGAGCGCGACGGTTCCTCGCCGACCGGTCGCGCCCGGCGCGGGCCTGGACCGCGCTGCCGGAAGCGAGGCCGCTGCGTCGTCGGTGCCGCCGCCCCTGCCGAGCGTCACTTCTCGGTGCCGAAGAAGATCAGATGGCCGTCCGGATCCGTCACCGAGAACAGCTTCATCCACGGCCGGTCAGCCAGTTCGCCCGTCTCGATGCCCAGCGCCCCGACCCGCTCGTAGTGACTCTCGACGTCCGGCATGAGGAAGTAGTGACGCATCCCGCCGACCACAAGGTCCGCGCTGTCCGGGATGCGGTGAAGGGCGAAGGTCTGAGAGCCGGCTGCCATCAGCGCCCACATCGGCGGCTCGTCGCTGAGCCACTCCTCTACCTCTTCACCAGACGCGTAGTCGAAGAAGTGTCTGAACTCGAACCCAAGGGCCAGGTAGAACTCCGCACTTCGCATCACGTCCGTCACGAAGAAGACCGGCAGCAGCTCGCCGGTGAACTCCGCGACGCGGGTCTCTGCCGCGGTCTCCGCTGTCGCCTCCTGCTCGGACGCCCTCGGTGAGGAAGCCGGCAGGAGCAGGGCGGTCAACGCGAGCAGCGTCGCGATCGTGCGGATCGGCATGCGGTCACCTCCCTCTTCGGCCCGACCTCGCGCCTCATCTCATGAAGCCGAGCGACCTCAGGAACTCGTCCGTCCTTCCCGAAGCTGCGGCTTCGATGTCCGGATCGGACTGCGGCACGCCGTCGTCCGGAATCCCCGCCGGGGTAAACAGATGGCCGTACCCCTCGTACACTTCGAGCTCGCAGTCATTGCCCGCCGCACGCAGGCGCTCGCAGAACCGTACCGCTCAGGCCAGCGGCTTCACCGTATCCACATCGCCCTGCAGGATCAGGACCGGCGGCAGCCCGGGGCGGACGTGTTCGTCGGGCGAGGCATCGCTCGCGTCCGCCCCCTCCCCGAGCAGTCGCTGGAACCACCGGTCACCGACAAGCGAGACCGCGGGTGACTTGAGGACGAGGGCGTCCGGCGAGCTACTGAGGATCGAGTCCGAGTCAGCCTCTTCGAAGATCGCCGCACACGCTGCCAGATGCGCTCCTGCCGACCAGCCGTACGCCGCGACGCGCCCCGTGTCGATTCCGAGGGAGTCGGCGTTGGCGCGCATCCAGAGGATGACGTCGCGCGCGTCGTCCATGGCCTCGAGGGGCGTCACGGCGCCCTGATCCGAGAGTCGGTACTGGGCGGAGACGGCGACCATCCCCTTCTCCGCGAAGTGGCGCGCGGCGGAGAACGCCCACCTCGCGTCTCCGATGTGCCAGCGACCGCCGTGGAAGAGCACGATGCCGCTTGTGTCGTCGCCTCGGTCGGAGGGTGAGAACACGTAGGCCCTGAGCTCCACCGTGTCGCGGACCGCGTAGACATGCTCGACCGGGCCAGGTACTGCGAGATCCTCCTGGGCCTCGGCGGGAGAGGCTGCGAGGCTCAGCAGGAACAGCCCGACCAGTAGAACGAACGGGCCCCCATTCATGACTCTCCCCTTTGCGGGAGAACTCCGACGACACCGCACGACCACCAGCTGAGTCTCCGGAGGACTATCACGTCCCAACCGCCTGACCGCAGCAGCTCGCCGGTCTCATCGAGGGCGAAGAAGCGATGGTCTCCCTCGTGCGGGTGGACTCGGAGACACAGGTTGAGGAACTCGCGCAGCGGCGGAAAGAAGCACGCGTCCGACACGATCAGGCGCCCCCCGAGCCGGAGCACGCGCGATACCTCCCCAAGCGCCATGAGCGGATGGACGAAGTGATGCAGCACTCCCGTCAGCGTGACCACGTCGAACGTGCCGGACGGCCACGGCAGCGAAGTCTCCGCGTCGGCCGCCCGAAGATCAATGTCGACTCCTCGTCGAGCGAGCTTCGCCCGCGCCACCTCCAGAATGCGCGGGGCCAGGTCGGAACCGGCGAGCTGCCGTGCCCCGGCGGACGCCAGACGATCCAGCAGGCGCCCTGTCGCGCAGCCCACGTCCAGGATCGCCAGAGCCCCGAGGTCAGGACCGAGCTGTCCGAGGACGAAGTCGTCCATCGCGGAGACCCGGAATAGCCGAACTGCTATCGACGTGTCGTACCGCTCGGGGAGCTTGTCGTTGTAGGCCCTGTAACTGCTCGCCTTGTACCGGTCGAACGGGCCTTCAGCACGGCTCTCCGGTGCCACGTTCCTCGTCACCTCCCAGCACCTCCACCTGTGCCAGCGAGGCGCGCTCGCCCGCGCTCGCCGGTCGGACTGCGTGAGGCTCCTCCGGTGCTCACCGGCTGGCGAGGCGGGCACCAGCTACAGCTTCTTGAAATGCCGAACCAGGGGCAGAGCGGTGAACCCCGCCTTCTCGTACGATCTGCGTGCGGGCGCGTGCGAGGACTCGCCGCCTGTGTCGACGATGGCCAGCTTCACACCGGCCCTCTTCATCCCATCGAGCGCTCGCTCGTTCAGGAGGGTGCCGATCCCGCGACTCTGATGGTCGGGATGAACGGCCAGAAGTAGAATCTCCCCTGTGTCGCCCTCGGGACGAACCTCGTACGCGACGAACCCGACCGGGACGTTGTTCAACTCGGCCACCAACACAACGCTGTCGCTCGCGTCGCACAAGAGGTCCTCGACGGCCTGTCGCTGACTCTGCCTCCAGTCAGGCCAGATCGTCTCGAAGATGGCCGGTCCGAGAAGCTTGAGGAAGGAGTCGAACACCGGGACGAACGTGAGGAGCGTGAGCTCGACAAGCGCATCGACGTCGGTGTCGCGAGCCTGACGGACTTCCGGACTCACGGAACCTCCTGCGCGCCCCACAGTCTTGCCGAGCGCATCGGGACGGCCTGACGGACGCGAACCACCTGCGACATGTCCCGTCGAGGGGCGCCGGCGTCGCTGGCAGTCCTCTTCGGCTCCCGCGAGATGCTCACCCGCCGTGTGCGTTCGCTAGTGCGGCTCCGTGACGACGCCCTCGGCAGTGGCGTCGACGACCTGGACCACTCGCACCAGAACGGAGTCCGCCGGCTGGCGGATCCTGACCTCGAAAGGCCCCTCGGGGAACGACGGGGCCAGCTCCGACTGGACACTCACTTCATACGGGTCCCCCATCGACGGGGGATCGCACGTGCCGGCGTACTCCACCAGCTCCACGACTGGCGTGATCGTCGCGTAGTCCACGTCCCGATAGACCTGCGTGTACCTGTACTCCGAGTAAACGCTGGACTCAAGACGAACCTCCAGGTCCACTCGGAGGGTATCGCGCGTCGCTATCGTGTCGGGCACGGAGAGACTCACGACCACTCCGATTCGATCGCTGCTGTGCCAGGAGTTCTCACAAGTGACGAAGTCCCCGCACCCGCCGAGACCATGCAGGGCAGCGGCCGCCAGAATCACTGCCAGGGTGGATCCCACTGCTCGTCGCAACCTCAGTACGGGCATCAGTGTCTCCTCGATGTTCCGACGCGCTTGACTCCGAGGGCCCGCCTGCGATGCCAGGCGAACCGCAACCCAGCTGCACGGTCATTGCGCCCAAGCCGTCAGTGCTGGCAGACACGACATCGGAGCCATGCCAGTACGGTGTCTCCTCGCGAAGGACGCGCTCCCCCGTCCTCGCTTCACCTGCCCATCGACTGCAGGTGCTCATACGATCAGAGCCGCGACCCGTCACCGCCCGCGGGCCGCACTGGCGAAGTCGTAGACGTCCCTCGATCCCGCCAAGCTGCCGTAGACGAAGCCTGTAGCAAGCCCGACCCTACCAATGAGATAGGCCCCACCTTCAGCAGTGACCCACGGATCTCTCGACCCCAGGATCGCGCCCGTAAGAATCCCGATCAGAAGACCATACGCGGCGCCCTCGAGCGCACCTCTTCCGTGTCGCCTGATCGCAATGGACTCGATCTCGGACGTGGGCAGACTTCCGCCGATGTCGAAGCCCCGCGGCCGGGAGTACGAAGGGCGTCCGACCACGACGAATCGGGTTGAATCAGCGGCGACCCTGACGCTCTCTGCCCACAGCACAGTCGAGTTCACGAGCGTGATGTCAACGGTCTTGCCGTCGACCGCGCTATTCACCTCATCGACTGCGTCGTCCGCTGTCGGATCCAGCTGATAAACGTGACTGCAGCCCGCGACCATCGCCAGGAGCGCAAGTGAGGCGATCGTCTTTCTCGTCACGTGTCGCATCGTTTCGAGCGCCCTCAGTCTCACGAACCGCGAGCCACCTGCAGGAGAGGTGACCGACGTCGCGCGATTGCAGAGCCGCGACATCCGGACTCGTCGGATGCCTGCGCCAGCCGGGCGTCCGTCAGTCGGCCCCGGGCAAGTGCACCGCCAGGTTGCGGGGCAGAACGCCCAGCCAGGCCAGCAAGTCCCAGCTCTCGAGCTTCTCCGTGAGATCGTCCGGCAGGTCGTCGGGTCGGTCGGCGTACAGCAGCACCTCTGTCTCGTCCTCGGTGAAGCTCGGACCTGTCTCCCGGTGGTCGAGAACCGCCTCGTTCTCCGGGCAGGCCAGCTGACAGTGCAGGCACCCCACGAGGCTATCGTGCCAGTCTCCGGCCAGCCACCCGGGAAAGGGAACGTCTCCAGGCTTCTCGTTCCAGTAAGTGATGCAGAGCTCTCCCCTCAGAAGGACGCGGTCCTCGGGTATCGCTCCCGTCGGGCAGGCCGAAGCACAGCTAGTGCACCTCTCGCACCTCGGCAGCATCGATGGGGCCGACCACTCCGCATCGTCGCACGGAAGGTCCGTGCACACCGTCGTCAGACTGTAGAAGCTGCCGAAGCCGGGTATGTAGCTGATGTTGTTCCTGCCGTAGCGTGCGAGGCCACTTCGGACCGCCAGGAGCTTGTGAGGAGCGTTGAGGAGGGACGTCACATGGCACTCCCTCGGCAGCTGCTCTGCCAGCGCCCGCTCAACCTCTTCGCTCTTCCGGCGGTACTGGAGGTAGGTCGGAGGGATGGGAATCCGGACGTCACTTCCCTGCCATCCGAAGGTGCAGCACACCACTGGCTCGGTCGTGGCAACGACGAGCAGACTCCCGGCGCGGGGAACTGCCTCCGGAGGGCGGAGCGTGAGCCCGTTCAGCAGGTCCCGGGCGATGCGCTCATCGAGAAGTCCGCGACGGGAGAGTTCTTCGTAGTGTTCGCGAAGCTCCTCCAGGCGTCCGACCGGAACTGCCGCCGCCCTGTGCCCCATTGCCTCCAGCCTGGCGAGAACCTCTGCCAGCATTCCTCGGCCTCCCACACACAGAGTCGGACGGCCCGCCCAACGGATCGCGGCTCCGCTGCCTTCACTGCCGTTGCGATCGCCTCACACTGACGACGACCGCTGCGGCGGCGCCTCACTCTCTCTCGATGCGCTCAAGCAGGAACGTTATGCCCTTCGGGTCCGGACAGTGAATCTCGACCATCCCGTCTCGTTCTGCCCAGGGGAGGTTCCCGCCGTGCCGCAAGGTCATCACGTAGGGCGCGATGGTGTTCCAGGCGTCCGCGCACATGCCTCCTACGGGTGTGGCTCCCTCCACGACGAACTCCTGTCCGACAGGGTGGATGCCACCCTGGCACTTCCCGCCTGTGACGACGATGCGAACTGGCACGGTCCGATACCTCCTCATCTGTCTACGTCGGCAAGCTGCGCTCGCTGGTCGGGCGGCGCCCGCCGATCCGCTCGGCTACTCACCCCACGACAGGAGCTCGATGATGTTGCCCTCGGGGTCCCTCATGTACACGAGAGTGAGGCTCCCGCGCCCGCGAACCGCCATCCGCACGATCTCGCCCAGAGGCGAGCCTCCGTTGTCCAGAACGTCCTGCCTCGCCTCGGCTAAGTCCGGCACCTCGAAGGCGATGTGGGCGAAGCCCGGCCGGTTGACTGCTCGCGGTCCCGAGGAACCGGTCTGCTCGTACTCGAACACCTCGAGCGTCGGGCCGTCCGCTCCGGCCCCGGGCAGCCGGAGGTGCGCCCCCTTGAGATGAGCTCCGGGAATCCCGGTGATGGCATCCAGGTCAGGGCCCGACAGGTCCCGCCCGGGCTGCATGATCTCGCACCCGAAGACGTCTCGGTAGAAGCCGGCGAGCAGCTCCCAGTTCTCAGCTATCAGATTGACGTGACTGAAGACAGCCTTGCCCATCTCTCCTCCCTGGAGCGCCAACGGGAGACGTACTCTCACTGTATGCGGAAGATGGGCAGGTCCACAAGCTCGCAGACGGGCTCGTCACCCCCGCCACGGTTCACCTCGTCCGCCATTCTCCTCGCGCCTGCCTCGAAGTCAACATCGGCGTCATTCCCGGCGCCGCGACACAACCGGTGCCACTCGGACGAACTCATTCGCTGCAGCTTCCTCGAGCATCCACCTACCCATGGCTTCATAGGAGACGGGTGCCCAGGAGTTGAGCGTCTTGTCCCACTCCGCAGACGCCACGGGGGGCTCGTCCTTGCCACGGGAGTTGACTGAGGCGCGGACGAGCGTCCAGCGAAGCGATGCGAACGCACCGCTGCCGAGGGCATCGACCACGGCCTGTTGCTCCCTCGCGCCGCGGCCCATGTTGCCCGGCACCCACGAGAAGAAGCGAATGACCCGGCTTGCAGGCTTCCCCGGCGCGGAAGCGACCAGCGTGTTGATCACAACGATGCGGTCGACGCCGGCAGCTGCCATCGACGCCTCGACGTTGGCCATGTTGGCGGAGAGCAGGGCCGATTGGTCGCGGCTCGCCGACGTTACGCCCATGGCCGTGACGACGGCGTCCGAGCCAGAGAACGCGTTCGTGAGAGCGGCGCGGTCGGCGAGAGACTCGACAACAACGACGCGAGAGCCTTTAGGGACGGCAGTGATTCGCTCCGGCCGTGAGCGGACGACGGCTGCGAATCCGATGTGCTCGGCACGACACACGCTGAGGATCCCGCGGCCGAGACCTCCCGCGGCACCGATGACCGCCACGTGACGAGGCAGCGGGCGCGGTGAGCTGCTGGGGGACGATGTCGTCATGGTCGCATGATCCTCCACTGAGGGGCCGGCGTGTCGCCAGCACTCGAACGGACGGCGAATCAGCTGCGGCGAAGGGTGGCGCTGAGAGTGCGGATGCAGAACGGGTGACCCGAAGGGTGACAGCTGCCCTCGTCACTTGAGTTGTTCACACCGTGCCGATGCGCGCACGCCCAGGCACGGGACTATCGACGAACCAGTGAGATGTCGCCCACACCCGCATGGGCGGCAAGGTCACCTTCATCTCCTGTCCCGATGATGCCGACAACGAGCCTCGTGGACACCTCGCCGTCCACGTCGAAGTCGACACTGACTCTTCCGACACCTGTCGCCAGTTCCACCGAGACATTCACATCAGCGGGGACCGCGAACTCGATGTCGCCGACACCCACGTCGGCAACCCAGCGAGGACCCGGTTGCCCCGTGCAGTCCACTGCTCCTACGCCAGTGGCCAGATTCAGAGCCGCGCCGGGTGGCCCTACCATCTCGATGTCGACGGCGACGTCGTCGAGATTCTCCGGGTTGGACGCATGCAGCTGGATCTCGTCACCCAGCTGGGCTGTCTCCACTTCAAGCAGCTCAAGGTCCCCTTCGCGATCGGCCCACTTCGTGATCGTAACCCGAACGCTGTCCGGACGCCCCTGAGTGTACGTGACCGATCCGACGAATGTGTCGGCGTCAATCCAGAGCGAGTCACCCACAGCGTAGCTGTGGACTTCGGAGTCCGAGAACTCATACTGCGCGCTGATTACCGAATCGACGCCGCAGCCGGCGACCAACACAACGCCGAGGGCTACGGAGACTCTGACCCAAGCACGAAGATGCACGTCGCCCCTCCTACGCGGATTCCAGTCGTACGTGAACAACCGAACGGACCACGGGCCAGCCGCGAGCGTGAGGGATGGCGTGGCACCTGCCTGCTGCCGGAGGTGGCACCATCGCAGGTGACGTGACGCCCATGCCCGTCAGCGGCATTCGCTGGTCGGACCGCCTGCTCAATCACTGCCCTCGTGCTCACTACTGTACCTGGTCAGCACGCTCTGCGCGAACTCCTTTGCATCTCGCAGATCCGTCGCATCCGGGTGCTTCCTCACCTCCGATACGAAGGACTGCCACTCATCCTCGTCCGGCAGTATCGTGCTGTGGATGAACTCCTCAATCGAGGGTGAAGCCGCTCCTTGGCAGCCGAAGTAGCCGAGGAGTTCAAGTCGCGTGTCCTCGTATGCTTCTTCAAACGACCGCAGGCACCCCGACGCCCATCGTTCGTGCAGCGACTGATCACGCTCGTTGCCCTCGGCTCGCGGGCATGAGTGCGTTGCGAAGCCTGCCAGTTTCAGCCGGGACCCAATTGGAATCGCCTCGAGGATCTCCAGCACTGGCGGGGCGAGGTCCGCCGAGTGGCATGCTGACCCCAGGAACACGAGGTCGTACTCCGGGAGGTCGTCAACGGTGACGTCTGCGATGCGCTTGAGGCGGACATCGTGGCCGCCCGACACAACCTCGTCGTAGATGGCGCGCGCTGTCTTCTCCGTGTTCCCAGTCTGGCTGAAGTGCGCAACCAACACCGTCAGCATGTCCCCTCGTCCTTTCTCCTGCATAGGCGCTTCGCACCCACAGCTCTCCCCTGCCGGGATCCCCATGGAGTGCGCAGACGGTCTGACGGACTGGGAGCCGGCGTCGGCGGGGCGGGCGTCAGCTACACTCGGCAGTTAGACGGCCCCGTCCTTGCGCGCGATGTAGTCGATGCGCGCCTGCTTGATCCTGTCGCCCTCGTACAGCTTCTCGACAAGCCTCTTTTCCTTGCGGAGGATGGTGAAGTCGCCGAAGTAGGCGTCGGCCTCGTCATCCTCGAAGTGCGCGAACCGAGTACTCCGCAGTACCTTGCGCAGGAAGGACGACTCGCGGAACTCAGACCGGTCCGGATCGTCCACTGAGTCGAAGTTCACGTAGCACAGCCCCGCGGGTCGCAGAACGCGCTGCATTTCGGCCATGGCGATGGCGATGTCCGGCTTCGTCATGAAGCCAATCGCGTTGTAGGAGTAGACGAAGCTGAACGACCCGTCCGGGAAGGGAATCTCTCGCATGTCACCTTCGGAGATACCCAGGTCGGTGCCAGCCCTCTCGCAGAATACTGCTGCTTCCTTGACCGCCTCTGGACTGATGTCGATGCCGGCGGTCGCATAGCCGAAGCTGTGGAAGAGAGCGAGTGGAGGACGGTCCCCACCAGCCCCGCAGTCCAGGATGACCTTGGGCAGCTCGGTCTCCTCACAGTACTTGAGGAACTCGTAGAGCGGTGTCGCCCAGCATACCTCGGGCATGGCATTACCTCTCGTGCAAACCCGCGCGTGGATGGGGCCACCTAACGGACCGCGAGTCAGCTGCACGCGAGGTGGCGCGCGTTGCTCGAATGCAGAGCGCGTGACACCGATGTGTGTCAGCTGCATTCGCTAGTCAGACGACACCCGGCTCAGGACCACTGTGCTATCGCCAGGACAACGACTATGACCAGCGCGACGTTCAGCGGAACCACGTAGTGATAGAAGAGCGGACCCACGCGTCCGGTCTCCTCTCGCGTGACCTTCGAGTACTCGTGCAGGTACTTGAGGATCATCAGTCTGAGCCAGACGAAGTTGACTGATGTGCCTCGCTTGCTCAGATCCGCCGCGATGAGCAGCGCCGCCACCACGGCCCACACTACGCAGACGACACCGAGTCCCATGAGGACTTCCACCGTGGTTCCTTTCTCCTGAAGGCCAACCGCGCGGCTCCGACAGGCGACTCACCCTGACTCCGTTCGGAACTGGTTGGCTCCACTTACCTCTTCGCTGTCCGTCCCGCTCCGCACGTCAAGTCATAGGACTCCGCCAACCACTTCCCCCATATCCGCTTGGGCAAGGGCTCCTCGGCCGTGAAACGGGCGGTCACCCAGCCGGTCGAACCTACCTCAAAGCGCTTCGGATCCTCCGCGGCCAGCTGCAGCGCCTGCGGCATCGAGGCCTTGAGCTTGAACATCGCCTTGAATCCCTGCCCCTTCGGTCCAGGACCGATGAACAGGAACGTGCCCTTGCCGGCCTTGAACGCTCTGAGTGCAGGACGTTCCCTTCGCTACGCCGGGAAACGAGACAGCCTGGCGGCGGATCGCATCTGTTGGATCCGGGGATTTGGCCATTCGTGCTCCTCGCAGGTCAGGGATTCGAGGCTCGTGTGTGCGCCACCATGTCTACGTGCTGCGTGACGGACCGCGAATCAGCTGCGGGCGTGAGGGGTAGCGCGACAGGTGCGTGATCAGCTGGCGCGGCAGCCAGACCCCTCAGCTGCTTCAGCCAGTTGGACGGGCGGAACGAAGGCCGGAGCCGGCTAGCGATACAGGTTCTTGACCGTACTCCATGTAGCTGTTGGCGCCGGAGTGCCCGTCGCGACCACTCCCTCGCGGAACCACGCGTCGAACTCAGTGTACGGCTCTCCCCAGAAGATGAAGCGACCCTGTGGATACAGGTCTGGCGTTGCCATGAGGGTCACCTCCACTCCAGCGAGCTCCTGGATCAGGAAGACGTACCGCGCACCAGGGTCGAGCTGTACCGTCTCTGTGAAGGAGCAGCGAATCGGACCGTGGTGACTTCGGGGAACCTCGGTCGCACCCGTCGATCCAAGTAACGTACCTCCGATCGTGTCCACGTGGAGCTCCACCCCCACGGCTGAAGTGAGACTGCTGTACGGGTTTGAGATGAACACCTCGACGAAGTCGACCGCCTGCAGCGACGGGACGAACTCCTGTCCAACCGGCGCGAAGGCGTTGAGGCCGGGATCAGCAACGAAGTCTCCCGAGACGTTCTCCTGATCCACAAGGTCAGCTGCCGCGGCAACCGTGGCTGCTGCTGCGAAGAGAACTGCTGCGACCAGTGCCCCGCGCAGAGACCGTCCGCTGCACCAGTGTCCTATCATGGCCGCTGTCTCCTCTTCGAAGCTCGGGCAATGCCGCGGCCTTCCGAGGACCGTCAGGCCCGCGCTAGAACCCGCTCAGCCAAGACCCGCCGCCTCAGGTCGAACTGGTCTCCGCGCCCCCGTCGCTTGACCATCCGCTCAAGCCGTGGGGCTGCATACTGGATCTCCTCAGTCGCGCGCGGCCCAGGGACGTCAGCGAGCGCTAGCAGCGTGTAGTAGAAGGGGAAGCGATGCCATCGGCCCTGCTCATCCCTGTGCTCACGGAGATACTCGACTCCGCCGCCCAGCCGCGCCCGTCTCTTGGACAGACCGCCCGCTGCCAGATGGCGCCAGACCGACGCCGTGCAAGCCCCACATCAGAAGAAGCCAGACCGGCCGCCCTCTGCCTCAGACTCGGAGAGCCGGCTGTCCATTGAGCGGCTCGCGCGAGCGAGCGCGTCCTGTACATCGCTCGGGCCGGCATTCAGTAGAAGAAGCGCCCGACACGCCTCCTCTCCCAGTATGTGACCGGTCGCCGCACCTGAGGAGATGCGCTCGCCAGTGAAGAGCCGAATCCCGCCCGCGAAGTCCTTGGGGGTCGGAGCGAACATCCCGGCGTAGGCCCCGGGCAGGCCCTGCCGGCCTGCGATCCACGCGGCAACGCGGCGTCCCTCGGCCTTCGGAATGCGCTTGTCGAAGAACATCGCCTCGTTGACGGCATCAAGCGTGCCGGCGAGGCTGCGTGTGCGAAGTAGGTCCATTCCATTCCCCCTGGGCCGGCCGAGGCCCAACGGACCGCGAATCGGCTGCGAGCGTTGAGGCTGTCGCGGCACGTGCCGGCCACCAGGCGGGATGCAGCGCGAGTGACAGCGACGGATGTCGATTGCCTGCGCTAGTCAGGCAGCCGGCTACTACTCAATCCCCGTCTGCCGGCCGCCACTCCCACCCTTCATCTCCCCGGACGACTTGCCCTATCCCGGGAAAGGGGAAGTGATACGCATGAACCACTATCCCCTTACCCACCTCATCGAGGATTCTCTGCTTCGTCTCTATCGCCTCGTCTGGAGCCAGATCGAATGCCGTGTACCACTCCAGGTGCTCCAGATGGAGCGGGTGAATCAGTGCATCACCCGTGCTCCACAACTGCTCCCCCTCAGAAGAGAACACCACTACCATGTGTCCAGGCGTGTGCCCTTCCGCCGGTATCACTCGCAGCCCTGGCAGTATCTCCGTCTCCCTTTCGACCAGCTCCACCCTCTTCTCTATGGCTCCCAGGTTCTTCTCCATGAACGGTACTAGGCCTTCCCACCCCCGTTCCTTCAGGTTCTCTGCTCCCCAGAAATCCCACTCCCTCTTTCCCATTATGTATCGCGCTTCCCTGAACTTCAGCTTCCCTTCCTCGTCCGTCAGCCCTCCGACATGATCGGTGTGTGCGTGCGTGAGAATCACCACCTTGACATCCAGTGGGTCTATCCCGGCGGCAACGAGGTTCTGCGTCACGTGCCCCACGTCCGCCTCTTCCCTCGTTCCCGCGCCTGTATCCACCAACACCCACTGCCCGTTTATCTTGACTGCGAGGCTGGTGTAAGGGACGGCCAAGATCTCCGGTCCCAGACCGCTCTCGTCAAGCGCCCGGAGCAACTCCTCTTCTGAGGCATTGTCAAACAGAAGCTCCGCCCTGTAGTCATTGCAGCCGTCAGCCACTGCGACACACTCGAGTCTTCCGATCTCAAAGCGATAACTCGTGCTCACTCGATTCTCCTTCTTCCCCTCTCGTGCCAAGACGTGACCTGCTGCCTGACGAATCGCGAATCAGCTGCATCAGGCACTGGCGCGGCACGTGCCGGCCGTCGTAGGCGACCCCCTTGCGGGTGACGCGACACCCACGCCCGTCAGCTGCACTCGCTAGCTAGGCCGCCCGTCATCAGTGAGTGCCAACGGCACTCCGCGTGCTAGCCTCACCCGTACCATGGCTTCTCATCCGGCTCCACGCGAAGCCCGTCCATCAGCCTCCCGAAGCCGCTGAAGAGATCCACGACAGCCATCAGCTCCACCAAAGCCTCGTCGTCAAGCCCGAGCTTCTGCACCGCAGAAGTATGCACCCAGAGTCAGTAGTCGCATCCGCTCACGGCAGACACGGCGACTGCGATGATCTCCTTCGTGAGGCGGTCGAGCTTCCCCGGCTCCACCATGACGGCCTTGACCTTCCGCCAGTTGGACTCCAGATAGGCAGGATTGTGAGCCATGGCCTTGTAGAGATTCGGAACGAAGTCGATGCCGAGCTGGGACTTGATCTCCTCGTAGAGCTCCTTGACTCGTCCGGTAGCCTGATCCTCCGTGATCATCTCAATCGACGCCATCAGCAATGCTCCTTCCCGTTGCTGCTCTGTTGACAGATTCACCGAGGGCGGCCTGGCGAATCGCGAACCGGCTGCGCCAGGCACTGGCGCGACAGCCAAGTTCGGCAGCTGCATTCGCCAGTTAGACGGCCGTAACTCACGCTCCTCTCGCCCTGGACCAGGATATGCCGCCCACGTCTGCTCCCTCCTGCAACGTCAGCGCCTCCCCGCTCACATCGGGATGCTCCCCCCGCCACAGCTCTAGATGCTCGACCGAGCAGAAGAAGTTGGTGAGGGGTCACGTATCCTCGACGATTGAGCGCGCCCCCTCGCTCGGAATCACCCACAAGTGCGCGTCGTGAGGCTCAGCGTGGGTGATCGCCCCGGCCAAGAAGTCGACGAGCACCGGCTCTCCACATGCGTGGCACCGGGACTCAACGGTAGCGTCCTCGAGCAGCCCGGCCGGGATGCCAACTGCGTCCAATGCGCACCAGGTGTGGAAGTCACGCCCGCGAATGCGCAGACGGTGCGGGGTGGGAACAAGGGAGAGCCCCCAACTCCCGACTACCGCGCCTCCTTCGGACTCCAGTACCACCAGGCCACGCTCCGCCAGTCGCGCGAGCACCGAGCACGTTGTCTCGTCGTCGAGTCCGGTGGCCGACGACAACGCCGCGGCGTCCGGTGCTTCTCCATCGAGGATTGCCAGAAAGGCGGCAGTGCACACCGCCTGTTCCTCCGGCGTCCGATGGCTCGACACGAGCCTGTGGAGCCTGTCCTTCCTTCTCACTCCCTTGCCTCCCCCGGAACGACTGTCGAAGCCCTGCAGCCGCCTAACGAATCGCGAATCAGCTGCGGGCGTCGGTCTGGCGCGGCCGGTGCGCATGCAGCGGGCGTCACAGACAAGCCCGACAGCTGCAAACGCCAGCTAGGTCTTGCTTGCGTGTTCCACGGTTATCACGATCTTGCCTTGGGCGTGTCCTTCTCCAAGATACCGGAGAGCTCCTGCAGTCTCACTCAGCGGGTAGCGTCGATCGATGACCGGTTTCACCTTGCCAGACTCAAGAAGCTCCCTTGCGCAGGTCAGATCCTCCTGGTCAATACGCGCAAGAAAGGAACCGACCCTCTTGCCCTCGGTCTTCGAAACCCACCACTGCAGGAGCATGCCCGTCAGGAGTGAGGCGATGGTGGCACCTTCTCCCCCGACTAGGACACAGATGGCCTTGGGCTTGAGCGATCGCTTGTACTCGAGAATCGAGCGGTTGCCGTTCGCGACCAGAATCAGGTCATAGAGTTCCCCGTTCTTTGTGAAGTCATCGCTGGTGTAGTCGACGACATGGTCGGCACCGATCGAGCGCGCGATCTCCACATTCCTTGAACTGCACACGGCCGTGACTTCCGCTCCGAACGACTTGGCGATCTGGACGGCAAAAGTGCCCACTCCCCCAGACGCCCCATGAATCAACACTCTGCTCCCTGGTCTGATCTGCCCTTTGTCGCGGAGGGCCTGCAGAGCCGTGAGCGCCGCCAGCGGTACAGCGGCCGCTTCCTCGAAGGAGACGTTGGCCGGTTTCAGTTCCAGGGCCACCTCGCGAGCGCATGCGTATTCAGCAAAGCCACCGCTGGCACCCTTCGCGACTCCGAAGACATGGTCACCCGGCTGGAACCGAGTGACCTCTTCGCCGATCGCGGTGACCCTCCCCGCGATGTCGACTCCCAGCGTCGTCTTCCGGGGCCTGAACAGCCCCCTGCTCATGAGGCGGATCAGGAACACGTCGGCGGTCAGCAAGTGCCAGTCATAGGCGTTGGCGGAAGCGGCATGGACTTCTACCAAGACCTCATCACCGAGCGGGACTGGTCTCTCCACATCCTTGAGTTGAAGAACATCTGGTGGGCCGTACTTGGTGTATGCGATTGCCTTCAAGGGCTACCTCCAAACCTGTCCTGCCACAGCCATCACCAGACTTCTGTCCAGCTACAGCCCATTCAGCACGGTTCGCAAGACCCAGCGGACCGCGAGACGGCTGCACCAGGCGCTGGCGCGGCGGGTGCGTCTCCCGCGTCAGCGGGCGGTGCGATCGACGTGACGGCCAGGCGCGTCGGCTGCATTCGCCAATTAGGCAGGCGGCCGATCGTCGTCTTCACCCGCGGAGTCACGCGACTCGAACTCTCGCTTCTTGGTGTAGCCCAGAATCGCGAAGATGACCCCGAGAGAGATCAGGCTTATCCCTACGGCAGCCGCTCCGCCCTGTCTCAGTGCTACGGTGAGAGCTACCCCGGATCCCATGAGGCACACGCCAGCACCCATGAATGCGTTCGGATTGAGGTCTCGGTTGCTGCCTGCCATCTGTACTCCCCCATCCAGTGGGCACTGGTTCCGCTGCGTCTCAGGTCGCTCTGCCTAACGGACCGCGAATCAGCTGCACCGGGCGCTGGCGCGGCGGGTGCGTCTCCCGCGTCAGCGGGCGGTGCGATCGACGTGACAGCCAGGCTCGTCTGCTGCATTCGCTAGTTAGGCAGGCCCGCTGCACGTTCCCAGTCCCGTACTGGACCCGCCACGATGTGAAACATCGGATGTGCTTCGGGAAAGCCTACTCCTGCAAGCGATTCGTAGACACTCGGTGCCCGGACCCGGAGCTTGGCCTGCAGATGCTCCCACTCCCACTGGAGCTGGCCATCCGTTTCCGAGAGACGCACGCTTGCCCTCGGGTCTCGTATCTTAGACGCATCGAACGCGTAGCCACGCCTGAGTGACTCCGCGTAGAGCCCAAGCAGATACGTGGCAATGGCTGAGCCAGGATCCGAGTGCTGCTTGAACCGCTCCAGCTGTGGGTGGCTCCGATAGCCGCTAGTGTTCCCGAGAAGAACCGCCTGGGCTAGCAATGCCTCGCGCCAGAGCCCGCAGAAGCCTCGGGAGTCAAGATACCTCGGATGAAGAGTCCACAGTCTCAACGGAGCTACCTCACGCAGCGGGCTCTGCCTGACGGACCGCGAATCAGCTGCACACGAGGTGGCGCGCGGGGTGCGAATGCAGAACGCGTGACACCGAAGTGGGTCAGCTGCATTCGCTAGTTAGATGTCGCGGCTCTGGGTCTACGCAAAGGCCTGGACCTGAAACTCCGCCTTCACCTCGGCGGCTCATACGGATCCGGTGCCCCGCTGGGAATCGGTGGATACTCCCTCAACGATGCGATGTGGTCCTCGAGCTGGCCGAGAGCCGCCTTCGGCACCCACGTGTTCGGGAACAGCACGTTGTCTCGCTCCTGGGGATCGGCCAGAAGATTGTACGCCCGGGGCATCGTGTAGGTACGCAGTTCGCCGGACCACGCGTCCTGTTCCTTGAAGTGCAGCTTCCAGTTGCGCCACTTCACGCCGAAGACCTCGGAGCCCATGTAGACGATGAACCCCTCGCGGCCTGACGTCTCCTCTTCGCCGAGGAAGAACCCGGACATGTCCTGGCCGTCGATCGGCCGATCGTCCGGCACGGTGCCTCCCGAGATGGTTGCGAAGGTCGGGAAGAGGTCCATCGCGTGGACGATCTCGTCGCTTGACCGGCCGGCGCCGATACGCCCCGGCCAGCGAACCACGAACGGAACACGCAGCGCGCCTTCGAATCCCGTGAAGAGCGTGCCGCGCCACGGCCCGGCCGACCCGTGGACCGCCGTCTCCACTGTCATGTTCGTGCTCTCGAAGCCCAGAGCTTCCGGCCCGTTGTCCGCCGTGAAGACGAAGACGGTGTTCTCGTCGATGCCCATCTCGTCGATCGTGTCCAGCAACTCGCCAACGTAACTGTCGATCTGCATGAGCAGGTCCGCCCACAGGCCGTTGCCGGAGCGCCCGACGAAATCCGGGTGCGGGAGCGTTGGGAAGTGCGTCGCGGTATAGGGAAGGTACACGAAGAACGGGACATCGGCTTCAGCCTGACGGCGCATGAAGTCGATCGCCCTGTCGGTCAGCTCGCGGTCTATCAGCGGGCGGTAATCGAGATCGTAGGGACGCACCCTGGTCGGCACGTCGCCCTTGCGCGCGTCCATCACGTACGTCTCCTGGACACCGCTCTCGGAGAAGCCGGGTATCGAGGAGTACACAGCCTCATCGGTCGAGTTCGGGACTCCGTACCACTCGTCGAATCCCTGATCAGTGGGAAAACGGCCGTCTGTGCGGCCGAGGTGCCACTTCCCAAACATGCCTGTCGCGTACCCTGCCTCCGCCAGCATTTCGGCCATCGTCACTTCCCACTGCACTAACCCGTACACACCCTCGCCGAGAGGAACCGTGGCGTTGCCGCTGCGAATGGCGTAGCGCCCCGTCATCAGCGCCGACCGAGAGGGCGTGCACTGGACCTCGACGTTGAAGTTCGTCAGGCGGAGGCCTTCAAGGGCCAGTCTGTCCAGGCGAGGCGTCGCCGCGCCTCGCGTAATGCCGCCTCCGTTGAAGCCCGGCTCGCCCCATCCGAAGTTATCCATGAAGACGAGGACGATGTTCGGCTTGCGTTGTGCTTTTGCCGGTCGTGGGCCGAAGAGAAGACAGGCGATGATGATTGCCGGTACAATTCGAAGTCGTCTGCTCATTACGATAGCATCTCCCTTTCTCCTGGTTACCGAGGATCACCTGGTCACCGACGCGGACCCTCCATTCCGCGCCATCTAACGGGCCGCGTATCAGCCGCGAGCGAAGGGTGGCGCGGGGTGTGCCGGCGACGCGAAGCGGTGCCCCCTTGCAGACCGCGTGACACGCGAGTTCGTCGGCTGCTTACGCTGGTTAGGCGGGTGCATCACGGCGCCTCTCGAATTCGCTGTGCCGCGTCCCGGACCGCTGCATCCAGGGCATCCGGCGCGGAAACCTCGATGTCGGGGATCACCCCGACGCCTTCCCAGTCGGTTCCAGTGTGCACGTGCTCACTCCGGCGGAATGGAACCGACACGCGGAAGTAGTCGCTGACAACGATCTCCTCGGAGGGATGGGCCATGCCACGCGTGACCTCTCCGACTACCTTCGCCCGGCCCATGTGCTTCAACGTGTAGGCCAGCGCTTCTGCAGCAGAGCCCGTCCTTCCGCTAGTGAGGACGTAGACCGGAACATCGGGTTCGAAGGGTCTGCCTGGAATCGCTTGAGGAACCGACTGTTCATCGATAAGGGCGCCCTCTCGATCGTAAGAGCGACTCACAATCGTGCCGCCGGGCAGAACGTAGCCGAGTAGGAGTCGAGCAGTGCCCCACTCGCCTCCCATGTTCTCTCGAAGGTCGACGATGAGAGCCCTGGTGTCAGCGAGGTCTGCCAGACCTGCAGCCACGGCCTCCTGCGCCGCCACCTCGTCGTGGATCATGTCAAACCTGATGTAGCCGATGTTGCCCGGAAGTACCCGGGCCTCCTTGAAATCGAAGTTGTCGCGCCTGAGTTGGTCGACGTCTCGATTGATGGGATCTGTAGACCTCTGGGCCATTGGGTTCTGCGCCTCGACCCAGATATGCAGATCGCCCGACACGGTCTGGGCATCCTCGGTGAGTCTGTCTGCAAGTGCACCGGCCTTCGCGAGGTCGCTGTAGGCACCACGAGCCTGGCGGTGCAGCAGCGTGTCGGCCATTCGTCGCCCCAGCTCAGGGTAGACGTAAACGTCAGCAAGCGCCCTGGCAACTGATCTGACCGTATCCTCCCCAAACTCTGCTGCCACAGGCGCGGCCCTCGTGGCAAGGTAGCGTACATAGTCATCGGGCACGTCCGTGTGATCGATCCCAGTGAACGTGACATACGCGAGCCTGGGAGGATGCTCCTCGTCAAGATGGAAGCGCATGACGAGAATGTCTCCTATCTTGCTCGGGTCCACCAGCAGGGTTATCTGGTCCTCGAGACTCTCGACCACCCTCACAGGAGTCAGCGTCCCGAAGATCCCTCGCAGTCGAATGTGGTGCTCCAAGCGCTCCTCGAGCGGGTGCTGCTCTAGGTAGTCAATGGAACGATACTCCTGCAGGAACCCGCTCAACATCTCATCCCCGTCGGAGTTGAACGCACGGAAGTAGGCAGCAGCACACAGGCCGGCGGCGGTCTGCGGGACTTCGGCCGCCTCGAACTCGGTCATGGGGCTGCATGACAGGATCGCACACGCAGCCAAGCACACAGTCGACAAGAGAGTTCCGGACGTCAATCTTACGGCGGTCACGTTCTTTCCCAAGTCACGCCTCCTCCGCGAGCGCACACCCTGCCGCCTGGACTGTGCAGCGGCCTAACGGACCGCGAATCAGCTGCGGGCGTGAGGGGTGGCGCGGCACGTGCCGGCCGCCGAGGGCGGTCCCCCTTGCAGGTGACGTGACGCCCAAGCTCGGCGGCTGCATACACTAGTTAGGGCTCGCGCCTATGGTTGTATGTCCACTGTGTCGACGAGTGACAAACCACTCGGTTGCTGTACCCACACGATGAGTGGTCCTGCATACAACGGTGACACACGTAACCGCTCGTCTTGCAGGTACTGCATTTCGTCCTCGCACACCGTCTCGTGTGTCTGCACTCCCCAAGCCTCGACGTACAACAACCACTGGGAGTCCCTGAATGTCTCGAAGTGTGAGAAGCGTTCGCACGTGTCGAGGCCTATGAGACCCCAGAACCGAAGGACCAGTGTGTCACCGACTGCCGGCGTCGCGGGCTCATACGTCAGGCTATCCACAGTGACTCCGAAGTAGTTCGTAGGGGCGTCGTCCGATTCGAAGAGGGCATCGCATGAACTCAGCAGCGCGGCAAAGCAGACTGCGGCCAGAACGACTGCAAGTGCGCGCTGCATGCCACGTCTCGACTTCATCCCCTGACTCCTCTTCCACAGCGAGGCCTAACGAATCGCGAATCAGCTGCACCAGGCACTGGCGCGGCAAGTGCCCGCGCCGAAGGCGCCCCCCTTGCAGCTGACGTGACAGGGCCGTTAGTGACGCCGCCCGCGGCGGTGCAACGGCGCTGTCAGATGGGCCGGGAGGCGGGGATCGGGCGTCAGCTGCATTCGCTAGTTAGGTCGCGGCCACAGGAACATCATAGGTTCTTCGTCATGCGCACGAACACCGTCGGCAGGAACCGGGGACTCGGCCACTCCGAAGACTCGACCATTCCGCGCCGCGCGTACAGCTTGCGCGCGCCCTTGTTCTTGGCGGCTACGTCCAGGCTGAGCCTGGCTGACCCGCTCGCTCGCGCGCGGCGCTCGATATCGTCCATGAGAAGCGAGCCGATCCCCGCTCCTCGAAGCTCCGGCTCGACCGCGATGCCCTGAAGATAGAAATCACCCTCGGGGACTGTGTCTAGGATACGCCAGAGCGGAGCGAGGAGCGTCCGCACGAGCTTCATCCGCAAGGCGCTGCGTCCCGCTGCACGCCTCAAGGGCTCGTCCGTGAAGGCACGGTGCTGCGCGCCGGTGTAAGCCGAGCTCATGCCGACGACCACACCCTGTCGCTCGGCGAACACCACATGCTCATGCGAGAGCGTGTGCCCGGGCTCGAGGAACGAAGAAGCGATGATGCTCTCAGCGTCCCGGCCAAGCATGAAGCCGAAGAACCCCTCGGCCGCCTCATCAAGGTAGCGAGCGAAGAGCAAGCCTTCCTCGGACTCGCGCCTGGCCGGACGCAGGAGCGTCCCCTGGTCTCCCATGTCTTCCAACTCCAATCTCCCGCGCAGCGCTGTGGCCGCTACCTAACGGACCGCGAATCAGCTGCGGGCGTGAAGGGTGGCGCGGCATGTGCCGGCCGCCGAAGGCGGCTCCCCTTGCAGGTGACGTGACAGGGCCGTTAGCGACACCGCCCGCGGCGGTGCAACGGCGCTGCCAGTGGGGCTGGGTGACGGCGGAGCGGGCGTCAGCTGCATTCGCTAGTTAGACGGCTCGTTACCTATGTGCTTCCGCATGATCGTAAAGCCCACATCGGGAAGCGTCTCCGCAACGACGAACCCCTGGCGCTTGTAGAGTGACCTGGCACCGGCGTTGTCGTCGCGGACACCTAGCTCAATGAAGTCGGCATCAGCACTGAACTCCTCCTCGATCTGCCGCATCGTCGCCGACCCGACGCCGCGCCCGCGGAACTCTGGAAGCACGAAGATCGCGTGCAGGTGAAGCTCTCTCCCCCGATCCTCGAGCCAATAGAATCCCGCGACGTCGCGCCCGTGCCTGATCGTGCGCACTTGCCCGCGGCTCCGGTAGAGCTCCTGGAACTCCGACCACGACAGCTCCATGAGTTCCATGGTCTGCTCCAGTCGGTCGGACAGATGCTCCCTCATGAGTGCCAGGAGATCTGCCCGCTCTTCATCCGTCGCGGGACTGCTCCTGATTGCCGCCTCTGGGCTCATTCTCTCATCCAGTCGTTCTTCGAGCCGGCTAACGGACCGCGAGTCAGCTGCACGCGAGGTGGCTCGCTCTGTGCGAATGCAGAACCCGTGACACCGAAGTTTGACAGCTGCATTCGCTAGTTAGGCGTCTGCAGATCCACCGAATCCGGAACCCGTGCAGCAAGCACCTCTTCGATGACTTCCTGGACAATCGCGCCCTTCTCGCCCGAATACGCACCCTCGACACACCGAACGACCAACCCTTCGGCATCGACAACAAGAGCGTATATAGTCTCTTCGCTTGCCAGACCCAACGCGTCGCGGAAAGAGGTCTTGTTCAGGTACAGCGTTATGGTCCGCTCGCGGGCGGCGATGTCGGGAATGCCCCCACGCATGCCGCCGTCGATGAAACCACGAAACAGCCGGTATCCGCTTCCAAGAGTCGGGAGCTCGTAGTACTGAAGACCCGAGTAAGACTCCGCCCAGGCGGCTGCAGCCGGCATCCAGCTGTCCACGAGTGTCTGATGCTCCCTCTGGAAAGCGACCAGCACCAGATTCACATCTCCTTCGAAGTCCTGAGGCAATTGGAACTCACGACCCTCGAGATTCCTTCCGGTTACCTCAGGGAACACACGAGTCGTATCAGCGACCATATCGACTCCCGACGATTCGGGGAACTCGTCATCCAAGGCAGCCGTCGCAAGCACAGGACAGACAGCCATCGCAGCAATCAGCCCCGCGAGCCAGACAAACCTAGCTATCCGACAGGAAGAGTTCATAACGTTCCTCTCGCTTGCGCCAAGCCACTGAGCTGTCCCACGCAGGCAGACGCCCAACGAATCGCGTCTCACGTGCGAGTGTCACGGCTGGCGCGACCGGTGCGAGAGCACCCGGCGTGATAGACAAGGTCGTCGGGTGCAATCGCTAGTTAGGGAGCCCCAGCATCCCCCTCGGGGACATCGTCCCGCTCCTTGTCATCAAGGAGTTCCTCCCACCACGGAGTATTCGCGACTGATTCCGACCCAAGCCGCGGGTGCAGCCGCCAGAAGCGACCGGCAACAACGTCGAGTTGCTCGGCGACTGCTCTGATGTCACCGGGGGCAATCTCGCGTCCATCGTACCGGATGCTGTGCTTCGCCGAGAGAGCTGGCTTGATGGCCGCGTGCATCACGCCACCTACCTCGTCTGGCTTGTGGCTGATAACCCAGATCGAGTGTATCAGTCGGTTCCTGCTCTCGCACGCGGCGTGTGCGGCCCTGATGATCTCGTGCGTTTCTGACAGCAGCCCCGAGTCGCCATAGCGATACCGAACCAGCGCGGCCAGCACGGGCAATCGGGGTCTGAGGTACAGCTTCGAGCACACGATACTGCCGAGGGTCGAGTCAGGACTGAGCAAGGCGCTGACGCACGAAGTGACAACGTTGTCGAGTGCCGAGTACGCGTACGAAACTCGGCCAAGTTCAGTCAGATACTCCTGAGATAGTGTAAGATCTTCCAAGCTAGGCCACTCCGGCATATTGACGAACAACTCGTCCATGTAGCGTTCTCCTGATGCTCTCTAGAGGACCGCGGATCAGCTGCGGGCGTGAAGGGTGGCGCGGCACGTGCCGGCCGCCGAAGGTCGCCCCCTTGCAGTTGACGTGACACCCAAGCCCGTCAGCTGCATTCGCTAGTCAGGCGGCAGCCGGGACATCCGTGTGATACCACTGCACATCGTCAATCCCGCCCACCACTTGATACGCTCCGACGGCCACGAGCACAAGCACACAGTCCGGCGAGCGCAGGAACTCCTTCAGGTCCGGGTGTCGGGCAAGGTGGGCTGCCACGTGAGCCGACCGCTCCTCCTCGGGTATCTCAATCGCTTCGCCGATTGCCGTGAGAACCACGCGTCTCCCTGAACAGGTGGCGTCGCCAGCACCGTCGTCCACTAGAAGGGCTACCCTGCCGTTCTCTGCGAGGCTCTGATGCTTCAGTGTGCCGCGGTAGGTTGCGAAGACGATGTGCCGCATACCGTCCAGCGGTGTGAATGCCATCAAGCTCGCGTGTGGTTGACCACGATGCTGAGTAGCTAGCACAGCGAGCCGGTTGCGATCCAGCACACGGCGGATGGTGTCTTCGAGGTCAGAGCGCTGCTGAGCGCTTCCGGTCTCCACTTGAACTCCTATCTCGAGCTCACCGAGCCCGCTGCCGCCCAACGAGTCGCGAATCAGCTGCGAGCGCTAAGGCTGGCGCGACAGGTGCGGAAGCAGCTGGCGTGACAGCCAAGCTCGTCGGGCGCATTCGTTAGTTAGACGGCGGGCCTGCCTGCGGTCACAGGTTCAGCCGCCACAGCTGAAGGTTCAGTGCGGTCGCGAAGCCAACCCAGCACAGATACGGCAAGAGCAGTAGCCCTGCCGGGAGCGACACGCGCCAGAACGCGATCGTGGTTGCCAGGATCACCAGCCACAGCACGACGATGTCCACGAAGGCGAAACCTGGCTGACGAATGCCGAAGAACAGATACGACCACATTCCATTGAGAACCAGTTGGACCAAGAACAAACCAAGTGCGACCGGAGCCCCACTGAAGCCGGCTCGTCGCCAAACGAGCCAAGCCGCAACACCCATGAGGACGTACAAGATCGACCACACCGGGCCGAACACTGAACTCGGCGGGTTCCAGTTCGGCTTAGCCAGTGCCGCGTACCACTCCCCAGGCACGAACCTGGACCCAATCCAGCCCGCCGCCATGGAGACGACCAGCCACAGAATCAGACCAACCGCCGAGTTCTTTATCTCCATACGTCCCTCCCGCTGTCTAACGAATCGTGAATCAGCCGCACCAGGCACTGGCGCGGCACGTGCCGGCCGCCGAAGGCGGCCCCCTTGGAGGTGAGGTGACACCCAAGCCCGTCAGCTGCATCCACTAGTTAGGCACCAGCGCAGTCGTCCTACGGCAGGCGCGCGGGACGTGTGAAGACGTAGTCGTTGCCGGCGACCGGCTGGTGGCAACTGAAACACTCGGTCGCGAAGCTGGCGTCTGATCCGTAAGGGCGCAGCTCTAGGCCGAGCCAGCGCGCGAAACCCCAGCCTCCTGTGGAGGCGAAACTCGATGAGTCCTTGAACATGAACTCCACGTGAACGAATTCACCGGGCACCCCGGCGGATGGCCACTCCTCCAGTTGTGCCTGTTTCCAGACGAGCTTGCAGAGAATCGCACCGTCGGGCCACGGATTGGTCTCGCCTAAGCTCACTGCCTCGACCGCTACGTCATTCCCCAAGATCGCCCTCAGCGTCCCATTGTCAGATCTGCAGGACGTCGCCAGGAGTTGCCAGCTAGCATAGTCCGCTGGCAGTTCAATCCCATTGGGCGCCGGTGCCGGAGCTTGCAGCTCGGATGTTGCGCACGCCGCCAACAGGACGAATAAGAGCGAGACGAACAGCAACGCACCCACGAGACGCCTCATGTTCACCCCCATATCGACTGCGCTGTGTGCCTAACGAATCGTGTATCAGCTGCACCAGGCGCTGGCGCGGCATGTGCCGGCGCCGACGGCGCCCCCCTTGCAGTTGACGTGACAGTGCTGAAGCGACGCCGCCCATGGCACTGCTGCGGCGCTGTCACGGGGGTCCGGGCGGCGGAGCGGGTGACAGCTGCATTAGTTAGGCGGCACCGCGCCGGTACGCACCTAGAACAGGACCACTGCAATAAGACTGCTCTTGCTGGATCACACCTCGGTGCTCGCGGCCCGAGCGCTCAGTCTCCGCATGAAGCCAGCAAAGAACAACACTGCGAGCCCTACTAGGATCAGCACGATTCCGACGAGCCAGAAGAGGATCCTCGGCTCAACGAGGATCAGCACACCCCCCAGCACCAACAAGATGCCGGGGATCATCAAGAGGAACCCGGACCCTGGCTTCTCCATCATCCCCTTGCACATTGAACCCATGGGACACATCTCGGTGGCATCTGTCCCCTGGGTGGTCCCGTTCTCAGCCAACATCTGCCTCCTCTCTCAGGTGCCGCCTAACGGACCGCGAATCAGCTGCGGGCGAGGTGGCGCGCGTTGTGCGAATGCAGAACGCGTGACACCGATGTGTGTCAGCTGCATTCGCTAGTTAGACTGCAATCGAGAACAGCTCGGTGGCGACATGCTCGACGACCAGGAGCGCACAAGTAGCTACTGGTCTGCCCGAAGCCGAATCCCAGGGAAAGTCCAGTCTCCTGTGATTATCTCTTCATGCGGCAAGTAGTATCTGATCGCGACGTCGAATCTGCTTGCGGGGACTTGCAGGCAGTTCGAATCAGATGCTCCACAGTTCTCCTTGAACACGAGCGTCACGGTTCCATCGCTACTCCGAACGGCCGTCGTGTTGTTGATGTGATGCCGGTCATCTTCGTTGGGGTGAAGGAATCCACCTCTATCCGTGTCGTAGACTGTGACCGACCAGAACGCACCAACCGGCGGCTCCCCCGTCGTCGCCGTGTACGTGCCCTTGCTCCCCAACATCTCCTCTCCGTCTACGTCGAAGAAGAGGCTCTCATAGCTGCTGTGCGAAGGGTCAGGCGCTCCCCAGGCATGCTTAGTCGCAGCCGCGTGACTGACATACGAGACATCCACGCCCAGTTCTGCTCCGTGACGTAGCACAAGCTGCGGAAACGGTGTTGTTGCGAACGCCTCGTCCATACGGCGATCGGCCTCAGCGGCGACCTCAGCCGGGTACTCACTGAGCAGGTCGAGTTGGGGGAATCCACTTACCTGTCGGTTCGCCGTGATTGTCATTCCTTCGTACACAGCCTTCGCGGCGGCAACATCTTGAGGGTCCTCCTTGTCCTTCACCTCAATGCGAGCAACGACGACAGAGAGAACAGAGGGCACTTCGATCGCTTGACCCTCAATCTGGTCCGGCCTCTCACCGTAGTAGAAAGTGTAGTCACCGTCCGGGTGAATGATGTTCCTGTAGTTGACGTTCCTGTCATCCATCAGCTGGAAAGAGTAGAAGCGATCCTCAGTGGCGGCACTGGAGCTGATGACAACCGGCCCGTCCTCGAGATACAAGTAGGCCCCGTTATAGAAGGTGTCATTGTTCATTCGCACCACTGGGTCCTCGCCCGCTCTGACTAGAGAAGGCTCTCCTCCAGGAACCCACGTATTGAACTTCGCCGGATCGCCTCCCGTGTACAGCAGAACGTACCTATAGGTCTCCTGATAGGGAAAGGCCCTGAGGTACTCCATCACCTGATCCTCGAAAGATGCGGAGTCCTGCGTCATCACTGGCTTCGACTGTCGCGCCCCCTCTTCGGCCTTCGGCTCTGAGGCGGGACATCCAGAGACTACCAGAACGAGCGAGGCAACAGCCACCTGGTATAGCCGTCTCATACTGCCCCTCCTGCATTGCAGCCTAACGCATCGCGGGTCAGCTGCATTCGCTAGTTAGGCGACATGCGGTCGTGCCTACGCGGCTTCCGGTTACCGCGGTACGACCGATGTGCTGTCCGGGACTGCCCAGAGCACTATAGTGCCGTCCGACCCCGGCGTCGCGAGGACGGAACCATCCGCCGAAAACGCTGCCGCGAAGCCCTCGCCTTGATGTTCGAGTTCCCGCAACACAACCCCTCGCTCAACGTCCCAAACGGCCACCGTGCCGTCATCGCTACCCGTGGCGAGCAGGCTGCCGTCGGGAGAGAAGCCCGCGTCGAACACGTTGCCTTGATGCCCTTCGAGTGTCCTGGGATGCTCCGCATCGGGGACAGCCCAGGTCCTCACGACGCTCAGGTTACCCGTTGACACCAAGACTCCGCCAGTCGGAGAGAAGGCCAAGTCATGGACATCGACTTCATGTCCCGCGAGGCTGCCTATCTGCTCCAGAGTTCTGATGTCCCACACGAGAATCCGCGAATCCCCCCCGCCCCCGCCCGAGTAGAGCAGCCTTCCATCCGGCGATACGGCTAGCGACATCACAGGGCCCGCGTGCGCCGCGACCGACGCGACGCTGCTACCGGTTTCTAGGTCCCAGGAGTCGATGTTCCCTTCACCATCTCCGGTGAATGCCACATGACCGTCTGCCGAGAACGCCACGGCTGATACCCAGCTACTGCCCGCCGCTACCGACAGCGTGCTCCTGAGCGTGGCGACCTCCGTCAACTCAAGGCCATCTGCACCCCAGCTCGCTAGCAGCATGCCGTCGGGAGAGAACGCGACGCGCCATATTGCTCCCCCGGAAACAGTCACCCTTCGCGACGCTTGCCAATCGCCCAGATCCCACAGATCGACTGCGCCATCGTGGCTGCCGGTGGCCAAGAGCCCCCCGTGGGGTGAGAACGCTGCCGCTGGTCCTGATGGAACTACCGCCGCCTGCACCAGCTGATCGACGTTCTCACGAGCAATGGCGACTCCTTGGTGCGGCAGGGCGTCGGGCAGCTGATCGGGAAAGGACAAAGCTCCACCCTCAGAGCCCGTGTCTGAACCAGAGCAGATCCCGGTGAACGAGACCAGACACAGGACCAGGACTCGACACCAGATTCTCACTTGCTCACCTCCCAGGCTCCTCGGTTGCCAGCCGTCAGAGCTCAGAGTACACCCCGATGTGCATGTCGCCTAGCGAATCGCGAATCAGCTGCACCAGGCACTGGCGCGGCAAGTGCCGGCCGAGCGCAGCGAGGCCCCCCTTGCAGTTGACATGACACGGCCGTTAGCGACGCCGCCTGCCGCGGTGCGACGGCGCTGTCAGAAGGCCCGGGCGGCGGCGGAGCGGGCGTCAGCTGGATTCGCTAGTTAGGCGGTCGGCCGTCTACGCTGCATAGCGTACGTACAACTCGCGTCTCGTCGGACACACGCAAAGTTGGCGCTCACCGGACCCCTCCAAGTACGGGCACTTCTCGTGAACGGCGTCCGCCACTATCAGACCCAGAGCATCTCCGAGTCGCTCGATCGTGCACGACGTACAACCTCCGTCCTCAAGGCAGGCAAACTCGTACCGGCACGCTATCGTCCGACTCAGAGTCCTTTCGCCAACTCGACGCATTCCGCCTCCTTCTTCGAGTGCCGATCCGCTTGACGAATCGGGAATCAGCTGCGCTAGGCACTGGCCCGGCAAGTGCTGGTCGAGCGCAGCGAGGCCCCCCTTGCAGTTGACGTGACAGGGCCGTTAGCGACGCCGCCTGCGGCGGTGCAACGGCGCTGTCAGCGGGGCCTGGGGGCGGCGGAGCGGGTGACAGCTGCATTCGCTAGTTAGGCGGCGCCCGCAATACTCCCCACGATCTCAGCGCGGCGCAAACGAGACCGCAAAGAACACCAGCGCCACAATCACAACCAACGACAGATAGGCGATTCGCCGTACCCACATCGACTCGTGCTCGAAGAGCTCCCTGACAACATCGACGACCGTCCGGGAGGGCTGAGGAGAAGCCACGCGCGGGGCATCCCGTGGGTCCGAGATCGGCGAGGAGGACACCTGCTCAGACCGACGGCTCTCGTAGGCACGGTGCTCCGCCAGGAACCGATCGATCTCGCCCGGCGACGGCTGATAGAGGCCCACCTTGTTCCGGATTGCCTCCGGCATCGCCTCTCGCCACGCCCTCTCCTTTGCCTCGCGCCTCTCCCTCTTGAGGCTTACCACGCTGTGCACGATGCCGACAGCGGCACCGGCGACAGTCACTCCGCTGACTACCATCGCAACGTGCTCTGTAGCTGGCATTCCGCTCTTCTCCTCCAATCACATCCAGTCATCGAAGCGCAGGGCGCCCGCCTAAGGGACCACGAATCAGCTGCGCCAGTCAGTGGCGGACGCGCTGCGGTCGAAGGCCGCGTGCAGCGCGTGTGACACTGGCGGCGCGAAGCCGCCTTCCCTCGTGCCCCGATGTCAGCCGTCGGGGGCGGCGGAGCGGGCGTCGGCTGCATTCGCTAGTTAGGCACCCCGGGAGCGGGCAGTCCAAAGACCCTCAGACCGCTCACTTGTAGCGCCCTTCGGCACGCCACTTGATCCCACGCAGCATTCGCCGCTCCATGAACCCGTGCCCAAGACCTGCCGCCCATATCATCAAGAACCCCGGAAGAAGCGATAGCCCCCCGTACACCTTCTCAATCAGGAGGTTGCCGTCGCCAGCAGCCGCGCCGCGTGCGAGGCCACGCCAAGCCGCAGACACTCTCGCCCGTACGACCAGACGTGTCGTCGATTCGTCCAGTTCGCTAAGGTGAAACACCCAGCTCACGATGGGAGCTCCATCCTGCCCGGGGACCGTTAGGAGCAGAGTACGCCCAGGAACCACGTCCGCCACAACGAAGGCATCCTCCGCGTCGGGAAGAGCTGGTAGAACCTGGCCAATGACAACATCCTGATGCTCAGTGAGGACGGCTCTCGCACTTGGCCTCCCGCCGTTGTCAATGAAGTCATACGAGTACCAGCCTGCTCTGTCAGCCCCCAGTTGTGCCAGCCAGGGCCACACGTCCTGAGCTGGCGCGGCAATGGTGACGCCTCTCGTCCAAGCCGCGATGGCGTCCTTCACAAGCGCGTCGCCTGGGAGTACGAGTCTCCTTTGGTCTTCTGTCGCATCGAAGCTCGACATGTCGCTTCCCGGGGTGCCTAACGAATCGCGAATCAGCTGCGGGCGTGAAGGGTGGCGCGGCACGTGCCGGCCGCCGAAGGCGGCCCCCCTTGCAGGTGACGTGACAGGGCCGAAGCGACGCCGCCCAGGGCACTGCTGCGGCGCTGTCACGGGGGTCCGGGCGGCGGAGCGGGTGACAGCTGCATTCGCTAGTTAGACCGCGACAAGCGCGCTGATCCCTGAGGCTGCTACGTGTTGACCACGCTGATGTCTACTCCGATCGGCTTGCTTACGCTGCCGACCGCAGGGCAGCCGTGCTCGCGCACGCGCTCCTTCTCCTCTTCCAGTACATCGAGGTGCTCCGCCGGACAACCGACCTCTAGCTCGATTCGGACGGACTCCACGACAAGGTAACCATCGTCAGATCGGCTTCGCGTCGGGAAGACCCGGCCATGCAGGGTA